>NZ_JASJAV010000035.1 GCF_030066895.1 Breoghania sp. | reverse complement strand
ATCGCGATGATCTTTCAGGAGCCGATGACCTCGCTCAATCCTCTGCATCAGGTGGAACGCCAGATCATGGAGGTTCTGAAACTGCATCGCGGCATGGGCGATGCCCGCGCCCGCAAGCGCACGATCGAGTTGCTCGATCAGGTCGGCATCCGCGATCCGGAAAGCCGCCTGAAAAGCTATCCGCACCAGCTTTCCGGCGGTCAACGCCAGCGCGTGATGATCGCCATGGCGCTCGCCAACGAATCCGATCTGCTGATCGCCGACGAGCCGACCACCGCGCTCGACGTGACCGTCCAGGCGCAGATCCTGAAGCTCCTGAAAGAGCTTCAGAACAGCCAGGGCATGGCGATGCTTTTCATCACCCATGACCTCGGCATCGTTCGCAAGATCGCCGATCGCGTCTGTGTCATGACGCAAGGCGAAATCGTCGAGCATGGGAAGACGGAGCGCATATTCACCGCGCCCGAACACACCTACACGAAGCATCTGCTGGCGGCCGAACCCGAGGGCACCCCGCCCGCGCGCGATCTCGACAAGCCCATCGTCGCCGCCGCCGATGATCTGAAAGTCTGGTTCCCCATCAAGCGTGGCTTCCTGCGCCGGACCGTCGGCCACATCAAGGCGGTGGACGGCATCGACATCGCGGTGCGCGAAGGTCAGACGCTCGGTGTGGTGGGGGAATCCGGGTCCGGCAAGACGACGCTCGGCCTGGCGCTCCTGCGCATGATCTCGTCCGAGGGCCGCATCGCGTTTCTCGGCAAGGATATCCAGGAGCGATCCTGGAAGGAGATGCGGCCGCTTCGCCGCGACATGCAGATCGTCTTTCAGGATCCCTTTGGCTCGCTGAGCCCGCGCATTTCGGTCGCTGATATCGTCGGTGAAGGGTTGCTGGTGCACTTCCCCGGCATTTCCGCAGCCGAGCGGGACCAGCGGGTCTGCAAGGCGCTGGAGGAAGTGGGCATCGATCCGGCCGTGCGCCATCGCTATCCGCACGAGTTTTCCGGCGGTCAGCGCCAGCGCATCTCGGTTGCTCGCGCCATGGTGCTGGAACCGAAATTCGTCATGCTCGACGAGCCGACCTCCGCCCTCGACATGAGCATGCAGGCGCAGGTCGTAGATCTCCTGCGCGAGCTGCAGAAGAAGCACGATCTGGCCTATCTCTTCATCAGCCACGATCTGAAGGTGGTGCGTGCGCTGGCCAACGATGTCATCGTCATGCGCAAGGGCAAGGTGGTGGAGGCGGGCACGGCGGAAGAGATCTTCGATCATCCGCGGACGGATTACACCCGCGCCCTGATGGTCGCCGCCTTCCGCATTGAGACCGCGCCGGAAGGCATCGTCAGCGAATAGGCCGCGCGCCTATTCCTTCAACAGTGTGACGTTCGGCGTTTTTTCCAGCGACTGCGGTATGTTCAGGCCGTAGAGGTGGTGGAGGACGAAATCGACCTCGTTGGCGAAGAAGGGCTTTTTCAAAAGCGCGAAGATCCCGGCCTTGCGGCAGGCTTCCCGGTGGCCGGAAAGGTCCTGCGAGGAAATCATCACCAGTTTGATCCCCGGGTTTTCCGCTCTGAGGCGCTGGGCTGCCTGAATGCCGTCGAGGCCCGGCATATTGTAGTCGAAGAAGATGATGTCGGGGTGTGTGCCGCGCAGCAGCTCCAGCGCCTCCTTGCCGCTGTCGACCTCGCTGATCAGCATGTCGAACCGGCAATTGGCCAGCACACGGTAGATGATTTTGCGAACGGTGGCGGAATCGTCGACGATCAGCACCTTCTTGCGGTCCGACAGATGCTGATAGGCGCGCAGGATCTGACGGACGCGCTCGGGAGAGAAGGGCTTCTTGAGAAAGTCGTAGGAGCCCAGCTTGTTGCCCGCCTTGATCAGCGTCTCGTCGGCGGCCCCCGACATCAGCACCACAAAAATGCTGTCGCCCTTCTTCTTGAGAAGATGAAGCGCATGCAGATTGGAGAGCTCCGGCATGTTGATGTCGAGAAAGACGACGTCGATATGCAGGTCGACGATCGCCTTCAATGCGGAATCTCTGGTGTCGGCTTCCACGATCTCTACATTCGGTGCGATTTGGCCGAGGTATTCGCGCAATTTCATCCGCAGGACCGTGGAGTCGTCCGCGATGAGAATTGTCAGCTTTTGATCCACACTCATATTTCGCGCACTCTCGTGAAGCGTTTTTGGACGCACTTGAACTAATACCTGCGGCCTGTCAGATGACTCAGTTACCCGAGCAAAAATTCATATTGTGTAAACACCGGATATTATTGAAAAGAGAATTCATGAAGGCCGCAGATTAAATTGTTCGGGAATGCATATTAAGTATAATTATATATGTTTACCTATGCGGCTGCGTTCGCATCGAGGCGTTTCAACAGGTCGATCTGGACCATGACGTCATCCACACCGGCACGATGGGTGGCGAGGATCTGGGTCAGATCATTGAGTGAGCGTTCGATATTGCCGGTCTGGGCGAAGATCCCCTCCACCTGGACGACGACATCCTTGTAGCGGTCGCCCTCATGGGCGATCTGCGCCTTGGTCGCCTCGATGATAGGCGAGCTGCTCGAGCGATGTTTCGATCTCGCCCACGGCCGCCTGGGTGTGGCTGAGCGAGGATTTCGCGTCGTTGGCGAGCTTCTTCACTTCGCCCGCAACGACGCTGAAGCCCTTCCCTGCCTCGCCGGCACGGGCCGCCTCGATCGTGGCATTGAGCGCCAGCAGGTTTGTCTGACTGGTGATGTTGTCGATGATCGACAACACCTGACGAAGCGCCTGCAGCGACCCGCTCAGGCTCTGGAACTGGCCGGCGAGCTGTTCGGTATTGGTGTTGCCGCCGTCCTTGCCGGCATTGGCCCCCTTGCCCATGGCGCTGCGGATGCCGTCGATGACGGTGCCGATTTCCGACACTTCGCCGAGCACGCCCTCGACTTTGGAGGCGACGGACAGATGGTCGACGATATCGGTGATGATCGCGCTGCGCAGCGTATTGAGCATCTGGAGCTGATTGAGTTTCCGGCGCGTGAAATATTCTACGAACCGGGCATAGTAGTTCGCGAAATTATCAATAAATTCATTGCGATAATCGTTCTCCACATCGGCAAAGGAGATGAGCGCAACAAGTGTCTGGTTGATGTTGATGCCGAACAGCTCGCCGAAGGTGGAGAACCCGGCAGCCTGCACCGGCTAGAGATCCTTGGCCTGGCCGAGAGCATTCGCATTCGATAGGTGCCGCAGGATGCAGTCGTTCATCAGTACCGCGACCGGCTTCGGCTTGCCCTTGAGATAGGCGGCAATGTCGCGGCGCGTCTGGTCGAGGAAGTCGATCGGCTCCAGCATGACCAGTTCATCGCCGGGGCCGACATCGCAATAGAAGCTTACCTTGCCGTTTTCCGCATCGATCGCGGCGACCGAGCGGACGAAGATCTCTCCCTGCAGATCGATCCCGAAGGCGCGCCCGCCGAGCACGTTCGCCACATTGTCCGACGTCGTCGCAAAGGTTGCGGCAAGGGCCTCGACCAGCGAAATGACCTTACCGGTCTGCGCATCGAGCACGGAACTGACAGTGCGATGGTCTACATCGGCTCGACGACGACGAAGGTCGGGCCGGTCTTCTTGAAGTTCTGGCTCTTCATGATGCCATAGCGGCAGCCTTCCGCCAGGCGGACGAAGACCAGAACCACATGGTTTTCCAGCGCCTGCTTGCCGTCATGCAGCTGCGTCTGCTGGAAATCGAGCTTGTGCCGCCCGCCGATCCGACCACGAACACGCACGGAGAACGCGCCACGCGATAGACGGCTTCCATGAAATAGTTCTCGGAATTGGAAAGACCGTCGATGGAGGTCAGGGCAAAGCTGTTGTGGGGATCGAGCGAAAAGGACGGTTTCACGTTGTCCAGGGCCCGGCGGATCTTGTCGATCCGCATCTCGCGATCCATCGACGTTCCGCCGGAGCGGATATCCTGACAGTGAAGCGGGACGGCGAAGACCTCTGCCTTGTCGATCAGGCGCCGAGAGAAGATCTGAAGAACGACACTGCGCCAGGTTTTCGCCGTGCCGCAATAGACGCTCTCCGAGCCGCTTGAACAGAGTTCCCCGGCCGTTGTCGTGGCGACGACGCGGGCGGATCCGGCGAGCTTCTGGATCTGGCGAACGGTTTCGGCAAAGCCGATGTGGGGAGAAATATAGGCAACGACGAGGGCGGCTTTGGCGCCGTCAAATCTGAAATTGTCCGCACTTACGCCCGATAGGCGATCATCGGAAAGCAGGGTTTTGACGTGGGGAGCAGCGTCGCTCTGCGGTGCCGGGGGCTCGAACTCCGCCATTTCGGGCATCGGCACTTCAGATTTCTTTTCCTTACGCTTGATCATTCCGCTTTTCGCCTCGCATATCGCCAAGTATAGAGAAATTACGAGCGCGATGATTGCCGGATAATTCTAATATCCGACTAATAGTTTTTTAGATGTAAATTATTTTTTAAGAAGTAATACGATTTATACGTAATATGTATTACGCTGCATATAAGATGAGAAAATAGATCGGGAGCGGACTGGGGAGGTTGCTGCAGTTGGCGGCGGCAGGCCTCAAAACGGCGTGCGCGCCTTCAGGGCCTGGGCAAGCGTGCCCTCATCGAGATAGTCGAGTTCACCGCCCACCGGCACGCCGTGGGCCAGCCGAGAAATCTTGACGTCGAGGCCCGCGAGCTGATCGGTCACGTAATGGGCGGTGGTCTGGCCTTCGACCGTGGCGTTGACCGCCAGGATCACCTCTGTGACCGCGCCCTGGCGCACCCGCTCCACAAGCCTGGCAATATTGAGATCTTCCGGCGTCACTTCATCGAGCGGCGACAGTGTGCCGCCGAGCACGTGATAGCGGGCATTGACCGCCGAGACTCGCTCCAGCGCCCACAGGTCGGACACATCCTCCACCACGACGATGGTGCTGTCGTCTCGGCGCGGATCGGAGCAGGTGGTGCAAGGGTCGGACGTATCGATATTGCCGCAGATCGAACAGACCTTGACCTCGTCCAGCGCTACCTCCATCGCCTTTGTCAGCGGGGCGAAGAGCTGGTCCTTCTTCTGGATAAGGTGAAGCGTGGCGCGCTTGGCCGAGCGGGGGCCGAGCCCCGGCAACTTGGCAAGCAACTGGATCAGGGTCTCGATTTCCGGACCGGCAACCTTGCGACTGCTCATTGTGCGCGCGCACCCATCGCCATCGTTCGCCCTACTTCCCCCAAGCGCCTCAGAACGGCAGCTTCATTCCGGCGGGCAGGCCCATGCTGGACATCAGGTCCTGGGTCTTTTCCTGCATGGCGGCTTCCGCCTTGGCCTTGGCGTCGTTGTGGGCGGCGAGGATCAGGTCTTCCAGGATCTCCACCTCGTCTTCCTTGGCGAGCGAGGGATTGATCTTCAGGCTCTTCATCTCGCCCTTGCCGCTCATCACCGCCGTGACGAGCCCGGCACCCGCCGTGCCCGTGACCTCGATCGTGCCGATCTCTTCCTGCAGGTTGCCCATCTGCTCCTGGAGCTGCTTGGCCTGCTTCATCATCTTTAGGAAATCCATGGTCCCAAACCTTTTCGTATCATTGACCGGCCTGTTCCTCCGGCGGGATCAAGCGTCGTTATTCGTGTCGTCGTCCGCATCGGGGTCTTCAAGGGTCTCGTCGGGATGCGGCGCGGCTTCGTCGACCGCCGCGTCCTCCGCCACCCGGACGTCGACGATCTTGGCGCCGGGAAAGGTATCCAGCACTACATGCACGGCCGGATCGGCCATGGCATCGGAAACGATCTTGGCCTGAGTGGCCTGGCGGCGCTCGTAGATGGTCGAGTCCGCTTCGCCGCGCACCACGACCACGATCCAGCGCTCGCCCGTCCACTCGCCAAGCTTGTGGCCGAGCTGACCGGCGAGATCGGACGGTGCGCCCTGATCGATCACCACCTCGATACGGCCGCGTTCGAACCGTACCAGCCGCATCTGCCGTTCCACGGCAAATTTCAGCGTCAGGTCGCGGTGCTGAACGCAAAGGGTGGCGACGTCCTCAAGGCTTCGCGGGCCGTCTTCGGCCTCTGCCTCTCCGTGCGCGGCCGGTCGCGCTTCCGGAGCGCGTTCGGGCGCTTTCGCCAGCCCGTGTTCCTGAGGCTCCGCCTCCACTGCCGCTCGACCGCCTGCCACCGCGTGCAGCCGGGGCCCGGAATTGGGCATCGGCGCGGACCCCGGCATGGACTGTCCGCCCTGCGCGGAAACCGATCCGCCGGCCTGCGCGCCCATATTGCCGCCGCCGGAAGGGCCTGTGGATCCGCCACCGCCGGTGGCCGGGCCACCCTGATGGTTTCCATCGTCTTCCGCCAGCCGCCGCAGCGCCTCGTCGGGCGTCGGCAGATCGGCGGCATAGCACAGCCGCACCAGCGCCATGTCGGCGGCTGCCAGCGGCTTGGGCGCGTTCTGCACCTCCGGTATGGCCTTCAGCAGCATCTGCCAGGCGCGGTTCAGCACCCGCATGGAAAGCTCGTTGGCGAATGTCTGGCCGCGCTGGCGCTCCATCTCGGTGACGGAAACATCGTCGCCCGCATCGGGCACGATCTTCAGCCGGGTGACCAGATGCACGAAATCGGCGAGATCGGTCATCACCACGCCCGGATCCGCGCCAATATCATACTGCGCGCGCAGTTCCGAAAGCGCTCCGGCCGCATCGCCCTTCATCGTGTGTTCGAACAGGTCGATGACACGGGCGTGATCGGCGAGCCCCAGCATGGAGCACAGATCTTCCGCCGTGATCTTGCCGTTGCCGTGCGCCATGGCCTGATCGAGCAGCGAGAGCGCATCACGCACCGAGCCCTCGGCCGCGCGCGCCACCAGCGCCAGCGCCTCGTCCTCGATCTCGATCTTTTCCGCGTCCGCGATCCGCTTCATGTGGGCGACCAGCGTGCCCGCCTCCACCCGGCGCAGATCGAAGCGCTGGCAGCGCGACAGCACCGTCACCGGTACCTTGCGGATTTCGGTGGTCGCGAAAATGAACTTCACATGCTCCGGCGGCTCTTCGAGCGTCTTCAGCAGCCCGTTGAAGGCTGCGTTCGACAGCATGTGTACCTCATCGATGATGTAGACCTTGTAGCGCGCCGAAACCGGGCGGTAGCGCGCCGCATCCGTTATCTCCCGGATATCGTTGATGCCGGTGTGCGAGGCGGCATCCATCTCGATCACGTCGACATGGCGGCCTTCCATGATCGCGCGGCAGCGGGTGCCTTCGCGGTCGAGATGGATGGTCGGCTTGTCGATCTCTCCGGGGATCTCGTAATTGAGCGCGCGCGCCATAATGCGGGCCGTCGTGGTCTTGCCCACCCCGCGCACGCCGGTCAGAATCCAGCCTTGCGCGATACGCCCCGTCTCGAAGGCGTTCGACAGCGTGCGGACCATCGGCTTCTGGCCGATCAGATCGTCGAAATTGTTGGGGCGGTACTTGCGCGCGAGCACGCGATAAGCGCCGCTCTCCCGGGTTTCGCCCGAAGCGTCAGAAGGACCCGAAGCGCCGGGTTTCTCGTTATCGCTGGTGAGAGTGCCGTCCACCTGGCCGTCACGCCTTTGTCCGGGCCGCGTGGCTGCCGCGGCCGGCTTTGCAAGCGATCGCGTGCCGTGCGGGAAAAACGCAAAACCCGTATGCTCTGCCCGACCGGTAATCCGCGAGGCCCCTGCGGGGTGATAGGGTGGGAGGCTGGACACGGTGACCCGCGCCGAAACTCGTTGGGGTTGCTTCCTTCCGGACCTGACCCGGTTGGCGAGTGGCCCGTCCACTGCCAACCTCCCGAGGCCCTTATATCAGGAGGAGGGTGGGGATTGGCAAGAGGGAAGGAAGGGATAAGAACATCATTGACCGTTCGCAGCCGGATTCTCATCCCGTCCGCGGCATTCATCGACTGACAACAGGATCCGAACATGAGCGACGCCTTCACCCTCGATCCCCGGCTTGAGGCCGACAGCATTCCCCTGCTCGACATGCGGCTCTCCACCGTCCGGTTGATGAACGACGTCCGGTTTTCCTGGCTCCTGATGGTGCCGCGCAAGGCCGGGCTTAGCGAGATCATCGATCTGGACGTAGAAGAACGCGCGCTGCTGATGGAGGAGATTTCGCTCGCTTGCCGCGCGCTGAAAGCGGTGACGGGTTGCGACAAGCTCAATGTCGGGGCGCTCGGCAACGTTGTGCGCCAGCTTCACGTTCACGTGGTCGCGCGGTTCGAAGGCGATGCAGCTTGGGACGGCCCCGTCTGAGGATCGGGCGCGGCGGAAGCCTATGACAAGACGGCGCGCGAGCAACTCGTCGCAGACTTGCTGGAACAATTGCACCATGATCGGGGCTGAATGCAACGCGGGATCTAAGTTATTGTTTTAATTGACATAGATTAGAAATCTCGCATAGCTTCCATATCTTGAACTTAGAATATTCAGACGCGATTTAAACCGAGCGCCCGTACCCTTTTTGTCATGCGTTGGCGACTAGATGCGCGATGCGCATTTGGCCGTTCGCGTGCGCCCTTTCCTGTGCCTTTATCATGATATTAGAATGGGAGAGACATATGGCAGGACATGGTGGGCCGTTCTGCAATCCAGAGTTGGCGCGCGCTTTCAGACCTGTACCGAGCGAAAGGGGGGCGGGAACAGCGCGAAGGGCGGTTTGGTCGCCTGTTTGCGCTTGGCCAGAAGGTGAGTGAGACCTCAGGGGAAATTCTTTCTCCTCATCCGAGCTCCGTTGACGACTTGCGCAAGTTGGGCGCGTTGGATGTCAACGGCAAGCCGGGGCCGATGGTCGAGACGAAAAGTACCCCGTCCGGCGACAGCAACACCCCTTCCGGCTTCACCTTTCTCGGGCAGTTCATCGATCACGACATCACGCTCGACACACCTGCCATGGGTGACCAGATTCCGAACGGTCGAACCCCCAATCTCGATCTTGATTGCGTCTACGGCGGTGGCCGCGATGCCAGCCCCCATCTCTATCAGCGGCGCGCCAAGAAGGTGAAAATGGTAATCAACGGCGTGGAGAAGGAGGTTGATGCGAGCAATCGCGGGCTCCAGCCTGCCGAAGGAACGCGCTATTCGGATACGCGCTGCGACCTTCAGCACTCTAGGACGTATCAGCAGGATGCCGGTACCGCGATCATCGGCAATCCGCGCAACGACGAGAACGCAATCGTCTCTCAGATCCAGTTCTCGATGATCAAGTTTCACAATTCTCTGGTCGATCACTACATCGAGGTCCACGGCAAGAAGCTCAACAAGCTCGCGCCGGCGGAAGCCGAAGAAATCTTCGAAAAGGTGCGTGACCACGTCACCCATTACTATCACAAGGAGATCCTGGAGGAATTTCTACCCGGTCTGATCGGCAAGCACATGGTGGTGAAGATCGCGACGGAAGGGCGTCGTTACTATTACAAGGGAGGCTTCTTCGACCACCCGAACGCCTGCATCCTGGCGTCCTTCATGCCGGTGGAGTTTTCCGTCGCTGCCTATCGTTTCGGCCACAGCCAGGTGCGCCAGTCCTACCAGATGCGGGGCGGCTATTTTGCGGTGGATCTGTTCGATCCCGGCAACATGAAAGGCGGATTACGCGGTTTTCAGCCGATTAGTCAGGGAGCACCTGATCGACTGCCGCTATTTCTTCGATTTCTCCAAGACGCAGAAGCCGACCATCACCGAAAGACGCAGAAGCCGACCATCACCGACGGCCAGCGTCACAATTACGGTCCGGTCAAGACGCCCTTCGCCTGGCAGCCGGCGCGCAAGATCGACACGCGACTGACTGAGCACCTTTTCGTGCTGCATCAGGTCGGTGTGGTCGATGTGGACGGCCTGGGATCTCTCGCCTCGCGCAACCTCAATCGTGGTCGCGTCTTTCGCTTGCCGTCGGGATAGGATATCGCGAGCTTTATCGGGCTCACGGCCAAGGAGATGCTCGTCCGCAACAACAAGTCAGACCACGAGGCGAAGATCAACCAGATCCTCGATGAGGCGGCCGCCATCCTGCACACGGACGAACTGCCGCTGTGGTACTACATCCTGGCGGAAGCGGAAGTGTTCAAGGAGGGGAACGAACTGGGCGAGGTCGGCGGCCGTATTGTGGGTGAGGTGCTGTTGGGCCTGATAGATCACTATCGCGAGCGCACCGGCAAGGGCCTCGATCTGATCGTCGATCCGGTTCTTGCCATTCCCGGCGAGAAGGTTGGGGACAGCGAGCACTTTACGTTCGCCAGCATCCTCGCTTATTGCGGGCTGGCGGACGATCCGCTGCCGACGCCTAAGCCAAAGCCCTGATAGAAGCGATCTCGCGTCATCGCCCGGAAGTTGCTCCCGGGCGTTTCTTTTTCTGGCGCAAGCGGGTTTAGTCGGCCAGGTCCTTGATGCTGGCGACCGAGCCATCCTCGTTGAAGCGGTAGATGATCGGCACGCCCGTGCTCACTTCGCGCTTCAGGATTTCTTCCGGCGACAAGCCTTCCAGCTTCATGATCAGCGAGCGCAGCGAATTGCCGTGGGCGGTGACCAGCACGCGCTGCCCCTTCATCACCTCTGGCATGATCTTCGCCTCGAAATAGGGAAGCACGCGCTCCGCCGTCATCTTCAGACTTTCGCCGCCCGGAGGCGGCATGTCGTAGGAGCGGCGCCAGATATGGACCTGCTCGTCGCCCCATTTCTTGCGCGTATCGTCCTTGTTGAGGCCGGTGAGATCGCCGTAGTCGCGCTCGTTGAGCGCCTGATCGCGAATGCTTGTAAGCCCCGTCTGGCCGAGTTGTTCCAGGATCTGCGCCTTGGTGTGGTGAGCGCGCGTCAGGGCGGAGGTGAACGCGAGGTCGAAGGTGAGCCCCATCTCCTTCAGCCGCTTGCCGGCCTTGACCGCCTCTTCCACGCCCTGCTCCGTCAAGTCCGGATCCTTCCAGCCGGTGAAGAGGTTCTTCAGGTTCCATTCGCTCTGGCCGTGACGGACCAGCACCAAGAGACGTTCCATCGTTCGCTCCGAAATGATCAGGTGGGTGTCGTTCAAAGACCGAGAACGTCAGCCATGGAGTAGAGACCGGGCTTCTGCCCGCGCACCCACAGCGCGGCTTTCACCGCGCCGCGCGCGAAGATGGCGCGGTCCTGGGCCCGGTGGGTCAGTTCGATACGCTCGCCCTCGCCGGCAAGGATCACCGTGTGATCGCCCACGATCGAGCCGCCGCGCAGCGTCGCAAAGCCGATATCGCCAGCCCGTCGCTCGCCCGTAACCCCGTCGCGCGACCGCACCGAACGGTCTTTCAGCGAGATCTCGCGGCCTGCTGCGGCCACTTCGCCGAGCAGCAGCGCAGTGCCCGACGGCGCATCCACCTTGTGCCGGTGATGCATTTCCATGATCTCGATATCGAAATCCTCATCGAGCGCGCGTGCCGCGCTGCGCACCAGCTCCGCCAGCAGATTGACGCCGAGGCTCATGTTGCCCGACTTGACGATCGTCGCATGGCGTGCAGCGGCCTCGATCTTTGCCAGATGATCGTCCTCGAACCCGGTCGTGCCGATCACATGGACGATGCGCGCCTGTGCGGTGAGTTCGGCAAACCCGACGGTCGCTTCCGGTCGGGTGAAGTCCAGCACGCCGTCTGCCTTGACGAAGGTGGCCAGCGGATCGTCGGTGAGCGGAATGCCCAGCTCGCCGATTTCGGCCAGCACGCCCGCATCTTTTCCAAGCAGGTCCGAGCCCTTGTGCTCGATGGCCCCACTTACCGTGACACCTGGCATTTCGGTGACGGCCCGCACGAGCTGGCGACCCATCCGGCCCCCAGCTCCGACGACGACTAGACGCATATCAGACATAGCGGCTCCATAGGCTTCTCATTGTTGCGCGATATAGCAGGTGGGGCGGAGCTGGCAAAGCGGAAGCATCGTCTTTTTGCCCAGAAACCGCCCTGCCGCCTCAACTGAACAGGTGACGGCGACGCGCCGCTTGCCCATTATCGGCGCCATGCGACGAAGCGACTCCACGACATCCCGCCAAGCCCAGCCCTCTCAGGTGAGGTCGGTTTCGTGATGCCCGATCCCGTTCGTCTAACACGCCTGTCGCTGACCGATTTCAGAAACTACACCGCCGCCACGCTCGATATCGAGGCCCGGCTGGTGGCGCTGACCGGAAACAACGGCGCGGGCAAGACCAACCTTCTCGAAGCCGTTTCTCTGCTCACTCCTGGCCGGGGCTTGCGTCGTGCCGCCTTTGCCGATCTTGTGCGAAAGGTCGATCCGCAGTCGCTGCCGCCCGACGGCTGGAGCGTTGCCGCCCGTCTTGACGGGCCTGTCGGAGAAACCCGGATTGGCATCGGTTTCTCGTCCGACACGGCGTCCCGCCGGATCCGCATCGATGCGGAGGATGCGCGCACGGCCGATGAGCTTTCCCAGTATTTGCGCGTTTTCTGGCTGGTGCCGTCCATGGACGGGCTTTTTACGGGCCCTGCGGGCGATCGCCGCCGCTTTCTCGACCGGTTGGTGCTGGCGGTGGACCCCGGCCACGGCCGACGCGTCGCGGATTTCGAAAAGGCCATGCGGAGCCGTAACCGGCTTCTGGAGACGGGCGGCGAGGTGGCCTGGCTTGATGCGGTGGAGGTGCAGCTCGCCTCCCTCGGCATCGCGGTTGCCTATGCCCGGCGCGAAACGGTCACCCTGCTTGCCGGTCTTCTCAATGATCAGGGTGGATCGGAGCCCGATACGTTTCCGCGCGCAGGGCTCGCGCTGGAAGGCCCGTTCGAGGATCTGGCGGCCACGACGCCCGCCGCCGATCTGGAAGACACCTTTGCGGAGGTGATGGCGCGCGGCCGCACTCGGGACAGGGCTGCGGGTCGCACGCTCGACGGCCCGCATCGCACAGATCTCACCGTCACCCATCTTGCCAAGCAGATGCCCGCTGGTCTGGCGTCGACCGGCGAACAGAAGGCGCTGCTGATCGGGCTGGTCCTCGCCCATGCGGAACTAACCGCACGGGTTTCCAACATGACCCCGGTTCTGTTGCTCGATGAGGTTGCCACCCATCTCGATCCCACGCGCCGCGCCGCCCTCTTTGCTCGGCTCGATGTACTGGGTGGTCAGGTTTTCATGACTGGCACGGATGTCGGTCTGTCTGAGGCCCTGCCGGAGGGCGCGCAACGGTTCGCGGTCAGCGACGCGATGGTGCATTTGATCGAGTAAGGCGCGGTGGGTGAGACGGTGTCGCTTAGAATCCCTCCCGGAAACGGGGAAAAGGCTCCCCTCGCCACTCTCTCCCCGCCTGCGTGGGGATGACAGTCTGGAGCAAAACGTGCCTGTTTCGCCCATCCTTCGAGACGGGCTACACACTCCAAACCAGTCAATTCTCGCAAATCCGCCCCTTCAGCTCCGCCCTTCCTCCACCGCATGACAGCGCATGAGTGCACCGTCGGCGGGCAGCGCGGCCGGTTGCTCGGCCTGGAACCGCTCATTGGCGAGCGGACAACGCGGATGAAAGGCGCAGCCCGATGGCGGGGAGATCGGGTTCGGGATTTCGCCCTCCACCTGCTTGCGGCGTGCACCCGTCATTGTCAGGTCCAGCACGGCATCGAGCAGCATGCGCGTGTAGGGGTGTCGGGGCGTGGCGAAAAGTGCTTTTGCATCCGCCACCTCCACCAGGCGGCCCAGATACATCACCCTGATCCGGCTCGCCATGTGGCGCACCACGGCCAGATCGTGGCTGATGAAGAGATAGGTCAGCGCGAACTCGTCCTGGAGATCGCGCATCAGGTTCAGGATCTGCGCCTGAACGGAGACATCGAGCGCCGAGGTCGGTTCGTCGCTAACCAGGAATTCCGGCTTTGAGGCAAGTGCGCGGGTAATGCAGATGCGCTGGCGCTGGCCGCCGGAAAATTTGTGCGGATATTTCTTCGCATCGCGCGGATCGAGGTCGACGAGGCTCAAAAGCTCGCCGATGTGGGCCTCCAGCGCACGCGCGTCGGGCTCCAGATCGAAGGCGCGGATCGGTTCGGCGATGATCCGCCCGACCCGTCAGCGCGGGTTGAGGCTGGCGAACGAGTCCTGAAAGATCATCTGGATACGGCGGCGGAGATCGCGCATGACATGGGCCTGTTGCACCCCCTGCATGTCCAGTCCGTCGATCCGGATCGAGCCGCGCGAGGGCGGCAGCAGACCCACCACCAGCTTCGCGACCGTCGATTTGCCCGATCCGCTCTCACCGACAAGCGCGAAGGTCTCGTCGCGAGCGATCTCGAAGGAAACCTCCTGAACGGCGCGCAAGAAATGGCGCGTCCCGCCATCCAATACCCTGTTGAGCCAGGGCCGCGAAACATCGAAGGTGCGGGAAAGATCGCGCACATCCACCACGGCCTCGGCGGATTTTTCCATCGTCGCCTGTGCCGGTATCTCGTTCATCGCGCACCTCCGGCACTCTGGACGGGAAGGGAGGGCTCATCGCACGCGCTCCCTGAGCCCCGCTCCTCATGAAGCCAGCAGGCGACGCTTGCGTCGTCCGTTGCCGTCGGTTCCGGCAGCGCGCAAAGGCATGCGGACAGCGCGGATGAAAGACACAGCCTGAGGGGATCGCATCGAGACGCGGCATGGCGCCGGGGATCTGCACGAGCCGCTCCACCTCGCCGGTGAGCGAGGGGATTGAAGCCATCAGCCCGCTCGTATAGGGGTGATGCGGGGTCTGGATGACATGGGCGACGGGCCCGATTTCCGCGATCCGTCCGGAATACATCACCGCCACACGGTCGGCGGCCTCCGCGATCATGCCCATGTCGTGCGTGATCAGGATGACGGAGGCCCCGCGCACGCGGCAGAGGTCCTTTAGAACGTCGATGATCTGCGCCTGCACGGAAACATCGAGCGCCATCGTCGGCTCGTCCGCGATGACCAGTTCCGGCTCCGCGCACAGGGCAAGTGCGATCACCACGCGTTGCCGCATGCCGCCGGAAAACTGATGCGGATAGGCGTCCAATCGCTTGGCGGCCGCCGGAATGCGACCGCCTCCAGAAGCGCCACCGTCTTGTCGCGCGCCTGCCGGGCGGACAGCGGCAGATGGGTCATGATCGTCTCGATGAGCTAATCGCCGACGGTGAAGAGCGGATTGAGGCTTGTCAGCGGATCCTGAAAGACCATGCCGATCCGCCGCCCGCGGATTTTCCGCATGGCCTTTTTCGGCAGGTTGTCGATGCGCTCGCCATTTAGTTGGATCTCGCCGCCCACAACGCGTCCCAGCGGCTCCAGAAGGCCGATGACGGCGACCCCGGTCAGCGACTTTTCTGCCCGACTCTCGCCCACCATGCCCAAGCACCTCGCCCGGTGCAAGATCGAAGGAGATGCCGTCGATCGCCGTCAGAATGCCGCGCCGTGTAGGGAATTCGACGCGCAGATCGCGCACGGAAAGAAGCGGCTCGCTCATCGGGCTCACCTCAGCTTCGGGTTGAGGGCGTCTCGTAGCCAGTCGCCAATCAGGTTGATCGCGAGCACGAGTACCGCAAGCGCGATGCCGTGGAAGATCGCGATCCACCATTCGCCGGAGAACAGGAAATCGTTGCCGATCCTGATCAGCGTGCCGAGCGAGGGCTGGGTAGGCGGCACGCCGACGCCGAGATAAGAAAGCGTTGCCTCGGTAATGACCGCGAGCGTTAGATTGATCGTGGCAATCACCAGAACCGGGCTCATCACGTTAGGCAGCACGTGGCGCAGCATGATCAGGCCCGGCCGGATGCCGATGAGCCGAGCTGCCTGCACATATTCCTTGTTGCGCTCCACCATGGTGGAGCCACTCACTGTGCGCGCATATTGCACCCAGAAATTCAACCCGATGGAGAAGACCAGGATTCAGAAGGCCGAGTGCTCTCGGTTGGGATTGCCGAAAATCCCGCGCGCCGCGCAATCGACCAGCAGTGCGATCAGGATCGCCGGGAAGGTGAGCTGAACTTCAGCGACCCGCATTATGAAGGCATCAATCCGCCCTCCCGCATAGCCCGCGATCAACCCCAGCGCGATGCCGAGCGTCGCGGCGAAGGCGACGGAGACGACACCCACCCCGATGGAAATGCGCGCGCCATAAAGGATGGTGGAGAAGATATCGCGGCCGAGATCGCCGGTGCCGAGCAGGAACCGGCTGTTGCCGTCGGGCGCCCATGCAGGCGGCAGCAGGGAATCGAGCAGATCGATGCTGGCGAGATCGAATGGGTTGTGCGGGGCAATGAGGGGGGCAAAGGCTGCGCCGATGAAGAAGGTCAGCGCCACCAGTGCCGCCAGCACCGTGACCTTGGAGGCGAGAAACGAATGCAGGATGTCGCTGTCGGCGGCACGCGTCAGCCATCCGTCCGGTTTCGAGGAAGGCGTCGTTTCGGTCATCGGGGGGCAAGCTACTTGACGAAACGGTGGCAGTCGATGAATAGCCGGCCGCCTACCCCGTCGGAGACCGGCGAACTCTCCAAACCGGCGTTGCGCCAGCCGAGCTTTTCGTAAAAGCGGTAGGCGCGGGAATTGCCGTCGGCGCAGAAGAGAAAGGCGGACGCGATACCCTCCCCGGCCATGGCGCTTTCTGCCTCAGTCATCAGCTTTTGGGCAAGGCCGGTGCCGCGCGCCTTCGCGCCGACATGAAACTGGTCGAGTTCCGCCCCGTTCCAATAGGCAAAGCCCATGATTTCACTGGTGATCTCGGCAATAAGCCCCTTGCCCGCAAAGGGCTGCAACCGTGCCAGAAAACGTTCCGGCGTGCGCACCGCGGTCAGCTCAGGCCCCGCGAAGGCCGCATGACCGGAAGCCCACACCTCGTGCCAAAGGTCGGCGAGAGCGGGAAGATCGGCCGCCGCGATGGGGCGGAAGGTCAGGGCGACAAGGGAAACGGCCATGGTCATGCCTCCACCGTTCTTTCCACGCGAAGGCGCGGGTCGACCACGAAATAGAGAATGTCGACGATGAGATTGATGAAGACAAAGACGAAGGTGATCAGCATCAGGTAGGCCGCCATGATCGGGATATCGACGTTCTGCACCGCCTGCAGGAACAAAAGCCCCATGCCCGGCCACTGGAACACCGTCTCGGTGATGATCGCGAAGGCGATGATGGAGGCGAGTTGCAATCCCGTGATGGTGATGACGGGAACCAGCATGTTCTTCAACGCATGGCGGAAATGGACGATCCGATCCGGTAGCCCGCACGCACGGGCGAACTTGATGTAGTCGGCCCGGATCACCTCCAGCATTTCGGACCGCACCAGCCGCATGATTAGCGTCATCTGGAAGAGCTCCAGCGTGATCGACGGCATGATCAGCGCCTGGATGCCGGAGACGGTCAGGAATCCGGTCGTCTAGAAGCCGAGATCCACCACCTTGCCACGCCCGAAACTCGGCAGCCATTGCAGGGTCACGGAGAAGACGAAGATCAGCAGGATGCCGATGAAGAAGGTCGGCAGTGAAATGCCGATCAGCGAGATCGTCTGGAAGAGCTTGGAGAGGATTGAGGTCCGGTTGAGCCCGGTATAAACGCCCATCCCATCGGAATCCCGACGAGCAGCGCAAAAAGGGCTGAGGTGATGGAAAGCTCGAAGGTCGCGGGCAGGCGCGAGCCGATGAGCCCGGAGACCGGCTGCTTGAACTGATAGGAATTGCCGAAATCGAAGTGTGCGGCATGGACGACGAAGCGGCCGGACTGCACCAGCACCGTATCATGCAGCCCCAGCCTCTCGCGTAACGTCTCGCGCTGGGCGGGCGTGGTGTCCTGTCCCACCATCTGATTGACCGGATCGCCGACGAAGCGAAACAGCGTGAAGGCGATCAGCGCCACGGCGAGCATGACGATGACGGCCTGCACGAGACGCCGGATGATGAAGGTGAGCATGGACGTGTCCTATCAGGGGTGTCCGGAAGTCGTAGTCAAAGACAGATGTTTATCCGTGGGCGCCGGTCTTGCTCCGCTCTCCCCCCTTGAGGGGGAGATGTCACGCGGATCGCGGGACAGAGGGGTGAAGCCGCTTGCTCCGGACCTGCCGCTTGCCCCCCTCTGTCGACCCGAGCCGACATCTCCCCCTCAAGGGGGGAGACGGGAACAGGCGGCAAGGCCTCGGACAATGAGGCTCGTTACTCCTTCACCTCCACGTAGCGGAATTTCAGGATGTTGTCGGCGCGCTGGGCGACTTCGACGCCGTCGGCCAAACCCCAGGCGAGTCCCTGCTGGTGGAGCGGGATGTAGTAGACGTTGTCACGCCTTCTTGAAGGCTTCGTAGATCATCCCGTTGCACTTCTCCTGGTCGTTTTCGACCAGAACCTTGGCGGTCAGCTCGTCGATCTCCTCGTCGCACCAGCCGCCATTGTTGAAGGGCGAACCGGCGCCGGAATCGTCGCGGCAATTCATCAGCGAGGGCAGGACGTTGTAGGCGTCGAAAGAATTCGGCGTCCAACCGAGTAGGTAGAACGAGGTGTCGTAATCGCCGGAAGCCAGGATCTTGGCGAAGTACTTCGCCTTCGGCTGGGCGTTCAGATCGACCTTGATGCCGACGCGTGCGAGATAGGCGGAAACCGCCTGACAGATCGCCTCGTCGTTCACGTAGCGATCTTCGGGCATTCCATGCCCACCTCGAAGCCGTCCGGATATCCGGCCTCCGCCAGAAGCGCCTTGGGGGCTTCCGGGTCATAGGCGTAGCACTCGAATTCGTCCCCCCGGTCGAACATGAAGGGCGAGATCATCAGGCCGACGGCGTGGCGAGCCCGCGCATCACCTTCTTGACGATCGCGTTCTCGTCGATCGCCTGATAGAAGGCCTTGCGCACCCGGATATCCTTGAAGGGATTTTTCCCCTTCACGTCGGAATAGAGCAGCTCATCGCGGCGCTGGTCCATGCCGAGGAAGATCGTGCGGAGTTCCGGACCTGTCAGCGCACGGGTGCCCTCGTTGCCGTCGACGCGGGGAATATCCTGCACCGGGATCGGATAGACGAGATCCATCTCGCCCGACAGAAGGGCGGCAACGCGGGTCGCATCCTGCGAGATCGGCGTGAACTCAACCCTGTCCACATTGCCCTCGATATCGCCCCAGTAGTCTTCGTCCTTTTCGAAAACCGTCTTCACCCCGGCCTCTTGGGAAACCACCTTGTAGGGGCCGGTGCCGTTGGCGTTGAGGGCCGCGAAACTCGGGTTGGTGTCGGAGGCTGAGGTCACGGAGACGGCGTCGTGCTCCTCCGTCCATTCCTTGTCGAGGATGTACCAGTCTTCCCATTCGTAGTTCAGGATGGGATTGGGACCGGGCAGCTCGAAATCGACCGTGTAGTCGTCCACCTTGACGACCTTCACGTCCGCGCCCACGCGGGTGGTGAGATCGGAGCCCTTGGAGCGCACGCGCTTGGCGGAGAAGACCATGTCGTCGGCGATGAAATCGCTTCCGTTGTGGAACTTGACGCTCTTGCGCAGGTGGAAACGCCATTTCGTCGGCGAGGTCACCTCCCAGCTTTCCGCCAGCGCGGGCTGGATCTTCAGCTCCTTGTCGCGGTTGATCAGTCCCTCGTAGACATTGCCGAGCGTGCCCAGTGTGAAGGCCTCGTTCAGTGCGTAGGGCTCAAGCGTGTTCAGCACGCCCTGGAAGGCGTACTTGAAGGTCTTGGCGCTGGCAGGCGCGGTGGCAAGCAAAATTGCGGCGAGGTCCGTTGCAAGAGCTGCGTCTTGAATTCGCATATCCCGATGCTCCCTGGCTGGATGGTGTCAGTCGTTTTTGTCGCGGCTTTTCTGGCAATCTCGGAGGTCGTTCCCTTGAACCTCCCGCACGAGCATTCTCCATTCTGATCCGGTCCGTCGTTCCGTCCTTGTCGTCTGTGGCTTGTTCTTCCGGACGAGGAACGGACGTAGCGGATTACGCGGTTTCCCAAGGGTATCTTGGAGCTTTCGTTTCGACAGGTCCACCCTCAACCCGGTCGTCAGCGAAAATTGAGGTATCAAGTTTGCCGCTGATGCGCAAACGGTCATTTGTGTGCGAGCGTCGGCGCGACCGTGTGCCCTTCTCCGCCACTGTCTTTTTGCCTGTCCCCCCGATCCGGTCCAAGCGCATCGAGCGCGGCAGCGAGAGCGGCCGGATCGTGCAGCGACCACACTTCCAGCGCCTCCGTCCGTCCGCGCACGGCCACCGCATGCGGTGAAGCAGGAACCGGATCCTCCTAGTTGCCCGCAATCGCCAGGCTCTCGATACCGGCGGCAGCAAGCGTCGCATTGGAGAGAACGGCAAAGTCGCCCAGTTCTTTCGACGCCCCTTCCAGTCGGCTTGCCACGTTGACCGTGTCGCCCAATGCGGTGAACTGGGCGGCGGCCCCCGCATCGCCCTGAAGCCCGATCCGGCCGAGAATGGCTGGCCCGGTGTGAATGCCGATGCCGAGCCTGAGCGGGGCTTCCAGTTGTGCGACAAGGTCGGCATTGGCTTGTTCCAGCGCATCTGCCAGCGCCAGAACGGCAGAGAGCGCATCGCGCGCGCCCTGCTCGCGGCTCGTTTCAACGCCGAACAACGCCATGATGCCGTCGCCCATCACCTTGTCGATCATGACGCCGGAGGCGCGGATGGCTGCCGCCGTCCCGTCCAGGTAACGGTTGAGGATGAAGACGACGTCAGAGGATGAAGACGACGTCATAGGGAAGTCGCCCTTCGGAAAGCGCCGTGAACCCGCGCAGATCGACGAACATCACGGTCACCGGCCGTTCCACGCCCCAGCGATAGGCGTCATCGCCCGGCGTCTGCCGGATCGTGGTGTGTCCGGCTTCCAGAAGCGGCTTGACCACGAGATCGGCGCCCGGCCGGATCTGGCAGGCAAGACGCACGTCCGATCCCGCCCCGACCCGCGCCAGAACCGTGCTTTCCGCCGCGCCCGGAGGTGCCAGCGTGGCGAGACCGGAAAGAACCTGCGTGCGGCAGGTGAAGCACCGCATCCGCCCGCCGCAAATGGAAATGTGGGGCACGCCATAGGCCCGGCTGATTTCCAGAAGTGTGGCTTCGGGGCGGCCGCGCACGCGGCGGCCGTTGGCATAGGTGACCGTGAACCCTGCCGCGACGCGATCCGAGACCCGGCGCAGTAGAACGGCGAGAACGACCGCCACCAGGACGGCAATGAGCCCCAAGCGGCCCAGATGGGTCCATTCGCCGAGCACGACCTTTTGCGCAAGCGTGGTGTTGATTTTCAGCCCGCCGGTTTCCTCCAGAAGCCGGGCCGCGTTGAACCATCCGGTCAGCGCTAGTGTCGGCACCAGTACCGCGCCGATCGCCAGCCACGGACGGATGCGGGCATATCGGCGTTTCAGCCGCAGCCAGTAGTGTAGGCCGAGGGCCGCATGGGCTCAGACGATCAGCAGCAGCACCGATTGCCAGAAGGCATAGCCCGTCCAGAGCGCGGTCAGTTTGTGGCGATAGTCGATCGAGGCGTGGAACCCGGTCATCGCCCCGCGCGTGGCCACGATATGCTTGATTAGAATGCAGGTGATGGCCAGTCCGAGGGCGATCTGCACCGCTTTCCATGTGGGCATGCGCCAGGTGCGCCGCCCGGCCAGCTTGACGAGCGCCAGTGTCACATGAACTGTCAGCGCGCCGTATAGAAGGATCTGTCCCGGCACCGAGGACCAGACGAGATAGCGCAGATCCTGCCCCGCCTGCATGGCGGCAAGTGACACGTTGCCGAGTGCACGATTGAGGAAATGGGAGAGCACGAAGGTAAACAGCACCAGCCCCGCGCCAAGCCGCAACCGCTGCCCGAGCGGCCCCGCACCCGGCGTGCGCAACGCGCCCGTCTGGGCGATTCCGGCCTTGTCTTGCCCGCTCTTATCGCGGTCGCGACCCGCATCACCAGGCCCCGTCCTGCCGGCCGCGGCTCTTTGCGCCCCGTTCGTGCCCACCGTCTTCCTCCCCTGGCTCGCGCGCACTTTGTGTCTCGCGCCTGTGGCCTTTGCGCTTGGTGCCAAGGCCTCCCTTCCTCGCGCCTGCGGTCAGGCCCGGAAGCCTACGGTAAGGGAGGCGCAGGATTTCTAAATGGCGGAAACGACTTCAACAAGAAAACCGGCATCAGCCTTTCTTTATAAGCATATCAAACTTTGGCTTCAATGGTCCGAACGGGGGCTTGCCATGGACAATCTTGCAGAATTTCGCGCGAAGGTGGAAGGAACTCCGCTCATCGACAATGCGCCGACCTTGCGTATGAAGAGCCGGAATTTCTTCTGGTTCTCGCCGATACTGCGCAAGGAGCCGGAAGGCCACATGGCCGATCTCGTATTGCAGCCGCGCGACAAGCAGGAGCTGTTGCGCGTGGCCGCCGCAGCCCGTGTGCCGATCGCCCTGTGCGGCGGGAGTACCGGGAATTACGGCCAGGCGGTGCCGCTGGCAGGCGGCGTAGTGCTCGACATGACCCGCCGCAACCGGCTCGTTCGCGCCGCACCGGGGGCGGCCCGCATTGAGGCGGGCGCGACGCTTCTGGAAATCGACCGCTCCTTCAAGTCGACCGGCTGGTAAATACGCCTTCACCCCTCAACCCGCAAGAGCGCCACTGTCGGCGGCTTTCTGGCGGGTGGTGCGGGCGGCATCGGCAGCTGCACCTGGGGCCAGATCTCGGACCGCGGCGCGGTCCTGTCGGTGGAGGTGGTTACGCTGGAGGAGGAGCCGCGCATTCTGGAGCTTTCCGGCGACGACGTCATGCGCGTCATCCGTACCTACGGCGTCAACGGCATCATCACGGAAGTGGAAATGGCGCTGGCCCCCATCCAGCCCTGGGCGGAGCGGGTCTATGCCTTTCCCTCGCTGGCAAAGGCGGCGTCCTTCGGCATGGCGCTGACATCCGCCGATGCCGTCGCCAAGAAGCTCGTTTCCATCCACGATGCGCGGATCCCACCGCTCATCAAGCGCCTCTCGCCGCTGGTGCCCGCAGGCTCGGCGATGGCGATCACGATGGTCAGCGAACCGCAGATCGCCTCTGCCGACCGACTGGCGAAACTGGAGGGCGGGGCGTGTGTCTTTGCGCGCAACGCCGAGGAAACGGATGCCGCGGCCTTCTCCGATATTGGCACCATGCCGCCGCTTTACGAATACACCTGGAACCACACCACGCTGCACGCCATGCGGCTCGATCCCGCCTTCACCTATCTGCAGGTGCGCTATTCGCCCGACGATGCGCTGGAGACGGTTAGCCGCGTAGCGCGGGCCTTTCCCGACTAGATCGTGCTCCATCTGGAATTCCAGCGCTGGTTCGGCCGGGTGACCTGTTCGTCCCTGCCGCTGGTCCGCTATACTGGGCGCGACCGTCTCTACGAGATCATCGACAAGCTGAATGCCATGGGCGCTCAGGTCGCCGACCCGCATACCTGGCGGCTCGACAATGCCGGATGCAAACGGATCGATGCGCCCCAACCCGATTTCAAGACCGTGGCCGATCCCTTCGGACTGATGAAGCCGGGCAAGCTCGTCGACTGGCCCGCACCCGAAACCGCGCTCAGTTTCCCGATCAAACGCCCCGCCTGAGACATTGCCCGCAATTCCGCCCGCAAGCCGGATGGCTTACAATGACGGGCTGAGGAGCGGTGGAATTCGTGGATCGCGGATCTGCCGGAAGATGGGCCGGCTCAGGGAGGGCTACGTGAACGATCAGAAGATCGAAAAGCACGACGATTCAGACGGTTCAAACCACTATCCGCGCCATCGCGGCCGCTTCGACCCGACCCGCATGGCATTGCGGCGGCTCTATTTCGGCGAAGGCAGGGGACCACAGCTGTTCCGCGGTCTGCTGATCACCTTCGACATTGGGACCGTGATCTATTTCGTAGGCTCTTCGGTGCTCGATCCGCACCCCACGCTGCACCTGACCGACTACATCATCGCATTGATATTGATGGCCGATTACGTCGCGCGGCTGGCGATTGCCGTGCGTCCGGTGAAGACCGCGCTGGAATTCACCGCGCTTGCCGATCTCGTGGTCATCGCCTCGCTGCTGGCGGCCGCCTTCATCGAGAATCTCGGTTTCCTAAGAATTCTCAGGATGTTGCGTCTTCTGCGCTCCTACCACGTGCTACGCGATCTGCGGCGCGGCTGGCCCTGGTTCAAGCGCAACGAGGAAGTCATCCAGTCGGCGGTCAATCTGCTCGTTTTCGTCTTTATCGTCACAGCCGTCGTCTTTGTCGCGTAATTGCATATCGACGAGAACATCAATACCTATGTCGATGCGCTATATTTCACGGTCACAACGCTGACGACTACCGGTTTCGACGACATCACCATAACCGATACATTCGGGCGACTGCTGACGGTGGAGATCATGTTGATCGACGTGGCGCTGTTCTTGCGGCTAGTGCAGACGATCTTCCGGCCGAGCAAGTATCCCTTCACCTGCCCCGATTGCGGTCTGAACCGGCACGATCCGGATGCGATCCACTGCAAGCATTGCGGTCGGCTTCTGAAAATCCCGATCGAAGGGGAGTGGTGATCGCCCCGCGCGCGCCGTTCAAACGTCCGTTTTGCGGGCGTTTTAATATTCTCTCGAATCCGGTTCGAATTTCCCTCGCGGATCTCGAACGTTCAAATTCACGCCGACCGCAGCCAGTCGATCATGCCGTGAGCGGCGACGACCCCGGTCGCGAAACTCGCCTGGAGAAGATATCCAACCGTCGGGGCCTCCCAGTCGATCATCTCGCCAGCCAGAAATATCCCCGATCTCGATCGCAGCATCCAGCTCTCGTCGATGGCCTCCAGCGCGACCCCGCCTGCACCCGATAGGCGCGCGCTCCAGTCCGGCTGTGGCGGTGAGCGTCACGGGGCAGGCGCGGATCCTGCGGGCAAGATCGTCGGGGGCATCGGGCAACGGTCCGGCTTCGCGCAAGAGACCGATGCCGAGCGGCGTGAGCCCCGCTGCCTTTCGCAGGAAATTGGAGATCGACTGCTTTCCGCGCGGTCTGGCAAGCCGGGCGGAAAGTGCGTCCTCGGGGCTGTCGGGGCGAAGGTTCACGAGGAGATTGACCGGTCCGTTCGCCTCGATTGCCTCGCGCAAGGGGTGAGACAGCGCATAGACCGGCCCGCCCTCGACGCCGGTCGCGGCGATCATCAGATCGCCGCGCGCGGTGTGATCGTCGAAGGTGAGTTCCACGGTCTTCAGGGGCTGTCCGGCAAAACGGTCGGCAAAAACCGGTGTCCAGTCGACGCGAAAGTCGCAATTGGCCGGTTTCAGTTCCTAGACTTCGATCACGGCTCCGCGCAACCGATCCGGCCAGGCGGGATCGGCGCCGAGCTTCGACCAGCTCAAACCGCCGAGCGCCAGAAGGGTCGCGGCGGGGCGGACCTTTTTCGGACCCTCCGGCGTCTCGAAGGATAGCGCGCCGTCCTCCTCCCAGCCCGTCCAGCGGTGGCGGGGCAGGATCGTCACGCCGAGATCGGTGAGACGGGAAAGCCAGGCGCGCAGTAGCGGCGATCCCTTCATCGCCTTGGGAAAGACATGGTGGCTGGAGCCGACGAAGGTCTCCGTCCCGAGCCCGTCGACCCAAGCGCGCAATGCTTCGGGCGGGAAGGTGCGGATCGCCGGTTCCAGCCGAATTCTCGCCGCGCCGTAGCGGGTGAGGAAGGTGTCGAGCTCTTCGGCATGGATCAGGTTCAACCCGCCGCGCCCTGCCATCAGAAAGCGGCGGGCAGGAGAGGTGAGCTGGTCGTAGACGGTGACTCGGTATCCGCCATGGCCGAGCGTTCCGGCCGCAATCAGGCCCGCCGGACCGGCGCCGATGACGGCGATGTCGGAGGTATTTGAAGGGGCAGAAGTTTCGGTCATGGTGCGGCTCTCGATATGGGGGGACCCACTATAGCACGAAGGGAGTGCGTCGGAACCTCGAACCGCCTCGAAATCGACGCAACCACCGTGCGCTCGTCGCTATTCCCAATATCCATCCGGTGCCGCCGCGCCGGATGCCCTATTTCAGTTCGCCGGTCGCCAGTGCGATTTCCCAGGCGGTCGGGTCGAAGCCCAGCAGGCGATGGTCGTCGCTTTCGGCGATCGGGCGCTTGATGATCGAGGGCTCGCGCAGCATCAGCTCGATCGCGGCGGCCTCGTTGGTGGTGGCGTCTTTCACCTCGTCGGGCTGCTTGCGCCAGGTGGTGCCGCGGGTGTTCAGGATCTTTTCCCAGCCGAATTCCGCCACCTGGGCGCGCAGCGCCGCTTCGTCGACGCCCTTCTTCTTGTAATCGTGGAACTCGTAATCTACCCCGGCCTCCGCCAGAAAGCGCCGGGCCTTCTTCACCGTGTCGCAGTTGGCGATGCCGTAGAGCTTCATGACGTGTCCTTTCGCGTGTCGGTTTGAGGCCGCCAGATAGATAAAGACGAATCGCAGCCTCGAGGCAAGTCGTGGGCGGCAGATCTCCCGGCGCGTGACCTGCAGAGATTGACATTCGTCGTGCGCATCCCTATCTGGGCGCTCGGGTGTAAGGCTCCGGCCGCTCGCAAGACCCCGCTAGGTCATGGTGAAGCCCTTCCCGTTCTCAAACGAAGTCTTGAACGTCCGACGTCGCGGTGCGACGGCAATGAGAGCCCCGTCTCTTCCTGCCGCATTGCTCGGACCTTTTTGATTGAGGCTTGCGATGAACGGAAACCTGCAAACCCTGCCCACACTCGACGAGGCCAAACGCCAGGCAAAGCGCCTGCACGGCGAACTGGTCGATTTCTGCACCGAGATCCCGCATGGCCGGGCGCTCGAACTTCTCGCCCACCAGCACGGCTACCGCGACTGGAACACTTTTCACGCGGTGATCGGCAACGGTCCGCCCGCAGATGAGAACCGGCCGCCGCGGGTGGGCAGCCCGGTGCAGATCGGCGAGACCGCGCGCGGCACCTATCTTGGCCAGCCGTGTACCGGTCAGGTCGTGTCGGTGAACGTGCTCGGTCGCAATGGCGATGCAACCGCGCGCTAACGGGTCGAGATCGATTTCGAGGAGGTCGTCGACGTGGTCACCTTCGATAGCTTCTCGTTCTTCCGCAAACGGGTGACGGCGACGCTCGACAGCAGCGGCGTCACCGCGGCCAGGACCTCCAACGGCGAACCGCACATGCGGTTGCTGCTCGGCTAGGGGCGGTCGCAGATCCCCTCTCCCCATGGGAGAGGGGACGGATACGGCAAACTTTCAACTTGCCGATCAGGACAATGTGAGAGAGCTGTTTCCCAGCAGATGACGGGGCCCGGCGCTCTCTCGCTCCACGAGATGCGGGGCAACGACCACGCGGCGGGCCTCCATCGGATCTCCGTCGATCTGGGCGAGGATCATCGAGGTGGCCTTCGCCCCGATTTCCGCTGCGCCGTTGTTGACCTAGGTCAGCGACGGCGTGACGGTGGCTGCGTCGAGCGCATCGTCATAGCCCACCACCGCGATGTCGCGTCCCGCTTCCACCCCGTGGCGGCGCAACGCCTCGATCAGGCCGCGCCCGACCATGTTGCTGAAGCACACCACAGCCGTGGGGCGCGGGTCGAAGGCGAGCAGGTTTTCCGCCCCCAGAAACCCTTCGGCCCGGGTCATCATTTCAGGCAGATAAACCTGTGTGTGCCCGGATCAATCCCGGCCTCGCGCAAGGCGGAAACCCAGCCGTCGTGTCGGTCGCGGATCTGCGCCGCCCGCCGAGAAAGGCGATATGGCGATGCCCGGCGGCGATCAGGTGACGCACCGCATTGCGCGTACCCATGATGTCGTCGCCGCGAATGACCGGCGCGCGTGCCTTCCACGTCGCGGCAGATCAGCGTGACGAGGAAATCGGCATCCACCAGATGGTTGATTTCGGCCGGGTCCGTGCCGACCCAGGGACACAGCACCAACCCGTCGGCGCGGTGTTGCAGCAGGGCCTGAACGAAGGTGCGCTGACGTTCCACGTCGTCACGATGATTGCAGATGAAGACGATCTGGTCGTTTTCGCCCAGCGTGTTTTCAAGCGCGCCGAAGATCTCGGCGAAATAGGGATTGAGAATGTCGTGAACGGCGACGCCGACCACGTTGGAGCGCGCCGTCCTCAGCGCCGCAGCGGACCGGTTGTAGATATAGCCAGCGGCTTCCGCCTCGCGTTTCACGCGTTCGTGGGTCGCATCCGCCACAAGCGGGGAGTTGCGCAAGGCGAGCGAGAGCGTCGCCTTGGAAACGCCCAGCCGCTCGGCCAGATGGCTCAAGGTCAGGCGCTTGCGTCGGCTCGGTGCGGCAGGTGCCGCGGGGCGTCCTCCGGATCTCGGTCCGTGTCCGTCCATGATCGCTCATATCGTTATTGACGAATACAAATCCAAGCGCTGCGGGCCCACTAATTCAATGACAATTGTCCTGTCGCGGCGCAGTAAGTGCGTTGTTACGCCTGCGGGACCGGCGTCGCCGTCTTGCTGATCTGACGTTCGCAGTAGAGCAGATAGAGCCCGGAACTGACGATGACCGAGGCTCCCAGAACGGTGGTAAAGCCCGGAATATCGGCAAAGACGATGTAGCCGAGGCCGACCATCCACACGATCTGGCTGTAGAAAAAGGGCGCAAGCACGGGGGCGGGCACGATTGCGTGCGCCTTGGTGAGCAACCAGTGGCCGGCACCGCCGAAAAGACCGGTGGCCATCAGCAGCACCCACAGGCCGGGGCTCTACGGTGTCTCCCAGACGGTGATCACCGAGGGCGTCATGGTGAGCATGGCGACGGCGGCGGAAATGATCAGCATCCCGTCGACTGATTCGGTCTCGGTGAGGATCCGCGTCAGCAAGGCGTAGATCGCATAGGAGGCCATCGCCGCCAGGGAAAAGCCGACTGCCCAGTGCAGCCCGCCCAGGCCCAACCGCATGACCACGAGGACGCCGCAGAACCCGATGATGATCGCCACCCATCGTCTGCGGCCCGGCCAGCGCCGTGATCAGCAACGGCCCGGCGAACATGATCGAGACCGTTTCGGAAAGCTGGAGATATTGCAGTGCCTGAAAGTTGAAGATCGTGGAGCTCAGAAGCGCGAAGGAACGCAGGATCTGCAGCACCGATCGGCGCGTGCGCACGATGTGGCGGCGCTTCCACAGCCGGAAGGCGAAGATCGCCAGGATCAGGTGGGAGACGAAGCGGAACCACACGATTTCCAGTGGCGGCACATGCTGGCCGAGATACTTGGCCGTGGTGTCGAGGCAGGAAAACAGCGCCACCGCGCCCACGATCAGCATGATCCCGGCAAGCCGTGCCTTCAGCTTTTCGGCCGTGAAGGCTTGAGCGTGATCGACGTCGATGCCTGAATGGGCCGGTCTTCGGGGCTCACCCATCATGGAAGTCCGTCATTGCTGGAGGTGGGCCGTATCGGTTGCGGCTGTCGTGCGGTGCGGCTCTGAGGACGCTTGAGGCAGACACTAAAGCAGCGGCGAGGGTTCAGCCATTGCATATAACGCATGACTGAAAGAATTAGCTATGCACCATAAATGACGCAAGGGAATTAAGGGGTTCAGCGTCCAGCGCAGCCGGGGTTTCCGGTCCCTTTCGTCCAATCATCACTTTGCGTCATCCGGTTTTGCGGGCAGGATCGTGCGTGCGGTCCCGCATTGAAGCGGGGATTTTCTGCGCACTCGCAAAAAGCGGGGCGACAAGTTCATTTTTCCGGTGCCGCAGGACGGCGCCGTCCGGCATCGTTTTTCAAGCTGGCATGAGCGGATACGGGCGGAACGAAGCCATGATGGAGCATGTCTTTTCGATCGGGGATCGGGCCCCCGATCTCGTGAACGCGATTATCGAGATCCCGCAAACCTCAGCCATGTCGCGCAAGCTCGAAATCGACCTTGCGACTGGGCGGCTCACCAATGCGGGCGATGTCGATCCGCCCGTTCCGACCTATTGGCATTATGGCTGCCTTCCCCAGACGCTCGGCGACGAGGGGGAGGCGCTGGACGTCATGCTGGTGGTGGATTCTCGCGTCCGGGAACCGGGCGAAGAGGTCGCCGTGCGTCCCATCGGCGTGTTCATCGCCATCGACGGCTGGGAGAGCAACGACGACAAGATCATCGCCGTGCCCGAGACCCCGGCCCATGCCCATATCCGCGAAATCGGCGATCTCGCGCCCATCCGGACCCTGGAGGGGGAGGACCTGCCGCTTGCCGCGGCCATGAACGCCTTCCTGGCGCGCTACTGGCCGGGCGATGCCATCATTTTCGATGGCTGGGGCAACAGCTGCGATGCGCTGCGGATCATCCGCATCGGCATGAACAGATATCGCTGCGCGCCGCTGGCCGGAAGCACGCACGAGGCCAGCACCTTATCCGCTCCACCAGCATCTCTTCATTCCACCACCGCCGAGCCACTACGGCGAGACGCAGTTCGTGGAGGATATCGAACCGGTGCGCGCGCTGTTTGACCGTAAACCCGGCGATCCGGATTGCGGCCATATCGTCTCTGGCGCCGAGCTGAAGCGCAGGTTGCGGGCCTCGGGCCGCGCGATCGGCCGCTCGCGTCTGTGTGGACATTGCCGCGACCGGCTGATCGCGGAGCGGTTGCGTATGGCCGATGTGCTGGCGGGCTACGGCGCCAAGGTCTTCACCGCCTCCAACGACACCGACTAGCTGAAACAGGCGCGGGCCCACGGGGTGGTGACCACCCATGTCGACCACGAGGATTACGAGATGGAGAACGTTGCAGGGATCAGCGCGATGGATCTCAGAACGATCCAGTACCGGCGCGCCGACGAAGCCCATGTGGCGGTGGTCGAACACGGGGTCGACCGGGGGACGCGCTGAAGGATCGGCTCGTACGCATCGGCGTCGCCAAGGCGCATGAGGCGTGTCAGGTCTTCAACGTGCCGGATCGGCTGGTGCCTGCGGGCGGCGGGCGCCAGATTACCCAGCTCACCAACTGGGTGGATTATGGCTTCAACATCTGGCCCGACCGGCGCAACCGGCCGTATCTGGTGACCGGTGAGGCGGTGTGCCGGATTGCCGAAGCGCGTGGGCGGATGGCTGAGCTAGAGACCTTCATGGAAGATTGCGCGGCCGCATTCGAAGGCGTTCACGTCCTGAAATTCGCCGAGGACCGGCCTTTCGGGGCGCCGACCAACAGCATCAATATCGGCACTGCGATCATCGCCAATACCAGCCTTGCCGATGACTGTCGCCGTGAGATGGAGGAGATCTCGATCGCCCCGTCGACAACTCCCTGCACATGGATGAATGCGCGCCGGACCTGCGTTGCGCGGTGTTTCCGTTGGACAAGTCCGCCTATTCGCTGCTGCTGGAAGGCGACCCACTGCACCATGCCTCCGTGGATCGCGCTTGCATCGACCCGCTCGATCCGATGGACTCCTTTTTCGACGTGCTCGTGCAGAATGCCGTCACCGTGCGCCGCCGACGGCCGAGCCGTGTTGCGAAGGCCCCCGATGACGATAGCGGGCATTGATCCCGCGAGGCCCAACCTGGAAAACTCGGATGGACGCGAAACCCGCCGCTCTCATCTTCGACTGGGACAACGCGATGATCGACGGCACGGCCTATTTCGCCGCCGTCGATGCTGCCGTATTCGAGCGGATCCGGCGCGAGGACGGGGTGGAGGCGAGCTCGCCGCACGAGGCTCTTCCCGGCGAAAGCGATCTCGCTTTCTTCACCCGGCTGCCGGGGCGCGAAGATCTAGCGCGCAAGGCGATGGCGCTGTTTGAGGCGTGCACCCGTGGCGTCGAGATGCCGGTCGACCTGCTGTCCGGTGCCGCCGAACTGCTGCGGTTTGCCGAAGATCACGGCATTCCGCATGCCGTTCACAGCAATTCCGAGGATGCCTATCTGCGTGATTTCGTGCGCGTGGTCTGCACCCATGCCGATCTGCATGTACCTCTGACGGTCGGCATCCAATCTGGCCGGGTCGGCAAGAAGCCCGATCCCGGCGGGATCCACGAGGTACTGCGGCTGCTCTCGCTCTCAGACGCCCCGATCGATGCGGACAGGCGGGTTTGGATCGTCGGCGATTCCGCAAAGACCGACGGTCAGGCGGGATGCAACGCCGGGACCAGCGTCGCGCTGGTGCCCTAAAAGGGCGCCGTGCCGGACGTGCTGCACGAAAGCTGGCGGGTGTTTGCGGATCTCGATGCGCTCAGGTCGGCGCTTGAAGCTGTGTGCGAGAGGTGAGGGAGTGTTTGGGGCATTGAGGGGCTGAGGCCCATCCTTCGAGACGGCGTCTGCGACGCCTCCTCAGGATGACGTTATCGCGTTGTTATATTGAAAGAAGTTCGCACCACTGACAATGTCATCCCCGCCTACGCGGGGTAGACAGTCAGGAGCAAAACGTGCGCATCTTGGGCCAGATTTTGTGGAGGCCCGAAGGGCCGTCTCGAAGGATGGGCCACGGGTACTCGCGCCTCTCCCGCCCTCAAATCCCATCCTTGGCAGCGACGACGCGCAATTGATGGATAAGGTGGTTGAGCGAGTCCTTCGACAGGCCGCCGATCTTGGTCGACAGCAGGTTGGCGAGTTCGGTCGCCTCCGGTTCCAGTCCGGCCGTGTCCACCGTGATGCGGGGATCGGAGACCTCCGCCAGGCGCTGCAATTCCTCCGCCTCGTCCCAGATCACGTTGAAAAAGGTGATGATGCGCTGGACCATGAACCAGGTCGGGCGTCCCCGGCGGCCGTGTTCGAGGGCGGAGAGATAGGCGCTGGAAACCTGCAACGTTTCCGCCATTTCCTTCAGCGTAATGCCGCGCTTGCGGCGCATTTCGCGCAATTTCGCGCCGAACGGCGTCATTATTCCCTTCTCCTCATTGCCCTCATCTCTTCTTCGTCCGCCGGACGCGGACATAAAGCGCGCCCGCTCCGCCGTGACCGATATCCGCCTCGTCGAAGTCGATGACCAGCGCGCGGAATTCCGGCCGCGACAGCCACATCGGCACCATACGCCGCAACACGCCCTCACCCGACCCCGACCGTCCGCCCTTGCCGGTGATCACCAGAACCAGCCGGTGCCCCTTGACCTGCGCGGTGGAGAGAAAGCGTCGGAGGCGGCCATGGGCCTCGTCCTGCGTCATGCCGTGCAGGTCGATGCGGGCATCGATACCGGTCTTGCCGCGCGCCACCTTCTGCCGCATGCGGCGGTCGAGCGGGGCGAGCGCGGGAACCTTCGGCGCAGGAAGCGGGCCGGATTTGCGCGAGGGGGCCGAGGTTGAAGAGCGCGGGCGCAAGGCGCTGGGCGCGATCTGCGTGCGCTTGGGCGAGGGCGGGACCTCGCCGTTGAGATCGGCAGGCGGGGTTTCCGGCTCTTCGGCGTGAAAGCTCTTGCCGGGAAGCGGCGTCAGGGCTTTGACGACCTGCTGCCAGAGCTGCTTTTCTTCCGGGCTCAGCGGGCCCCGTCCGCGTTTCTTGCCGCCGTGGCTCACCGGTGCTCTCCCTGGGCGGAGGCTCGGGCAAGGCGCGAACCGCGCGGTGCCAGAACGGTGAATCGGGCGCCATGCTTGATCTCGCCCGCCAGGCGCCCTGCTTGCACACCCGTACCGACGAAAATGTTGCCGCGCGCAGGCCCCACGATCGCCGAGCCGGTATCCTGCGCGATCATCAGCTGGGCGAAATGCCCACCGGCGGTTTTGGGAAGGTCGGCCTCCACATAGATCGGCGTGCCGAAGGCATGGAGTTTGCGGTCAACGGCCAATGAGCGGCCCGGCGTCAGCGGCACGCCCGCCGCGCCCTCCGGCCCCGCATCGGCGTCCCCCTCCATCTCGCGAAAGAAGATGAAGGAGCGATTGTAATCGATCAGCGCGCGGGCCTCGTTCCGGTGGGCCTCAAGCCAGGCGCGCAGGGTCTCCATGGTCATGTCCTGGCGCGCGATCTCTCCGCGCGCGATCAGGATCCGGCCGATGGCCGTATAGGGCTGGCCACTCTTGGCCGCATAGGCGAGCCGCATGACGGAGCCGTCGGCAAGCTGCAACCGGGCGGAACCCTGAACATGGATGAAGAACGCATCGATCGGGTCCTCCACCCAGGCGATCTCCAGCCCCCGGCAGGAAAGGGCGCCGGCCTCGATGGCCGGGCGGTCGGGATACTCGGTCAGCCCGCCAGTCGCGGTGCGTGGGGCAAAGACATATTCCGGATCGATACCGGCCGCAGTCGCCGTGCGGCGCTCGGCGGCGGTGATCTTCACCAGATCGTCCAGTTTTCGATAAAGCGGAACGGTGAACCGGTCGGTGCGCACGCGACTGCCGGGGATCGCGGGTTCGAAATATCCGGTGACGAACCCGGCAAGCGGCGCGCCCTTGTCGAAAAGCCACACGGGCACGAATTCGCGCTCGAAAAAGGCCCGCGCCGCTGCACGCGAGCCTTTCGCCTTGTTCACCTTGCCGCAAAGGGCAGCCAGATCGCGGCCGGAAACGCCGAGCCCCGCGAAACGGTCGCGGAGCTTTTCGCATCCCACAAGAAAGGCATGAAGCGCGGCGCGCTGATCGTCGCCGGCCCAGCCGGGCATGTCGGAAAAGGAAATCGCTTCGATGCTGATACCCGGCACAACGGTGCGAACGCCGTCGGCCGCGGCAACGCGCATCTCCGCCGCGAGGCCGGAGATCCCGGTGGAGGGCGCCCCTTTGTCGGGCGAGGTCGGATCGTTCGAAGCGTTCAAGGTCGCCGTCTCGTTCATTGGCGTTTCGCCGCCTGCGCGCACGCTTGCCTCGGCCGCAGCCGCGACCACGCCACCGGCGATGAGCAATGTTGCGGCGAACGCGCTCCGTGTGCGGAAAAACGCCTGCGACCTGGCCCTGTTCGCGCGGCCGCGATCCGGGCTGGGCGACGGAGGAGGGAGCCTCCGCGCAGCTTTCAGCATGTCAGTCCGCCGTTTCGGTGGCTACCAGCTTCCAGTTCGGATCGCGGGAAGTGACGTCGCGCGCAAACGTCCAGATGTCGGTGACGTCGACGACCTGGTTGGGATCGCCCTCGATGATGGCGCCGTCCTCGTTGCGCGTGGCGGAAATCAGCTTGGAGCGGAAACGCACCGTCACCTGGGCGATGTTTTCCTTCAGCGTGGCTTCCACGATTTCCGCCTTGTCGATGCCGACGAAGGTGGAGAAAACCGTCTCCTTGCGCGACTCGCGATCGGCGATCGCGGCGACGAAGCCATCGTAGACTTCCTTCGACAACAGGGTATTCAGCGTCTTGCGATCGCCGCCGGCGAAGGCCGTGATGATCATCTCGTAGGCGGCCTTGGCGCCTTCCACGAAATTGCGCGGGTCGAAGGACCTGTCGGAGGAAATGATGGAGCGGAGCGCCTCGTTGAGCGCGCTGCCCGCAGGTGCGACCTTCTCAAGCCGTTGCTCCGCGATCTCCTCATGGCGCGCGTCGGCCTCCTCGCCGCGCGAGGGCAGCGGCAACACGTTGTCGTTGGTATCGCGCGCCTCTCCTGCCTCGTGGGATGCGTCGCCATTGTCGCGTCCGCGTTGCGAATAGGGATCGAAGGGCGGACGCTCACTGCCCGTGCGCCGACCGAGAACGCTGCGCAATTTGAACAGGATCACGACGGCCAGTACGAGGAATATGATGCTGTAGACGTCAAGAAAACCACTCATGTCCCGTTACCGGCTGTGCTGTCTTCAGGTGATGACGGTGCCCCTCCCAGCGGCACACCGGCGGCATTGTTACCGGTTCCGTCACCGTTTTCTTCCATTTATGTAAGTCCTCTTGAACCAGCATCCAACGCCCAGCACAAGCCCCGCGTGCCGTTTGATGCAAAAAGGTGGCGAAACCATCGGGAAATTTTCCATTTTGTTTTTAAAAGTAAGCGTTTCGCCGACCTTGGCTGGCGTCGCGGCGCTTGCACACCTATGTAACGCGGGAACACTTGAGAGGCACGATGAGACCGGGACTGCTACTGCCAATCGCCCTTCTGGGCATTCCAATCCTCGAGATCGCCGTCTTCATTCAGGTCGGCAGTCTTATCGGGCTCTTTCCGACGCTGGCGATGATCTTTGTGACCGCCGTCATCGGCACCTCACTGCTGCGCTATCAGGGCTTTTCGCTTCTTGCGCGCATTCGCGCGGAAACGGAGGCCCGGCGCATTCCCGGTGCCGAACTCGGCCACGGCGCGATGATTCTGGTCGCGGGCGTCCTGCTGCTGACACCCGGTTTCGTGACCGACACGATCGGCTTTCTACTGTTCGTGCCCGCCATCCGCTCCGCGCTGTGGCGCTTCATCGCCCGCCATGTCGTGGTGATGGAAATGGGCCGCGGCGGTCCGCACGGTCCGGGGCGGCGTGGACCGGGAGATCCGGTTGTCGATCTTGATGAAGAGGAATGGAGCCGCAAGTCCGGCGATTCCGAAACCCTGTTGAACAACAATCGGCGGCTGAACTGAGCGGCTGGAATGCGTCGCCCGTACTTCGGGATGACAGGTGTGCGGGTGCCGATTTGTCGAACCGCACACGAATATCGCTCGGAAGCGGCGTTTGGATGCCGCTCCTGAGGCGATCCCCGCCCCTCTCCCTCTATCGCGGCAGCAACTGCCAGGTGTCGAGATCGAGAATGACGGACGGGTCGTAGCGCCCTTCCGCGTCGCGGTCGGGGAAATCGGCGCAGGGGTGGTCGACGGTGGCGACCGTGCGGATCCGTAGCGCTCCGATATCCTCGCGCCCGGCGATCGGCGCCTTGTCGAGCACCTCCGATCACGCGAAGACCGTGCCGTCCGCAAAAAGCGGTGCCACGTGGCGTCCGCCGTTGATGCCCGCCACGTGGAAGGCGGGGGCCAAGCCCGTTGAAGGACAGCGCGCGGGCCAGGCTGGTGACATGACCTCCGTAGATCAGCCGCCGTCCGAACCGCCCCTGGTCCTCGGTGAACTGGTTGAAGTGCACCTTGGCAGTGTTCTGGTAGAGGCGGGTGGCCAGCATGTGGTCACTTTCCTCCACCGTCATGCCGTCGACGTGGTCGATCTTCTTGCCCACCGCATAGTCGTCGAAACGGTGCGGGCTGCCGACGAGCGTTCCGTCCCATTCGGCCGTATCGAGAAGCGGCACCGCATCGCCCAGCGCATCGGGCTCAAGGGCCGTGGGCAGCTCCGGCACGGTCAATTCAGGAGCGGGCGAGGCTTCGTCGCGCTTCCTCACCATCACCCAGCGCACGTAATCGAGCACCTGCGTGCCGTCGGCCTTGTAGCCGGTGGAGCGCACATAGACAACGCTGGTCTTGCCCGAGGAGGTTTCCTTCAGGCCGATCACCTCGGAGACGGATGACAGCTTGTCGCCGGGATAGACCGAGGCCAGGAACCACCCGCCCGCATAGCCCAGATTGGCCACCGCATTGAGCAAGATGTCCGGCACGGTCTTTCCGAAGACGATGTGGAAGACGAGCATGTCGTCGATCGGCGCGCCATCATAGCCGAGACTTTCGGCAAACGCGTCGGAGGACTGGACAGCGAAGCGGGGGCCGTAGACCGCGGTATAGAGGACGACATCGCCCTCCGTCACCGTGCGCGGCGTGGCATGGCGCAAAATCTGGCCGAGCTGAAAATCTTCAAAGAAATTACCCGCATTCGTCTTGTCCGACATGTCTCACTCCCACCAGCCGGTTTCCGTAGGGGCGATTTAGAGCCTTGCCGCAGTGCAACGCAAGAGGATTTCTGTCGGGCCTCGCAATCGGGCGCGAAACAGGGCGCATGCGCCCCTTTGTATGCCTTTCGCTCGACCGTGAAACGATCTAGCCTTCAAAGGCTTTAGAGAGATTTGTGAGGGGAACATGAGCCGTCAGGAAGTGCTCGTCATCGGGCGGATGATGCCGTTTGTCGTCAAGACGCTAAAGGAGCGTTACGACGTTGTGGAGCTTGAACAGGAGGCCGATCGCGCCGGGTTCTTAGTTGCCGAGGGCGGCCGGTTCAAGGCTGCGGCCTGCGGTCTTGCGGGCGTGGACCGGGAGACGATCAAGGCTCTGCCGAACCTTCAGATCATCGCTGCCTTCGGCGTCGGCTATGACGGCGTGGACGTGAAGGCGGTGGCCGAAGCCGGTGTCGTGGTCACCAACACGCCGGACGTCTTGACCGAAGAGGTCGTCGATATCGCGCTGGCGCTGATGATCATGGCGGTGCGCGAATTGAACGTCGCAGAACACCACCTGTGCGAAGGCCGCTGGACGAGCGAGGGGCTCTATCCGCTCGCCCGCGGATCGTTGCAGGGCGCAACGCTGGGCATTTTCGGGCTCGGTCGCATCGGCAAGGCGATTGCGCGCCGGGTGGAAGCTTGCGGCATGGAAATCCGCTATCACGGGCGCCATGAACAGGCGGGCGTGCCCTTATACCTATCACGCAGATCTGAAGAGCCTGGCGGAGGCCAGCGACGTGCTGATGGTGGTTGCGCCGGGCGGGGCGGCAACCCATCACATGGTCGATGCGGGTATTCTGGAAGCGCTGGGGAGCGACGGATATCTGATCAATCAATGTCGGCCGCGCGGTCCGGTGGTCGATGAGGCCGCGCTGATCGAGGCTCTTGGGCGTGGCACGATCGCAGGTGCTGGGCTTGATGTCTTCGAGACCGAACCGAACGTGCCGCAGGCGCTGATCGACTTGCCCAACACGGTGCTGCTGCCGCATGTGGCCTCCGCCTCGATCTGCACGAGGGAGGCGATGGGGCAGCTCGTCGTCGACAACATCTCAGCCTGGCTGAAAGAGGGGCGTGTGCTCACGCCAGTGCCCGAGACGCCCGTTCCCGCCGTATCCTGAGGCGGGTTCGCGCGTGGTCCTGCGCGAGGGAATGGTCAAGGGCGGGGAAAATGGGGTAAACCCGCTGAACTCCGCCCCGAGACGAGCTTCGGGCCAACCGGCGGATAGCCGGGCCCTGTCGGCCCCGATGAATTATTCCGATGAACTGGATAGATCTCGCAATCTTCGCCGCTGCGCTCTTCGTCGCCGCGGTCGCGCCCGGACCAGGCATTGCGGCCATTGTCGGGCGCGTGCTGGTATGCGAGCGAAAGGGTGCGGTCGCCCTGTGTTGCGGCATGATGCTGGGGGATGCGGTGTGGCTGTCGATCGCGGTGTTCGGCCTTGCCGTCATCGCGCACACCTTCGCGTCGATCTTCCTGGTCGTGCGCTATGCGGGCGCGCTTTATCTGCTCTATCTGGCGTGGAAGATGTGGACGACCCCGGCGGGCGCCATCTACATGCCGACCCCGTCGGCGGAGAGCCCGAGTCGCCTGTTCATTGGCGGGATCGCGGTGACGCTTGGCAATCCGAAAGCCATTGTCTTCTACCTGGCGCTTATGCCCAACCTGTTCGACCTGAAGCGGATCACGCCGCTCGCCTATACCGAACTCGTCGTCACCATCTTTGTGGTCCTGAGCGTGGTCTTCAGCGGCTATGTGTTGCTGGCGCACTGGGCGCGCAGGTTGTTCTCCATGCCGAAGGCGGTGCGTCGGCTCAACCGGAGAGTGGGGGCGGTCATGGCGGGGGCTGCGGCGGTGATCGCGGCCCGTTGAAACGCCGCAACAATGCCGATTTTCCGCGCCATGAAGGGCCATCGGGCGGGGCTCGCAGGAAGGGGCTGAACTTCCTTCTCCCGACAGCCGTGTTCGGCATTGTCCCTGTGCTCGGTGTCTTGCGTGTTCACATGGATATTTCCACGGGTTCTCCTCATGTTGAACCCGCGCGCGAAGCCCTTATAACCTAACCATCACATTCAGATTGCAGGTCGCTGATTCGCATGAACGATACTCCGAAGAACGGCAATGGCGCGGACGACTATGGCGCAGATTCCATCAAGATCCTCAAGGGCCTGGATGCCGTACGCAAGCGTCCTGGCATGTACATCGGCGATACCGACGATGGCTCCGGCCTGCACCACATGGTCTACGAGGTGGTCGACAACGCCATCGACGAGGCGCTCGCGGGCTGGGCGGACCTGGTTTCGGTCACCCTGAATGCCGACGGATCGGTCTCCGTGAAGGACAACGGCCGCGGTATTCCGACCGAGATGCACGAGGAAGGCGTGTCGGCGGCCGAGGTCATCATGACCCAGCTTCATGCCGGCGGTAAGTTCGACCAGAATTCCTACAAGGTCTCCGGCGGTCTGCACGGCGTCGGCGTTTCTGTGGTGAACGCGCTGTCGACCTCGCTGAAGCTCGTCATTGCGCGCAATGGCCACATCCACGAGATGAGCTTCACGCACGGCGTCGCCGATGCGCCGCTCAAGGTGATTGGCGATGCGGGCGATGCGACCGGCACCGAGGTGACCTTCCATCCCTCGTCGGAAACCTTCACCAAGCTCGACTTCGATTTCGACACGCTGGAACACCGCCTGCGCGAGCTGGCCTTCCTGAATTCCGGCGTGCGCATCCGCCTGACCGACAATCGCGGTGTGGAGCCGCGCTCCGAGGAACTGCATTACGAGGGTGGGCTGGAAGCTTTCGTGCGCTACATCGACCGCGCCAAGCATCCGCTGATCGAGGATCCAATCGTCATCAGTGCGGAGAAGGACGGCATCACGGTGGAAGCCGCGCTGTGGTGGAACGACAACTACCACGAGCAGGTGCTGTGCTTCACCAACAATACTCCGCAGCGCGATGGCGGCACCCATCTGGCGGGCTTCCGCGGTGCCCTGACGCGTCAGGTGACCGTCTATGCCGATCACTCGGGCCTGACCAAGAAGGAAAAGGTCGGCCTGTCCGGCGACGACTGCCGCGAGGGACTTACCTGCGTCCTGTCGGTCAAGGTGCCGGATCCGAAATTCTCGTCGCAAACCAAAGACAAGCTCGTTTCCTCCGAGGTTCGCCCGGTCGTCGAAAACGCCATCAACCAGGCCATGTCTGACTGGTTCGAGGAGCATCCCGCCCCCGCCAAGATCATTGTCGGAAAGGTGGTGGAGGCCGCTGCCGCCCGTGAGGCGGCGCGCAAGGCGCGCGATCTGACACGGCGCAAGGGCGCGCTCGACGTCGCTTCGCTGCCCGGTAAGCTCGCCGACTGTCAGGAGCGCGATCCGACGAAGGCCGAATTGTTCCTCGTCGAGGGTGACTCGGCAGGTGGCTCCGCCAAGCAGGGCCGCCACCGCGAAAACCAGGCCGTGCTGCCGCTCAGAGGTAAGATCCTCAACGTGGAGCGCGCGCGCTTCGACAAGATGCTGTCGTCGAACGAAATCGGCACGATGATCACCGCGCTCGGCACGGGCATCGGCAAGGAAGAGTTCACGCCGGAAAAGCTGCGCTACCACAAGATCATCATCATGACCGATGCTGACGTGGACGGCGCGCATATCCGCACGCTGCTACTCACCTTCTTCTTCCGTCAGATGCCGGAACTGGTGGAGCGCGGGCACATCTATATCGCCCAGCCGCCGCTCTACAAGGTCAAGCGCGGCAACTCCGAACAGTACCTGAAGGACGAGGCCGCGCTGGAGAACTTCCTGATCTCCACCGGTCTTGAAGAAACCAGCCTGACGCTGAACAATGGCGAAGTGCGCTCCGGCGAGAACCTGCGCGCCGTCGTGGAGAAGTCGCGGATCATCGCATCGGTTCTGGACGGCCTGCATTCGCGTTACGATCGCCGCGTGGTCGAGCAGGCGGCGATTGCCGGTGCCTTGTCGCCGGTCATTCTGGATGACCGGGAAAAGGCAAAGGAAGCGGCCGCCTACATCGCCCGTCGCCTCGACATTCTGGCCGAGGAATTCGAAAAGGGCTGGGAAGGCGAGGCGCGCGACGACGGATCGCTCGTCTTCACCTGCACGCTGCGCGGCGTGAAAGAGGCCGCGGTCATCGATGCCGCGCTGCTCGATTCCGCCGATGCCCGCAAGCTCAACAGCTATCACGAGCACCTGTTCGAGATTTACGCCAAGGCGGCGACGCTGAAGCGCAAGGACACGGCGACCCTCATTCGCGGTTCCCGCGCGCTGCATGATGCGGTGCTCAGCTTCGGCCGCAAGGGCCTGTCGCTGCAGCGCTACAAGGGCCTGGGCGAGATGAACCCCGACCAGCTGTGGGAAACCACGCTCGACCCGGATGCGCGCACGTTGTTGCAGGTGCGGGTCGAGGACATGGCCGAGGCCGATGACCTCTTCACCAAGCTGATGGGCGACGTGGT
>NZ_JASJAV010000049.1 GCF_030066895.1 Breoghania sp. | reverse complement strand
GCCAGTCATAGCCGATGAGGTTCTGTGTCGCGAGGCCCGCCCGTGTGAACTGCCACCAAACCGTTTTTTCAATGGGATCGTTGACGCCACGAACCAGGGCGAAATCGTCAAGATCGGCAAGGTTGAGGAATGTTCTGTCAACCCGCTCGGCACCGATCGCCTGCCCCTGGGAACCGCGAAAAAAGCCGTCCTCTGTCAGATAGACGTAATCGCCCGCTCGAATCTGGACGATCGAATGCGGGGCAACGCATCCCCTAGCCGGATTGATCACCGTGAATCCGAACGTGTATTCCCCGCCCATGAAGCGCATCTGGCGGATGGCCCTGCGCTGCAGGATCACTGCCCCTTGCGGCTCGGGAATGCCTCCAGTGATGTCCTCGCCGTCCGGCAAGTCTTGATAATCCGATCCTCGTTTTCCGACTTCCCAGAAACTGAGATCCTCCAGCCCGCACCATTGACATCGGGAAGGAAGTCCCTGCAGATGGCCGAGAACCAGAAACGAGCCTGCCGCCCATGCATACTTGGCCCGTGGCGGATTGCCGCCCATCGGAGCGAAATTGCTGCCGGCATCGATGTCGTACACCTGGGGATCGTTGTTGATCTGGGTCGCGACCAGCAATTGCCCGAAGCGTGCGAATGACCAGCGATCGGCATCGGCGACGTTGAACGGCCCGCCTGCGCCCGAAATGTCATCCCATGCCAACGTGGTTGCGTTCAGGCGATAGAGGCCCGTCTTGGTCCCGGCAATGACCGAGAAAAAACCCGCCGCGGTGCGCACATAGACGGCGCCGAGGCAGCGTGACGGCAATGCCTGGCTGTACGCCTCCAGCGACGGCAGCGGTCCCCATCCGTCTTTCACGGGCAGGGCATTGACCATCGATGTGAGCGCGCCGGCGGAGAATTTCGACCGATCGGGCTCATACGGTGCGAACGGAATCACTGATGAACGGCCTCACGCGCCGCGGCACGGGCAACACCTTGCTCGGGCGATGGCGTCGGCGGTACAAGATGCATTCCGGCACGCTGGAAGCTTGCAGCCTCGTCGTTGGCCTGAATGGAACTGACCATCATGTCAGCCAATGCCTCGAAGTTGGCGCTTTCGTCGTACTTGTGGAAGAACTGTGCCGCTTCCTTGAGCGCCGCCCGCAGATAGAGGTTCGGCTGTCTGGTCAGGAGCCAATTGTTTTGCGCGCTGGTTCCGAGTTTTGGAAGCCGCTGGTAATAGACCAGCTCCAAATTCTGTGTCGCGTGCGGATATGTCCGAATTTCAGTGCCCACGATGGTGAACTTGGCCGATTCCTGGGCGATCGTCGCATCACGGTACTGCAGCTCACCGGTTCGGATGTCGGTCAGATCCAACGGCTTGCGTTCGTTGGCGCTGATCAGCAGCGAAACAGAATAGAAACTCAGATAGTCGGTTGGTAGCGTTGCAGTACCGGCCGTTGGCGTCAATGATGTCGTCGCAACCATTTCACGAACGCGCAACCGCTCTTCGATCCATTGTTCAGCCAGGGCAATGAAGTCCTCGGAATAGGCATCAACGTCCGAGCGGTCCTTGTACCACTGGCGAATGGCGATTTTCAGCGTGTCAAAGCTGGTGATTGTGGTCATGGCAGTTGTCCCGCTCCAAATTCGATGCCCGTGTGGGCGTAAAGGGCCATTTCGTTGCCGGCCATAAGCTCGCCGATCCACTGATCCTTGAAACCGCGCTCCACAACGATGTCGTCATTCTTTCGAAAGAACTTTGCGGCCTCATAAAGCGATGCGTGAAGGTAGAGGTTCGGGGCTTTGGAAAGCAGCCAGTTCGTTGGCGTGCCTGTCGAAAGCCTGGGGATGGCCTGGAAATAGACCATTTCGACGCTGCCGGCCCATGGATAGGTGAGGATCTCGGCGCCGATGATGGAAAACTTCTGAGCCGTGCCGCCCGCTGATGGCTGTGGCGTGGATTGGTCGCCGCCTTTCGGATCGATGTAATCCAGCGGATAGCGGCGCTGTCCGTCGATCATCACCACGTTGATGTATTGCAGATAATCAGTTGGCAGCGGTCCCTTGCCCTCGGTAAGGGCGATAGACGGCGATGTGGTCTGCATTTCGCGGGTGCGCAACTCGCGCTCAAGGCTGGCTTCGGCGAGCCCAACGAAATCGACTGCGTAGGCTTCGACGTCGGACCGATCGCGATACCATTTGCGGATCGATGCGAGCAGACTGGGATAATCTGTGATGGTGGTCATACCCGGCCCTTGAATGTGCGCAGCTTAGCGAAGTCGCTATCGTTCAGGATCTTCTGCATATGCCGCCAGTCCTTGTTTCGGATTGCATCATCGACGCCCAGGGGCTCCATGAGCACCAGCGGGATTGTTGCGACCTTGCGGCCATCGCCCCAGTTGGAGCCGAGGCTGTCGTTGTAGCTCTCGGCGTTCTCGTCAAGTATGTCCTGAATGTTGTGCTGGACCTTACGAACCGTGAAGCTCAACCCGTCCGTCGCGAACTTGATCCATTCCGAAATGCCGGTGAAATGATCGTATTCGACCAGCCGCCAATCGCCGTCCCACTGGCCGTCAACCGTGGGTATGCCGACATTGACATCCTTGAACATCAATCGTCTTCCAGCTTCTGCGGCTCCGCAATGTCTTCCTGGGCGTTTTCCCAATCGCGGGTGACAATGCGATTTTTGGTCAGTTCGTTGACCACCGTCTCAGGCAGTTTCAACGTGGTGCCGCGCAAGATCCGGCCGAGCGTGTCCTTTGCGCCTTCGGGCAGATCCCAATCGTCGGGCGGGCCGTAATTGCGCAGAAAGCAGACCTTGACGGTGCGGGTGCGGGCTTTCGGTTCTTCCGCGGGTGCGGCTTCATCACTCATTTGGTTTCTCCATGAAAAAACCCGCCCCCGATTGCACTCGGGAACGGGCTCTTGGCTTCTCATCCAGCGCTCAGATTAAGACGTTTCGAGGTCTGCCACAACCCCGTGGGCCTTCTCGTTATCCACACGCAACGTCTTTTCCTCGATGATCACCCAGTTCAGGGCGTCACCGGTCTTTGCCGGCCGTTCGATGCGCGTATTGCGCAGTGCGGCGACCGATGCATAGTCCGGATCCACGAGGTAGGCATTGCGTTCCGGCTGGAACCGGTTGGCGACGACGTTCAGGCTTCCGAAGTCGGACACGTACACGTCGGCACCGCCGTAGATGGTCATCTGTCCGTCACCAGACACGTTGGTGCGCTGCTGCGCAACCTTCGTATCGGCGAGCAGGCCCGAGAACACCTGTTTGTTGTGCGGTCCCACGGAGAGCATCCGCAGTTCGGCGCCGTTGACGAAGCACGATTTGATCACGCCGTCGAGCAGCGCTTTCGTGAGCGCCCGTTGCGTGCCATTCGTCGCGGCAGCAACAATGCCCGTGCCGGTGTTGAAGCCGCCGTCCGAGCCGGTCGCGCCGATGGAGGTATTCGACGTGAGCCATGCCCGCAGACCGCCCAGTTTCCTCGCCGTGGTGTCGTTACCGGCCACAGACGGGTTGTTGGACGTGACCGAAGCTTCGAGGTCGCGCTTCATTTCCTTCGAGCGTTTGGACGCCTGATAACCCAGTTCCGACGCACGGCCAGCCTTGTCAACGGCTTCCTGGGTGCCGGTGATCTTGATGGTCTTGCGCAGGATCTGTGTGTAGTTCGCCGGACGCACGGTCGCTGCCGGTTCGGTGTAGGCGTACCCCTCACCTGACGTATGAGCATTGTCGGCGGTGTGTGTCGCCAGCACGTCCGTCTGCCACTCGTGTTTGATCGCCGTGGCTCGGCTGGTGCCGATCGCCATGGTGACCGGACAATCGGTCGGCGAGATGTCGAAAATGCGATTGATCAGATCTTCGCGGTTACCAACCGCGCCGTAAACGGAGAATGCTCCTGTTTCCTTGGCCATGATTTAGTCCTCTGGCATTAGAAGGTTTCCGAGAATGTCGGCGACCATTCGCGGGTCACCGGATTTCTCAGCCTTCGCAATCCTTTCATCCAGAGATTTGCTCGCGCCTGCCTTGCGGCCCTTGCGCCGATCGCTGTTCATGACAGCCGGCTTGCCTTCCGCCTTGGCTTTCGCTTTCGGCTTGGCTTGCTGAATGCCCTGATAGGCAATGGCGTCCTTGAGGATCTTGTAAAACCGATGGTCCACGAGATTCTGTTGGACTTCTTCCGCCGTGAAACCCTTGCCGGTCAGATAGCCCTGAGCCCCGTTCCAGAATTCCTGGAACTTGGCAGGGTCTTTCATTTCCGGCATGGCAGCGTGAAGCATTTCGCGCTGCTGATCGATGTACTTCTGCTGTTCGGCCTTCTGTTCTTCCTGGGCCTTTTTGACGGCATCGGCTTCCTTCTGGGCGAACTCTCGAAGCTGTCCCATCTGCTGGTCATAGCGGGCTTTCTCCTGCATATAACCGACGGGATCATCGTTCAGCATCTCCGGATCTGGCTCTTGCGGCATGTTGGCCTTGACGAAGGTGGCCATCATCTGCCGTTCATTTGCCAGCGCTTGCTCGTGCTGAGTGACGCGAGACTGGGTGTCCTCGAACTCTTTGCGTTGAGCCGCGAGTTCCTGTGTCTTGCGTGTGTAATCGCCTTCACGAAGATTGCCGCGCTTCAATTCCCCGACTGTGACCCTGGTGCCGTCGCCCAGGTCAACAATGGCTTCATCGCTGGCCAGCTGCGGCTCCGTTGGTACGTCGTCGGGTTCGTCGTCGCTTTCGATGTCGTCTTCTTCCGGCGCGTCGTCGTCCTCGGGGTCAGCTTCGTCGCTCTCAGGCGTTTCGTCGTTGCTTTCCGCTTCTGACTTCGCTTCCTGGGGCTTTTTGTCGTCGTCTGGGGTAGAGGAACCTTCCTCGTCCATTTCGGCGAACAACAGTGCGCCCAGTTCTTCGGCTGCGTTTTCAGGCGCAACCTCACCACCCTCGCGGGGAGTGTCGCTCATGGGTTTCTCCATTTTGCGGGTTTACAAGGGGTCCAGTATCAAGCGCTCGAAAGCGGCGAGGCTGTCCCTTGGCTTTCGGG
>NZ_JASJAV010000034.1 GCF_030066895.1 Breoghania sp. | reverse complement strand
CGACTGCCTGCCGCCACCCGCGAACGGATCGCCCTTGCGATCTCCGAATATAACGGTTGCGGCTACTGCCTCTCCGCCCACACCTATCTCGGCGCCAACCTCGCCAAGCTGTCGCCGGAAGAGATTGCTGCGAACCGCGCCGGCCGTTCCAGCGACGCCAAGGCCGATGCGGCCGTACGCTTCGCCGTCAAGGTAGCCGAGAACTGGGGTCATGTCTCCGACGCCGACCTCGCTGACGTCCGCGCCGCCGGATATCCCGACGATCAGGTGATCGAGATCGTCCAGCACGTCGCGCTGAACGTTTGGACCAATTACCTCAACGAGGTCGCTCGCACCGAGATCGATTTCCTTGTGGCCGAAGGCGTCGCCGCCTGAGGGTTTTTTCGGCGTTGGGCGCATGAGCCCGCCGCCGTTCTCCCAACTTTTGCAAGGAGCATGGTATGAGCCGCCCCCCGCTTCCCCCCTTCACCGATGAGAGCGCCGTTCAGAAGGTGCGACTGGCCGAAGACGGCTGGAACAGCCGCGATCCGGACGCCGTTTCGCGGGCCTATACGCCCGACAGCCGCTGGAGCAATCGCAACGTCTTCGTCACGGGCCGTGCGGAGATCGTCGCGTTTCTCACCGAGAAGTGGCGCAAGGAACTGGATTACCGCCTGATCAAGGAACTCTGGGCTTTCACCGGAAACAGCATTGCCGTGCGCTTTGCCTATGAATGGCACAATGCGTCCGGGCAATGGTTCCGTTCCTACGGAAACGAGAATTGGGAATTCGATGCCGACGGCCTCATGGCAATGTGCCATGCCAGCATCAACGATCTCGCCATCAAGGAGGCGGATCGCCTCTTTCACTGGCCGGTGGGACGGCGCCCGGACGATCATCCCTCGTTGAGCGAGTTGGGTCTGTGACGGTGACGTATGATCTTCGCTCACCCAGCGACGTGGCCTTCACGCCTGCGGTGAAGGCGATCCAGTCGGCCAAGGGATCGCGCCCGATCTATGCCCGCATGGAAGAGCGTCACCCCTGGCCGACGCGCATCACGCCCGATCTGGCGCGGTTCGCAGCAATCTCTTCCGGCGACAGCTTGGCGAGGTTGGCGCCGAGATAGGTGTGGGCGGAGAGGCAGTAGCCGCAACCGTTATATTCGGAGATCGCAAGGGCGATCCGTTCGCGGGTGGCGGCGGGCAGCCCTATATCCAGCACCGTGGCGGCCCGGCCGGGTTCCTGAAGGTGCTCGGGGAAAGAAGGTTCGGCTTTGCCGATTTCGCAGCAAGCAGACAATACGTCACCCTCGGCAATCTGTCGGAGAACGACAGGGCCTTCCTGTTTCTGATCGACTACGAGAATGCGCAGCGGATCAAGCTGTGGGGGCGGGCACGTGTCGTTGAGGACCACCCGGAGCTTGTCGAGACCCTGCGCGTGGACGGAGCAAGTGGGCGAGCCGAGCGGGCGATCCTCTTCGAGATCGTGGCCTGGGACAAAAACTGCCCGCAGCACATTTCTGCCCGCATGGAGGCTCTCCCCGTGTTGCCGCACTGCTTGCTGAGCGCGATGTCCGTATCGCCGCCCTGGAGGATGCACTGGAGCGCCTCGGTGGGGCACCGCCGCCGGTCTAGTTCATGACGTCCTGACAGGCCGTGCGCCTTATCCGGCGACCGGTTCCTCGCAAATGCCGAAATCCACGATATGGCAGGCTGCCATATGTTGCGGCGTGCGCTTGGTCAGCGCGGGAGAGATCGTGCGGCATTCTTCTGTTGCGAAGGCGCAGCGCGTGTTGAAGGGGCAGCCCTTCGGAATGTCGAAGGGGCTGGGAAGCTCACTGCGCGTCGAGGCCCCGCGCTTGCGGTGGGAGGGATCGAGATCCGGGGTGGCGTCGAGCGGTGCCTTCGCATACGGATGCTGGGGCACGGTGAACAGTTCTTCCGTCGGCGCTCGACCAGTTGGCCCAGATACATCACCGCGACCCGATGCGAGATGTGACGCACCAGCCTGAGGTCGTGGGCGACGAAGATGATCGTCAGGTTGAGGTCGTTTTGAAGCTGCAGCAGCAGATTGATCACCTGCGCCTGAACCGAGACGTCGAGGGCGGAGACGAGTTCGTCCGCGATCAGGATTTCCGGCTCCACCGACAGAGCGCGCGCAATGCCGATGCGCTGGCGTTGGCCGCCGGAGAATTCGCGCGGATAGCGATCGGCCGCATCGCGCGGCAGACGGACGGTGTCCAGCAATTCGTAGATGCGCGCGTCGATCTGGTCTTTCGGCCGGATCCTGTGCACGCTCAGCGCCTCGCGCAGGATCTGGCGAACCGTCATGCGCGGATTGAGCGAGCTGTAGGGATCCTGAAAGATCATCTGGACGCGGCGGTTGAAGGCACGCTTTTTCGCTCCCTTCAGCGCGCCGATATCCTGCCCTTCGAAAAGGACTGTGCCTTCGTCCGGATCCAGCAGGCGCACCAGACAGCGCGCCAGCGTAGATTTCTCGCACCCCGATTCCCCCATCACGCCGAGCATCTCGCCGCGATAGATGTCGAGATTGATGCCGTTCAGCGCATGCACGAAACGGGCGGACTCCCCGCTCAGCCGACCCAACAGGCTCTGGCGGGCAAAGAAGCGCTTGGAGAGACTGCACAGGGAAAGGATCGGGCTTTCGCTCTCCGTCATCGGCTCACCCCCGCTTGCGCGACCGCGTCATGCTGGAAACAGGCCGCCCTGTGGTTCGGGCCGACTTCCTCCAGCATCGGGACCATCTGCTGGCAAGCCTCGGTCGCAAAGGAACAACGCGGGTTGAAGGCGCAGCCCTTCGGCATCTCCGCAAGGCTCGGCGGCGTGCCCTCGATCGACATCAGCATGGAGCGCTCGCTCCCGCCGCTCGGCACCGAGCCGATCAGCCCCCGCGTATAGGCATGGTGAGGGTGCTCGAAAATGTCGACGACGGATGTCGTCTCAACGATCCGCCCGGCATCATCACCGCCACCCGGTCGCAGGTGCTGGCCACTACGCCCAGATCGTGGGTGACGAAGACGACGCTCATGGAGAATTCGTCGCGAAGATCGAGGATCAGGTTCAGGATCTGATCCTGAATGGTCACGTCGAGTGCGGTGGTCGGCTCGTCCGCCGGAAGCAGGCGCGGGGAACTCGCTAGCGCGATGGCGATCATCGCCCGCTGCCGCATGCCGCCGGAAAACTGGTGCGGATATTCCTCAAGCCTGCGTTCGGCCGCCGGAATGCCGACGATGTCCATCAGTTCCATCATCCGCTTGCGCCGCTGGCTCGCATCCATCTTCGTGTGGGCGCGCAGGTTCTCGTCGATCTGCACCTTGATCGGTAGGATCGGGTTCAGCGCCGTCATCGGCTCCTGAAAGATCATTGCGATCTCGCCGCCGCGGATCCGCCTCAGCGCGGCGTCCGACAGATCGACCAGATTGCGGCCTTCCCATTCGACCGTCCCCAATACGGTTCCGGGGGGATGGATGAGGCGGATCAGCGAGCGCAGCATGACGCTCTTGTCCGATCCCGATTCTCCCACCAGCCCGAGCACCTCGCCCGCATAAACGTCGAGATCCACCGCGTTGACGGCGGTCACCGGCCCTTGCGCGGTCTGGAACGTGGTCATCAGGCCGCGCGCCTTTAGAAGAGGGGAGACCTCGCTCATTGCTTCGTCCTCAGAAGTTCGGTGATCCCGTCGCCCAGCAGGCTGAAGTCGAGTCCGGTGAAAACAATGGCGATGTCGGGGAAGACCGAGATCCACCACGCGCTCGTCATGAAGTTCTTGCCGTCGGCGATCAGCACGCCCCATTCGGCGGCCGGCGGCTGCGCGCCGAGCCCCAGATAGCCGAGGCTTGAGCCCAGCAGAATGCAGAGCGCCATATCTGTCATCCAGTAGACGAACGCCGGCGTCATGGAATTGGGCAGCAGGTGGCGGAAGACGATCCGGCTCGGCCGATATCCCATCACCTGACCGGCCGCCGCATAGTCGAGCCGCTTCTGGACCTTGATCTCGGTGAGCGTCAGTCGCCCGTAGAACACCCAATCGATGATGCCGACCGCGATGTACATGTTGATCAGCCCCGGCCCGAGCACCGACACGATCGCGATGACGAGCACGAGGAACGGGAAGGTGATCGTCGCATCGACGATCCGGCCGAAGATGCTCTCGGTGATTCCGCCGACATAGCCGACGAATGCGCCGATCAGCGTCCCGACAATTGTGGGCACGACGGTCGCGAACACCGCGATCTGCATGTCGACCGTATAGGCATGGATCACGCGGGACAGCATGTCCCGGCCGAAATTGTCGGTGCCGAAAAGATGCGCCGCGCTCGGCGCCTGCAATAGCGCGTTGTAGTCGAAAGCGTTCGGATCGCAGGGCGCAAAGGCAGAGGGAAAGAACGCCAGCACCAAACTGCAGATCAGGATGAAGGCCCCGCCCAGCAGGGCCGGAGACAGGCGCCTGGTCTTGCGGGACGTGGCTTCGGCGACCTTCTCACCGTTGGGCTGATCCTGCGGGCCCGTCTCCTCGGGGGCCAGGGGCGCGGCGGTTGTGTCGCTCATCGCGTGATCCTCGGGTCGAGCCAGGCTCGCAGAAGGTCGGTCGCCAGGAAGATCAGCGACACGACCATGGTCAGCGTGATCGTCAGACCCTGAATGACCGGATAGTCGCGCCCGTAGATCCCGTAGATACTGTCGATCATCAGCCGACCGGCGCCGGGAATGGCGAACACCATCTCGGTGATCACGGCCCCGCCCAGCAGCACGCCGACCTGCAAGCCGAACAGGGTGACGGTCGAGATCAGCGCGTTGCGCAGAACGTGCCGGGTGAGGATCAGGTAGCCGCGAAGCCTCTTGGAGCGGGCAAAATCCACATATTCCGCATCCATGACGTTCAGGATCGCGGCGCGCAGGTTGCGCATCAAGATCGCCGACAGGCTGAGCGCCAGCGTCAGCGCGGGCGGGAACAGGTGATAGAGGTGATCGAGAAAGCCGTGCCCGTATCCGCCGATCGGGAACCAGTGCAGGTGCGCGCCGAAGAAGATCAGCAGCAGAAACCCGACATAGAAGACCGGCATGGACAGGCCGACCTGAAAGACGCCGCGGATGACCATGTCGGTGGTGCGGTTCTGCTTCAGCGCAGCCCAGAAGCCGAGCGGCACAGAAAAGATGACGGCGATGACCGCGGCCATCGCCGTGAGCAGCAACGTGACGGGCAGGCGTTCGATGAGCAGCGAGGCGACCGGCACGCGCAGCGAGATAGAGTTGCCGAGATTGCCGCTGAACACGTTGCGGATGAAATACAGGAACTGAACGAACAGGGGTGTGTCGAGGTCAAGCTGGGCGTTGATGCGCGCGATATCCGCTTCCCGTCCGCGATCGCCGAGCATGACGGTCGCCGGATCTCCGGGCAGCAGCCGCACGAGGATGAAGATGATCGTCGGGATCATCTGCAGAATGCGGCGAAAGATGAAGTTCAATGAAGCCAACGCGACTGCATCCCGTTTGTCATTGCGAACAACGGAAGGTCGGGATCGGGCCCGGCCTTCCGCATCTTGTCAGTTTTCGCGCCTGTTACTTGGACAGCCAGGCATAGCGGAAGATGTTGTTGCCGAGCGGGATCTGGTTGAACCCGTGCAGCTTCTTGGACAGGGCGACCGCATAGGGCGTCTCGAACAGCGGCACGGTCGGTCCGGTCGTGTTGAAGATCGTCTGCATCTCGGCATACTCCTCAGCCCGCTTTTTTGGGTCGAGTTCCTGCTGGGATTCCTCGAAGAGCTTGGTGGCCTTGTCGTTCTACGGGCCGGTGTGAAGCGCGCCGACGGTGAGCGGATACAGCGCATAGGAGGCGAATTCGTTCGGGTCCGCGATGTCGTCGGTCCACACCGACATGCGCATGTGGAACGTGCCGTTTCGATAGGCGGTGTCGCGCGAACCGTCGTCGATCTGCTGGATTTTGAGCTTGACGCCGAGCTGGCTCCACATCTGCTGCAAGGTGGTGGCGATGCCGATTTCGTCCTGATTGCCGGCGATCACCATGATGCTGGTCTCAAAGCCGTTCGGGTATCCCGCGTCCTTGAGAAACGCCTTGGCCTTGGCCAGATCGTAGGGGTAAAGCGGCTTGGTGCCCGTGTGCATCGGCGTGCCTGACGACAGGAACGAGGTCATCGGCTTGCCAACGCCGTGGGTGACGATTTGAATGATGGTCTGCTTGTTGGCCGCATAGTTCAGCGCCTGGCGCACCCTGAGGTTGGAGAGCGGGTTCTTCTCTCCGTCAAGCTCGGGCCGCACGTTCATGGTCACGTACTGAACGCGGGTGGAAGGGAACAGCTTCATGTCGATGTTGGAAGCCTGATCCAGTTCCTTCGCCCGGGCGTAGGGGATCATTGCCGCCCCATCGATCTCGCCCGACTGCAGCTTCAGGATGCGGGTCGCGTCGTCGGGAATGATCTCGAAATTGATGCCGTCGAGATAGGGAAGCGGCTTTCCCCGTCTTCGCCCTTGGCCCAGTAGTACGGATCGCGCTCCAGCTTCATGGAAGAGTCGCGATCTCAGGACGTCAGGATGAAGGGGCCGGATTCCGACCGGGTGCTGGGCGAAGTTCTTCGCCTTGTCGATGTCGCTCTTGCCCTTGGAAGCGAGATACTGCTTCTCCGGCATGATCGCGGCGTTGAAGACCGTCAGCGTCGGCAGGATGGCCGGGTCTGTGTGCTTCAGGTGCACGAGGATGGTGCTGGCATCCTTGGCCTCGACCGTGTCGACCGATCCCAGCATGAAATTCCAGATGCCGTTATCTGGGTTGGAAGCGCGCTCCAGTGACCAACGCACGTCCTCCGCCGTGATTGGCGTGCCGTCGGAGAACTTGATGCCGTCGCGCAGATGCAGCGTCACGGTCAGTCCGTCCTTGGAAACGGACCAGTCCGTCGCCAGTCCCGGCTTCAGGCCCTTGCCGTCGTCGGTTGGCAGGATCAGCGTGTCATACATGCTGGACAGGACCCAGATGTTGACGTTGCCCTGATTGAAAACGGGATCGAGAAGGCGGCTATCGGCCTAACGTGCGTAGGTCAGCACGCCGCCGCGTTCCACGGCAGCCGCGCCGCTCAGGCTGGCACCGAGCACGATCGCGCTCAGCCCTATGGCCTTGAGCATGGCATTCATTCAGTTTCCCTCTTTCTAAGTGATATATTTTACTATAACTGTTTCATTGAATTGATTTTATCATCAATGTCAAAAATTACTAAAAAATCGCGAAAATGCCTAATATTTAGTATGATTAAATATGTCGCAGGAAGACAGATTGTGATATTTGATTATAGTGATTTCGAGAAAAAGGACGGCGCATGGACTTTCGCGTAGATCGATCGTTGGCGATGCCTGTGCGCGCGCAGCTCAAAGGCGCAATCGAATTCGGGATCTCATTCGGGGAACTGACGGCGGGCGACGCGCTGCCGTCTGTGCGCAAAATGGCGACCCTGGTCGGTGTCGCTCCCATGACGGTCACGCAAGTCTACCGTAAGCTGAAGGCGGACGGTCTGGTGGAGGCGCGAAAGGGCGCGGGCACCTTTATCGCCGACAGTTCCCAGGCACGCGCCGCCCAGCATTCCGACATCGACACGCTTCACTGGGAGATCGATCAGGCGATCGACAAGGCGCTGGAACTGGGGATTAGCGCGGTGGATTTCGCCACCATCGTGAAAATGCGGCTCGACTATCGCTCCCGCATCGGCCCGCGGATGCGCTTTGTCATGGCGGGCCTGTTTCCCGACGCGACGGAGAGCTATTGCCGTCTGCTGAGCGAACAGCTCGACGCGCAGGTGCTCGTGGAGGGCACGACGCTGGAGGCCTTGCGCCACGATCCCGACGTCCGCGCCTTCGCCGCCTCCTCCGACTGCGTGGTCACCTTCACCAACCGCCATCGCGAACTGAAGGAACTGATGCCGTCAGCCCGGGTCGTGACCATCCGTTTTATTCCGTCGGAAACGACGCGCATGCAGCTCGCCTCCCTCATGCCGACAGCGCGGCTTCTGGTTCTGTCGCAGTTTCCCAATTTCATTCCGATCTTCCGCTCCGCCATGCGCCGGTTCGCGGCTCACGTGACGAACGTGACGACCGTCAACTACGACGACCCGAAGGTGGAGGATTACCTGAAGAACTGCGATGCGGTCATCTATGCGACGGGAACAGACCGGACGGCGGAACGGGCGCGGCCGGGCACGTTCATGTTCGAGTACCGGCACGTTCCCGACCCCGCCGACATCGACCGCGTCCTGAAACCGCTGCTGGAGCGGCCGTCCCTCAAGTGAGCGCGGAAGGTCACCGCGGCCCCCTTTACGAACGAGCGAACAAGAAGAAACTGGAAACGAAATGAAAATCAGCGAGATGAATTGGCAGAAGGTCGAAGAGTATCTCCGGATCGGTGATCTGGCGGTTCTGCCTCTCGGCTCCACTGAACAGCATGCCTATCTGTCACTGTCGACCGACAGCATCCTGTCGGAGCGCATGGCGTGCGAGGCCGCCGAACCCTACGGCGTCCCCGTCTTCCCCGTGGTGACCTACGGCATCACTCCGTCCTTCATGACCTATCCGGGCACGTTCATCTTGCGGATCTCGATCTATCTTTCCCTCGTGCGCGATATCCTCGACAGCCTGAAGCGGCACGGTTTCAAGCGGGTCCTGGTCGTCAACGGACACGGCGGGCAACCAGCCCGCGGCCAACATGGGGATCGAATGGATGGGCGATAATCCGGACGTCGCGGTGAAGTTCCACAACTGGTGGAATGCGCCCAAGACCTTCGCCAAGGTGCACGAGATCGACCCGCTCGCCTCCCACGTCTCCTGGATGGAGAACTTCCCCTGGAACCGTCTGGCGGATGTGACACAGCTGCAGGAGCAGAAACCTCTGGTGGACTTTGCCCGGATGCGCCTGAAAGGCCCGGATGCGGTCCGCGAGCTCATCGGCGACGGCAATTTCGGCGGTGTCTACGAGAAATCGGACGAGGACATGCTGGCCGTCTGGCAGGCCGGTCTGGATGAGACCCGCGAGCTGATCGAAGGTCCGTGGAGCTGAGGCCGTTTGGGGGCATGCCTCGCTAAATGCATTGACCCCGCGTTCCCTCCATCATCATCCCCCGGCGAAGTCCGGGGGATCCTACGCTCTCCAAACATGACGCTGCCTGCTGGATTGCCCGGACTTCGCCGGGCAATGACGGTGGGATGTGCAGTGCCTGCGCCAAACGACTCCGCAGCGCCTGCCCGGCCTCTTACCCCGCTAGTTCGGCGATAAGCTCTTCCGCCGTCATCGTCCGGCGTAGCCCTTGAAGGCGTTCAGCGCGTTGTCGTGGCGTTCCTTGGAATGGGTGGCGCAGCCGTTGGAGATGCAGACGGGGTAGAATCCGCTATCGGCCACATCGCGCACCGCGTGGTCGACGCACTGGTCCGTCAGGAAGCCGGTCATCACCACCGTGTCGATGCCGATATTGCGCAGGATGTATTCGATATTGGTGGAGTTGAAGACACCGGACGACGTCTTCGACAGCACGATATCGTCATCGCCCGGCGCCAGATCGTCCAGCACCTTCGCCTCCCACGAGCTCTTGGCGATGAAGAAATCGGAGAGCTTGTAGTCGAGGCTGCGATCGCGACCGTCCTTGGTCAGGTTCTCCATCACCGTGTACATGACCTCGCCGCCCGCCTTGCGGAAAGCGGTGATGAGCTTCTTCAAGTTCGACAACACGGTCTCGCGGATCGTCTCGTCGAAATAGGGAAACCGCGCCGCCACGTCCGCATTCCAGACGCAGTTCTGTGTGTCGATCAGCAGCAGGCATGTCTTGGTGGGATCGAAAGGCTTCAAACGGCTGAGGTGCACATCCTGTTCGCGCTGTATGGTAATCGCCGATCGTTGGGATCGGGAGAAAACCGGCCGCGAGGGGGCGGCCGGCTCGGACAATTGGCTCAGTAAACCTTAGCGTAACGCGCGCGCAGCTCTTCCGGCGACCGGCCGTCCACAAGCTCCGCTTCCGCGGTCTTGTTGGTCACGTAGAGATAGTGCAGCGCCTCCGGCAGGCAGGCCTTCAGGTTGTCGTCCGCCTTCAGCGCGGCCAGCGCCTCGCTGACTGAAGTCGGCAGGCGGACGATGCTGTTCACCTTGCGCTCGTCCTCGCTCAGGTTCTCCGGATCGGTGTTCACCGTCGGCTCCGGCATGGAGAGCTCGTCACGCATGCCCAGACGCCCGGCGTGGATGATCATCGCCAGCGTCAGATACGGATTGGCGGTGGTGTCGGCGGCGCGATACCCGAAATTGAACTGTTGGGCGGTCTTGTCCTCCGGCCCGAATGTCGGGTAGATGCGCAGGCCCGCCTCGCGGTCGCGCACGCCGATATTCGATCAGGCACCAGTCCAGCTATGGGGAACCAGCCGCAGGAAGGAGATCGGCGAAGGCGCGGTGAAGGCGACGAGAGCGGGCATGTGCCGCACGATGCCCGCCAGGAACTTTTGCGCCGGCGCGGAGACCTTGTGCGGCCCTTCCGGATCATAGCTGACCGGCTGGTCGTCCTCCTCCCACAGACTGAAATGGATGTGGACGCCGTTGCCGAACCCATCGGGCGTCAGGGGGGGCGAGAAGGTGACCGAGGATCCCAGCCACCAGGCGGTCGCACGCACCATTTCCTTGACGATGATGGCGTGGTCGCAGGCCGCAAGCGCTTCGCGCGGCGGCATAGTCACCTCGAACTGGGCTGCGGCGAATTCGGAGAGGTAGCTGTCCACCTTGAGCCCGACGCGCCGTGTCGCGGCCAGGAAGGTCTCGCCGAAGGCGCCGTGCTTGTGGATCGCCTCCAGCGCGTACATGTTGGTCGCTCCGGCATTCGCGTTCTCGTAGATGAACTCGTGCTCGAAGGTCGCCTTCAGCGTCAGCCCGGTCTCCTCGCGAAGCGTCTCGACCGCATCCTTCAGCGCGCTGCGCGGGCAGCAGTCCCAGCGGGTGCCATCCGTGTTCTCCACGTCGGAGAGATAGAAGCGCTCGGCGGGCGTTCCGTCCTCGAAATCGACCTCCACGCGCGTGCGCGGATCCGCCTTCAGCATGACGTCGCCGAAGGAGAGCCACGGCGAGGGCGCGATTTGGCCGAAACTGAAGGTCCGGCGCAGGTCTTCCAGAGCCGTTATGCGTTCCTTGGCGTTTGGGCCGAGTTCTTCCACGACCGCGGACACGATCATTTCAATGCTCGCCAGCTCGGCGACGCCGCTGTCAAAGGCGCTCGGGATGCCGACCGGGCAGGCGACGACCTTGTGCGCAAATGAGGCGATCGGCTAGTACCAGACGTCGTTGATCAGCAACAGCGTCGCGCCCTAGGCTGCGGCCGCCTTGGCGAATTCTAGAACATCGGCCTGGTAGCGCCGGAAATCGAATACCACCAGAACGTCGCCGGGCCTGACATCGAGCAGGTAGTCGGCTCAGGTCGCGCTGGTGTCGCGCACGAGCCGCACTTTCGGGTGCAGCTCGCGCATGTAGTGATGGAAATAGGTCGCCAGAATGTGACTGAAGCGACCGCCGAGAAAGAAGGCCGTGCGGTCCACGTCGCTTAAAAGCGCCGTGATCTCGCGCAGATCCTCCTGCGCCAGCGCCTGGCTGACGGTCGCGATATTGGCGCGCATCGTCTCCGAGACCTGCTCGGTCAGGTCCGTCTTTTCTGGATGACTGGCGGAAGGATAGTGGGTCAGCGGACCCTGCAGGCGGATATGGATCTCCTCGTGCAGGGCGTTCTGGAAATCGGCATAGGTCTGGAAGCCGAGCTGGGAGACGAAGCGCAGGATCGTCGGCCCGCTGGTGCCCGCGCGCTTGGCAAAGCGGGCGATCGTTTCAAGGCCGGCGACGGGATAGTCCGCCAGCAGCGTCTGCGCGACGCGGCGTTCCGCATCGGTGAAGTCCGGCAGCTTCTGGCGGACCTGCTCGCGCAAGGAGCGGACCGCAGGAGCAGTGTTCTTTGCTGTGCTGCCGTCGGGGAAGATGTCCGTCAGAAGGTCTGCCCAGGCCTGCTGTCCGGCTTCATCGCCGATCAGATCCTGGTGGATCTCGATCTCCACATAGGGCAAGCTTCTGCCGATCGCGTGGACGGGAATAGTGTAGTCGGTTGCCGTGTTAATCTCATACGACTGATTACGTCCGATGCAAAAATTGGTTTCTTTTTCCAGAAATTCGATCAGCGCATCGCCGATGCGCCAGTCGCCGTCCGACATGATGCCGATATGCCAGGGGCGCGGCGGCTGGTTTCCGAAAACCGGCGTGCAGCTGTGCATGGAAAAGAACAGCGTCGGCTGCGAGGCCGCGCGGCGCGCATCGCGCGTGTAGGCGATCTTCTTCTGGTAGGGCTCCAGAATTTCCGTGCGACGGGCCTCGATCTGTTGACGGGAGAAGCCTTCGTTTCCCGGAATGCGGATACCGTCGCTCACCGGGGCGACCGACTGTTCGTGCCCGGTTTGTGATTGCAGTTGATCACGAGGCGCGAATAGGGTTGATAGACGTAGGTCGCATCGAGCGCTTTCGCGATCCGCGTGGTGACCTCGTAAATGCCGATGTCGCAGGCGATGTTCTTGCCGAGATCCGCCTCGGACAGGCCGAGCGATCCCAGGCGTCGCGGAATGGTGCGGCTCGTGTGGTCAGATGTGAAGAAGAAGGGCGATGCGGAGGCCGGGTTTTCCGTCTCGAAAGGTCCGCAATCGTCGTCATACAGAAGTCCGTCGGTCATGTCGGGGGTAAAATCTCCCAGGGCGGACGACGCAAGGCGCCTTCCGCGTTTTATCTGGTGGCCCCGGCCGGTTGGTTAAGCCGCCCGGCCGGGGAATTTGTCGAATCGTGTCGATCAGTCCTGCGGCGTCACGATCGTGTCGAAGTCGACTCTACCCTTGTCGACATGCATGATCGCGACCGGCTTGGAGGGGACGCGGCTGCCTTCGGGATAGGTCAGAGCACCGGTGACCGCCTCATAGCCGTTGGTCTTGGCAAGAGCGGCGGAAACGGCGGCTGGATCGGCAGAGCCCGCGGTCTCGATGGCTGTGGTGACGACGCCCATCGCATCGTAGCCCAGCGCGGCGAAGGCATTCTCCGGCTCGTGGCCGTATTCCTTCGTGTAGGTGGTGCGGAACTCGTTGGCCGGGCCGGTGTCGAGGCCGACATAGGCATGCGTCGTGAAGTAGACATTGGTGGCCATCGTCTTGCCCGGAACGGAGACAACTAGGTCGGTGTCGAGGCCGTCGCCGCCCATGATCGGCAGGTCAAGTCCGGCTTCGCGGATCTGCTTGATGATGATGCCGGCCGTGTCCGGACCGGACGGAGTCTGCGTAGACGCCCTGAATGCCCTCGGTGGACTTCAGGCGGGAGACGAGAGCGGAGAAGTCCTGGTCGGAGGTCATGAAGACGTCGGACAGGACGACTTCGCCGCCGAGATCCTTGAAGCGCTTCTCGAAGTACTTGGTCAGGCCGGTGGTGTAGTCCATGCCGCGGTCGGTCCAGATCGCGACCTTGTGGATCTTCAGCGTGTTGTAGGCGTATTCGGCCATCGCCTCAGCCTGGACGGCAGGTCAGGAGAGGTCGCGCCGGAGGTGACGAACGGGATCTTCGCCGTCTGGAACAGCGGAGCCGCGGCAAGCACGAAGGTGGAATCGGAGAAGCCGATACCGGCGGAAACACCCTTCATGGCGATGGCGCGCTTGGCAGCGATCGCGGCCTCGCGGGTGTCGTTCTTCGTGTCGAGCGCGGTCACCTTCAGCATGCGCCCGCCGAGGACGCCGCCTGCCTCGTTGATTATCTTCGCCTTCAGCTTGGCGCCGTTCAGCGAGGGAACGTCGAGCGAAGCCTGGCCGCCGCTCGACAGGTTGTAGAGGGCGACGATGTTGATGGAGGCGGCCGCCTGGGCGGACCCTGCCGTTGCGGCGAGGAGTGTGCCGACGGCTGCCGATGCCAAACTCTTCATCCAAGTCTGCATGGATATTGCTTTTCTGTTCATTGAGCAGTGTTTGCGGGGGGGGGGGAGGTGCGCCGGTTGCTCAGTCGTCTTATCCAGTTCAGCGGTTGGGGCTCCGCTGTGCCGAACAGTCCGGCGGGACGGTAGATGAGGACGAGGATCACGCCGACCGCGACAACGATCTTGCTGGCCCCGAAAAGGTTGAGCGATTCCTCGACCGGCTTGAGGAACTCGGTGGCGAGCGTCAGCACGGTGGCAACGAGCGTTGCGCCGGTGATCATCGAGCCGGTTCCGCCGACCACGACCATCACCACAAGCTGGAAGGCGAGGCCGAAGGAGAAGGATTCAGGGCTGATCAGCATCACCACATGCGCCCACAGCCCGTCCAGCGATGCTGGCAAAGAAGGCGCCGAGCGCGAAGGCGAAGACGCGGGTACGCGCGACCTTGATGCCGAGACAGGCGGTCGCCAGCTCGTTTTCCCGGATCGCCAGCATGGTGCGGCCCATCGAGGAGTGCTTCAGACGTCAGCACACAAACAACGTCAGCAGCACGAAGCCGTAGACCCACCACAGCGTCGTGTGGGCGGGTAGGCCCGAAAGCCCCAGCGCGCCGCGCGTGATGCCGTCGAGGTTCACCGCAAGGCTGTGGATGATGAAGATGAGTCCGAGCGTTGCGACCGCAAGGTAATGTCCGCGCAAGCGCAGCACCGGAAAGCCGGCGATGACGGCGACCAGCGCCGACAGGAGCCCGCCGCACAGGAGGGTTGGCAGAAAGCTCCATTCCTGACCGGCCAGGAAAAGCGGCAGGTCGGGCAGCATCAGTCCCTTGCGGGCCGCCGGCATGACCAGGATCGCAGTCATGTAGCCGCTCACCGTCATGAAGGCGGGGTGGCCCAGCGAGAACAGGCCGGTGAAGCCGTTGGAGATGTTGAGGCTGACCGCCAGGATGATGTTGATGCCGACGAACATCACGATTGATAGGGCGTAAGGGTCGAGTACGGAACGTTCCCAGAAGACGAGCCCGGAGCCGATGATCGCAAGGACGGCGAACTTGGGGAGGAATGTGTCGCGCTCGCTCATGCCCGCGTCTCCGTGTTGCGGCCGAGAAGCCCGTTGGGAAGAACCAGAAGCACGACGATCAGCGCACCGAAGACGAAGGCGTTTCGATAGCCCGACAGTGCGGGCGGCAGCAGGTCGACGAACAGCACTTCCGCCATGCCGAGAATGTAGCCGCCCAGAACCGCGCCCGAGATCGACCCGACCCCGCCGATGACGGCGGCGACAAAGGCCTTCAGGCCGGGAAGGACGCCCATCAGCGGGCTGATCTGCCCGTATTCGCCGCCCCACATCAGGTCGGCGACCGTGGCAAGCGCGCTGCCGATGGCTAAGGCCAGCATGATCATGCGGTTGATGTTGATGCCCATCAGCCGGGCGACGTCGTAGTTCTCGGCCGTTGCCCGCATCGCGATGCCGACCTTGGTGAAGCGCACGAAGGAGGCGAGTGCGATCATCAGGATGATCGCCAGAACCACGATCATCAGATCGATCACCCGGATGGAGACGGGGCCGAAATTCAACAGCGTGTTCAGATAGGCGGGAATGCGGAAGGTGCGCGGCTGGGCCGACAGGATCATGATCGCCAGGTTTTCCAGAATGATGGAAACCGCCAGCGAGGCGATGAAGCCGGTCACCTGGGGCGATCCGCGCATCGGCCAGAAGGTGGTGCGCTCGATCAGCATGCCGACGGCGGCACCCGCGATCAGCACGATCAGCAGCACGAGCGGGAAGGGAAGGCCCAGCCCGGCGAGGCTCGCCAGTCCGGTGGTCAGGATGTCGCCGTGGGCGAAGTTGATCAGGCGCAGGATGCCGTAGATCATCGAAAAGCCAATGGCCACCAGCGCATACATGCTGCTGAGGATCAAGCCGTTGACGAGCTGGTCGACGAGATAGTGGAAGGTCATCATGCGGCTCCCAGGTAAGCGCGCTGGACGTCGCTATTGGAGGCCAGCTCGTGCCCCGTTGCCGGACAGGGTGATTTCGCCCGCCTCGATCACGTAGGGCCCGGTCGGAGAATTCAAGCGCCATGGCGGCGTTCTGTTCGACCAGAAGCACCGTGACGCCCTCCTTGCGGGTGGTTTCGAGAATTTCGAAGATCTGCTCGACAAGGATCGGCGCCAGCCCGAGCGAGGGTTCGTCGAACAGGATCAGCTTGGGCTTGCTCATCAGCGCGCGGCCGATGGCGAGCATCATCTGTTCGCCGCCCGAAAGCTTGTCGCCGGGCACCGACCCGCGCTCTTCCAGGATCGGGAAGCGGCGGTGAATGTCGGCGAGATCCTTCTCTATTCCCGCCGTATCCTTGCGCAGGTACGCGCCGATCTTCAGGTTCTCCGTGACGGAGAGATTGCCGAAGATCTGGCGGGGGGCCTCCGGGCAATGGTAGATGCCGACGGAGACGATCCGCTCCGCCCTCTCGGCCGTCAGGTCGGACTTTTCGTCGGGCTGGAAAAGGATTTTCCCCTTGCGCGGGCGCAGCAATCCGGAGATGGCGGACAGCGTCGTCGTCTTGCCCGCGCCGTTGGCGCCGATCAGGGAGATAATCTCGCCGTGCCCCACGGTGAGGGAGATGCCGCGCACGGCATGGGTGCCCCCCTCGGTTGATATGAACGTCTTCGAGTTCAAGCATTCTGCTTCTCGCGGCGTCGGCCCAGATAGGCGTCGATGACGGCGGAATTGTTCTGAATTTCACGAGGCGTACCCACGGCGAGTTTCTGCCCCTGATTGATGACGGTGAGCTCTTCGCAGATCCCCATAACCATCTTCATGTCGTTCTCGACCATTAGCACGGTGAGGTCGAGATCCTTATGCAGCTTGGCGATGGTCTGCCCGAGATCGGCCATCTCGTGCGGGTTCATCCCGGCGGTCGGCTCGTCGAGCAGCAGAAGCTGTGGCCCGGTGGCGAGCGCGCGGGCGAATTCCACCTTGCGTTGATCGCCGTAGAGAAGATTGGCGACGATCTGATCGGCCTTGTTGGCGAGCCCCAGCACGTCGAGCGCTTCCAGAGCCTTGCGGCGAATGTCGCGCTCCGCGGATCTGGCCTGCGGCAGGCCCAGGATCGTCGACCAGAAACCCGGCCCGCGACGCATGTGCAGGCCGACCATCACGTTGTCGATCACGGGCAGGTCGCGAAACAGGCGGATGTTTTGAAAGGTGCGCGCCATCCCGAGCTGTGCATTACGCTCGGGCGGGTTGCCCCTCACGTCGACATCGGCAAAGACTATCTTGCCCGAAGTCGGCTTGAGGACACCGGTCACTAGATTGAAGGCGGTGGTCTTGCCGGATCCGTTCGGGCCGATGAGACCTGCCAGAACCCCTTCGGGGACTTGGAAGTCGACACCCGACAGAGTCCTGACGCCGCCGAAGTCCTTAGTGAGCTGTTGGACCCGCAGCAAGGCGCGTGAATCGCTTGGCATACGCTCGTTCCTCGCACGTGGAAGTGCGTTGCGGTCTGTTCTATTCATTAGCAAGTGTATCAGGAATATATTATTTGTTACATAAACAGCTTGACCAAATGAGCGGCAAAAGACGCCTAATTTGTAGTCAAATTGCTGAATCGATCACCATTTTCATGATAACGTAAATTAATATTTTAATTTATATAATTATTTATATATTTTATTGAATATTGCAGTTCGGAATATTGGTTTGATTTTCGAAAATATATTTTATTTTTATGCAATATAAAATGTATCGTTCTTCTTATATTATATAATGAGAAAATATAAATTGACTATATAGGGGTCGTGCCGGTCATCCAGCGAGCTCCCCGTCTCCCGATGCGTTCCTCGATCTCATACAGAATCTTTTTGTCGTCATCCCCCGGCGAAGTCCGGGGGATCCAGAGATTTCCGCATATGCAGCGGCCTGCTGGATTGCCCGGACTGCGCCGGGCAATGACGGTGGAGCGATCAAGCGATAACGGCCCGGCCGCATCATACGTGCGCGAGACCGGCCGCAATTGCGGCCGGTCCGCATGTCGCCATTTCCGGCCGTCTTGCCGGGACGGTCTTTTAGTCGGCGTAGATGCCGATCTTGACCTCGCCGCCCTCGCTGATCGATGCGCGATACATGCCCGGCGTGTTGAACATCAGCACCGGTTCACCGGTTGCACTGATGGCGATCACGCCGCCGTTGCCGCCGATCGGGGGCAGGTCGACCATCACCTTACGCCGCACCGCTTCTTCCAGCGAGAGCCCGGCAAGCTGAATGAACGCGGCAATATCACGGCCCACAATCTCGCGGATGAAGGCCTCGCCGAAGCCGGTGGCCGAAACCGCAGCGCCGGTATTGCTGGCATAGGTGCCCGCGCCGATCATCGGGCTGTCGCCGACCTGGCCGGGATGCTTGTTGGTCACGCCGCCGGTGGACGTCGCCGCCGCCAGATCGCCCCGGCTGTCGCGCGCCACGCAGCCCACCGTGCCGTATTTGTGATCGTTGTGGTCGAGCGAGATCTCGTTGCGCTTCTGTACATCGCGAAGCTGCTCGCGCCGGTACTCGGTCTCGAAGTAAGACGCGGGCATGGCCTCAAAGCCCTGCTCGCGGGCGAAAAGCTCAGCACCTTCGCCGCACAGCATCACGTGCTGGGATTTCTCGATCACCCGGCGCGCAAGCGTGATCGGGTTGCGCACGGTGGATACCCGCAACCGCGCCGGATGCCCGGTCGCTGCCGCGCATGATCGCGGCATCCATCTCGATCTTGCCTGCGCTGGTGAAGACGCCGCCGCGCCCGGCATTGAAGAGCGGATTGTCTTCCATCGACATGACCGCGGCGACGATCGCATCCTCGGCCTTGCCGCCAGCTTCCAGAACCGCGCGGTCCGCCGCCAGCGCCGCCTCAAGCCCCACGTGGTAACCGGTTTCGCGTTCCGGGGTCATCATTTTCTTGAGGATCGTGCCCGCACCGCCATGCAAGGCCAGGGCCCAGCCGCTCTCAGCCATCTCGTATCATCTCCGCAAATCATGCCCGCATGGAAACGGGACACGTATCATCTGCATGCGTGGCCGAAATCCGGCTTTCGCGCGTGCGATGGTTCAGGTTCGATGAGGTCCTCGGGCGATCCGGCAAACGGATTTTTCGCCCCGCGGCCATCGTGAAGGCCGATCAGATAGCGCCCGAAAAGCGGCGGGCGCAATGGGGATGGCCGACCGAAAAGCGGTACGGTTCACAAAACCTTCGATTGTCGTAGCGGGAGAAGATGAGCGCAAGGCGGGTGTGGGGAGGTGGGTGCAGTCCGGCAGCTCTTGCCTTGCACACATTCTCTCCAGCGCCATCCCGGGCGGCAGGCCGTGAACGGCAGATATCAAGTGTAGATCCCGGGTCTGCGAAGCGTCACTGGGTGCCGCATCGCGTCCGGGATGACGCCGGTAAGATTGTACCGTGCAGGGTGCTGAAGACGCCGGGCTGCCTTCGCAGCCGTACTGCGTGCGTGGCCGGAAATCAAAAGCGGCGCGGACAAGGCTGGTTCTTTAACCCGCCTCCATCCGCGCCCACCTTGTCGTTGGCTGAATTACCAGGCGTCGTAGGGCAGGAACTTGCTACTCATCCGGACCTCGATCCGGTCGCCCTTGGGGTTGGGCAGCATGTCGACGCTCATATCGAAGTCGATGGTGCTCATGATGCCGTCGCCGTCCTTTTCCTGGTTCAGCTCCTTCAGCGTGTCCCCGTAGACGCCCATGATTTTGTAGAAGCGGTAGATGCATGGGTCGGTCGTGATCGTCTGCGGGAAGACCTTGGTCGGATACTCCGCCAGCACGATGGCTGCTTCCTGCGGCAGGCCGAGATGGGCGACGAGCGCATCCACCTTCTCGCGCGGCAGCGAGTTCATGCCGAGGCAGGCCGACGTGGTGAAAACCTCCGACATCCCGATCGCTTCCGCCATTCCGGCCCAGGTGAGCCCGGCGGTGTGCTTCTTCTCGAAGATCATTTCGGTGACGTCCAGCTTGTTCATTTGAGTGTGTCTCTCTGTTGGGTACGGTTCTTATTGTGCAAGGGTGAGGCGCGGTTTGGCGGACGTGTCGGAAGGCTCGTCCTCGTCCGCCCGCGCCGGACTTACGGTGACGGGCTGTTGCGGGCCGGAACCGGGCTCGCGCGCCTGTCCCGACATCTCCCTGGAGCGCCACGCCAGGAATTCCACCAGATGATTGCGGATCTTGTAGTAACCGGGATCGTGGATGATCTCGACCCGCTCGCGCGGCCGCGGAATGTCGACGACCACGCTTTCGGCCACCCGCGCATAGGGCCCGTTCGACATCAAGAGGATGCGGTCGGTCAGAAGGATAGCCTTGTCCACGTCGTGCATGATCATGAAGACAGTCTGGTCCGAGCCCGACCAGATCCCGATCAACTCGTCCTGGATGGTGCCGCGGGTGAGCGCATCGAGCGCGCCGAACGGCTCGTCCAGCAGCAACAGCTTGAGGTGGATGGCAAAGGCGCGCGCGATGGAGACGCGCTGCCGCATGCCGCCGAAAAGCTGCGAGGGCTTGCGATGTTCGGAACCGTTGGAAAGCCCGACCATCTCCAGATACTTGTAGGAGTGCTCCAGCACCTTGGCCTTCGACCATTCCGGGAAACGGGCGTGAACGCCGAAGGTGACGTTCTTCAGCGCCGAGAGCCAGGGCAGCAGCGAGTAGTTCTGGAACACCACGCCGCGGTCGAGGCTGGGGCCTGCGACCTCCTCGCCGGCCATGGTCACGGCGCCGCCGGTTGCGGTATCGAGGCCAGAGAGCACGTTCATGATCGTCGACTTGCCGCAGCCGGAATGGCTGATGATGCAGACGAATTCGCCCTTCTGGATGTCGAAGCTGACATCTTCGAACACCGTCAGCGGCTCCCGGCCGCCGGGCGAGGGGAACTTCTTCGTCAGGCCGTCGATCTCCAGAAACGGCTTATCGATCTCGGTCATGACCTTGTCCTATTCCTGATATTGCACGGCGTGCTGGAGGCGGGAGAAGGCGGTCCTGAGCTGGCCGAGTTCATGGGTGCGCGCGACATTCACCCAGTCCTTGCGAACGCCCGTCACGCCGAAGGCCGTGTTGATCAGCATTGGCCAGATGGAGTAGGTGAAGATCACGAAGATCGCCGAGGCCTGACTGTCTTTGATGATGAACAGGGCGAGCGGCATCCAGGCCAGCGGCGAGATCGACCTCAGGATCTGGATGAAGGGATCGAGCACCCTGTAGGCGAGCGGCGACATGCCGATCAGAAAGCCCGCCGGAATGGCGATCAGGGCGGCGAGGAAATAGTCCGCCAGCACCCGGTAGAACGAATAACCCACCTGAATGCCGATGCTCTTGTTGTTGGGGCCGTTGTCGTAGAAGGGCTGTGACAGCTCTTCCACCGCGCGCTTGATGATGGCGGAGGGCGGGGGGACGCGGGCCTCCTGGTCCGCGCCGCCCATCAGCTTCCCGTATTCCGTCATTTCGGCGGCCAACTTCACCGACGGGGTCGCCAGTTCCCATACCCCCAGCCCTGCAACCAGCAGGGCCAGGGAGAGGATCAGCGCCCGGATGCCAAGAGTAAGCGTGGGCGTCATGGATTTACCCGCGCTTGATGGCGAAGCTGTCGAAATAGACTTCCGGCTCGACCGGATCGAAGGTCTTGCCCATGATCGTGTAGGACTTGTAGGTCTCCTCCGGCGGCGTGACGCCGAGATCCTTCATGATCTTCGCGCAGTCGCCCGCCGGATAGACCTGCTCCGCCACGCCCTCGTAGTCGACGTCCCCCTCGATATAGCCCCAGCGCTTCATCTGGGTGAGGATCCACACGCCCATCGAGTGCCAGGGGAAGGGATTGAAGTCGATGCGGTCCGGCACGTCTTTGATGTTGCCGAGCCCGTCGGCATAGCGACCGGTCAGCACCTGCTCGATCACGGCGGAGATTTCCTTCCGGTTCTCAGGGGCATGCGCATATTGCGTGGCGCCGATCAGCGACTTCAGCAGCGCGTCGTAGGTGTTGGGCATCGTCTCGGCGAATTCCTGGCTGCAGGCAAAGGCGCAGCAGGGGTGGTCGTCCCAGATTTCCTTGGTCAGCTTGTGAATGAAGCCGACCTTCTCCCACACCGTGCGCTGGTTGAAAGGATCGGGCGAGAGATAGTCGTCGAGATTGCCCGCGCGTAGGTTGGCGACCATCTCCGGCGGCGGCACGACGCGGATCTGGATATCGGTGTCGGGATCGAGCCCGTGCTCGGCCACGTAATAGCGCAGTAGGAGGTTGTGCATGGAGTATTCGAAGGGCACGCCGAACTTGAAGCCCTTCCACTTGGAGGGATCGTCGTTCTTGTCGCGGTGATCGACATGCAGCACGATCGCCTGGCCGTTGATGTTCTCGACCGCTGGCATCAGGAAGGGAACGGCGGTGGAGCCCGCGCCCATGGTGATGGCGAGTGGCATCGGCGTCAGCATGTGGGCGGCGGCGTATTCCTTGTTGAGCGACTTGTCGCGCGCAACGGCCCAACTTCTCTTAAAAGCTCATCGGCTTGGCCATGATGATCGGCGTGGCGCAGGCGATTGGCACGAAGCCGACATTGAGCTTCGACTTCTCCGGCGCCCCGAGATCTTCGAGGATCGCGGCCTTGGCCTTCTCGATAGGGAAAGACGGAGGTAAGCGTTGCGGCCAGCGTCGAGCCGCCCAGCATCTTGGCAAAGGAGCGGCGCGACAGCTCATTATGGCCGAAGACGGACCGCACGATGGCGCTTTCGACCGCACAGCCCATCAGCTCCTTGTGCGATTTCAGATCCGTGGCCGCGGTGCCGTCCCGGTTCACGGCCTCGGCCTTGAAGGTGGTGATGTCCGCCCGGTAGCTTTCGCAGTTGCAGCCTACGCCATGACGTAGATCCACATCTCCGTCATACGGGTTTCCCAAGTTTTTCGATGACATGTCGCGGTCCCCTGTTAGGTGTCTTTTGGAAAGGATGGGTGTACGCCCGGTTTCCTCCAGACAGCGCAAGGACTGTGCTATTTCTCGGGGTGTCGGATATTCTTTTGGAATTCAAATATTTAGTATATTAAAAATATTTTTTACGAAATTACGAATTTTCGCACTTAACGGAATATCGTAAAATTTTATTACGACATTCCGTAATGGATCAGTTCATGGACCCTACGCCCGACGTTCCCGATCCCCGAAATTCGTTTCTTTCCAAAAATTCCGCCGGCCGCGACCGCCCCCGCGCAGGCTTCGACCCGCGCGCGCTCACGGCGGAACTCCTGCGCTCTGCCTTCAAGCATGCGCCCGAACCGGGGCTCGTCGTCGATCACTTCACCGACACCGTGCTCCACGCCAACAAGGCGACGACCGTTTTTTTCCGGAAAGTCAGCGCGGAGGTGACGGGGACCACGATCGACCGGTTCTATCCGAAGGCGCGCGGCGCGCTGCATGTCTTTACCAAAGATGCGCTGGAACGCGAGGCGGCCTGGACGCGGGACCTGAAACTGACCGGCCCCACCGGCCAGCCGTTGCGGCTGGAACACCGCGCGATTGCCGCGCGTTGGGATGACCGCACCGCGATCGTCATGGCGATCGTCGATCTCGATGAGATCGACCGGCGCTCGGTCGACGAGCAGGCCAACAGCTATCACCGCGAGGGGCTGGAGGAATGGCGGCGGGCGGAGCGCTATTTCCGCGAGATCGAGCGCGAGCACCAACTCATTCTGGCCGCGGCGGGCGAGGGGATCTACGGCGTCAATGTCGACGGGGTGACCACCTTCCTCAATCCGGCCGCCGAAAAGATGCTGGACTATTCGGCCCGCGAACTCGTCGGCAAGGACATGCATTCCGTCATTCACCACCACAAGTGCGACGGCTCTCTCCCTATCCCAACGAGGAATGCCCGATCTACGCCGCCTTTCGCCAGGGCAAGGTGAAGACGGTGGACGACGAGGTCTTCTGGGCCAAGGACAACAAGCCCATCCGGGTGGAATACACTTCCACCCCCATCGTCGATTCCGGTGTGGTGGTCGGTGCGGTGATCGTCTTTCGCGATATCACCGCCTGAAAGCGCGACAACGAACGCCTGCGCACCACGCTGGAGGAAAATGCCGGCCTGCGCGAGCGGCTGGAAATGGAGAACGCCTATCTCAAGGAGGAGATCTCCAGCCACACCAACCACTACAACATCCTCGGCAATTCCGACGCCATCGCCGTCACCGTGAAGTAGATCGAACTGGTGGGGCCGACGGATACCAACGTGCTGATCACCGGCGAGAGCGGCACGGGCAAGGAACTGGTCGCCCACGCCATTCATCAGGCCTCCGATCGGCGCACACGGCTGCTCATCCGGGTCAATTGCGCCGCCATCCCGCGCGAGCTTTTCGAAAGCGAATTCTTCGGCCATGCCAAGGGCGCCTTCACCGGTGCGCTGCGTGACCGCGTCGGCCGTTTCGAACTGGCTGATGGCGGCACCATCTTTCTCGACGAAGTCGGCGAGGAACGCGCGCGCGCCGTCAACGTCCGCCTTATCGCGGCCACCAACCGCGATCTCAAGGACGAGGTGGTCGCGGGCAAATCCCGCGAGGATCTCTACTTCCGGCTCAACGTTTTCCCCATCGAATGCCAGCCTTTACGCGAACGCCCCTCCGACATTCCGATCCTCGCCGATCATTTCCTCGATGTTTGTTGTGCCCGCCTGAACCTGCCCAAGCCTGCGCTGACCAAGGCGAACATCAAGTCGTTGATCGATTATCCCTGGCCGGGCAATGCGCGCGAATTGCAGAACGTGGTGGAGCGCGCGGCGATCCTGATGCGCCAGGGCAAGCTCACCTTCGATCTGCCGCGCGTGGAAGGACGGCCCGAACCGGAACCGCTCTCGCAAACCGTAAGCCTCCCCGCTCACGACCGCATTCTCACCATGGCGGAATTGGAGCGCAGCAATATCCGCCGCGCGCTGGAAGCCTGCGGCGGCAAGGTGTCGGGAAAATCGGGGGCCGCAACCCTGCTCGGCATCAAGCCCACGACGCTCTATTCCCGCATCAACGCCATGAACCGCTAACGCGCCAGTTCTCGCCCGGCCTGCCGCGAAGTGACGGCGGCGTTTCTGACTCTGCGCAATGCTTGTGCACTTGCCTGCCCGCCTGTGCACATGTCCGCAGCAGCCCGCCTAAGGCGAGTTTGGTCGGTAATATTACCTAACATATTGATAGAGATCATATTTTTGAAATTTCGGCGAATTGGCACAGAATCTGATTTTAAGGGAGTGCGATCACGAACAATCGCCAACGGACATTCGCCCACAGAGGGGCAACAGCGGCGCCGCTGTCCGGATAGGTTTCCCTTCCAGGCCTGATCCGGCAGCGGCGTTTCTCTTTGGCGGGATGGGTTGCCCAGGGGAGGCGGATTTCCTCCGAAGCGTGCTCTTCTGTCGAAAAGTGCGCCCCAAGCGTCCGTTCGGAAACGGGCACGTTTTGCCCCGGACTGTCATCCCCGTGCAGGTGGGGATCCAGCATTCCAGAGACGTGCACGGTTCGTGTGCTGCAACCTGATCCTGTGGTTACTGGATCTCCACCTGCGCGGGGATTACAATGGTGCGTGTGGTATGCACCTCGCGAACCGCCGCCCCGAAGCGGACGAATGCCGGATCGTCTCTTCACGAGACCAGCTCTCAGAAATCCCAGTCCTCATCCTCCGTCGCCACGGTCTTGCCGATGACATAGGAGGAGTCGGAGCCGGAGAAGAAGTCGTGGTTCTCGTCCGCATTGGGCGAAAGCGCGGACAGGATCGCCGGGCTCACCGCGCAGACCTGTTCGGGGGAACAACGGCTCGAAGCCGAGGTTCATCAGCGCTTTGTTGGCGTTGTAGTGGAGGAACTGCTTCACGTCCTCGCTCCACCCCACGCCGTCATAGAGGCTCTCGGTGTATTTCACCTCGATCTCATAGAGATCGAACAGGAGCGCGAAGGCGAAGTCCTTGATCTCCTGACGCTCCGTCTCACCGAGCCGTTCCAGCCCTTTCTGGAACTTGTAGCCGATATAGTAGCCGTGCACCGCTTCGTCGCGGATGATCAGGCGGATGAGATCGGCCGTGTTGGTGAGCTTTGCTCGGCTCGACCAGTACATCGGCAGATAGAAGCCGGAATAGAACAGAAAGCTCTCCAGAAAGACGCTGGCGACTTTCTTCTTCAACGGCGTTTCGGTCGCCCGGTATTCTTGCAGGATCAGCCGGGATTTTGCCTGAAGATGCGGGTTTTCCTCCGACCAGTGGAAGGCGTCGTCGACGTCGCCAGAGTTGCACAGCGTGGAGAAGACGGAGGAATAGGAGCGCGCATGCACCGCCTCCATGAAGGCGATGTTGGTCAGCACCGCCTCCTCGTGCGCGGTCAGCGCATCGGGCATCAGGGCCGGTGCACCGACCGTGTTCTGGATCGTGTCGAGAAGCGTCAGCCCGGTGAAGACGCGGATGGTGAGCTGCTGTTCCTCGTCGTTGAGCGTCGCCCAACTCGGCACGTCGTTTGACAGCGGCATCTTTTCCGGCAGCCAGAAATTGACCGTCAGCCGGTTCCAGACCTCCAGATCCTTGTCGACCTCGATCCGGTTCCAGTTGATCGCGCGCGGCACCGGACGCTGCGCATTGGGGATTTGAGCGTGAATTGTCATAACGGGCTCACAATGCGTAGGAGACGCAGCCCTGCACCTCGGTCCCCTCAAGGGACGAGCTGGTGCAGGCGCACGTAATAGATGGTCTTGATGCCCTTCTTTCAAGCGTAGATCTGGGCACGGTTGATATCGCGGGTGGTGGCGGTGTCGCGGAAGAACAGGGTCAGCGACAGGCCCTGATCGACGTGCTGCGTGGCGGCCGCATAGGTGTCGATGATCTTTTTCGGTCCGATCTCGTAGGCATCGCGGTAGTAGTCGAGATTGTCGTTGTTCATGGAGGGCGCGGGGTAATAGACGCGGCCGATCTTGCCCTCCTTGCGGATCTCGATTTTCGAGATGGTCGGATGAATGGAGGAGGTGGCGTTGTTGATGTAGCTGATCGATCCGGTCGGCGGCACCGCCTGCAGATTGCGGTTGTAGAGCCCGTCGCGCATCACGTCCGCCTTCAGCGCTGCTCAGTCGTCCCGGCTCGGAATGTCGATGCCGAACTCCTTGAAAAATTCCCGCACCCGCTCCGTTTACGGCACCCAGTCGCGCTCCACGTATTTGTCGAAGAATGAACCGTCCGCATAGGCGTTTTCCTCAAAACCCTTGAAGCGCGCTCCGCGTTCCTTCGCGATCAAATTCGAGGCGCGGATGGCGTGGAAGGTGATGGTGAAGAAATAGATGTTGGTGAAGTCGATGCCCTCAGCCGAGCCGTAATGGATCCGCTCGCGCGCCAGAAACCCGTGCAGGTTCATCTGCACGAGCCCGATGGCGTGGCTCTCGTCATTGCTGCGCTTGGCGGAAGGCACGGAATTGATCGCGCTCATGTTGGAGACGGTAGTCAGCGCGCGCACGGCCGTTTCGACCGTTGCACCGATATCGCCGCCGTCCATCGTCTTTGCGATGTTGAGCGAGCCGAGATTGCACGAAATATCCGTGCCGAGATGCGTATAGGACAGCTCGTCGTCGAACTCGGATGCCTCGTTCACCTGGAGGATTTCCGAACACAGGTTCGACATGTTGATGCGACCCGCGACCGGATTGGCGCAGTTGGCCGTGTCCTCGAACAGGATGTAGGGGTAACCGCTTTCGAACTGGATTTCTGCGATCGTCTGGAAGAAGGCTCGGGCGCGGATCTTGATCTTGGCGATGCGCGGATCGTCCACCATCTCGCGGTATTTCTCTGTGACCGAGATCTCCGACATCGCCTTGCCATAGACCCACTCGATGTCGTGCGGCGAGAACAGGTACATGTCGTCGTCGCGCCTGGCGAGCTCGAAGGTGATGTCGGGAATGACCACGCCGAGCGATAGCGTCTTGATGTGGATCTTCTCATCCGCGTTCTCCCGCTTGGTGTCGAGAAAGCGCAGGATGTCCGGGTTGATGGGCGTTGAGATAGACCGCGCCCGCCCCCTACCGCGCGCCGAGCTGGTTGGCATACGAAAAACTGTCCTCAAGCAGCTTCATCACCGGAATGGCGCCCGACGACTGGTTCTCGATGCCCTTGATGGGCGCGCCGGCCTCGTGCAGGTTGGTCAGCATCAACGCCACCCCGCCGCCGCGCTTTGAAAGCTGCAACGCGGAATTGATGGCCCGGCCGATCGATTCCATGTTGTCCTCGATCCTGAGCAGAAAGCACGAGATCAGTTCCCCGCGCTGCTTCTTGCCCGCATTGAGGAAGATCGGCGTGGCGGATTGAAAGCGGCCGGAGATGATCTCGTCCATCAGCCGTATGGCGAGGTCCTGGTCGCCCTGCGCCAGAGCCATCGCCACCCGATCCTCGAAGCGCTCCAGATAGCGCTTTCCGTCGGAGGTCTTCAGCGCGTAGCTGCTGTAATACTTGAACGCGCCGAGGAAGGTCAGAAAGCGGAACTTGCGCGCGTAAGCGGCCTGAAAGATCGCGGCGACGAACTCCGGCGCGTAGGCCTCCAGAGCTTCGGTCTCATAATAGCCTTCGCGCACCAGATAGTCGAGCTTCTCCTCGAGCGAATGGAAGAACACGGTGTTCTGGTTCACGTGCTGGAGGAAGTACTGACGCGTAGCGCGCCGGTCGGCGTCGAACTGGATATGCCCGTCGCCGTCATAGATGTTCAAGAGCGCATTGAGCGCATGATAATCGAGAGCTTCCGCGCCCATGTCGGGGCGCTCTAGGACTGTCGTTTCCAAAACCGTTCCATTCCTTGGGTAATGCGATCGACGTCGGCTTCGGTGCTGGACAGTTCGAAGCGATAGAGCAGGGGCACCTTGCATTTCGCCGAAACGACGTCGCCCGCATAGGCGAAGAAGCGCCCAAAATTGGTATTGCCGGATGCGATCACGCCTTTCAGCAGCGCACGGTTTTCCGGCTCGTTCAGGAAGCAGATCACCTGTTTGGGCACCGCACCGCGGCCCTTTCCGTCGGCATAGGTGGGTACAACGAGGACGGAGGGCTCACGCTGCGGTTCCATTCGCTCGGAGGCGCGTTTCGGGATGCGCCAGGCAGGTAGCCCCAGCCGGGTGATCAGCTGGTGGGTGTTGCCCGAGGCGCTTGAGAAATAGACGAGGCCTGACATGAAGGTCGCCGTGTTTGGGGGGATGTAAAAAGCGAGAGGCGCACAGGTGCAGCACGAACGGAGCGTGCCCCCCTCTCCCATGGGAACAGGGGAACAAGGACGGTTGTGCCGAGGACGAGCCCAATGTACCTCTCTCTCCCCTTGAGGGGGAGATGGCGGCGTAGCCGACAGAGGGGGGGGTAAGGCCGCTTGTTCCGAACCTGCCGCTTGCCCCTCTTTGTCACACAGTCGCGTGACATCTCTCCCTCAAGGGGGGAGAAGGGAACAAGCTGCTTACTCTCGGAAATACGCTCGCCCCGGCCCCTCAGCCGAGCGCGCCGATCTTGTCGGGGCGGAAACCGGACCAGTGGTCTTCGCCCGCCACGACGACGGGCGCCTGGTGGTAGCCCAGCGACAGCACGTTCTGCATCGCCGCATCGTCCTTGGTCAGATAAACGAGATCGTAGGTGACGCCGCGCTGATTGAGCGCGCGAGTGGTTGCGGTGCACTGGACGCAGGACGGCTTGGAATAGACGGTGACGGTCATGTGAACTTCTTTCACCCCGAAGATCTTTGGAATGCGACGGGGGAAAGAAGGGACGCGCAAGCCCTGCCGGAACACGAGCCTGCCCACCCATCGGACTCGCCGCCCGATGACGTTTCGCTCAAGGCAGGTCTCCTGGCTTGCGGGTCTCGGTTTCCCTCCACCTTCCCGGGCTCGCGCCCAGTGGCAAAAGAAATGAAAACTCGCCACTCACAGTTGCGGGGGCAGCGCCGGATTCAGTCCCGAAAATCGGGCTCCACCGGCTTCCCTCTTAGCCTTCGATTGAACGAATCGAAGGAGCCTTGAACACAAGATAGGGTATGCTGCTCAGCGATTAAGTCAATCGGTAGTCCCGCCCGCTGTCATCTCGCTGCCTCGCAGCGCAGGCCTTGTGAGGGAGTGACAGCATGACGCAGACCCCGAAATTCCGCGCTTGCCACCGCCTTTCGGCGAGGCCTCCACAGACCCGATAAAACCGCTCGCGCGGACCGCAACCCGGCGATAATCGGTTCCTTTCGGATGGGCTCGACAAAACCATGTGGACAAGGCGCTCCTCTCCATTCCGCTGCGACCGCCCATGCGGGCCGCACGGACTGTCCACAGTCCAGTGTTTGACAGGAATCGTCGGTTGGGACCTACATGTTGTGGTCGTGGTCTCCCGAGTCGAAAGCGTAGCCGAAAGCTCGGGGGCTAAGAGGGAAGCCGGTGCATCTTGCGACAAATCCGGCGCTGTCCCCGCAACTGTAGGCGGTTAGCCCGTATCCATCGTCATGCCACTGGCGCATCTGCGCCGGGAAGGTCGGATACCGGCGGCGATCCGCAAGCCAGGAGATCTGCCGCGACCCGTGTTTAACGTCCCTGGGCGAGGAGTCCCGGTGGGTCGCGTGGCCTGGCGAATGGTCTCGTGCCGTTTCGCAATCCGCCCTGTGTGCCTGCCTCATCCTTGCCCCCAACGTATTGTCGGGGTGCCGATTTCATGACTTCTGAATCTCTCCTGCCGCGCCGGATCATCAAGCGCAGCGGCGCATCCGTGCCATTTGATGAGGCGCGTATCCGCCGGGCGGTCGCACGCACTGTACAGGCTACCGGCGAATTTGATGAGGCGGCCGCCGGTCGTCTTACGCAGGAGGTGGTCAAGGTGATCTCCTATCGCCATGCCGGCCAGACCCCGACCATCGAGCAGGTGCCGAATATCGTCGGGCAGGTGCTGATTTCCGCCGACCATCAGGCTACGGCGCGTGCCTATATCGTCTATCGCGAAAAGCGCGGTCAGGCGCGTGAGAACCGCAAGACCGTGGTCAACGTCATCTCCTCCATCAACGAGTATCTCGACCGAACCGACTGGCGCGTTTCCGCCAACGCCAATCAGGGTTATTTGCTGGGCGGATCCTCAGTCTGTCGGGCAAGGTGGTTGCGAATTACTGGCTCTCGCACATCTACCCGCCCGAGGTCGGACGCGCGCATCGCGAGGACGACTTCCACATCCACGACCTCGACATGCTGGCGGGCTATTGCGCGGGCTGGTCATTGCGCACGATTCTCGTGGAGGGGCTGAACGGCGTGCCGGGCAAGGTCGAGACCGCACCTGCCAAGCACTTTTTGAGCGTCGTCGGCCAGATCGTCAATTTCCTCGGCACGTTGCGGAACGAATGGGCGGGCGCGCAGGCCTTCTCCTCCTTCGACACCTACATGGCGCCCTTCATCCGCAAGGATGACTTGAGCTACAACGACGTTCGCCAGGCGATCCAGGAGCTGATCTACAACCTCAACGTTCCCTCGCGCTGGGGCACGCAGACGCCCTTCATCAACCTGCCCTTCGACTGGATCTGCCCGGAAGACCTCAAGGATCAGGTGCCGGTCATCGGCGGCGAGGAGATGGATTTTACCTACGGCGTCCTCCAGCGCGAAATGGACATGATCAATCGCGCCTACATGGAGGTGATGATGGAAGGCGATGCCAAGGGCCGCGTCTTCACCTTCCCCATCCCCACCTACAACATCGCCGAAGATTTTCCCTGGGAGAGCGAGAACGCCGATCTCTTGTTCGAGATGACGGCGAAATACGGCCTGCCGTACTTCCAGAACTTCATCAACTCCGAGCTGAAGCCGAGCACGATCCGCTCCATGTGCTGCCGGTTGCAGCTCGATCTGACGGAACTTCTGAAGCGTGGCAACGGGCTCTTCGGCTCGATCGAGCAGACCGGCTCTCTCGGCGTCGTCACCATCAACTGCGCGCGCCTCGGCTATGTTCATCGCGGCGGCGAGGCGGCACTCTTCCGCCGTCTCGACGAGTTGCTGGAAATCGCCCGCACCTCGCTGGAGATCAAGCGCAAGGTCGTGCAGTGCTACATGGATGACGGCCTGTTCCCCTACACCAAGCGCTATCTCGGCACGTTCAGGAACCACTTCTCCACCTTAGGCGTGAACGGCATCAACGAGATGATCCGCAACTTTACCGCCGGACACGAGGACGTCACGAGCGAGTGGGGCCACGGTTTCGCGCTGCGCTTCCTCGATCACATCCGCGCCCGCATCGTGGAGTTCCAGGAAGCCAGCGGCACCATGTTCAATCTGGAGGCGACGCCCGCGGAAGGGGCGACCTATCGCTTTGCTCGCGAGGACCGCAAACGCTTTCCCGGCATCCTGCAGGCCGGCACGGACGAGAACCCCTACTACACCAATTCCAGCCAGTTGCCGGTCGACTACACCGACGATCCCTTCGAGGCGCTGGAATGCCAGGACGACCTCCAGCGCAAATATACCGGCGGCACCGTGCTGCATCTCTACATGGGCTAGCGTGTATCCTCCTGCGAGGCCTGCAAGAAGCTGGTGCGCCGCGCGCTGGAACGCTTCCGGCTGCCCTACATCACGATCACTCCGACATTCTCCATCTGATCCACGGCTACATCGAGGGCGAACACCAGTTCTGCCCGAAATGCGACGCCGAACGCCTCGCCGCCAAGCGGCAGACCGCCGCGCAGTAATCCCCGTTTCCGATATCAAACCCGATACTGAACAGGAGGCCGCAATGGCCGATTTCATGGATACGGATACCGCCCTCGACACCCTGACGCTTGCCGACGAGGAGCGTCAGTCCTGCGAGATCTGGACCCGAGTGATGGGCTATCACCGCCCGGTTTCCTCCTTCAATCGCGGCAAGCAGGGCGAACACGCCGAGCGCTGCTTCTTCTCGGAAAACTGCCTCGCTCAGGATTGAACTGATGGTGACTGACCTTAGGGCGAGTGACCTGAGGGTCGGCGGGCTCTCCCGGCTGTCCATGTACGACTGGCCGGGAGAACTCGTGGCAACGGTCTTCTGCCAGGGCTGCCCCTGGAATTGCGTCTACTGCCACAACCCGCATCTGATCCCGCCGCCCGCCAAGACGGATCTCGCGTGGAATGACGTCCTGACCTTTCTGGAAGGCCGGAGCGGCCTGCTCGACGGCGTTGTCTTTTTCGGCGGCGAGCCGACCTTGCTGAAGGCTCTGCCGGAGGCCATGCGCGCGGTCCGCGACATGGCCTTCTCGATCGGGCTCCACAACGGCGGTCCGTACCCCGCGCGTCTCGACGAAATCCTGCCGCTCACCGACTGGGTCGTCTACGACGTCAAGGCGGCCTTTGCCGATTACGAGCGGATTACGGGTGTTCCGGGCAGCGGAGAAAAGGCGCGCGCCGGTCTGGAGTGCGTGCTGGAAAGCGGTGTCGCCTGCGATATCCGCACCACCGTCTACGAGCCGCTTTTCAATGAAGCGGCATTGCAGCGCCTCAGCTCAGACCTCGCCGCGATGGGCGTGCGAAACCACCGCCTCCAGCTCTTCCGCTCAACGGGCGTTCGCCCCGCCGCGTGAAGGGCTTCAAGGCATATGCCCCTGCTTCCAAGAGCAGGTTGCCGCTGCACGTTTCGATCAGTCGGGCGATCCGGTGTTCTGTCCGCGCATCGTCGGGCATCCGGTGGGTGACGTCCACGCAGTCGCCGATCCTGTCGCCGACGACCACGTTGAACCGGACCGCTCGCAACATCATGAGATCGTTCGTGTCGTCGCCGAAGGCGGCGAAGGCGCGGTCGTCCGTTTTGAGCCGGGAAAGGTAGGCCCACTTGTCGATGCCGGAAACGGTGATGTCGATCGAGCCGTCGCGATGACGGTGCACGTCGACGCCATTGAAGGCGTCGAGCCGGGCCATGAGGTCCGGATCCGCGCCGATGCCGGGCAGAAATAGGATCTTGATCACCTCCGCCCGATCCATGTCCGCGGACCGGGTGATGTGGAAACGTCCGAACCCGGTGACTTCGTCCAGAAGCGCATGCCCGGTTTCCGGTTCGCGGCAGGAGGTGAAGATGCCGTCGGCGAGATAGGAGGTACCCGTTTCCTCCAGAAGCTCCAGGATCCGGCCCGTAAGCTCCCATTGCAACGGCCGGGCATAGCTGACTTTGTGATCCTGAAAGGCAATGGCTCCGTTGCATCCGATTAGCCAGGCATCTTCCGCAAGTTCCTCCCCCGGTACGCGATACATGTCCCGCGGATGCCGGGCCGAGGCGAAGACGATCCGGTTGTCTGCCTTCGCCCGCATGATGGCGCGGTGGATCGTGGGCGGGATCGTGTAACGATCGAAACAGATCGTCTGATCGATATCGAAGACTAGCATGGCACTCTGCCGTTTTTGTACTTTGAGGGACCTTCCGGCTCAGGCGACGATGCCTCAACCTGCTGCCACACGACCTCCGCGAAGATGGGGAGGGGACGACGGATTGGCGGTCCCGCGATCAGATCGACGAAACGCTGGTAGCGCGCGAGCGTGTTGTCGAGCGAGGCCCCTTTCCGAAAGCTGTCCTTGCTGGTGTAGGATCCCGCCTGCCCGAAGAATTCGTCATCCGTTCCCACCGATACCGCACGCATGCAATCGGGAGAGATTTCTCCGAAGATCCTCCGGCCCGTGTGATCGATCTTGAAGCAGATGTCATCGAGGCGGATGCCGCGCGCTCAGAAAGACGAACAGGGTCTTGAAGGCGGACATGGCCGTATGCTCCGCCCTGTCCGTATCCATGTAGTGCGCCGCAAGACCGGCGGGAACGCATTCGTCGCGGAGCCGTTTGCCGTCCTCGTCATGCAGCGGATTGGTGTAGTCGAAGCGGACGTAAGGCGCGTGGGGCTTGTCTGCCTCGAACGCGGTCCTGCTGAGGGTCGGGTAGTTCTCGATGCGATAGAGCGCATGTTTGGGAGTGCCCACATGTCGGCCTTTCACTACCACTTCCAACGGCGGGCAATAGTCCCGCCCGGAAAGCTGCATGCGTTCCGCGATGTAGAAGTCCTCACCGAAATGAACGGCGGTCGTGTGAACCCCCGCGTCGCGAAGGACGCCGTTCAGGATTTCGAACGAGCGCAACCGCGCGATATCCGTACCCGCCACGATCGCCGAGCGGTTTGAGGAAAACGAATAGAGCGTCGGCAACAGCCGGACGATGACATGGTCGTGGTCGAGGATCCGGATGTCCTTGGACTCGCCTCACGCCAGAATCTCCAGGTTGTCGAAGTCCCGCGCAACCTCGTTCCATCCGAGATCGTCGTTTTCTGCAATGTCGAACATGAAAAACTCCGATCGTAATATTTATAGATAGATCAGATAATTTATATTTTATGTAATATTAGAGATATACTATTAGATATCAGAGATGAATTATAATCAAACGGAATTAATTCACCGGGAGAAGCAATTTTTCGTTTGCTGCAAATGGTGTTTTTCTAAGTGGTGACATAGCCGGCAGCGCGGTTCCTGAGGAGGAGGTCCGTCGTCATGAGGTTGAGCGCGACGATCGCGGCGCAGAAAACGGTACTGGCGATCGCGAGATCGCTCACCGAGATCAGTCCGGTGACGCCGACGCTGGACAGGATCGTGCCGCCGTAGCTCATCAGGAAGAAGGTTGAAATCGATTTGCTGGCCTGTCCCGCATTCGATTGATGGGCGACCGCCTGGATGGCGCCCTGCAAACCGAACCCCTGGCCGATACCGCAGATGGCGGTGGCCAGCATCAGGATGGGTAGATTGGCCAAGACGATGGCTGCCCCCAACCCGGCGGCTCCCAATCTGATCCAGAAGGTACCGAACATCATGGCCGCGTTGTCCGACCATTTGAGATAGAGGACGCCGGTGATCGCAGACAGGAATGAAGCAGGCCGACGTCACCAGTCCTTGAATGGCAGAATTCGGTTTCCGCATGACCGTGTCTGTGAGGATGGAACCGAGCGCGGCGAGAAGTCCTCCCGAGTCGAAGGCCAGAAAGCCGACCAGCATCGCTCCGACGGTCGCGGGATGGGTGAAGAAGAATTTCCAGCGTTCGACCGGCAAGGCGCTTTCCACCTCGACCTCGATCTGCAAAACGTCGCGATCGAGGACCAGAAGCGGCATGACCACCAGCCTGACGGCGATCTGGATCCACCACACCGTCTGTTCGTGTGCCGGAAGCAGATAGAATAGAAGCCCGCTCCACAAGGGCCCTGCCAGAAGGCCGATCGCGTTGGCCGATGTGGTGATCCGGCCGGCGATCTTGGATGTGCCGGAAAAATCGATCCGTCCCAGAACCACGGGCACGACGACGGTCACGACCCCCAGCACCAGGCCGTAAATGAAATGGCCGAGATAGATTTCGGGCACGCTTTTGGGTGCCATCAGGACGAAGTTGCCGACAATCGACAACGCGTAGCAGAAGACGAGCACGAACTGGTTCAGAGCGACCTTCGGAGAGCCGATAAGCGCAAGCACGACGCCGAGGATATAGGTGCTGAAGAACAGCCCGATGGTGGTCGAACCTATATCGAAATCGCGTTGAAACAGCGGGTAGAACGGGGCGGGAATGCCGCTCGGGCATATGCAGGACGGCAAGATTGAAGCCGAGGAGCAGGATGTAGGCGGTACCGGTTCGCTTAGCCATGACGGTTTTCTCTGGCCTTGGTCTGCGGGGCTGTTTTCTCCGTCTCATCCGGGGCCGCGCGCCAGGCGACGGGGAGGTGGTCGACATTCGCAGGAACGTAGCGTTCCGGTCGACCGTCGCGTGTGGCGAGATAGGTGACGGAGGTGACGTGATAGCCGGACAGTTTGCGGTAATGCAGCGGGTTGGCGCCCTGAAGTACGGCACTGAGAAGGCGCGTGGGCGTTTTGTGCGTGATGACGGCGATCCGGCGATGGAGGCACAGGGTCTCGCAGAGCGCAGCGAAGGCACGGTGCAGGAGCTCCACCCCGGTCTCCCCGCCTGGAGGCGCGACCAGGAACGGGTTCGCGGCCCATTTCCGATACGCCTCGCTCGGTTCGATCTTGCGGATGCTCCGGCCTTCCCAGACGCCGAAATCGAGTCCGCGCAAGCCCTCCATCGGGGTGGGTTCGGCAAGCCCCGCGTCGCTCCGCTATCGCGCGCGCCGTTTCCAGAGCGCGCGAGGAGGGACTGCAGAAGACGTGTTCGATTGCCTCAAGTGCCGCGTTGTCGGCAACCAGACGGGCCATGTCCCGGCCCGTCTGGGTCAGCGGAACGTCGCTTGTGCCGGAAAATCGGCCCACGACGTTGGAGACCGATTGCGCATGGCGCACCAGCGCAAGCTCGAACGTATCCGGCAGGCCCGCTTGGGCCTCGTCGGTCAAATCGAAAATGTTCATGGCGCCTCGCGTCAACTCAGGCTTGTGATGTCCAGGCCGAGTGCCCCGGCATACCGGCGGGCGACCGCATGTTCGCTTTCGCGCGGCAGCGGATGCAGTCCCGGCTCCATCGGCTTCTTTGATGCGTGCACCAATGCCAGCACCTGACAGGCGAACGTTACGTCCATGACCTCGTTTGGATTTTCCCGCCCCACCGCCAGATTGGCGATCTGGCCGTCGGCGATCATGAAGACTGTTCTGCCGTCGGTGAAACGATGGGCGGCGAGCCCGGGAGAAAGGGCCTGCTTTTGCGTCGTCTCGGTGAGCGCGGTCATGTCTATTTCAAGCGGCGAATGCCTGCCATTGAACAGGAGTGCGCCGTCCTTCAGGTGGCGGAAATCGGATCCCTGCAAGGCCCCGTTATGACCGGTGACGGTGCACACGATGTCGGCACAGGCCAGAGCATCTGCCAGTGGCGCGATCTCGAACCCGTTCAATGCGGCGATCAGCGAGCGCGTGTGCCGGATATCGACAATGACGACCCGCGCGCTTTTTCCGCGATTCCTTCGCCCACCAGGCCGTAACCCGATCAGCAAGAACACCTTGCCGGTGAGCAGGCGTTGCGAGACGGCGAGGAACGTTTCCAGCAGGGACTGGGCGGTGCCGTGCGGGTTGTCCACCAGACGCTTTCCGAAGGATTCGTCGCTTTCCAGAACGGGAAAGGTCAGCTCCATGCGTTTGAGCCGGTCGATGCCCTCCGGTGTCTTCTACGCCGCCGCATGCGGGGCGGGTGTGGTGCAGTCGGACGCATGGAAGCGGGGATCAGGCGGGCACCCTCGTCGAGAACGAGCGTCGGTCCGTCGCCTCAATAATCGCGCACCGCGAGTCCGCCCTCCGTCAGTTCCTCCTCCGACATCCCGCGCCTGCCGGTGACGAATATGCCGTCACGCGCGATCGAGGCCTTGATGCCATCGTCCGTCGTTGCCGTGCTTGAGGCGCACGAGGGATTTCCGCCCCCAGCGTTTTCAGGGTCTGCACCTAAACGGCGGTCGCCTCGGTGATGTGCCCGCAGAGCGCGATGTACTCTCCGGCAAGCGGACGATCGTCGGCCCCGTCGGCGGCGATGTAGCCGAGCACGGGCATCGCCATGGCGGCCATCTGGCGGCGTGCATCCATCTGCGTTGCAAGTTCGTGTTCGCTGACCATCACGCAATCTCCTCCAGAACCGGTTGGTGCTCCTGCCGGGCATGGCCCATCGCGCGGAGCTTTCTCAATGCGATGCCCTCGTCCTGTTCGTCCGTCACCTCGTGCAGCCCCTTCGCTGCGCGGGCCGCATTCCGTTGCGCCTGAAACACGCTCAAGGCCTGGTTGGAAAAGGTCACGTCCATCACTTCGCTGGGATTTCCTTCCCCCGCCGCCAGGTTGACCAGACCACCGCGGGCGATCAGGTTCACTGTGCGCCCGTCGGCAAGCGTATAGGCGGTGATCAGCGGGGACCGGACAACGCGCGCGGTCGCCAGTGCCTCCAGCGCATCCACGTTGATTTCCGTGACCGAGTGACCGGTGTTGCACAGGATGACGTCGTTCCGGGCGCAGGCGAGATGCTCTTCACGCACGATGTCGGGCGCCCCGGTCGCGGTGCACAGGATGTCGGCCTTGGCGATGGCTTGTTCCAGCGGCAGGACCTGATAGCCCGCGAGCGTCGCCTTCACCGCGGTTTCCGCCGACCGGCAGCACACGATGGCACGTGCCCCCCAGCCTGCGGCCCTGGCCGCGACCCCGCGCCCCACATGGCCGAAGCCGCAGATCACGAAAACCTTACCGGTCAGCAACTTGCCCGTCGCGTTGACGATCCCGTCGACCGTCGACTGGCCTGTTCCGAACTTGTTGTCGACCTCTCACTTGGTCACCACTTCGTTGACGAGGAAGACGGGGAACGGAATGTCCTCTCGCGAGGCTCGCTCTCGCAGCTTCGCGCAGCCTTCCGTCGTCTTTTCCGTCATGTATTTCAGGCTGGGAAAGCGCTGCGGCTCGTCGAGCGCGGCCGTGATGAGACGCGCACCGTTGTCGATGATGATCGTCGGTCCGTCATCGAAATGGTTGAGCGTTTCCTTGAGCGCGGTCTCCACTTCGTTGCTCAGCATGTTGCGCCAGCCGAAGACCGTGATGCCGCGATCGCTCAGAAGGACCGCGATCTCGTCCTGCGTGGAGACCTCGTCGCCTCCCGTCCACACGATCTCGGTGCTGGCTGCATGAAACAGATCGATCAGCACGCCGGTTTCCTTCGTCAGATGCAGACATCCGGCGATCCGTTCGCCCTTGAGCGGTTGCGTTCGCGCAATTTCCTCCCGGATGCCCGCAAGCATCGGCATGTCTCCGATCGCCGCGTTCAGCGCCGCCCGTCCGGCCTCTACGAGGCTGTTCTTCTCGTGAATGTTCATGTCAGGGCCTCCTCCAGAGATGCGCCGCACGTGCAGACGGGGGCCGTGCGAGATCTGGTCGACCATCGACCGTATGACCTTCATGACGTCGAGATTGCCTTGTGCGAAGGCTCGCGGAACCCCTTGATGGGTCACGTGTTGTGCCGCCTCCGGCACGACGACGTTCTTGACGGCAACGTCGTAGTCCGTGATGTAGGAGATGTTCGCTTAGCAAAGCTCCATTTTGCGCGCGATCACAACCTCCGGATACTGGGTTATGTTGATCGTGTGCCAGCCCTGGTCGCTGAACCACTTGCTTTCCGCGGCCGTGGAGAAACGCGGTCCTTCGATGACGACGACCGTTTCCTCCTCATGCGCGTTCACCTCCGCTTTCTTCAACGCGGCGATGGCGGCAGTGCGCATGCGTTCGCAATAGGGGAAGGCGGAGCTGATATGCGCGCCTTGATCTCCGTTGAAGATTGTGTCCTTGCGCCGCCGGGTGCGATCGACGAACTGGCTGGTGATCACGAAATCGCCCCTGCGATAGCGCTTCTGCAAGCTGCCGACCGTGTTGAAGCCGAGCACCTGGCGCACGCCGAGCTGTTTCAGGGCGGCCAGATTGGCGATGTAGGGCACGTCTGAGGGCAGATAGTCGTGGTTCTTGCCGTGACGCGGCAGGAAGGCGACCGTCTTGCCGTTGATCCAGTCGAGACTGACCGGCGAGCTTGGTTTGCCGTAGGGCGTGGTGACTTCTATCTCCTGCACGTCGTCGAGCAGTTTATAGAAACCGGTTCCTCCTATGATGCCGAGGATCGGAGAGAACTGTTCCGTCATGATCGGCTCCTCCCGTTTTCATGTTTCTCGTTCATGTGTGCGGCGAGCACCTCCGCCAGATCGGAAGGAACCTCGCCGAAAATCTCGCCGTAAAGCCCGATCCCGCGTTCGGTTGTCGAACCGCGCATGGGCAGCCATTGATGGTCCGCGCCGCGCAGCCGGAATGCTCCGTGCGACAGCGTCTGCACCGGAGCGGTCTCGACCCCACCGCCGATGCCGCAATGGCGTGCGATGCATCGCAGCGCGTTGGACATGGTCGTCGCACTCACCGTTGTCTTGGGAACGACGAGATGTTCGATCCAATGCAGCGCATCGGTTCCCAGGTCGCGGTGAAGGTTCGCCACCGTTTGCGACAGTGGCATCCCGGTCCGGGCGAGCATCTGCGAGACGAGCGCGGCAATAGCGAAGGGATCGCGATCGGTGGACCACCCCGCCACCGCAAAATCCCCCACCGCACCGGCCGCAAGTCCGACCTCGCCGGAACTCATCAGCGGCGCGAGATACTTGAAGCCGATCGGTGTCTCGCAGACCGACAGATCGAGACGGCGAGCCTCTAGTCGCACGGACATGCCGCTCGATTGGGTGAGCGCGATCTTCGGGATCCTCTGTCTCCGCGTGATTGCATGTCGCAAGACATGCGCCGTCAGGCCGTGTGGCTGAAGTGTCGCCCCCGTTTCGTCGACCACGTAGAGACGGTCGCCGTCTCCATCCAGAACGAAACCGAAATCGGCGCCCGAGGTTCTGGCCTCTGCCTTGATCCTTTGCCGCGAGGCCGGTTTGGACGGGTCGGGCTGAAGTCCTCCGAAGTCGGCGCGCGGCGCGCATGCGATGGTCCGCACCCGCCAGCCGAGCACGTACCCGAGCTTTTCCATGGCCGACCCGGCAATGTCGTTGAGCCCGTCGACGACGTCGTCGTGCTCATGCCGGACCGTCGGATCGAGCTTTTGCCGGATGTGGGCGAAATGCCGGGCGCAGAAGTCGTCGGTCTCCTTGATGGGAAGGAAGGTTTCCTGGCGCGCATCCGAACTCGCCCGCGGTCCTGTCTGCTTCCAGTCGCTGTTCCACGTCGGCGACAAATTGGGAGGAGGTCGGTTGCCCGCCCTGCGTCTTGAGCTTGATCCCGTTCCAATGCGGCGGGTTGTGGTTCGCGGTGACCAGCACGGCGTAATCGACCTCGCCGGTCGTGAGATAGGAGGCCGTCACCGTCGGTAGATGGCGGATGACGATCGGAACGGAACCGCAGGTCCGGGCAATCAGATCGGCGGCCTGGAGCGCGATGTCCCGGCTTCCCTCGCGACTGTCGAAGGTGACCGCGAAGCGGGGGTGGCGCGCCTCGACGCAAACCCGGTCGATGATCGCGCCGACGACCGCAAGCGCACTTGTCGGCGTGAATTCCCGTCCGATCCGCCCGCGCCATCCATCGGCGCTGCTGGCAAGCGGCCGGAACGGCCGAACGGCTTCGTCCATGATTTCCGTGCTCATGACGCCACTCCGTTTCGTTCCAGTCGTTCGCTCAGAACGGGCAGGCTGAAATGGTCGGCACGCGCCGACGGTCTCCACCGCGATCATCCCTCCCGTATTGGCAACGGCGAGCCCGGTATCGACCGGCAGCCCGGTGAGATCGGAAAGAATGAAACAGGATGCGAACAGATCGCCCGCACCGGTGGGATCGACGCATGCCGCCGCAAACCCGGGGACGAAAATCTCGCGGTCGGCAAACCGGCAGGAGGCTCCGTCGCTCCCGCGGGTTTCCACCACAAGACGGTTCGTCCGAAAGCGGTCGCTAAAAAGCTACCCCGGCTCGACCGGATTTGCGGAAAAGGGGACATGTCCGTTCATCCGCTCCGCTTCCGCCGTATTGAGGAAGAGGCAACGGAAGTCTCGTGCGATATCTCCGGCCTGCGGGTGTCCGGAGAAGTGCCCGCTGGGGGTACAGTAGCAAGGTGCGGCGGCCGCATTCCTGCGCGCGTGGGCGGCAATCTGTTGCAGAACGGCGAGGGGCGGATCAAACAGCGCGACCGCGTCGAAATCCTCAAGCAGATCGGCCGGTACCTCGCCGAGCGTGTCGTTGGCGCCGCGCTCTAGCACCATGAAGTGCCCGTCCTCGAAGATGGGAATGATCGCCCGTCCGGTCGGCTGATCGCTCATGCGTACCAGGGACGTATCGACGCCGCGTGCGCTGAGATCATCAAGTAGGAAATGCCCGAAGGCATCGTCCCCCACCGCCCCCAGAAGGGCGGTCTCCAGCCCGAGCTGGGTCAGTGCGCTCGCGCAATTGCCCGCGTGCCCGCCGGGCAGGATCTGCTTGTCACCGGCATGCCACGCGCAGTCGTCGCGCAATTTGCCCGGCAACAGAAACAATTCATCGTAGTTGATCGCGCCCACGACGAGAACGCGGTTGGTGCGCGCGGCGCTTGCTAGCGTATCAGTCAGATGCGTGCCGGATGCCGCTTCCAGGACCTGTTTCATCGCACCGCTTACCGCGCTGATCTCCACCAGACAGCCATCTTCGGCAAGGCCGGAGACCTCGACAAGCGTGCTGGAGGGAACCGTGTCACCGAGGATTTCGTTGCACACGGACGAAACCTGAGCGAATTGCGAGAGGTCGCGCAGATAGGTCGTCAGCGACACCAGATCCTTGAGCCCGGCTCCCGCCTCCTGCAGGACGGAGACGATCCGCTCGAAAACGACTCGTGTCCGCCCGCCCGCATCACTGCGGCACAGCACGTTGCCTGCCGCATCGGTGGGCACCTGGCCGGAGACGAAGATCGACCTGTCTGCCCCTTGTAGGGGAATTGCGATGCCGGGGGAATAGCTGCCCACGGGTTTGGAATGGTTGGCCGGGGGCAGTCTCGTGCGTTCAGTCAGCATAGGCGACGCACTCCTCTTCCAGTCCGAAGGATGCGAAAATCGAGGAAAGGTGAAGGTTGCGGACTTCCAGATAGCGGGGCACCTCGAAGATCCACCGGACCGCTTCGGTGATGTCCTCCGCCCGCAGCCCCTCCGGCCGCGTGCCGGGACCGGCACTGGCGTGATTGCCCGCAAAATGGGTGTCGACCCGGCTCGGATAGATCTCGCAGACCCTGACGCCCTTGTTGCGCTGTTAGCGCCGAAACGTGCCTAGCAGGGCCTGAAATCCCGATTTCGCGCTCGAATAGGCGGCGCGGTTGGGAAACGCGGTGAGAGCGGAATCCGACAGAACGCCGATGACGATCGGTGCGCTCGCATAGTCGAGGAACGGAAGCAGCGCCTTCAGGGTGAGGAAGGCCCCGGAGAGGTTGGTCTCTAGGCTCTTGCGCCAATCCTCGAAAGCCAGATTCGTGAAGGGCTGCCAGCGCCCGGATCCCGCATTGAGCACGATCCCGGCGAGGCGGGTGCCTCTCGGCAGGGTCGTCTCGACCGCACGGGCGACCTGTTCCGGGCATCCGATATCGACGCAAGTCCAACGAACCCGCTCGCGGGCTTCCATTGTCTCGGCCAGCGCGGCCAGACGCTCGCGATCGCGGGCCCACAGAATGACCCCGAGGCCGATGTCGTGAAGCGCGCGAGCTGTTGCCGCTCCGATACCTCGGCTAGCCCCGGTCACCACGACCCACGGTGTATCGCCGGATCGATCCCTTGGCGGATGAACGGTCATGGTTCCGTCCTCCACGCGATCTCCATGCGATCGGAAATCCGATCGGCAAGGGAGGGGTCGACATCGGCCAGAAGCCGGAAGGCGAGGTCCACGGATTTGACGGACCGAGATATTTGCCCGCCGACGGAGACGATGGAATTGCTCTCCACGAAACCGGTCTCGATCCGTCCGCCGAAGACAGATTTCAACTGATCTCGCTTGCGGTGATGGATGGCCGACACCCCGTCGGTCGACTTCAGGGCGGCGGCGAGGATCAGCGTGCCGGAACAGCAGCAGTAGATACGCGCGCCGCGACTGTGAAGATGGCGGATCACGGGGGCGAAATAGCGCGTTTCCGCAATATCTGCCGCCCTCCGTCCCCCCGGGATCACCAACGCGTCGCTGTCGGCAATCGTCAGGTTCGCCGGTTCGGTCACGAACTCGGTTCCGGCCGAGCCCGTGACGGGGGAGTCGGGCGGAACCAGTTTGAGGCCGTCAAACCGGCCGCGCGCCTTTGCCAGAACCGAATAGAGCCCGAACAGATCCAGCTCATCGACACCGTCATAGGCGAGGACGGTGACTTGCGGCCGGACCATGTTCGGTGTCCTGAGGGTTGGAGCGTTCTCGTTCATTGCTCTGCAAGGATCTCTTCGGCGCCGGTCAGCTTGCGCAATGACAGGTCGAGTTCCTCCGGCGTGTAGCTGTCGTGACCGATCGCGGGAGATTTCAGACAGGTGGCGGCCGCCAGCGGGAACCCGCCCATCTTCTGGCGTTGCGCCAGAGCGGTGATCCGGATGTGATCAATGATCACGCCCGCTGCATTGCTGGAATCCTGCACCTTCAGTTTCAGATCTAGCGACACCGGCCGGCCGACCCAGCCCACGCCCTCGATGTTGATGATCGCCACCTTGTGATCGTTCAGGCGGTTGATGTGCCCGGCGGACGGAATGACCTGGACCTTGTCGGTATCGAGCCCTGCCTGCTTGAGAGCGTTGATCTTCGATTCCGCCTTGCTTGCGCCGTGGTCGCGCAGATTGCGGAAATCCTCGTTGCCGCCAAAATTGAGCTGATAGGAGGAGGCGAGCGTAATGCCGCGTGTGCCCAGGAGGTTCAACAGCGAGCGATGCAGGATCGAGGCGCCCAAGTGGCTCGCCAGATCGTCACCGACGCAGGGAACTCCGGCTTCCTCGAACTGACGGCGCAGATCGGGATTGCGGGCAATGCTTTCCGGCGTGCAGTTGACGAAGGCGACGCCCGCCTGAAGGGCCGCCTTGGCATAGGCTTCCGCCGCCCATTGCAGGCCGGTGGGCAGGGAATAGAGCAGTACTTCCGCCCCGGCGTCCCTCAGGCTCTTTGCGATGGTGGCGATCGCAAAATCGGAGTCTGCGGAGTTCTTCGTCACCCCCTGTTTCACCAGGAAGGAATAGGGCGTGGGGTCGACGTCGAGAATGGGATAGTTGTTCGACTCCGCGAACACGGCCTCGGAAAACGGTTTGCCGACCTTGGAGGGCAGCACGTCATAGGCGGCCACGAATTCGATGTTGGAGACGTGGATGTCGCCGATTTCCTGCATCCGGATGCCGAAGGCCACCTTCTCCATTTCTCCGGTCTCGCGCATCCGCGCGTAGTAGCTGGCGCCCTGATAGAGGGCGGAGATGTTGTTTCCGACACCTGCGACGGCGAGTTTGATGGCATTGGTCATTATGCAATTCCTCCTCTGAAATCGATTATTGGCTTTGGGAAATGGACAGCGTTTTGAGCATCAGCCGCTGTGCGGCGATCCCGTCGGCCACGCAGGAGTCGGCGCCGGCAGGGTCGTCGGCAGCTGCCGAAATCAGGCTCCGATAGGGATTGAAGCCCGTCAGGCAAAAGGGGTCGCTTTCGGCCGGTTGGACCGTCTTCATGCGGATGAAACTGCCGCTTTCGGCGGCCACATCCACGATGACGGCCGCACTGCCCGACGGACCGTGAAGCCGGATCGCCAGTTCTGCCGTGCCCAGAGCAACCCGCGATACCGAGACCTGAGCGGTGCACGGTACGGTGCCGGTGTTGGAGCGGTCGACGAGTTGTGCGGCGGCGCATAGTCGTCCGCGCTGCGTGCAATGGGGTTCTCGTCCGCAGCAGATCCTGCCCGGCTGCGCAGAGGATGCGCGACGCAGGAAAAGGCCGCGTGCACGCTCCATTCGCGATCGGAGACGAAACGCACGAGATCGAAGACATGCACCCCGAGATCGGAAAGGGCGTCCGCACCTGCGGTCTGGGCGTCGTACCGCCAGGGCTAGGACGTGGCGTTGTCCGCCAGAAAAGGATGTCTGAAGACGGCTTCGATATGGAGCAGCGGCCCCAACTCGCCGCTTCGCGCCAGATCGCGAAGCGTGCGGAAGGCGGGCAGCAGACGCCATTGGAAGAAGGTGAAAACCGGCTTTTCGCGCCGTTCCGCGATCCTGCCGATCTCCTCCGCCGCCTCTTCGGTATCGGCCACCGGCTTGTCGAGTACGATTCCACATCTTCGCGCGAAATTCGGCGCACAATGTCCAGATGCGTATGCGGAGGCGATACGATGGAAACGAGATCGCACGTATCTTTGAAGACGAAGTCATTCAGGTCGTCGCTGATTTGCGAAAACCCATGCGTATTCTGTAATATGATCGCGAGGTCACGTTTTTTTATAACGAAGTACTTAGATTTTAAATATATATATTCCTGATAAGCAATTAATGTTCTTCTAAACGAAGCCTGAGCTAATAATAATACAATTTATTTTTTTAATTTTCTGTAAAAAATAAATAATATTTCTATGGAGTGTGGAGGCACTCCAAAAAAGCTCAATCGAATTTCTTTCGCTACAATTGAGATGTGGTGAGAGTATGAACAAGATTTCACAGAATTAATTAAAAAGTTTATTGGCAGTGGAGGCCTTAGCTAGGAATAGGAATTTATCTTTATATAACAATTAATTAATCGTATCGCCGGGAGCGATAAGTAAACATATGTTAAATATCGAAAAGAAATTTGGGAGACATCTGTTCATTCAGTCCAAAAGCGGGTTTCTGCCGCATTCGGATATATCTGATTTCTTTCAGGACCTGCATCACGGTCTCAAGCTGATATCCAGGTCCATCGAGAGCCTGAACAACGATACGGACGGCTATATCCGGATTTCGGTGCCGCCTGTCTTCGCGCGCAACTGGCTCTTGCCGCGCCTTCACAAGTTCTATTTCGAACAGCCGGATATTCGGTTCTCGTTCGATGCGAGCCGGGAGGTCGTGGATGTTGCCGAGCGCGGTTACCATTGCGCCATTCGCTACGGACATGGCGACTGGCAGGATGTGGAGGCCGTCAAGCTCATGGATCAACTGCTGTTTCCCGTCTGCCGCCCGGCCTTGAGGGAGAAGATTTCCTCCATCGAGGGTCTGGCGGACGCCAACATCATCACCTGCGACGGGTTGGCCGACCATTGGGTCAACTGGCTCGACGCAAACGGCGCCCAGCATGTTCGCCTGCGAAAGAAGTTCATGCTGTCGGACGAGGATCTGTGTCTGGGGGCTGCAATCGGCGGCCTCGGCGTGACCGTGACCTGGCAGACCCAGGCGATCGAGGCGATGAAGAGCGCTCAGCTCGTCAGCCCCTTGCCGATGACGCTCGTCAGCGGGAGGTCCTATTGGCTGGTGACGCCGCGAGAAAAGAAATTGCCACCGGCCTTGCGGCAATTTCATACTTGGTTGAGCGAGGAGGCCAAAACGACCATGGAGGATCTCATGCAACTGCTCCGTACTTCGCAGGCGGAAACCGTCTAGGCGATGGGGCGGGAGGTCGAGACGCTTCTCGTCACCGGCTCCAGCGGCCGCATCGGTGCAGCGATCTGCGCGGCTGCAGCCGCCCGCTTCAAGGTGATTGGCGTGGACCGTATCCCCGGCGACCGCACGGATGAAATCCTTGATCTGACGGAGGATTTCGAGTTTCTGGGCGGCCCCGTCGATGCGGTCGCTCATGCGGCGGGATTGCACGCTCCGCATGTCGGGCTCGTCCCGGATGATCTGTTCAGGCGGGTCAATGTGGCGGCCACCGAACGGCTGGCGCTGGCGGCGAAAGCTGCCGCCGGTGCCTCCTGTTTCGTCTTCACCAGCACCACGGCTCTTTATGGCGTGCGGCCCGCCGGGATGGTGCAAACCCAATGGATCGACGAGGAGACGCCGCCGCGCACGCGCACGATCTATCACCACACCAAGCTGGAAGCGGAAGCGCGGCTCAGGTTGCTCACCGGGCCCATTTTTCGGGTCACCATGCTGCGGCTTGAGCGCTGCTTTCCCGAACCCGCCGATCTGATGGCTCTCTACCATCTTCACCGCGGCGTGGATGCGCACGATTCCGCCTCCGCTCATCTGGCTGCGCTAGAACGCGAGGGCGAGGATTGCGAGACTTTCATCGTCAGCGGCACCACGCCGTTTGAGCGGCGGGATTGTGCCGAACTTGCCCGCAACGCGCCCCGGGTGCTCGCGCGCCGATGTCCGGAACTCGTCAGCGCCTTCGAGCGGAACGGCTGGTCCTTGCCCGGCTCGATCGACCGCGTCTACGACAATGCGCGCGCTCGCGCCCGCCTAGGCTGGCAACCGGAATATGGCTGCATGTCCGTTCTGGAGGAGCTTTGCGAGGGGGCTCCAACGGTTCTGGCTCCCTGTGTGTGACTGTGGGGCGTGAGGGCGGGGCGTAAGGGGCAGGGAGGGCGTCTCAACCGTGCTCAGAGGAGCGATGCCACGACGCGCTCTCCTCGCATTTTGTGAGAAAACCGGCGAATTTCCCGGCGATTTTGTGCCCCTTCACGCAGCATTTCCGCGATTTTTCGTTATATATTAAATATTTTAAGTGTAAGGTCAAAAAGTTGGCAGAATCCTCCGACGATCCGGTTGACATAGCAAAAATGCTTACCTAACGTACCTGGTGATATATCGATATATCGTAAACTGACAAAAGAGCAGCCGCCAAGAACGACTCCACCGAGCCACGAGGGCCTGCCAATGCGACGACTTCTATCGATCTCTTTCACCCTCGCCCTTACGGCATCCGCCACGCTGGCGGATCCCGGCGGTAAGCTGGATCTGATCGTCCAGCCCGAGCCTCCCAGCGTGATGATCGGCATCACCACCAACGGCCCCGCGATCCTCGTGGGCAGCAACATCTACGAGAGCATGTTGCGCTTATGATGGGGAACTGAGCTCGGAGCCGTCTCTGGCGAAATCCTGGGAGATCTCCGAGGACGGCCTGACCTACACGTTCCATCTCCACGAGGGCGTGAAGTGGCATGACGGCAAGCCGATGACGTCGGCCGACGTGATGTTCTCCGTCAACGACTTCCTGATGAAGCAGCAACCGCGCCATCGCAACCTGATGAGCCACGTTGCCAAGGTCGAGGCGCCCGACGACACCACCGTCATCTTCACGCTGAAGGAACCGTTCGAAGCCTTCATCCGCGGCTTCTCCTTCTACTCCATGCCCATCATCCCGAAGCACATCTACGAGGGCACGGACTACACGACCAACGAGGCCAACGAAAAGCCGATTGGCACCGGGCCCTACAAGTTCGTGGAATGGAAGCGCGGCAGCTACATCAAGCTGGTGAAGAACGAGGACTACTACCTTCAAGGCAAGCCGCATATCGACGAGCTCTATTATCACGTCATACCCGACGGGGCCTCGCACGCCGTGGCCTACGAGACTGGACAGGTTGCCGTTCTGCCGGGCGGTTCGGTTGAGAATTTCGACATTCCGCGCCTGTCGGAGCTGCCCAACACCTGCACCACGCAGAAGGGCTGGGAATATTTCTCGCCGCTTTCCTGCATGTGGCTGAACAACCGCAAGCCGCTGCTCGACAACGTGAAATTCCGTCAGGCGATCATGTACGCGCTCGACCGTGAATGCGCCAAGGACGTGCTGTGGAACGGTTACGGCAAAGTCGCGACCGGGCCGATCTCCTCCACCATTGCCTTCTATTTCGATACCGGCTCGAGCTACCCGCACGATCCGGCCAAGGCCGAGGCACTGCTTAAGGAAATCGGCTACGACGGCAAGCCGCTGCGCCTGCTTCCACTGCCTTACGGCGAAACCTGGCAGCGCTGGCCGGAGGCCGTGAAGCAGAACCTCTCCGAGGTCGGCATTCCGGTCGAAATCGAGTCCACCGACGTGGCGGGCTGGAACCAGAAGACCTCCCAGTGGGACTATGATCTTGCCTTCACCTACCTCTATCAGAACGGCGATCCGGCCATCGGTGTGGGGCGGAACTACAAGACGTCCCAGATCTCCAAGGGCAATCCCTTCAACAACGTCGAAGGCTATTCCAACCCGGAAATCGACAAGCTCTTCGACGATGCGGCCGTGGCCTTCCCGGCGGCCAAGCGCCAGAAGCTTTACGACAAGGTGCAGGCCAAGCTTCGCCAGGACGTGCCGGTCGCATGGCTGCTCGAGCTGGGGGGTTCCCGACGATCTACAACTGCAACGTGGAGAACCTGGTCACGACCGCCTCCGGTCTGCCCAACTCCCTGTGCGATGCCTGGATCAAGAAGTGCCGCAAACGCGAAGAGCGGGCATGAGCTCGCTCTTCTCTCTGCCTGATATTCGCGATCCGGAGACCTAGATAACCCGTTTCATCGCAGGCGGGCTTGTGCGCGCCGTCCTCATCCTGCTCGTCATCAGGATCCTGAACTTCTTTCTCATCCACGCCGCTCCGGGAGATCCGGCCGCGGTGATGGCCGGTGAATTCGGCGATGCCGACCCCGAATTCCTCGAGCAGTTGCGCCAGCGCTTCGGGCTCGATCAGCCGATCTATGTCCAGCTCGGCATCTACCTCTCGCACATGGCTCAACTCGATCTCGGCTTTTCCTATCGCCAGCAGTTGCCCGTTCTCCAGCTCATCGTGGAGCGCCTGCCGGCCACGCTGATCCTGTCCATGTCCGCCTTTGCCGTCTCCCTCGGGCTCGGCATTCTCGCAGGAGCCATGGCGGCCGGCCGTCAGGAACGATTGTCGGACACCCTGATCTCGCTCTTCGCCCTGGTCTTCTATGCGACGCCGCTGTTCTGGCTGGCTTTGATGGCGGTGCTTCTGTTTTCCATCGAACTCGGCTGGCTGCCGGGCTTTGGCTACGAGACGGTCAGCGCGGGCTATGTGGGATTGGCGCGTGCGCTCGATATCGCCCGCCATCTGGTCCTGCCCGTCATGACGCTGGGCCTCTTCTTCATGGCGATCTATGTGCGCATGACGCGGGCCTCCATGCTAGAGGTCTCGCAGATGGGTTTTGTCAAGACGGCGAAGGCCAAGGGCCTGCGCCCGCGCGTGATCCAGCGCCGCCACGTGCTGCGTAATGCGCTTCTGCCCGTCGTCACGCTGGCGGGCTTGCAGGCGGGCCAGCTCGTCGGCGGCGCGGTGCTGATCGAGACGGTCTTTGCCTGGCCGGGCCATCGGTCGGCTGATGTTCGAGGCGCTGTCGCAGCGCGACTACAACCTGCTGCTGGGCGTCTTCGTCGCCTCCGCCGCCATGGTCCTCCTCTTAAACCTGATCACCGACGTGCTCTACCGCTTCGTGGATCCGAGAATCCGGGTGGCCTCATGACCGACTTCTGGAAACGTTTTTCCAAGCACCGCGGCGCGGTCGCCGGATTGCTGATCCTGTTCCTGATCGTGGTGCTGGCCGTTGCAGTCCCCTTCCTCTTTCCCAAGTCGCCCTGGGCCATGGTCCAGCGACCGTTCCTGCCCCCGTTCCAGAACGCGACCTACTTTCTCGGCACTGATCCGATGGGCCGCGATCTCGCTTCCGGTCTCGCGCACGGGGCCTATGTCTCGCTGCTGGTCGGCCTCGTCTCAACCGTGATCTCGCTCCTGATCGGCATTCCGATCGGGGCGTTGGCGGGCTATTTGGGCGGGCTGACGGACGACATCCTGATGCGCTTCACCGAGCTTTTCCAAAGCGTTCCGAGCTTCGCGCTCGCCGTGGTGCTCGTCGCCATCTTCCAGCTCTCGATCACCTCCATCGATCATCGCGATCGCCATCGTCTCCTGGCCGCCGGTCGCGCGTCTGCTGCGCGGCGAGGTGATGTCGCTGAAGTCGCGCGATTTCGTCGATGCGGCGGTACTGTCGGGCCAGAAACCGCTCATAATCTGGCGTCAGATCCTGCCCAACACCCTGTTGCCGATCATCGTGCTCGCCTCCATGATGGTGGCCGCCGCCATTCTGGTGGAAAGCGCGCTGTCCTTCATGGGGCTGGGCGATGCCAACGTCATGTCGTGGGGATACATCATCGGCGCCGGGCGCACGGTGATCCGTCAGGCCTGGTGGGTCAGCTTTTTTCCCGACCTCGCCATGCTTCTCACCGTGCTGACGTTGAACCTCGTCGGTGAGGGACTGAACGACGCGCTGAACCCGCGGCTCAGCCGGAAGGGGAGGTAGCCATGAACGACGCTACCGGAGAACACGCCGTCATCCATCCCGGCAGCCTTCAACGTCCCGAGGGCGATCTCATTGTGTGCATCGATCGGCTGAGCATCGCCCTGCCGGAAGGTGCCGACCGCGCCTTCGCGGTCGACCGGGTCAGCTTTGACATCCACCCCGGCGAGATCGTCTGCATTGTCGGTGAAAGCGGCTCGGGCAAGTCCATGTTGGCCAACGCGCTGATGGGGCTGCTGCCCGATACGGTGCGTGTCGCGCAGGGGCGCATTCTGTTGGGGGGAGAACCTGCTCGATCTGCCCGCGGGCGCGCTCTACGACATTTGCGGCCGCCGCGTCGCGATGATCTTCCAGGAGCCGATGACCGCGCTCAATCCGCTGATGAAGGTCTCCGCCCAGATCGAGAAGGTCTTCGAGGCGCACGGGCTCCTGAGCACGCGCGAACGAAAAAAACGGGCGCTGGAACTGCTGGAGGAGGTCGGCCTGCCCGATCCCGCGCGCGCCGCCGTCTCCTATCCCTTCCAGCTTTCCGGCGGTCAGCGCCAGCGCGTGATGATCGCCATGCCCTTGGCGCTGGAGCCGGAAGTGCTGATCGCGGATGAGCCGACCACCGCGCTCGATGTCACCACCCAGGCGCAGATCCTGGAAACGATCGACCGCCTGCAGCGCACGCGCAACATGGCGGTGATGTTCATCACCTACGATTTCGGCGTGGTGGCGGAAATCGCCGATCAGGTCGCCGTCATGCAGCACGGGCGTATCGTCGAGCGGGGCACGGCCGACGAGGTGCTGCTGTTGCCGCAGCACTCCTATACGCACAAGTTGATCGCCGCCATTCCGAGCGGCACCGCACCCGAGCCGACGGCGGCGAAAGGCGAGACGCATTCGCTCCTGAAGGTGGAGAACCTCTCCAAGATCTATTTTCTGGGAAGCGGTCTCTTCGGCAAGCAGAAGGAGATCCACGCGGTCAAGGAGGTCTCGTTTCAACTGGAACGCGGCGAGACGCTCGGTATCGTAGGCGAAAGCGGATCGGGCAAGTCGTCGGTTGGGCGCTGTCTCGTCCGCTTGCAGGATCCCAACGGCGGCAAGATCCTGCTCGACGGCGAGGATATCGCAAGCCTGAAGGGCGAGGCGCTTCGCACCATGCGCCGCCGCATCCAGATGATCTTTCAGGATCCCTATTCCTCGCTCAATCCGCGCGAGAAGGTGGGGCAAATCGTGGTCTCCGGTCCCATTGCCTTCGGCACCGATCCTGCAACCGCTCTTGAAGAGGCCAGAGCGAAGAGGCCAGAGCGCTTCTGGAAATGGTCGAGCTCGATGCGAGTGTGGCGGAACGTTTCCCGCACGAATTTTCCGGCGGTCAGCGCCAGCGCATCGCCATTGCGCGTGCCCTTGCCCTGAAGCCGGAAATCATCGTGGCCGACGAGGCGGACTCCGCGCTCGACGTTTCGATCCAGGCTCAGGGGCTGGACCTGTTGGCGGAACTGAAAAAGACGTTCAATCTGTCTCTCGTCTTCATCACCCACGACCTTCGGGTCGTGGTCACGATCTGCGATCGTGTTCTGGTCATGCAGACCGGCGAGGCGGTGGAGGCGGCAGTGCGCTGGCAATTTTCGAGAACCCGCAACATGCGTATATGCGAAATCTCATCGAAGCCATTCCCGGGCGCGTCAAGGAAGCCCGGATGACGGCTGCCGCAAATGCTTGAATCAATTGCGCACGCGGCCGAGGGCCCGGCGCGGATATGGAGAGTGAACGATGACCGTCATGCCCAATTCGGTGGAAGCCCGCGATATCGCGTATCAGATGCACCCGGCCGTGAACCTGCGCAAATACGAGCGCGACGGCGGTCTGGTAATCGAGACCGGCGACGGCATCTATGTCACCGACAATAACGGCAAGCGCTATATCGAGGGTCTGGCGGGCCTGTGGTCGGTCGCGCTCGGTTTCGGCGAAAAAAGCGGCTGGCCGAGGTGGCCAAGGCGCAGATGGAGAAACTGCCCTACTACCACATGTTCAACTACAAGACGCACGGCCCTTCAGTCGATCTGGCCGAGCTGCTGATCAAGATCGCGCCCGTGCCGATGTCGAAGGTGCATTTCACCTCGTCGGGCTCGGAAGCCAACGATCTCACCTGCAAGATGGTGTGGTATCGCTCCAACTCGCTCGGCAAGCCGGAAAAGAAGAAGATCATCGGCCGCTTGAAGGGCTATCACGGCGTCACCATCGCCGCCGGATCGATCACCGGCCTGCCCGCCAATCACAAGAGCTTCGATCTGCCGCTCGATCGCATGATCCACACCTCCTGCCACTCCTACGTCCACTTTGCCGAAGAAGAGGAGAGCGAGGCCGATTTCACCCCGCGCATGCTGAAGGATCTTGAGGATCTGATCGAGCGCGAGGGCGCCGACACCATCGCCGCCTTCTGGGGCGAACCGGTGATGGGCGCGGGCGGCGTGCTTGTGCCGCCTGCCGGTTACTGGGAAGGCGTGCAGAAAATCCTGAAGAAGAACGACATCCTGCTGGTCGCCGACGAGGTGATCTGCGGCTTCGGGCGCACCGGCACCATGTTCGCCTGCGAGCGTTTCGGCATCGAGCCGGATGTCATGGTGCTCTCCAAGCAGATCTCGTCGTCCTACATGCCGCTCTCCGCGATCCTGATGAACGACAATTTCTACTAGCCGATCGCTGACGAGTTGGATCGTCTCGGCGTCTTCGGTCACGGCTTCACCGCGTCCGGCCATCCGGTCGCCACGGCGGTGGGGCTGGAGAACGTCAAGATCATCCTCGAAAAGGATCTGGTTGCCAACGTCAAGGCTCTGGAAGAGAAGTTTCTTAGCCGTCTAAGCAGTTTGGCGGAGCATCCGCTGGCAGCATCCTCGCGCGGCGTGGGTCTGATCGGGGCGCTGGAAATGAAGCCCTTCGAGGACGGTGCGGCCGGCGATGCAGCTCTCGCCCTCCACATGACCTGTCAGGAAGAGGGGTTTATCGTGCGCAATATCGGTGAAGCGATCTGCTTCTGTCCGCCGCTGATCATCACCGCCGAGCAGGTCGACGAGCTGTTCGATTGCGTCGCCCGCGCGCTCGACCGCGTCGTTGCCGAACGCGGCTGAAAGGATCGGCGACCATGACCACCGAGACGATCGAGAAGAGCGATCTTGCGGAGATGACGGCTGCCGAACTCTCCGCGCTCTACGCCTCCGGTGCAGCCTCCCCCGTGGAGGTCGCGCAGAACGCGCTGGACCGCATCGAGCGGATCAACCCGGATGTGAACGCCTTCACCTATGTCGTGCCGGAATCTGCCCTAGCCGATGCCAAGGCCTCGGAAGAGCGCTGGCGCAAGGGCGAGGCGCTGAGCCCCATCGACGGGGCGCCGACCACGCTGAAGGAGCTGATCTCGGTCAAGGGCATTCCCTTGCGCCGGGGCTCCATCCTCGGCGAGACGGAGCCTGCAACGAAGGATCTGGAGATCGTGGAACGCCTGCGGGGCGCGGGCGTCACCATTCTGGGGACCACGGCCTCGCCGAAATTCGGTTGGAAGGGTCTGACGCACGGCCCGGCCTACGGCAACACGCTCAATCCCCGGCACACGGGCCGCGCCTCGGGCGGCTCGTCCGGCGACGCGGCGGTCTGTGCCGCTCTCAATCTGGGCGTCCTGCACGAAGGCTCCGATGGGGCAGGATCGATCCGTATCCCGGCTTCGTTTTGCGGTGTCTTCGGCATCAAGCCGACTTTCGGCTGGGTGCCCGCCGATGCGTCGTCTGCACTGTTTGAACTGGCCCATCGCGACCCGCTGACGCCCACGGTGGAAGACGCGGCCCTGTTTCTGAACGCCACGACCGGCTGGTCGCCGCGCGCGCTTTACGGCCACTGCCCCTCGCCCGTTCTGGACTGGCGTAAGATCGTGCGTGAGGCGGGCAACCTGAAGGGCCTCAAGCTCGCCTACAGCCCGACGCTCGGCTATACCGATGTCGACCCTGAAGTCGCGGCAGCGGTCGAGAAGGCCGTCGGCCGTCTGGCGGAAATGGGCGCAGTCATCGAGGAGGTCGATCCGGACTTCGCCTCGCCGCAGGAGGTGTTGAAGGTCCTGTGGTATTCCGCCCAGGCCAAGGCGCTTAGCGCGTTCACGCCGAGCGAGGAGCAGAAGGCGCTGATGGATCCGGGCTTCGTGAGGATCTGCGAAAAGGGCACCACCTTCTCCGCGCTCGACTACATCGCCGCGCGTCAGGCGCGGGCCGATCTCACGGTGCTGATGGAACTGTTCTTTCAGAAATACGACGTGCTGATCCTGCCGACCATGCCGTTGACGGCATTTGAGGCGCGCGTCGATTCTCCGGCGGGGCAGGAGGGGGAGGATTGGTCCGACTGCTCGCCCTTCACCTATCCCTTCAACTTGACGGGTCAACCGGCGGCGACCGTGCCTTGCGGTTTGGATGCGGACGGCCTGCCGATCGGGCTTCAGGTGGTCGCGGCGAACTTTCGCGACGATGTCGTGTTGTCCTTGACAGCGGCCTACCCGACGCCGTTTGTCAGAAAGCCGCGCAAGGCCTGATGCGCGCAAGGGGCGGCCGCAGCATCGGGCGTAGAAAAAAGGATGGGATCGCAAACGATGACGGGGAATATGGAGACTGCTTCAGGCCTCGGGGCCGAATTGCGGACAGCCTCCGCGATCCTGTCCGACGACACAGTCGAAGCGCTGGTGCGCGCGCATTACGGTCTTGAGGGACGGGCGGAATGGCTTTGGGGTGAAAAGGACTCCAACCACCGCCTGACCCCTTGCCGACAGCAAGGCGCTGTTGGTCAAGGTGCTCAATCCGGGGGAACCGGCCCGCACCACGGCCCTGCACTTCCAGGTGCTGCTGCATGTCGCCCGCCTCGATCCCGGCATTCCCGTCCAGCGGATCGTGCCCGCCCTGATCGGTGCGCCCGATATCCGCCTTTCCGATCTGCGCTTCACGACCCCGTCCGGCCCCCGGCGGGCGTTGCGCGTCGTGACCTTTCTGAAAGGTCAGGCGCTCAGCTCCGCGCCCCATTCGCCTGCACAAAGGCGCAATATCGGCGCCATGCTGGCGCGGATGCAGCGGGCGCTGGAAAGCTTCGATCACCCCGGCGCGTCTCACACCATCACCTGGGACATGGCGCGCGCGCGAGCTGAAATGTCCTCGATACCTATCCGGATGCGGAAGAGGCAAGGGTACTGCGGGACATTCTGGACCGCTTTGAGACGGACGTATTGCCGAAACGCGCCGCGCTGCCCGTGCAGGTGGTCCATAACGACTTCAATTCCGAAAACATTCTGGTTGATCCGCACAACCCGAACCGCGTGAGCGGCATCATTGATTTCGGCGACATGGTTCGCGCTCCGCGCATTTTCGATGTCGCGGTCTGCGCCTCCTACATGATGGAGGGCGAGGAGGTGCCGGTGGAGGCGATCTTCCACATGCTCGAAGGCTATGCCGGTCCGGCGAACCTTCGCGCGCAGGAGATCGACGTCCTCTATCCGTGTATCATAACCCGGCTGGCGGTGCGTCTCGTCATCCCCACCTGGCGCGCCCGTCTCTTCCCCGATCAGGCCGACAGACTGCTGCACAAGAACGATCTTGTGCGCGGGCTCCTGGCGCGCCTCAACGACGTTTTTCAAACGGCCTTCACCGATCGGTGAAGGCCACCCTTCAATGAGTATGAGAATGGCTTCCTCCCAATCGACCATGATCAACGGCTTCGATGCGGCGCATGCCGATGCGTTGCCGGAGCATGAGCGCACGCTGGTGGCGCGCCGCCAGTCGTTGCTCGGTCCCTCCTACCGGCTGTTCTACGAGGAACCGCTGCACCCGGTGCGCGGTGAGAGCGTCTGGCTCTATGATCATGAGGGTCGGGCCTATCTCGACGCCTAATAATAACGTGCCTTGCGTCGGCCATTGCCATCCGCGCGTCGTCGAAGCGGTCACCCGGCAGGCTGGCATTCTCAACACCCATACCCGCTATCTGGACGAAGCCTTGCTGGATTATTCCCAGCGTCTCGTGGACACGTTTCCGCCCGAGCTGTCGCGGGTCATGTACACCTGCACCGGCAGCGAGGCGGTCGATCTGGCCCTGCGGATTGCGGGCTTCGTGACCGGCGGCACCGGCATCGTCATCACGAAAAACGCGTATCACGGCGTGACGAAGGCTGCGGCCGAAATCTCGCCCTCCCTCGGCGAGAACATGCCGCTCGGCCCCCATGTCGTGACCGTTCCCGCCCCCGACAGCTACCGGCGTGAGGAAGTCGATATCGGCGCCGCCTTTGCCGGCGATGTTTGCGCGGTCATCGCTTTTTTGAAACGACGCGGCATCAAAACCGCCGCCTTCATCGCCGACGGCATCTTCGCTAAACCGGCCGGGTTCCTGAAGGAAACGCGGGCGGTCGTGCACGAGGCGGGCGCGCTTTTCATCGCCGACGAGGTGCAGCCCGGGTTCGGGCGTCTGGGCGACGGCATGTGGGGTTTCGCGCATCACGGACTGGTGCCGGACATCGCCGTCATGGCCAAGCCGATGGGCAACGGCATGCCGATTGCGGTCGCCGTCATGAAGCCGGAGCTTCAGGAGGAGTTCGACCGCAAGATCCGCTACTTCAACACTTTCGGCGCCAATCACGTCTCCATCGCCGCCGCCTCCGCCGTGCTTTCGGTGATCGAGGACGAAGCGCTGATCGCCAATGCGAAATCGACCGGCGAGGCGATGCTTTCCGGGATGCGCGCTCTCCAGGCAAACGACGAGCGCATCGGCGATGTGCGCGGAAGCGGGCTGTTCCTCGGGCTGGAATTCGTGAAAGACCGGGAAGCGAAGGAACCGGACGCCGCTCTCGCCTCCCATGTCGTCAACGAAATGCGTCGTCGCGGCGTGCTCATCAGCGCGTCGGGTCCGTTCGGTAATGTCCTGAAGATCCGCCCGCCGCTGCCCTTCTCGCACGATAATGCGGGGTTCTTTCTGGATGTGCTGAGCTCGGTCCTGCGGGACGCGCCGCGCGGGGGCGCCTTATGATGCCACCGGTGCAAAGACCACAGATGGGTCTCCTGTCGGAGATGAACCGCAACAAGCTGAAGGCGGAGCTTGCCTACGATTACCTGCGCGATGCGGTGATCACCATGCGGCTGGAACCCGATTCCACGGTGGCGGAAAAGGATTTGTGCGCCGAACTCGGCATCTCGCGCACGCCGTTGCGTGAGGCGGTCCTCAGACTCGCGCAAGAAGGATTACTGACCGTGGTACCGGGCGGCGGCACCTATGTGAACAGGATTTCGATGCGCGGCGTCCTGCAGGGGCATCTCGTCAGATCCAGCATCGAGCTGCGCCTGATCCGGCTCGCCGCGGAGGGCTACAGCCCCGTCTACGACAAGGACTTCAAGCTTCTGCTCTACATGCAGCAGGATGCGGATGAGCGCGGGGATTTCGACCAGGCCCTGCGGGTCGATATCGATTTCAACCGGCTATTGTGCCGGATGGCCGGGTTCCCCGACATCTGGCAGACCGTCCACGGCGCCACCGGGCAACTGGACCGCGTGCGTTACCGCGCGATGGCCAAATGCGGCATGACCCAGGAAATCGAGATGGAGCACCGCCGCCTGTTCGAGGCGCTGAAGGCGCGCGATGCAGAGCGCGCCCATGCCCTCCTGCGCAAGCATCTGGACGATCTTCCCCTCCTGATCGCCTTCGTGAAGGACAGCACGCCCAATGTCGTGGTTCCGGGCGAGGATATCGATCCGCAGAGGATCCTGAACGCTCTGTGCTGAGGGGCCTTTCGTCCCTCGTTGTTCAGGCGATTAATTGCAGCAGCCGCTCGATATGGGCCGGGGCGGCGGGCGTGATGCCCGTCGGGTTCAGCGTTTCGATCGAGTAGTAACCGCGGATGATGTGATCCATGTTCACGGTCTCCGCCACGCCGGGGATTCGCAGAATGCGCGCTATGTAGGCGGACAGGCGCGGGTAAGTCGGCGATCTGTCGGCGGTTGGTCTTGAAGATGCCGTGATAGGTCGCATCGAAGCGGATCAGCGTCACGAAGGTCCGGATATCGGTTTCGGTCAGGCGATCGCCGAAAAGGAAATCCCCGGTCAGACGGACCTCAAGCTCCTCGAGCATGTCGAAGACCCCGGCGACCGCCTCGTCATAGGCGCCCTGCGAGGAGGCGAAGCCCGCCTTGTAAACGCCGTTGTTGAGCTTGTCGTAGAATGCGCGGGTTCAGCGCGTCGATCTTCGCTCTCAGGTCTTCCGGGTAAAGGCGCAAGTCGGAGGGCACTATGTGCTCGAAGGCGCTGTCGAATATGCGGACGATATCGGCGCTCTTGTTGTTGACCATCACGCCGCGTTCCATGTCCCAGAGTGCGGGAACCGTGGCTCGGCCGGTGAAGATCGGCTCGGCGCGGGTGTAGAGTTCGTGCAGGTAGTGCGCGCCGAAAAGCGAGTCTTCATCGGCGCCGGGATAGCCCCCGAACTGCCACCCTTGCGATGTCAGCGCGGGGTTCACCACCGTCACCGGGATCAGGTCCTCAAGCCCCTTCAGCTTGCGCGCGATCAGCGTGCGCGACGCCCAGGGGCAGATCAGCGCCACATAGAGTCGGGGGGGGGGGGGGGGGGGGGGG
>NZ_JASJAV010000033.1 GCF_030066895.1 Breoghania sp. | reverse complement strand
GCCGACAAGTTCGGCAAGCGGTCACGGGCGATCACCAAACGGCTCGGGCGCAAGCTGAGGTCATCAACACCGACACGCAACTCGTCGCTGCTCACGGATGGCGTCACAGAGTCCGGACGCGGCTTGAACGGGCTGGCATTCCGCCTTCGACGTGTGATTGGGTGATAGGACACGAACGCGTCGGAGAAGGTTTGAAGCGATATTCCGAAGGCCCCAGCGACGAACAGCTTCTCGAAGCCGTCTCGAAGATCGGCATTCCCCCGCACTGAATCACACCGAAAAAGGTGGGAGCTCAGGGAGCCGCCAAAGCGCGATAGACCGTCGGCTTGGACAGGCTCGTCTTTTTCATGATCTCAGGGACAATTAGCTCATCGCCGTTCCGCATCGCCTTGATGGAGGCGACCACCTCAGGTGTGGGCGCCGGGCGACGGCCGAACTTGGTGCCCTTTGCCTTGGCCTTGGCGATCCCGTCCATTTGCCGTTCCTTGCGGATATTCGTTTTGAACTCGGCAAACACGGCCAACATTCAGAGAAACGCCTTCCCGGCAGCATCACGCGTATCGATGAATTGATCCGGTACCTTCAACGTGGCCTGCTTGGCCTCCAGCTCCCGAACGATCCGCAGCAGATCCTCGGCGCTCCTCGCGAGACGGTCAATACGGCTGACCATCAGCATGTCGCCTTCTCTCAGGTAGTCCAGGCATTGCTTCAACGCGGGACGGTTCGCGTCAACGCCCGAACGCTTCTCCTCAAAGAGCTTGTCGATCCCTTCCCGCTGAAGCCGATCCCTCTGAACCTCCAGCGACTGCCCGATGGCCGAGATACGGGCATAGCCAACGCACGCCATTCTCATAACCTTTTAATTGATATGCAGACCAGTTAATGAGACATGAAAAGAGACGCGTCAAGCGACAGTCTCAGAAGGTATACTTTTATGGACAGGAGATGGAGGCAATGTCTGGCAAACACTAAACTACCTGAGGAATGTTGAAGCCGTTTAGATTTGGTTGCGTTAAAGGCGTCGCAATCGCGCCGCTTATTACGCGCTGGTGGCGGGGGGATACGGGGGAAAACGCCTGATTTTGTACATACAAATATGATCACAGATTTTTTCGAAAATTTCATTGCGAGATATACCTTTAACAACTCATATACGCACTTAATAATGTATTATTAATACTATTATTCAATATAAAATATAATATTATTATTCTATATACATCTCACACCAATCACCAATCCCGAACTGAGATGAACAAGACACAGACGCTGAACGCTATATCTAGTCAAACAAACCGAGTTGGTCCGAATCAGCGTCATCTCCGGGACGCTTTTCACTTTTCGCTGCATCCGCACTTGATGAAAGCTCTTTACATGCGAGGAAATACCCCTCCGAAAAACAGGAAATCATCTCAGCCTTTCTATCTGCATCAACCCTTGGGATGTAACCGGTATTAATAACGCGTAATTCGCGAGGGGAATTTTTGTCAGAGCAACTAAAGTCAAGGACCTCAAAACGTGCCATTTCAAGATCCGGGTCATCTGCTAGCAACTCCTCGACTACGGTTACAAATAGTGCCAGCCGTTCATCGGCTAGAGAGTTGCTACGCCAGAAACTAAACCATGGAAAATAAAGTCGTCCACCGACGCCATAAATCATTGGCGGATCAAAAGGGACCATAAGATCTCGACGGAGGGAACAATGCCCACGATCGACTCCTTGATAGAAATCTGAAGAAATTCCTTCAAAAGGATCGCGTATTAGCGGCAGCACTTCTGCCAGATTTTTTTCTAACAGTCTCTCGCTTAATTCGGTTTATACCTTGAACGACGCCACTGTATGGGACCTTCAGAATTAGAAGATCGCGAACAGCACTGAAAAGCGGGTTGTAGTTGAACCACGGAGGATCATTCACGAGATTCACTAGTTCTCTTGCGATCTTCGTAGAGTCAAAATGCCAGTTGAGTACAAGATGCTGAATAGAGCGGACACGTAATTCGGGTATGATTCATCTGCCTATTGAACTTTAAAATGGCTTCTCAAATTTCGAATAAAAATCTCGGATATTCAGAATCTTCGATTTTCATTCCTGGATTTACTACTCCGGTATTAAGAAATAATTCTGTTTCCGGATCGGAATTGTACTTAACTGGAACACAGAGTCCAGTTGACGCATCGATTCTAGTTGCACATCTCAAAATAGGAGACTTATCAAGTGAACGAAATTCTCTATATCTCTATAAAGATAAGGCAAAACAGGATCATAGTCCCATGCTTCAAATTTATGTTTGACAAGTGCACAGTCAAATTCGATCAAAGACCACACGTGACAAAAACATACGATCTCTTGCAAAGCGAAGTTGGTTACAGGTAGCTTCTTCTCATCACAGAAGTCGAGTATGAAGTTCGCGGTTTCGCGTCCGTCGTGCGGAGGTTCCATAACCATGTCCCTAATCCGTTCTTATTAGACTTTACGCTATGACACAAAGCAATACGGTGCCAATCCACAAATTTAACGGCTACCGCATGTCGAATTTAGATACCTGTGTTGGGCGCTTAGATGCATTAGCTTTCGTCGAAGGCCTCACGGTCATCACTCAGGTTCATTGCCGAGAATTATGCGGCTTCTTTGTCATGCTTAATCCGATTCTTGGCTTGCCATGAATTTGCATGACCATATGCACTCATTCCGGCGGTATCGTCCATCGATACAAGTTACTGACTGTTCGGCCGAAATTCGATGCCGGGTTTGCCGATTGCACTATGCTCGGTGCTCTTACTCTAGTAGCCACTCCCTGAGTAGGCCTCGCATCCTCTCAGATGGCACAAAGAGATTGATCTCCCCGCCGTTCCTGATCCGCGACCACCAGATCCACTGGATCATTTCCGACAGGGCATAGAGGTCAGCATCGAACGTGATGCCGAGGTTCTCGAAGCGCCGCCTTGAGCGCGCTTTCATCGACCTCAATGGGAGATACCAACCTTCCATCCTGCACAGCCATTGTCTGATAGGAAAGCTTGGCCGCCTTCAGCCATGCGGACATGGGCGAGCCCTCAAAGAGGTAGATCAGGATGAAGACCTCTGGAAAGCATGCGATGAAGGCTTGGGGAAACTCCCACATCAGGACGCTGTCGGACTTCATGACCAGATTGCCGTTCTCGCAAAGCCCCCGGACGGCATCAAACTTGCCCTTATAATTGGCATGGTCACGGGTATTCCAGCGGAGGTGTCCGGTTGCCTGATCGACATAGACCAGCCAATCCCGGAAGAGCAGAGCCTTATCGGCCTTGGTCAGATCGGTGTAGAGATCGACGCAAGCGAGAGCCTCATCGATGACGAGAACATAGTTCCTCGTCTTGAGGGCATCGAGAATGCGTCGATTGAACAGCCGGAAAAGCGCGTGGGTCGAAACGATGTTCTCGCCGTCCCAGATGAGCGTCTCAAGGTGATGGAGCTTCTTGCCCTCGATGGGTTGAGGGTCCTTGAAGTGTGCAGCTCAGGGCAATTGAGCTGGTAGCGTTCGACCTCATCCAACAAAGGCGTGATGACCATGAAGCGAAGAGGATCCCGGTCTGTGTCGAAGCAGTCGATCAGGTCGTGCTGATGGCGGTCGTTGATGTAGGAGATGATGTAATTGGTCTTGCCCGATCCAATGATCGAGTCGATGACGGTGATTGTCATTTTGGGTGGGGATTCCGATAGGGGATAGAACCCAACACCACCGAACCAGAGAGATCTTTTCTTTTAAGGCTCGCTCGCTGAACACGTCAGAAATGCTGGGCTTTTAAGGGGGCTCATGGAGGTTTTGAAACGCAGAATTTCCCTGCCTGCCCGAGGTCGGGGCGAGCTTGATCAGCTCATCCCGATAGAACGTCTCCCCCTGAGAGAGACGCTGAAGCCGGAAATTATGGGTGGAGGAATAAGGGACGTGTCTTCGTCGTCAGGCAGCTTTGGGCCTCCGGTAGAGCCTTCGTTCAAGCGGTGTCTGACGCTGACTGGCCATGGCTGCGAGCCTGTCCGCCCTTTCATTGAAGCGATGACCGCTATGACCGGCGATCCAGCGCCAGTCGATGTCGTATCGCTCCTTCAATGTTTCGATCTTGCGCCAGAGATCATCGTTCTCGACGTTCTTCCAGTGGCGATCAATCCAGCCGGTCATCCAGCGCGAAGTGCCATCTATAAGGTATCGGCTGTCTGACACGACGATCACCGGAGCCGGGTTCGTCAGTCGTTCAAGCCCGGCGATGACGGCCGTCAGTTCCATTCGGTTGCTCGTTGTCTCGGGCTCGCCACCGGAGATTTCCAAGATCGTTCTTCGACCGGTCAGGATCGCCGCATAGCCGCCCTGCCCCGGATTGGGAATACAGGAGCCGCCCGTGTAGATCGTCACCGGCGGGAGTGTTGTCGGGCTGTCGCTGCCCTTGGGAGCGTTCTCGCTCATGTCGTATTGCCTTCCGTGCTGTGGTTGAGTGTGGACCAGCGCGTGCACCTAATCCTAAAGGAGAAGGAAATTTTTTTAAAAATTGATATATAATGATTATTTTATTTCAACCGAATGGCATGTCGGGTTACCCTCAGAGCCCGTCTATGGGTCTGTCAGCGTACTCGCGAATGGGTCATCCAGCTCCACTCCTCTTCCTTCTGAGCGAGAACGTCCTCGGCTTCCTTGAGGCACTGCGAAGTGAGCTGGAATGCGCTCTGCATCCGGTCGAGCTTCTCCTGGGTCTGCCTGAGCTTCTCTGCACCGTCCTTGATGATCTGATCGGCCACCTTGAGAACCCGTGCAACGAACTCTTCGGGGCTCATCTCGTCTGTCGCCATCAGCTTCTGCCCGGCGATGTAACCGCCATTCTTGCGGATCGACGGCAGCACGGTCTTGGTCACCGAATCCTGAAAGGGCTTAGCATTCGCCTTTGTGGATCGCATGATCAACTTGTAGAGGCCTCTTTCAGAGACGATCTTGCTCGCGCGACCTCGAACATTCACGCGGCAATCCATAACCTCGAAATTTTCGAGGTTTTGCAGATATCGGGTCGAACCTCGCCTGCCATCCCAATTCAGGACATCGCAAACGTCCTTGGCGACGAACCACGGCTGGCCGTCGATAACGACGACACGGATTTCATGCCCTTCCTCATCCTTCGGCTTGAACAGGAACTTCAACAGCTCGTGCATCGGGTTTGTGGCACTGGCAGAGCCTTTCGAGGCGCTGTCGAGAATTGGCGTGAGTGCGTTCATCAGCACGAATTCAGCTCCCGCAAGCCCTTTGTGAGCCCACGAGAGCCGGTGTTAGTCGTCATGCGTGATAGGAAGCGTCAGGCTCTGTCCCAGCCTCTGCAAAGGGTCAGGCCAAGCGGCCGACAGGCGTGTAGCTGACCGATGAAGGGGACATTGAGGAAAACAGAGTGGAAGGACAATTCCACAATGAGTGAATTAATCTGCAATCTCATGACAGATTCCTTGGATATTCGAAGACCCAAGCACCGTGTCCTAAGCGGCAGAATGGGCCGGATGTTAAGACATGTCTCCAAGGTGGGACACTCCATCGTCCTTTAAGCTTGCGCTCTGGACATGCGACGACGGCACCCGGCCGATATAGGCAGTGATTGACTGGAATTAAGCAGCTACCTTAGGAACATATCACTCGGAATGTCTTAAGCCCCGAGTGAACCCAATCGAATCACCCGCCGAATCATGCGTCAATATTATTTATATGATAAATTTTACTACGGTGGATAACTCATCCGTCGCAATAATCTGACGATAGCCCTTGGCATCATCCACAAGGCGCTCTTCAAAGAGCTTGTTGTGCCGCCGATAGACGCGCCACGTCCCATAGCAACCGGTGCGATAAAGATAGCCTAGCTCGGCAAAGTCCAGCTTGATCCTCTGAAGGTTCACGCCCGGAAGCAATCGCGCAAACTCGGTGATCGTTCTCTTGTGAGAGACCGCCAACTTACCCACACGGGCATCGGGCAGAAAGGCCTGAACCTGGCCTTCAGCAATCAGAATCTGCGCTTCAGCAGCCCTAGCTTCCTTCTTGGCAGCTACCCAGGCCTCAGCGACCCCAATCTCATCCGAGAAGTTCGGGAGGGCGGGAGTGAGAGCTGCTTGGGCTTCAAGCTCCTGCCAGCGGTCGATGATCGCCATGCGGAGCCTTGCCGAGTACCCCGAGACGAGACCGAGGCACTCACGCTTCGGCAAGAGGTACTCGGTGTAGGCATTGCCGGTGTCAGCCGTGTAGCAAAAACCAAATTTGGTTTCTGACTCCCCGAGTTCGCCCAGCATCGCCCTGATATCCCGGCAGACATGGTGATGAAGCTTCCCCGTCAGCTCTGCGATTTCTCGGCTGAACATCGTAAGCTCGCTATAACTTCCCGTGGCACAAGGGCGAGGCGGGAGGAAGTTCGGGAGGATGAGTCCAATAACCTCTAGAAGCCCTCAGAGCCTCTTAGAGAGTGATGGAGTCCTTTGAGGTCAACAAACACAGCTTCCGGCCGCTCCGTATGCTCAACTGCATTTTGTGCAGTCGAACCCCATCAGAGTATAAAGCTCAATAACGAGTGAGCGGAACTGGACTGTCCGGGTTTTACCGCCTCAGCCGCCTTAGGTCTGCGTCTTCGGAGCTCCCCAATATAATTTCCGAAATACTCGTTCGTCAGATAAGTGGCATTAGAAGCCCTTTTCGGCCAGATCGCTATTACCGAACTTTATGCATGCTTAGGAACATACAACGATAGGACCTTAACGTCTGGGACAAATGAAACGAAAAAGCCAAGAGAAATATTGCGAGCTGGTCAGAGGGTATGAACCCAAGATCATTGGTTCAAACGGCAATCTCTCGGACGAACGCGAAAGCTACAATAGCGTCGACGATTGATCCTCAGAAGAGGTGAAGGTCAGACATACGCCTCTTATCCACATGTAGTTCAATAACAGGTGGAATGTCTCCTCGTGCGCGTTCCCTTCCATTTCTATGTGAGGGAATCCGCTCCTAGCAGATTGCACCAACGCACTTAGGGTGTTCCTACCTCGCATTCCTTCCGTCCGCATATTCAGAGCCCAGCGCAAGCCCCCCTCGAATCCTGAGGGGTCTCTAGAAGCTCGTCAAATGGCAATCTGTCCTGAAGCGAGTGATAGGAACCGATTCCCCTACCCTTCACGTCCCCGGCACTTCATAGCACGGCAGTTTTTCGATGGCGTCGTGCATGGTTCGGACTTCAGGGTCACCATACTGCTGACCGACATTCCCTTGGGCATTGCCGGTGATGTGGTTCGTTGTGCGGCTGTCGATCCCTTCTCGGGCAATCAGATTGCGGAAGCGGTGACGCCAAGCATGGTTCGGCTGCACCTTCTTGTCCTGGATGCCGACCTTGTCGCTCTTGATCCATCGCCCGAGACTGCTGCCAGTCCGTTCCGGCAGATCGTCACCCCTCCGCGTGGGAGTCAATGAAGAGGTAGCCGCTCGGTGAATTCTTGACGAAGTTCAGGAAGCCCTGATCGATCAGATGGGAATGCAACGGCACGATGCGGTACTTGCCCGACTTCACCGATCCGGCGTCCGGCGTGATGCGAATGCACGGGATTCCGTCCTCAACCAGAATGTCTTCCTTTCTGAGCTGAGTTATCTCCGTGATACGCGCTCCGGTATAGGCACAGATCCATGACACCCAGCGGCGGAGACGACCGGACCAAGGGTATTTGACGTCCGATCCGTATACCCCCTGCGTGGCCTTTGTCATAATGAGGATGGCTTCCGCATCGGTGAAGCCTTTTGGGCGGATCTGGATGTGCTTTTCCCGGTCAGGCTTGACGGTCTTGACCGGATTGTCGTGGAGCAGGCCGAGATTGATGCCCAGCTCGAAGATGGAGCTGAGAGCCGTCCGATTGACCTTCTTGAACGTCCCGGCAGATACCCGCCCGGCATCGTACAGGCTCTCACGCCACGCGATCACGTCGTCCCTCGTGATCTTCAAGGCGTCGTCGTGACCGATGAAAGCGGTGAACTCTTCGATGATAGGTTCCCATCGACGGACAGAACGCCAGGAGCCGCCATTCTTCAGCTTGCGTGTCTTCCACTTCTCGAAGAGCCCCTTCAGGGACACAGAGGCAGACGACGCAGCAGGCGTCACCGCTTAGACGGACGGGAAACGCTCCGCCTCAGGGTCCGGGCGATAGTCTCCACCGGCATTGCGCTTCAGCTTTTCCGTAACCTGATCCCCGGCTTCCTTCAGAGCGAGCAGCAGCCTCAACCTTGAAAGTTCATCCGTTTCCAGCCGGTATTTGCCAAGCAGCAGATCAGCGAAGGGACCGAAGCGTTGTTCCATCGCGGCTTCCGGCGAAAGCGTCTGAGGAATCGCCAGAGCTGAAACTTTGAACGTCCCGCCTTCCCGTGCCTGTTTGTTCGCCCTGAGGACTTTATCCCAGACCGAAGGCGGTCCCGGCTCATCCTCCACCGTCTCGGCTCAGAGCCGATAGAACTCACCCGCCAGAGCCTGAATCTGTTTGAAGCTGAGCGGCTTCGGACCGGACCGAATGGCTTCCCAGACATCATCGAGGGCCGCTGACGCCTTCCGGTGACGCTCCTTCGCCTCCGACACATCCTTCGTGCGAAGCGACACCTTGACCAACTGGTTGATGGTGACCTGAGCGAGCTTGCCGCCAATCGGCAGGGAGATTTTTCGTCCCTTCACAGACGAGGCCAGATCGTGAGGAACACGCGTTCTGAGATAGTAGGTGGAGGTGTCCGGGGGGCTTCCAGCGGGAAAACATGGTGCTGCCGGTGAGATTTGAACTCACGACCTCTCCCTTACCAAGGGAGTGCTCTACCCCTGAGCTACGGCAGCGCTCTGTCTGGTGGGGACCCGGTCTGTTGCAGGAAGATCGGGGCGCGGTGCGCGCGTTGCGGGGAAGAGCCGCAAGTTCCTCGGACGCGGCGCTTTTGCCATAGGCGGGCGATGGGCGCAAGAGAGCATAAGGCTTCAATGCGCTTTTCCATAGGCCTGTGCATTACCCAAGCCCCCAAACGATGCCCCGACAACGCAAAAACGGCCGCCCGGACGGCGAAAACGTGTGCCCGCGCCATGCCCACTCGTCTCGCTTTTCCGTTTCCGCGTTCGCTGATCTTCGCTAAAAACGGGGCCATGACCGATACTGATAACACGACCAAGTCCCCAAACGGCGCCAATGACGCTGCGGATGCGGCGCAGGCTCCTTCCGGGCAGAACAAAAAGGCTGCGAAGGGCAAGAACGCGGCGCGCGAGGAGAGGCTCGTGGAAGCGCTTCGCGCGAACCTGAAACGGCGCAAGCAACAGGTACGCGAGCGACGCGCCGCCCCCGCAGGCACCGCGCACGCGGGAAAAGACGAAACGCCCGGCGATTCGTGAGCCGGCCAAGGGTCGTCTCATCATTTTCCGGGCCCGACACCGCGGTCTCACATTCCGGAACAGCGTTGGCAGCCAGATACTTGGGCGAATCTCCCCTCGACAGCGCCACCTCCCCCTGCGGCGATGGGCGGAGAATGGTGGAGCCAGCTATGCCTTGTCTCCGCCACAAGCTTGGGCTAGAGCACCTTTAAAGGGACGGGCCGCAGTTGAAACAGGCCCATGGCACGCGCATATCGCGTGCTCATCACCAGACCCGCCGGCCACCTGCCCCCTGCATTGCTTATCCGCAACCGGGTGCGTGCGACCCGGCGTAATGCATATCGGGGCATTGTATGGACAAGATCAGGATCGTCGGCGGCCATGAACTGAATGGCAGCCTGCCCATTTCCGGCGCGAAGAATGCGGCGCTGCCGCTGATGATCGCCAGCCTGCTCACCGACGAGACGCTGACGCTGGAAAACGTGCCGCGGCTGCGCGACGTCGCCCAGCTCACCCACATCCTGTCGAATCACGGCGTCGACTATTCGGTCAACGGCAAGCGCGCCGGCGAGAACACGATGACCGGCCAGACCGTTCATCTGAACGCCGCCAACCTCGTCGACACCACGGCTCCTTACGAACTCGTCTCCAAGATGCGGGCGAGCTTCTGGGTCATCGGCCCACTGGTGGCGCGCATGGGCAAGGCCCGCGTTTCCCTGCCCGGCGGCTGCGCCATCGGCACGCGGCCGGTCGACTTCTTCATCGACGGCCTGCGCGCTCTGGGCGCGGATATCAATATCGAGAGCGGTTACGTGAATGCCAGCGCCGACAAGGGGCTCGTCGGCAGCCGCGTGCACTTTCCCAAGGTCTCCGTCGGCGCCACCCACGTGGTGATGATGGCGGCGGCGCTCGCGCGCGGTGAAACCGTGATCGAGAACGCCGCACGCGAGCCGGAAATCGTCGATCTGGCGGAATGCCTCATCGGCATGGGCGCCCAGATCGAGGGAGCCAGCACCGAGACGATCCACATTCAGGGCGTCGAGCACCTTTCCGGCCACACCCACCGGGTCGTGCCCGATCGCATCGAAACCGGCACCTACGCCATGGCGGTAGCGATGACCGGCGGCGATGTGATGCTTGAAGGCGCGCGCGCCGATCTTCTGGAAAATGCGCTGGAGACGCTGCGCGGCACGGGCGCGGATATCACCGTGACCAATTCCAGCATCCGCGTGAAGCGCAACGGATCGGGCGTCGCGCCGGTGGACGTCATCACCGAGCCCTTCCCCGGCTTCCCGACCGATCTGCAGGCGCAGTTCATGGCGCTGATGACGCACTCCAAGGGCACATCGCGCATTACCGAAACGATCTTCGAAAACCGTTTCATGCACGTGCAGGAACTGGCCCGACTTGGTGCGGATATCCATCTCGACGGTCAGGTCGCAACGGTTACGGGCGTTGAGACGGTGAAGGGTGCCGCCGTCATGGCGACGGATCTGCGCGCCTCCGTTTCGCTCGTCATCGCAGGACTTGCGGCGCAAGGCGAGACGACAGTCAACCGCGTCTACCATCTCGACCGCGGCTTTGAACGGCTGGAAGAGAAGCTCCGCCGTTGCGGCGCAGAGATCGAGCGCATCGCTGCCTCTTAGAAGACGGCGTTTGCGGACCGACTGAACCCTGGATACCGGATCCGTCGACACGAGCTCGCGCGCGTGCTCGGTTCGAGACGAAGGTGCGAGAGGCAGGGCTGCGAACGGAACCGGCAGATCCGGTCCTGATTTGACCCGGCGCAAAAGCCCGAACGATGGCCCTCAAGGCGACGCAACATCGCAAACCGTTGCACGAAAACGCCGGAGCGACTACCTCTAGCGCAACGGGCCGGAACGGCCCCATGTATGCGTTTTGTCAAACAGACCGGGTCCGATGTCCGACTTGAAGCTTGTCGCTCTGGACAGCGACGATCTCGCTATTGTCTCCGCCCATGTGCAGGATGCCGTTTTGAAGATGGTCGATCTGCGCTGGCTTGAGGGCGAAGAGCGTTTCGTTCTTGCCATGAACCGCTTCGTGCGCGAGGAGATGCGCGACGGGCAGAAGGAATTCGAACGACACCGCGCCGCGCTGCATTTCGACCGGGTGGAGAAGGTTTCGGTCTCCGGCCTGCGCCAGGGTGCCAAGGACGCGGTGCTGGTGCTGCTTGCCGTCCGGTTCGAAGAGACGGAATCTCCCGCCGGGCGTGTCCTGCTGGACTTCGCAGGAGGCGGAAAGATCCGGCTCGACGTGGAATGCATCGAGGCGCAACTTGCCGATCTGGGCGCCACATGGGCGACCCGGAGCGCTCCGCAACACGACCTCGACGAGGCCTGACCAGATCCCTTACGCGTCGAGTAACGCACCCTACCCCTTTCAGGAGAGCACACGCTGTGGCCATCCGCCTGACATCGGCCGACGAGGACTTCGAAAGCCGCTTTTCCGAACTGCTCGCCGCCAAGCGCGAGGTTTCCCAGGACGTTGGCGAAACGGTGCGCGCGATCACCGGCGATGTGCGCGCCCGCGGAGATGCGGCTATCGCCGAATACACCAAACGCTTCGACCGGCTGGATCTGAACGAGACCGGGATCGCCATCACCGAAGCGGAGATCGACGAAGCCGTCGCCAAGGTCGACGCAACCACCATGCAGGCGCTGGAACTGGCGCGCGACCGTATCCGCTCTCACCACGCCCGACAGATGCCCAAGGACGACCGCTACAGCGATCCCATCGGCGTCGAGCTCGGCTCCAAGTGGACGGCAATTTCCACTGTCGGGCTCTACGTGCCGGGCGGCACCGCGTCCTACCCCTCCTCCGTGCTGATGAACGCGGTTCCGGCCAAGGTTGCCGGTGTGGAGCGGCTCGTCATGGTGGTGCCGAGCCCGGACGGTGCGCTCAACCCGCTGGTGCTGGCTGCCGCGCGTCTTGCGGGCGTCAGCGAGATCTACCGCATCGGCGGCGCGCAGGCCGTTGCCGCCCTCGCCTATGGTACGAAAACGATCAAGCCCGTTGCCAAGATCGTGGGCCCGGGCAACGCCTTCGTGGCGGCGGCCAAGCGGCAGGTCTTCGGCACGGTCGGCATCGACATGATCGCCGGACCGTCGGAAGTGCTGGTGGTGGCCGATGGCGAGAACGATCCGAACTGGCTGGCGATCGACTTGCTAGCCCAGGCCGAGCACGACGCGTCTGCCCAGTCGATCCTGATCACCGACAGCGCGGAGCTCGCGGAGACTGTCGAACTGGCGGTGGACCGCCAGCTTGCCACCCTGCCGCGCCGCGATATCGCGGGTGCGAGCTGGCGCGATTTCGGTGCGACCATCATCATCGACGATCTGGCTCAGGCAGTACCGCTGATCGACCGCATCGCCCCAGAACATCTGGAGCTGGCGGTGGCCGATCCGGAAAGCCTGCTGGACAAGGTCCACAATGCGGGTGCGGTGTTCCTCGGACGTTACACGCCGGAAGCGGTGGGCGATTATGTGGGCGGCACCAACCACGTGCTGCCGACGGCGCGCTCGGCACGGTTCTCCTCCGGTCTCAACGTGCTGGATTTCGTCAAGCGCACGTCGATCCTGAAGTGTTCGCCGGAGGCACTGCGCCAGATCGGCTCGGCCGCCATGCGACTGGCGGAAGAGGAAGGACTCACCGCGCATGGCCGTTCCGTGGCGGTGCGGCTCAACCTGTAGAAGGTCGTGCAAGGCGGGCGCGGTTGGGACGTTGTGGCGTTGGCCATCTCCAAGAATGGGCCGACGCACGTTCTCTTCCAGCACTGCCCTTTGCCGAATTCGGCCGGTGCGCGTGTTTTGGGACTGGATCGCAACGCAGCCTTCGCAATAGGCTCACGGGACTTTGCTTCGCCTCTGTAGACAGATGTCGATCGGCATGAGCCGTATCGCGACAGAACCAGCATGACGGAAGAATGCGCGCAGGAACAGCGATCTGATCGGGCCCGCTTGAGCGAGGTGACCCTCGACGAGGGGACCACCGAACGCTCGTCGGCCGATATCGAGCACGAGCGCGCGGTCGCGATCTTCGATCTGATCGCCAACAACCATTTCGAGCCCCCTGGGTCGACGAGGAAGGCGGTCCCTACCACCTCAATCTGGCCGTGATCGAAAAGCGGCTGCATTTCGAAGTCACGCGTGAGAACGGCGATCCGGTCGTCACCCACGTGCTGTCGCTCAGCCCCTTCCGGCGGATCCTGAAGGACTATTTCCTGATCTGCGAAAGCTACTATGCCGCCATCCGCACCGCCTTCTCCGAGCCAGATCGAGGCGATCGACATGGCGCGGCGCGGGGTTCACAACGAGGGATCGGAACTGCTGGCGGAACGGCTGAAGGGCAAGATCTCGGTCGATCACGATACGGCGCGCCGACTGTTCACGTTGGTATGCGCACTTTACCGGAAAGGCTGAACGCCGTGGAGGCGCCCGCGCCGATGCCCGGCGCCGTCCTCTTCGTCTGCGGCATGAATGCCGTTCGCTCACCCATGGCGGTCGCGATCACGCGGCATCTCTTCCCGCGGCAGATCTACTTTGCGTCCGCGGGCGTGCGCAAGGGCGAGCGCGACCCGTTCGTGGATGCGGTGCTAGCCGAAATCGGACTTCACATCGATGATCATGCCCCCAGACGGTGAAGGAGCTGGAGGACACGAATTTCGATCTGGTGATCTCGCTGGCACCCGAAGCCCACCACTGGGCGCTGGAACTGACCCGGACGGAGGCCTTGGATGTGGAATACTGGCCGACGAACGATCCGACCTTTGCCACGGGCAGCCGCGACCAGATACTCGACGCCTATCGCTCGGTGCGCGATCAGTTGATGAAGCGCATCAAGAAACGCCTGAGATGGCAGGCCGCGCCGGAAGGCTGAACAGGCCGGAACTGCACCGAACGGAAAATTCAGTGCGGAGGATATGGATCAAAAACGGTATTTGAGCCCGGAATGACAATTTGACGAAGGCTTTTCGGCCCGTCTTTCAGCAGCTTTTGCGCAATTGAATGCCGCATTGTCATCCCGGTGTTTATGGCCTGTTCACTTTCCACATCCAATCCGCTAGGTTCGCGCGCGCAAAAGGCGCATGCGGACCGCTTGCAGACCTGCGCACGCTGACACTATTGCTTCTTGCAGATCTCGACGGGAAAGCCGGCTTCCACTTTTGCCGGATCTGCACGATCGAACAGGAGAGCCAGGAAACCGCATGGCGAAAGAAGAAGTCTTGGAATTTCCGGGCACGGTCACGGAACTTCTGCCTAACGCAACGTTTCGCGTGAAGCTTGAGAACGACCACGAGATCATTGCCCACACCGCAGGCCGCATGCGCAAGAACCGTATCCGCGTTCTCGCTGGCGATCGCGTCCTCGTCGAAATGACGCCCTACGACCTCACCAAGGGTCGCATCACCTATCGCTTCAAATAGGCACCGCTCAGGGCCCGCATGAAGCGGAGCCCGGCGGCCATGACGGTCGCTGCCGATGACGGATCGCAAAAGGCTTGTTCTCGCATCCGGGTCGCCGCGGCGGCTGGCTCTGCTCGAACAGGTCTGTATCAAGCCGGATTATCTGCTCCCCTCCGATATCGACGAGGAGCCGACCCGGGGCGAGACGCCGCGCGCACTTGCCACCCGGCTTGCGCGCACCAAGGCGGAGGTGGTGCGCCGCTCGGTCGATACGGATGAAGACTATGAAGGCGCGATCGTGCTTGCCGCCGATACGGTGGTGGCGGTCGGCCGACGCATTTTACCGAAAACGGAACTGCGCGAGGAGGCCGAGCGCTGCCTGAGACTGCTGTCGGGCCGTGCCCACAGGGTCTATACCAGCGTGTGCGTGGCCGTTTCCAGCGGCAGCTCCCGACACAAGCTGATCGAGACGCGCGTGCGTTTCAAGCGTCTGTCGGAGGCGGAGATCAGCAACTATCTCGACAGCGGCGAATGGCGCGGCAAGGCGGGCGGCTATGCCATCCAGGGCATTGCCGGATCGTTCGTGGTCAAGCTGGTGGGGTCCTACCCCAATGTGGTGGGTCTTCCCATCTACGAGACGGTCTCGATGCTGAGCGGCGCGGGCTATCCCGTCCGGCAGAATTGGGCAGACACGCTCGCACTCAGCGAATAGAAGCAGCAACCGAGTGGATCGGACAGAACGCGTAAATCCGCGTCTTTCGTGCATCGCGCCTTTTGCGAGGTCGGCCCCGTTTCCGCGTGCAACGTCCGAAATTGTGAAAAATGCGAATACATTATCGCCTGTCCGGGAATTCTCACGAGAGTGAACAATACGCATGAATACGGATAAGAACGACAAGAGCTCCGAAGTCTCCAACAGGCCACCGCGCCCCTGCCCGAACTGCGGCAAGCTATCCGTCGAAAAAACTACCCATTTTGCTCCACACGGTGCGCGGATGTGGACCTCAACAGGTGGCTGTCGGGCAGCTACAGCATCCCGGTGGTCGAGATGGACGACATCGATCCGAACGATCCAGACCTTCAATAAAACAATGATTTAACGGGAATCCCCTCGAGGATTCTGACCAGATTCTGTGTCCAGGAGGCCACATGGCTGCACAACTTGCCATAGATGTGAATTATTTTACGTCATTCAATTGACTCTTCGCCTCATGCATTGGCCTGATTGCCGGGTTCAGATGCAATGAGGTGGCAATGGTGCGACGGCTTGGGGCAACCGCGGTCGGCGTGTATTTGAGTTTGCTCGCGGCGGAGACGATGGCCCCGACCGGCATGAGCGCACGCACCCAGCCACAGGAAAACAAATCCGAAAGCGATCAGGGCGACGCAGGCGGCGTGCCCGGCACCAAGGCGACGGCGGGCGAGATAGAAACCCGGCGCACGCAATTGCTGCAGGCAATGCTGGCCGCCCCCGACGATCTCGATATCGCTTTTGCCTATGCGGCGCTGTCGGCCCGTGTCGACGACCATGAAGCCGCCATCTACACGCTGGAGCGGATGCTGATCTACGCGCCGGACCTGCCGCGCGTGCAACTGGAACTCGGCGTTCTCTACTATCGCATCGGGGCCTTCGACGTGGCGCGGCAATATTTCGAGGCTGCCATTTCCGGCCCGGAGGTACCGCGCGAGGTGCGCGAGCGGGTCGACGTCTATCTCGCGGGCATCGATCAGGCGCAGGATCGGCCAAGTTCTCCGCCTCGCTGATTGTCGGCGCGCACTGGCAATCCAATGCCAACGCCGCCCCCGGCAGCCGCTCCATCATGTTGAATGGGCTTGAGTGCCTACTCAGCGACAGCGCGGTCAGCCAGAACGACTTCAACGCCTATCTGGCGGACACCGCCCACGTTTCCTATGACCTGGCGAACCAGGGCGACCAGATCGAGGGGGATCTTCTGTTCTACGGCGCGCGTTATGCGGAGCTAAGCCGTCTCCACACCGAGCTTGCGGAACTGACGGTCGGCCCCTCCTTCAACATGGCACACTTTGGCTGGGACAATGTGCGACTGGGCGTTTACGCCATTCTCGGCGGCGTGCGGCTCGACGAGGCCAACTATTCCGGCACGCTTGGCACGGACGTCCGCCTCGCCTGGTTGCCCGATATCCGCTCCAAGTTCGAGAGCAAGAACGAATTCCGGCGCCACTGGTTCAATGACAGCGCGACCTATCCGACCGTTTCCGATCGCAACGGCTATCGGCTCTCAAGCCGCTTTGCCTACACCTATTTTCTGACCGCCAGTCTCGCCGTGCGCACGGAGATTTCGGGGGGGCACGAAAACACAGCGACCGACTTCGCGGACGATTACGAACTCGGCGCCGGAGCGGGCCTGCGCAAGACCTTCACCTCGCCCATCAAGGCGCTGAAGCGCCCCTGGGCGGTGGATCTCGACGGCGGCTATCTCGCGCGCTGGTACGACGAGGCGGATGCCGCGATCGATGCCGCCCATGTGCAGGAAGACGACGAATACTGGGTGCGCAGCACGCTGACGGTGCCGGTAGCGGACGACTGGGCGCTGATGATGGCGGGCGAATACCGCCGCGCCGTTTCCAACTATCCGACCGACGATTTCGCCAACGGCTCGGTGACCGTGTCAGTCCTGAAGAAGTTTTGAGCACTTCAGAATTTGGCGGAAGCGATAGAGGCAAACACCTCACCCATGGGGAGAGGTCGGGCCGCAGGCCCGGGTGAGAGATTTCGGGTTCTCCATATCCTTGAGAGCGCGACACCCCTCACCCCAACCCTCTCCCCATGGGAGAGGGGGCGAACACGGCCGATTCTAGAAGGCGACAAAACGCTCCAGGCGGCAGCGCCGGGCTGAACAGGAGACGAGACGTGATGAAACCCGCAAGCATTGCAACCGGACCCGTTGCAGCCCGGATCCTGAGCGACCTTGCTCTGACCGGCGCCCTCGCCTGCCCCCTGCCCGCCGCCGCTGCGCCCAAGGTGGGCGTGACGGCCGCCGTCAACCCTCAGGCCCACGGCACGCCGCCGAACGGCTCGACCCGCACGCTTGTGCTGGGCGACAACATCATCCACCGCGAACGCATCCAGACGCGCGGCGAGGGTCTCGTCCAGGTGCTGCTGGTCGACGGATCGACCTTCACTGTCGGCCCGCATTCCGATCTCGTGATCGACGAATTCGTCTACGATCCGGCATCGGGCAACGGCAACCTGGTGGCCAGTTTCTCCAAGGGCGTCGCCCGTTTCGTCGGCGGCCGTCTTTCCAAGAAGTCCGGCGGCGTCACGGTCAAGATACCGGTCGGCACGATCGGCATTCGCGGCGGCATCGCCAATCTGAACACGTTGGGCGACAACCCGACCTTCTCGCTGATCTTCGGCGACGAGCCTTCCTTCAAAGGCACCAATGGCGGCCACCGTCGCATCTATGAGCGCGGCTACACGATGGAGCTGGGCAACGGCGGGGCCGTGCTGCTGCGACGCACGCAGCCGCAAGATCTGGGGCGCGTGCAGCGCCAGCTCATCAGCCGGCGCGGCCAGAGCGGCGGCGCACGTCACAAACCGCAAAACGATGACGTCAATCGCGGCGTCTCGCAGAACAATTCGCAGCTCGGCTATTCCAACACCACGCCCCCGCCAAAGCCCGAAGTGGTGCTCGCCACGCGGATCAACGATGTGGATGCGGGCGGCAACGAGACCAACGACACGAACAAGCGGACCATCGACACCGATCGCCCGACATCTCTGGGTCCGGGAAGTTTCCGCGTTCTGACCGCCGGCGACACCTATGTGGTGACAGGCGACGGCACGATTACCGATCCCGGCTCATACGATCTCGTGGGCGGCAGTTCGGACACGGATCAAACCGTTACCGGCGATCTGTTCGACGGCAACATCGCCATGATCAATGCCGCGGCAACCAGCCTGGTGACGACAGCGGGCATTACCGTGGACGGCACCGCCTACACGCTACCGATCGGCCTGGCAGATTACGGGACCGAACCGGCGACAGGCAGCGCCTTCTGGCTCATCACGGGCCGCGCAACGGACGCGGATGAAACGGATCCGCCGCCCTGGTCGGCGTCCGCGGACACGTTCTCCGGTCTTCTGACCTCGCAGGAATATCTGCCGGAAGAGGCGATCACCCATGCGGGCTTCCTGTGATCGGGGGCCGACAACTTCACCTTTGCCGCGCTCTTTCCCGAGACCGACCTTGGCTTCGCGGTCACAACACCGGGGGATGAGGCGGCAAGCACCTCGGGGACAGCGACGCTCGATGCTTCCGATCCGATCTATTTCCTGACCGGCACCGGCACGGACTTCTCGCAGTACCTCACCCAGAGCGAAGAAGACGCGCATATCCGCACCTATTCGCTTTCCGGCGATCCGCGCGAGATGCTCACCCAAGCGCTTTACGAAAGCGATCCCTATGAAAGCAATCTCTTCATGGTGGTGCAGACGACGGTCGATGCGCTGGGCGATACCTTCGTCTCCAAGGTCGGCACCAGCGGGCTGATCGTCATCGAGCCGGACGACATCGCCGTCACCAATCCGAAGTTCATGGATGTGTCCTTCCTCATCGACGGGACGGGCACATCGCAGCAATCCGCCATCTCTGTCATCGCCGGCAAGATCACGCAGGAAGAGGGAGACGGCGCCTGGGTGATTTCCAGCACCCGGCGCGGCGACGTCAGGGCGGCGGAAAGTTCGCTTCTGGCTGCGGGCGGGGAGTTCTCGTCCCTGTCCAATGCGGAAGGCGACCATATTTTCGGCCCGGATGCGGAGAATTTCGTGCTTGGCTTCAATGTCGACGACAACGGCGCCTTCATCGACAGTTCCCCCGCCTCCGGCGCCTTTGCGAGCGAGGCGTTCGGCACGATCCGTGTGGCGCAACTGAAGACCAAGGAACTGAAATCCGATTACGCCCACCTATCGCGGCACAGACACGCTTCTGAGCTACGCCGCAGGACTTGCGGAAAGCAAAGTGACAACGGGCGCCACCGCCTTCACCGGATACGATCCACTCGATTTCGTCGTCCAGTTCGATGCGACGAAGAACACGGTCGGCGTGGAAATGGGCATCCTGAACGCGGATCTGGCGACGCAGCTCATCGAGACGAGACTGGAAGGATCTCCGGAATTCGGTGGGGTCGGATCGTTCGAATTCGCCTTCGGCCAGGGCGTTCAATACGAAGATTACGAAGAGGACTCCAATCCGCAGAACGGAGGCAGCGCCTATGTCGACAACGACACCTACGCGGCGGTGGAGAACCCGAACAAGGTGCGCAACTCCCTGAACTACTGGGATACGTCCGATTATCTGAACGATCAGTCCTACGGTCAGTCGGAGGATACGGCCTCACAGAACTACTTCATCTCCGGCAATGCCGTTCCTGAAGCCGATGCCGGGCTTTTCCGAAGCGCCGACAATCCGACCGCGCCGGTCAAATGCACCTGCGAGTTCATGCATTGGGACTATTGGCGCGCGCGGTTGGAAACGGATGCGACGGGCGAGGATGCCATCGACTTCGACACGGACGGCAAGCGCACCGACTATTTCCACCTCGCGACATGGGTGGCCGGCGACCTGCCGGACACCGACACCACCCGCGATCTCGGCACTGCGACGGCGACATACAGCGGCCACGCCGTCGGCAACGTGGAACGCATCGACGGCAGCCAGACCTCACGTTGTCTTGCGACCGGGGCGCTGGGGGTCAACTGAAACTTCGGCACACGAGCGCGGACACGCTCTCCATCACGGATTTCGACGAAGGCCGTTTTTCGGCCTCGACCGCCATCGAGGACACGGTGATCGACCTGACCGCCGTCAACAAGTTCTCCAGGGCACCAATACGAGCGGCGGGGCGACGTTCACCGCCAACCGATCGTTCGCCTCCAGCACCAGCGACGTCGTGGGCGGCGTGCTCGGCTCCTTCTCCTATCGCGAGGATACCGGCAACTACACCGCGGCCGGAACCTTCCTCGGCGAGCGCAATGCCGATTGAGTCTGCCCCACCTGCCCTGCCCGGAGCCGGCTCCGACCCATCGAATCGGCCGCTCCGCTCACTCGTAGAGCGCCGTGCGGCCGGACTGACGCATTGGTCAACTCCTTCATAAGGCATGATAAAAGGGTATGTCCGGCAAATTGTGGGGGATGGAGCGGGAGGTTTTCCGCAAGGAATGGCGTTAGGCTTGGAAAAGCGCACGAACCGGCTGGACAGGGGCGAATGGGTTCTCTATAAGACGCCCACTTTCAGGGGCTCGCCGAACGGCGCACTGACCCTTGGTTGGCCCAGGTAGCTCAGTTGGTAGAGCAGCGGATTGAAAATCCGCGTGTCGGTGGTTCGATTCCGCCCCTGGGCGCCATTCCTCGGCGTAAAAACGTCTTCAAGATCAAATCCTTAACAGACAATAAGGTGATTCTGTCGGATTCCTCCGTCAAGCCCATCATTGGCTATCTGGGCGGTCAGCTGTGACGCGAGTGTGACAGGGGTGTGCCAGGCCTTGTTTTTTGCAGCGCCGGCGATGGGGGCCATTGGCGACCATCAGGAAGCGTGGAGACAAGTGGCAAGCCGTAAACGTCTGAAGACAGCGTTTCAGCGGTCGCCTGAGCTGATCGGATAGAGCGCATCAATTAAGGCGAGAGACAGCTCCACCTCATCGGCTTCATAGATAATGACGGCTTCCACCAGGCGGGCCAGCCGATAGTCATATCCAACGGATGGAGCGCCCATCGTGTAGCCGTTCAACTCCCAGAACGCTTCTCCAGCATACCAAGCCGTCCGCTTATTGCCTTGCTCGAAGGCACGCGCCTGACCCAGTCCAACGATCAGCCGCACGGCTAGTGGGACAATGTCGGTCACGCCTTCATAAATAAACAGTTGCTGAGGACGACTGACGGCACCTTCCAAGAGGGCATGATCCCGCACCAAGAACGTTTCACCGGAAAATTCAACGACAGCTTCATTGATCGCAATCACCTCACCGGCAGTCAACCAACGAGGTTCGGCTTGATCAATGGGCATAATGATCGACCGCGCTAAAGACCAAGATAGGCGTTCAAGGTCGGATGCTTCTTGATCATCTTGCGAGTGAACGACGCCGCATCGAATGGCTTGTCAGAAGGCACGGCAAGTGTGGGCGGCAACGTCTGAACAACGTCACGTTCGGCCTCGCTAGAACTGCCCTCATTCGAAGAGGGGGGATTTGTGCTTGGCAGCACCACTCACCCTGAATTCCTCGGTCGTCAAACGCCGTCTGAATAGGCTCCAGTATAGGCGGCATATGTATCGCTGACGAGTTAATTCCAGAACAGAGTGGAACACGACCTAACACGCAAGATTCGAATACGCAGTCTCATCAGGTCATGGCCGGCGAGTCATTCAGACAAATTCCTTCCGGCCAATCACATTGCCGACATGCCGGCGATATGGCTCCGTGGCGTCAACGGATGTGGCGACGATGAGGAGCCGAATGCCTTGATGCGGGTATTGCGAACAAACCATCCATGCGGGCGATGACGGCAGTGCTTCGCCAAGGGACCGCTCATCTCGACAATGGCTCTCCAGATGTCACTTTCCGCTAAGCGGCTTCAAGAGCATTGAGCTTCGCAACCACATTCTCCGGTTTCAAATGCGTGTACCGGAATAGCATCCTTGGATCTTTATATCCGCTGATCAATGCCACTTCAGGAATGGTCAAGCCACGCTCGAAGAAACGGCTTATCGCCTCGTGTCGTAGGTCGTGAAAGTGGAGATCCTCAATGCCGGCACGGGCAACCAACCTCTCCCAGGATTGTCTGAGAGCCGTCTCCGTGAGCGGCAGGACACGATCTGACACGCGGGGCAGATGTTCGAGGATCGACAAAGCACGGTCCGTCAGAGGGACAGATCTTGGTTGACCGTTCTTGGTATCCTCAAGATGGGCAAGCCTCTCCGCGGCATCGACATCCTCCCAACGTAGCTCCAGTAACTCGCTGCGACGCATCGCTGTCTCGATTGCCAGTTCGACAGCGGGCAACGTCAGCGGGTTCCGGGTGAGCGGAGCCGCTTGCTTCAGACGGTCGAACTCACCGGACAGAAGCCGGCGATGACGCGCCCTGATGCCGTTCGGCACCCGAATGTCATCGACAGGGTTCGTTCGGATGGGCAGCGCCCATTCCTTGCGACCGATCTCAAGCGCATGACGGATCAGAACCAGATCGTACTGACATGCCCTCTTGCCGTCATTCAGACGCCGATCCCTGAACTAGCACAAGGCGGGGGCATCAAGTGATGCCAGTGGCATCTTGGCAATGGCGTCCCTTCTCAACCGGTCAAGGCGACGGCTCTCCGTGTCCCTGCCCTTCTTGGTCGGTGTGATCTCTGCCTGATAGCGCGCCAGAACGTCGCCAAGCGTCAGATGGCGGCCTTCATAGAGATCGGATTGACCGAGATCTATTGCAGTCTCCCGTTCCCTTGCTCAACGCTCGGCATCGCGCTTGTTGAAAAATGATTTGGACAATGCCTTAGCACCGGTCTTGCGGACCTGAGCTTGCCATTTGTCTCCACTCTTCCTGATGGTCGCCATTCGACCTTCTCCTGTGACACCCGTGTGACCAGGACCGGTCATGAGAAGCGTAAAATATTCTAAAGATTGGGCTATCGGCCGTGTATCGTGGGATTGAAAATCCGCCTCTGTGTCGGTGGTTCGATTCCGCCCCTGGCACCATTTGCCTTTCCCAAACAGTCCAGCGAAGTCCGACAGAGTCCGAAAAGCCTCTGATTTTGCTCGATTTTCCCAGATTTAGCGTCCGAAGGTGTGCGGTTCCGTCCACTGCCATCCGGCAATTTTGTTGGTATCGAGCCTCAGGCACCAACGCCGATACCAATAAATGCCCCTCAACAACACGCAAATCCACCCAATCAAGCCCCCCGCCCAAGCCGCAAAAATTGAGCGGCGGCGGCGGCCTTTTTCTCCTTGTCCAGCCGACCGGTCCGCATCTCTGGCGCCTCTCCTATCACTTCTCCGGAAAACAGAAGACGATGGCCCTTGGTGCCTATCCGGACATGAGTTTTTCCGATGCCCGCCAGCGCCGCAACAACCAACACCTTCGACATGATCGCCGACGATCTCCTCGCCAAGCTGAAGAAGGAAGGCTGGGCAAAGACGACGCTCTTACTCAGTTCGCAGCCGCGCGGTCGGCCTAAGCGGTTAGCCCGCCCCTTGTGCGCTGACGTTCGTTGCAGAACGGCGCATTCCCATCATTGACGCGAACAAAGCCACCGCGCAGAGCACAAAGCTCCACACACACCTTGCCAACCGAACCAGGTGAAAATCACCGGAGCAATGAACGCCCCGATGGTTCCGATCGTGTAATAAACAACCGTATAGGCGCTGTAGACGCGGTTGGCCGTAGGCGGAGAGATCGCGAGGGCCTGCGCCTGATTGGCTGGCTGCGCCCCGAAACAATCGATATCCATCAGAAGAATACCGGCGACAAGGCCCGTCAGGCTCTGCCTGAAGAGCAAAAACGACAGGATGCCGAGACAGGCCAGAGCCAGCGAACCGGAGATCACCGCCCCAGCTCCGAAACGGTCGCTGGCGCGCCCAGCAACTTGCGATGAAACGACCCCAGCGGCGCCGATGACGCCGAATGATCCCGCCACCGCAGGGCCATAGCCGAAAAGTAGCGTCGCCGGATAGAGCGCAAGGGTCACCCATATGCCGGAAAACATGGCGAACCACGCCGACCCCGCGGTCGTCAGATAGCGCAGGGCGGAATGTTCCAGAAATGAGTTGGGAACCGATTTCAGGATAGCCCGGTAGGACAAACCTCCCGGTTGGTGGCCACACGAGGCGACCGCGTCATGATGCCAACCGCCACCAGCACCGCAATGCCTGCCATGACGAGGCACATGGCACGCCAGCCCAGAAGCTCTCCGATGACGCCGCCAACGGTGCACCCCAACAAGATACCAAGCGAGATGCCCATCGCAATGGTGCCGACAACGGCCCCGCGACGCGCCCCGGCAAGCCGCGACCGTCGTCAATATGCCGCAAACAATGCCAGCTCCGAGCAGGAGAGGAAAGCTCGGAGCGGCTGCCACAAGACAGAGACACAACGCCAGGGCGAAGAGTTGGCGGCTGATCAGCTTGCTTAGGTCAAGCCGATCCCCCAGGGGGACAAATAGCAGAAGCCCGACCGTGTATCCGAACGAAGGCGCGGCGGCCACCCACCCCGCCCCAGAGGTACCGACGGAGAAATCTCCGACGATTTCGGGCAAGAGCGGCTGGAAGGTGTAGTTGTTGGCTATGGTCAAACCGACCGTAGCCGCCAACAGAACGACTTGAGAGGTCGTCAAGGTGCCTGCGTCGGACATGGGGATACCTACTTATCTTTGATCGCCATGATGTCGATTTCAGCCAGCATGTCCGGATTCACGAAGAAATTGACGTGAAGCAATGTGAAAGCCGGCCGAATATCGCCGAAAACCTCACCGTGTGCGCGCACCGCGTCTTCGAACAGGGCGATGTCCGTGAGGTAGAGAGGACTGTGAACGACGTCGTGAAAACTGGCGCCCGCCTCCAAGAGCACCCCGGCGATGGTTTCGAAGATCGTCTTGACCTGCGTGTAGACACCGCCAACGCCGACAATCTTTCCGTCCGACCCCGTTGCGATGATGGCGGAAATGAAAACCATTCCGTTCTTTACCACGGCCCGCGAATAGCCGACCTTTTGCTCCCATGGAGCCCAAGATGAAATTCTTTCCATTTTTACAGCCTACTAAATTACACTACCTTAGTAGTTAATAAGAGATAGTGTATCATCGTGCCGCAAGGTAACAAGAGGAAAAATGTGGTGACCTCGCTGCGAATGACCGAACTGACGAATGCGCTCGGCCAACTCGGTTTCAGCCTCTACGAAGCGCGGGCCTATTGCGCCCTTCTAGAGCGCGCGCGCCTGAACGGACACGAAGTGGCGAAATCCTGCGGCGTACCGACCTCCAAGATCTACGAAACCCTCGACCGACTGGCGGACAAGGGGGCGGTCATGGTCCAGCACGGAGAACCGAAAACTTACGTCGCAACGCCATATGAGGACGTGCTGGCAAGGGTGCGCAGCGAGTTCCACGAGGCGCTGGAAACCGCGACGAACGGCCTGTGCAAATTGCCAAGCCGGCCGGACACGGGAGAGATATGGTCGCTCAAGAACTACAAGGGCGTCCTCACGGCGTCGCGCTCGAGGATCCAGGCGGCGCAAACCTCTCTCTTCGCCGCGTTCTGGGATGCGGAACTCACCTCGTTGAAGGATGATCTGGAGTCCGCGAGCGCGCGCGGGGTGGCGGTGTACATCGCCGTTTACGGGCATACTCAGTTCGAGGGCCCGTGCAGCTACGATCTCAGCCTGTGCGGTGACAGAGCTGCCAAACGGCTGGGAGGTCATCGCCTTTCCGCGGTCATTGCCGACGAGGAGGACGCGCTGGTCGCGATTTTCCAGGAAAACGATACCGTCGATGCCGTGGCCACAACGAACACCGTCATCAGTCTGCTGGCGATAGAATATATCCGTGCCGACCTCATGGGGCGGCTGTTGATCAACGAACTGGGGGAAGACCGCTTCGCCGCCATGCGGGAAAGGTCCGACGACTTTCACCGCCTGCTGTAGGAGGCCGTAACCCCGCAGATCACCGCCCACCTTTCTCACGTCGGAATGGCAGGCAGGTCGCTGACCGTGGTGAAGGCGCGGCGGAAATAGAGGCTCGGAAACGCCCGGCCGCCGAGGCGCACGTCGGTAACCCGGCAAATGAAAAGACTATGCGTCCCGATATTCGAGGCGGAGACGATCTCTCCGATCAGAACAGGGCCCCAGTTCGCCAGAATGGGTGGGCGCACGTGTCCCTGCTCCGCCCCTTCGCGTTCCACAATCCAGGCGCCGTCGGCGAACATATCGGCGTTTTCCGCGTTTTCCGGACGGCGTGCGAATTTCATGGCCAGGTCCGTCTGCAGATCGGTCAGCAGGTTGATCGCAATCGCGCGATTGGCCTTGGACGTGGCGTTTGCGTAGGAGCGCCGCGCGATGCAGAAGCTTACGGTCGCAGGATCATCCGTCACCGACGCGAGGCTGGAGACGGTGATGCCGCACGGCACGGCCGGGCCCGCGCTCGTGATGATGGAGACGGCAGCCGGCAACCGGCTCATCGCCTCACGAAATGTTCCGCTTTCCAGAGCCTGCGCATCCGACGCGGGGCCCCCAACGGATCGGCGATCCATTTGGATTCTCTCCCCCTCGAAAAACGGCACGCTTCGGACGGTCCGATCCGATATCGCACGGGGCAATTTCAATATATAATTCAAAAACATCTGGCAAATCCGGACCACCGGGCTACGGCCTTGCCTCAAAGCACGTCGCCATCCTTACAGGCAAAGCGGCCCGCCGGAGACATAAGAACTCCGACAATCGGCATTAGCGAAATCGATGACGACAACGCTGCGGTGTGGTGGCAACCTGCAATTCATTGGATGCACCCTTCGCGAACCAGTCATTTTCAAGTTCGCCACAAATCGTTGTCATTATAATTCTAGGCAACGATGCACCCTCTACATTTCTATTATTATTCCAGAAATGAATAGGTCCATCATGTCTGAATTTCATGAAAAGATTGACGTTCTAAATAAATTAAAATAAGTCGTCGCCCAAGAACTCGATGCCGGATTGACAATGGACGAGATAGATCCGGATGCTGGGCCTGGCGACGGAGCTGGGAGCGGATTCGCTGGTTTTCATCGAATTGCGCTACCAGTGCGAAGACATGTTCGGCGTCAAAGTGAGCGACGACAACTTCACGCCCGAGAACTTCAGAAACTGCAATGCACTTGCCGATTTCGTGATGAAACGTCTTTGCATGCAGGTCGTCTCGTGAATACGCCGCGTCCCTTTGCAACGGGCTTCCGGCTGTTCGATTTGGATCGGATGACAACGCTCCAGTTTGGCGGGAATCCGGTGCCCCCCCCCCCCCGGACTCGCCGAGACGCTGGCAGAGTGGCAGGCCCTGGCCCTGCCGCCAGGCTCGGTGGTCGTCGCGTCACTGCCGAGTGGAGCGAACATCCCTTATCTCGGCGAGGTTTTCGCCCGGCTGGGCCTGGTGCCCGCCTTCGTTGCACCCTCACTCCCCTCGCCCCGGCTTCTGGCGATCGTCGAAGACCTTGGCGCCCGCGCTCTGGTCCGACTTCACATGACGCCGGATCTGACCGCATCTCTGGACCTGAGCGGCATGCAGCGCAGTTCCGCCGACTTCGACATCGCCTTGGTGCGTACTCACCCCGCGCCTGCAGTGGTTCAGCCCGGCGATCTGGTGCTAATGACGTCAGGTACGTCCTCGGAGTTCCCCAATGGTTGCGTGCACTCCCTGTGCGCGTTGTGCCGCAATGTCCGTCGGCACGCCAGGGCGATCGGACTGCAATCGCATGACCGGGTGCTCATCAAGCTTCCGCTTTACTATTCCTTCGCGCTGGTGGCCCAAGCGTTAGCGGCGACGCAGGTCGGCGCCTCTGTCGCAATAGGATCCGTCCCCTTCTCCGTGAAGGAATTCGCGCTTGAACTTCGCCGCAACGCCATCACCGTCACGTCGCTGACCCCCAAATTTCTGCAACAGATTGTGGATACGCCGGACAGGATTCTGCCATCCACGTTGCGGACGCTGACCGTGGGAGGTGACGTCGTCCCGGTGGATACGGCCCGGAAACTCCGCCAACGCTATCCCGAGCTTGAGATCTACTTCACCTACGGGATCAGCGAGGCGGGTCCGCGCGTGACGACGCTCAACGCATGTCGAGCGGACGACGATGCCCTGCAGACCCTGGGCGAGCCGCTTGAGGAGACCGAATTACAGATTGCCCCGGATCCGGAATCGCCCGGGACGGGAGAGCTCTTCATCCATTCCGACACGCTTCTGAAGGCCCGCATCGGACGAAATGCGGTCGATCCGATCCGCGTCATCGATGGCAAGCGCTGGCTGATGACCGGGGATCTGGTCTCACGCGATGAGGCCGGTCGCCTGTCGATCACCGGGCGCCGGAGCGATTTCCTCATGTCTCAAGGCGAAAAGATCAATCTTTCGGCGATCAAAAGCTTCTACCAAACCATCCCCGGCGTTCTCGAGGCAAGAACACGCCCGCCCCCCGCACAGAACCAGAAGCCCCCCTATGCGCTGGAACTGCTCGTCGACAGGTCTCAGACGGCCGCCTCAGACCCTGAAGCCGTGCGACGCGAACTGGTGCGAAACCTGAGACGTTTCGAGCAGCCCGCGCATCTGACCATCACGCCGGTAGACCCCTCTCAACACTTCGTCATCAAATAAGGGAGCCTGATCATGTTTGAGACCCAGGCCAAGCTCGGAGATGCCGTGATCGATCGCTACAGGCTGAAGACGATACGCGATCTCATCGATGCGCTGCCCATCGGCATGTGCCATGTGCTTCAGGAATCGAAGGTCTTCGAAACCTATCCGCCGGATATGACGTCGCTCCTTTTCGATGGCTTGAAGGGCGCCGAAGCCGATGCCCGCTATCGTCATTATCGCGACGACATCATCCCGGGCATTTCCGTTCGCGAACACCTTGAAAAGGTGTTGGCCGGAACGCCAGAGCGCAAGCCTTGCTTCTGCCGCCAGATGGCCGATATCGCAGGGCTCGTGACGGCCCGGATGCTGGGTTGCAAAGTCTATATCCTGCGCAACATCTATGTGAACTATCTCTACCTGCCCCAACGCTGGCATTGCATCAACGCCATTATCGAGAATGGACGCATCCGCTACTTCGACACGTCCGCCTATGCACAGGTGATCGATCCGGATACCCGACGCATCCGTCGGCCTTCCCGGCTTCCCGGTTTCGACGCCGCGGATATCGATCCCACTTTTATCGTAAGCGAGCACTGGCTGCAGGAAGCTCCCTATCCGCGCCGCCTGCAACTGGTGGACGGGCGCCTTGAGGACAATTTCGTTCCTTCCCCCAACGAGGAGGTTCCCGCAGACGGAGTACATGAGCATCGTATCCTGTCCTCTTTCGCCACAGTCGGCGCGGTCGCTGGAGGGTGTGGCATGAGCGATGTCGTTGTAACGGGCCGAGGCTGGCAAACGGCACTCGGACACGGACTGGATCCCGTCTGGACAGCCCTTGTCGGAGGCGCGACGGGCATTGCACCGCGCGAAAGCGCTGCACCTTTGCGCAATCGGGATGCCGCCATCGTGCCCAACCTTGCCGATCTTTCCCTCAGCTAACGCTTCACGAGCATGGCGCGTGCGGCCATCGAGGACGCGCTGGAGGAGATTGACGCGGAGCAGATCCGGATGACGAATCCGAACGCCACCCACGAAGAGGAAAGCTGTTTTCTCATCCTGGGCACCAGCCACGGCACACGGCTGGATGAGGACGAAGCTGGGGAGGCTCCGGCCGACACTTTCGTTCGCGCGCTTGCACAGGAATTCCGCGCCCGACCGCTTGCGCTGTCGATCGCGTGTTCGTCCGGGTCGGACGCCGTTCTCGTGTGTGCGGAACTCATACGCTCCGGGCGTGCAACGCGATGCATCTGCGGGGCGTTGGATGTCATCACTCAGTCCAAGCGCCTCGCCCATTCCGCACTGGGCACCATATCACCCGCAGGTTTGCGCAGCTTCGACGCACAAGCAGATGGGACAATCCTGGGCGAAGGGGCGGCAGTGCTGATACTGGAGCCGGGGGAGCGTGTATGACAACGCCGTCACCACGGGTTCGTGCGCGGATGCGGAGCCGCGAACGATGCGGCGGGACTTACGGCACCGGATGCGAGCGGACTAGGCGTTAAGCTGGCGGTCGGGCGCAACCTCGCCGATGCAGGCCTTCAGGTGGACGATATCGACCGGATCAACACTCACGGTTCAGGCACACCGGTCAACGACCGAATGGAAGCCGCAACCTATTCGCAGATCTTTACAGGCCCCCATCCGCCACTTCTCTTTGCCACCAAAGTAGCCTTTGGTCATTCCCTCGGCGCAACGAGGGCACTGGAGGCGCTCGCAACGCTGATGGCGCTTGAGAGCGGCTGCGTTCCACCGATCGTCGGCCACAGGACAACACGTACGGAGTGCCGATTGCCGGTTGCGAGGCCTGATGCCGAACCGGACGCGGGACCGGGGACGCGGGTGCCAGATGCCCGTTTTGCCCTGTCACTCACCATAGGCTTCGGTGGGTTCAACACGGCTCTGATTTTCGAGGCACCCAACACCGGAGGCAACCCATGACGGATACCCTCGTTGCCGAAACCACCTCCCGCGACAAACAGAAGCTCACCCGAGGACTGGCCAAGTCAGATCCGCTGGTCGCTCCCGTCCTGAGCCTCGCTGCGGACCTTCTCGGCCCCATCGCTGACGCCGATCGTAACAGGATCGGTCTCATCATGCTGGGAGACAACAGTGCCCACCATGTCGCCGACAAGGTGCGGACCAAGTTGAAAGCGAGAGGGCGGGTATCGCCGATTGAATTCGTCAACGCCAATTCCGGCGCGCCGATTCCCGTCGCCTGCACGCGGCTGGGGCTGAGAGGGCCGACGATGAATTTCGTCTCCGGTGGCGAGATGACCCGAACAGCCGCGGACATTCTTGCTCGCCGCTGGCTCCGTGGCGGAGACGCCATTGCCATCGTGATCCTCGAAAGCGGGCTGACGGATGAGGGCAAGTCGGCGCTTTCCGCCCGCCTGCTGAAACCCGGCACAGACACTGCCGGTCGCGAAGACGTCTACCTGACCGCTGAATTTTAGGTTCGGGCTTCCAACCATTTGAACGAAAGGAATTTTCGATGTCCTCCGCCAAACCTCATGATTTCGACGTCGCCATCATCGGAAGCGGTATCGCCGGCAACATTCTCGGCGCAATCCTCGCGAAGAACGGCCTGAACATCCTGGTTCTGGATGCGGGCGTTCACCCACGTTTCGCCGTCGGCGAGTCCATGATCCCGGAAAGCGGTATCCTGCTTAATCTCCTGGCTGAGCACTACAACATTCCGGAATTGCGTTATCCGGCCAATCTCGACTCCCTGATCCACAAGATCGGCAGCTCCTCAGCAGGCATCAAGTTCTCTTTATCTCCTTCGCGTGGAACGACCTCGACAAGCCGCATGACCCGGCCGATCTCATTTCCACGCCGGTACTGACGCCCGAGGCCCATCTCTTCCGTCAGGATGTCGATGCCTACTACGTCGCGCTTGCCGCGAAACTGGGGCCGTTATCCACCAGCAAGCCCGCGTGGAGGAAATCCGTCCCGATGCCGACGGCGTGACCCTGTCGATAAACGGCAAGGAAAACGTGTGTGTGCGTTACGTGGTCGATGTGGGCGGGTTCCGGTCCTCCGTCGCCGATCAGATGAAGCTGCGCGAGGGCGCCCGAGCGATGCAATCCTTCACCCGGTCAATCTTCACACACATGGTGGGCGTCAAAGAATACGAGGACGTCATCGCAGCCACCCAGGAAACCGGTTCTCCGACCCATATCGCGCAAAGCACCCTGCACCACCTGTTCGATTGCGGCTGGCTTTGGATCATTCCCTTCGACAACCACCCGCACACGACCAATCCGTTGTGCAGCGTCGGGCTGCAACTGCGCATCGACAAGCACGGTCCGGCAGGGGATTCGGAAGCGGAATTCCGCGACTTCCTCGCCCATCACCCTTCCGTTGCGCGCCATTTCGAAGGGGCGGCTCGGGTGCGGGAGTGGACGGTCGCGCCCCGGATCAACTACAATAGCCGGGAAACGACCGGCGATCGCTATTGTCTGCTTGGCCATGCGGCAGGCTTCGTGGATCCGCTGTTTTCGCGCGGGCTTGCAAACACCTTTGAATCGATCAATCGGCTTGCGCCGGAAATCCTGCACGCCGCCCGGCTCGATCGCTGGCAGAAGGAAGGCTTCGCCGCCTACGAGCACTACAGTCTGAAGGTAGTGGAAACCAACGATCGGCTCGTCGCCAATTCCTATTCCGCATTCAAAACATTTCCGCTGTGGAACGCCTGGTTCCGCGTCTGGCTGTCGGGCAGCTATATCGGCGTTCTGCGACTGCGGCGGATCCTGGCGAATTATCTCGAAAGCCGGGACGAGGAACAGCTTGAGGCAGCCTTCGACACGGCCACCTACCCCGGCACGCTTTCGGTCGAAAGCCATCGCTTCGAAAGTCTGTTCGATGCGGCCTCCACAGCAATGGAGGCCTTAGAGGCGGGCATGGCGGGAGAACAGGAAACCGTCGATGTGCTCCATCGGCTCTTTGCCGATGCACGGGGACATCTGCCGCTCGATTTCTCCGATTTTGCGAACCACTTCATCTCCCGTTCGACCCACGAATTCACCGCATCGCTGCTTGAATGGGGCCAATACGGCGCCGGAAGGCCTTGACGCCAAGCTGGCACGGTCTTGCCGGCAAGGGTTTCGATTTCCTCGACGACTATCGATACGGCGACCGCCTGACGCTTTCGCAGGCCGCCGACGCGGCACTTGCCCGCCACAAGGTCACCGAACAGGAAGCTGAGCCGATGCCGGAAGCAGCAATCGTCTAGGGTGTGACGTCCCTTCAAATGCCTTCCCCTCAAGAGACAACGAGGGGAAGGCGGGACGCCGCTCACATGATGCCTGTCACGAAGCCACCTCCTCCCGGAAACAAAGGCCCGGAGCCCCAAATGGACGCCCTCTCTAAGGACCACTTTGTCCCCGCTGCCCGTCTTTCAGAGATCGGAGTGTCGGCAATCATGCTGATCGATGCCGAGACCCAACGTCTGTGCGAATGCGGACATTCGATCGTCTCTCTGGCCGTCGGAGAACCGAACATCGCGATGGAAGACCGCATCGCCGCGGCAATATCGAAGGCGATTGACGACGGTTAGACGCGCTATACTGCCACCGAGGAACGCGCGGAGTTGAAGCGCGCGATTGCGCACTATGAGCACGGCGAACTTGGATACCGACCGGAAAATGACGAAATCGTCTGCACGGTGGGAGTAAAGCAGGCGATTTCCGATGCCATGCTCGCCAGTCTGAACGCGGGTGATGAAGTCCTCATCCCCGCCCCTTGCTGGACCAGCTACATGAGCATCGTGGCGATGGCGGGCGGAAAGGTCGTTCCCGTGCAGACAGATCCGGCAGACGATTTCGTCCTACGGGCAGAACTGCTGGAACGCCATATCGGCCCGCGCACCCGCTGGATCTTTCTCAATTCCCCTTCAAATCCCACCGGCGCGATGCTGTCACAGTCCAATCTGCAATCGCTTGCCGAGCTCTTACGCCGTCACCCGGGCATCCGTATCCTCTGCGATGACATCTATCACCGGCTCATTCTGGACGAGCGCCCCTTTCTGCGCCTGAGCGCTCTCGCAACGGACCTGCGCAACCGTATTCTGACCGTCAACGGCGTGTCGAAGACCTATGCCATGACGGGCCTTCGGATCGGCTGGGCCATCGGCGACGTAGATTTGATCAAGGCCATGACGATCGTGCAGAGCCAGACGAGTTCCTGTCCCAACTCCGTCGGTCAGGCCGCCGCCATCGAAGCACTTGGCGGATGTCAGGATGGGGTGTCACGCGCCCGTGCGTTCTATCGACGGCGGCGCGACATACTCCTTGAACGGTTGAGCGAGGTTCCCGATTTGAAGCTTCTTCGTCCGGCGGGCGGCTTTTTCGCCTGGGTCGGCTGTTACGATCTCATCGGCAGATGCGACAAGGAGGGCAAGGTTCTGCAAAACGATATTGATGTCGCCTCCCATTTTCTTGCCCACGGAGTGGCAGTGTACCCGGATCGGCCTTTCAGGGCGAAGGTCATCTGCGCCTTTCCTTCGCCGCAAGCAAGGAGCGTCTGGAGGAAGGAGGCAGACGCATCGCCCGAGCCGTCGAAGCACTGCAAAGCGCTTCGACGCCACTTACCGACCTCCTGCCGTCCTTTCCCTCTCCAGGGGTGCACTGATCCGTTCACAGCGCGTAGCCGCAGATATCCGGTCGTCGGATTACTTCTCACACGCTTTCGCTCATCTGCATGCGAGCGGCGTGGTCCGTCGCGATATCCGCGTAGAGCGAGACAATCGGCCCGGTCGTCGTCGGATGCGGCGGTGTAATGAGTTAAAGATCCCATTTGAGCATCGGTTCGAACGCGCGACATCGCAGATCCAGCATATCGATGTCGGCTAGATAGCTGCGCGGTGCGATCGCGACGCCGATCCCTTCACGCACCATGTTCAGGGCTGTCATTGCCAGATGATTGCGAACGAACTCCGCCCTGCATCCAGCCGCCTCCAGAAGTGGCGCAATTACGGTTTCGCACCCGTTGGTGAGCAGGACGATCTTTTGCGATTTCAGATCCTCAAGCGACAGCGCCTTCTTGCGCAGGAGCGAATGCCCCACGCGCAGAATGACGACGAGTTCCTACTTCATCAGGAATTTCGTATCAACCTTGGGCGAGGCGAAGGCGGTAATTCCGATATCGACGACGCCGATACTCACCCATTCGTTGATCTCCATATGATCACCTTCAAACAGTCTGACGTTGACATAAGGATGAAGCGCCTGGAACTCGCGCGTGCGACCGGAAACGAGATCGTGAAGAGCATTCGAAACACTCGCGATCTTGAGGATTTGCGGCGCACGGGCCCCGGGCGAAAGGACGAGGCCATCTATTCGAGAGGTCGCCATGAACGCAACCTGCGCATATTGAATGACCTGCTCGGCCAATCCTGTCTGTTCGACCCCGTTCCGGGTACGCTGCAAAAGTTTCCGACCCAGGAGGTTTTCCAGCGATGAAACGGCTTGGCTGGCTGCCGACTGTGTAATCCCGAGCTGACGACTTGCTCTGCCGATACTTCCAGTCTCTATAACAGTGCGGAGTTTCCTTAGTTGGCTGAGCGTTACTCGGGACCGCGCTCTACTTGCAAGATGATTCATCCCAATATCTCTTCCCTCGATATATTCTTTAATAAAAATACATAATTTATTTTGATAAAGAATCATATATATCTAAAATATAATATGAATTAATTTTTTAATATAAATTATAACAAATTAGTTTTTTTTCAGATATTTCTCCTATATTATTTTATATAAAATATATGTTTTGAAACATTTAAATATAATCGAAATGTAATATGGCGAATATTAACCACATTAGGTGGAGGCCATATTTCTCGATTGATGCAAAAGACGAGCCAACACCCACCGGACGGGGTGAGGTTCAGGCCGACATCGCAGCTCAATGCACCTCAAGCAGGCAGCCGCAGAAGATTTCGGCGACCCGCGATAGTGTGCTGACGGGGTAGTAGGCGATGCACATGCCGATCTGGAAGCTGACGAGATCCGACCGTAGGGCCCGCATCTCGCCGCGTTCCACCCATCGACGTGCGTAGTGATCGGGCAAAAAACCGACGAAGCGGCCGCTCAGGATTAGGTGGACCAGACCTTCCATGGAATAGGTCGTCGCCATCGGTACGTTGGCAAAGACGGAACTGTAGGCGGTCGCGATCGTATAGCCGCACCGGGCGTGGGTCAGGCCGGAGATCCTCTCAAGCGTCAGCTCCTGCGGCTCGAAGAAGAGCTGTTGAAGCTGCACCGCCGCGTTCAACGGCTGATTGGCGACGATGACGACCTCGACTTGCTTGTTCAGGAGCGCACTGCTGAGCTGGTTGGACGTGAGCACCATGATCGTCAGTTCAACGCCCGGCACCCGCTCGTTGAAGAGCGCAATCGCATCCGACAGTCGGCATTTCGGATTCTCGACCAGCGCATCGACCGCACCGATGCGCAATTCTCCCATCAGCCCGCCCCGCATGGCGCCGACTTCGTTGCGAAAATTCTCCAGTGCGGCAAAGCACTTGATGGCCTCAACGTAGATCTTTTGGCCCTGCTCGGTCAGCGAGAAGCCGGAGCGACCGCGGCGGCAGAGCTTCAGGCCGAGCCGGGTTTCCAGGGCCGCCATCTGAGCGCTAATCGTGGAGCGCGCAAGCCCCAGCTCATCCTACGCGGCGGTGAAGCCCGTGCTAGACCACTGCGCGGAAGATGAGAAGCTGGCGCAGGTCGATGTCGCTCAAGGGAGAAACGGGGGAGACCATGATACGTCTATTTTCCCGGACGTTTATTCTTGTAATTCGTTAATATCGAACGTGTTGGTGCGTGGCAACATGAGAGGGTCGCAATCAAGCGGAGCCCGCCATGTCCGAAACGATCCAGCCTGCGTCCGAGGACACCTCCGACTTCTTCCAGCCGACCTCCGGCTTCGACCTGCCCCGCTATGCAGGCGTTCCCACCTTCATGCGCTTGCCGCTGCTCGACCTGGAGAATGAGCGGACGAAGAAGGTCGATATCGGCATCGTCGGCGTGCCCTGGGACGGGGGGACGACCAACCGGCCGGGCACCCGCCACGGCCCGCGCCAATTGCGCGATCTGTCGATCATGATCCGCCGCATTCATCCCGCCAACGGCACGCGCCCCTTCGAGGCCCGCAACATCGCGGATCTGGGCGATGCGCCCGTCAATCCCGCCGATGTCGCGAACGCGCTCGATCGTATTTGCGGCTTTTTCGCCAAGCTGAAGGCACAGGGCATCACGCCGCTGAGTGCGGGTGGCGATCATCTCGTCTCAATATCCGATCCTCAAGGCGATCGCGGCCGATGCGCCGGTCGGCATGATCCATTTCGATGCCCACACGGATCTCTTCGACAGCTATTTCGGCGGGTTCAAGTACACGCACGGTACCCCGTTCCACCGGGCGATCGAGGACGGCTATCTCGACCCCAAACGCGTCGTCCAGATCGGCATTCGCGGCACGATGTATGACGACGAAGATATCCGCTAGGGCCTGTCGCAGGGTGTGCGGATCATCCGCATCGAGGAACTCGACGAACGCGGCGTCACCGACGTAATGGCAGAAGCGCGCGAGATCGTCGGAGAGCAGCCGACCTATGTCAGATTCGATATCGACGGCATAGATCCTGCTTTCGCTCCGGGTACGGGAACGCCCGAGATCGGCGGCTTCTCCACCCGCGAGGCACAGAAGATGGTTCGATTGCTCAACGGGCTGAACATCGTCGGCGCGGATCTCGTCGAGGTGTCGCCGCCGTTCGCCCCCTCGGGTGGCACGGCCTGGGTCGGCGTGCCGATCATGTTCGAATTGCTCTGCATTCTCGCAAGAGCGCCGGGGACGAAACGCTGAAGGGCGCCATAAGCCAACGACAACATCAAACCAGAGCATCACCATTCCGGAGCAGAACAGATAAAAACGATTTTTCAGCATATCGGGGCGGTCGCGATCGCAGCCGTGACGGCGTTCTCCGTTCCCGCAGCCATCTCCGCGGCACAGGCGGTCGAAAAGCTGGTCATCGCCCATTCCACCTGGGTCGGCTACGGGCCGCTCTACATCGCGCACAACAAGGGGTTCTTCAAGGAGGAAGGGCTTGATGTCGAGCTGACGATTATGGAGGACGTCAAGACCCTCAGCCTGCACTCGCCGCCGGGCGCATCGATGTCGCGGTGGCGACCATCGACACGGTTCTCGCCTTCACCACGCCCAAGCGCCCGCTGGTCTACCTGTTCGCACTCGACGACAACAGCGGCGGCGGTATCGTCGCCAACAAGGAGATCACCTCGATCACCGGACTGAAGAGCAAGAAGATCGCCTATACGGAAGGCTCCGTCTCCCAGTTCTTTCTCAGTGTGCTGCTGAAGAAGGGCTGAAAAAGGAGGGCATGACCGCTCGCCGACGTGGAATCGCTGAACATGACCGCAGGCGATGCGGGCGCGGCCTTTGTGGCCGGTCGGGTCGATGCCGCCGTCACCTGGGAACCGTGGCTGACGCGGGGCAAGGAAAGCGAGCAAGGAACGCTGCTCGTCGACAGCTCCTCCACCCCCGGTCTCATCACTGACATCGCCGTGACCACGAAGAAGATGCTCGGCGAGCGCAAGGGCGCCCTTCAGGCCTTCTACCGGGCCTGGGCCAAGTCGGTGGACTGGCAGAAGGAGCACGAGAAGGAAGCCGACGAGATCATGGTCAAAGGCGTCGGCGGCTGGCTGAAGGATCCCGCCACCTTTGCCGAAACGCGTACCGACATCACCTTCTACGACATTGAAATAAATAACAAATTAATGGATCCGGCGAATGAGGGCGGCATTCTGACCACCGTTACCGACGCCAAGACGCTCGGCGAGGAGGCAGGTCTGTTCAAACTCGACGCCGATCCGAAATCCATGATCGCCACCGACATTGTAGAGTAAGGCGCCTCGGCAGACATGGAGCAGACACCATGAACATCGCATCTCTGCTTTCACCGAAAACCGAGATACCACGCAGCCTTTACGTGGGGCTGAGCGTCGCCTCCGTCCTGGCGGTGTTGTGTTTGTGGTGTCTGCTTACCTATGGCGGTTATATCCCGTCCGACTTTCTGGCAACGCCCTTGCAGGTGCTGACCGCGGGCGTTACGCGGATCGAGGATCTTTCCCTGTTCGAACACATGGGATCGAGCCTGACGGACATCCTGTCCGGCTTCTTCTTCGCCTCCTTGCTGGCGGTGCCGCTCGGCATCCTGATGGGCAGCTTCCGCGCCGCGCAGGCGGTGCTGGAGCCGATCACCGGCTTCATGCGCTACATCCCCGTCTCCGCCCTGATCCCGCTGCTCATCCTGTGGATCGACATCGGCATCGAGCAGAAGGTGACGGAGATCTTCCTGGGCACGTTCTTCCAGCAGCTGATCCTCATTTCCGACGTCTCGGCCCGCGTCAGCAAGGATCTCACCGATTGCGCCTATACGCTGGGGGCGAACCGTCGTCAGCATCCTGCTTCCCGCCTGCCTGCCCGGCGTGATGGACAATCTGCGCGTCACGATGGGATGGGCGTGGACCTATCTGGTGGTCGCGGAACTGGTCGCCGCCAATAGCGGGCTCGGCTACCTGATCCTCAACGCCATGCGCGGCCTTTACACGGACGTGATCCTGCTCGGCGTCTTCACGATCGGCATTCTCGGCCTCCTGACCGACTTCCTATTCAAATGGCTGCGCCAGAGGCTTCTGCCCTGGTCCGCCGAATTCTAGGTCCCGTCCCATGAACCTTCTGACCCTCAACGACATCACCGTGCGGTTCGAGCCCAAGGGAAAGCCTGCCGTTCTGGCACTCGACGATGTCTCGCTCACGGTCGTGCACAACACGTTTGCGGTCATCGTCGGGCCGTCGGGCTGCGGAAAGTCGACGCTCCTGCGTCTCGTCACCGGGCTGGAGATCCCGACCGCCGGACAGCTCACCCTCGACGGCTCACCGATCGTCGGGCCTTCCGCCGATCGCGGCATGGTGTTTCAGAGCTACACGCTGTTTCCCTGGCTTAACGTGCGCGAGAACGTGATGTTCGGCCCGAAGCTGAAGCATCTGCCGAAATCGCAATGCGAGGATATCGCGGACGATCCGATCGCCTCGGTTCATCTCAAGGGGTTCGAGAAATCTTACCCGAAGGAGTTGTCCGGCGGCATGCGTCAGCGCGTGGCGCTCGCCCGCACGCTCGCCAACGATCCGCGCATTCTGCTAATGGACGAACCTTTCGGCACGCTCGACAGCCAGACGCGGCAACTGATGCAGGAACTGCTTCTGGAGATCTGGCAGGATCGGCGCAAGACCGTGCTGTTCATCACCCACGATATCGATGAGGCGGTCTTTCTCGGCGACGAGGTGCACGTCATGACGGCGCGGCCGGGTCGCATCAAGTCGACACTCTCCATCAACATAGAACGCCCGTGCGGCATCGACGTTCTGACCTCGCCCTGCTTCACCGACTACAAGCGCGAAATCCTTTCGTCGATGCACGACGAATCCGTCCGCGCGCAAATGACCTGAAACCCTCCCGAAACGTCCGGTCCGGGGCGCACAAACGCCCCCACCGCCTGACTGGCACGGTAGCTCGCGCGTTGCGCGAATTGCTCAGTTTTTACACACCACCTGCTCAGCTTTCGAACACGGGAGACCAATTCGGCGGGGTGATTCCCGCCGGTTGCGGTGGTGCGCACAAGTTCAAAACCTCTTTTGAATCAGCTACGAGTCCTAATCGACGTACGGTTTTCCGGACCGCCGCGACGTTACCCCCCAGCTTGTCGCACCCGCGCCCAATTCTGCGGCTTGCGTTGATGCAAAGCGGGACCAATACTGGAACCAATGTGAATTGGTCCACTAAGTTTCGCTGATATCCGACGAAGATCGTCCAACCGCGCGCAATTCCAGCCTCACTTTGGAGCGGCTTCGCGTCATCCTCAATCAATTCGAGGCTGAGGGACGCGACCAATTGCCGACCGAGCGGGAGTTGGCGGAAGAGATCGGCGTCGGCCGGCGTGCCGTGCGTCCCGCGCTGGAGGTTCTGGAGGCGGAAGACCGCATCTGGCGGCGGCAGGGTGCGGGCACGTTCATCGGCGCGGCGCTGGAGAGGTCGGACGCGAGCCTGCGCGACCTCGCCCAGCAGACGAACATTCTGGAAATGATGGAAGTGCGGTTGCGCATCGAGCCGGTTCTCGCCCAGCTCGCGGCATTGCGCGCAACCCCGCCGGACATCGCCAAGCTTCGCAACACCACCGAAAAGCTCGAGCAAGCCGGAGATTCCGACGTGCGCGAACTGTGGGACAGCGCCATTCACCGCACCATCGCCAACATGGCGGGCAACCGGTTGTTTCTGGCCCTGTTCGACGTCATCGACCGGGTTCACCAGGATGAAAACTGGCGCCATACCCGCGAGGCGGTGCGTACTCCCGACTCCATGCGCCAAGCCACCCAGCAGCACCGCGATCTGGTCGAGGCAATTTCCCGCCGCGATCCGCTGGCTGCCGAACGCGCCATGCGCCGACATCTGACGTTTCTTCAGGAGAACTTCCTGATGCTGAACACCGAGGCCCATATCGATGGCGCCTAGGTCTCGCAAAGCCTCCGATCTTTCGGCTCACGACACGTCCGGAAAGGACGCGCCGCTGTTGGACGTTCAGAAACTCGCCATCCGTTTTGCCGGCGCTTCGGCCAACGTGGTGGACGGGGTTTCCTTTTCCATCAACCCTGGCGAGACGCTGTGCATCGTCGGCGAAAGCGGCTGCGGCAAATCGGTGACGGCGCTGTCGTTGATGGGGCTCCTGCCGATCCCGCCGGCCGAGATCGTCGACGGACGGGCGATGTTCAAGGAACGCGACCTGCTGTTCCTACACCGGCGCAAGATCAACGAGATCCGCAGCGATCAGATGTCAATGACCTTTCAGGAGCCGATGACCTCGCTCAATCCGGCCTACCGGATCGGCGACCAGATCGCTAAAATCGTGCTGAGCCATCGCAAGGTCTCCCATGCCGAGGCGCGCGCACGGACGCTGGAAATGCTGGACCGGGTGAGGATCCCGGCCGCCGCCAAGCGGCTGAACGACTATCCGCACCAATTGTCCGGCGGCATGCGCCAGCGCGTGATGATCGCCATGGCGCTGGCCAACGATCCCGCACTGCTGATCGCCGATGAGCCGACGACCGCTCTCGATGTGACGATCCAGGCGCAGATCCTCGATCTCATTAGCACCCTTCAGAAGGAAACCGGCACGGCGCTGATGCTGATCACCCACGATCTCGGCGTGGTCGCACAGATCGCGAACCGTGTGGCGGTGATGTATGCGGGACGGATCGTCGAGCAGAGCAGCGTCGTCCAGATCTTCGAGGACCCGCAACACCCCTACACGCTCGGCCTGATGAGCTCGATCCCTTCGCTTGGCGAGCGCACCGGTCGGCTGACGACGATCTCCGGCATGTTCCGACCTTCAATACGATGCCCGCCGGGTGTCGGTTCACGCCTCATTGCCCGTTTGCCGACAAGGCCTGCGCGACGGCGGTTCCCCCGCTTGTCGAAATCGAACGGGGACACGCGGCGACCTGCTTCGCGCACCGTTCGAAACGACCTTCGCGGAGGCGGGACAATGACCGACGCGGTTGATCACAACACACCCTATATCCTGGAGATCCGCGATGTGGTCCGCCACTTCGATGCCGGAGGCCCGCTTTTCGGGCCCCGGCAGGTCGTTCGCGCCATTGACGGGGTCACGCTTGGCGTCAAGCCGGCGTGGGCGAGAGCGGATGCGGGAAATCCACCCTGGCCCGTCTTCTGGTCCGGCTGCTGCAACCGACGGATGGCGCCGTGCTCTATCGCGAGCGCGATATCAGCGACCTGTCGGACAACGAGATGCGCCACCTGCGGCGCGATCTCCAGTTCGTGTTCCAGGATCCGTTTTCCTCGCTCAACCCGCGCATGACGGTGGGTGCCATCATCGAGGGAGCCAATGCGTGTGCACGGGCTAGGCGACAAGACGCAGCGTCGGCACAAGGTAGGTGAGCTTCTCGCCCGCGTCGGGCTCAGGGCCGAATTCGCCGAGCACTATCCGCACGAGTTCTCCGGCGGCCAGCGCCAGCGCATCGGCATCGCGCGGGCTCTGGCTTGCGGCCCGAAAGTGGTGATCGGCGACGAACCGATCTCCGCCCTCGACGTCTCCGCTCAGGCGCAGGTGATCAACCTGCTGGAAGACCTGAAGGAAGAATACGACCTGGCGCTCGTTCTGATCGCGCACGATCTGGCCGTCATCCGCCACATGAGCGACCGGGTCGCGGTCATGTATCTGGGCCAGGTGGTGGAACTGGCGGAGACCAACGCCCTCTACGATACGCCACTGCATTCCTACACCCAGGCCTTGATGCGGGCGATCCCCGTCCCCTCACCGAGTGCCCGTACGATGAACGGCGGGCTGACGGGGGACGTCCCCTCCCCGATCGCACCGCCTTTGGGGTGCCGCTTTCACACGCGCTGTCCCATGGCGGACGCGGTGTGTTCCGAGAAGGAACCCCTTCTCAACTCCGCCGGCAACGGACGTTTCGTGGCTTGCCATCACTGGCAGGCAGAAGCCGGAAACGTCACGCCGCGCGACATCGGAACGGAACGTTCAGCCGCAGCCAAACGCCGTTTCACTCTCTACCGAAACCATAGCCTAGGGCGGAGAACCGCCCAGCCTGCCCCATATTCCACACCCTCACCTGCCACGAAGGAGAGGTAACACATGAATAAGAAGCTACTTGTCGGATTGATGCTCGGCGTGGGCCTATCGATCACGCCGGCACTCGCAGCCGATCTCCGGATCGCTCTGAATTCCGATGCCGACATGCTCGACCCAGATCAGTCGCGCACGTTCGTCGGCCGTATCGTCTATGCCTCGCTGTGCGACAAGTTCATCGACATTACCCCGGAACTGAAGATGATCCCGCAGCTTGCGACTTCGTGGTCGTGGAGCGACGACGGCAAGACGCTGACGATGGAGCTGCGCAAGGGCGTTACCTTCCATGACGGCGAACCCTTCAACGCGGAAGCCGTTGCTTACAACATCAAGCGCTCGATGACGTTGCCGGAATCGAAGCGCAAGTTCGAGTTCACCCCCGTCGAGTCGACCGAAGTGACCGGCGAATACGAGATCAAGTTCCACCTAAAGAACCCCGACGCCACGCTGATGGCGCAGCTCGCCGATCGCGGCGGCATAATGATCTCGCCGAAGGCGGCTGAGGCCAAAGGCACCAATTTCGCGGCCAATCCGGTCTACTCCGACCCGTTCAAGTTCAAGGAACGCGTCGCCCAGGACCGCATCGTTCTGACGAAGTTCGACAAGTACTGGAACGCCGACCAGATCCATTTCGACAGCGTCACCTTACTGCCGATCCTCGATACGACCGTGCGCCTGGCCAACCTGCGCTCGGGCGACATCGACATGCTGGAACGTCTCGCGGCGACCGATATCGCCTCCACCAAGGCCGACAGCAAGCTCAAGGTCGAAGCGGCGACCGGGCCAAGACCCCGTTCGGCCAGAACAAGCTCCTGCGTCAGGCCCTGTCATATTCGATCGACTGTGAAGCCCTGAACCAGGTCGTCTTCGAAGGCGCCTTCCAGCCGGGCAACCAGCAGATCTCGCCCGCGAGCCCCTGGTACAACAAGGACGTCCCCGTCCCGGCCCGTGACGTGGAAAAGGCGAAGACCCTTGTGAAGAAAGCCGGGTTCGACAGCGTCGAGATCGAATATTCGGTCCCCAACAACCCGGTCCAGATGCAGATCGCGCAGGTCGTTCAGTCGATGGCGGCGGAAGCCAACATCCACATCAAGATCGTCTCCAAGGAGTTCGCCAAGCTGCTCGATGACGACAGCTCGGGCAACTACGAGGCACGCCAGATCGGTTGGTCCGGCCGCATCGATCCCGATGGCAACATCCACCAGTTCGTCACCTGCGGCGCCGGGATGAACGATGCCGGGTACTGCAATCCGGAGATCGACAAGCTGCTGAACGCCGCGCGCTCGGCCCCCGACGATGCGGCCCGCAAGGCGCTCTACGACAAGGCGACCAAGATCCTCGATGACGATCTGCCGCTGATCTACTTCTACCATGTGAAGTGGATCTGGGCGCTGTCGAACAAGATCGAGGGCTTCGTGCCCTACCCGGACGGGATGATCCGCCTGGAGAAGGTCAAGTTCGCCGACTGATCCCCCGATCGATACGCATTACGTCCGGGGCGCCGCCGAGGTGTCCCGGACCGCTTTTCCCCGAAGGTTCGCGGAACCAGCCATGCTGTCCTATATCGCCTGACGCCTCGCCGTCATCATCTCAACGCAGATCCTCGTCTCGATCTTCATCTTCACCTTGCAAAAGTTGCAAAAGATCCTGCCGGGAGACCCCGCGCTCGCACTTGCGGGCGAGGAACGCGATGCGGTATCGTTGGCTTTCATCCGCGAAAAATACTACCTCAACGATCCGATCTATCTGCAGTACATCAACTGGGCCGGATCGGCCCTGAAGGGCGATCTCGGCATTTCGCTGCGCACCAACGAGCCGGTGACGCAGCTGATCGGCGAGAAGCTGCCCGTCACGATCCAGCTTGCCATCATGGCAATGATCATCGCGTTCCTGGTCGGCGTTCCAGCAGGCGTGTTGTCGGCGGTCAAGAAGGGCACGGTTATCGACTACCTCGCCAATATCGTGACCCTATCCGGGCTATCGATACCGAATTTCTGGCTCGGCATCATGCTCATCCTGCTGGTCTCCGTGAACCTGGGCTGGCTACCGGCCTCGGGCTACGAGTCCATCTTCAAAGACCCGGTACGATCGTTACAGACGATGATCATGCCCGCCTTCGTGCTGGGCACATCGCTCGCCGCAACACTGATGCGACATACCCGCTCCGCCATGCTAGGCGTACTGAAGGCCGACTATGTGCGCACCGCCCGCTCGAAAGGCGTGTCCAAGCACTCGGTCATCATCAAGCACGCCTTCCGAAACGCCCTTCTGCCGATCGTGACGCTGAGCGCAGTGCTGTTCGGGCAGTTGCTGGCGGGCGCCGTGCTCACCGAGCAGATCTTAACCATTCCCGGCTTCAGCAAGCTGATCGTCGATGCCGTCTTCACCCGCGACTATGCCGTCGTGCAAGGCGTCGTGCTGTGCACCGCCATCGGCTTTCTCGGCATGAACCTGATCGCCGACATCGCCTACTTCCTGCTCAATCCGCGCATGAGGAGCATGCTGTGAGTGCCGCCTTCGATACGGTCGACACAGCCGAAACAGAGGTCCTGCCGCCTCGTTCGGGCAGCCGCGCCTGGAAAAAGCTGAAGCGGAACCGCAGTGTGCTGGTCGGTCTGGTGCTGGTCGTCTTCTTCATCATCATTGCGCTGGCCGCGCCGTTGCTGCCTGTGCCGGATCCGGCGGCGACAAGCTGGAGCGCGGTACGCAAGGCACCGTCGGCCTCGCATTTCCTGGTGCAGGCAACGCTGACGCTTGCCACCGCGATCATCGCGGAGGCGAGCCTGTCCTTCCTGGGCCTCGGCCAGCAGCCGATCTCACCCAGCTGGGGCTCCACTCTCAACGTCGCCAAGAACTTCCTAACCCAGGCGCCGTGGATGGCGTGGTGGCCGGGGGCCGCGATCTTCCTCGTCGTGCTCGGCTTCAACCTGCTCGGCGACAGTCTGCGCGACGCGCTTGATCCGCGCGAAAGCTGATCACACCGCAAAACAACAATAATCAGGGAGTCACCATGTCGTTTTTCACAATGAAACCAGAGATTCAGGGGACGTTCGGCGTCGTCACCTCGACGCACTGGATTGCATCCGACGTCGGCATGCGGATGCTTGAACTGGGAGGCAACGCCTTCGATGCGGCGATCGCGGCCGGTCTGGTTCTGCAGGTGGTCGAGCCGCATCTGAACGATCCGGTCGGCGATCTGCCGATGGTCCTCCACAATGCCAAGACCGGCAAGACGGAGGTGATCTGCGGTCAGGGCCCGGCACCGGCCGGCGCCACCATCGAGCACTATCGCGGCGAGGACCTGTCGCTCATTCCCGGCGACGGATTTCTGGCAACCGTCATTCCCGGCTCGTTCGATGCGTGGATGCTGATGCTGCGCGATTACGGCTCGCTGCCGCTGCGCACGGTGATGGAACCGGCAATCTATTATGCTGAGGCTGGTCACCCGATCTTATCGCGCGTCACGGCCACGATCGCCGGGCTGGCGGATTTCTTCCGCGACGAATGGCCAATCTCCCATGCGACCTGGCTTCCCGGCGGCAAGGTGCCCGAAGCCCGTTCCCTGTTCCACAATCCCGTTCTAGCGCAGACCTGGACGCGGTTCCTCGCTGAGGCGGAAACTCGGCAGGGCCGCGAGGCGCAGATCGAGGGCGCACGCTACTGCTTCTATCGCGGCTTCATCGCCGAGAGCATCGTCGCCTTCCTGAAGGATGCCGAGGTTCGCGACGGCAGCGGCGAGAAGCACAAGGGTGTTCTGAGCGTCGAGACGCCGCTGGCCTACGATTATCACGACTGGACCATCACCAAGATCGGTCCCTGGGGTCAGGGCCCGGTGCTGTTGCAATCACTGGCGCTCTTGAAGGGCTTCGATATCGGCAAGCTCGATCCGACGGGGTCGGATTTCGTGCATGTGGTCACGGAAGCGATGAAGTTCGCCTATGCGGACCGCGAAGCCTATTACGGCGATCCCGCCTTCATCGAAGTGCCGATGGAGCATCTGCTGTAGGATGCCTACAACGACGAGTGTCGCAAGCGGATCGGGGAGAAGGCCTCCTTTGATCTCGTGCCGGGAACGGTTCCCGGCTTCGAGGCGCAAGTGAAAGAGATGATGGCCGTCAGACAAGGCGGGCGTCTCGCCGACCGGCGTCTACGAGCCGACCATGGCGCATCCGTCGGAAAAGCGCGGCGACACGGTGCATATCAACGTCATCGACCGCTGGGGCAACATGGTCGCGGCAACGCCCTCGGGCGGCTGGCTGCAATCTTCGCCGGTCATTCCCGATCTCGGCTTCTGCCTCAATTCGCGCGCGCAGATGTTCTGGCTTGAAGAGGGCCTGCCGGGTTCGCTGATGCCGGGCAAGCGGCTGCGCACGACGCTGACCCCGTCCATCGCCTTTCACGAGGGACGCCCGACGCTGGCTTTCGGCACGCCGGGCGGCAACCAGCAGGACCAGTGGCAGCTCTCGCTGTTCCTGCGGCTTGCCCATCACGGACTCAACCTGCAGGAGGCGATCGACCTGCCACTCTTCCACACGACCCACTTCCCCGGTTCGTTCTATCCGCGCCAGCGCCAGCCCGGTCATCTGATGATCGAGAAGACCATCGACGAGGAAACGCTCGCCGCCCTGCGCGCCCGCGGCCACGAGGTGGAAACGGCACCGAAATGGTCGATCGGCAGACTGACGGCCACCAAACGCGAACCGGACGACCTGCTGAAGGCAGGCGCCACGCCACGCCTGATGCAGGCCTACGCCATCGGGCGCTGAGCTGGTAGGCACCGGTGTGAAGGACGCGCACTCCTCTCCGCTCACGGGAGAGGAGCAGTCGGCAACGATTCGACGTGTAGCCCATCCTTCGAGACGGCGCTTGGCTCGAAAAACACGGCTGACCGCGCAATGCCGATTTCATCTCGGCAATAGGCGGCCGCATCGAGCAAGACGTTGAGGTCGATCCCGATCTCGACCCCCTCGCCATGCAGCAGATAGACAATGTCCTCGCTTGCGACATTGCCGGTCGCACCAGGGGCAAACGGACACCCGCCGAGATCGCCGACGGCCGCGTCCACCGTACGGATGCCGAGCCGCACCGCCTCACGGACATTCGCCACGCCCATGCCTTATGTGTCGTGGAAATGCGCGGCCAGAGCCTCCATCGGCACAACGGCTGCCACGACCTCGATGAAGGCTGCGATCCGACGCGGCGTCGCCCGGCCGAGCGTTTCACAGAGCAAGATCTCACCGCATCCCATGTCCATCAGGGCGCGCGCGACAGGCGCCACGGCTTGCGGAGCGACCTCGCCAGAATTAGGGGCAATCGGTGATCGTCGAAATATAGCCGCGCACCGCGATATCGGCCGCGCGGGCCCCTGCAACGATGGGTGCAAAACGCTCCAGCGAGGCAGTGACCGTACAACCGATGTTCTTTTCCGCAAAGGCATCGCTTGCGGCGGTGAAGACGGCGACGGACGACGCCCCGGCGTCGATCGCCTGATCGAGACCGCGCTCATTGGCGACCAGCACCATGTCGCCGGGTTGCTCGCGCGAGCCGACGGCCGCCATCACGGTCGCGGTGTCGGCCATGCTCGGCACGCGGGTCGACGAGACGAAGGCGCCCACCTCCATCCGCTTGACGCCCGCCTTGCGCAGACCTTCCACCAGACCGATGCGGGCCTCCGTCTCGATCGGCCGCGACCAGACCTAGAGGCCGTCGCGCGGGCCGACTTCGACGAGGGTGACGGAGCTCGTTACGCCTGCTCCTGATGCGTGCGAGGATCTCTTCGGCCAGATCCTGACGAACCTTGCCGAGCGCCTTCAACTCGTTCGCCACCGTATCGATCTCATCGCCCACGGCACCGACCATCAGGGCAACGTTCTGGGCGTGCAGCGCCATATGGCACTTCTGGATACCAGTCAGCGCAAGCGCCCGCATGGCGCCGAAATTCTGCGCAAGGCCCACCGCAACGATGACACGGGCGAGAGCATCGGCCGTCTCCACGCCAAGGATCTGCAGATTGGCCTGTGCGGTCGGGTGGATCTTGGTCGCCCCGCCGATCAGGCCCACGGCCATCGACATTTCCAGGATGCCGACGAGATTGCCGTCACTGTCGGCCTTCCAGCGCGACATGGAGCGATACCGGCCGTCACGCGCCGCAAATGCATGAACGCCCACCTCGATGGCGCGGGTGTCGTTGCCTGTTGCCGGCACCACAGCCGAGACGCCGTTCATGATGCCCTTGTTGTGGGTGGCGGCGCGGTAGGGGTCGGCATCGGCGAAGTGATAGGCCGACAGCATGTTGTCGCGCACTTCCTCTCCGCCGATCTCTTCGACCGGCCACACGGCGCGAGCGCGCACCACGCGCCGGTCGGCCAGATTGGTGAGGATGCGCAAAAGGGTGCGCGCACCGGTCCATTCGCTGAGCTTCGAGGCCAAAGCCTCGGCCATGGAATTGACCGCATTGGCGCCCATGGCATTGCGCGTATCGACGATGATGTGGACGATGCTCATCGGACCTTACTTGACCAGCATCGGGTCGGAGGCGCCGAGCAATTGAATCTGAGCCGCCATCACCGGGCCGGAGGTGGAGGTGACAAACCCGCCGGCGGAGCGGCAACGCTTGGCGGAATTGCACACCGCGGCGGTGACGGAGAACTCTTTGGTGGCCATCGGCACCAGAACCTCCCGGCCGTCGACGACCATGTTGGTGGCGACGCCCACGGGGATAGACATAGTGGAGATGGCGTTTTCGACCAGCCGGTCGGCCAGTTCGATTTGGCCCTCGCCTGCTGCCGCCAGCGTTTCCACGGCGGCATTGCCGAGACCGGCCTGACAGGTCACGGCGGCGAGGCGCTCGGCCGGGGTCATCTTGTGAAGGCCTTCGATACGGGATGATCGCGCGTCGCTCATCGTGTGTCCTGCTTTCTTGGAGAGTTAGTTGATCATGGAGTGGGGCAGCCAGAGCACCAGCTCCGGGAAGGCGGCGCAGATCAGAATTCCCAGCGCCTGAAGAAGGATGAAGGGAATGATCGCGCGGTAGACAGTGCCCATACCGATACCGGGCGGCAGCACGCCCTTCATGTAGAAGAGCGTGTAGTCGAAGGGCGGGGAGATGTAGGCCATCTGCGCGGAAACGAGGAACAGGATGCCGATCTCGTCCAGGAACATGCCGAGGAAGAACAGGATCGCCAGCATCACCGCCAGCACGACCCAACGGTTTGCATCGAGATTTTCGATGAAGCCGAGCAAGAAATCCGCCCCGCCGGTGCCGGTGAAGACCGCCACGAAGGCGCGCGCGCCGATGGTGATCCAAAGGATCATCGTCGTCACCTTGACGACGTCGAGCGCGACGCCCACGGCTGCGGCTTCCATCGGCGTTGCGACCCCCATGTAGATGGCGCCGAGCACACCGAAGATGATGAGGAACGGCAAACCAGCGACTTCAGCGAAGCGATCCGCATGGCCCAGGTGATCGTCACGTCGTCCATTGAGCGTGGGGCGATCGACGGGTTCAACGCAGAACGCAGCACGATGTAGCCGATATAGAGCAAGGCGAGCAGCAGGCCGGGCACGACGCCTGCGATGAACATCTGCCCGATGGAGGCCTGGGCGGTGACTGCGTAGACGATGGTGATGACGGAGGGCGGAATGAGAATGCCGAGCGTGCCGCCCGCGCAGATCGTACCGATGGCGAGTTCCGGCTGATAGCCGCGCTTCAGCATCGAGGGCAACGCGAGCAGTCCCATGGCGGCGATGATCGTACAGATCGCGATGGTGCCGACCGCCAGGCCGCCGGGCAAACGCCGCGACCACAGTTCCATTGCCTTGTAGAAACTTTCGATCACGCCTGCGCACTGCAGGATGCTGACCATCATCACGTAGAGCGGGATCGCCAGCAGCGATTCCGAATGCATCGTGTCGAAGAGGTTGAGCACCGTAACGGTGAGCGCCGCCGGGCCCCAAAGAGTGATGGTGAAGAGCAGAGCCAGCGCACCCAGTGTGAAGGCAAGCGGCACGCCGGTCAGAAGCAGACCGACGAGGCTCACGAACATGATGACGAGAACGAGTTCGGAGCTCATAGGCCGGCCTCCGCATCGGAAGGCTTGCGCACGGCTTCGACGGCCTCAACCAGGGCCTGCGCCAACAGCATGACGAAGGCGAATGGCACGATGAATTTCATCCACCAGATCGGCGGGTTCCAGGCGGAAAAGCTCGTCTCGCCGAGCGCGTAGGCGTTGACCGCCAAGGGCCAGCTCACCTTGGCGAAGACGCCTGCAAAGACCGCGATGACGAGGAAGGAGAACACCTCAAGCACCTTACGCGCCACCCCGCGCGCCGCCTCGCTCAGCGTGTCGACGGCTACGTGACCGCGCAGGTGCAGAAGGTAGGGTCCGGCCAGCATGAAATGCGGCACAAAGACGAACGTGCTTACCTCCATTGCCCAGACCGTCGGCGCATCGAAGACGTAGCGCGCCACGACCTCGTAAAGCAGCATGGGAACGGGCCGGAAAGGCGTGTGGGGACACGCAGATGACGCGAAGGTCGTGCCCCCCCCAGGTCAGGCAGAGAGGCGGGCACGACGTCCGGTCTCGGGAGGAGCCTTTAGAGCAGTCCCAGGGACTGCATGAAGGCGACTTGACTGTCGAGGATCTTGCCCGCCAGGGCATCGTCCTTGGTCGCCTTCTTCCAGGAATTGACCGCCTTCTTGCGGTTTGCGGAGACATCTGCCGGATCGAGACGGATCACCTCGACGTCGGCTTCCGCGTACTTGCCGAGAACCACGGTGTTCTGCACCAGAATGTGCTGGCGCAGCGATCCGGAAATCTCGCGCGCGGCAACCGCGAGCGCGGCCTTGTAGGCATCCGGCAGGGCGTCATAGGCCGCCGATTGGCGACGTAGCTCGTCGCGGTGGTCGGCTGGTGGACGCCCGGCAGGATGATGTACTTGGCGACTTCGGCAAGGCCCGCCTCGTAGTTGGCGGTCAGGTCGCCGCGGTCGGCGAAGTCGATCAGGCCTTTTTCCAGGCTCGTATAGACTTCCGCCGTCGCCATCGGCGTGACGGAAACCCCGAGATCGCCCATCACGGCGGAGGCGAGGCCGACGAAGCGACCCTTCTTGCCCGCCATGTCTGCGATACTTTCCATCTTCACCGTCGAATGGATCGACTCTTCGCCGTAGACAGTCGGCGCGATGTAGAAGAGGCCAGCCTTGGCATAGGCCTCGCGCGCCATGTCCAGTCCGCCCAGCTCATAGAACCAGGCCTCGTACTGATCGGACTCGGGGAATCCGAAGAGGATGGTCGATGTGAAGGCAAAGGCCGAGATCTTGCCTGCCTCGTAGCCGTCGAAGGTCTTCATCATCTGGAATGCGCCGGAGCGCACGGCATCGAACGCCTGGTTCGCCGGAACGATCTGTCCGGCGGAAAAAAGCTTGATCTCAAAATTGCCTTCAGTGAATTCGGCGACGCGGGCGACGAATTTCTTCTCAAACTCGTACGGTGTCGTCCCGCCGTCCCACAGCGCCTGCATGCGCCATTCAACCTTGTCCGCGGCTTTCGCGACGGCAGGCATGGCCAGCGCGGCTACGCCGCCCATCGCCGAAGCAGTCATAAATCGGCGTCGATCCAGGTTCGCCATGTAAATCCTCCCAAAACAGCTCAGCATGCACAGTGCGTTTGTCGTTTGACGCAAAATGTCATAAAAACTATTGGAAAAATCAAGGGATATTTTAAGGTGTTTTTCGTAGTATTTTCCCAGAATAATAGGTGGGACAATTATAATAAACACGACGAATAAAAGGGACACTCGCTCACAAGCCCAAAAGAAAGAGGCTGGCAAGGCTCCCCAGGAGGCAGGCACTGGACAGATCACGCGTGCGGGATGGATCGTCGATCATATGAGCGGGCTTCTGTTCGCCGGGGCCTACAAGCCGGGAGACCGGTTGCCTTCGGTGCACCAGGCGGCACGCGAGCACGACGTCTCCAAAAACACGATGGCGGAGACCTACGACCGGCTGGTCGCGCAAGGCCTGCTGGAGACGTGATCGAGATCGGGCTACTTACCGTCGCCCAGTTCCAGATCCGGCGCCCCGCCGAACCCGCGCCGCACGTGATATCCGCGATGGATGCCGTCTCGCTCCTGCCCAAGCAGCTCGACCCTCACTACGAGCTGCGTCCGGGCGATGGGCGTCCCCCTTCCCTTTGGACGGAAGGCTCCGAACTCAAATGATATTTCTCCAATTTCAAGACCGAAGACGGCGCTGGGGTGGAATTCGGGTACGTTAGCAGCTAGGGTTATGGGCCGCTTCGCGAGCGGTTGCGAATCGTGCTGCTGGAACGCTTCATTGCGGTGGAGCCGGACAGCCTGCTGCTGACCCACGGGGTCAATCACGGTATGGACCCTGATCATCCGGCATCTGATCGAACCGGGTGACACGGTCTTCGTCGATGGTCCCGGCTACTACCCGCTCTTTGCGAAGCTGGCGCTCGCCAAGGCGCGGATGGTCGGTATCCGGCGCGGACCGGACGGGCCGGATCTGTAGGATCTGACCGCCAAACTCGCCCAGCAACGCCCCCAGAACCGGCCGAAGATCTTTTTCATCCAGTTGCTTGCCCACAACCCGGCCGGCAGCACATTGTCGCCCGCCATCGCCTTCGGCCTGATACGGCTTGCCGAACGCTGGGGCTTTCTGATCGTGGAAAACGACGCTCTCGCCGATATCGTCCCTCCGACATTGCCGCGCCTTGCCGCCCTCGATCAGCTCAACCGCGTCCTCTATGTCGGCACCTTCTCCAAGACCCTGTCGGCAAGCCTGCGCTGCGGCTATGTGTCCGGACCGCCGGCGCTGATCTCGTCGCTGTCGAACCTGAAGATGCTGACGATGGTGGCAAGCTCCGACTATGTGGAGCGCTTCGTCTTCAATCTCATTCAGGGCGGACAATATCTGCGCCACCTGCGGCGATTGAAGACGCGGGTGGAGGATGCGCACAATGCCTCGAAAGCGGGGTTGGAAGCCGCCGGGCTTACCGTACACTCGACGGTGACGCCGGGCTTCTATCTTTGGGCGGAATTTCCGGGCAAGCGCGACGAGCTGGACATCTGCCATGCTGCGGCCGAACGCGGCATATTTCTCGCTCCCGGTCAGGTCTTCACACCGAACCGAAAGGCCCATGGCCCGGCCGCCATCCGGATCAACGTGGCCTACGGCACCGGTCCGCGGTTTCTCGATTTCGTGCGCGAGGTCGTCGGGACGTCACCCGAGAGGTGACGAAGGACGATCGGGCGCGGATCGGGTGTGTGGCCATCCTTCGAGAGCCAGCCCCCTCAGCCTCCGATCCAGTCGCGAAGCGCCGCTGTCAGCCTGTCCGGCGCATCTTGCTGGACGAAATGGCCGACGCCCGGCCAGGGGCGGATGGTGGATCCGCTTTCACCCAATGCCACAGGTCGTTCAGCCCGGCCGGTAGCGCATAGGGATCCTCAAGGCCATGAACAACCAGCGTCGGTGCCTTGACCGGGGGCGGCACATCTTCGCTCACCCTGTAGGGAGGTGCCAGAAAGCAGGCCCGATAGTAGTTGAGCATCGCGTTTGCATCGGACAGTTCCATCATCGCCCGTCCGTGACGCTTCAGGAACGCCTTATCCCGGATCCAGGCCGACAGCCTTGCGAAATCGAGCCCCTTGTGGGCCTCCAGCTGCTGGGACATGCGGACATAGGCGCTGCCTCCGCCTGTGCGGGATTGGTCGCCAGTTCGCGCGCGATCGCCCAGGGATGAGGCATGTTCACGATGCCGAGGCGCGAGACCCGGTCCGGCGCATCCATCGCCGTGTGCCAGGCGACGAACCCGCCCCAGTTGTGGCCGATGACAGTAGCCTCTTCGGTACCGCAACCCTCGATGATCGCCAGCACGTCGGAAACGAGCGCTTCGGGCGCATAGGCTTCCAACTCCTCGGGCCGGTCGCTCAGATTGTAGCCTCTGAGATCGGGGGCAACGCACCGGTGGGTGGTCGAGAGGGCTTCCATCTGGCGCCACCAGGTCAGTCAGTGATCGAGAAAGCCGTGCAGAAAGACGATGAGGGGACCTTCGCCGAGAGCGGCATAATAATGAAGGCGGACAGTTCCGTTTTGTGCATGGTCATGGGTAACTTTCCCTTCGAATGAGGAAAGTTCTGTCTCAAGGTCGAAGGCGGGCATGATCAGACTTCCTTAAGCGGCACGAGGCGGGAACGGGAGAGCGCCAGAAACAGCGCAAGCGCGATGCCGGGAAGGTCATCGTCAGTCCGCTGGCGGGAGCCGAGGCCAGGCCCCAGCGGGCAAAGGCCGCCGCACCGATGACGATGCCGAGCCCCTGGCCGAGATAGATCATCGAGCCGTTGAGCAAGAAGGCGAAGGTCGCCGCACTACCCGCCAGTTCTACCAAACGCGACTGCACCAAGGTGCCTGTGGCTGATTGCGCGGCGGGCACCGAGGGAGACGCTTGCGACCATCGCCGTAATGCTGAGCGCGGTCATAGCACCTGCCGCCAAGGACGAGACCAGAATGCCGAGCGAGACGAGCAGCAGCACAAAAGGAACGATGAGCGCAAAGCGCACTTGATGGGTCACGAGTGCCGCCCCCAGCCGAACACCGAGGAGACTGCTCAACCCGACCAGGAACTGCATGGCGGCGATGCCGGAGCCGGTAAAGCCGGTTGTCGCGCGGATGATCGGGCCGATCAGGCCAACGAGCGCGAAAAGCGCGGTGGAGGCGATCAATGTCACGCCGAGATGGGCGAAAACGGCCGCACCGAAGCATGTCGAGGCTTGCCCGCCCACCGCTTGCGCGTCCCTTTCCGGCGCGCCGACGAAGATCGCGACCAGAAGAACGGCGGCCAGACAGATGACGGCGGTTGCCACGAAGCTTGCCTGTCAGCCGAAGGCGTTGCCGGTGACGGAGCCGCGCGGCATGCCGACGATCAAAGCCATCGGAATTCCGGCATAGACGGTGGAAACGGCCTTTGCCCGCTCAACTGCCGCGAGCCCCGTGGCAGCGAGCGTCGTGGCCAACGGAAAGGCCAGCGCACCGATGCCACCCGCCAGCAGGCGCAGGACAAAAAGGCTGTTGAAGTCGGGCGCCAGCGCGGAAGCCCCATTGAGCAGCGTGAGCAGAACAAGAACGCCGAGAAGCAGCGTGCGTGGCGGCAACCCACGCGTGAAATGCGCCAGCAAGGGTCCGCAAAGCGCGCAGGCGATGGCGAAGACGGATTGCAGCGTCGCAACGGCCGCAACGGTGACGCCGAGCACATCAGCCATCGGGCCGAGCACGCCGGAGAAGACGAAGGCGCCGGTGGTGAAGGCAAACGGACAGAATAGAAGGGCGATGAGCTTCATCCCGCGCCTCCCGCCTGCCGGATGAAACAGGTGGAGATTCCGGTTGCTAGAAGCCGTCCCTCAAGGTCGAAGACCTGTCCGGTGGCGGTGGGCCTTGCCGCGGCTTTGCACCTCTGCACGGCAGCGCACCTGGCCGGTATCGACCAGAACGGGACGGATGAATTTCACCTCCGTTCCCAGCGATACGAAGCTTTCGCCTCGCGCCAGCGTAGTCTGGACGGCGCAACCCAGGGAGGAATCGATAAGCGCCATCGTCCAGCCGCCGTGGATCAGCCCCATCGGATTCAGATAGCGCGGGTCGGGATCGCCGAGGAAGGTGATGCTGCCTTCCTCCACTTCGGAGATCCATTGGTGCATAGTTCCGGCAATGGGTGGTGCGGGAAGACGCTTGCCGACAAAGGCCTGCAGCAATTCCAGCCCGGTCAGGGCGCCCACCTCACGCGGATCTGCGAGACCGTATTCGAGCGCCGACATGGGCACAGCTTCGGGCCTATCGAGGGTATCGGTCATTGGGGTACCTCCAGTGCGATTGCCGTTGCCTCGCCGCCGCCGATGCAAAGGCAGGCGACGCCGCGGCGCTCGCCTCGGGCGCGCAGGGCATGGATGAGCGTGACGATGATGCGGGCGCCGGTTGCGCCTATCGGGTGACCGAGCGCACAGGCTCCACCGTTGACGTTCAGCCGTTCGCGGGGAATGCCGAGCTCAGCGGCGGCGGCCATTGCGACGACGGCGAAGGCCTCGTTGATCTCGAAGAGATCGACCGTCTCCACCGGCCAGCCCACGGTCTCAAGCAGCTTGGAAATGGCGGGGATCGGCGCGGTTGTGAACCAGGCGGGGGCTTGGGAATGGGTGGTATGGCCCAGGATGCGGGCCAGCACCGGCAGGCCGTCGGCCCGCGCCGTGCTTTCAGTCGTCAGCACCAGAGCCGCAGCGCCGTCGGCATTGGCGGACGAACTGGCCGCCGTGATCGTGCCGCCTTCGCCGAAGGCGCTGCGCAGGCTCGGGATCTTTTCCGGCGAGATCTGTTCGGGCCGCTCGTCGCGCGGCACGATCACCTCGCCCTCGCGCGTGCGCACCGTGACCGGCGTGCATTCGGCATCGAACGTGCCGGGGGAGACGGCAACGCGGGCGCGTTCCAGCGTCTCGATTGCATAAGCATCCTGATCGGCGCGGGTGAAGCCATAGCGTGCCGCCGTCGCCTCGCCGAAAGCCCCCATCGGACGGCCGCGCTCATAAGCGTCTTCCAGACCGTCAAGCATCATGTGATCAAGGACCTCAGCCGTTCCGGCCTTGTGACCGGAGCGCATGTCGGGCAGCAGAAACGGCGCGCGGGACATAGATTCCATGCCGCCTGCCATGACGATGCGAGCACTGCCCGAACGGATCAGATCGTGGCCCAGCATGACCGCCTTCATGCCGGACCCGCAGACCTTGTTGATGGTCGTCGCGCCGACGCTGTCGGGCAGATCGGCGGCTCGCGCGGCCTGTCGGGCGGGCGCTTGACCGAGTCCGGCCGGCAGAACGCAGCCCATCAGAACCTCCGAGACCCGATCGCCAGTCAGTCCGGCATCGCCAAGCGCGGCGCGGATTGCGGCTGCGCCGAGTTCCGGCGTCGGCACGCCCGATAGCGCGCCCATGAACGCGCCGAGCGGCGTTCGTCGCGCCGCCGCAATGACGACGGGATCAGCTTCGTTTGTCGGCATTTCGCCCTCCTCCTTCGAAATCGGCGTTAGATTATGATCGTAATCTTTATTGTCAATAATAAGATTACGATCATAATTCAAACCAGATCACAGGAGGGTCACGCCATGAGGAAGAGCCGGCAGGGAGCCGCCGAAAACCGGGAAAAGGTCGTCACGACCGCGAGCAAGATGTTTCGCGAAGAGGGCTATGACGGCGTCGGCATCGCGGCGCTGATGAAGGTCGCCGGGCTGACGAACGGGGCCTTCTACAAGCAGTTCGACAGCAAGGAAGCGCTGATCGCGGAGGCCACCGGGCACGCTCTGGAAGAGAACGTGCGGGCCTGGGAAAAGGTGCTGGAAACCGCGGAAGACGACCCGATCGACGCGGTGGTATCTTTCGGACCGGCACGTCAAGCGGCGCGACATCGGTTGCACCTACGCATCGCTTGCCGGAGAGGCGCCGCGCCATGAGGGAGAGCTTCGCAAGGCCTTCGATCAGGGCATGCGCTGGGCGGTGGAGATGATCGCCGAAGCCTCGGCGAAATCGACGGGTTCGACGCCGGATGACGCGGCCGCGATCCGCTATCTCAGCCGTCTTGTCGGAGCGCTGACATTGGCGCGGACGGCTCACGATTCGGAGCTGTCGGAGCAAATTCTGGAGGCCAACCGCGAACTGGAGTGAGCGACTATCGGCGACACAGATCGCAGATAAGCTATTGGAATAGATAGATTTTATCGGCCTTTTCGCAGGCTTTTTGAACGTTCGAAAAGCGTTCAAATCGAAATGGCAGGATTTCGCCGTTTCCGTTTTGAACGTGCAGTGAAATTTCGTGACATTTCGAAAGCCGCGACGACGGCGTTGCCGCGAGCTGCGTCGTACCGGTGAGCACCGATTGTCCCAGCCCGACAGAACACTGTCGGGTGACTTAATTACCCCCTTGGCGGCGGAGATCCTTTCGGGAAATTCCGGCCGGCGGAAGAGCGAGGTGACGATGGTCAATCCCGCCCCGATGGCGCCGATGGTGAAGACCACGCGCAGGCCGCTCTGAACCACGATGAACATGAGCGCCTCCACGTTGGAGGGTTCGACATGGGAGGTCAGCGTGAAGAGGCCGAAGATCCATTGCGCGGCGGCGCTGCCGGGGATCATCGGGATGCAGCCAGCGACCGCGAGCGCCTTGCCAGCCTGACAGATGTTGGTCGGCATAAGGCCGACGATCTCGACCACCGGCGCCACGGAAATCGCGGCCGCAAACGATGCAGCTTCAAGCGTCCAGTCCAGCCCGCTTCCAGCCCGATCGAGCGGACGGCCAGCGCAACGACGCCCGCCGCCCCGGCGCAGACGAGATTGCCGTAGCCGAAATTGAACAGCACGCCGAACCCGGCCGCCGCTATGGCGCCGTAGATCGTCTGGTGCAAAACACCGTATTTGACCGCATGGACCACGATATCGGTGTTGCCCAGCAACAGCCGCATGGAGCCGACGCCGACAGTGATGAACACCAGCACCATCGCCACGGACACCCCGCGCACGCTACCAAGCGTCTGGAAACATTACATGATATCGATCTGCAAATTGATCGCAGGCACGCCGGGCACCAGCATCAGGACGGCCGCGCTCATGGCGATGGCGACCGTGGTGCTACCGACTTCCGGCGCGATCAGCCCCGCCAGCGCGAAGGCCGCGAAGGACACGGCCGCGGTCATGACGAAGCTGTTGACCTGATAGTGGCGCAGGCGATACCGGCGGCAAAGCAGACGAACAGCGGATGGAAGCGCGGGGTCTCCTTGGCGGTGTCCCTGAGGGCCTTGACCGTCTCTTCGCAGTTCATGTCGCCCTTGCTGACCTTCACGCAAAGTTCGCGCAGCTTGTGATTGAGCCGCATGTTCACGCCGTGATCGCCGACGCCCAGCATGCGGGTGATGGTCCGCTCCGGAGAGCCAACGGTCAGCTCGATGGAGGCGAAACCGACACGGATCTCGACCCGGTCCGCGCCCAAGTCATGCGCAATCATGGACATGCCCTGACGCACGATCGAGATCTTCGCCCCCGTGGACAGAAGCATTTGCCCGGCCTCCAGGGCAGCCAGCGCGATCGGCTCCAGTCTCAACTTTTCAGACCCCGCCGGGTCACGATCCTGCGAGGTCGGCATCGTAAAACCTTCGATACTGCATCCAGTTGCAGCTAACCCACGTGAGGGTCGCACCATATTGCGCAACTAAGCCATGTCGAAGTGGGCGAACTACATAGGAGCATGGCTCCGCATTCGCCGTCCAACTGCGTCACAACGGACAAAAAAGGCGGAAACCGCTGGGTCGGATAAAACCGCCGATTACCAGCTTGAGAGCTAGAATGGCATTCAGGTAGGTGATCGAGATGAGCGCGGAGATGCCCGAGGCCCCTTGCAGGATACCGGCGGGACCGGCGATCACCGTGCCGGGCCCCTCCCCCAGTTGCCAGTGCGGCTGCAGTAGGCGGAAGGCGATATAGATCAGCACCACCACGCCGACGCCGATCTGCAGGTTTTCGGCCAACAGTTCCGCCAGCGCCCAGGTTCCCGCGGCCACGCCTATGACGCCGCCGGCCAGAAAGAGCTTCAGAAACGGCCTACTGGGCAGAAAGCTGCGGTAATGCCAGATCTGCCAGAGGTTGGTCATCAGGTTCGGGATCAGCAGGATGATCACCGCGGTCTTGACGTCGAAGAATATGGCCAGCGCGGGCACCGCGATCACTGGCGTGCCCAACCCCGTGGTGTCCTTCAGCAAGCCACCGACAGCCAGACACAGGAAGATGATGAAGATTTCTGTCATAAGCATGAACAGACCTTCGAAAAGTCGCCGGAAAGCCGGGACCTGGCGTCAGGAGAAGGAGAGACGCGGGCAGGTCCGGCGTCACGATGCGGGATGCGTCACGATGCGGGATTGTGAGAAGTACAGACTACCTTTGCGCGATGCAAGAGCGGGCCAACATTGCGGCGGGTGCGGGGTGTGCGACGGTCGGGAGGGGAAAGGTGGCGTTCGTAGCCTATCCTTCGAGACGCGCTCTGAAGAGCGCTCCTCAGTGTCTGGCCCATAAGTGGTATTGGGCTGCCCGCAATACCCTCCACTCGTCATCCCGGCCTCCGAGCCGGGATCCATTCCGTGATCTATCGGCAGGGAATGCGGTTGGATTATTCTCAAATATCAATATCTTACTGAGATGAAACCTCACGGTATGGATTACCGGTCGGAGCCGGCAATGACGAAAGAAATGTGGCTGAAATAACCCGATACCGTTTTCGGGCCGGATACTCAGGATAACGTTGTGCGTGTCGCTACTTTCTCATGAAACCATGACTTGCGGACGTGTCAGTGGCCGTCCCGAAGGGCGGAAGCCGTCTTGCCCCGGCTGTCATGCCCGCGCAGGGCGTGGAGTACAGGAAGAAGAACACAACGCAAAAGCCGGGAATGCCAGTATCCGGAGAAGCCCCGCCTACAAACGGCGCCCGCAATCCTACGCCAGCATCGCCATAGTCTCGGCGCGGTGCGGGATGGGAGCGATGGCGCCGAAGCCCGCGATAGTGGCGGCGGCGACGGCTGCGGCGCGGCGACCGGCCTCGAAGGGGTCGCCCGTTTCAAGCCAGTAGGCCAGGAAGCCTCCGGCGAAGGCATCGCCGGCACCGGTCGAGTCGACAGCCTCAACCGGCACCGGCGCGATAACGCGACGCTCCTCGCGCGCCGCGATCAAAGCGCCCTCGCCTCCACATTTCAACGCGACAATGCGCGCACCCAGATCCAGATAGAAATCGACGATTTCGTCCGGCCTCTCCCGTCCCGTCAAAAGCCGGGCGTAGTCGAGACTGGGAAAGGCGATATCGACCTGCTGCATCGCGGCGTGGATCGTTGCGCGCGCCTGATCGAGCAGCCACAGTTTGAGACGCAGATTGGTGTCGTAGCTGACCGCCACTCCGGCCTCGCGCGCAACAGCGATGGCGGCCAGAACCGTGTCGCGCGCTGTTTCGCTGATCGCGTGGAAGATGGCCGAGACATGCAGAACGCGGGCCTCCGCAATATAGCGGCGCGGCAGGGATCTGGTCTCAAATCGGGCGGCGGCAGCCCCTTCGCGATAGTAGGTGAAGTGATGCTCGCTTTCGTGAGGATGGACGAAATAGAGCCCTGTCGCGGGGCCTTGGGATCGTCGATCACATGGGAGCTGTCGATCCCCTCTTGCGCCCAGACATCTCGGATCCGGGTTCCGAAGGCGTCAGTGCCGAGCGCACCGATCATGCCGGTCGAGGCTCCCTGACGTGCGGCCGCGATCGCGGTGTTGGAGACATCGCCGCCGATATCGGGGCGGTAGACCTCCCCCAGATCGGCAGAAGTCGCGCACACGAACTCCATCATCGCCTCGCCGAGGCAGACGATATCGGCCGTTGCGGCCTCGGCGGAGGGGATGGATGTCACGAAACGGCGTCCAGCGCCTGACGGGCGGCGGCGCGCGCGGCTTCAGCGTCACCTGCGGAAAGCGCCTTCTCGTCCACCAACTTGCCGCCCATGCCGACGCAGATCGCACCTGCATCGAGATAGCTCTGGGCGTTGTCGGCGGAAATGCCGCCGGTCGGCATCACGGCGATATCAGGATAGACGGAACGGATCGCCTTGACGAAGCCCGGGCCGCCGAGCTGGGCGGCAGGGAAGAGCTTCACGCCGGAGCCTCCCATCTCGTGCGCCTCCAGCACTTCGCTGGGGGTCGCGGCCCCGAGGAAGAAGGGCAGATCCATATCGCGCGCCACATCGGCGACACGAGGAATTGCGCACCGGCCTCGGCCATGCGGCGGGCCTGTTCTCCGGAAAGAACCGTGCCCACCCCGATGACGATCCGCTCATCCTTGGCAAAGCACGCGATGACGGCTTCGACCAGGCATTCGACCGCGAATTCCGCGCTTTTGCGAGCCGTGGGCCGTGGTGAGCATGACCGGAACGATACGGGCGCGGACGAAATCGTCGAGTTGGAGCGGCATGCTCGTGTCCCCTTCAAAAGGTGTGCATTGTCGGTGTAACGCCTACCGCCTTTGATTTGAAGGGAAGGAGCTGTACGCCGTCCTTCCGATGCCGGGCATCCTGAGGAAATTTGCGAAGAACGGGAAGAAATGCGGCCACGGTCTCAGGGGGGGGAGAGGACCGAAAGCCGCCAGTCAAAGAGCGATGTTGTTATTGCGTCGAGTGTACCGACGTGGTTCACCCTAGCATCGTTGCCGGAGTTGCCGGAGCGAAAAGATCGTGAGGACCACGCACATATTGGCACGCACGTAGCAATCCGCACGCCTTCGGACACAGAGCCCCAAAGGCAGGGAATCGATTCCGGCGATTTCGTCGGATTTTCGTCTTGCAAGTGCTTCCGCAGAACGGGTGCGACAAAATATTACGCTAGGGAATTCGACCGCCATCCACGGCGGCGGTGTCCTGCCAGATCTTCTGACGATTGCGGATTTCGCGCGGCGCCGGTCCGAAATAGCTGGGCGCCGGTCCGAAATAGCTGGGCGTCTTGACGAAATCGTGCAGGTGCAGGATCACCGCGGAAACACGCTGGTAGAGCGCCTTGGCCGAGATCGGTTTCGACAGGAGTTAATGGATACCGAGACGGCGCGCCTCTATGATGCGGCTGTGCTCGGTATGACCGGCGACCATGATAATGGGTATATAGGCAAAGGGATTTTGCGGAGTGCGGATCATGCGCACCATATCCGCCCCGTCCAGGATGGGCATAACCCAGTCCAGAATCAGGATATCGGGATTGGCACGTTCCATTGCCTCCAAACCGGAGGCGCCATCTTCCACCTCGACAATCCTTCTTGCGCCGAAACCTTGCAGCATGGTGCGCAAGATCGTACGCATGTAGGCGCTGTCTTCAATCAGCAGGAAGGTGAAGTGAAGCCAGGTCGAGACTCACCGCATAGATCCTCCGTACCAGACGTCGTTGTCACATAAAAAGGTGAACGGAGCGTTAGGCGTGTTTCATTGGTGCGTACAACATCGATCCGTGCAACACCGAAACGGACCTAACGCGACAAACTGACATTCGACATCTCCGGCGAACCGCGATAGGTTCACCTTAGAATGAATAAAAGGACGGACGAATGGACTATCAGGCCATTTTCGAGACCGCCGTCGATGCGTTGCGCGACGAGAAGCGCTATCGGGTCTTCGCCGATCTGGAACGTATCGCAGGGAGATTTCCGCGTGCCCTCTGGCGCGCGGAAAACGGCCTTGAGCGCGAGATCACCGTTTGGTGTTCGAATGACTATCTCGGGATGGGGCAACACCCCGAGGTTCTTGAAGCGCTGAAGATGACCGCAGACCGCATGGGCGCGGGTGCGGGCGGAACGCGCAACATTTCCGGCACCAACCATCCGCTGGTGCTTCTGGAAGAGGAACTCGCCGGACTTCACGGCAAGGAAGCCGCGCTGGTGTTCACTTCCGGCTTCGTCTCCAACGAGGCCGCTATCTCGACCATCGCCAAGCTTCTGCCGGACTGCCTGATCCTGTCCGACCAGCTCAACCACGCCTCGATGATCGCGGGCGTGAAGAACTCCGGCATGCACAAGCAGGTCTGGCGGCACAACGATCTGGAGCGTCTGGAAGAGTTGCTCAAGAACGCCGGCAACGAGCGGGCCAAGCTGATCGTGTTCGAGTCGGTCTACTCCATGGACGGCGACATCGCCCCCATCGAGAAGACCTGCGATCTCGCCGACAAGTACAACGCGATGACCTATATCGACGAGGTTCACGCGGTGGGCATGTATGGCGAGCACGGAGCAGGCATCGCCGAGCGTGACGGCGTGATGGATCGCATCGACGTCATCGAAGGAACGCTTGCCAAGGCGTTCGGCGTGATGGGCGGCTACATTGCCGGCTCCACGGCGCTGGTGGATGCGGTGCGTTCCTATGCACCGGGCTTCATCTTCACCACCGCCATTCCGCCGGGACTGGCGGCGGCGGCCGCCACCTCGATCCGTCATCTGAAGGCATCCGGCGTGGAGCGCGAGGCGCAGCAGCGCCAGGCACAGCGCACCAAGGACGTGCTGAGGGCCGCCGGTCTGCCGGTGATGCCATCGGAGACGCATATCGTGCCGGTGCTGGTGGGCGATCCGGAGAAGTGCAAGAAGGCGAGCGACATCCTGCTGGCCGATCACGGCATCTACATCCAGCCGATCAACTACCCGACCGTGCCGCGCGGCACCGAGCGTCTTCGCATCACGCCGACGCCGTTCCACAACGATGCGCTGATCGACCACCTGCGCGACGCGCTGGCCGATGTGTGGGAGCGTCTGGGACTGCCAAAGGGCTCCGCCTCGCAGGATGCGACCGCACGAGCTGAAACGCTCGACCAGAACATCTTCACCGCCTCCGGCGGCTGACACGACTTCACGAGTTGAAGTGGGAGAAGGAAAGGGTTCGCGCTCCGGCGCGGGCCCTTTTTGTTTGGTCGGGCGTGAGATGCTGGGGGAAGTTGGCGGTGTGAATTGGTGCGGATGCCGATCCTTCGAGACGGGCCTATCGGCCCTCCTCAGGATGACCTTGAACAAGGTGATGGGGACATCAGGACCACCCCACGATAACGTCATCCTGAGGAGGCCGCGTCAGCGGCCGTCTCGAAGGATCGGCATCCGCACCGAACCGCTGACCTACCCGGCCTCCTCATGCGGCTTCTCCGGCCGCCGGTCGGTGGGAAGGTCATCACCGGACAGGCCCCGCCACTTGGCGCCTTCCAGGTCGTCGTACTGGCCGCTTTTCAGCGATCACAAGAAGCCGACGAGGCCGAGGCCGCCGAGGAAGAGCGCGATCGGGATGAGATAGATCAGGACGTCCATGACACCATTACCTAACCGACCCTCTCACCACGTCAATCGTCTCACGTAAAACGCAACCGCAGGGAGTTGCCCGTCACAATGATGGAGGAGGCCGACATGGCAAGGGCGGCAAGCAGCGGCGTGACGAAGCCAGCGACCGCGAAGGGCACCGCGATGCAGTTGTAGGCCGCCGCCAGCACCAGATTCTGCCGCATGGCCGTGCGCGCGGTGCGCCGTCGTCAAAGCGGACGGCACGGCGGCGAGGCTTTCGCCAAGGAACACCGCATCGGCCGCCGCCTGGCTCAGGTGAACGGCGGAGACCGGCGACATGGAGACATGGGCTGCGGCCAGCGCGGGTGCATCGTTCAGCCCGTCGCCGACCATCAGCATGGTGCGCCCCTCGCCCTTCAGGGCTCCGAGCCGGGTGATCTTGCCACGCGGATCGAGGTGGGTGGCATAGTCGGCAACCCCCAATTCGTTTGCGACCATGGCAACGGCCGCCTCGTGATCGCCGGAGAGGATCTCGATCCTGAGGCCGCGCGCCTTCAGATCGGCGATGACCTCAACCGCATCAGGGCGCAAAGCCTGACGCACGGCGAAGAGCAGGGCTCGGCTCCCTCGCGCGCCAGGACGATCAGCGAGGCATCGGGGTGACGCTCTAGAGCAGATGCCGCCAGATCCGGCGCAACCTCGCAGAATTTCGGGCTATCGAGACGCCATTCGACGCCGCCGACCGTTGCCTTGACACCGGAGCCCGCCGCTTCGCGGGCCCCTGCAACGGGTTCCGTCGCTCCGCTGGCCCGCGCACAAGGGCGGCTGCCAGCGGATGACGGTTTGCGAGCGCCAGACGGGCCCGCCAGCGCCAGAGCTTCCGGATCCACCGCATCGGCGTTGGCGAGGGCTGCGTCGGGGAGCGTCAGCGTGCGGTCTTGTCGAAGACAACCGTATCGACGGCGGCAAAGCGTTCCAGCGCATCGCCAGAATTGAGCAGGATGCCCTTCTTGAACAGCAGACCGCTGGCGACGATCTGAACGGCGGGGATGGCGAGGCCCAGAGCACAGGGGCACGTGATGATCAGCACCGCGAAATGGCGATGACCAGCGAGGATTGCGGCTACAACACCAAGGCGAGCCACAAGGACGCACCGATCGTCGCCTATGGCGAGACGCTCAATGCGGAAATCAAGCTGATCGGCTCGCGGATCGAGGGCCCGCGCCGGGTGCGCCATATCCATTGGGGCAGCGGCACGCCGAACTTGATGCCGCGTCCTTCGTTCCTGAAGCTGGTGGAGACGCTGCGCGACGGCTTCGAGATCGATCCCGATTGCGAACATGCCATTGAGCTCGATCCGCGCACGGTATCGATTGAACTCGCCGAAACGCTGGCCATGGCGGGCGTCACGTACACCAGCCTCGGCGTGCAGAATTTCGACGTGACGGTTCAGGAGGCGATCGGCCGGATCTAGCCCTATGAGACCCTGGTCGAGGCCGTCGACGCGCTGAAGGGCGTCGGGCTCGATGCCATCAATTTCGATCTCATGTACGGCCTGCCCCGACAAACGGAAGATTCCATTCGCCGGACGGCGGAGCGCGCCCTACTGCTCGCGCCCAGCCGCATCGCGCTGTTCGGCTATGCGCATGTGCCGTGATTCAAGAAGAACCAGACGCTCATCAACGAGGCGGATCTGCCCGATGCATCTGCCCGGCGTACGCTGGCGGAGGCCGCGCGCGAGGAGATCCTGGCCGCGGGCTACGTGCCGATAGGCATCGACCATTTCGCACGTCACGACGATTCCATGGCGATCGCTCTTGAGACGGGTCACCTGCACCGCAACTTCCAGGGCTACACGCCGGACGATGCGGATATGATGTTCGGCTTCGGCGCCTCCTCCATCGGCCGCCTGCCGCAGGGCTACGTGCAGAACGCGCCTGATGTCGGCGGCGATCGAGGCCGGACGGGCGCCGATCGCACGCGGTGTGGCGCTGGACGCCAACGACCGGGCGCGCGCCCAGATCATCGAAGCGCTGATGACGAATTACGTGGTCGATGTGGCCGCGTTTGCTGCGCGCCACGCACTGGCGCCCGAAACGATGACCGACGGTTTCGAACACTTGCAGGAACTGGTGCGCAACGGACTGTTAGAAGTCGACGGCTGGCACGTCCAGGTCACAAAAGCCGGCCAGCCTTTCGTACGCGTCGCCGCCGCCGCCTTTGACAGCTATCTGGCAGAGGGCGAGGCCCGGCACTCCGTCGCGGTGTGAGGGTACGGCGAGAAGCCGTAGCTGCTGCTGAAGCCCCAAGAAAGACCTCTTTTTGAAGGCGTTCTCGCATCGCTCGATTGTCATCCCCGCGAAGGCGGGGAACCGGCATCCCGTGGGGTTGGCGTTTTAATTCGATAAGCGAAATCGAGTGGTTACTGGATCTCCGCCTGCGCGGGGATGACAGTCAGGTGCAAAATCGACCCCTCCGGACAGCACGTTGCGGGGTGCCCACGTTGCTTGGCGCGGAACGCACAGCACGAGATCCCGTGCCTGCGCAGCAGCATTTGCATGGCTGGAGCGCGCACAGGATGACGCTGAGGATCTCAGTGGAGAGGCAGGTGCGAATGCCGTTCCGCGTCAGTGCATGCCGGTGAGGCGGCACAGGTTGCAGATGCGCGGGACCATGATGCGGTCCTGCTTCTCGATGCGGATCAGGCCGCGACGCTTCAGTTCGGAAAGCGCCCGACTGACCGTCTCGATGGTCAGGCCGAGGAAATCAGCGATTTCCTGGCGGGTCATGCTCAGTTCGATCATTCCCTCGTCGACATCGCCGACGGGACCGGCGCATTCGGCGGAGCCGCGGCCGGGCACGAAACGCATCAGATAGCTCGCCACCCGCTCCATCGCCGACTTGCGGCCGAGCAGCATGGCGTGATCGTGCAGGGATTCCATCTTGGTGAGCATACGGTCGCCGACATAGCGCTGAGGCTGAGCAAGACGTCGATGTCCTTGCGGATGAGAGCGCGCAGTCCGACGTTGGACAGGGTCTCCGCCGTGCAATCGTAGTTGCAGCCGCGCTGGAAGCCGAACAGATCACCTGTTTTCAGGATTTCCACCATCTGACGGCGACCGTTGGGCAGCAGCTTGTAGAGCATCACCGCGCCTTTGGTCACTTCGTACATGTGGATCGGCGGGATCGCCTTCGTAAAAGACCGCCTCGTGCGGCGCCAATACGACTTTTCGAATTTTCGGGCTGTTTACGTAATCTGTCCAAACGGCCTCGATATCCGCAAGCTCCGCCCCGGCTACAGCCAGACCGAGTGCCTCCGGAGAATGCTCGACGTAGGTCATAGTCACATCCCCTCCTTCACGGTGATCCGGAAAGCAGTCCGTCCCACTGCCACCCCAGATCAGTCACGAAATCACTGTGTCCAACGTGGGGATTTCTCCGGGAGAACGGTATTCCGCAAAACGCCGCAGGGCGCGACCGGCCCGTTCGTCCACTCGAAACAACATTGACAGAATTACACTATCCGGCCGAGTGCAGTTTCGTAGCGGTAATTAAGTGCAGTTTCGTAGCGGTAATAATAGCTATGCGAATGCAATGCGCCTATAAAATTTTCATTGAAAGCCGACGCTCAGGCAGAAATATCTGGAAACGCACGCAACCGCCTGAATTTCGGAAATTTTCATGAGCGCCTCCGCTCCGTCAGCGCATCGGGCGTCCGCAGAGGGAGGTACGAAAGGGAATCACAGAGCTGTTCCGGCCGGTTACAGCCAGGGCGTGAGTCGCGCCGCAGAGAACGGCATACGTAGGAGAACGGGAATTTCGAGATCGGTCAACCGGCGCGCGATCTCGTCACGGGACTGGCCGGAAAAGGCGACCAGCTTGGGACTTGGGAGAGGGGTCGGCAGGGAATTGACCCAACGCACAATCCGCGGGCCGATCACATTCTGAAGGTTCATGTCGACGACAACCGTATCGCCGGGTTCGGGAGGCGGACCGGCGACGAACGCCGACGCGTCGTCCACCTCGACGACGTCGTAGCCAAACTGCTCAAGCATGAGGACCAGCGCATCGGAGAGGCTGGCATCTTTCACGATCACAAATACGGCCAATTTCTTCTTCCAAAACCAACGGACGGCCAAAATCCCGAGTCCGGCGGAACTTGAATCCCACCGGCAATGACTGGCATCCAGTGTCGGGTCTGATGGTTATAATATCGTTTCTACTTGCGTATTCGTCATCGGGGAGAAGACGTATGTAGCAACTTCCGACAACGGGATAGCGGGGAAAACTTCATCGCGGGTAGGGATAACAAATAGTCGTAGACCCGAAAGAAATTAATCCGGCGAATCAACTCCACGGCCGAAGCCCCGCACCGTTGGAATAAGACGCAAGGCTACGATCTTTACGCAGAGGTATTTCTGCCAATAGGCTCGGCGAAGATCAGCGCCGCCTACTCGGACTTCTCGCCCGTCAGGACGATCCGCACGAGATCGGCGGCATTGCGGGCGCCGAGCTTTTCCATGATGCGGGCGCGATGCACTTCGATGGTGCGCGGGCTGATGCCGAGCGTACGGCCCGCCTCCTTGTTGGACGCACCGCCGGTGATCTGCTCCAGAACCTCGCGCTCGCGCGAGGTCAGGGTCTCGGCGCCGGGAAGTTGCGCACCTTGTCGCCACGGTCGCCGCGCCGCGCGGAAGCCGCGATCCCATCGCGGACGCGCTGGACCACCGCGTCGGCATCGAACGGCTTTTCGATGAAATCGAACGCGCCCTGCTTGATGGCGTTGACCGCCATCGGGATATCGCCCTGGCCGGAGATGATAGACACGGGGGCGGGGTATTCCTCCGCGTTCAGGCCCTTGAGGATGTCGATCCCGGAGCGGCCCGGCATATGAACGTCGAGTATCACGGACGCCGGCTCTTCGCGCGCGGCCGCCATGAGGACCGCATCACCATTGTCGAAGGACTCCACGCGGAACCCTTCCATGTCGAAGACGATGGACAGGGCGTCATGCACGGACGGGTCGTCGTCGACGATGTAGATCATGTTCGATTCTGCAGCCATTCCAGTTTCCTCGCTCTACGAACTGTTCGGGGCTTTAGGGGATGTCGTGGGCTCTGGTGAGCCTCCTCCTCAGGAAACGTCCGGATCGGTGACGGACCCGGAAGCTCCCCGATCCAGGGGTAGCTTCAATGTGAAAATCGCGCCACTGCCGTCGCCGCCGGGATCGACGGACAGATCGCCGCCGTGGCTCTGGGCGATCGACTTGGAAATCGCCAGACCGAGCCCCAGCCCCTTCTTCTTGGTGCTGGAGAAGGCCCGGAAGAGATTGCACAGGTTGGCCGGCGAATGCCGGGCCCGCTGTCGGCGACCTCGATCACCACGTCCTCGCCGTCGCGCCGCGACGAGATGCGGATCCAGCGTTCCTCCCCATCCTTGACCACCTCAAGCGCGTTGCAGATGAGATTGACCAGGATCTGCTGGATCTGGACCGGATCGACGTCGATGGGGGGGAATGCCGTCTTCGTCGTCACGGATAACGTTGACCGACAAGGTGTACTGACCGAGCAGCACGAGTTCGAGGGACTCGTCGATCAGGTCCTCGACGCTGGCGCTGCGCCGCTCCGCCTCGCGGTTTTCAACGAATTGCCGCACGCGCTGGATGATCTGGCCCGCACACTGGGCCTCGCGCACCGTCTTGACGAGAATATCGAGGATCTTGGGATCGAAATCGGCATCCTCAGAGCGCGCCTTGCGCGAGATCGCCTGCAGATAGAGCATGACCGCCGTCAGCGGCTGGTTGAGTTCATGCGCGATCGCGGTGCCCATCTCGTCCATGGCGGTGACGCGGGCGAAATGAACGAGCTGCGACTGCATGCGGTTCAGCCGCTCTTCCTGGATCTTGCGCGGGCGCAGGTCACGCAGGATGCCGACGAACTGGCGGCCTTCCGGCGTCTGCGCCTCGCCGACCGACAATTCCACCGGGAACTCGCGCCCGTTCTTGTGGCGGGCGCGGACCTTGCGGCCGTAGCCGATGATCTTGGCGGCGTCCGTCTCCACCTACCGGGCGATGAAACCGTCGTGCCAGGAAGCGTAGTTTTCGGACATGATCCGCTTGATGTTCTCGCCGATCATTTCCGCCGCGGTGTAACCGAACAGGCGCTCGCAGGCGCGATTGAAGGTGAGGATCCGGCCCTCCTTGTTGATCACGCACATTCCGTCGACCGCCGTGTCGAGAATGCTCAGGAGACGTGCTTCGGAAACGGAAGGGTAATTGGCCGTCAGATCGGTCAGTTCTTGCCGCATGCAAATCTCCACACTTCCGATTGCCCCCCCCCGCAATCATCGCCCTCGGCAGCCGTCATCCCGCAACACCCATGAAACTGACTACTTAGAGATTGTATTCGTCCACTTCCTCGAAAGATTTCGTCACTCTTGTTTAGTTCTTCACTCAAAATTTCGACGGAACCTTTCAATTCACACGCCTGAGATTCAGGCTAACAGGCAAAACGACGAGTGAGAAGCCCTTAAGAAGATCGATAACATTGACAGAAATGACAGTTTATCCTTACCGTTCCTAGCGCCGTTTTACATTTACAACCAGAGCGATAGGCGCCAAACGCCGTTCACCGAGCGTCCGCCTCGGCTTTCGCGAAGTGACGCAGAGGTGCTTTTTCGCTATAGCGCGAACATGGACATCGACACGCAACTGTGATCCGATCAATCGGCAACAAAGAGGGAAAACGGCCGCCAAGACCGATGAGGGTGGATGCTTCAGAGCTGGGTCGTCGTCTCCGCGCTCGTCTATATCGGCTTGCTGTTCGGCGTGGCGAGCTACGGCGACCGCGGTGCACGCAAGAAGCCGCGCATACGCGGTCGGCCACTGATCTATGCGCTGTCGCTGGCCGTCTACTGTACGTCGTGGACGTTTTTCGGCACCGTCGGCCTCGCCTCCCAGAACGACTTCCAGTTCCTGACGATCTATATCGGCCCGGCCATCGTGGTGGCGCTCGGCTATCCGCTGTTGAAGCGGATCGTGCGCCTTGCCAAGGCCGAACGCATCACCTCCATCGCCGCGCGCTACAGCAAGAACCAGGCGGTCGCGCCCGTGGTCACCATCATCACGGTGTGCGGCACGATCCCCTATATCGCGCTGCAGCTGAAGGCGGTGTCGCTGTCCACGACGACGCTGTTCATGCGCGCGGGCGGCGCCGGGGGCGCGACGACGGACTAGGTGATCAGCGATATCGCGTTGCTGGTCGCGCTCGGCATGGCCGTCTTTGCCGTGCTGTTCGGCGCCCGCCATATCGATGCGACCGAGCATCAGGAAGGCTTGATGCTGGCGGTGGCAGCGGAATCGATCGTCAAGCTGGTCGCCTTTCTCTCCGTCGGGCCTTACGTCATCTACGGGCTGTTCGACGGGCCGGGAGAACTGCTTCGCGCCGCGCGCGCGACGCCCAGGGTCGCTGACGTCTTCACCGGACCGCCGGATCGCAACGGCTGGCTGGTCATGACGAGCCTGGCCATATTCGCCGCCATTCTGCTGCCGCGGCAGTTTCACGTCATGGTGACGGAGAACAACGACGAGGGCGAGCTGAAGCTCGCGCGCTGGATGTTCCCGGTCTACATGGTGCTGATCAACCTGTTCGTCGTTCCCATCGCGGCCGCGGGGTTGTTGCGTTTCGGCGGCGCGGTGGATGCGGACATCTTCGTGCTGGCGCTGCCGATGACGGCGGATCAGCCGATCTTCACCATGCTGGCCTTCATCGGCGGGCTTTCGGCCGCCACTGCCATGGTGATCGTCGCCTGCGTGGCACTGGCGATCATGATCTCCAACGATCTCGTCATCCCGCTGGTTTTACGTCGTCGTCCGGGCGATACGGACGAAATGCACGACATGGGGCGGTTTCTGCTCTATGTGCGCCGCGCCGCGATCTTCGCCACGCTGCTGCTGGCCTATGCCTATTACCGCGCGGCCGGCGACAGCGCCGCGCTCGCTTCCATCGGGCTTCTCTCGTTCACCGCGATCGCGCAATTCGCGCCGGCCTTTTTCGGCGGGCTGTTCTGGCGGCGGGGAACCGCGCGCGGGGCGATCGCCGGCATGGTATCGGGCTTTGCGGTGTGGTGCTACACGCTGCTGCTGCCGACCTTCGCCGATTCCGGCCTTCTGTCGAGTACCTGGCTGAGCGATGGCCCCTTCGGGCTGATGTTCCTGCGCCCCCAGGTGTTTTCGGAATTCAGGGCGACCCGCTCGTGCACGGGCTCCTGTGGTCGTTGGCGGTCAATATCGCCTTCTATATAATCGGCTCGCTGAGCCGGGCGCCGGAATCGATCGAACGGTTGCAGGCGAATGTCTTCCTGCCCGACGGCTTCTCTCCTTCGCCCTCCCTGAGGCTGTGGCGCACGGCGGTGACGGTGGAGGATCTGCGCACTACGGTCGCGCGTTATCTCGGCTCGGAGCGTACCGACCGCTTTGCCCACGAACAGCAGATCCCGCCTTCGCCCAACGACCCGGCCGATGCGCGCATGCTGCGCTTCACCGAGCAGTTGTTGGCCTCCGCCATCGGTGCTGTCTCCTCGCGGCTCGTGCTGTCGCTTCTGGTCAAGCGCCGCGACCCGGCGACCAAGGGCGCGATGAAGCTGCGGGACGATGTCTCGGCCGCCATCCAGTACAATCGCGACCTGTTGCAGACCGCGCTAGATCAGATCGGCCAGGGGATCTCGGTCTACGATCAGAATCTCCAGCTGATCTGCTGGAACCGGCAGTTCCGCGAGCTTCTGGGCCTGCCGCCGGAATACGGTCAGGTAGGCACGCCGCTCGATGCAATCCTGCGCTACACTACAACGCCGAGCGCGGGGAATTCGGCCTCTCGCCGGTTGAGAAGCTGGTCAACGAGCGGCTCGATGCGCTTGCCGTGCGCATGGACACGTTCCAGGAGCGCATCGCCTCCACCCAGACGGTTCTGAAAGTGCGCACCAGCCCGATGCCGGGCGGCGGTATCGTCACCACCTACACCGACATCGCCGAACGGGTTCACGCCGAACAAGCGCTGGCGCGGGCCAACGAGAACCTGGAAAAGCGGATCCGGGAACGCACCGAGGAACTGACCCACGTCAACGACGAGCCGGTGCGCGCCAAAAAGGAGGCGAACGAGGCCAATCTCGGCAAGACGCGGTTCCTGGCGGCGGCCGGTCACGACATCCTGAAACCGCTGAACGCCGGCCGCCTTTACCCCTCCACCCTGATGGAGCGTTTCGAGGCCGGGCGCGACTACGATCTGGTGCACAATGTCGAGCGTTCGCTGGATTCCGTGGAGGAGATCATCGGCACGGTGCTCGACATTTCCCGTCTCGATACGGGGCGCATGCAACCGGAAATCAGCAGCTTCCGGCTCGACAGCATCCTCTCGAGTTCGAGCCGATGGCACGCGAAAAGGAGCTGGATCTGAGGATCCTGCCCACGCAACTGTCGGTGCGCTCCGACCGCAGGCTGCTCAGGCGCCTTCTGCAGAACCTCGTCTCCAACGCGCTGAAATACACCCGTCAGGGACGCATTCTGGTAGGCTGCCGGCGGCATCACAACCGGGTGAGCATCGAGGTTCTGGATACCGGCATCGGCATTCCCTCCTCCAAGCACGAGGCGATCTTCGAAGAGTTTCACCGGCTGGATGACGGCGCCAAGGTGGCGCGGGGGCTCGGGCTCGGCCTGTCGATCGTCGATCGCATCAGCCGCGTGCTCGATCATCCGGTGACGATCGGATCGCAGGTCCACGGCGGGTCGCGCTTCGGGGTTTCGGTGCCGATGGCAGCCCCCATTCCCGCCGACCAGCCCGTCTCCGGCCCGCCGACGGCGCGCTCCTCCAGGCTGCAAGGCATGCTGGTTCTCTCGCTCGACAACGAGGCCAGCATTCTGGAGGGCATGGAGGCCCTGCTGGCTGGATGGGAATGCCGCATCGTGACCGCGCTTGATCCGGCGGAGGTGGCGATGAAGATCTCCGAGATCGGCGAGATCCCGGAAGTGCTGCCTGTCGACTATCACCTCGACCGGGGCAACGGCATCGACGCGGTGAAGCAGTTGCGCTGGAAATTCGGCATCGACGACATTCCCGCCATCCTGATTACTGCCGACCGCGCGCCGCAGGTGCGCCGAGACGCGTAGAACCGCGGCATTCACATGCTCAACAAGCCGGTGAAACCCGCCGCACTGCGCGCCTACCTGACCCGCCTGCACAACGAGGCGCGGAGCATGGAGACGGCCCCGAAACCGGCCGCGGTGAGCGAAGGGGGCTGCCGGTTTCGACGGCACCCTCCGCCCACTGGAGGGAGGGAAACGCTCGAACCAGACACACCTCTTCCCTAAAACGGGAAGAGGAGCCAGAAGTCCCTACACCCTCACCTGCTGACGGCGGCCTGCCACTGGCCGGTTTCTATTTTGGAGGCCGCGATGACGGCCTGGGTGCGGCTTTCGACGCCGAGCTTTTGCAGGATGGCGGAGACATGCGCCTTCACCGTCGCCTCCGAGACGTTCAGCTCGTAGGCGATCTGCTTGTTGAGAAGTCCCTCGCTCAACATCATCAGAACGCGCACCTGCTGGGGTGTCAGCGTTGCAAGGCGCTGGACCAGACCGCTCGTCTCGTCGACGGCGGAGAGATCCACATCGGAGGGCGACTACACCTCGCCCGCCATGACCGCGGCAACCGCCTCCCGCAGTGCCTCAATACCAAGCGATTTGGGAATAAAGCCGGAGGCGCCGAATTTCATGCAATTACGGATCGCGGTCGGATCTTCTTTGGCGGAAAGGATGACGACCGGAATTCCCGGATATTGCGCGCGCAAGAACACCAACCCCGAGTAGCCGCGCATGCCGGGCATCGTCAGATCCGGCATATGAGATCAACGTCGTCCAACGCTTCAAGCCGTGCGGAAACATCCTCAAACGCGCCAACTTCGAAAATACCGGCCCCCGGATACATGCTCTCGATCGTCTGCCGCAAAGCGCCGCGAAACAACAGATGATCATCCGCAACGACGAAATTATACAGATGGCTTGTCGGTCAAACCGCCTATCTTCCCTTACCCCAAAACACCCACGAGACGGGCCTTCCCGTTGCGGAAATGCGCACCAAACAGGCTTGTTCGGCGATCACCTTGCGGAACCTCGTCACGTGTTCGACCTCGGCTTTCCTTGAACCGTACCGTCGGTCTTGCCGGTTATGGTTATTGTCGTCTTGCAAACCGGCACATGTTTATTGATAGGCTTTCAGAGGCGATCAGGCAAACATGCGTTTTCTCGAATTGACGGGGGCGTCTTGCCGCATGCGATTGCGCCTGTCAGAAAAATCTGAAAAAGAATGCGGTTCGCGCGGCAGGCGCGAGAAAGGGGCGCCAATTTGCCCCGCCCCCAACTTGCGAGAGGCGCGACAGCGATGAAAGCTAACCCGACAAAGGCCAGACGGTGCGAATCCCGACTGCCTGCGCCCCTTCCCCTTGCACGTTTTGCGGGAGTGGGCCCGGTGTCCGTCAAGGTTTCCGGATGATACGCAGAGCCCTCGCCGCACGCTCGTCCGCGCAAATCACCGCAGGCGCAAGCAGACGACTGGGATGGAGTTTCGTCCTTCTGGCGGGAATATTCCCGCTCGCGCTGCTCATTTTCTCCGTTCTGGAACGACTCGGCTTGCCCTATACGGTGCTCGCGGTCCTCGTTGCCGCGGTGCCCGTCATTTTGGGCCTGCGCGCATGCACGATGCTGGTTGGCGAGTTCTACCTCGCAGGCCGCCGGGTGCCCGCCCCCGCCAATGGGACCATCGCCGCGCAATGGCTGTCGGGGGCGCTCGTCATCGGCCTGGTCGGGGTCATCTACACATCCGGCTCGTCCTCCGCCTCCGGCGCGATGGGACTGGACGTCTGGCTTTATGTTGTGGGCTGGTGCAGCGGGCTCGTGCTGTTGGCCTTGCTCCTTGCGCCCTATCTCAACAGATCCGGCGCGTTGACGGTGCCCGATTTTCTGGCCGCGCGGTACGGCGGAAAGATCGTTCGGCTTCTGGCGTTGGCGGTGCTGGTCGCCACGTCATTCCTGCTGCTCAGCGCGCAACTGGTCGCAACCGGGTTCGTCGCCTCAAGGTTCCTCGGATTTTCCCATGAGATCGCGATCGTCACCGTTCTCGCGATCATGCTCGTGTGCACGCTGGCGGGCGGCATGCGGGCCCTGACATGGGCCGCAGAGCGCACTCTATCTCGTGATTGCCGCCGCCCTACTGATCCCGCCTGTCGCGTTCTCCTTCCACACATACGGTCAGCCGATCCCGCAGGTGGCGCTCGGCTCCGTCATTGCCGATCTGCGCACCGCACTTGCTGGGTTGCCCGGCGACCATCTTGCCGCCGCAGCCAGTACCCTGCCCTGGCCTAAGACCGGGGGCGATGCTGCCCGCATCGCCGGATTGCTCGTCTGCCTTTGCGTGGGAACCGCCTGCCTGCCGCATACGCTGACGCGCTTTCTCACGGCTCCGAGCGCGCAGCAGGCCCGCAGGACCGCCGGTTGGGGCTTCGTTTTTGTCGCGCTGATCGTGACCGCCATTCCGGCCTATGTGCTCATGACCAAGCTGGAGATGGTGCGCACGCTCCCCGGATTGCCGCTCGATGCCTTGCCCGCCTGGGTGCACCGACTGAGCGTGGAAGGGTTGGTCATCATTTGCGGCGTTCCGGCGGTCTTGACGGAGGCAATCCGCACCGCTTGTGCGGAAATCGACAGCTATTACAGCGCGCTTCGTCTTCAGGATTTTGCGCTCAATCCGCGCGCCGTCGTTCCCGCCTTCTCCGAAATTCTCGGCCTCGGCGGGACCTTTTCCGACTTTCTGGCAATCGGCGTACTGGCGGCGCTTTTTTCAGCGGGAAACGGGCTGCTGCTGACCATCGCCAACTCGCTCGCGCATAACGGCTTCCACCGCACCCTGTCGCCGCGGGCAACGGCAGCGCGGAGGCTGTTCGTCACGCGTTTGGTGCCCCTGCCGGTGGCGGAGCTTGCCGCCCATGTCGCGCTTGCGGGGGTGCTCGTGCTTCCCGGACTGGTGACGAGCGCTCTGGTTCTGGCGGCGGCGGTCTTCTTCCCCGCGCTGGTGCTCGGCATCTGGTGGAAGCGCGCAACGGCGGCGGCAGCGGGCATGGCGGCGGAGATTGCGGTTGCCTGCGCGCTGCAGATGGGTGTGGATATGGGGTTTGGGGCGGGCATACTGTCGGCCGCGCCTTTCGGCATTGCGGCCGAGTTCATGGTCGCGATCGTGGTGAGCCTCGTCACGGCGGCGCCGGGCAGCGAGGCGACACAATTCGTCAATGCCATCCGGCGCCCGACGGTAGATCCCGCGTTGAGCGACAACGCCATGTAATTATTGTTGATACACGAAGCGGCGCCGATTTACTCGCCATTCGCCCAAGCCGGGGTCTTGGCAGGGTTGAAGCGGACGAGTAGCGTTCCGGGCTGACCCCGTAGACGAAGGCACGCGCCATGCAGCTCGATCCCGCTCTTTTCACCGACGACGCCATCAGCGACGAGACCCGTCAGTTCAATATCGAAAAGACCGCCGAGCTGACGGCAATGCCGGACGTGTGGAGCATACCGCCGGCCCAGGTGCGGGAATTGCTCGCAAAGGGGCTCGACGCTTTCCCGCTGCCGCCCAAATGCCCGCGCGCCGAGACGGTAACCATCGAAGGGCCGCACGGCTCGATCGTGATCCGCCAGATCCTGCCGGAAACGGGACACCCGCGCGGCGTCTACCTGCATATTCACGGCGGCGGCTGGACATTCGGCACCTCGGATTCGCAGGACGACCGTCTGGAGGAAATCACCCGCACGACCGGGGCCGTGGCGCTGTCGGTGGAATATCGGCTGGCGCCGGAGAACCCGTATCCGCAAGGGCCCGACGATTGCGAGACGGCGGCGCTGTGGCTCGTGTGCCAGTCGCCGTTCCGCGACCTACCGCTCGTCATCGGCGGGGAATCGGCGGGCGCGCATCTTTCGGCTGCCACGTTGCTGCGCCTGCGAGACAAGCACGGGCTGACCCCGTTTGCCGGGGCGGTGCTGACGGCGGGCTGCTACGACCTGCAACTCACGCCGAGCGCGCGCAACTGGGGGACGGAGAAATTGATCCTGACCACGCGCGACATCTCCAAGTCCACTGAAGCCTTCCTGGGCGAGGACGGAGATGCGAGCCCGGCCGACATTTCGCCCATTCGCGCCGATCTCAAGGGCCTGCCTCCCACCCTATTCTCGGTGGGAACGCGCGACGCGCTGCTCGATGACAGTCTTTTCATGGCCTCGCGCTGGCTGGCGGCGGGCAACAAGACGGAGATTTCCGTCCATCCCGGCGGATGTCACGTTTTCCAGGTGTTTCCGTTGGAAATTTCGCGCAAGAGTAATGCCGAAATAGACACCTTCATCTGCGCCGCCTTTGCGGCTAAAAGCTAGCCACTGGGACGCGCTGGAACCATTGACGGTTCGCGCCCCGCTCAGATCAAAACGAAAAAACGGAACCTCATGCCCACCCTGGATACGCTCAAATCCTTCGTCAACACGTGGGAATGCGACGAGAACGATCACCTCAACGTCCAATTCTATTTCGCGAAATTCGAGGAATCCGACCGTCAATTCCGGTTTCAGACCGGGTTCAGCGAGGCACAGGCGGGGCCGCGCCGCGTTCGTCACGTGCGCTATCACGGCGAGCTTTATGCGGGCGCGCTGGTAAGCGTCACCTCCCACGCGACCTTCGACGGGCCGCATCTTCTATCCGTCGTCCATGTGATGCGCGATGCCTCCACCGGGCGGATCGCGGCGACCGCGCTTGACGGCTATGCGCCCTCCGAGCGCGCGCTGACCGATCTACGCAAGCGCCTGCAGGGTGCGGCCGAGCCGATGCCCGAACAGGCGGCCGCGTGCAGCTTCGAGACCTCTCCCGCCGCGCTCGACATCAAGGAAGCCGACCTCATCGCCGCGGGCGCGATCCTGGTCAACCGGGCCACGGTTCTGCCGCGCGACTGCGGGCTGGACAGCAACGCGGAGGATCGTTTCCTGCTCGCCTGCTTCACCGACGGTGCGCCGCATCTTTGGGAACATGCCAAGCTGACCCGGTCCTGGCTCGACAAGAACGACTACGGCCGCGTGGCACTGGAAATGAAGCTGACCCGCGGCCTGCCCGCCCGCGCGGGCACGACACTGCACGTTATCTCCGGTCTGACGAGCGCGAGCCAGAAGACCTTCACCTTCCGCCACCACATGTTCGACGGCGCCGCCGGACGGGTGATTGCGACGCTCGACGTGACCGCCATGATCATGGATCTGGAAACGCGCAATCCCGTGCCGCTCCCCGAAGAGGCCCGCAACGAGATCGCCGCACGCTCGATGATCTGAGGCGGGGCGAACGAAGGGAGTCGTCCGCATATTTTCCCGTGACTGTCATCCCCGCGAAGGCGGGGATGACATTGGAGCTTGTGGCGCTCCTCGTGAAAGATCGCAAACTCCCCTGGGGCACACATTCGCGTCAGGTGCGGTCCTCGAATTCGCGCTTCAGCGTCTTCACGACGCCGAAGAAGTGCATCAGAACGCGTTCGGACATTTCCGAAGCGATCGATCTCGCGGCTTTCGTGCGGCGTGATCAGCCGTTCCTCGCGCTTCTTCTTCGGCGCAGGCGCATCGGTTGCCGACAGGCGGTGTTCCAGCTCCGCCACCCGTGCCTTCAGGCGCTTGTTGTCGGCCTCCAGCGCGCGGACCTCCGTCTCATAGGCGGCAACCGCATCGGGGGACCGGGGCGCAGGTCCATTCGCCGTATTTCGCCCGGCAGAGCGACACCTTGCCGGTTTTGCGATCAAGCCGCAGCCAGCCTTCCGACATCTCGTGCAAGGTGTAGCGATCGCTGTCGACGGGCGAAAGCTCGTCCGCAATGCTCGCGGACGGGACAAGCAGTGCCGCAGCCAGCAGCGCGGCGCAAAACGATCCGGCAAGGATGCGCATCGACCCCTCCGATGCAAATGGCAACAAGACGGACGGCATACGGGGCCGATGCCCGGCCTCGTATCGAGGGATCCAATCTAACCGGATTCGTCGCCAGATTGTATCGCTGAGCCCTCAGAGAGGCCGATAGGGTGCGCGCCCGCTCTCCAGCGCCGATCCCAGCAGCTCGAGCCGGTCCTGTCCCCAGAAGGCCTCGCCGTTGAGCCTGTAGACCGGCGAACCGAAGGCACCGGCGGCTGCCGCCTGACGGGCATTTTGCGCATAAAGCGATTTGACGTCGTCGGAACGCGCGGCGACGAGGAGATCGCCCTTTCGCTCGCCCAGATCGTCCAGAATCCCTGCGATGACGTGCTCGTCGGCGATATCGCGATCCAGTTCCCAGCAGGCGCGATAGGCGCGGTGAGCGAAGTCGGCGACGTTGCCACCATATTGGGCGAGCACGATGGCCGTGCAGTCGGCGAGCGTCGGATCGGTGGGGAAGTGGGCGGGCTGAAAGTTCAGCGGCATCTTGCGCGCCTCGCGCCAGCGCTGAAGTTCCAGCCAGCGATAGGACTGGCGGGCGGAATGGCGCTTGGACAGGGGCAGGCCGCCGGTTTCGGAAAACAGCGCGCCGAGATTGACGGGAAAGAAGCGGATCGTCGCTCCATGCTTTTCAGCGACGTCCAGAGAGGAGACGTGCCCGAGATAGGCAAAAGGCAAAATCAGAGCGAAGTAATAGTCGATCGTCGGTTTCACGTCGGCTCTCCCCACCAGATCTAGTCGGTTGCTTGCGGCCCGAACGTCAAGACAATGCCGGGCCGCGCGGAGAAGAGCAAGCTTCGCTTACTGCGACAAATCACGATGTCAGACATTTTCATTGAAAATGGAGGCAATCAGCCATTCGCCTTCGATATTGACCAGGTGATAGTGGCACGTGAAGGCAAGTGCGACTTCGCCGTCCTCGCGCTGCTGCTTCCAGAAAACGCTGGCCAGCGCGGTGGGGCCGGAAACGGACAGCGCCTGCACCTCATAATCGGAATGAACGACCGCTTCCTTGTCGAGCACGGCCAGCAGAGCCTCGATATTTTCCAGAAGCTCCTCGTCGTCCTCGAACATGTTGCCGCGGTCGAACTGCCAGATCACGACCGGATAGGCGAAGAGATCGGCAATCGCATCGGCGTCGAAATCGTTGAACCCGCTTGCATAGGTCGCAAACAGCTCACGGATGGCATTCGTGTCCTGGTCCGTTTTCATCGGCGTCGACCTTGCATTCTTCTCAGGGGTCCGATCCTGGCAGACTGCCCATCTTTCGCGCCACGTCAATTCGCGATCCGAACGGTGGTCACCAAAGCGGATATAGCGCTTCGCGAAGCCCGCGGCGATGGGGGTGATGCACTCATCCCAAACTCTTCGCAAATCTCTTCGCCAAACTTTTTGCAAAGACCCCGGGCGCAAAGGCCTAGCCTTGCCAGAGATCGGGTGCGGAGATTAGGAGGAAACGGGCGAGATGGCGCCCGAAAGCGGCATCCGGTCGGCAGGTATCAGGAATTGCAGCACAATGCGCAGGCGGGCCGCGAGGCCCTGCTCCCTCCCCTCTTCCGGGACTGGTTCTCCGCACGCGGATGGTCGGTGCGCGCCCATCAGCTCGATCTGCTGGAACGAGCCCGGGAGTGCCGCTCGACCCTGCTGATCGCGCCCACCGGCGCGGGCAAGACGCTGGCCGGTTTTCTGCCGAGCCTGACCGCGCTCGCCGATCGCAAGCCGGGCGATCCCGTTCGGCGCGGCATCCACACGCTCTACATCTCGCCGCTGAAGGCGCTCGCCGTCGATATCGCGCGCAATCTGGAAGCGTCGATCGCAGAGATGGGGCTTTCCATCGAGGTGGAGACGCGCACCGGCGACACGCCCGCCCACAAGCGCCAGAAGCACGCCCCGCCCGATATCCTGCTGACGACCCCCGAACAGCTTGCCCTGCTGATCGCCTCACCCGATGCGGAGAGCTTCTTTTCCGGGCTAACCACGGTCATTCTCGACGAGTTGCACGCGCTCACCACTTCCAAGCGGAGCGATCTCCTGTCGCTCGGCCTTGCGAGCCTCAACCGGCTCGCCTCGAAGATGCGCACCATCGGGCTCTCGGCAAAACGGTCGCTGAGCCCGACGATCTGCGCGCCTGGCTCGTTCCGCAAACGAAAGGGCAAGAGCGCGCGCTTTCGGATCTCGTCACCGTCCGCGAGGGGGCGGCGCCCGATACCTCCATCCTGCAGTCAGAGGAACGCATTCCCTGGTCGGGCCATTCCGCCCGCTATGCGCTTCCCGAGATCTATGCAGAGATCAAGGCGCACCGCACGGTGCTGGTCTTCGTCAACACGCGCAGCCAGGCAGAGTTGCTGTTTCAGGAACTGTGGCGGATCAACGAGGACGGGCTGGAAATCGCGCTCCATCACGGCTCGCTCGATGCAGGCCAACGGCGCAAGGTGGAAGCGGCGATGACCGAAGACCGCCTTCGCGCGGTCGTTTGCACCTCCTCGCTCGATCTCGGCATCGACTGGGGCGACGTCGATCTGGTCATCAATGTGGGGGCCCCGAAGGGCGCGAGCCGGTTGATGCAGCGCATCGGGCGGGCCAATCACCGCATGGACGAGCCGTCGAAGGCGCTTCTGGTGCCCGCCAACCGGTTCGAGATCCTGGAATGCCGGGCAACCCTTGAGGCGGCACGCGCGAGCACGCAGGACACGCCGCCGCTGCGCACCGGCGGTCTCGACGTTCTCACCCAGCACCTTCTGGGACTCGCCTGCGCGGGACCGTTCGAGACGCAGGAAACGTTTGAGGAAATGACGAGCGCCGAACCCTATCGCGATCTCGATTTCACGACCTTCAAGCGCTGCATCGATTTCGTGGCAACAGGCGGATATGCGCTGAAATCCTATGACCGCTATGCGCGGCTCAAGCGCATGCCCGACGGGCGCTGACGCATATCCTATCCCCGGATCGCTCAGCAATACCAGCTGAATGTGGGCACCATCGTCGAAGCGCCGGTGCTGAAGGTTCGCCTTGCGCGCTCGGCCGCGGGCGGACGACGGGCACCGGTGGGACGCGGCGAGCGGATCCTGGGTGAGGTGGAGGAATGGTTCATCGAGTAACTGACGCCCGGCGACACGTTCGTCTTCGCCGGCGAGGTCGTGCGTTTCGAGATGCTTCGCGAAAACGTCGTCTTCGTTTCGCGCGCGGAAGCCCAGACGCCGAAGGTTCCCGGCCTATATGGGCGGCAAGTTTCCGCTTTCCACCTATCTGGCCGACGGCGTGCGCGCCATGCTGGCGGAGTCGGACTACTGGCGCGCCTTGCCCGACCAGGTGCGCGAATGGCTGGAGATCCAGCGCGACAAATCGCTGCTTCCCGGGCGCGACAGCCTGCTGGTGGAGACGTTCCCGCGCCGCGCCAAGCACTACATGATCTGCTACCCGTTCGAGGGGCGGCTTGCGCACCAGACGCTCGGAATGCTGCTGACACGGCGGCTGGAACGGGCGCGGCTGAAGCCGCTGGGCTTCGTCGCCAACGACTATGCACTGGCCGTTTGGGGGCTTGCCGACATGGGCGCGGCCATCACGCCCGGGGATCTGTCGCTTGAGGCGCTGTTCGACGAGGACATGCCGGGCGACGATCTCGATGCGTGGCTTGCCGGGTCGGCGCTGATGAAGCGGACCTTCAGAAATTGCGCGGTGATCGGCGGGCTGATCGAGCGCCGCCATCCGGGACAGGAAAAGAGCGGCCGTCAGATCACCGTGTCCTCCGACCTCATTTATAACGTGTTGCGCGGGCAATGAACCCGACCACATTCTGCTGCAGGCGACCTGGGCAGACGCCGCGACGGGCCTTCTGGACATTTCGCGGCTAAGTACACTTTTGCGCCGCATTCGGGCACGAATCACGCATACTGCCCTGAGTTGCATATCGCCGCTCGCCGTACCGATCATGCTTGAAATCGGCCGCGAGCCTGTGTATGGCGAGGCCAACAAGTCACTCCTCGCCGAATTCGCCGACGATCTCATTGCGGAGGCTATGACGTGAATCTCGGTGCGAGCACCTTTTGGCGGCACACGCCCTCTATTGACTGGCTCGAAATATCCGTGGCCGGAGAAATCCTGACGCTGCACCTGTCCGGTGTGGTGTGGTGGGAAGCAGAACGCACGCTGATCGTTTCCGATCTGCATATGGAAAAGGCCTCCGCATACGCCATGCGCGGCGTGATGCTGCCGCCTTACGACACCACCATCACCCTCGATCGGCTGGCCGCCGTCATCGACCATTTCGAGCCCATACGCGTGATCTCGCTGGGCGACAGCTTCCACGACGCGGAAGCCGCGCACCGCCTTTCGATGGCAGATCGCACACGGCTTGCCATGCTGCAACTCGGGCGCGAATAGATCTGGATCACCGGCAACCACGATCCGGAAGCCAGTGCGGGACTTTTCGGCGATTGCACCGATTGCGCGGATTTCGGCGCACTCGTCTTCCGTCACGAACCGCTGGTCGACACGGTGATGGGCGAGATCGCAGTCCATCTCTACCCGGTCGGCCGCATCCGGCGACATGGGCGCTCGGTGCGCCGGCCGTGTTTTGCGGGCGACGACACGTGGCTGATATTGCCCGCCTTCGGCGCGCTGACGGGCGGACTGAACGTGTTGGAGGAGCCGTGGGATCCGCTCTTCCGCAATGAGAGCTTCACCGCCTACATGATCGGCGAAGATCGGATCTATCCGATCCCCGCGTATCGGCTGCGGGGCGATTAGGGCGTCACAGTGTCTTGTAGAACTGGCCGTCTTCGCCCCCTCTCCCATGGGGAGAGGGTTGGGGTGAGGGGTGT
>NZ_JASJAV010000032.1 GCF_030066895.1 Breoghania sp. | reverse complement strand
CGCTTCTCCCTCCCGGGAGGGAGAAGCGGCGCGATACATGACGATCAACGAACCGCCTGGCGGTCCGTTGATCGTCTAGAGGTTTGATCCGGTATCGGCTGGCTTGGCGCCGCCCTTGATCGGAGCGCCAAGCGTATCGCGGAACCAGGAAACCACGCGATTGATGAGCGGCTTCTGATACCAGGTCAGATCGCCGTGACCCGCGCCTTCCACCAGAAGAACGTAGTCGACCTTGTCTCCGTGGTCCTTGAGAGTCTCGTAGAGCTGCTTGCTCTGAACGGGAGGCGACGGCCTGAACGTCGGAGGAGGTCGTCAGATAGTCGCCCTTGTCGAATGCCTTTTCGCCATTCGTCATGCCGAGCATCTGCACGAGATAGCCGCCCGCGGAATCGCTAAAGACGCCGATGCGGTCCGGATCAATACCGTACTCGGTTGCATGGGCAAGCAGATAGCGCACGGTCGCCTTGCCGTCCTCAACCAGAGCCGGGAACTTGTCGGGAACCCGTGTCCGGAATTCGGCCGCGGCGACGACAAAGCCCGCCTGAGCCAGGGCGGTGCGCATCTCGAAGAACTTCTGATAGTCGGCGGACGTGAAGCCGCCGCCAGGAAGAAACAGGATGGCGGGCTTGAGATCCTCGTTGCGCGGTACCAGCACCGTCATCCGCAATCCGCGTATAGCGCGCGTTTTCTTGATCTGCGAATAAGATGATGCCGTCGATCTGGCTCCGGTTGCCTTGGACGGTAATCACCTTTGCGCCATCGGCATATCCGGGAAGGGATGCATGGTCGGAAGCGGTCGATGCGGGAGCAACAACAACCATCGCAAGAGTTCCGGCAAGAAGAAGGTCTTTCAGGGTCATGGATTGAAATTCAATAAGGGGTATGAACGGCTCCCGGGAAGACAAGGCGCATGGCTTCGGCTTTCGAAGACTTCTCGGACATGGCGGGCTTGAAGTATTCGCGTTCGGATAAAGGAGCCCGAACATCGGGAAAACAATCCCAGGATCGATGCCGAAAGTATATTCGGATCATGCCGAATGATCCGGCCCGACGGGTAACTGCACGAGATAGCTGGCCGATCGGTTTCCCTGGCGCACCACTGACGATCTGGCCTTCGGGGTCAAGCATTACGACTTTGACACGAGTAATGTTGGATTACGTCGAAAAGTTGTCTCGGCAATCGCACCTGAGACGCACGGTGCAGCCCTTGGAAATCGACCGGGAAAGAAGGAACCGCGCCGATCGGAGCGCGGAAAACGCGTTGGTCTCAAGCGACGGCGCTCTTGATATCGGTGTCCTTCTCGCACTTCACGCGGTTGCGCCCCGCACGCTTGGCGCCGTAAAGCGCGGCATCCGCCGACGCCGATCGAAATCGTGATCCGCCCGAGATTCTCGCCGGTGGAACGTTTCACCAGCTCCTTGCAGATCACTGACTTGTGGATGTGCTCGACCACCGAAAAGGCATGATCGAGTTCGGTGCGCGGAAGGATGACGGCAAATTCCTCACCGCCGTACCGGCATGCGATATCCTGCGCCTTGACGTTCTGTTTCACCGACAGGCCCACCAGCCGCAGAACCTGATCTCCAATTTGATGTCCGAAATTGTCGTTGAACTGCTTGAAGTGATTGATATCGGTGAGAAGCAGCGACAGCGGCTCGCCCGTTTCGCGAGCATGTTGAGAACGGCGCGATCGATGGACTCGTCGAAATGCCGGCGATTGGCCAGCGTGGTCAGGTCGTCGGTCAGCGATTCATAGCGAATGGCTTCGAGACTTTCCTGCAGACCGGAAATCTGCTGCCTGGATTCGTTGAGCTTGTCTTCCAACTCGCGGTTGAGCGAGGCGGTCTGGTTCGTTGACGCGATGATATGCGCGATGATTTCAGCCAGTTCCTCGCGCGTGGTCGCTTGTTCCAGCGATGCGGTGACATTGTCGAGGGACTCCGCGTAATCCGAAGCCGCAGTGAGGCTGTTGGTGACGATATCGACGACGTCACTGATTTCCCGCGAGAGCTTCGATCCAACGGAATCGATCTGGTCGCCGAGACGCTTGGGGCAGAGGAAGCGGTTGTAGATATTCTGAGCTTCGTCGGTGGTGATCCGGCCCTTCTCTCCGAGAATATCGTTTACCGCTTTATTGAGCGAATATTTGAACCCGGCAGAATAAGTATACAAAAGCTCGTAATTTCGAGGAAATGCCGGTAATCAATTCTTCTTGAGGTAAGCTAACGCCGTGTCGCCGTAAACGATTGTCCGTTTAAAATCGTCTTGTTGGCTCATTGTCGAGTCCAAACGGCGTAAAACTGCTTACGGGCCAAAGCGCATTTTTTGATTTCCTTATAGTGACATGAAATCAATTAACCATGAATTAAGTCCTGCGGGACTTCCCTTATGTATATTTCACGCTCTCGTTACCAACAGCGATGCTTGTATTGTTGACTTAGAAACTAATTCGCATCACCAAGTGTCATTTCACCTCCAGTCTCGCTAATGGCCAATTCTGTTCAGATCAGGTCGCGGCCTTCTTGGGACGGATTTCGCGAAGCAGGAAGGCAGGTGTGTGATCGCCGAGGCCGATGAGCTGCTTGTCCTTGCCGCCACGCTCCTTGCGATCCTTGCCCTGACCCTTTTCGGATCCCCGGCGACCGCGCTTGGGCTGCTCCTGATTGCGGGGCGTCTCGTCCCGGGTCTCCTTCTTCGGGGAAGGAGCTGCGGCAACCTCGGCCGCAACCGGTTCCAGCACCTTGTCGGCCTTCTTCGGACGAGTCCGCTTCTTCGGTGAGGCTTCCTTCTTTTCCTCGAGCTTTGCCGAGGCTTCTGGCTTGTCGGAGGTCCGCTTGCGGCTAGACCCGCGACGACGGCCCTTGCGATCCGCTTCGGCAGCCTCGAAATCAATCGGCTCGTTGTGCCACTCGATCTGCTTGCCGATCAGCTTCTCGATCGCCTCGACATGACGTCCGCAATCGGCGGTGACGATGGTCATCGCCGTGCCCTTGCGGCCCGCACGCCCCGTGCGTCCGATCCGGTGAACGTAGTCTTCGGCGTGAACGGGCACGTCGAAATTGAAGACGTGGCTCACATCGGGAATGTCGAGACCACGCGCGGCAACATCACTGGCTACCAGCAGCTTGATCTCGTTGTGGCGGAAGCCTTCCAGCGTCTGCATGCGCGTGCGCTGGTCCATGTCTCCGTGAAGCACGCCGACATCGAAGCCGTGCTTCAGGAGCGAGCGGTAAAGGTTAGCGACATCGCGCTTGCGATTGCAGAAAATGATCGCGTTCTTCAGGTCTTCCGCATCGCGGATGAGGCCGCGCAGGGTCTCTCGCTTGTCATGCGGAGCGCTGTCGGAGGACACCAGCGACTGCGCGACCGTGTCGACGGTCGAGGAGGCACGGGCGACTTCCACGCGAACCGGGTTCTGAAGGAAGGTCTCGGTGAGACGCTGGATCTCCGGCGGCATGGTCGCGGAGAAGAACAGGGTCTGCCGGGTGAAAGGGATCAGCTTGCATATGCGCTCAATGTCGGGGATGAAGCCCATGTCGAGCATGCGGTCGGCCTCGTCGATGACGAGGATTTCCACGCCCTGCAGCATCAGCTTGCCGCGCTCCACGTGGTCGAGCAGACGGCCCGGCGTTGCGATGAGAACATCCGCGCCGCGGTCGATCTTGCGATCCTGGTCGGCAAAGGACACGCCGCCGATCAGCAGGGCCACGGTCAGCTTGTGATTGGTGCCGAGCCGGTTGAACTCGTCCTCGACCTGCGCCGCGAGTTCGCGTGTCGGTTCCAGGATCAGGGTTCGCGGCATGCGCGCACGCGCACGGCCCTTTTCCAGCAGGGTCAACATCGGCAGGGTGAAGGAGGCGGTCTTTCCCGTGCCTGTCTGGGCGATGCCGAGCACGTCACGTCGCTCCAGAGCGTGCGGGATTGCCTGCTCCTGAATTGCCGTGGGTTCGGTGTAGTCGGCCGCCGCGACCGCTTCCAGCACCTTCTGGCTCAGTCCGAGATTGGAAAAACTCATGCCTTTTGCATTCACCAAGATGTCCGGCGGTTACCATCGCCAAGGCGGGATGGTAGTGACCGCTCATGATCGGAGGGGTATTGCGCGCACAATACGGCGGAGACGATCCATGTCAATCGTCGTAGGTCAAATTCGGCCGTAATACTTCCCGGATCGTTATCATTGATCCGTCTGCGGAAGTGTAGGGAACCTTCGCAAGGACCGCGGCGCAATTCTATATGACTATTTTACGCGTGCGTTTTTGTCGCCGTTCATTCTGACAATAGGCGTAGATCAGAATAGACGGGTTTCTTGCCGAAATCGGTACCGACGAAGGCTTGCCGCTGCATTCGCGCGACTTGCAAACAGGACAGTATCGATCGAAACCGACACCGTGCGACCCATAACGGCGAGATAGTCTTGACCCGAGACCCGGTGGACGCGGATATCAGATGTCGAGATCGGTGGCGAATTCGGCGTTTTCCTTGATGAACAGGAAGCGCGCTTCCGGCTTGGTGCCCATCAGGCGATCTACCGTCTTGCTCGTGCTCTCGTCCTCGCCCTCCGCGACGCAGACCTGAAGCAGCATTCTGTTCTTCGGATCCATCGTCGTTTCTTTCAGCTGGGTGGGAAGCATTTCGCCCAGGCCCTTGAAGCGGCCGATATCGATCTTGCCCTTATCGGTGAACACGCTCTTCATGAGTTCGTCCTTGTGCGCGTCGTCGCGCGCATACTGGATCTTGTCGCCCTGTGCGATGCGATAGAGCGGGGGGACGGCCAGGAAGAGGTGCCCGTTCTCGATGAGCTTGGGCATCTCGCGGTAGAAGAACGTGATCAGCAGCGAGGCGATATGGGCACCGTCGATGTCCGCATCGGTCATGACGATCACGCGCTCGTAGCGCAGTTCCTCGTCACGGTACTGGGCGCGGGTGCCGACACCCAGAGCTTGGATCAGGTCCGCAAGCTGCTGGTTGGCGGCGAGCTTTTCGCGTCCCGCATTGGCGACGTTGAGGATCTTGCCGCGCAGGGGCAGGATCGCCTGATGCTTGCGGTCGCGCGCCTGCTTGGCCGAGCCACCGGCCGAGTCGCCCTCCACGATGAAGATCTCGGTTCCCGCCGCCGATGATGTGGAGCAATCGGCAAGCTTGCCGGGCAGGCGCAGCTTGCGCACCGCCGTCTTACGGGCGACGTCCTTTTCCTGGCGCCGCCGCAGCCGTTCCTCGGCACGATCGATCACCCATTCCAGCAGCTTATCCGCCTGATGGGGGGAGGCGGTGAGCCAATAGTCGAAGGCATCACGCACCGCGTTCTCCACGATGCGGCTTGCCTCGCCGGTGGCGAGTTTGTCCTTGGTCTGGCCGACGAATTCCGGCTCGCGGATGAAGACGGACAGCATGCCGCCCGCCGAGGTCAGCACGTCGTCGCCGGTGATCTGTGCTGCGCGCTTGTTGCCGACGAGTTCGCCGTAGGCCTTAAGTCCGCGCAGAAGCGCCAGCCTGAGACCCGCTTCGTGGGCGCCGCCTTCCGGAGTGGGCACCGTATTACAATAGGAATGCAGGAAGCTGTCGCCTGCGAACCAGGAAACCGCCCATTCCACCGAGCCGTGGCTCCCTGTTTTCGAGGTCTTGCCCGCAAAGACGTCGTCAACGACGCGCTTTTCGCCTTCCAGCGTCTCCTGCAGGAAATCTTTCAGGCCGCCGGGGAAATGGAACGTCGCCTCGGCAGGTGAGGCGTTCTTGTCGCCCAGAAGGCTTTCCGCGCACCGCCAGCGGATTTCAACGCCGCCGAAGAGATAGGCCTTAGAGCGGGCCATCTTGAACAGGGTGCTCGGCTTGAACCGGGCATTGGCGCCGAAGATTTCCGGATCGGGCAGAAAACGCACGGTGGTGCCGCGCCGGTTCTGAATATCACCGAGCGGCTCCAACGGGCCTTGCTCGATGCCGCGTGCGAACCGCTGCCGGTAGAGCTTGCGCGAACGAGCGACTTCCACTTCCAGCGTGACCGACAGGGCGTTGACGACGGACACGCCGACGCCGTGCAGGCCGCCCGATGTCTCGTAGACCTTGCTGGCGAACTTACCACCGGCGTGCAGGGTGGTCATGATGACTTCGAGCGCCGACTTGCCCTTGAACTTGGGGTGCGGGTCAACGGGAATGCCGCGGCCGTTATCCGTCACCGTCAGCGTGCCGTCCTCATCGAGCCGGACGTCGATCCAGGTTGCGTAGCCCGCAACCGCCTCGTCCATCGAGTTGTCGATGACTTCCGTGAAAAGATGGTGCAGGGCGCGTTCGTCCGTTCCGCCGATATACATGCCCGGACGCCGCCGGACCGGCTCTAGCCCCTCGAGGACCTCGATGTCGGCGGCGGTGTAGCCGCCGTCACCGTCGGAGACGGCGCGCAACGGCGCTGTCGGCCTCTCCGTGGCCTCCGGGGCGCGGGCGGCGGTGCGTTTGGGCGCCGGAGCGGCCGTCTTGCGACGGGCCTTCAAGGCCGAAACCTCAGTTTCCAGCTGCGCGAACAGATCGTCCTTGCCTGCCATTCGTCTTTTCGTACCCGATTTGTTTCACTTGGCCTGACCAGCAATACGCCAGCCCGCCGAATCATCCCGAATTCTGGCAATTCGGTATCGGCGATGCCGGTGTGATGATTGCTCAACTGTGCGCCTTTTAGTGCACCCTGGAACGCCTGTCCTTCAGCCAAAATCACCTGAACGACGAGAAATCGCCCCTGTATCAATCCCTTGAGCATATCCTCACCGATCAGATCGATGCAATCCGATCGGACTATGCTCTGGCCTAAACGGGGCCTTGTTCCGCTCGCCTGTCGCAGGCAGACTTCCCCCAAATTCCAGTCACCTGCGCCATTGGGCGCCGCAGCGGAGACCCTCGATGACCGCACACCCCCCGACCGACCTCGACACGAGCTGGCAGGCGGTCAATTTCCATCTGCCGGCGATCGACGGGCGAACCTACACCTTCACCGATATCGCCGGAACGAAGGGAACGGTTCTCGTGTTCATCTGCAACCATTGCCCTTATGTCAAGGCGGTGATTGACCGACTGGTGAGCGATGCGCGCCTTCTGGCAGAGGACAGCATCGGCTTTGCCGCGATTTGTCCAAACGATGCAGAGGCCTATCCGGACGACAGCTTCGCCAACATGGCAGCCTTCGCCGCCCGGCACAATCTGCATTTCCCCTATCTTCACGATGAGGATCAGCTTGTCGCCAAGGCGTTCGGGGCCGTGTGCACGCCGGATTACTTCGGTTTCGCCGCCGACGGATCGTTGCGCTATTGCGGTCGGCTCGATGACGGACGGACAGGGGAGCCGAGCCCCGGTGCGCCGCGCGAGCTTTCGGAAGCCATGCATTTGATTGCGAAGACCGGGGAGGGGCCTGCCGAACAGATCCCCTCGATCGGCTGCTCAATCAAGTGGAAGGCGTAAGCGCACAAGATTGCGTGTCGTCGTTGGCGAGTTCGGAAACGATCCGCGCCTGCTGAAACAGGGCGGCGATGATCGGCGTGTAGGGGGTTTGCGGTAATTCGCGACGAGATCGACCGTGTGCGCCGTCTCCGGCTCGCAGAGCGACAACGCGCGCAGACCCGGCGTCTCGGCGAATGTCTTCACCAGCTTGAGCGGCATGATGCTCGACCATTTACCCGTGCATACGTGCGAATGGAGGGCGATGACGGAATCCGACTCCAGTGTCGGTGCCGCCGTTACTCCGGCCCGGGCCAGGCGTTGATTGATGATCCGGCGGTTCTGCATGTCCGCGGTCAAAAAACAAAGCGGCTGATCGCTCACCTCGTGCCAGGAAACGCTGTTGCGGGCCTTGAAGATATCCGGGCGAACAGTGACGAAACAATACCACTCCTCGTAAAGCGGAACGCTGACGACGCGGCCGAGCGGTTCGTTGTCGAGATAGGTGATGCCGACATCGGTCTCCAGATTGATGACCAGAGACAGGATCTCGATGGAGGAGCGCGAAAGCACCGAAAAGGTCATTTCCGGGTAGCGATGCGCGAAGGGGGCTGTCAGCTCGTGCACCATGGAGAGTGCGGTCGGAATGGCGGCGATGCGGACGTGCCCGGCCAGCCAGTGGCGGGCAGCGCGCATTTCGTCGTGCATCGCGCGGGCATCGCCGACGATATGGCGGGCCCAGTCGAGAACCCGCATGCTTTCCGGCGTCAGGCGCTGGAGGCGCGAGCCGCGCTGAACGAGCATGATGCCCAGTTGATCTTCCAGTTGCTTGATGGCGGCCGATAGCGTGGGTTGGGTCACGCGGCATTCCTCGGCTGCATGGCCGAAATGCTTCGCCTTGGCCAGCGCGATGAATATTTCCAGCTTATCGATCATGGATCACTCGGCGCTCGTCTGACGCGATGGACGCGTGCGGGCGGGAAGGGGCAGCCGCCGGATGTGCGCGGCGGCTGCCGATCTTCGTGGTCCAGTCCCCTCGGCAAGGTCGTCAGCCGATGGGGGATGCGCCGTTATTCGGCCGCTGCGACCGATCCCGTCCGCATGCCGCCGGCTTCCTCTTCCATGTGGTGGCGCGTATGCACCGGACGCACCATGGTGTTGCAGATCAGCGCGATGACCAGCAACTCGGCCATGGCGTACATGGTCGTGTTGTAGACGCTCGACGTCGGATCGACCGTGCCAGCGGGCGCGATCTCCATCAGACGGACGATGGTGACTGCCTTGGCGGCGACGAGCTGATCGAGCTGAGCGATGCCCGCACCGAACTTCTCCTGGAAGGCCGCCGGATCGATCTTGGCAGCAAGATCCCGGATCGAGTTGGTGACCGACATCTGGCGCAGTTGCGTGATTGCCAGAGGCCCGAGCACACCGGCCGTGCTCCACGCCGTCAGCAGACGTCCGTGGTTGCCGCCCACATACTTCGTGCCGAAGATATCGGTGAGATAGGCGGGGATGGTGGCGAAGCCGCCGCCGTACATGGTGAAGATGACCATGGTCGCTGCGTAGAACATCACCAGCCAGGTCACGGCCAGGTTCACGCTCACCTGCGCTGCCGCAAACGGGATCGACAGGTAGAGAACGATGCCGAGCACGAAGAAGCAGTAATAGGTGTTCTTGCGGCTGATATAGTCCGACATGGAAGCCCAGAAGAAACGGCCGCACATGTTGAACACCGAGATCATGAACACGTAGGTCGCCGCGAAGGCGGAGTTCACGATCAACGGCAGTGTCGTGCCGAAGATCTCGGTCATCATCGTCTTGGCGACACCGATCACGCCGATACCGGTGGTCACGTTGAAGCACAGCACGATCCACAGCAGATAGAACTGCGGGGTCTTCAGCGCCTGATCGATATGGATGTTGTTGTTGGTGATCATCTTGCGCGAGGCATCGTCGGCCGACGGCGGCGTCCAGCCTGCCGGAACCCATCCTTCGCGGGGCACGCGGTAGGAGAAGGACGCGATCACCATGACGATGAAATAGACGACGCCGAGCGTGAAGAACGTGGCGGCAGCACCAGAGTATTGCCGGTGCCGACCACGTAGACGCCTTCCTGAAGCGGCACAGGGGCAGACGCGATCTGCGCTGCACCGGCGGCGGCGGCCTCCACCATCTGTCCACCGACTTCGGCCATGCGCCGATCGCCTTCGTTGACGAGGTTCACCGCAACTTCTGCGCCCAGATATTGCGGCGCTTGATAGAAGAACGACAGCAGGGTCTTCTTGATGAGCGTTGCGATCATCGCGCCGCCGCCGAAGCCCATGATGGCCATGCCTGTGGTCATGCCGCGCCGATCGAGGAACCAGCGAATGAGGGTGGAGACCGGCGAGACATAGCCGAGACAGAGGCCGCCGAGCACACCGTAGCCCAGATAGACCAGCTAGAGCTGGTGGGTTAGGATGCCAAAGTCGCCGATGATGAAGCCGCCACCCCAAAGCAATGCGGCAACGACGCCCACCATGCGCGGACCGACTTCTTCCGGCCACTTGCCGGCGAACGCCGCCGCCAGGCCGAGGAAGACGATCGCGACGGAAAAGATCCACACCACCGACTGCAGCGACCAGTCGCCCGCCGATGCGGCCACGACCCCGAATTGATTCGTCAGCGGCGGATTGAAAATGCTCCAGGCGTAGACGGATCCGATACACAGATGGATCGCAATGGAGGCTGGCGGAACCTTCCTGCGGTTGAAGTCGTCGCTCGCGACGATGTGTTCCTTCTTCAGGCTGTCGAACATGCGTAATTTCCTCCCGTGCCGCAGCGTTTTCGATACGGCTTCGTCTGCTATGCGCATTGTGCGCTCGCTCTCCTCCCGAGAGACGACGCGCGCATGTGGCGGGTAATCCGAAGCAAGTTCAAAGCCAGCTATCGTTTTCCTTGTCTTTTCCTGCTTTCCATCACGGGCAGACAAAATAAGGGGGACAAAATATCTGCATTTGCGGATATGGGCCGGAGAAATACGGACAGAATGTCTCTCCTCGCGAAGTTTGTCCGCGTTCGCTTGCGCCCGGCGCGGCCTAGTCGGCTTCCGGCAGCCAGATCGTGAAGATGGTTCCGGCTCCCGGCTCGCTTTCCATGCTCATCCGTCTGCCCTGACGGTCGATCAGCGTCTGGGTGATCGACAGGCCGAGGCCGGTGCCTTCCCGCTTCTTGGTGGTGAAGAACGGATCGAAGATCCGCTCCACCACATCCGCAGACATGCCTGTCCCGGTGTCCGAGATCCCGATAGTCAACCCACGTCGGTCTCCGTCGTCCTTGTCCGCGGTGCTGATACGCAGCTCGCCCCCATCGGGCATGGCATGGATCGCATTGACGATCAGATTGACCAGAACCTGTTGCAGTTCCGTCCTGTTCATCAAAACGAGACGGCTGGCATTCAGGTCGGTCGTTACCCGGATTTCCGACTTGTTGAGGAGGTGCTGGACGAGCGGCAGGCAGTCGTTGACGACTTCGTCCGGAGCTTGCCGATCGGCAAACTCGGCATATTCCTCGGGCCACGCGAATTGGAGGAGTTTGGTGACGATCAGGTGGATGCGGGCGATCTGTTCGTCGATCAGCTTGATTTCGATCTGAACCGTGTTCGCATTGGCGCTGAGTTCCGAGCGTAGCACCTCCAGATTGCCCTGCATGACAGCGACGGGATTGTTGATCTCGTGCGTGACGCCGGCAGTGATCTCGCCGATAGCAGCGAGCTTTTCCGACATGATGAGTTGCTTGGTTGTGGTCTCAAGCTGGCGGTTTGCCTTGCGCAGTTCGCGCGTGCGTTCCGCAACTCGCGTGTTGAACTCCTCGTTCCAGGAGCGCAGCTTGCGGTCACGCCCCTGCACCATGTCGAGCGGGCCGTCGAGATGCATCGCCACGCGCGAGATCTCTTCATTCGTGTCGCTTTGCGCCGTTCGCGCGCCGAAGTCGCCGCTTTCCACCCGGGCGATCGTTCCCGTCATCCGTTCCAGCGGACGGAAGATGCCGCTGGCCCAGCGCAGGAACAGAGGGCACGGTCAGGGCTGTTATCGCCAGAAACGTCGCGACGATCGTTGCCACTGTGGCGTATTTGGCCGCTCTGAAGGGAGCTTCGAAAAAACCCACATAGATAGAGCACGCCGACGCGTTTGCCGAAGCTGTCGCTGATCGGCTCGTAGGCGGAAAGTATCAGTCGTTGACGACGAAGGCGCTGTCCAACCAGATGCGGCCCTGATCGAGCACGGCGGAGCGCACGGCGCGCGAGACCCGCGTTCCAAGGGCGCGCCGATCCTCGAACAGCCGCACGTTGGTGCTGATGCGCACATCATCGAGAAAAAGCGTCGCCGTGCCCTGACTGTCCTCGGGCAGCCCCGCCTCGCGATAGACGAGGTCGTTGATGGTGTCGATGAAGACGAGGTTGCGGTTGAGCAGGATGCCGCCGACAAGTGCGGCCGGCCCCTGACCACCGAGTTGCACCGGAGTTGCGGAATGCACCACCATGCCGCGAGTTTCCCTGTCCTCGTCACTCGGCACGGCATTGGGCGTGGAAACGAGATCCAGGCGCGCCCTGAGGGCGAGTGCTGGCGAGATCCGCTCAAGATGATCCTTGTCGAAAATGTCGATTTCAGTCGCAGGTGCCCCGGTCAGGGCGCGTGCGACAACCGGCCAATTCGTGCTCATCGTCTTGCCGTCGAGCGGCGGTGCCGCAGCCTGAACGTGCCCTTGAGCGTCCACGACATAGAGGAAATCTGGCCCCAAATCGACGCGGCGGGCTTCCAGCAGATCGAACAGGTTGCGATGGCCGGTGCCTTACACCACGCCCTTGAATTCCGCCGACAGCCCGAGCACCTGAAGGTGCTCTCCGGTGTTTTCGAGAATGCGGGTGAAATATTGGTGTGCGATCGTCAGGTCGCCGTTGACCTTCGATCGGAGGAGGGCATCGAAGGTCGTTCCAGCGCACGACCGTGACACCGAGCAGAAGCGGCAGGATCACCAGCGTCGGCAACAGGGCAATCGGACAAGCAGTCGGAAGCGGACGGAGCGCGGCTTCTTGCGCTCACTCGCCTCCATCCCGTGCGCGATATCGGAAAGAGTGGCCTCGGCCTGCGGATCAGGCATTCCAGGCCGCGCATTTGCGTTCTATGGTCTTGCGCGACACGCCGAGCCGTCTCGCCGCTTCTGAGCGATTGCCGCCGGTCTCCTCCAGAACGGAGAGAATGTGACGGCGCTCGACATCTTCCAGCGTATCGCTTCGCGGCTCGTCTTCTGTGGCCGACGATCTGAATTCCGACGGGAAACGGCCGAGGACCAGCGAACGCTCGATCAGGTTCCTGAGTTCGCGCACGTTGCCCGGCCACTCATAGGTGCGGAATCTGGCTTTCAGGCTCTCGTCCATCGGGACGGACGGCATGCCGAGCTGCTTGGTCAGCTTCGATATGAACAGCTTCGCGAGTTCGATTACATCGTCGCCGCGCTCGCGCAAGGGCGGCATGGCGATCTGCATGACGTTGACGCGATAGAACAGGTCCTCCCGGAACCTGACGTCCTCGACGGCGCCTTGTAGGTCGGAGTTGGTCGCGAAAATGAACCGCAGATCGACCGCCACCTCGCGCTCCGACCCGACCGGATGGGACCTGTCGATCCTCGATCGCGCGCAGGAGCTTGCTTTGCAGCGGCAATGGCACTTCGCCGATTTCATCGAGAAACAGCGTGCCGCCCTGGGCGTGGGTGAACAGACCTTCGCGGTCCCGCGTCGCGCCGGTAAAGGTGCCTTTCAGGTGGCCGAAGAGTTCCGCCTCGATCATGTCGGTGGGGATGGCAGCACAATTGACTGGGACGAACGGCTTGTCGACGCGATCCGACAGGGCATGAATGGAGCGCGCGGTCACTTCCTTGCCGGTGCCGGATTCTCCGGTGATCAAGACGGAGGTCGGCAGCGGGGCAACGCGCGCAATGGTATCGCGCATCTCCTGGATCTGCGGGGAATGGCCGATCAGCTTGTCGCGCAGCAGCGTATGGTCGGAGGTCGCTTGCAACTCGTGCCGCAACACGTGGTTTTCCCGCTCCAAACGCATCCGATCGAGGCAGCGCGCGACCGCGTTCAGGATCTGGTTGGAACGGAACGGCTTCAGGACAAAGTCCATTGCGCCTGCGCGCAGTGCGTCGATGGCCGTTTCCAGATCGACATAAGCTGTCATCAGGATGGCATGGGCGAAGAAACCGATCCGGCGTTGTTCGGCCAGCCATTCGACGCCGTTCTTGCCCGGCATGATGTTGTCGAGGATGACGACGTCAAAGTGATGCGCATCGAGCTTGGCCGACGCCTCGACGGTATCTCCCGCTTCCTCAAGATGCTTGCAGCGAGGACCAAGCGTACGACGCAGAAAGTTGCGCATGCCTGGCTCGTCGTCGATGACGAGAATGGAGGCCTGTGCCAGCCACGGACCGAATTCGGATTGCTGCGGCATCTCAAGCGGCGCGCGCGATGTCTGAACACTCATTCTCCTCTCCCAGTGAGTAGTAAGCGTTTTTGCGTAGAATTACCCGGAATCGCCGGGAAGGCAAAGAAACACCATTCTACGCCGAATTTCGCTGAGGAAAGGCGTTGGATTAAAGGAGAAGGAACTCAAGGGAAGTTTCCTCAAATCGGTTTGGCCTATTTGCCGAGCCTATCCGGTAGTGAGCCGCGTCCGGAACCTGGTGTCGAGAGACGGGCCGGTTGGGACATCATGGATATGTCCGCGTCGTTGGATCCCATCCAGATCGCGTGCATTTGAGCTGTTTGATCGGACAATCAAGGCATTCTTGCAACTTGTCCGGAAAATTAGGCCAAATAGTTCATAAGTTAATATTTTTGATCAACTTGAGTTGAGGATCTCGTGTGTGTCATGGTTTAAAAATATTAACGTGCTAGAAAAAAAAGGCGGATTCCGGGTTGCCTCCGGATGTCTCGGTATGATTTGAAGCGCGTGCCCAACATTTTTGCGCCTGTGGTCAATTTTGTGCCTTGCGTTACGGAAATCACCAACGCATACTTGTGTACATGTATTGAGCCAAGAATGAAGATTGGCATGCAAGACGTTTATGTAGAGACTGTTTCAGCAATCAATTTCAATAACGGCATTGTGCGGATGCTCCTGGTTGATCAGGATCCCGCAGCCCTGATGAAGCAGAGCGAGACGCCGGAGAATGTGGAGCCCCGGCTCAAGCAGCAGGTCATGATCCCTCTGCCGGGCTTTCTCTACATGTTCTCCGTCATCAAGGGTCTGATGGAAGATCCGAAGATGCAGGAAGTCATCAAGAAGTATACGGAACTCGGCTTGTTGCCTTCGGTACAGCAGACGTCTTCGGACGAAAGCGATGCTGCCGCGGCCTGAGCCGGGGTTCCGTTTCATTCAACGAACTGAATTTTCAAGAAACGATACGTGCTGCCGACAGGTTTTGCGCGGCAGGAGAGTATTGCGGCCAGAGAGATGGTCATGGGATGACTGAGGCGGCAAATTCGGCATAGAATCCAGCAGATCAGATATGCGGTGACCGGCAAGTACGAAGGTACGAACGGGAACAACGATATCAAGGCGATCGGCTTTGGCGGGAAGATTTATGCCAAGGGCGGCAACGGCAACATCACCTTCCGCGGTGCCGCGGGGGCGACGGATATCGCCCATGACGGCGACTACGGGAATATCGATTTTGCCGGTGGGGCCCTGAAGAACAAGGTCTTCAGGGCCGAGATCTCGGACAACATCACCTTCCGCGGCGCGGGGTTGGGAAACAAGATCATCCTCGAGACGATGGCCGGCAACGTGCTGTTTGAAGGCGCGGGCGCCAGCAATGTCATCGAACGCTCGTGGAACGAAGACTACGACCAGTCCGAAGGCGACGTGACCTTCAAGGGGCAGGCGCCTCCAATGTCATAAGAAGCCGGATCCGTACCGGCGATGTCACCTTTGTGGGCGCGGGGGACTCCAACTACATCGAACGCGTGGGCGAGGATGGCGAGTATTCCTCCGGTGATGTCCATTTCACCGGGGCCGGCGCCAGTAACAGGATCGACCATGGGACGAAATACGGAAACACCTATTTCAAGGGCGCTGGTGCGGCCAACATCATCAACCGGTTCGGGGGCAAAGGCTCCTACGGCAACGTCTATTTCGCGGGCACCGCCGGGCTCGCCAACGTCATCACGCACACGACGAAGCACGGCGACACGGTGTTTCAGGGCGCGGGCGGCGCCAATGTCGTCACGCGTGTGGGTGAGACCGGGAACCTGACCTTCCAGGGAGCGGGCGTGGCGAATGTCATCACGCAGGTGGTCAAGACGGGTGACATGGATGTCACGACCGTCGGCGGCGCCAATGTCGTGACGCGGACGGGCGACGGCACTGCGAACCTGATCCTTGGCGGCGGGGGCAATGTCGCCACCGTGAGCGGCGGTGGCACCGTCAACGCGCAGATGTACGGTGGCCTCAATGTCCTGACCACGCATGTCGACGGCAAGACGACGGACACGCTCGGCGGTTACGGCAATGTCGCGACGGTTCTGGGTGGAGAGGCCAAGATCGATGCCTATGACAATGCCAATGTGATCACCACGAGCGGTTCGGGCAACGACGTGTCGGCCCACGGCTCATATTCGATCATCCGCACGATCAACGAAGATAAGAGTGAACCTTCGGCGGAGGATGCAGCATCCGAAGCCGCGCCGGAGGATATGGCCTCGATCTCTCCGTTCCATGCGCTCGGCGACACGTTTGCGGGGTTCGTGGACACGGCTGCGGACAGCTTCACCGGTGACGATTCGAATGCGGGCTTCTCGATGCTCGATCCGGTGCTGTCGCCCTTCGGGCTCGGCAGCGACGGCGAGGGCTCGGACTAACCTGCGGCGATGATCGATGAGAAGCAGGCGAAGCTTGAGGCGCAGGGGATCGATCTCGATGCCCGGATGGCCTCGCAAGGGATGAGTTTCTCCGATCTGGAAAGCGAGGGGACTGCTTTCGAAGAACCGGAAGAGGTGGACCCGGACGCGGATGCGATCCTCGAGGGCGCTGCGAACGGCGATGCCGGTGCGTATCAGGCAATGGCGACGGATGCACGCAATGCGGCTGTCGTACCGGACATGGATGCGATCCTTGCCGATTACGAGGACACCGCCTCTTCCGGCAGCATGAGTGAGGAGGACTTCGCCGCCAAGCATAAGGCGGCTGCGGAGCAGGATGAAAACGCGGAAGCCGACGTCGAGGAGGGGGATGACACGCAAGGTGGTGGCGAGAGAGACACCAGCGGCTATTGGACCGGTGGTGGTGGCGGTTTCGAGGTTGAGAACACGGCCGTCCGCGACAACGTCATCTTCTCCATCGGGATCCTGAACCTCATCGTTGCAGGCGACGAGGACGACCTCATCATCGCGGCCGGGGTAGGCAACGCGATCTCGTCAGGCGATGGCGACGATTTCATCGCCGCGCTTGGTCTGGGCGGCAATGTAGTCATTGCCGGGGACGGGCATGACGGTGCCGTTCTGGCGGGCGCGGCAAACTATTTCGACGGTGGAGACGGCAACGACATCGCGATCATGGCGAGCTTGGGCAACTACGCCAACATGGACAATGGCGACTGGGATGCAGTCGTGCAGCTTGGGTTCGGCAATGTCGCGGTCAAGGAAGGTTACGGCGACCTCTACGCGGTGATGGACGGCATGGGCAATGTGCTCTATCACCGGGAAGTGGAGCCGGAGGAAGGCGATCCTCATGCGGAGGGTTTTGACCGGCGCAGCGACACCGTGGCGGTCATGCTGGGCGGCGCCAACGTCGCGGTAAAGATCGGCGACGGCGAGTTCGTGGCCGTTCTCGAAAGCCGCTACAATATCGCCACGAAAGTTGGCGACGGCGCCGCGATCTTCGTCATGCTCGGCCAGCTGAATGTGACTACGCGAGTCAGCGACGGTTTCACTCAATATGTCATGGGCAGCCAGTACAACGTGGCGACCCAGGTTGGCCACGGCAATACCGGAGCGCTCTTCCTTGGCAATCTGAACGTCCTGACGGTGGTCGGCGACGGCAATCTGTCGGGTGTTTTCCTCAGCAGATTCAACGTGGTGACGAAGATCGGCCGCGGCACCGTCGGCGTAGCGATGCTCGGCAAGGCCAGTGTGCTGACGATCGTCGACCCGCTTCAGGATGACTAATCCGACCTGGAGGCGTGGTCGGATACTTTCGCGGTGGTTGGCGGCAAGCTGAACGTCATCACCAAGGTCGGCAACAGCACCAACGCGCAAGCCCAGGTCCTGGGGCTGGACGACGGCATGACGATGATGATGGCCGTTGGCAAGGCCAACAACCTCCAGCATTACGGCAACGACACCACGGTGATGGGGGCCTATGGCAACCTGAATGTCGCCGTGAAGAGCGGCGACGGGCTGATGATCGCGGCAACGGTTGGGCAGGGAAATCTGGTCGTTCACAACGGCGACGATACGCTGGGCGGTTTTTCCTATGCCTGGAGCCCGAAGACCAAGAACGACGCGACCAATCCTTCGACTCGGCTGGACACCGTCAATAAGATTGGCAAAAATCTTGATAAGCTGGCCGACGACGAGAAAGGAACAAGCTGGGGCATTCTGGATGACCCATATATCGGGTTCCTTTTCTCAAAGGCTCCGAACCAGACGAGTACCTCCAAAACTGGATAAGGGCTTGAAGGCCTGAAGAACGGTCCCACCTGGATCGGCTACGGGCTGAATGTCCTCGGTGACGACATCGTCGACGGGATCGGCGATGCGCTGGATACTGGGAGCGACAGCTCCAACTGGAAGGACGATCTAGGCTCTGTGGCGGCCAATGCGTCGGCAAACATCACTATCAAGGCTGGCGATGGGGATGTCTATTTCGCCCAGATCGCGCCGGGCACTACTTTTTCGGACGACGCGAAGCCGGTCGACCTTGGCAAGGTGAAGAAATATCTGCCTGAAACAGCCGTAAGTGCTTTGGGGTCCGTTCTCACCAGCAGGAGCTTCAATCTCTTCATGCAGGTGGGGGACGGCAACACGTTTACCGCGCAATACGGCGATGCCAACGTCGTCTTCAAACTTGGCAATGGCAACGGCACCTCAAAGGTGGACTGGGATGTTCTGAATGTCGCTGTCGGCAATATGAATGTCGTGTTCGAGATCAACCCGGATTCGATCTTTGCGGGGGACATTTTCTGCGAAAAATACACCGATCCCAACAAGCTGAACCTGCCCGATTATTCAACTCGCAGCACGCAGGTCATGTTTGGCGAATTGAACACATCGATCAAAGTTGGCGACGGCATGAGCGTCGGTCTTCTACTCGGTTCCTACAACACTTCCATCACCATCGGTCATGGCAACGAGTTCAAGGTGATGATCGGCGACGGTAATCTGTCCGTGCATGTGGGCAGTGCGAATGCAGATCTTGGCGGACATACGGAAGGCATGAATGGTTTCGGCGGCCTTCGCATCATGTACGGGACCGGCAATATCGCTATTGATTACGGCACGTCCAATGATCTGTTCATGGCTCTTTCCCCGGGTGATTCCGAGGCGGAAGGCGATAGCCTCAGCAATAGTAGCATCGAGTTTCTGCAAAAGAAGGCGAAGTCGGATTTCTCTTCATGGGCAGGAACGCAGTGCATTCCGTTACCCAACGGCCCGCAGTTCGCACAGTTGTTCCTTGGTGGTTTTGCACCCTTCTATTCGGACACGGATGCCGATGGCAAACCCACGAATAATCAGCAGAAGCGGCAGAGTGGAACGCAGCTCACGAAGGTCACGAAGCAGATTGCCGGCTTCTACAATTCCATCACCAGTTCCAAGATCGGGAAGGACAGCAAAGGGAAGTATGAAACGGTACGCGATCAATACAATGAGAGATTTAAGTATTACCTTGAAATCGGAGAGTAGATCAAGAATCATCTGAAGACGATTAACGATATGATGACCGTCGAATTCAAGGAAGTCAGCAATATCATCCACGCAGGCGGTGGATCGTATGTCATCATTACGCACGGTCCGGGCAACCTGATCTTCGGATATTACTACACAAGCTTGCTGGATCTATCCGTCGCTGCATTTTTCCCGGCCACGGTACAATCGATCTCGCTCAACGAGATACTTGGACTGGCGATCGAGGATCCCAAATCCAAGACCGCCAAGGCCGCCAGATTCCTGGCCTATATATGCAGACCGTCGTCGATATCGGCATGACGCTGCCTTACCAGTCCATCGGAGCGCTTCTCGGGATCGGCTATGACGAGAACGGCTCCTATGTCACCCAGTGGAGCGCCTATGATGACGAAAACAATTTCGACTGGGAGTCCATCGCTCCCAACATTCTGGGGATGTTCTGGCCGGACGTAACGGTTCCGTCGAGCATTTTCGGCGGTTTGGCCAGCTCGCCTTTGGCCGCATTTACTCAGAAGGGAGCTTTCGACCTGGCCGGATCCTTGGCCAATGTCGGCCCAGCCGATGACGTGGTCGACAGCTTCGCGACAAGTACCAACTCCTGGGATAACGGGTATGGGATCTTCGACGATGGCCTCCCGGTCATTCCGGCGGTGCCCAATATTTCGTCCATGGTCCAGCTACTCATGGACTTTTCCAATATCGCGGCTCTCGGCGAGGGTGGTACTGCCGACAACCTGAAGAAGTTCTTCCTCGACCTCAAACCGATGCAGGATAACGGCGATATCATCATCTCCGTCGGGACATCCAACCTGCAGTTTGGCGGGCACGGGGATGACATTATCGCCTCGGTCGGGACCTTGGGGAAACTGCTCGACGGCGAGGGCGACGACATGCTCTTCAGTGCCGGCCAATATTCCTATCTCACAGGCAATGCCGGCAATGATACGATGATCGCGATCGGTCAGTACAATGTCATCCATGACACCGACGGCAACAATTCGATCATTGCCTTCGGCAACACCAACGACACAAGGACCGGCGACGGAAACGATTTCCTGATCACCTATGGGGACCAGACCAAGGTTCGTCTCGGTGGCGGGTTCAATTTTGGGATCGTTTTCGGTAACAAGAACAACATCTTGCTCAGCGGAGACAACATCATCTGCGCGGTGGGCGGCGAGAACAATTATTACATCACCGGCGGTGAGGGTAATAAGAGCCTGATCTACAATCTTGGCACTGCCAAGGTCACCATGTCGGGAAGTCCGAAAGCGTTGGTGAAGACACTGGGCGGACAGATCGACGGGGCGGCGGGCGATGACTACCTCGAATTCGGTCGCGAAAGCCTTGGCGGCATGCTCAACGGCGACAATCGAAACGACTATGACGGGCGCAGCAACGACACCATCGTCATGCGCGACCTTGAAGCGGATCGAAGGGCGCATCCAGTTCGATCAGGTGCGCTTCCGCTATCAGCCGCACCTGAGAGATGTGTTGAGCGGTATCGATCTCGAAATTCCGGGTGGGCAATCCCCGCATTCTCATTCTGGATGAGGCGACCAGCGCGCTGGACTACGAATCCGAGCGCATCATCCAGCAGAACATGAAGCAGATCTGCAAGGGGCGGACGGTGCTGATCATCGCGCATCGCCTCTCGGCCATCCGCCACGCCGACCGGATCCTGACCATCGAAAACGGTCGGATCGTCGAAGATGATTCACATGACAGCCTGATCAAAACGGGCGGACGCTATTCGCAGTTGTGGGGCATCCAGAGCGGGAACGTGGTCGATGCAGCATGAAAGCGAAAAACGCTTCCTCGCGAGAGTGCCATTGGTGAAGAAGCCCGCCGATGAGGTGATCACGGTGGAGGGAGAAGATGTGCCACCGTCTCCCACGGCATCGGCACGATCCGAAGCTTCTCCGCAACAGGCTCCGGCCCCTGAAAAGCGCAAGAAGGATGCCCGCAAGCGCGCGCTCGGGGGATCGAACGGGAGTTCATACCTGCCGCACTGGAGATCCTCGACACGCCCGCAAACCCTTATGAGCGGTTGATCCTCCTCACCATCGTGATCGCCTTAGCTGGTGCTGTCGTTTGGGCCTACATGAGCAAGGTTGATATCGTTGTGAGCGCACAGGGGCACGTCGTGCCGATCGGCGGGACGAAGCTGGTTCAGGCGCAGGAAATCAGCACGGTGCGATCAATCCACGTGGCCGATGGTCAGCATGTGCAGGCCGGTGACGTGCTGGTGGAACTCGATTCAACCGACAGCGCCGCGGATATCGAACAGTTCAAGCTGCAGCGCGATGAAGCGGCAATAACCGCGGCGCGGCTGGAAGCCTATATCAAGGCGGTTCAGGGCAAGCTCTTCATCCTGCCTTCTAAAATCGGCGATCTGGACCCGTCGCTCGTCGCCATGCACCAAAGCCGGTTGGCCAGCGATCTTGCCTCCTTCAAGGCGCAACTCGGCGCATTCAAGGCGGAGCATGCCCGGCAGAAGGCTTCCGTCGCGAGAATTCGCGCCGAGGTGGAGAAGCTTGAGGAGTTGAGGCCGCTGGTCGTTTCGCGCGAGGCGAATATTCTCCACCTGATGGAGCAGGGGTACACGCCGACATCCGTTTGGCAGCAGGTGAAGGCGCAACTGATCGACGTCACCCACGACCGGTCTATCAAGGCTCATCAGATCGAAGAGGCGGAAAGCCAGATGCTGTCCGTCGAACGCAAGATGGAAGGGCTCCTCGCCGATACGCTGCAACTCTCCTATGTCCGTCTCGTGGAAGCGCGGTAAATCTTCGCCCGCACCGAACCGGCGTTGCGCAAGGCGGAGAAGCGCGAGGAACTTCGAACCCTGAGGGCGCCGGTTTCGGGCACGGTTCAGAATCTGACGGTCAATACCATCGGCGGGGTGGTGCAACCCGCAACCCCGCTGATGATAATTGTGCCGGATGATGCCGGGCTGGAAGTGCGCGCGCAGGTTTTGAACCGCGACAAGGGCGTCGTTGCCGCGGGCGAAGAGGTCGAACTGAAATTCGAGGCTTTCGATTTCACCCGTTATGGCACAGTGAAGGGCCGGGTTCTCACCGTCTCCAACGATGCGCTTCGCAATGAGCAACTCGGACTGACCTATGAGATGCGGATCGCGATGGACGCAAACGCGATCAAGGTGGGCGGCGAGATTGAACCTTTGACGCCCGGCATGATGGTGACGGCGGGAATGAAAACCGGCAGGCGCCGGGTCATCGATTTCCTGCTGTCGCCGCTGCTCCACTATCGCGACGAGGCGATCCGAGAACGATAAACCCTGTGTGGGGGCGGATCATTCCGCCAATCGGATCAAACAGGACCGAGTTTCGTGGGATGGGGTGGGGGTTTGCGGCCCTCTCGTCAAACCGTGTTTCCCGATTATTCCGTTGCGTCCCGTGCCATATGCATGTTTTGAAAGCTTGAGACGATGATCCCGATACCCTCTATCGGGCGATCTCATTCTGACGCTGCGTGTTGGCTTTTATATTGCAGTGAAATCATCGACGAAAGCGCGAGAATCGGGCCGCCGTGCCGCCCCGTTGGATCGGTAGAAACCGATTTGAGAATTGGTTCGAACTGCATGTTCCGGCGGTGTTTTTTATCTGCGAACATCTGAAGATAGGACCGGACACGCCGGGAAATATGCTCTTTAGCCGGCTTGAGTTTCTGTTTGGATCTCGCTCGTGTCAGCCTCTCTCTTCGGCAGAAGACTTGGCTTTCACAAAAAAAATAGATTTGAGCTACACTTATATACAAGTGTATTGCTTTGAGCGGAAAATTCCTCGGGCAGGATGGGGCCATGCTGAGGAGATTGACGAAGGCGAGCTTTCTTTGGCAGGTTGGATTTCTGCTTTTGCTCGTCATTGGCGGCGCAGCGGTGGTCCAGAATATCGAGCCCAACCTTGCGCGCGCCGGGATCTCCGTCTCGTTCGGCTTGATCAACAGCCACGCCGGTTTCGATATCAACGAAAGCGCCATCGTTGTCTCCTCCACAAGCAGTTACGCCCGCGTGCCGCTGGCGGGGATGATCAACACGATCATTCTTTCGCTGGTCTGCATCATTGGAGCGACAGCCGTCGGCATCGTCATGGGGGTGCTGCGCGCCAGCAATCACTATCTCGGTGTCCGGGTTGCGCTCGTCTATATCGAGGTAATGCGCAATCTGCCGAAGCTCTTGATCCTTCTGGCGTTATTCCTTGTTGCGGTGAACACGTTGCCCTCAGTGCGCCAAAGCTGGGGGCTGTTCGAGATCATCTTCGTCTCAAACCGGGCGATCTACCTTCCCACGATCGAGCCCGGTTCCGGCCTGCGCCTGTTATTCGCGGTCTTCGCGATCTGGATTGTGAGCAATGTCGTCCTGGGCAGGCTTGCTCGGCGTATTCAGGACCACACCGGCATCCGGTATCGGGTGTTCTTGCCTGTGACGCTTTTCGCGCTCGCCGTGATCGCCGTATCCGCCCTGTTGGGCTGGGCGGATTTTCCGGTCAGCTATCCTGAACTGAAGGGCTTCGATTTCAGGGGTGGTCACCCACCGGATTTCCATCCAGTTCCTCGTGTTGGCGGTTGCGTTGTCGCTCTATCACGGTGGGCAGGTCGCGGAACTGGTGCGCGGGGCCATCGAGGCGGTGCCAGCCGGGCAATTCGAGGTGGCAAGAGCGTCCGGCCTGACCTTCCTGCAGATGATGCGTCTGGTCGTGCACCCGCAGGCCGTACGCATCATCGTGCCGCCGATGGGTCATCAGTATCTCAACATCACCAAGAATACCTCGATCGCGCTAGCCGTTGGCTATTCCGATCTTGTTTCGGTCATGACGACGTCGATCAACTAGACCTTCCGCCCGATCGAACTGATGTCGCTGACCATGTGCGTCTATCTCGGGATCTGCCTGATGGTCTCTCTGGCGGTCAATGTCTACAACGTCCGCGTTTCATCGAGGGCGATGTGACATGAGCGTCCTCTCCGAAGAGATTCCATTCCCGGATGATATCGCAGCCCGCCCGCCTCGTGACGGGCTGGTTCGGCAGATCAGGTCGAAATTGTTTGCCACGAAGGGCGATACGGCGCTAACACTGTTCCTGGGTGCGATCGTCTGCGCTCTCATCGCCTTCGCACTCGATTGGCTGGTGATCGGGGCGGCCGCTCCATGGGCGACGGTCGATGCGTGTGCTGAGGCGCGCGGCACTTGCTGGCCGTTCGTTGTCGAAAAGCACCGGCTGATCCTGTTCGTAACCTACCCCTTCGAGGCGCAATGGCGGCCGTTTACCGCCAGCCTTCTGCTGGTCGGCGGCGTCGGCATCAGCATGCTGCCGTCCTTTCACAATGCTCGGCTGGTGGCGCTCTGGGGCGCGGTCGGCGTCGGGTTTTACGTTTTGATGACCGGCGGATATTTCGGGCTTGAGGTCGTTAAGCCGGAGCGCTGGAACGGTCTGCCCGTCCTGCTGATGCTGGCCATCTTCGGGCTGATCTTCGCCTATCCGGTTGGGATCCTGCTGTCCCTCGCGCGACACCAGTCGCAATTGCCCGCCATTCGCGCCTTCGCCATCCTCTATATCGAACTGGTGCGCGACGTGCCGATGATCATGGTGCTGTTTCTCGGGCTCTTCGTTCTGCCGCTGCTGACGACGATGATTGCGCTGGTGTTCTTCCATTCCGCCTATTTCGCGGAAGCCGTGCGCGGTGGCCTCCAGCCGGTGCCTCTCGGCCAGTACGAGGCCGCCAACAGTCAGGGGCTCTCCTAGGTTCAGAAAGCCCGTCTGGTCGTCCTGCCACAGGCGCTGCGGAAGTCATGCCGGAAATCATGAACACGGTTCTGGGAGCCTACAAGGACACCTCCCTCGTCGTGATCATCGGCATTCACGACACATGGCCACCGTCAAGATGGCCTTCAGTGATCCCGGCTGGCAGCACTACGGCCTGGAAGCATATTTGCTCGTCGGAGCTTGGTATCTCGTCACGTGCTGGTGCCTCTCCTCCTACAGCAGATGGTTGGAAAGAAGATCTTCCTAAAACTCGTACGCATATTGGAGCTCCAGATGTATCCTCTTCGCACTATCCTTGCGGCGGGCGGCCTCATGGCCCTTGCCGCGACTCCGGCCACGGCCGGCAGCGTGATGGGTGATATCCGCACGAATGACAGACTTGTCTGTCTGGTGAACACCAACTCCCCCGGCTTCTCCGGGCCGGACAGTGAAGGTGTCTTCCGCGGGTTCAATACCGATTTCTGCCGTATGGCGGCAGCCGCCATTCTCGGCGATGCCGAAAAGGCCGATATCCGCGGCATCGGCTTTTCCGACATCATGAAGACGATCGTCGCCAAGGGCGCGCACATGGCCTCGCGCAGCATCACGCGCACCGGCACCCGCGATGCAAATCCGGGCATGCGTTTCGTCGTCACGACCTTCTATGACGGGCAGGGCTTCATGGTTCCACGTTCGCCCGGGGTGAAGAGAGCGCCAAGGAACTCAACGGGGCGACAGTGTGCGCCGAAGAGGGATCGACCACCCTTCTGAACATCGCCGACTGGTTCTCCGACCGCGACATCTCCTATCGCGTGGAGAACATCGCCGACAAGACGGTCCGTCTGCAGGCGTTCTTAAGCGGCAAATGCGACGTGATGGCGAGCGACCGGACCGCACTCAATTCCGATCGCTTCCCAGCACCGGATCCCGTCGCCTATGCCATCCTGCCGGAGGTGATCTTCAATGAACCGCTGACCCTTCTGAGCCAGCCAGATGCGGAACTGGAAACCGCCGTTTACTGGGCCTTCCAGGTCATGCTCAACGCCGAGGCGATGGGCGTGAATTCCGGCAATATCGATCAGGTATGGCGGACCTCGCCAATCAGCCGAAGGTAGTCCAGCGGTTGTTCAGCGCGGATTCTGCTGCCGGTGAAATGGCCTCGCAGATTGGGCTGGCGAGCGACTGGTCCTACAAGATCATCAAGCAGGTCGGCAATTACGGCAAGGTCTATGATCGCAACCTTGGCGCGGAGTCCACTTACGGGCTGGATCGCACCGGTACGGCCAATGCGCTCTACGTCGACGGTGGGTTGATGCACCCGCAGCCCATTCGCTGAACACCCCGGGGAGCAGAAGGTCATCGAAGCCCGTGCTTCGCCTCCCAAAGTCCCGAACCGGTGCCGGCGACGGCCTTCTGTTCCTGAAATCCCGGCAAACGCCGACGGCGCCAAGCGTGCCGTTGACCTCATGCAACGTGCCTCCAGGAACATGACCCATGACGGTACATCCCATGATCCGGATCACGGATCTGGATAAGTGGTACGGCAACTACCACGCTCTGCGAAACATCTCGCTGACGACTCGGTCGGGCGAGCGCGTGGTCATTTGCGGCCCCTCAGGATCGAGCAAGTCGACGCTTCTGCGCTGCATGAACCGTCTCGAACGCCATGAGCGCGGACGGGTCGAAGTCTCGGGGATCGAACTGAACGACGACGCCCGGTCCCTCGCGCGTGTCCGGCAGGAGACGAGCATGGTGTTCCCGCAATTCAATCTCTATCCGCATCTGAGCGTGCTGAAGAATTGCACGCTCGCCCCGATTTGGGTGCGCAAGTACCCGAAGCGGCAGGCGGAGCAACTGGCGATGCATTTCCTGAACCGAGTACATATTGCGGATCAGACGGCGAAATATCCGCATCAGATCTCGGGCGGTCAGCAGCAGCGCGTTGCCATTGCCCGTACACTTTGCATGGGGCCAAAAGTCATCCTGTTCGATGAGCCGACCTCGGCGCTTGATCCGGAAATAAGCAAGGAAGTGCTGGATGTCATGATCGAGCTGGCTGACGACGATATCACCATGGTCTGCGTGACCCACGAGATGGGCTTTGCCCGGCGCGTGGCGGATCGGGTCATCTTCATGGATGAAGGCGAGATCGTCGAAGCCAACGAGCCTGACGGGTTCTTCGACAGACCGCACTCGCCCCGCACCCGCAAGTTCCTCGATCAAGTTTTCATGCATTGATCCACGCCGCGCGACAGGCGGATGGGGCGCAAATGCCTGAGGCGACCTTGCGCAGTGCGGAAGTGACATCTTTTGCACACATCCCTGCCGTATCAGCAGCTGAGTGTCACATTGCTGTCATTCCAACTTGAGTCAAATAAAATATACAAGTATATAGGAATTCCAAGAGCCGGAGTGCCCGAAAATGTCAATCGTTCCTTTGCCGTCGCGTTTCAGCAAAGTTTGGTTGTAGGGCACGGATCTGCAGATGGTTCTCCAGTCTTGTCCCAGTGTCCGGTTTTCGCCCGGCAACAAGGTCGCGACCCTCGCCTTTCTTCAAGAAGACCTGCAGCATCTCAAGGATGCGAACGTCCGGATGCTGATCTCCTGCGTGTGCGAGGGGGAACTGACGCTTGGCAAGGTTCGCTTCCGTGAAGTCCTGTCCGCAAACGATATCGACTGGCGGTCGATCGCCATTCCCGACATGCGGCCTCCGGGCGAAGAGCATGCCCAGGAACTGGCGGAGGCTCTTGCTGCGGTGCGCGACCATATCGCGCGGAAATCCCGTTGCGATCCATTGTATGGTTGGGCTCGGAAGAACGGGCACCATCGCGGCATGTCTGGCCATGACCTACGGTCTGAGCGCTGTCGATGCGATCGCGTTCATCCGCAAGGCCCATGATCCTGAAGCGATCGAGACCGTGGAGCAGGAAGCCTTCCTCCAGCAGCGCCACAATCGCCGCCCTTGCAGGCCCAGCTTTAAAAGAGGCCGGAGCGGGCGGGCGAGGGGGCTCCTCGCGTTTCGAGGAGCCTGAACATCTGCGCGCGGTGGAGCGTCAGTTGCCCTCGGCAAGCGACTTGTAGGCACGGCAGAGATCGCGAAGCGCGATGAAGAACGCCGAGTAGTCCGACTTTTCCAGGGCCGCGATCAGACTGGGGACATTGTCGCGAATGACCGCCGCGGCCTGGTCGGGCGAATGGCACACCCCTGCCATCAGCGCGCGCGACGCCCGGTAGAACAGCAATTCGTTTATGTGGCGCAGCGTGTCGTCGATGAGGAATTGATCGGTCAGGCTCTGTATTGCCTTGAGAAATGTCCAGATCTGCTCCGCATCCGGTGTTCCCGACAGCATGGAGGCGCGCACCTGCAGGTTCGCGAGCAGTTCATGCTGATCCGTTGCGGGCCGGAAGAGCTCCAGTTCCGTGATGGTTTCCAGAATGCGGGCGTGGATTTCCAGGTAATTGCGGGCATCCGCCTCGGTGAAATCCTCCACGATCGTTCCGACGCCGGTCCGCACGACCGCCAGCTTCTCGAAGGCGAGCCTTTGAAGGACTTGACGGATCGGGGTGCGGCTGACCTGAAACTCCTGCCCGAGGTCGGTCTCGTGAAAAACATCGCCGGGCTGATACTGACCGAGGCAGATGCGGTCGCGGAGTGTCTGGTAGATCGTATCAACGCGAGTTTTTTCACGCATGGATGCTCTTTCGATTTATTCTTCTTCGTTACGTTGTTTTGCAGTGAAGTGCACCGGACAGGACGACCGGCGACCTACAAACGACGGAGCGGCCCGCTGCCAGCAGGTAGCATAAAAACGGACAAGAATAGAATAACCTCTCTGCAGTGGGTCAAAAAGAAACGCAGTTGAGGTGCCTCCCGCGGCGAACCTTCCTGATTACAGGTGCCTCAAGGTCAAGTATAGACCTTTATCTCCACGCCCAGGTCGCACCAATTGGGCGCAGAAAATCCGGAGCGATTCGAGATGACATCCCGCATTCAGTCTGTCGTTTTAATTTGTTCGAAGAACAATATGTTCGTAACGGTTCATCCTGATATCATTTTTATTCATTAAAGACGAGTAATGCACAAAAAGACAATTCAACCAATAGTACTATTGGAAAGCCCGATCAACACTTCGGCGAGAATCGTGCTCAGCGGCACGCCGGGACTGGTCATCGAGGGGAACGGCAATCTAAATCTCGATGAAGAAGCGCTCAGCGAGGAAATGAGCCGCCTGCATCAACACAACGTCAAAACACTCATCGCCTTGATCGAGGACGAGGAAATTCATCCGATTGCCTTTGAAGATATTGCGGAAGTGGCGGAGGTGTTCGGCCTGCACTCGGTTCGACTTCCCATCGCGGATTTTCAGGCCACGACAGCCGAGCAGGAGCCGCATTGGAAGGAGATCCGCGATCACGCCTGGCAAGTTCTCGACGTCGGCGACAGCATTGCTTTCTATTGCCTGGCGGGCATTGGCTGAAGCGGCATGATGGCGGCCTGCCTGCTGGTGCATCTGGGCATGATGCCGGGGGATGCGCTGCGCGAGGTGCGCCGCATAATACACCCTGATGCGCTGGAGATCGACGTGCAACTGGCCTATCTCAACGCCCAGTAAGCCGCGTCACGAAGCGGCCGCCTACGGAGCCGCCGGTTGGGAGCTGCGGTTCGGGCCGATGGCGACAAACTTGTCGATCTCCTCGCCCTCCAGTCCGACAAGGAATGGTTGGCGCGTGCCGGGAAGAATCGCGATGTCGTAGATCTCCTCCACGGAGCCGGTAATCGTCAGCTTGTGGCAGATCGCGCTGTCGGAAAGCCGGATGACGTAGACTGCGCATTCCGGCTCCACACCGCGTTGCTCCAGCTCACCGTCGAGCGGCAAGTCGGAAAAGACTTGGTTGCGGGGCTTGGAGAGGCCGACCACGGCATAGTCGCCGACGAAGTTCAGTCCGTGCAGGAAGCCCGGGCACCAGACGATCCGCTCGAACCGGCCGCTTGCGCGGTCAACGCGGCCGAGCCAGCCGGACCCCGCCTCCAGTACATAAAGCTCGCCGCGATGAAGGCGCGGGGTGTGGGGCATGGCGAGCCCGCCGACCAGCACGCTGTCGTCGCGCATATCGATGACCATGCCCCCATCGGCGCGAGTCTCGCGCCAGCCACCGGCCACGTTGCTCTCACTAATCATCGTCGCATAGGCGACCTCACCGTCCTCCAGACAGAAGCCGTTGAAGTGGCAGCGGTCCTCGTTGACGATCGCATCGACAAAGGAGGGGCGCCAGACAGGAGAAAAGCTCCCGCGTCCGTCAAGCTCCGCAAGGCAGTTGTAGAGCGTCACGGCTACCAGCAGACGTCCATCGCGGTCGATGTGAATGTCGTGGACATCGACCCCGCCGGTCACGTCGCAGCGCCTCGGCATGTAGAGCTTGTCCTAGCCATCGAAGCTGGCGCCCACATCGAGACCGTTCTCGAAACGCCAGACCTGATAGCGGGTGAAGAGATAGAAGCCGTTCTCCGTAGCCCGCAGCGCCATGGCCTGTCCGAAATTTCGTTCGCTCACGGCGATGGAACCGGATCGCCCGGGGCCGAGCAGAACGACCTTTCCCGCCGTGTAGGTCGTGAAGCCGAGCGACAGGTCATAGGCCGTCATCCAGGCCGCAAAATCGGACGAGAACGTGGCGTGAAACGGATTCTGTTGCGGAGCGCCGACCCCATCACCTGCGATAATTGGCGTAGAGGCAGATGAGGATGACGTGGTGGACGACTGCATGACACATTCATTTTACACGATATGATCGAATAACGAGCACTTAAGATAACATATAATGCATCGCCGCATCGAAAAATGTTGCACGGACGCAACGACATTGAAAATACTGTATACAGGTACTACTAAAAAAGGCGACTACTAACTTTAATTAATTTTACTAATGTTAATACTACGATATGTTTCAATCGATGCCTTATCCGAGATTCGGGAAATCCCATATGCCTCTGACCTGCCTCGACGCAAACCGACAGTTCCGCTCGGCGTCTGCCCTCCGCCTGCGCGCATTGGCGCTGGGGACGACCGCCCTCGTTGGTTTTGGGGTGTGGTTGGGGCCCTTCGCCCCGGCCGATGCTGCCTGCGTCATCTCCGGAGCCGGCTCGGCAACAGCGCCGCAGACGAGCGCCACGGTCGACTGTACTGGTACGGGCCTGACCGGTCCGATCGTGGCGGAAACGGGCGCCACCGACGTCACCATCAACATCGGTGACAGCACGACGGCGACCGAGCTGGATACGGGGGCGAATACGGCAATCACCCTCAGTAGCGACAGCACCGTCACCGTCAATGGCAATGCCACCGTCACGACGTCGGGAAACCGTGTCAACGGAATCGAGGCCAATGGCGACAACAACACGTTCACCCTCGACGGCGGCACGATCGACTCCGACGGCTATCGCTCGTCTGCCGTCGAGATCCGTGGTGGTGGCAACACGGTCACGATCAACAGCGGTTCGATAACCATAGACGGATTCGTGCCGAACGGCGTCCTCGTCGCTGGCGACGGGGACAACACGCTGACAATGACCGGCGGCTCGATCGTCGCGAGTGGAGAAAACAGCGACGCGATCAAGGTGGGCGCGGACGATAGAACTGCCACGGTCACCATAGGCGGCACCGCAACGGTGCAGATATTGGACAACGGCACCGGTGGTATAGATGTTTACGGTCACAATACGACCGTAAACGTTACGGGGGGATCGATTTCCACGCAGGGCTTGTCTGCCGGTGGAAACACCGCACGGAACATCGAAGACTACAGTGGTGCGGCAACCGTCAATATCAGCGGCGGAAGTGTCACGACCGCAGGCGTAAGTTCAGTCGGCATCGACAACGCTGACGGTGGTGGCATCATCGCTTCCGTAACTGTGAGCGGAACGGCTGATATCGTCACCGGGGGCAACTATTCTCATGGTGTCCAAACCTCCACGCAGTCCAATGACGACGTCAAGGATCTCGTGGCCGTCGTGACTGTCAACGGCGGCACGATCTCCGGTGACGGTGCCATCGGGGCCTATGCCCTGGCAGATAACGCCGACGGCACGGCCACGGTGACAATCAGCGGCAGCACGATCAAGACCTATGGCGACAACTATTCCCATGGTGCCATCTCGTATGTGTCGGGGGCGAACAGCACCGCGACGACCATCGTCAATGGCGGCACGATTGTGACTTATGGGACGAATGCCGATTGGGACGAATGCCGACGGCGCGGATGCGTTCGCCTACGGTGAAGGATCTTCCGCGACAGTGACGATCGGCGGCACGGCCGCAATCTCGACGGATGGCTACGCGAGCGATGGCGCGCGCGCCTATAGCCAGTACGGCGATGCTGCAATCGTCATCGAGGGCGGCACGATCGATACCGCGGGCAGCTATGCTCATGGCGCGATCTCCTTTGCCGAAGGCGTGAACGGCACCGCCGCGGTTACCGTCAGCGGTGGCGCGATCAACACGACCGGTGCGTCCGCGCGCGGCACCTTTTCCTACACCGACAATGACGGTGGGGCGTTGACAGTGACTGTCACCGGCAGCACGACCACGACCTCCGGTTACCGGTCTGCGGCAACGGAAGCCGTCGCCTACGGTGTCGATACCGAAGTCGGCATCACCATCAGCGGCGGAACGATCTCGACCAACGGCAACCGCGATTTCGGCGCCCATGCCTATGCCGACGGCAGCAACGGCGTCGCGACCGTGACGGTCAATGGCAGCGCTTCGATCACGACGAATGGTTCGGAGGCATGGGCGCCGAAGCCGTGGCCGACGGCACCAATGGCAGCGCGACGGTGACGGTCGGCGGTAATGCAACGATCGTCACGACGGATGACTCCGCCGAAGGCGCATACGCCCTCGCTGCCAGTGAAAACTCCAGCGCCACCATCAATACCGGGGGCAACGCGGCAATCACCACCTACGACGATTTCGCCGAGGCTGCCATCGCCAGCGCCACAGGCACCGGTGCCCGGGCGACGGTGAATGTCACCGGCGGTACACTCAAGACCTACGAGCTTGCCTCCGGCGGCGCCCAGGCTTATGCCAATGGTGCGAACTCGGTCGCGACGGTCAATGTCAGCGGCGGTTCGGTCACGACCTACGGATCCTTCGATGTTTTCGCCGAAGCTGCGGGCACCGACGGCACGGCAACGGTCACGCTGACCGGCGGCTCAGTCACGAGCACCAGTGCCAATACTGTCATCGCCGTGGCGCAGGACAGGGGTGGCACGGCCTCGGTGACCATTTCAGGCGGCTCGGTCGATCTCGTGCACACGGAGAGCAGCAAGCGGTATGCGGTTTATGCCGGTTCGTCAGGAGATGCGACCGTGACGCTCAACGGCGGAACGGTCACGGCAGACGGATCGAATGCCCAAGGTGTTGAGGTTCGCTCTTCCGAAGGCGATGCCTCGGTGAATATCAACGGCGGCACGGTTGAGATAACTGGGGCAGTGGAGCCAAAGCCGTTCGCGCCAGGGCGATCGGGGATGGGTGCTCGGCAACGGTAACGATCACTGGCGGTGCGATAACGGCAGCCGGAAACGAAACAACCGGCGTCTACGCGCTGGCGCAGGGCGACGGCGGTACCGTGGCAGTCACGATCAGCGACGGCTCTGTCAGCGCAACGGACGATGGCATTGCCACCTACATCAATGGTGCCAACGGGGCCGCGACCGTCGACGTGACCGGTGGAACGGTTGAAGTTACCGGCACGAACACCGTAGCCATTCGCAATCGGGTCGGCAATGCGACCAGCACCGGAACGGTCACGATCAGCGGTGGTTCGGTTGCCGCGAGCGGGAATTATAGCAAAGGTATTGTGAGCTACCTCGGATCGGACGAAGGAACGTCGACCGTTACGATATCCGGCGGAACTGTCACAGCAGATGGCAACCGAGCCTACGCCATCGAGGTCTACCAGATAGCTGGCGAGACCGGAGGCAGCACGACCGTCACGCTCAGCGGTGGCACGGTGCAGGCGACGGGAACGGACGCCAGAGCCGTCGATTTCGATACCCGTGACGGTTCAACAAACTCACTGACGATCGGCACGGCGGCGACCGTGATCGGTGACCTTTTTGCGCAAACGAACAATACCAGTACCACGGATCTGACCTTTAACGGGACTGGCTCGGGCACGTTCTCCGCCGACATCGAGGGCTTCGCTTCGATCACCAAGACGGACACGGGGACCTGGACACTCAGCGGCAACATCACCAATTCCGGTGACTTCACCGTTGCAGCCGGTACGCTGAACTTCGGTGGCGTGACGACGAGCCTCGTGAACGTCCAGTCCGGCGCGGTGCTGACCGGTTCCGGCACCACAGGCGATCTTACCTTCGATGCAGGCTCCACCTATCTCGTGGATCTTTCCTCCTCGGAGTTCCTCGACAGCACGGGGGCTGCGACCATTGACGCGGACACGGCGCTGGAAGTCGTGGCCGGGGATGCGATCGCGCAAGACTTGGATACGCCGTTTGCCGTGCTGACCCACCGCCACCAGTGTCAGCAACGAGTTCGGCACGGTGGAGGAGGATTTCGCCTTCCTCGGCGTGGAGCAAACCTCGGATGCCAACACCATCTACGTGACGCTGACCCAGGACGCCGCTTTCGCCGATGTCGCAGCAACTCCGAACCAGAAGACGGTGGCGGGGACTGTGGAGAGCCTGGAAGCAGGTAACGCGCTCTTCGACGCGGTGCTCACTCTGAACGAGGGCGATGCCTGCACCGCCTTCGAACAGCTCTCCGGCGAAAGCCAGGCCTCCTTCCAGAGCACGCTGGTGGGAACGAGTTCGTTCGCGCGCAACGTGGTCGGAACCCGGATCTCAAACGCCTTTGACGGTATCGCCACCAACAACATGGCGATGATCGCGCTGAACGGTGAGGCCGAGCCCGGCATGCCGACGGGGCTTCTCGCTTGGGCGCAGGCCTACGGCTCGATCGACCGGGTCGACGGTGACGGCAACTCCGCCGATCAGGACAACGCCTCGGGCGGGCTCTTCGTCGGACTTGGAGACCGAGGCCCCCGCGGGCTGGAAGGCGGGTCTTCTGGCCGGCTTCGGCCATACCCACGCCTCGGTCGATGCGCTCAACTCCGATACTGATGCCGACAGCTTCACCATCGGTGCCTATGGCGCGCGGGCTTTCGGCCAGTTCCGCCTGCAGGTGGGCGCGACCTACACCTACCATGCGGTCGATACCGAGCGCCGCGTGGTCTTCCCGGGCTTCACCGAGACCCTCGATGCGAACTATGACGCCTCTCAACCTACCAGGCCTTCACGGAAGTCGGCTTACGCCTTCGACACACGCTCCGTGCTGATCGAGCCGTTTGCCGGCCTTGCCGTGGTGCATCAAGAAAACGGCGGCTTCACCGAGACGGGCGGCACGGCCACGCTGACGGTTGGCGACGGTTCTCAGACGCTGGGCGTCACCACACTGGGCGTGCGCGCGGCGAAGGAAGTCGCCTTCGACAGCGGTTCGATCGTGACCTTCTCCGGCACGCTCGGCTGGCGCCACACCTTCGGCGATGTCACGCCGGAAGTGACCTCACGCTTTGCAGACGGTGGTTCGGCCTTCACGGTTTCCGGCACGCCGATCGATACGGATACCGCGCTGGCGAAAGCGGGCACCGGCTTCCGGCTCGATGACGCCGCCAATCTGGCTCTCACCTATCGCGGCGAATTCGGTGAGGATGCAATCGACCAGAGCCTCAACTCACGGCTAACGACCCGGTTCTAGGCGTGCGGTAGCAATTGCGAAAAGGGCGAGGCGTGCAATCGCGCGCTTCGCTCGTAATCGCAGGGATCGACGTGGAGACGTTGGTGTTGGCGTGAGTCGCCGAATGCGGCATGAGCGCAACGATGTTCCGTCAGGGGGAGGGGGAGCAGCCCAATGGGGTTCCGATGTTTGTCGAACGTGGTGAACGAGAGCTCCCGTTCTATGAGGAGCTGAATGTTCCTCGTCGTTAGCTGATCTTGGCGACCACGCTCTTGACCTTGCAGTAACTTTTCAGGCCTTCCAAACCCTTTTCCCGACCAACGCCGGAGAGCTTGTTGCCGCCGAAGGGAACTTCGACGCCACCTGCGAAATACCCGTTGATGAAGATCTGTCCGACGTCGATATCGCGGGCCATGGAAAGCGCCTTGTCGACGTCCTTGGTGAACACGCCGGCGACGAGGCCGTATTGGCAGTCGTTGGCGAGCGTCAGGGTGTTTTCGGCGTCCTCGGCGATCTGCACGGTAAGGACTGGGACGAAGATCTCTTTCTGTACCAGTTCGTTGTTGCAGGGGGCAGTTGGCGACGATGGTCGGTTCATAGAACCAACCCTTGCCGGTTTCCGGATCGGTGGTGATTGCACCGCCGGTCAGGATCTCCGCACCGCGCGCCCGGGCCCGGTCGATGAAACCGGCGATCTTGCTCAGCTGCTCGGGGGAATTCACAGGCCCGAAATTCGGATCCATGAGACCGTGCTCGAGGCTGAGTTTCCCGGTGCATCTGATCAGTTCCGCCACGAAGCGATCGTGCAGAGCGCGTTCGATGACGAGGCGCGATCCGGCGGAGCAGATCTGTCCGGCATGCTCGAAAATGGCGCCCAGAACGCTGTTCATTGTCTGCTCGAAGTCGCAGTCCGCGAGTACAACTGCCGGGGACTTGCCGCCAAGTTCAAGAACAACCCGGGTCACATTGTCGGCCGCCGATCGCATGACCTTCTGGCCCGTGGCGACAGAGCCGGTGAATGTGATCTGATCCACGTCCTTGTTAATCATGAGGGGTGCTCCGACGGCTGCACCCGTGCCGGTGATGACATTGCAGACCCCGTCCGGCAGGCCCGCTTCCGAGAGAAGTTCTGCCAGAAGGAGCGCGGTGAAGGGCGTCTGTTCCGCTGGTTTGGCGACGACCGTGCATCCGGCGGCCAAAGCGGGCGCGAAACTGCGAGCCGTGGTCGAGATCGGGAAATTCCAGGGAACGATATGGGCCGTGCCCCCGACCGGTTCGTAGATGCTGTAGCCCAGATATCCCCGTGGCAGGGGGAAGGTGTCGCCCTGAAGCTTGTCGCAGGAACCGGCATAATATTCGAAAGCCCGCGCGGCCCCGCCCACATCGCCGCGGGCTTCGCTTAGCGGCTTGCCGCTGTCGAGGCTCTCGACGATTGCCAGGCGTTCTGAATTTTCGCGAATAAGCTGAGCGGTCTTCTGGAGGATACGGCCGCGTTCGGCAGGTGGTGTCTCGCGCCAGACATTCCGGAAGGCCAGTACAGCAGCCTCCGCGGCGGCGTCCACGTCCTCCGCGGTGCCATTGGTGAACTGCGCAAAAACCTCGCCTCGGCCGGGGTCGAAGCTTTCCATCATCGACGCGCCTTTGCCCTCGGTGAACCGTCCGGAAATATAGTGGCCGGTGGTCAATCCGGTGACGGGTTTGCCGGCGAGGATGTCGTGGATCATCATTTCAGGAATTCCGTGTGCTGATTTGATAGGCGGGCTTTGCAAGTCACTCCGGGTTGATCTCGATGCCCCAGCCGGGAGCGTCGGTGACCGTGGCCTTGCCATCCACGATTTCATACGGATCGTTCAGGAAAAGCTGGTCCTGCCACGGGTAGTAGTCGAGCCCCTCGATTGAAAACTCCAGATACTTCCCGGCATTGGGAATGGCGCGCAGGAGATGCATCGTGAAGATTGTGACCATGGAGAGGTTGGCCGCATGCGGAGTTATGGGCATGCCAGCGGCCTCGGCCATTTTCGCCACGCGCAGCGTGCGGGCAATGCCGCCGAGATAGCAGACGTCGGGCTGGAGGGCATCGACAATCCGGCCGTCGATCATGCCCTTCCAGTTGGCCAGCATGCAGTCCTGTTCGCCGCCTGTCACGTCGATATCGAGGGCTTCGGTAACCTGTTTGGTCTGTTTGAATTCCCAGTAGGGGCAGGGCTCCTCATAGCGGGAAACGCCGTTGTCGATCAGAATCTTACCGACCTCGATGGCCTTGTCCGGCGAATAGCAGGAATTCGCATCGACCAGCAGCTCGACATCGTCGCCGAGCGTCTTGCGGATCAGGGGAATGATTTCCTCCGTGCGACCCGGCCATTCGTCTTGGTTGCGGCCGACTTCCGCTCCGATGCGGAACTTGAAGGCATCGAAACCCTTCTCGTCGCGCAGCCGCACGAAGCGTCGGGCTTCATCATCCGGGGTGATGTCGCGCTTCATGGAAGATGCATAGGCGCGGAATGTACCGGGAGTACCCCCGATCAATTCGTAAACCGGCTTTCCCTCGACCTTGCCGATCATTTCCCAGAGCGCGGTATCGACCCCGCCCATGGCGCGGCGAAGATAGGCGCCGGGAAACTTGTGTTCCTTGTCGCGCACGATATCGAGAATTTCGTCGATATCCCGGCAGTCCCAACCCAGAACGTAAGGGGCGACTTGTCCCCAACCGGTCGATCCGTCATCAACGGTAACCCGTACGAAGCAAATGAATTCATTAGTGAAAGTTTCAATCGTCTGGATCTTCATCGGAAGCGCACCGGATTTTCATCTTGCAAAGAACGCTTTCAGACTGTGCTATTAATGGTCTGCACAACATGTCCATTGCGGCAAATTCCATAGACCAATTCAGAGGCGGAGATGAAACAGGCAGCCGGGATCCTCTTTTCCGCCATCGCGCTTGATCGCAATTCGACAAAGAGCGTCAGCGTTCAGCTTTATCAGAAGCTTCGCGAAATCATCCTGTCCGGGCGGTTGTCTGCGGGCCAGAGATTACCGGCGACGCGCACGCTTGCGCAGGATATCGGCGTCTCCCGGATAACCGTGATCGACGCCATAGATCGGCTCGTTGCGGAAGGCATGCTGGTCTCAAAGGTCGGCTCTGACACCTTCGTTAGTGACATTCTGGAACGCCAGCGGCCGCACGCGGTCACGATGCCCGCCGGTGCGGGGAAAAGCGCGAAGGCCCGGTTTTCCTACACCATCAGTCATGCGGAAAAGGATTATGCCGCCCACTCCTGGTTGCCCCATGAGGCGCGGGCTTTCGTTACCGCGTTGCCCGCGCTCGATGCCTTCCCGATGGCGCACTGGTTGCGGATCGCAGAGCACCATTTCCGGGGCGAGCGCAGCATGGTGATGGGCTACGGTCAGCCAAAAGGAAACCAGCCCCTGAGACGGGCGGTTGCATCCCACCTGAGTGCCTTGAAGGGGGGGTCGATGCGATCCCGATCAGATCTTCATAACGTCGGGAGCACAACATGCCTTTTCGCTGATCGGACGCTTGCTCCTGAATCCCCGGGACCGGGTTTGGATGGAAAATCCGGGAGCTTCCGGTGCGCGTAACGCTCTTCTGTCGGAAGGCGCGGAACTGGTTCCGATCTTCGTCGACGGGGAGGGGCTGGTCGTGCGCGACGGTCTTGAAAAAGCCCCACATTTCCGGCTGGCTTTCGTCACCCCGTCGCATCAGCAACCTCTCGGGCATGTCATGTCCCTGAGCCGCCGTTTTTAACTGCTGAAGGCCGCGGAGGAGGCGCAAGCCTTTGTCGTGGAGGATGACTATGACGGCGAGTTCTATTTCGAAAACGCCCCTCAACCGGCCCTCCTGAGCATCGATGCCGGGCAGCGGGTCTTCTACGTCGGCACCTTCTCGAAATCTCTCTTCCCGTCACTCCGCCTGGGCTTCATGGTGGTTCCGGACCATCTGGTCGACGCTTTCGACCGGTATTTCATGTCCTGGGTGAGCGGACCGCCGATGATCACCCAGGCCATCGTGGCTGATTTCATGGATGAAGCACATTTCTCCACCCACATCCGCGTCATGCGCCGCATGTACAAGGCCCGCTATTAGGCCTTGATGGAGCGGTAGACCTTCTGCGAGGGGCCATGGATGTTCAGGAAACATCCGGCGGCTTTCACACGCCGGCCTTTCTGTCCAACGGTATCGATGAAAGCGCAGTCGTGGAGCAGGCGCGGGAGAAGAACGTCCGCCTGGCTTCGCTCAGCCGCTATTGTCTGGAGCCGATCAGGCAGAAGGGCCTCGTCCTCGGTTTCGGCTGCGCCTCTCCCGACGATATTCGAAACGGAATCGAAGTTATCCGGCAGCTTCCGGCACTCTGCCCCCAATTGGTCTGATCGTTTTATTGCATTGGATATAAAGCCCAGTCCAATGCTCCTCTAGCCTTCAATGTGACAAGCGTAATCGGTCTCGGCCTTGGGCGGAGTTCGGCGAGGGATTGAGGCTGGGGGTGGGCTTTTTCTTCGGGCGGAACAGAATGAATTGGCCTGGATGACTTGCCCTAAACCGCAGCGGCCTCGGTCCAAAATCAAGTCGGTCAGCCCATTCGGCCGGGCAACAAGAAATCCGTTGAGGGGATAAGCAATGCAAGTGATTGATCGTGTTGAGTTGTACCACGTGAATGCGCCTCTCCCGGCCCCATTCTCCCCCTCGTGGATACCCGGCCTGACGCGGACGATCGTCTCATTCTATCTGGTTCGCTTCATCACTAATGACGGTATCGAAGGCTGGAGTGGCTTTACGAGATCGGGCAGGGAGCGTGTCGGCATCGGTCATACGGTGGCGGATCTGTTTTCCTGGGGGCAGGATCCCGAGGACATCGAAAAGCTCTCCGAACGCATTCACATCATGGCGGTTGGCGGCAACTTCAACTGGTGGCTGGAACCGGCGTTCTGGGACATCAATGCCAAGAATGCCGGATTGCCGCTCTACAAGCTTCTGGGCGGAAGCGACAATCGCCTGCGCCTCTATGCGTCGTCCGGTGAGTTGAGGGATACAGGCGCACGCCTGGAAGAGGCGGAAGCGCGCTTCGCGGACGGCTTCGACACGATGAAGATCCGCGTTCACGATTGGAACGAGAAGGTCGACATCGAGCACATCTCCGATGTGGCGACCCACATGCAGGGCCGGATGAAAATCGCGGTCGACTGCAATCAGGCGTTTCGTCTGACGGCGCTCAGCGATGCGCCCCTCTGGTCCCTCGATCGTGCCAAGCGGTTTGCGGATGCAGCGGCCGATGTGGGGCTGGCTTGGGTGGAAGAACCCCTGTTCGGCGACTGGCATGAGGAAATGGCGAAATTGACCGCCTATTCGCGTGTTCCCATCGCCGGCGGCGGGTTGCACGTCCTCGGGTATCCGGAACTCAAGCGCTTGACCAAGATGCGTTGCTACAACATATATCAGCTGGACGCGATGTTCGCCGGTGGGGTCAAGCAGTGCCTGGATGTCGCCAGGCTGTGCAAGAAAGAAGGCGTCGACTTCTCATCCCACACATGGATCAACGGCTTCGGCTTCATCATCAATGCGCATGTCTTTGCGGCCAGCGGTTTGCGAAGGACATGGTGTTCGAATATCCGCTGAATGAACCCGGAGGGGCGCGACGCGATCATCAAGGAGCCCTTCATGCACGATAAGGGCTGGTTCCACATGCCGCAAGCCTCGGGGCTCGGTTTTGAAATCGACCACCGGCAGCTTGAGAAATACGGAAAATGCTTCTTCAAGGCGAGCTAGCGTGAGGTCCATTGGATGCCCAAGGCTCTTGCCAGTCTATCTTGATGGCGGTGCGGAAGTTCTTCTGGTGTCGCAAAGTATTTTTTCTATATGAAATAATAAAATGCGACGATCCCGCCGGGAGCAAATTGATCTAGAACATTTGTCAAATTGGATATGACCTCTAGTCCAATGCTCCTTTAGCTTGATACTCGCGGTGCTCGGTGCGTCCGTTTTTGTTGGCGCATTTTGTGGGGAGCTGAATGGCGGTCATGAACTTCAACGAAATTAGTCGTGTTCCCCTGTGGCACGACCACCTGGCGGACGCACCCGAGTTGCCGGAAGATCTGCCGCGCCAGGCCGATGTCGTCATCATCGGCGCCAGATACACCGGCCTAAGTGCCGGAATTACTCTGGCACGCGGTGGGCGATCCACCGTGATCATCGATGCCGAAGATCCGGGCTACAGTTGCAGCAGCCGTAACGGTGGCCAGGTCAGTACCAGCGTCAAGCCCACCCTTGAAAAACTTGCCAAGAAATTCGGTCTGGAAAAGGCGCGTGCGATCCGGGGCGAAGGCGTGTCCGCGCTGAATTGGCTTGCCGATTTCGTCGCGCGTGAGGAAATCGACTGCGACTTCCATCAATGCGGTCGCTTCCATGCCGCACATACGCCCGAGCACTATGAGACCCTGGTGCGGGACGCGGAGCTCATGAAGCTCCGGGAAGGGATCGAGAGCTTTGCCGTTCCCCGCGAAGACCAACGGACAGAGCTCGGGTCGGGCTCCTATTTCGGCGGTGTGATCTTCACCAGGCATTCATCCGTTCATCCGGCAAAGATGCTGCGTGAATTTCTCCACATAGCGCTGTCTGCAGGTGCGACGGTGATCGGGAAATGCCCGGCAACGCGCATTGAAAAGCTTGGAAAGGGTTTCCGCGTTCACACCCACAAGGGGATCGTGGAGGCCGAAAACGTCATCGTCGCGACCAACGGCTACACGACCAATGTCAATCCGCGGCTTCGCAAACGCGTCATCCCGATCGGCAGCTATGTCATCGCGACTGAAGAGCTTCCCGCGGAGGTCGTTGACGAGTTGTTCCCGACCGACCGTATCGCGAGCGATACCTGCAAGGTGCTCTACTACTACCGGGCGACGCCGGATCGGAAGCGCATTGTCTTTGGCGGCCGGGTGCTGGCGGCCGAATGCGACCCGGTCGAGGCCGCGCCGCATCTCTATAAGCACATGTGCCGGATCTTTCCGCAGCTTGAAGGCTACGGTCTCTCCCATGCCTGGAGCGGCACGGTGGCCTACAGCTTCGATGAATTGGCGCATACCGGCGTGCATGACGGCATCCATTATTCCCTCGGTTATTGCGGATCCGGGGCGTCCATGGCGTCCTATCTCGGCGTGCGGACGGGGCAGAAGGTGCTCGGACTGCCCGAGGGCGCGACGGCCTTCGACGGCATCCCTCATCCAACACAGCTCTTTTACACCGGCAAGCCGTGGTTCCTGCCGGCCGCGGTTTCCTACTACCGCTGGGCTGACACGCGCTAATGGAAGAGCGCGGCAGCCCGGGCGAGATACTGAATAACCGCCGGGCGTGGTCGATCCAGTGAGAACAGCACCTTGACCGTATGTCGCATTCCAGGCGGCGAACACCTGACAGGAGGACTATTACATGAAATTCGAGAAGACATTCACGATAGTGGCGGCATTCTTTGCCACGACTGCGATTGCCCAGACGGATAAGGTAACCGTCGCGTCCTGGGGCGGTCCCTTTCAGGAAGCGCAGAGCAAGGCCCTGTTCGAGCTCGCCGAAAAGGCGATGGGCATCACGGTCAAGCAGGAAACCTACGGCGGCATGTCCGACGTCAAGCTGCAGGTCTCCACGGGCCAGGTCACGCTCGATATCGTGGCCAGCGGTTCCGGTTCGGTGGCGCACGCAGGTGCGGAAGGTCTGCTGGAGGAACTCGACTACGACGTGATCGATGTCTCGACCTTCTACCCCAATCTCTATTCGAAATATTGTGTCGGCGGGGATGTCTTCTCGACGGTCTATGCCTGGAACACCGATACATACGGCGAGAATGGACCGAAGAGCTGGGCCGATTTCTGGGATGTGGAGAAGTTTCCCGGCAAGCACGCCTACCGCAACAAGATCGCCGGTGCTCTTGAACCAGCCCTCATGGCGGACGGCGTGGCTCCGGAAGACGTTTACAAGGTCCTGAGCTCGGAAAAAGGCATCGAGCGCGCCTTGAACAAGATCCGCGAATTGCGTCCGCACATCGATGTGTTCTGGACCTCCGGCGCGCAGCAGGCTTAGCTCATGAAAAACGGCGAAGTCGACATGACCACCGGTTGGAACGGCCGTTTCGACAACGCCAAGAAGGATGGCGCGAAAGTGGCCTATTCCTTCAATCAAGCGCTGCTCGACTATGACTGCTTCGCCATTCCGAAAGGGGCTCCGAACAAGGACCTCGCGATGAAGTTCCTGGGCGAGATTTCAAAGCCCGAGTATCAGGACGATCTGCCGAAGTACATTACCTACGGCCCGACCAACAAGACGGCCTATGAGACCGGTGAGATCTCGCAAGACGTCGCCACCGGACTTCCGTCTTCTCCTGACAACGCCGCCGTGCAGCTGCCCATTTCTCTGGAGTGGTACGCCAAGTGGGAGATCATCACCTCTGAAATGTATCAGGAAATGCTGACCGAATAATCCGTCTCCTGATGCCAACCTGGCGGGCGCGGACGGGTGCCCGCCAGTTCTTTGTACGTTTTCTCAGGAGTAGCACTGTGCGGTCGCACGAAAGAGATGCATTACCGATTTCGATCAAGGGTGTCGCGAAGACTTATGGCGCAGTTCATGCGCTTGATGACGTTTCGCTGGAAGTCAAAAGCGGCGAATTTATAACCCTTCTGGAGCCGTCCGGATCCGGCAAGACCACGTTGCTGATGGTGATCGCGGGCTTCACCCGACCCGACTGCGGCAGTCTGAAATTCGGTGATCGCGAAGTCATCCGCACGCCTCCCCATTTGCGCGATCTTGGAATGACCTTCCAGAGCTACGCACTCTTTCCCCATATGACTTGTTGCTGAAAACGTCGCTTATCCGCTGAAGCTTAGAAAACTCGCCAAGCGCGAAATCGCCGAACGTGTCGAACAGGCGCTGGGAACCGTGCAGCTGGGCGGGTACGGCGACCGGCGCATCAGCCGGTTGTCCGGCGGTCAAAAGCAGCGCATGGCGCTCGCCCGTTCCATCGTTTTCGAGCCGCGCATTCTGTTGATGGACGAACCACTTTCGGCCCTCGACAAGAAACTGCGCGACCAGATGCAGATCGAATTGCGTCACCTGCATGAAAAGCTCGGCATGACAACGGTCTACGTGACCCATAATCAGCGCGAGGCGCTGACCATGTCCGACCGGATCGCCGTCGTGAACAAGGGCCGCATCATGCAGCTCGCCACGCCGCGCGAGCTTTATGAGCGCCCGGCAAATCGCTTCGTTGCGGACTTCATCGGGGAATCGACCTTCCTGACCGTTTCCCGGAACAGAAATGACGTTTCCTATGACGGGATGGCTCTGAAATTCACGGAGACCCTGCCGGATACGCCGCAGCTGAGTCTCATGGTGCGGCCGGAGCGGATCGTTCTGTCTCCCGATGGTCCGAGATAGGGCGCCAACAACTTCACGGCCATGGCGGTCGAGGTCGTCTATCAGGGCGACAGCTACCTGCTGCACGCGCGCCTCAAGGACGGAACATTGATCGCGCTTCGCGGTGGGGTTCGCGGCGCGAGCCTCTCCGCCCTGCCGAATGTGGGCGATACGGTCACCCTGACCCTGGCTCCGGAGGACACCGTCCTCATCGACGGAAGCGAGGCCTGAGATGGCGGCAGTTCACGATTATTCGGACAGGACGAACGTGTCCGACCTGCGGCTCGACGAGAAACTGGAACGCATAAAGCTCTTCGGCCTGAGTTCGCCGGCAGTTCTCACGGTTCTCGTCATTCTGGTCGTTCCTGTCGGCTGGCTTTTCTACGTTTTGTTCCTCGGCAGTGACGGCCAGTTCTCTCTTGAGAACTACCAACGCATGATAAAGCGCAGCTCCTACATTCGGATCTTCCGCACGACGTTCGAGGTGAGCGTCCTGACCACGGGGCTCTGCATCCTGATCGGCTATCCGCTGGCCTATTTCCTGTCGCAACTGCCCTCTCGGCTCGCCAATCTGTGCATGATCACGGTGCTACTACCGTTCTGGACATCGCTTCTGGTGCGAACCTATGCGTGGCTCGTGCTGCTGCAAAAGCAGGGGCTCATCAACAACTGGGCGATCTCGCTGGGTCTGTGGGATGAACCGATCAAGATGGTTCATAACATGACCGGCACGCTGATCGGCATGGTGCACATCATGCCGCCCTTCCTGATCCTGCCGTTATACGGATCCATGAAGGCCATCGAAAAGGACTACGTAAAGGCTGCGGCCAACCTCGGCGCCAATCCGCGGCGCGCCTTCTGGGATGTCTTCTTCCCGCTGACGCTGCCGGGCCTCTTTGCCAGGACGCTGATGGTCTTCATTCTGTGCCTGGGATTCTTCGTCACCCCGGCTGTTCTCGGCGGCGGCAAGGTCATCATGGTCTCGATGAAGATCGTGTCCAACATCGAGCTCTTCGTCAGTTGGGGCGCGGCAAGCGCCATGGGCGTGGTGCTTCTGGCCATGACCTTCCTGATCCTGTGGGTGGCATCCCGCTTACTGAAGCTTGATCAGATCGTGGGAGGAGGCACTGATGCTCGATTGGCTCAAGAAACCTACCACCGAAACCCAGATCACACACGGTCAGCGCCTCTGGCTCTATGTCGTCGCCGTGATCATCATGACGCTTCTGGTGATCCCGACGTTGGTCGTCGTGCCCATGTCCTTTTCCGACAACCAGTACCTGGAAGTTTCCGCCCGAAACCTGGTCTCTGCGCTGGTATGAGAACTATTTCACCTCAACCGAATGGATGAACGCACCCGGACGTCGCTGAAGACGGCTTTTCTGACGATGATCGTGGCAACGCCGCTCGGGGTACTTGCGGCTTACGGGCTGCATGCGTCGAAGATCCGTCTCGTTCGAATTACTTTCCTGCTGCTCATCACGCCGATGATGGTGCCCTTGGTTCCCGTGGCGATCGGCGTGTTCTATGTCTATGCGCAGATCGGTATCCTCTACACGGTCGGCGGGCTGGTCATGGCCCATACGATCCTGGCGCTGCCTCTGGTGGTGATCGTGATCGGCTCCGCGCTGAAGAGCTAGGACATGAGCCAGGAGAATGCGGCCCGCAGCCTGGGCGCGCCGCGCTGGAAGACCTTCCTGACGATCACCCTGCCGCAGATCCGCTTTGCAGTGGTTACCGCCTCACTCCTGTCGTTCCTGACCTCGTTCGATGAGGTGGTCGTGGCCATGTTCGTCTCGAGCGGGGACAACCCGATCCTCACGCGCAACATGTTCAATGCGTTGCGCGATCAGATCGATCCGACGATCGCCTCCATCTCGACCATCATGATCTGCGTCACCACCACCATGATGGTCCTGGCTCAGGTCTTCGGTCAGCAGAAGGCGCCAAAGGGTTGAGCCGTTTAGCCCCCAATTCCCCGGAGCCTCCATGATCAGTCTGTTGACCTTTGTCGACCTCGCCACCCAGAAGTTTGGCGAGTTTGGTGACGAACCCACCACTTTGACCGAAGGCCAGAAGGAGGCATCAAGCCTTCTCTGGTCGTCGGAGGACGGACATACGACAATAGGTGTGTGGGAATGCACGCCGGGGCGCTTCACGGCCGATCGCACCAAGGCGGGCGAGTACTGCCATATTCTCTCCGGGCGGGCCTCCGTCACCAATGCCGACGGCAACGGGAGCCGGGATGTCGAACCGGGGGATCTGCTCGTCCTGCCCCAGGGCTGGACCGGCGAATGGGTGATTCACGAGCACATCCACAAGCTTTTCACCATCAACGCTTCGCCGACCGGATAGAGCCGGTGCTCACCTAAAACCGGTCGGGTGAGTAGGGGACCAGATTGGCGTTCGGCGTCCTGCCTCCAGCCAACTCTGCGACGAGGCGGCCGAGTTTCAGGCCGATGGTCAGGCCAATATGCTGGCCGCCATAGGCGTGCAACACATTGGGCGCGCCCCGGGCCTCACCGAGGACGGGCATGCTGTCCGGTGTCGTCGGACGTAGTCCCATCCAGCTTTCCATCTCATCGATGTTCAGCGACGGATAGAGCCGCCGGAAGGCCTTCCGGATCAAGGCGACGAGTTCTTCTCGAGCCGGATCGTCTATCCCGGCGAATTCAACGATACCGGCCCCACGCAACTGGTTTTGCATCGGCGTCACGACGACCTTCGCATCCGTGACCATATAGGGCTGGGGAGCAGTAAAGGCCGGATTGTTTAGGGCCAGATGATAGCCCCGTTCCGCCGTCACCTTGACCTTTACCCCGAGTTTTTTCGCCAGCGGACCGGACCAGACACTGGCGGTTAGGGTGATCTTGTCGGCCTTGAACGTTTCGCCGCCGTCAAGCGTGACCGAGGGCATGGGTCCCTGTGTCAGGTCGACCACTTTGCCCCGGATAAAGGTTCCTCCCTGAGCGCAGTAATGCGCAAACAGGTTCGCGACATAGTCGCCCGGAGAGGTCAGCCAGGTGTAGTCGTCAAAGACCGTCGCGAACGTATAGGCGGGGCCGAGGTTCGGCTCTCTTTCCCGCAGCTCGTTCCGACCTATGCAACGAGGTTCGAACCCGAACTTTCGCCGTATCTCGATGGTCAGCCGGTCGGAGCGGTAATCGTCTTCCTGGCCATAGAGCGTCACGAGTTCGCCGCGGGTGAGATGGCGCTCTGCTGCGGTGCCTTTGGCGAGCGCCATGTGCTGGTCGTTGCAGTCAAAGGTGACTTGCGACAGCACTTCGGTGATCGGGCCGAGCCTGCTTGGCGAGAGATTGAGGAAAAACGGGATCAGCCAGGGGAGCAGCCGCGGCAGATAAAACCATCGCATGTAAAGCGGTGAACCGGGATCGAGGATCATCGCCGGTGCCTTGCGGACAAGGGAAGGGGAGGCAACCGGCATCATGGAGACCCGCACCAGAAGCCCCGCATTGCCATAGGAGGTCTGCTTAGGAGAATCGGGGTTCTACCGGATCGATCAGCGTTGTTTTCCAGCCGTCTCTGCGCAGCCACTCGGCGGTCGCCACTCCGGTGATCCCGGCGTCGATGATAATGATTTCCTTTGCCACGTGCCTTCGATCTCCCGCCAGATCGTTCCGATACACTGTCTGCTCACGCACGCTGGCTGTGCAGATCCATTCTCTTCTTTCATCGGGATCATTTATGCCCGAGTGTCCAGGAGCTTGGTCGTTCGCCCTCGGTGGGTGACGCAGGAGAATGCGTATGACGAAGAACTTGAAATGGATATACCTGTCAGACCAATCCGGACCTAGGCTTTCGTTCAACTCAAGAACCCCAGCGACACGGCATGTCGGAATGGGCGGATGGAACCTGGGTAGTCATGTCCGAGTTTGACTTCATCATCGTCGGGGCCGGTTCCGCCGGCTGCGTCCTTGCCAACAGATTGTCGGAAAACGGGCGCTATTCGGTTCTGCTACTGGAAGCCGGTGGCAGCGACCGGAAGTTCTGGCTGACGGTTCCCATCGGATACGGCAAGGCGTTCTACGATCGCAATGTCAACTGGATGTACATGACGGAGACCGATCCGGGGCTGAACGGACGGCAATCCTACTGGCCGCGTGGCAAGGCGCTCGGCGGATCGAGCTCCATAAATGCGATGATCTTCGTGCGCGGCCATCCGTCCGATTTTGACGGTTGGGAGGCCATGGGCAATCCGGGCTGGTGGTGGTCCGACGTTATGCCTTATTTCCGCAAGATGGAAAGCAGCGACCGCGGCGCAACCGAGTTGCGCGGCGGGGAGGGCCGCTTCGCATCGAAAGCAAGGAGCGGGACGTTCATCCTCTTTGCGAACCCTTCATCGAAGTCGGACAGTCGCTCGGCCTTTCGCGAAACGAAGAACGGGCCGTCCCTGGAAGGAGTCGGCATTTATCAGATCACCACCAAGGACTGTCGCCGCATGTCGGACTCCCGGGCCTATCTGCGTCCGGCGAAAGGCCGCGCAAACCTGCGGGTCGAAACCGGTGCATTCGCCCAACGGATACTGTTTGAGGGAAGTCATGCAACCGGGGTGCGGTACCGACGCGCCGGAAAAGACTATGAAGTACGCGCCCGGCGGAAAGTGATCCTTTCGGCAGGCGCGATCAATTCCCCGCAGCTACTTCAACTGCCTGGCGTTTTGGCCCCGGATCGCTCCTGCAGGATCTGGAAATTCCCGTCGTCGCGGCGCTCGAAGGCGTGAGGCAACACCTTCAGGACCATCTCTGCATCAACTATCTCTTCCGCTCCAAGGTGCCAACGCTCAACGACAAGCTGTCGCCACTCTTCGGCCGCCTGCGTTACGGCTTGCAGTATCTGCTGACGCGCAGCGACCCGTTGTCTTTGGGTATCAATCACGCAGGTGGATTCGTGCGGTCCTCTCCGGCTCTCACCGTTCCCGATATGCAGTTGTTCTTTTCGCCCATAAGCTACAGCAAAGCGCCTCCGGGCGAACGGCCCTTGATGAAACCGGACCCCTTCTCAGGCTTCATTCTGGCAGCACAGCCGACCCGTCCGACAAGCCGGGACCATTTGGCGATCAAGAGCACGGACCCGACCGTCGCGCCGTCCATCCATCCGAATTATCTGGCCACGGATCAAGATCGCCAGGATATCGTAGCCGCGTCCAAACTCGTGCGTGCTTTGGTCGAGGCGCCAGCTCTATCCTCTATCATTATCAGGAAGAGATCGAACCGGGCCCTTCGGTCTCATCCGATGAGGAAATGCTGGAAGATTGCCGCAAGCGCCCTGGAACCGTGTTTCACCCGGTCAGCACCTGCCGCATGGGGCCAGATCCGGAGCTGGACGTTGTGGATTCCCGCTTGCGAGTGCATGGCCTGACGGGGCTACGCGTGGCGAATGCCTCGATTTTCCCGACGCTCACTACCGGCAACACCAATGCGCCCGCGATCATGGTAGGCGAAAAGGCGGCAGATCTGATTCTTCAGGATCAATAGACAGGATCGGCAAGTCCTTGTTTCAGAGGCTCGAGAAGCGGAGCTGCGTGGCAGCCCCGTTCAGGCTTTGCGTTACAGGTGCCGCCTGTCCGCCGAGGACTAATGCGCGATCATCACGTGGCGGACGACGGTGTAGTCCTCCAGCGCATATTGCGACATGTCCTTGCCGTAGCCCGATTGCTTCAACCCGCCATGCGGCATCTCGTTGACCAGCATGAAATGGGTATTTACCCATGTGCAGCCGTAGCGCAGGCGGGCGGAGGTCGACATGGCGCGCGAGACATCCCTGGTCCAGATCAAAGACGCCAGGCCATAGTCGCTGTCATTAGCCCAGGTCACCGCGTCATCCACCTCTGAGAACCGGGTGACGGATACGACCGGGCCGAACACTTCCTTGCGTACGATCTCGTCGGATTGCAGCGCCCCGGTAATAACGGTCGACTGGTAGAAGAAGCCGTTGTCCTCGTGCACCTTGCCGCGGGTGACTGCTTCTATGTGCGGCATTTCCAGCGCGCGGTCAACGAAGCCGGCCACACGGTCTCGCTGGCGGGTGGAGATGAGCGGCTCGATCTCGTTCGTTTCTTCATCGGCTTGCGCATAGGCGATCTTCGAGACTTCGGAGGCGAGGTCGGCGACGAATTTGTCGTAGATCCGGACATCGGCATAGATCTGGCAAGCCGCAGTGCAGTCCTGATCGGCATTGTAGTAGCCAAAGACCCGAAGTCCTTTGACAACAGCTTCCAGATCAGCGTCGTCATAGACGATGACCGGGGCCTTTCCGCCGAGTTCCAGATGGGTGCGCTTCACGCTCTGGGATGCCGCCTGAATGACCTTCTTTCCCGTGCCGACATCGCCGGTGATCGAGATCATGTTCACCTTAGGATGGTTGATCAGGGCATTGCCGACGGCCGCACCGCGTCCGAGCACGACGTTGACCACGCCTTCCGGCAGAATGTCGGCAAGAAGCTTCGCCATTTTAAGCGCGGTGAACGGGGTCTGTTCCGATGGCTTGAAGATGACCGTGTTGCCCCCGGCAATCGCGGGCGCGAGTTTCCAGGCCATCATCATCAGCGGATAGTTCCACGGCGCGATGGAGGCGACGATGCCGACCGGATCGCGCCGGATCATCGAGGTGTGCCCGGCCATATATTCGCTCGCCGCACTCGCAGGAACGCACCGCGCTGCGCCTGCGAAGAAACGGTAGCAGTTGACGATGGCCGGGATTTCGTCATTCCGCACAGCGTTGATCGGCTTGCCGCAATTGAGGGCTTCGAGGGCGGCGAAGCCGTCGGCTTCCGCCTCGATGCGATCCGCGATCTGAAGAAGATACCCGGCCCGCTCGGCCGGGGGCGTCTTCGACCAGATCGCAAAGGCCTTTTCAGCCGCATCAACCGCGCTTTCCACCTGCGAGACGGAGGCTTCGGGCAATGTCATGACCGTTTCGCCCGTGCGGGGGCTGTAGATCGTCTCCTCGGTCTCCGTGCCGGACACGAATTGCGAACCGATCAACATCTGCTTGTCCATGGTCGAACTCCATCATTACGCATCTGCCGCAGCCGGCCGCGACGCCATGAAAACGTGTTTTCGTCTGTCCGGCGCGCTCGAGAACCAATCGTGCGCGCCGGGAATGTGTCCCGGTGGAGGGCGGCCTGAAATATGGGGCAGGCCGCCCGAATGTGCCTACCAGCCGCCTTCGGCGCGTCGGTTGTAGGTCTCGCCGTCCAGATCGAAGACCAGCAGCTTCTTCTCGGTGAATGTCTCCAGGAACCACTGACTGAGTTCGCGGCCAACACCGGAGAGCTCGGCACCGCCGAAGGGGGCAAGCTGATCCCAGTAGTTGGACGTCTCGTTGATGTTGACCGAGCCGTGCGGCAACGCTTCGCCGACCTTCCAGGCGGTCGCCAGATCCCGCGTCCAGAGCGACGCGATCAGGCCGAGCCCCGAGATATGGGCAATGTCGATGGCTTCCTGCACGTCGGAGAACTTGTAGATCGGGGCAAACGGGCCGAAGGTTTCCTCGCGCATGATGTCCATGTCAGTGGTGACATCGGTGAGGATGGTCGCCGGGAAATAGAGGCCTTCCTCCAACCCGAACGGCTCGACCTTCGCGTCCTTGGCGATGGCATCCTCGACATGCGCCTTGACCCGATTGAGCGTGTCCGCGTTACAGAGCGGCCCCATTTCGGTCATTTCGAGTGCGGGATGGCCGATCTTGAGTTCGGACGCCTTGGCGCGGAACTTCTCCAGGAATTCGTCATAGACCTTTTCATGCACCAGCACGCGTTCCGCGAAAGTGCAGACCTGGCCCGAATAGTAGAAGCAGCCGTTCATCGCGCCGTCGACGGCCGTATCGACATCGGCATCGTCCATGATGATGAAGGGCGTCGCCGCCCAGTTCCAGAAGGTGCGGGTGCAGCGCGCATTTCTCGGCGATCTTGCGGCCCGTCGCGGTCGATCCGGTGAAGAACACGCCGTCGACGCCCTTTGCATCGACGAGGGCCGCACCGACATCGCCCTTGCCCTGCACGATGTTGATCACGCCGTCGGTAACGCCCGCCTCCTTGAAGACCACTCCGAGCATGGCGCAGGAAACAGCCGCATATTCCGACGGCTTCCAGATGACCGTGTTGCCCGCCGCCACGATATGCACCAGCGCGATGGAGGAGATGTCAGTGGGGAAATTGTAGGGCTTGATGGCGGCCACGACGCCGAGCGGGCGGTGCGTCATGACGAGGCGCTTGTTGCGGGTCCGCTCCTGGGTCGAGGGGAAACTCAAGCCCCGATGGCGCAGGATTTCCTCGGCCGACTTCGCATAGGAGGGAGCGGAATATTCGAAGACCTCCTCGCGGGCATCGGTGATCGTCTTGCCGATTTCCGCTGTAATCATCTGGGCGATGGGTTCGGCCTTTTCCAGAAAGATCTGGTGGATCCGGCGCATGATCTGGGCGCGTTCGATGTTGGAGAGGGCGGCCCATGCGGGCTGGGCTGCATGAGCGGAGGCAACGGCGGCGGCGACATCGTCCGCCCCGGCATATCCCACATTGTGCAGCAGGGCCCCGTCATGCGGGTTGCGGACTTCGAATGTACCCTTGGAACCGTCCTGCCACTTGCCGTCGATGAACGACGCCTTGAGCACGTCAGGATCGACGCTGATATGCTTATTCACTGTGAAACCTCCGGATTATTATGCCCATTGGTGGGCGTTTACATCATCCCGCAGCAGCAGCACGGATACGAGGATCAGGATTGCCGAGGCGGCAACGATGAGGGCACCGACGGCATTGATTTCCGGCGTCAGACCGCGCCGCAGCGTCGACCAGATGTACATGGGCAAGGTGTTGCCCCGGCCGGTCAGGAAGAACGTGACCGGGATCTCGTCGAAGCTGAGGGTGAAGCTGAGCAGCCCCGCACCGATCACGGCGGAGCGGATATTGGGGAGCGTCACGAGGAAGAAGGTCTGCAGCCCGCTCGCGCCCAGGCCGTTCGAAGCTTCCGAGTAGCTCTTGGGGAGCCGTTGCAGGCGCGCGAAGACCTGCGTCACGACCACCGCTAGCAGGGCCTTGGCGTGACCCACGATGACCGTCTCCAGGCTGAGATTGACTCCGAACAGGCGGAACATGGTCAGCATGGAAATGTCGGTGATGATGCCAGACAGCGCAATGGGCAGCAGGATGAACTTGCGTAAGATGCCCTTGCCGGGAAAGTGGATCTGGTCGAGCGCCATGGCGGCGGGAACGCCGATGATCAGGGTCAGCGCCGTTGCACAGGCCGCGACATAGAGGGAATTCCAGGCCGCGGTGATGAGTTGCTCGTTCTGCGAAAGCTTCACGTACCAGTCGAGCGTGAAGCCGCTCATCGGCCAGCTCAGCGAGCACGAGGCGTTGAAGCTGTAGGCCGACAAGCACCGCGATCGGCACATAGAGGAAGGCCAGGATCGGGGCTATGCCGAGTTTCCAGACGGCTCTTTCGAGCCGGGCGCGGGTCTCATCGAAAGTCTTGTTGTAACCGATCAGGACAGCCGCCCCGCACCAAGACGCTCGAAACGGTCGGAGGCGGAAATGATGCTGAGGACGATCACCAGCATGACCAGCGCAAGGGCGGAGCCCAGCGGCCAATTGAGAGCCACGCCGAATTGCGATGCGATCACATTGGCGATCATGATGCCGTCCGGTCCGCCAACGAGGAACGGGGCGATGAAGTCGCCGAATGCGAGGCAGAAGATCATGGTGAAACCCGCGACCACGCCGGTTATCGACAGGGGCAGTGTGATCTTCACGAAGGTGGCAAGGCGGCTTTCGCCAAGATCTGCGGAGGCTTTCTTCAACAAGGGCGGTATCTTCTCCAGCGCCGCGTAGATCGGCATCACCATGAAGGGGATGAAGACATAGGTGAGGGTCAGCACCATCGCCGCCTGATTGTAGAGAAAGATCGAGGAGGGCTCGCTGATCACGCCGGTCGACATCAGGAAGGAATTCAGGTGCCGAGGATCGTTTTCCACGTGTAGGCGCGCAGCAGATAGCTGACCCACAGCGGCGCGACGACGGACATGTAAAGTGCAGTGCGCGTCGCCGTCGTCCTGACCTTGAAGACAAGGAAATAGGCGAAGGAATAGGCGAGCAGGAACACGAAGAAGTTGACGAGACACGCGATCTTGAGAGTGCGCAGCAATACGCGCCCATATTGCGGGTCGGTCGTCAGCTCTATGTAGTTGCCGAACTGGAAGGCGGGAATGAAGAGCGGAAACTGGGCCTTCCAGAAGGAATAGACGAGCAGGATCGTATAGGGAACGAACATGAACAGGATTGTCCAGATGATCGGCGGCGACAGAACCATCGCCAAACGAAGGCGCGGGTTCAGCGTCATGCCGCGGCCTCCGCGTCGAATGCCATGATCACCTCAGGGGCGACGCTCACGGCCAGCTCCGTTCCAAGCCGAGGCAGGCCGCCACGCCTGGAAATGTACTTGTTCTGAAGCTCCAGAAGGATTGTTCCGTGTGCGAGCTTCAGAACGATCCGTGCGATGCTGCCGTGATAGAAAACCTCCTCCACGGTGCCGCGTAGGATGTTGCCAGCCTTCGTTTCGGCAGAGTTCTCGTCCGGGGACAGGAAGTGCGCCTTTTCCGGGCGGAAACCGAATAGACCGTTGGCTCGTGAGGCGAGATTGGTGGGAAGCGTCAGTTCCTGTCCGAAACAGTCGACCCGACCGGCCGCGACACTGGAGGAAAAGAGGTTCGTGGAGCCGACAAAACCGGCCACATAGGGGGTGGCAGGGCGGTCGTAGAGGTCTTCGGTCGAGCCGTCCTGCACGACCTTGCCGTCGCGCATGACCAGAACCCGATCCGCCATGGCGAGGGCTTCGTCCTGATCGTGGGTGACCATCACGAAGGTGAGGCCGACCTTCTGGTGCAGGTGACGCAATTCCACCTGCATGACCTCGCGCAGGTTCGCATCGAGAGCGGAGAGCGGCTCATCGAGCAGCTTGGGCCGGCGCACGAGGTCCTTGCAAGTGAAACGCGCTGGCGTTGGTCGCCCGACATCTGGTGCGGCCGGACGTCGAACTTGTCGGCGTGCCCGACAAGCGCCAGCGTTTCACGGGCACGCTTCTCGATCTCCGCCTTCGCCATGCCGCTGACGCACAATCCATAGCCGACATTCCGGCCGACGCTCATATGCGGAAAGAGCGCATAGTCCTGAAAGACCATGTTCACTTCGCGCTTGTTCGGCGGCAGGTGCGTGACTTCCTTGCCGTCCAGCCAGATACGGCCGGAGGTCGACTCCTCGAAGCCGCCGATCATGCGCAGCAAGACCGACTTTCCGCAGCCGGAAGGGCCCAGCAGGGTCACGAATTCACCGACCCTGATGCCCATATCCCAGGTCTATCTCGTCGACCCCGATTACGCTGCCGAAGTGCTTCGACAGGCTTTCAATCCGAACAATCTCGCTCATTTACGCTCTCCGGGCGGCAGGTCCCGGGCCGATTGTTCGATCCGGGGCAGAGATCACTGGGCTTTCACGGCGTTCCAGGTATTGGTGTAGGCCTGAAGCCGGGGGCCGAGGTTCTCCCAGAGTAAGGAGACTGTCGAGATAATCGGGGTCGTCCTGGTGGAGTGCGGTGAACTGCTCTTCGCTCATGCAGTTCTTGGCGGCAACCGGATTGGTGACGGAATAGCCGTTCACATTGGCCACGCCGCATTGTCCGGCCTCGCCGGTCATCATGTTCAGGAACTTGTAGGCACATTTCTCGTTGGTCGTGCCCTTCACGGTCATGAAGCTGTCCATCCAGCCTTCGGCATTTTCCTTCGGAATGAACTCCACGACCTTGATGCCTTCGGCGGCCAGCAACGAGGACTGGTAGCCGGCCCAGGTGTTGGAGATCCAGACTTCGCCGAACTTGAAGAGATCGACGAGTTCACCGGCCGTCGACCAGTACTTGCGGATCAGCGGGCGCTGTTCGATCAGCTTCTTCTGAGCCACCGCAATCTGTTCGTCGCTCAGGTGGTAGGCCGTTGAGACGGGCGGCGACATAGATGGCGCTCTTGTCGTTCCACAGCGAAACCTTGCCCTCAAAGGCCGGGTCCCAGAGATCGGAGATCGAGGTCGAAGCCTCTTCGAACTTGTCGGGCCGGTACATGAAGGCGATGGCACCCCAGGAATAGGGAACACCATAAGCCTTGCCATCGGCGTTGATGCCGTCCGACTTGCGGAACTTCTCGTAGAGATCGCCCCAATGGTCGAGCTTGGAAGTGTCGACCTCTTCCACGAAACCGGCGGCAATCAGCGGGGCGGTACTATCGATGGAGGGCGAGACCAGATCGAACACGCCGCCACCCGCTGCAAGCTTGGGCGCGAAGTCGTCGTTGGAACCGACATAGGTCGCATTCACCTTGCAGCCGGTCGCCTACTCGAACGACTTGATGAAGCTCGGGTCGGCGTAGCCTTCCCATGTCAGGATGTTCAGCTCGCCGGCGGCAAAGGTAGGCGTGGTCGTGGAAAGCGTCAGCGCGTCTAGACTTAGTGATGCAAGAATGCGTTTAGTCGTCATGTACTCTTCCCCTTTTGCTGGAAGGTTGCGCCGCACCTTCGTTCGGCACTTCGGCGGTCTTGCTGACCACCGTCCCGATATCCACGCCCAGAGCCTTTACGGCTTTTCTCTTCGAGCCGTGAATTCGAATGGCCTTGTCGATCAACGCGCGTTCGAAGCGTTTCACCTCGCTGCGCAGATCGAGCGTTGCTGTCGTGATGTCAGCTTCGGTGTCCTGTTTTGCAGGGACGTCGATGGGCACGAGCAGATCGGTCAGGATTTCCTCAAGGTCGGCAGCGTCGTCGATGAAGATCGCGATGCGTTGCACGATATTGAGCAGTCCCCGGATGTTGCCGGAGAAGCTGTCGTCGCAGAGAATTTCGCGGGCACGTTGGGGGATGATCATCGGCGTCTGGCGCCGCTGGTTGATGGTCTAGGAAAAGCGGTCGATCAGGTGATCGGTCAGGGGTGGGAGGTCTCTGAGCGGGGAGACGTGCAGCCCGATCACCGCGAGGCGGAAATAGAGATCCGCGCAGAACCTGCCTTCGCCGACCATCTCGCAAAGGTCCCGGTTGGTGGCGGAAATGATCCGGACCCGGGGCGGACGGTTCGCCTGCGCCTGCATATGGGGAAGGCGTCCGTCGTCCAGAAAACCGAGCAGCTTGGCCTGCGTGGAAAGCGGGATTTCGCAGACCTCGTCCAGAAACAGGGTACCGCCTTCCGCCTGCTCGATCATGCCGGGGAGATGCCGCCCGTCGGGGGCATCGTGACCGAACAGGAGTGCGTCGAACTGCACTTCGGACGAGGAGGCGCAATTGACGATGATGAAGGGATCGCGGGCATCGGCGACGGTGGAGCGCAGAAACCGCGCGATCTCCGACTTGTCGACGCCGGATTTCCCGGTGATGAGGATCCGCGCCCTCTGACGGATGGCCCGCTCGCCGCGTGACAGCAGGACGTTGATCTCCGAGCAGATCTGGCGCTGGACCAGGAAGTCCGGGCGGGTCTTCTCGTTCGACAGAAACCGGATATTGCCGGAGCTCTTCAGCCTGAACGTTCTGTCACGGCGGAATTCGATGGCCTCGATATCGCGCAGCAGGATCCACTGGATAGTGGGGGCTGCACTATCACGTGTCAGTGTGACGAGGATGGACCTGTTGCCATCTGCCTTCAGGGCGAAATCCCCGCGCTGGTTGCGCGAGACAGCCTCGATGATCTCCTGCCAACCATCCGCGGGGGAGTGAAAATCACTCAGGTTGGCAAATTCGATATCCTCGGAAATATCCAGTAGAGCCGGCGTGCTTCGGCGTTGACGGACAGGACCGCGCACGTGTTGTCGAGCGCGATCATGCCGTCATTGAAGAGATCAAGACGCGCGGCCGCCTCATCCCGGGTGGTGGCGGAAAAAAGCGGGTGCGAGGGCCAGAGGGGCATCATGAATCCCCTTCCGTGTGTTGAACGGGGCTCAGGGTCGACACGACACCGCCGCCGGACCTCGGCGTCAGGCTCCATTCGATCCCGGCGATTATGATGGAGACCGGAAAGCCGCCCGCATCCACCCGGCTTACGAGTTGCAGAACCGGCGCGAAAATCGGGTTGTTTGCGAGAAAGCCGGACAGCAGTTCATCGGCGCCGATCCCGAGCAGGCGCGATGCAGCGGGGTTGACCATGATCAGGTCGTGATTGGCGTTGAAGGCGAGAACGCCGAGGGGGTAGGGCGGTCAGGATATCGACGAGCGCCTCGTCGAGCTCGGCCATCATCCGCTCCTCGCGGATCCGGTGTTTGCCGACATTGCGCACGATTCCGAAGATCCGCAGCAGCCGACCGTCCTGAATATGGGCGCGGACGTCGTTCTCGGCGTAGATCCGGCTGCCGTCATAGCGGGAATCCAGAGCCGGGGCGGCATCGACCTCGAAGCCGTTGGCGATCAGGTTGTGAACGAAGGCTTCGTTCTGGGCATTGCGTGGGAAGATTTCCGATGTCGGACGGGCATTGAAGTCGAGATCCGGCGACAACAGGTAGAGCCGCGCCATGGGGAGGTGTTGGTGAAGTGCCAGAAGGGATCGTTCTCGAAGACCTGGCGGACGATCTCCTGATCCGGCGCCGTCAGATCCACGGCGGGACGGAATTCCATACACCACGCCGCGTCGTTGGACGCATTGAGGATGCCTTCGAGGATCTCTGCGTCGAGAACCTCGTCTGCGGGAAGAACTGTTTGTCTGGTGCTTCAATCATGCATCATACGCTGCGTAACTGCAGCAAATAACGCAAGGTCAAATTATGCGAAAAATTTAATCTGTAAATTATGCGCAAAAATCAGTGGATTAAGATTTGGGCAGAGTCAGAAAGGAAGCTTGAAAAATCAATGGCTAAGTGATGACAATATGCATCCCTGTCTGATTTATTGATATGGAATTGGACACTCCCTACGGAAGAGAAGCTCGCGGAATACCCAAAATCTGGAGCCCATATGATGCGCCAAGCGGCTGCTGTCCGGCTCGGGGCCTGATGTGAAGGCGGCTGAACGGACCTGCGGTGAGCGCTTATGCCGAACTCAAGACACAAAACGGCTTAACGGCTTGAGGCCAACGAGTGCTTGCTGGTCGTGGGAGGGGGAGGGCTGGCGAGAGAACGCCAAAGTTCAACCGGTGCTAGCGGGACGCGCGCTTCATATCAAAGGTTTGGAAGAGAGTTGGTTGGAGAACCTGGAATCCCAGCCAACGCTCACAAGAAATTGATATTATGTTTGAATCGATCGTCGAGGCTCGGCGGAGGACCATATTGGTGTCCTGGTTTTGGACATCAGTCAACAGCTCGATACCAATCGCTAGCGGCGTTTACAAGCAGGTTCAAATCCTGCCCCCGCAACCACTCTACAGTGCGCCGCGTTACGATCCCCTTCTCTTCGGTTCCATGGGATTTTTTGTCGCTCCGAGGGGAATGCTGAAGCAGAACTCCCATATAGCTGGCCGCTCAGCGCCTCATATTGGTCGTTCTGGCTCGATCTACCGTTCGCCGAAACCGGCAGCAGACCGGTCACCCGAGTCTATCAAGCGTGCGGCCGATCCAGCGCGCGCTAAAGGCGCCCATGGCAAGCAAGCTGATCGCCGAGCACGATGAAGACCAAACCGAACACAACCAGTCCGAGGTGGACGTAACAACAGAGCGAATCGGCTTAGGCCATCCGGACCATGCGAATCCCAAGGCTTAGGACGAACAGTACAAATTGGATGGCGACGATATTGACCGCATAGCTGTGCCAACTTGACAGTTGCCGATAGTCGGGGTTTTGGCCATGGGGTTCATTGAATCGCTTCGTCGTAGGCCGCAGCAAGTGCCGCCACGCCCTGCTCTTTGTTGAGGTCAGTTGTGTCGATGATCGTCGCCCCGAACTGTTTGACTGTCTCGCCGATCAGGATCTCCTCCATCCGAAGGAATAAGTCGGGGGCGGCAATCACAGCTAGGTCATCAGGCGCGACCTCATTGGGAGCTTCGCGGCGGCGCATATCAAGCCTTTCGCGGCGGATCACCAGCGAGGCGGCAGTCATAGCCACCGCCCCGCACACCTGCGGGAAGTCCGGTTGAGCCATGAGGTGGGCAAAGCCGTCCGCCAGATCGTGCTCACCCCGCGCGCTGTAATGCGCCAAAGACCTAAGCGCGATCGTGATTTCCTGAAGACGGACGCTTTCAGGGGGGCTGGAACAACGCCAAATCCAGGGTCGCTGCCGCGCGAGATAGGCGTGTGGCCAAGGAAATGGCTGTCAAAACCGCTAGACCGGCGCAGATCGTCCGCAGCCAGATACAATCTGTTCTTTTCAGCAGGAGCATTGCGCCGGTATTCGGGGCGCGGTTGAAGCCGCGCCACCAGGTTCTTGCAGGCCGAGGTCTTCCCGGCGAGATCGAGACCGTCCACTAGGAAGAGTTTGCCAGTCTGAGTCATCGTTTTACCCTCACTCATTCCGACCAGTCGACGCGGACGACGCCGTTACCCATGCGGTCGGCACCGCGGCGCACATGGGATTCATAGGCGGCAGCCATCAGCGAAGACGTCCAAACGGTGGATTGAGAGGTTCGAGGTCAGCTGCGCGACAACAGGCAGGCGACCGGCCGCGCAGGCCAGGAACTCGGCCAGCGCGGCCCGTTTTGCGCGTTCCAAAAGAAGATGCCCGCCCGTTTCGCCTGCAAGCTCGGCCCCGTTAAAGCGCGAAAACTGCGCAACCCCGGGTACCGTCGTCGCGTTCGCCACGCGCACGAGGTCCATGTGGTTGGGATCGCCGACCTTATCCCCTTTGTGTCGGGCCGGTCGTGCTTGTCCTCCGCCTGCAAGATCTCGAGCCGCAGGGACTGCATCGGACCCTGATCCACGTGCCAGAGTTCGCATTTCATGCGCCCGGATTTTTTGTACCAGTTGGGCGGCGTCGCCAAGTTCGACCGGGCTAAAACCGTGTCGTGTTGCAGGTGCAGGTTGACAGTGGTCATCACCGCCCCGTCGCGAATGGCCTCGATCGACACGTGCGCGTCGACCTCTTCCATGCGACGCCCAAGATGACCAGTTCGTCGTTGCTGTAGCCCTCCAGGCTGGCCTACCCCTTGCCGAAGAGCTTCTGCCAGTTCGCCTGCGGCATGGCAGTCACGAGGCCGTTCGGTTGGCGCAAACTCGAATGGACCAAAAGACAGTCGGGACGGCTGTCAACGTTTGTGCCGATCTTGAGGAGACGAACGATGACGTCAATCAGGTGATAGCCGCTGTGAGACAGTTTGCCGTTACCGCAATTGTACCCGTGGTAGCCGACCTCGACCAGTTCACCCCCCATCCGCATCTGACCGTCGGCGTGGTAGGCGGTGATGTTGGTCACCACTTGGCCAGTCGCCTGGCGGACCTCCCTCACCCAGTCAAAGATCTTGGTGTAGACTGGCATGAACGGCCGTTGGGCGTTCAACATGGCACAGATCGGACCGTGGCGCCGGGCTTCGGTGTAGGCCGCGTTCAACTCGTCGAAATCCGACAGGATGGCCTGCGCGGCCGAAAGTTAAGCGATCGCCTCGGGTCGCGTCGTCACCGGCTTGTCGAGGAACAGGTTCAGGCCCATATTCAGTGCCCAGAGGGCGTACATCAAATGGGCTTCGGACGGCACGGAGACGACCGGCTGCATTGATGCCGTATTTTCACACCAGCCGATTTAGCTGGGCTTCGGTCTTGGCGTCCATATGGTAGGGCGAAATCGGTTCGACGAAGATGATATCGTCAGGCCGGCCATCCAGCATTTCGTCGGTGCGCGCCTCAGTCTCGTCGCGCGCGCCGGCAAGTTCCACCCCGATCGGGCAAGCCACATCATTTTCTTCGGCGCGAAGCTCCTGCTGGTGCTTGGCAATGGTCCGTTCCCAGTGCAGGCCGAGGCCGATCTGCATGACAATAACCGGCTTCGTCAGGTGGCTAGGCGAGGGCTTTTTGCCGCTGGTGTGCGTGATGTTACTATCAAACAACATGATGAAGAGACTCCTTTGTTTGAGGTCTCTCCGGTTTGGGCGAATCTGCGCCAGTGGTCGTCGCGAGTACTCTGCTTAGAAAAAGCGAACGCGTAGACGAGAGCGGCATGGTTGCTTTTGCATAAGCGACCATGCCGTAACGTAATACAGTGCTGGCCTGACGGGTGTCAGTATTCGATGGTTGTCAGAACATGCGCGGGATTGGAAAAGAAGCGAGCCCCGGTCCCGCTGCCGGAGGCAATCAGAATGCCTTCGGCAAGGAGCCACTCTACAATGCTTTTTCCAGTTTCGTCCCGTGCACCGCAGGTGTCGTCGTCCAGCACTGTCTGCGCTGCCAACAACTCGATGGCCTCGCGGTCGTATCCTTCCGAATTGTGAAGCCACAACCTACAGAGCAGAGTCTGCATGGCACGCTTGTGCAGGTTTGGCGGCTCCAGCCGGTGCATCCGGTGCCAGCGACGCACCATCGACAGCGCCTGATCGACGATACGGTCATTCATGCCGCTGTCTTCGAGGAAGTCATCTACATGAACCGTTCCGCGCAGTTCATAGAGTTTGTTTCTAGCATGCAGGATCGCTGCAAAAGCTTCGGCGACATGGCCGGCGCCGCAATAGCTCAAGCACAGATTTGCGGTCAACGCGGCGTCGGCGGGGTTTTTGAAGAGGTGCCGCTGCTTCCAGCGCGGGACAACACACAGGCGGCCCAGCATCCGCGCGGTTGCCTCGAACCCCGGCGGGTGAACCAACTCCTGCGGATCAAAGTTCAGGAAGCGTGCCAGTTCAGCGTCGCGCTCAGTTTCGCCCTGCTTGTCCCATGGCAGCACCAGATCCCAACTAGCCTTGGCCACGACAGGTGCCTTGATCGCGTCGGCCGGATCGGGTAGCGCCATCGCCACCACCACATCGGCGAAATCGATCAAGACATGCGGCTCGGACAGGAGTGGTGGCAGCAGGAAAGGATTGATGATCACCGGCAGCCGGTCGTCCGGGATGCCGAGGTCTTCGAGCTTCACGTCCCCGGCGTTTTCGGCCAGAAGGACAACGACGTGATGCTTCGGAAACTGCCAGTCGAGCCAAGCGCGCAGCCAGTCCATCGTAAGATGCACCTCTGACCAGAGCGACGCGTCGGTCTCCGATCCAACGTAACGGGACCGGACGTATCCGCTTCGGGCAGGAACAACGCATTGAGTGCGCCGACATAGTTCGCGATTGCTTCGACAGTGGCGAATCTTCGTTCCTCGAACAGGCCGGCGCCGCGCACAGGACGGCTTTGCTCCGGATGCCGTCGGCAGGAATCTGCAGGATGCTCGCAGTCTTCTCTAAGGTTGCGTTGGGGTCTTCGGACAGGTTGCGCAACCGGTTGCGCGTGACATGCGCCTGACCTGGTCCGGCAAGGTTCGGTAGCGTAAACCCCGGATCGCGCGTGCCCGCCTGAATCAGCGAGCGGCGCCGTGACATAGGCAAGCCATCGACCGCTGCAGCGAATTTGCGCCACTTATCGCCCTGCTTCGAAAGCGCGGCAACGGTACCTTTCCACTCCACATCCATGCCTTTCTCCAGCCCGATCCGAATCTTCCGCAGTTCTTCCGCGCCGTCCTCGACTTCCCGTTGCGTCAGAGATAGCCCGTTGTACAACTCCCGCAGGTTGCCCGCAGCCACATAGGAATGCCTGTCACCGGCACGCGCCGCTTCCAGTTCCAGACCGCGCACTGCGAGCAGAAGTTCCTGTGTCGCCTGTTCCGTGCGCTGTTGCAGTCTGTCTTCAAGCGACAGCAATTTCCCGAATTCCTCGCTACTTTCGCCGACGGGCAGTTTCGCCTGCCATGCCTTGAGGATGGTATCGGCCGCGATGAAGCGTCCAGCCGCCAACATCTTTTCGAACACCATGGACTCGTCGGTGTCGGACGACCATTCCTCTTCCAGCAGACTTGCGCCAAGCGCTTCCCGCGTGACGCCTCGCACATTCATTTCGAGATAACGCGGAAACCGCCAGAGATCGAAATCGACATGGCCTTCAGGTGCCAACCTTCCTTCGCTTCGGAAGATCCGGCCGAGGGCGGTGCGCGGCGACTCGTAAGGGCCATCTGCGCCTGCATCGAGCCAAACGCGGGCGAATTTCTGTACGGCCCTTCGTTCCTCTGTGTCGGTTGTATCGCTGGCAGACTTGGCCGCCAAAAGCAGCGAGATCATTACTTCCAGCGTTCCGGCGACATAGTTGACGAGGCCCTACTTCTTCGGCCCAACCAGGGCGCGATGATTAGGGTTTTCCACCCTGTTCACCCAGTCGTATTTGGTAATGGCTTCTAAGGCGATCTTCTCGCGGTTGCCACGCGACGAAAGCCGCTTTTCAAACTCCAGGCTGAATTACTTCGTCAAAGTTTTCCGTACAGCGACAACTGCTTCAGCCGCATCATCGTGCGACTGGAAAGTTCTTTCCCGCTGACCATGCCACCAGTTTAAGAGTTCCGCGATCAAGCCGTAGTTTTGTCGCAGCAGAACCTGCACGCTGTTGCTTTCCTTGTTGCCCCGCTCCTGTTCCAATTGTTTCAGTTTTTCGCAGAGTTGGGCGAAATAGACCTGCGGCGGATGCGGCGGACGATCTCACCCGCCGGGTGAAAGAAGTATGGGCTCGGCCGGTGCGGCGATTGCGTGCGACCAGATCGCCTTGGCAAGCCGCCCGAGGGCGATCTGTGGAAAGGACTGCCCATCATCCAGGGCCGGACATGCCATTCGCCGCCCCGGGTCGAGCAGATCAAGTGCAACCAACGCAAGTATTTCTTCGTCATGCAGCCAGGACGTCCGGATCGAGATGGCGCCGTCAGGACGTTCGTTCCGGTAAACCCCGGCGATGTAGTCTCGCAGGTCTGGATCCGCCAGCGAATGCCCGAGTTTGGGGTTCTCACAGAGCAGCACCGCCTCAAACAGACGTCCCGCTTCCCAAAGCGCTTCTTCAAAGCTATCGCGATCCACGATTCCCGCTAGATGACCTGCCTTGCGCACCGCGTGAAGGTAATCTTCTTTGTGCAGGTCGATGGCGCTCTTGAGACAGCGCTCGTACATGACCGGATTTCCGCCGAAGGCAGGCAAGAGCGCAGACGTTCCGACATTGTTGGTGCACTCCGGCACCTGATCGACCGTCTCGCAAGTGGCGATGTCCACCAACCAACGGTGGAACATGTGCGAGGCGAGAAAGCTGTCGACTTGGCTCGGATCGGCTTTCGACGAATAGACCTCTGCCGAGGGCACCAGCGCCATGTCTGTGGTGGGGAGCAGCGAGCGCAGCATGTCAGTCGCGGCGACCTGTGCGTCGACCCCCCGAAATACCAGACCCAGCTGTTTCTTATCCGGCCGCCTGGGGTCAAGCAGGATCCGCCTTGTGAAGCCACCGAACACGACAAGACAACTCAGCCCGCAGATAAGGAAATTCGAGAAATCCTGACGGTGCTGCAGGACCTGGTTTGTCAGCATTCCTGGGTCGTCGATTTCGATGGCGCCGGGATGGCTCGACAACAGATTCTTGCGATATTGAAGCCAGGCGTCATTTGGTTGCGACAAGAAGATTAGCTGCAGGGATATGGTCCGCTCTTTTTCGAGCGCTTCCGCAAGGGATTCCCTGAAAAGCGAGTCGATATGTTCGGTGGGATGCAAACCGATGATGATCGGTTTGTCTGCGGGTGCGCGCGATCATGCTTGCTGTTTCGGCAATGATTTCTTCATCCTGCAGAACTTCGGCGGTCAGCGGAGTTTCACGTTCGTAGATTTCCAGGAGTCTTTCGATTTCTTCCAGTTCTGCGGCAATCATCCTTGCGAGGTTTCGCGCGTCGCTGGTCTCTCGGTGCCATCCGATACCGTCCCGTTCGAGCGCGCTGACTTCATCTCCAAGCTGCTTCAAGAGCATTTCGAGATGCGTCTCCAGCTGCAACGCAGGGTGGTCCGGTGCTCGCCTAGTGGCCCGAACATCCAGCGTTGGACTCGGCAACACGCAAGTCGGCGCGACGTGTGATAGCATTTCCTTGGCGGCGTTTCCGGTCGTATAACGACTGCGCATGCTTCGTGAGCGCGGGGCCAACAATTCGACATGGAAAGCTGTCTGCGGCGAATTGCCGGCCATAAGTAGACTCGAGGCAGCAAACAGGATCTCCGTGCCGTCGCGTATCAGCAAGGAAGCGTCGACGAACACGTCGAATCGATTCACGTATTGCATGTGAACGCCCGTGCGCGCGAATTTCCTAGGGTCCTTGAGCGCGTTGAGACCACGCACCCTGTCAACGCCTGCTCTTAGGGACCTTGTCTTTGCAGCGCTATTCACCCCACTGGTCTGAATCATGAGCCGTTTGCTGGAGGACGAGCCCCTTTCCGCCGCATCGATTACCTCCGCGATCTTGCTGGCGGTCGCTTCTTGGGAAATCAACACCACCTGGTCGGTACAGCGTTTGAGCATCTTGTTGCACATGTCCTCAACGTGGCTTCGCCCACTGATGAATCGGATCTCGGCTTGCCGTACCTTCGAGCGGACCACTGCCTCGCGAATTTCCTGCACCGTACGTTCCGTCCATTCGCGAGCCTCGGAGAACATGCCGTTCACTTCACGATCCGCAGCGCTCTTGACATCCTGGAACCTCTGCCGAGCCACCCCGACGCGCGACCGCGCGCGGCGGTTCTGCGTTCTTCTCTGGAGGCGGGAGGAAGGCACCTCTTCGATGAACTTCTCGCGAAGAGGCGTATCCTGCGACAAGACCTTGTCGATGATCGAAACACTGAGGCTGTTTGCAAGACGCTTCAATGTCTCGTTCGACCTGTGTTCCGCTCCTCGCATTATGAAATCGCGTTACGATCCGTCCTCATCGTCAATCCGGGAATCCCGTCCGATATCGAAGAAGAGACGCACATACTGAATGTCTTTTTGGCTCAAATTTTGCGCTGGCGGGACGACCTTGAACTCCATTGCTTCCAGAGGCGTGCGCCATTTGCGGAAGCGACCGTCATATTGAAGAGTGGCAAGCAACTCCGGCTTGGTAAGGTCGATGAAGCTCGACATTCACAGTCCGTACGGCGAATCATTGGATTCGGGACAGAAGGGCTCGATCATGTAGGGTCGATCGCCGAAGTACGATATCTTTGAGCCTGGCGCCAAGAAGGTTTGGCCAAGGGTCATGTCGTAGAACAACAAGAATTTCTCCGATCGTTCCCCAGTCCCCATATTTGCGAAATCGGCGATAGCACCCTTCTCTCTCAAATGCGCCTGAATAGCGGCCGAGGGAAATAGCGTTGCATCCGCTCCGCCAATGACAATCCGGCCCTTGCGCCACAATCCGTTGATCAGTTCCCGTCCACCGGGCTCTCCCAACAACATGATGTCGATGAAAACGTCGATCGCGAGTTTCTCATGCACCTCCCAGAAGCTGCCGATCAGTAGCATCGCCGCTCGTTCGATCGGGGTTGACGCACTGTCTCCGGTTGGATAGACGGACAGCTCGAATTGCACGCAGGGTAGGAAGAGGTGGCGCGTTCTGGTGAACTCAGACAAGACCTGTCTCCCCGCCACGTTTCAGCTCCACGATCACGCCGTCCTGATCCTTTAAATACCGGTTAGCCGGGCCCAGAACCCTTGTCGCTGTTCAATCGCCGTGGCCTGCGGCGAACTGGCCCCATGCGTCTTCGCCCAGTCTTCGACCACGCCAGAGATGCTGCCGAAGTGATCAAAATTGCCGATGCAGATCAGTTGAAGCCTCGCGCGCAAGAACATCACGTTGATCCGCTCCGGTTCTGTCATGAAGCCGAAATTGCGCCGCATCACTAGGTTCCATTCCGCAGCGTCGACATGGCTATCCCGGCTGGGATAGTCGCGGTCATCGGCCGATACCGAGCGTACGCAGGAAACGATGACCGTATCAGCTTCCATGCTTTGCGCGGCGTCGATGCTGGTGCAGCAACTGGCGATCTGGATCAACGCCTCTTCGCGGTTCTGCGAAAAGCCGTATCGTGTCGGGTCGTCCGTCAGGATCCGGGAGATCTTCTGGATCTGACTGCGGCAGGGCGATAGGATCAGAAGCCTTCCGTTGATGGGGATATCAGGCTCTTCGGGATCTGCGATGCCGTCACGCCGGCGGAACCGCGAGAGCAAACGCTGCAATATGCGCGCCTCGCCCGCGTTCTCGATCCGTCCGTCGCCGCGCGGCACGTGATGATGCGATGAGTCGAGGTTCTGCGTGTTCAGCCAGAGCAGCCCCCCCCCCGACAGCGCCGAAGCCCTCGGTACCAATCAGGCGCCTTTCCATATCACGGGCGACGTCTCCATAGACGACTTTGCGATCATAAAAGGCATGGCTGACTAGTTCGCCGATTTCGCGGGTCGACCGGAACCGGGTGTCTAGCGTATCGGCCATGCGGACGCCACTCTGCTTCCGTTCCAGTGCACCGGATTCGTACCGCACGAAGATGCGCCGGAAGGTTTCCAACCAGTTCGCCATGGCCATGGGTTCGTCGCGGTATTGAGGGAAGATCGGATCGGCTTCTTTCGTCAGGTGACCCGGCAAGCCATCGTTGGGATCTCCACCGCAGGCCATGATGGCCAGCCGATTGTAGCGTGCGGAATCGAACGGACCGATCTGCTTGTGATCGCCGATAAGGATGCCCTTACGCGCCATGATCAGCGGTTGGATGAGGCTCGCGCCCCAGACCTTGGCTGCCTCCTCGATCACGGCGGTGTGGAATTTGCCCTCCATACCGAACATGCTGATCGTGTCGTCGTGTACAGCGGAACTGGTGGTGAAGTGCAGACTGGCATTCCTCTGCACGCGCCGCTCGATCTCGTCAAAGAACTCGTTGGAGGCATTCCGCAGCAGCTGCAAAGCCGTGCGCCGCATGGATTGCCAGCTCGGCTCGTCCCCGGATCGTAGGAGCAGGCGGTCAAGTTCTTCGTCAGCCTTACTGCGCATCCGCCGCGCCACCCTCGCAACCACTGAGTCCAGCGCGAAACCGTCGCGCACCGAAGAAGCGATGCGTTCCTTATCGACTGCCGACATGTAGCGAATCATGTGAAAGCGCTCGCCGATATCTTCGGAGAGCTTGTCGCGGAACGTCTTAGCTATGCGTTGCAGCGTCGTGTCGACCGAGGCGTGGCTTTGCGCCGAGACGAAGATCTTTGCGCTTGACTCTCCCTTTGCAAGAACGTGAAAAATCGCTTCGGACAGGGCGCGGGTCTTCCCGGTTCCAGGTGGACTCTGCAGCAGGAACAACGGATGGGCGTCTATCATGCCCAAAATGATGTCGCGGGTACGCCCCTTGAGCCCCTAGCCAAATTTTTCCGGACGCGTCCGCGACAGGGCCATCGTAGGATGCGGGCTGTCGAGTTGGGCGAGCACATCGCTGTTGTACCGCAAGCGGACCAGCGCTGCTTGTCTTGCCGCATAAAGCGACTGTATGCCCTGATCGTCGGCAAATCTGAGTTCGCCTTCGCCTTCAAGATCCCGCAGGGTGGGGCATATCAGAATGAAGCCCGGCCGCACATCGTTCGGCTGGATCGGGAGCGACACATTGATATCCGTTCCTTTCTTGCGGAACGAAATCCGCGCCTCCTGTGCATTGTTCTGCTTTTCAAGCCATTCCAGTATCTTTACCTGAAAAAATGTCTCGGCCTTCATCCGGGCATCCAGGAAAAGCAGGCTCTTGTAGGGATCGCGGTCCGATTTCCAGTTGAAGCGCTCAGTGTCTAGGACAATGCGGCAGAAATGCCCGGAGTCGACGGATTTCTGCACTTTCACCGGAAAATGCATCAGCAACCGTTCCTGCAACTCGATTTCGGTCACGAACTGCAGCGCGTCATACACAGCCTGAAGCGGAATAGGTACCCTGGGATCGACCAGAACCCGCAGTAATTCCCGCCAGTTCCCGCATCCGGTTCCATCCCGTGCGAGGTCCGTAGGGTCTCCACTCACGGTGTGCGCATTGTCGGACGGCACGAGCCTGAAGGCCGTGCTTGGAAACTCGACGCTGGCGCGTTTGTCGACCAGTCCGGACAGGGTGTGGTTTAGCCGGTCGAGCGTATAGCGCAGCACCAGCACCCGTCCATTGAAGGATGGCAACCCGTATTCCTCGCCTGCTAAGTCGCAGTAGAAATTCAAACCCTGCTGGCATGAAATGACCAACTTGGCCTTCTCATGCCTAGGGGTCGAGCGGTCTTTGACGAAACGCCCGAAACCGGCCGGATCGCAAAACATATGCGTGGCGGAACGCAACTGTGCCTCTAGGAAATTCTGGAGCTTGGTCTTCGCGTCGTTGCCCTCAGGGTTGAACCCTAGAAGGTAACGGAGGTTGCGGCCCAATTCGTTCAACGTGTTATCCGCGTCGTAGGTCAGGATGTAAGTGGTGTTGACCTGCGGTTCATATTCGACTTAGAGTTCATGGGCTTTGAGGACAATCTCTGCCGAGAGGTCGATCGCCGTGGGACGGCTGGCGGTATCGGGTTCGAGGTCGGACAAAAGGATGTCGCGCAACGTCGGGGTTACGATGTCTGAAGTGGCTGCGACGATATCAGCCTTGTAGTTCTGCAACAGAATTCTCAACACCTCCGCCACTTCGTGGCCGTTATCGGCAGCTTCGAAGGCCTTGATGTCCGCTTCCCGCGGCGGGCCCAGAAACAGGTCGCACAGAATCATGCAAAGGGCGAAGACAGCTGTCTGCGGCATGTAGGAGGTCTTTTCCACTTCTCCGGATGCCATCCCGCCATCATCATCGGCACAGAAGAAATATTGTGTGGCCGACTCGCAGAATATTCGGTTTCGTTTCATGCCGACTAGATCAGCCAGCCGCTGGGCCGTGATCTTTTTGATTTGCGACGCTTCGTCTTCATCTTCGCGAAGACAGTCATGCGTGTACGCACTCGTCACCAGTTCGAATCCGCCTAGGCGCAATCGCACTTGGCGGCCGCTCTCGCCCCAGCGCAGGGTGCTGCGGTTGATCAGTCGGTGGACGATGCCTTGCTTCTGTAGGTCGACGAGCGCCTGAACCATCCGCCCAACCTCGTGAACAACCCAGCTCCGGTTCTCAGGGGCGCGAAAGTAGGTTCGTACCGAGTCGTTGATTTCATGGCCTTCGTTCTGCAGCAGGATGAAGCCGAACGGCTCTTCTTCGGTTACAATGTCGGCAAGCATGCCCTGTTCGCGGATGTCGGGCAGAGCGTCGTTTCCGGCATCCGAGATCTGGCGCAGGATCGCGAAGTCCCTCTGCCAGAGTTCGCGAATCTTCTCGGGCACACCCAGAAAGATGCGCAGGGTGTCGCGCACAACCTTCTCAGCGTTGACCGTCGTCTCGCCACGGGCTTCGGCCGCGGCGACGGAATGTTCCTGGTGACTCGCCAGCGTAAGCGAATAGTAGCGGCCTTCGATGATCGCTTTGCAATCGCCCTCGATGACGGTCTGTCTGGCCCGCCCGCGCTCGGTATTGCAGAAATATTCCTCAGCAAGCTCGCGGACCAGCTTGACATGCTTGTCATCGGCCTGTTTTCGGCGGCTTTCCTGCTGGCGTAAGTCGGGCGCGCGTTCGCCACGGATATAGTCCAGCTTGGAGTACAGCCATTCTACCTCGCCAAAGGACACCCAGTTCAGGTAAGGTACCTTCAAGCTCAGGCCCTTCGCCGGCTTGTCCATCGCATGTCCGGCAAGTTCGACTGCTTCCCGCATCACCAGCCCGAGCGACCGGCGAAACGAGACCGCACAGGCTGGTGCTGCCCCAGCGCTGCCGGGGTCCAGAAGGAAGTACTGCAATGCCGCGCTGACTACCTCCGTATGACGCACGGCCCGGACCCTGCTACTGTCTCTCCAAGGGAACAGGTCGTCCAGCAACTTCTGTTCGTAACCGCGGATAAGTTCGATTCCGGTGCGCACGGCAGTGTCGACAAACGTGCGCTACGAGGCTGGTCATTCGCCGGCAGCGATCGCATCCAGCAGGTCGATGACCAGCCCAGGATGTCCGTCGGTTTCCCGAAGTACGGTCTCGAGGTGGTCTTCAAATTTGATCGGATCGAGACGCGCGGCGAGACGCCCGAGTTCTTCGTATACGTAGTCTTCGCCGGGAAATGGAAGGCCCGACGCCGTCATCTCGAGGAAATCATTCGGCATGCCGCCGCCTATAGTGCCGGTGAAGGCGGTAGTGGTAACGAGATGCAGCCTCGCGTCGAGCCCGGCCCATTCAGCGCGAACCCCCTTTACCAAGCTATCCCAGTCATTGTTCGACATAAGCCAGGGGGCGATATCGTCGACTAGAACATAGAGGTGGCCAGTCTCTCTTCCGGCAACGTCGCTAAGGGCGTACCAGAGGTTGGTCGCCTCGTTGCACCTCGCGGGAACATTTGCCGCATGCAGAAGCGCAGAGATCCCGTCTTCCGCGTTCACAGTTACAATCCGCGCGCTAGTCTGCCTACCGAGATAATCCTGCAGCGTCTTGAGAAACGTGCTTTTGCCACCATGCGGCGGCCCGTATACATGCAACCATCTATGGCGGCTAACACTGTCGTATGCTTCTGCCCACCATTCGCGCTCAATGCGACCCAATCGACTTACTCCTCGAAAACGCGGATGAATCGGAAGCAGGCCTCGGTCTGTACTACAGCAGGGTTGTACCCCCGGTGGATGTCGTCACGGCCGCGGATGTCGAGCCTCCCATCGCGGTTCGTCGCAAATTCGCACCGAGCATGACCGTTGGGAAACAGGCTAATGCCCGCGCGCCGTGCCGCGGCATGCGCGGCATCGAGAAGGGGGAACGGCACCAAGCGGTGATCCGAATGGAATTGGGCGTCAAGAAAATCGCGGTAGTTCTCCAGCTGCGCCAGCGTCGCGGCGCATGGTTCAAGCAGGGCGCGATTGTCACCGGTGGCATATCTGCTGAGGGCTCGTTCCCAGTGCCGCTCGAGCGTATCGAGGGCCGACATGCAGTTGAGTTCGATTTGCAACACTGGGTATCGGCCTATGGCTAGCCGCCCGGCGCGCAGTTCCGTCCGCAACTCGGGCAACAGGTTCACGACCTTCAGGTCAGGGAGCAGTATCATGGATTCCGGAAGATGATGGGCCTCCGAGAACGTCGCCCAGCTTTCAAATAAAGGTGCCGGCATCGGAGACGGCCTGCGTTCAGTGTCGTGGTTGTCCATCGCAGCGCGGTATGAGCGCGCGGCTACCTTCGGTCAGCCGCTCGCCTTGAAGAGGACGGCACGATCCACCAGCGCGCCGCGAAACACTGCCTCTTCGATTAGGGCGAAATCGAAGGCGCATCCCCGGAATGCCGCGCCTGAGAAATCAATGTCGCGCAGATCCTGCGCGTGGAAGTAGACGCCCGAGAAATTTTCGTTGCTGAGAGACCTATGAACCCCACACGCTGGTATGGAAAAGACAGCGGAGAAGTTGCTCTGGCTGTCACACCAGCAGGTGGCGCTCTCTGTCTTCACCGATAGCATCCACTTCCGTAGCGGAGCGCACACCAACTGGCCGCTTGTGCAGAATGACGCCCCGGGCGGATCGACGCTCACCGATCTCAGGGCGAATTTCCCGATCGCGAGCACGACGAACGTCCTGCCCCCCCCCCCACGCTCCTCGTGGCACCGAACATCAGCGAGATAGGCGTCCGGGTTGTCGAGGAGGTGAGCGGGGCGGCGGTCGCCTACGATTGTTCGGGGGCTATGTGGAGACAGAATACTGAGTTTGGGGGGCGCTGAGCCAACACAGAACATTAAAAAATTTGTATAATTAATTTAACTTTGTCATATTCTGGTGAGATATTTTCTGTCTATGGTAGACGATAATATCAAAATTCCCGCATTTTAGATCAGAAGTATTATTTTTATTCGCAAGAAATACTGCATCTGATCGTCGAAAGACTGGCCCTGGATTAAATTTCCTCAGCAAGAGGGAGCTCTCGATCGAAGGTGACAAACTCTAGTAAGGTGAGTGTCGCGTAAACATGGAGCAGCTTCCCAGCCGCAGATTAGTGCTTGTTTGGATTGGCGGTGTCTTGGCGACCCCAAACATCGTCCGTGCGCAAGGCGGTGGTCTGCCGCGTCTGGTGACGATAACGTCGGTAAGTTGGATCGATTATGAGGGGCTTCCGAAGATCTAGGAGTTTTTTTCAAAGAAATCCTGGTTGGCGGCGCGCGGGATCTACTGACCCTTCCGGGTTATGGTATGCCTAGTTTCAACCAGCAATCGGCGACCAGGCCCCCTTCTTCCGGACGATTTCCGTTCAACTAAGCAGTTCCGAACCTTGCTTCAATACCGGATCGTACCAAACGGGATTCTTGCGGAACAGATTCTGGACCCGGGCCACACGCCACCGGCAGATCCTGCGAAAGTTCCTTGGCTCGTAGGGATGAAGCTGCCTGACGACCCAACGTTTTACCCCGGTGAATCGAGCGCCTTGTCCCGGATTGTGAAGGGGGAACCGCATCCCGCAACCATGTTGTCCGTGCCGCCCGGGTATCGATTCGTCGCAGGCGATCTGATCAAGTTCCGGGCCGGACAACATACTAACGACATTGGGATCAAAGATGGATGGTCCCCGCGCCACGTACCCTGGGTATGGTGCGAACATGCGCTCGTCGAGCGCCAAGGCGACTTCAAGCTGATCGCCAACGGGTCACGCTTTCCCTCTCATTCCTGGTACGTCGATGGAAAGAGGGTCAGGACCATTATTCAGGCGTCGGTAAAAATGTCCAAATTCGAGCCCACCTTGGCCACTGGACGGCCCGCCACCGAGCTTAGATTGAAGGCCGAAGATGACAGTGCTGCAGGTCCCATCAAGTCTCATCCGTTCACGGTGGCACCGAAGAGCGACAGGCAGCAGATCTTCGACGTCACGATCTAGCCAGCTGCAGGAGGCACTCCATGCGACACGCTCCACCGGCTCGCATTTTGGATTGTCAGGATCATGCATTTTGGAAGGCTCTGGCTGCTTGCCGCGCTGGCGTTGTTAGCTGTGTCGGCCCCGCGCGCAGTTGGGGAACTTCGACACGACGTTACTCCAGCAGCCGTTGTAGCGCCGCAGCACGCGATGGTGATCTTAGAGAAGCGTCGTCGCTTCATTGGGACGTATAAGTTTTGTACGAGGATGCTGTCGAGCAGCAAACCGTTCATGCTTTCTATGCAGCCGGACTCGCCACAGGCGTCGGCGACAATGCCCCTTTCCACCTGCAATTTGACATATATAACAAGTCGACGTCGTCATACCTCTCTGATAGGATACAATCTCTGGACCGTATCGCCAACGGCATACGGCTGCGTGAGTTTAGACTGACCGATGACGCTCTTGCCGAGTTTTCGGCGCCGACGATCCAGTACACCCTGCGCCTGCAACCCCGCGACGCCAGGGCGCTGCGGCTGCAACGGCAGTACGAAACGTGGGGCGAGAAGCTTAGTGCCGCGGGGTTCAATATCACGGGTCGGGTCGCCTTTGACGATGCCCTGCGGTATGCGCGCCTACGTCAGGTCTCATCGGATCAGGTCCTTCCCTGGGAGGCAGAGGGTGTCTTTGGCGTTGCGGGAGTGCGCGAGGACCGCAGCCGCTCCGCCCCATGGAGCAGCAATGACAGCCCCAAGACGTCGCTTGCCGAACGGTAGGGAATACCGGGCCTCTCGGATGCGGCAATCGTTCCGTCTCTGGAGATCGACGCAGCCGCGCATGCAACACCGCTATCGTTTCTCTACGCGGCGCTTCTTGTCGGCAAACGCAGCTACCAGAATGCACGTGTCAGCGGACGCGGTGGTGGGTACTGGAGCGCTGGAAGGCTGTCGGCTTCCGGATGAATTCAGCGTCTCCGAATCCGACCTTGCCGACGATGAGACAACGATTGTCAGGGACATACTTTCGGGGGAGCGGCGGGGGAAGGCGACCGCAACCTATCTGATATTGGTCAAGCGTTCGCAACCATTCGACAACGACGTCGCGACTATCTTGGCAGCGGCCCGAGACCGGCTGCTGCCGGCGCCCAATCCGGTGATCGATGCTTCCTTCGCATTGCTAGTGGGCGACGTTCTCTTCGATGGCAAGGCGTTCTTCGACCAAGCCCTATGGGAGAAACCGCTGGTGGTCGAGGCCTTCGCACTGGGCCACATCGACCCGGTGGTCATACTGATCTGGCGTTGTATGTTCTTGCGCTCGGCTCGCGGCGTAGTCGAGCCGAGCGGCAGCATAGCGGCCCGGAATGTGGCTTACGACGAACTCGACGCGTTGTTGAAGACGCGGACCTGGACTGCTCTGGTACAGGGTGCCCCTGTGCAGCTTCGTCCAGCGAAGGTCGCCGTCGTGCCCGATGAACCGAAAGTAGAGGACTCCAATTCTCCGCGTTTCTTCGCCGCAGCGCACAACGTCACGCGGCTTCTGGGCGTGGGCTTGGTGGATGCAGTCGACCTGTACGACGGTGTCGAAGGGTACGCCAACGCCTTGGATGATCTGCCGTTTGATCCCGAGTGTACAGGGTGGGGCGACAAGGTACCCGATTTCCTTCCGCGCGCGAAGGAGAGGGAGTTCCTACGCCATGTAAATTTCCAGCTGTACCGCAACATCAATATTTCGGTGGTGCAGGAATTGCTGCGGACAGACCAGCTGTTCGATCCGGTCGATTGGGGACTGCTCGATACCCAGACGAAAGAGCGAGCTGACATGGAGTTCGACCAAGAATGGTGCTCGTCGAACAGGGGTGGATCGAGAAATTCCTTGCCGCCGAGGGGAGCGAGGCCAGATACGGCCTCGACGAAGGTGCCTACGCCCGCCTGACCGACTCGCAAACCGCGCTTTACTGCGCGCGGATCGAGCCTGTCGCCCGTGGCCTCAACCCCGACTCGGATGCACAATTCCAGGTGATCGGCAAGTTGCACGCTATGCTGGCCCAAAGGGGGTATCGCGCCCGAGAACGCGAGCTTCCGTAACTATCTGTGGCGTGTCGCGACCGGCTCGGCCTATGTCCACATCCTGCACGGCGCGTCTGTCGACGAATTCGTGTCCTACATGCAGGATCTGATCCAGAGCGCGGCCCGGGCGCATCCCGTCACGCCGGGGCTGGCGCCAGGGCGGAGCGAGGAGCTTGTCGCGCTTGCAACGCGTAAGATCGCCGAGCCGGATAAGACCGCAGTAGCACGCTAGACGGAGGGCCTAGCCACCGACCTGGAGACGAAGGAGCCACTCGAGATCTTCGACTGCGAGATTAACGGCCTGCAGCGTAGGCTCGTCGTCACGGAGCTTTCGAACCTTGCCGACCGCCGTACCCGCATTGGAGCCTCGTTGGAGGAAAGGGAACTGCCGAGTGGCGCCGCACTCAACGGGCTTGCACCAATTACTTATGCCTTCGAACTCAGCAGCAGCGGCAGGGGCGCGCTGCAACCGGATGCACGGCTTGAAGGGACTCCGGACAACCAGATCCAGGCACGGCGGGTTGCCCTCGCGGAGCTGATCTCGAAAGAGATCTCATTCGGCTATCTCTACATGGCGCAGGACACGAAATGGATTGTGCTCGAACGCAGCATCCGCCTGGCTGAAACTCAGTCTAGGATCGAGCCGTTCCTGATGTCGGTGCTCAAGGACTTGTACGACAAAATTCCACTCGATCCGGCCAAGCTGACGCGAGCAGCGCTGGAGGACAAGGTCGTTGCTGCATTCCGAAACGCTGGCGAATATGAGCGCGACACCGCCCTGGCCCGCCGCCGGCTGGGGAAGCTGAAGAAATCGGAACTGGCTGCTCTAGGGCTCGATGGCAGGACCGCCGAGATCATGCGCTTGTCGAGCGAGGCGCCGTTCAGCACCCCGGTCGACGAGAACACCGAGGCGGGAGCTGCGGCCGACACGCTCAAGAAGGTGGACGCGCTGGCCGCGCGTATGGCGCGCATCAGCGCAAGTGCAAACGCTCTGTCGGACTTGCGCAGCCGCGTCTGTACCGTGCTCTCCGCCTGTAACGACGTTGCGGCGGCTGCAGACGATATGCTGCCCGGGCGGGTGAACCCGATCGAGATCGAACACATCTATCCGACCCTGAGCCCGGACGACGTCCGCCGCGGCCGCGTTAGTGGCGCCGACCTGCCGCCGGGCGCCGCGCTGCAGCCGGATTCGAAAGGCGCGTACGCCGCGCTGGGCAACAACGGATTGAGCTACCGGAGCACACCGACCGGAGATGTCACGCCCGACAACAAGCCGATCTACCGGTCCGAGCTGATTATCGCCTTCCCCTGCCTGAAAGCAGCCTGATCGCCGACGTGTCGTCCAAGGTGCCGGACGGGATAGACATCCCCGCGCCCGACCGTATCGACGGACTGGAGGCTCTAGGCCAGTTCCGGGAAATTCCGCTGGGCATCACCTTCAATTCGACATGGCGCGACCCGGTTAGCGGGACGCTCGACATTGTCCGCAGTGCCCAAGATGAACTGGTGCTCAGCGGTTCGGCCTTCAACGCCGCTGCCAAGGGGCTGGGCCTGCCCGGCTTCCTTGAAGTCGTCGTCATGTCGCTGCGCTGCGACGACGACAATTTCGTCAGGGATCTGCGGAACATCTCGGTCAATCTGAACCTGCGACTGATGGACAAGCGCATAGACGCCCCGGTTTGTCTGCACCTAGTCAAGGACGGCACTTTCACTGATCCGGCGCAGTCGTTGCGAAGCGCTGTGCTGGGGGGATCGATAGCAAGATTCAGGCTATATTGGCCAGGTTGGCGGACGAACTGGGAGTTGCCCGGTTCCCCGGCGACCCGAACAGCTACGCCAATACAGAGCTCCGCTTCGGTTCTGTCTCGGGTTCCACCACCGACATCCGCATTGACTGGGATGCGCGGACCCTCACCGCAGCACTCGGGTATGAACTGGAGATCAAGGGAACGGAGATCGAGAAAACCCGATTTCCCACTCGGGCGGAGATCCTAGTCAATGACAAAGGCAGGATGGCCGTCCAGTCGCTTCGTTTCGAGGCCGAGGTGCCTGACTTGGTACCACTGCTGAGCCAGAACGAGAGCTTCCGGACCGCCCTGTCAGAATTGGAGAAGGTCGCCAAGGATTTGCTGAGCGGACAGCGCGAATTAACCTCAATCCTCCAAGACGTCCGGATCCTGCCGGTCATCAGGGGCACGGAGATCCGGCTGGAGATCCAGCACGCCTTCGATCTCGAATTCGGTGACAATCGCTGCGCGATTCCCATCGACAACGAGGTCGAGCTCGATACTGGGAAAGCGATCGAGGCGATCGAAAAGGCAATCATGGAGGGGCTTCTGCCCAGCTAACTACCTGCGCAGCCCAGGCGGTACTGACACCTCTGGCCACAACGCTGGAAGACCTCGCGGCGACGCCAGAAATCTCGTTCTTCGGCCTAACGGTACGGTTGTCTCTGCTGAACAGCGAGACCTTCGATGCCAAGCTGGCGCAGGTCACGGCAGAGGGGCGCTTCCGGTCGTCCTGAACCTCTCGGTGTCGACCTGCGAGGCCCCGGTGACCGCCAGGGTCGAGGGTGCCGCTCTTCAGTTCAACAAGGACCGGACGTCGGCGCAACTGGAATTTGCCGGCATCACGGCCGAGGAGGGCGCGAAGCTCGGGAAGGCGGTGACGTGCGTGATCGAGGGGTTGCTGCCGGATGCGATCCGCGCCTACGTCGACATTGACGGCGTGCAGTTCCTGGGCGGTGCGGCGTTCGTCGACGCAACCATCCGGAACCTCCTGCTGCTTTCGGAAGTCCGGCTCAAGCGCCTGTCCCTAACCGATCCCCGTATCGCCCTGGTGGATAGAGCTCCACGGCGACCTAGATGTCGAGGGTTTTGTGTTTCCGGGAACGGTCGTGCGAATTCCGATCGGCAGGTCGCTGTCGGACGTTGACGTCCGGGTGCCAAACGCCGAGGAGGCGCTTCTTGGCAACCTTGCAAAAACGCTGGTCGCCCTGCTTCCTGCCGCACCGGATGGGAACGCTGCCGCAGATAAGAAACCTCTTCTTCGGCCGCCTGAACCCCGAAGGGACGCTCTACGGGTTCCGGTTCGGGGTGAAGATCTCGTTTCCGCTCGGTCAGAACAGAATCAACATCGAAATCAAGCAGGCAGAGCTGTCGCCGAACGGCCTTTTGCTGGGCGGAGAGATCACAGCGGTGCTTCCACTGCCACTTTATTTCCCTCCAGTGGCCCTCAGCAAAGTACTGCTGACCATCGTCACCAGCGAGGAGGAGGGCACCCGCAAGGGCCTGAAGCTCGGAGCCAACTTGACCGCGGTGGAACCACAGTTCGCCCGGGTGCTGAAGCTGCGCAGCATGTTGGATTTGACCGAAATCGACCGGTTGGCGTTCACTCTGCGGTCGGACTTGATCGCACTGGATTCGCTCTCGCTTATGTGGACCGAAGGCAAGTTAGATCTGTCTCGCCTTTATGCGAAGTTCGACGCCGAGGTCGCCGACGTGATCAAGGACGTCATCGACCCGCAGATCCACGGCGAGTTGAATGGCAGCACAGGGCTGGTCTATGCGGAAAGTATGCTCGGGGTCCTGGGCGTCGAGATCAATCGCAACTCCCTGCACCTTTGTTCCAAAGAATGCCGCACCGGCGGAACGCCTGGGGAAGCGCGGATCTCGGTGGCGCAGGACATGCTTCTGGGCAAGTCGAGCGGCGGGGCGCCCCTGGGGCTTAAGTTCCTGGGCATGAAGGTGATTATCCTCACGCCGAGCTACGAGACTATGGATCCAGGATTCGTCGCCCGGGTACTTCGCGATCTACTGAAGATCGACCTTTCAGAGCTGTTCAAAACGATGCCCAAGGAGATCACTATTTCGCTCGTGTCGCCGTCCGGCAGCATCTCGACCGCGAAGTCCGGTGGTTCCGGCGGCAACGGAGGCAGCCCGGACAAGATGGCCAGGACGGGAACGGTAAGCCGCCGAACCCGGAAGAGGTCGTGCCGGATCAGCAGATGTGGGGCACACTCGTGAAAGAGCGGGTGTGCAACCGCTTTGTCGGTCCCAACTCGAAAGACCGCATCGATCCGGACCGGAACCACCTTTATTTCATCTACGGCGCCACCGAGATCGATCGAGATCCGGCGTGGCTGTGGAGGCCGTGGAACCGGGCGCTTCCCGACTGATATTTCTGGCCCTCTCTGTCCGGGCCGGCCGCCGCTTCGATCTGCACGGAACGCGTGGAAGTGCCTGGTGGCCACCGCTTCCAGGTTCCGGCGTCATAGTCTCTCTGGGCGCGGCGCGGGTCCTGCGGCGCTGGGAGACCGACTGCAATCCCGACTTCACGGCCTACGTTCACGTCGAGTTGTTCGACAAGAAGTCGGAGGACGCCAACATCACCGCCCACTTCCAGAACGCCGGCCTGCCGATCTTGTATTTCGAACACGACGGCAATACGATCAGGGTCGACGGCCGACTGTTCGTCGAGGGCAACCACATTCTGGTCGTCCCGGTTTGTCCGCCGCCGACCGTCGACGGCATCCCGGACATCGCCCGGAACGCTTCGTACAGCACGCTCTGCCAGTCCGAGAAGCCGGTGATTTCCATCCCGCTCTCGGAGGCGAAGTTCAACTTCGGCGACAAGATCGAAGTTGTCAGTGCCGAAGATGAGATCAGGTTTTATGAGCACGTTCTCTTTCCGCGCCTCCTCGGATCCGACACTCCGGGCGAACGGGGCGAAGTCTGGCAGGCCGCCAATGTCGGATTCACCCTGACGCCTGACGAGGTCGTGGTCGGCGGGCAGGTCGGGCGGGTGAACCTGCTTGTCGCGGACACCGCGGCGCGTACCCTGGAGACGCGACGGCTGTACCGAAAACGTACCGACGGGACGGACAGCACGATCTTCCAGCTGTATCAACGTGCAAAAGCGAACGCGAACCGGCGCCCCGTGTTTCTGGAGATCTATCGGCTGTATCTGGGCAACGACGAGAAAGAACCGGAGTTTGTCACCGAGGACTTTCTGAATGCCCCGGTGCTGGTGCTGCACGACCGGTAATACGACACGGCAGAGTACCTGACCTTGTTTTGGCTTTGGTTCGACGGCAGCTCCCTCCAGCGTCGATGGTCCTTCGTCCCCACGACGCTACCGACGCTCGACGGGCCGATCCGCACGACCGAGGCGGCCCTGCGTCAGATCACGTCGGGTTTTCTGGAACGCCTTGTCCTGAATGCTCCGGCAGACAACGCGCTACTTCGGCTGGCCCTCGGCATCAGCGCCAGCGAGGAACTGCAGTTCCGGGTCAGCGTCCAAGATCCGGCATGTCCGGCCGAAACCTCCGGCGCCGCGTCGTCATGTCCCATCGGCCTTGCGCACCTGCCCGACGACGCAGTTTTGCGAGTTTCGATCGCGTTCCGGACGGATGCGCGGGATGAGCTGGCAGACTGGAGCGCACCCGCGCCGCACGAAGTGACCCGCTACATTGGCAAGCGTGCTCTCGTCGATGAGGTCGGTAAAGCGCTGGCACGTCCCGGCCGATCCACCGACATCAACCACCTGTTCTTCGATCTGGACGATTTCATCGCTGCGACTCGAAACTTCAATCAGGAGCCGCAGACGGCGCTCCTGGCTATGGGAGAATGCCAGTGACCAAGAGGACACCGCGCAAACCCGCAGCCGAACTGCCCGCTGCAGCCCCCGCGCTGCCCAATCCACCTGCCGCCGCCTCTGCGCCGGTGGAAGAGCATCCACAGTGGTCGAACAGGCTCGCCAGGTCCTGGAGCTGGCTGCGCGGCAAGATGCAGTTCCGGCAGCGCAACTGGCTGGATTTTCTGGCCACGCCCTTCGCCGGATTGACGCTCTTCTCGTTGTTGCTGATTGTGGTTCTGTCGTACTTCATCGACGACAGTGTGTATCGGAACCTGCAAGTCTACTATCAGACCAACATGTTGAGAGCGGTTGCCCGCACCGACGTCATCGCTGACATTTGCCGGTCGCAGTCCGACACGTTGTGGAAGGATTGTTACGCGCCGGACAAGCGCGAAAGGCCCAGCCAGCGCTTCGCTTGGGCGGATGCTGAGTTCGGCCAAGATAATCGACCCGCTGAAGGTATCCACACCCAAACAACTGGACGATCTGAAGAGCAGCGATCCGGCCGCCTACGTGGTTCTCGAATGGCTTCAAGGGCGGCGGCGGCGAGGGGCTTCCGTACCGCAAGCGCGGGGTGGAGCTTCTGTTGGCGTCCACCTCGATCTGCACCTCGGGGCAGTCGGATAAGGCGCACGAGGTAAAGCGGGCGATCGTCGCGGCCTACCTGGCCGACATCTACCAGCCCGTGGCAGGCAGTACCATCTGGCTCAAGCCGGAATTGCTCAAGGCGTTCGGCATGGAGAGCCAGCTTGTTTCGCCGGGGGCCAACGAAGAGAGCGCGGACGCTGACGCGGGCCGTTGGATTGCGCCCGCTAACCCAAGGGTGGTGTTTGGGTATAACAACGACGGAACATTGCTGGACGATGACCGCGCGCAGCTTTGGGCGATCTTGTCATCGGGCACCAGCACCGTATCCGGCGATGACGAAAACAAGCTGAACGCATTCCTCAAGGTGAGTTCAAACCGTCTGACGGTGCCCGACACGATCGAGGACGACGACATCGTCGCCTACCTGATGGGCAGCGGGCGGCTAATCAACGCGGACACAAACAGCTTCAAGTCGGACTTCTCAGACTGCAATGCGCTTGCAGCTACTTTCCAAGAAAGCATGGACCCCGCGCAGCAGTAGGCCGCACTGACCAATTTCGAACGCTTCGCCCTGTATGTCGCCGGTCAGGTCCGGACGTCGCCCGAAGTCAAGAGCGCTGCGTTCTGGCTGTCGATCTATACCGGCAACGAACAGCAGCGGATCTTCATGGTAACCTGCCTCGGCATCCTGGCGGCCGCCCTCCGGATGCTGGTCTTCTTAGTACCCGATCACGTCAACTCCGGTCGGCGCGATGCGGCGGCCGAAGCCGAGCCGATGGAGCGGTCCGCAGACCCAACCCAGCGCGACAACGACTTCGACAGCCTCAGTTCCTCACACTGGCCGGTCCGTATCGCCACCGCGGTCCCTCCCGCCATCGGGTTCGTCGGAACCGTCAGGGGCATAATGTTGTCGCTGAGTGGTGCGGACGAGATCGTTTGGGCCGAAACCGTGAATGAACGATCCACCGCGATCAGTGCCCTGTCCGCCGACCTCGGCCTTGCCTTCGCCACCATGCTGATTGCGCTGTTGGCGGGGATTGTCCTAACCATCCTGACCGCGGTCGAGATGGCCCTTGGCGAACGCCTGTTGCTGCGCCGCTATGCGAGCCCGACGCCGACCCCGAAGCCACAAACAGGGGGTACGCATTGATTGAAGGACAGGTTTCGCTCCCGGACTTTGCCCGGGCCGCGGCGGACCACGTTCTGGAGACAGGTGCGATCCTGTCGAGAGACCTCCGCGCGGCGTTTCGGGTCTGTCTCGGGATCGAACTCTCGGCGATTGAGGCTGAGGGGCTTCTCGCCTTGCAGGTTGAGGATCTGTAACTCGCGGCCCGGCCGATCCTCCCGGCACGTGTTAGAGATCGCGCACAGGACCCTGACAAGAAGTGGCGGCGGGACGACGATCGACGCGCAGCCGACACTGGATGATCTACCTGGGCTCGGAGAGGCGACCGCGTGGGGAAAGGATCTCGCCGCCGATCTGGCAGACTGGAAGCCTGGCAGGATCTCCTGGGCCGATGTCGATCGGGGCGTGCTACTCATCGAGGATCCGGGAACCGGAAAAACCACTTTTGCCCGGGCTCTCGCAAACAGCTGCTGTGCGCCGCTCGTTGTCGGATCGCTCGACGCCTGGCAGGCGGCCAGACATCTAGGCGATCTTCTCGAATCCATGCGCAAATGTTTCGCCAAAGCTCGAAAGCAAACCCCATGCATTCTCTTCATCGATGAAATCGACGGATTTGGGTCTCGCACCACGGTGCGCGGCGACAACGCAGGGTACCAAACGCAGGTCATCAATTGCCTCCTTGAATACCTTGATAGCGATGAAGGACGGGAAGGCGTCATTGTGGTGGGCGCCTACAATCACCCGGAGATGCTGGACCCGGCGATCGTGCGCGCCGGGCGCCTCGATCGGATCATATGGATCCCGATGCCCGATACGAGAACACGAGAGCAGATCCTAAAGGTGCATCTGTGCGGGGACCTGATCGACGAGGACCTCGGTCCCATCGCTCGGCTGATGGACGGAATGTCGAGCGCCGATCTGGAAAAGCTGATCCGCGACGATCGGCGCAAGGCCAAGCGGGAGCATCACGCGCTGCGCCTTGTCGATCTCTCATCGAGCCTGACCCGGATCGAGCGGCTGGCGGATGACGTCCTCATGCGTACGGCCGTGCATGAGGCGGGCCACGCACTCGTCCGGCACATTCTGTGCGGTGACGAGATCCTGTTGATCGAGGTGAGACATGAGATCGTCGATCTGCCTTCATCTGGCGGGCATCTGGGCCGCGTAGTGATGGGGGGAGCGAGTGTCCCAGCAACGGGGCAGGGAGGATGTCCTCAACGACATCGCATAGACTCTGGCGGGGATCGCGGCCGAAAAGCTCACCTTCGGCACCATCACGATCGGCAGCGGCGGCGAGCTCGGGAGTGATCTGCATCTGGCGAAAGTGCAGGCCACTGCACTTGAGGCGAACCATAAGCTGGGAGATAGGCTGATCTGTCGCTCCTCAGCCCGGGACACAGACCTCATCAGCCTCATGGCCATTGACAGGCAGCTCCGGGAGGTGGTCGAAGGGCAAATGCAATCCAGCCTCTGAAGGACGGAAGAAATTATTTCCGCGAACATGGATCTGCACGGGCGTCTGGTGGCGCGGCTGCTTGAGGTGGGTACTCTGGAAGGCGGGGAACTGACGCGGATCCTGAATGACGCCGGGCCTGAAGGGGATTTGCGTCACGAGCCGGCCCGCATTCCGCGTGCAAACCACTGACACGCACCTTGCCAAAGCGATCGGAACGCCCAAGCCGGGCAAGACAGCAAGCCGCGGAGGTTGGTGCCCCCCCCCCCCCGGCAGCCGTCTCTGTGATCAGGCAAAGATGCCGCAAGACAGGAGGCGACTATGCCGGATCGAGCATCCGGAAATCCTGGGCCACGGCACTGACAAGGACTTGCGCCATCTGCGAAGCGTTGGCCTCCGCGAGTGCGTTCGTCAGCAGATCGAGCTTCAACAGCAATTCCGCTGCCGTAGCTTCTGGCGTAAGCGCGACCTTTGTCAGCGCCTGCTCTTCCTCCGCCATCAACCCACTTATTGCGGCATCCGAAGCATGCACTCGCGGATCGATTAGACCCACCCGGATGCGTAAAAGACGCGCCATCGCGGATGTCACCGAAACAGGCCTCGCAACTTCAGCAATCGCTGCATAGCCCACCAGGCGCGGTTCCGTCGCGCCGATATTGCCGATATGAGTGTTCATGGTCATGTGATCCTGTTTCTGAGGATTGCATGGCAAGGCCACCGCAGGTGTTCCAGCACCCATGGCGGCCGCCTTGGTTCGTGCCGATGACAAGCACCGATGCGCCGCGAACCTGGCAGAGAGACGGATAAGAGCCCAGCTCCAAACGATCGCAGGGTGAAAAATTTGCGATCGATAGAGGGAAGAAGCGAGTCGGATGCAAGAGATCTGGGCGACCGATCAACGCGGCGCATTGTATGGCGTGAACAGCTGCATTGGAGCCGCAAACAGATAGTTTTGCTGCTCCGTCTTCAGTGGATACTCAGTCTACGCCTCAGTGCTCCCAACATGTTGCTCCTTTGCATCGACAAAGCCGTATCTAACAACGCCCAATCTTGGTCTTCGCTATCGCCTTCGCCTTTGCCAAAACTGGTGCGAGTTTTTCGTCGCGCTGAACGAGTACGTCAAAAACCAACAACAGCTTCGAGAGAGCCTCGGTTTCATCGATGAAAAAGCACATTTTTGTCGCCGCGTCGCAAAGAATCTGACGGTATTGGATGGCGTCTCGTTTCACAGCGCAAGTTTCGGCTATGACCGAGAATAAGTCGGTCACTAAGTCCAATCCTTTTGCATCGTACAAGAGGACAAACGCCCGGCCTTTGATCGCATCAGCGATCTCTTCTGACCGCGAAACCAAGGCAAAATGACTAGCGATCTGGAGATGGCTCAATTCTTCCGCAACGTCCTTGACCGGCTGTTCGAACGTCGATATCAGGATGCGCAACATGTTTTTCGTCGCCTTTTCGGATGGCTGCATCGCGAAGGCAAAGGCCGCCTCCAGCTGATTTTCGATATCCTCAAACTGCTCACTGCGGAGACCCTCAACCGGGCCTCCGTGAAAGTTGTCGAACTGGCCTGGAAACACCGCAGCGAGAATCCTTCCTGATTCGATCAGAGGGGCACTCACCTTTTCGAACAACGCCACCCAAGGTGTAGGGCGCAAGTTTTCCGGCAGAGAATGAAGCACATTTTGCGTGCGCCCGAAGAGTTCCGTCATAAGATGATCGGGGCTGATCCATTCCGGCTTCCAACGTGGTGCCTCTCGCCGGTCAACGATACATGTCCAGACGTAGTGGGGCAAAAAGCGATCTGCTGCCCAGTTCAGAAATCCCTTTGGATCAGGTAGTCCGATGAGGCCTTGCGTAAGAACTCCGGCATGGGCGAGGGCAGCAAGATGTATCCAAAAGATGGGCTTGTTGGTGGCTTTGGCCGACTTTCGAACCTCATTTGTGGTGATGATTGCGCAGGCGGCGTAGATTCCCAGCCTAGCGTTGCAGGTCTCGGGCTCACCGAAAAGCTTCTCGAGAAACTGGGTGCCGAGCTCAATGAAAGCTGCGTTCCCTTCAATCCTTACACGGCAAATCTCAAATCCTAAAAGCAGGCTGAAGGGGTCTTCTGCATTGAGCAGAGGTGAAAGATCGGAAAGCTCAAGAGAAGCAAACAG
>NZ_JASJAV010000031.1 GCF_030066895.1 Breoghania sp. | reverse complement strand
TTCGGCCTTGAAGCCGGGCTCACCAGTCGGCCCGGCGCTGCCGTCAGGCGTGATCCAGTTTCTGAAGCTTGAGATCCGGCGAACGAACCGTCCGTCCTCGTCGGCCTCTTGAACCGGTTGCCAGTCCTCGGTCCATTTTCCGTTTACAAGCATCGGTTCTCTCCTCAGGCTGCGTGGAAGACGCAGGAGCGCATGGAGACCGGGCCGAGATCGATAGCATCGGTCATGAAGGTCAGCTCATCCTTGCTGTCGGAGGCGCCTGCCACGGTCGGGCCGGCAGATAGTGGTCGAGCGAGGGATGGGCCATACGCAGCAGGTTGCCCAGTTGCGCGGGGTTCGCGAGCGTGTCGAAGTCGCGCGCGGTCAGCCGGTCGGCAAACAGCGCATCGAATTCGAGCGCGAAGTCCTGCGGCCGTCCGCCGGGGCGCATGGCACGCAGATTGTGCACGATATTGCCGGATCCGAGGATCAGCACCCCGCGATCACGCAAGTCCGCCAGCGCCCGGCCGACCTCGAGCTGGTAGTCGAGCCCCTGGCTCATGTCGATCGAGACCTGAAAGACCGGCACGTCCGCGTTCGGGTACATGTACTTCAGAACCGTCCAGGCGCCGTGGTCGAGCCTCCAGTTCTCATCGCCCTGCGCATGGTGGCTGGCGAGGAGCGAAACCACTTCGCGCGCCAGCTTCGGATCGCCGTGGGCAGGGTAGGTCTGAGCGTAGAGCTGTTCCGGGAAGCCGTAGAAATCGTGGATCGTGCGCGGCGTGGAGGAAACGTCGACCAGCGTGGTCTCGTGGGTCATCCAGTGGGCGGAAACCACCAGGATCGCTTCCGGGTGGGGCAGGCTTCGGCCCAGATCCGTCCAGGCGCGGCTGAAGGCCGTGTCCTCGATGGAGTTCATCGGGCTGCCGTGACCGAGAAAGACAAGCGGCATCCGGTCGGACGGCGACAGGCGGTCGCGCAGATTGTTCAAGTCGTGTGCAGTGCTCATGCCGATCTCCTTCACAGAAGGTTGACGTGATCGCCTTGGCGATCCGTCAAGAGGTTGTTGGAGCCGTCGCCCTTGCGGCGACCCGTGGGGCTCAGGCGAACTGCGGGCCGAGCGCCTTTTGCAGGATCGGCAGACGGAGCCTGAAAGCACCGCCACCGATCAGGATGAGGCTTGCCTGGACGAAGGTCCAGAACAGGGGGAATTCCCAGCCGCCAACCGTGTTGGTGAAGCTCCATCCGTTGCTCGAATGGGTCCAGGTCGCGCCGATCAGGACCGGCATGACCGCGACGGAGACGAGCCGTGTCGAAACCCCGAGGATCAGGGCCGTACCGCCGACGAGCTCCGCAAAGAGCGTCAGGTAGGCGAAGTAGCCGGGCACGCCCAGGCTTTCAAAGAAGGCGATCGTGCCGGGGACCGTGAAGATTAACACCTTCATCAGGCCGTGGGCGATGAAGAGGACGCCGCTGGCGATGCGAAGAACGAAGGCGCCGTAGTCGGAAGATATCTGCGTGTTCATGTCGTTTCTCCTTGCCCTCTGGTGTCAGGCCGCGAGCTAGACGGGGGCGACGTTGGTGCCCTTGCCAAGGACATAGCCGAACTGGATGTTCATGAAGCCGAGCGGCTCCAGGTAACGGGCTTCTTCAGCGGGCCGGCATTGACGGCCTCAAGCCCCATCTCGTTGGCAAGCTTAATCACCGTCTTCTTGGCGGCATCATCGTCTGCGGTCACGAACGTCTGGATGGGAGATCCGCCGACCTTCAGGGCGCCCGCATAATGCTGGGCGAAAATCGTGTTGAATGCCTTCACGACCGTGGCACCCGAAAAGAGCTTGGCGATCTCCTCGGCGGCCGAGGTGTCATGACCGACCAGCAGGCCGGAGAAGTCCTCGGTGATCGGGTTCGACAGGTCGACGACCGTCTTGCCGTTGAAGTCGACCTTTTTGGCCAGATCGGCGGCCGCCCCGAACGGCGTGGCGAGGATCACCAGATCCGCGTTGCGAACCGCAGACGCGATATCCGCATCCCGGCCGTAGGCGGCGACATTGTTGGAGGTCTTGGCGATGGCGCCCGCGAGGTCGGAGTCGATATTGCCGTTTCAGATGATTGCGATATTAATTTATCTTGTTCTTGTCTCGCCGTCATCAGGCGGCCCCGTTGTCTGGAGAAGAAACTAGGACTTGCACAGTCTCCATAAAATTTCGAAGTTAATGAATTACTATCTCTGAATTGTTCTCAATAGGCTTGCCATGGATATCGTCGATGAACTCAAGGCCTTCGTCGCCACGGCCCAGACCGGCTTCTTCACGGCGGTGGCCGATCAGCTCGGGGTGTCCAACCGCCTGACGTCGAAATATATGGCGGAGCTCGAAACCCACCTCGGCGTCCGCCTCTTCCAGCGTATAACCCGCCGGGTCGGCCTGACGCCCGAGGGCGAGGATCTGCTGGCCCGCGCCCCCGCCTTGCTCGACGATCTTGACGAACTGCTGAACGACGTGGCCGAAAGCTCGCACGGCTTTTCCGGCGTGATCCGGATATCCGCCCCCGTCACCTTTGGCGAGATCTATGTCGGGGCGATGCTCGGCCGCTTCGCCGGGCTAAATCCGGACCTGACACTCGATCTCAGGCTGAACGATCGCTACGTCGATCTGGCGACCGAGGGCATCGACCTGGCCTTCCGCGTCGGCGAGAGCGACATGCTCTCCCTCAAGGCGCGCAAGATCGGCACCTTTCGAAGCCTCGTCGTTGCGAGCCCCGCCTATGTCGAGCAAAACGGCGTGCCCGAAACTCCGGACGATCTGCTGAAGCACAGCTGCATCGTGAATACCAACAGGCACTCGCCGCGCCGCTGGGTGTTCCGCCGCGACGGCCATGAGAGTAGCGTCAATGTAGAGGGACGGCTTCAGGTCAACTCCGCGCGTGCCGCCGCGGGGCTCGCCGCAGACGGGCTGGGCATTGCCAACGCCCCGCGCTTTGCGGTGCGCGAGGTCTCGCCTCGGGCGCGCTCGTCCCCCTGATGGAGGGCTTCGAAGGCGAAAGCAGTCGCCTCAGCGCCGTCTATCTCGAAGGCCGCACCCTGCCGCGCAAGGTCCGCGCCCTGATCAACTTTGCGGCAGAGGACATCCATTCTGCCGATATCTTGTGAGCCGTGGCTTCCTTCCGCCTTCGGCAAGGACGGAATGAACAGCGTCCTATTTTTACAGGAAAAACGGCTCCGAAATTCCCGTCAGCGTAGGATGTCGGATTTCGTTTCAGGGCCTATCACCCCATAGCGTCGGACACCTGCACCCTTCTCGTTTAGGGGGGTGTCCGTCATGCCCGATCGGCTGTTGCCGCAAGAGATATGGAGGAGAATTCCATGTCCTGGATCGATACCGGACGGATTGCCCTGCACTACGAGGATGAGGATGAAGGGGAAACGACGCTGCTGCTTATTCACGAAATGGGCGGCTCTCTGGATAGCTGGGATTATCTCCTTCCGCTGCTGACCCCGACATTCCGCGTGCTGCGTTACGACTGCCGCGGATCCGGCTTGTCGGAAAAGCCGCGCACTCCCTTCACCATCCCCGACTTCGGTGTTGACGCGATCGGGCTTCTCGATGCGCTTCAAGTGAAAGGGCCGGTCATCCTGGTGGGGTGCGCCGTCGGCGGCGCGGTCGCGCTGCATCTGGCCGCCAATTTCCCGGACAGGTTCCTGAAGGTCGTGGCACTCTCCCCGTCCACCGGCATTTCGGCGGACCGGTGGCAGGCGGTGCTGGACCGGGCCGATCTGCTTGAGCGCGAAGGCTCGCGCGCCGGTGTCGACAGCGGCCTCGACCGTCGATATCCGGCATCGCGAAGGCGGGATCCGGACCGGTATGTGCGCACGCGCTCCCAGCGCATCGGAGAGGATCCGGTCGGGTTCGCCTCCACCATGCGCATGCTCGCGGACATGGATATCGAGGAAGACATCGCCCGCGTTACCTGCCCGGTGCTGGTAATCGCCGGAAGCATCGACGCCGACCGTCCGCCCGCCTCGCTCGCCCCGCTGGCCGAGAAGATGCGCAACGCCACCTTCTGCGTTCTCGAAGACGGGCACTTCATGGCGATCCATTCCCCGGAACCTCTGGCCCGGGAAATCCTGAAATTCGTCGGCGACGACTCGGACCTCGGCTAGAGATCCGAGCGGGACCACACCGGTGCAGTGACTGATCTATTTCCGGTAGCATGCGGCGAGCGCCACGATGCGTTCCACCGCTGCAAGCGCTGCCTTGTGATCCTGCGAATAGTTGAGCCGGATGCTGTCGAGTATATGCGGGCTGAACTCGCTGCCCGGCGTGACGATGACATCGGCTTGGACGCGCAGGATCTTCACGAAATCGATCGGTAAGACGGCAAGATCGGGGATCTTGGCAAAGAGATAGCTGCCCGCCTGGGGCGTGCGCACCGAGATGCTCTCGTCAGAGCGGAAGGCGGCCAGCAGGTCGTCGCGAATCGCCTGATGCAGGCGGGTGCGCTCCTCCATCCAGCCCGTCGGGCTCGGCAAACCAGGTGCGGAACACCGACTGGTTGTAACCGGCAGCTCTGAGCGAGACGATCGCCTGCAGCCGCTCCATGCGCTCAATGATCGCCGCCGATCCGAACGCGACCCCGAGGCGGTAACCGCTCAAGGATTCCGTCTCGGACGAGCCCATGATGGTCAGCACGTTGTCGGGAGCAGCCAGCGTGCGCAGATGCGTGTAGGGGCCACCGTCGGTGTAGTGCAGGCGCGAATAGAGCTGGTCGACGATGATCGTTGCGCCGTACTTGCTGGTAAGATCCGCGATGGTGCGGATCTCGGCAGGCGAATAGATCGCGCCGGTCGGGTTGGAGGGATTGGAGAAGATGAAGACCTTCGCCCCCGCCTTGAACGCGCCCTCCAGTTCATCAAGGTCGAGACCGGCGTGCTCGTTGCCGCCCAGATAGTCGAGCTGTACCGGGCAGATGACGCCGTCGAAGAACTGCACGAGCTTGCGGTTGGCGAAATAGTTGGGCTGGACGATGGCGACCTTATCGCCTGCGGCCACCGTCGCGGCTATGGCGAGGAACAGCGCGCCCTGGCTGCCCGGTGTGAGGATCATCTCGCTGCCCGCCTCAACCGGCGCGCCGGTGAAGGTCGCCAGCCGATCCGCCAGCATCTCGCGGATGGCCGCCTTGCCGCGATATTCGGTATAGGCCTGCGCCGCGCCTTCCTTCACGCCTTTGGAAAAGACCTCGAAGGAGCCCGGCCCGGCGTCGGATCGAAGGCGTGGACGTCGCCGTGGGAGAAGTCCACCTTGCGGCCTTCGAGCTTCTCGCCCGTCATCAGGTCGTCGAGGGCGACCGACTTTTGCCGAACTTCCTGCCCGGGCGCGTTGTCGGTCTTCAGCGTATCGAACTTTTCTTTGATGGTGTACATTGTGAACCTGATACCTGGGTGAACCTGAGCTCTAAATAAAAAAGCCTGATCGGAGAGGAGAATCGTCAGGCGACGACGATCCCGTTGCCTCCCAGAAGACGCCGAATCGAGCCGATGGCGGAATGCGGCGTGTAGGCGCCGGTGACGCCACCGAGCGAACGCGAGGAAATTTTCAGATCCCAGTGAAGGCCCGTGCCGCTCACCTCCACATGGTGTTCCATCGTCTCTTGACCGGGCGCGGCGATGACGCGGCTGACCGTCTTGTCGAAGCCGATACCTGCGAGTGCGATGGTCGCGTGGACGTTGACGTTGCGCGTCGAGCCTTCGAAGAGCAGGCCGGAGGCGTCCGCGTCGAGCCTGAGGCTCGGTCCGCTCTTGGTGGGCGTGATCGTGACGTTGTCGAGAAGCGCGCGCCCGTCACCGATACCGTCGAGCGCCAGCATCGCGCCGTGCGGCACGAAAAAGACATGACCGCTCTTCTCGCAGGCGCCGCGCACCGCCTGTTCGATCGCGGGATCGGCGAAGGTTGTGCAGCTGAAGCCGCAGAAAGCGGCGCTTTGCAGAAAGCGCGGGGCAAGTTCGGCCAGCACTTTCGGCATCGCCGCCTCGATGACGAGATCGACGGGGCGCTCCAGAGCCGCCTCCGCATCGGTCACGAAGATCTCGGCGGGCACGCCGTCCCAGTTAGCCGGATCGGCCACAGGATCGAGCACGAAGGTCAGTTTCAATTCTCCGTCCGCGTGGATGTGCGAGAGGATGTTCCCGCCGATCTTGCCAGAACCGATGACGCCGATCTTTGTGTAGCGGGCCACGCGTGATCTCCTGATTTCTGATCTTTTTGTTAGAGCGAGCGGTCGATGGCGCTGCCGAGCGCGTTGAGGGTCTCGACCGTGGAATTGACGACAGGGACGCCGTCGAGGCTGCGCCGGGCGCGTTCGACCTGGGATCTTTCGCCGGCAAAATAGATGCCGCTCGCCCCTTCCTTCAGCGTGTTGATCATCTCCTACATCGCGGCCTCGAATTCGGCGCGCGGGCGGAAGGTCTCGACATCGATTGCGAGCATCGTGAAGGAGGTGTTCATAGGGTCGAAACCCGGTGGAGGCACCAGCGAAGAGCTGACCGGCGGCGAGAACCGAGGTCAGGATCTCGTGCACGGTGGAAAGGTGAAAGGTCTTGTAGCCGCCGAAGGATTGCAACGACAGCGACTTGAGCGCCTCGTTCGCATCAACGGTCTCTACGCCCTTCTCGTCATAGGCCCAGCCTTTGGGAATGGGCTCATTACGCTCCGCCGCCTTGACGATCTTTTCAACCGCCGCGGCTGTGCAGGCCATGTCCAGCACGAAGGTGCCGTACTTGCCCGCCGGTGCGCCATAGGCGACGGAGTTGTTACCGAGAACCGGCTTGATGCCGCTCGGCGCCGGCATCAGCTTGGGGCTGGTATTGGTGAAGGCGCAGCCGATCATTCCGGCATCGGCGGCGAGCATGGGATCGTATTTGGCCGACGTAAACGAATTGCCGTTGCGCACGCCCACACGAGCCCGACGCCGGTCTCGCGCGCCATCTCTACGGCGCGGGTCATGGCGCGCGCGGGGGTCACCTGACCGAGGCTGCGTCCCGCATCCCAGTGCTCGGCGGAGGGACGCGCCTTCAGGATCTCGATTTTCGTTTCTGCCTTGTCGCCATCGGCGCGCACGCGCTCCACGATCTGGCAGAACAGGCGCAGCCCGTGCGATTCCTCGCCCATCATTTCCGCCTGCAGGAACACGTCGACCGTCTGCGCTGCGTCCCCGGCACTGACGCCCGCTGCTTCGGGCAACGCCTGACAATGGGCGCGCAACGTCTCGGCTGCCAGCGTGGTGCGGTTCTCGCTTGTCTCGCTCATGGCAGATCTTCTGATCGGGACCTTGTCGTCAGCCGGGCGCGACGGGAGAGCCCACGGACGATCCAGTATCGTCTTGGATAGGGGAAGTGGGAATTCATCAAATCAAACGATCGAAAGCTTTATTCGGAATTCCCAATGAATTGGGTCGCGGCCGGAGTGGCGCAGGTTCGCGGGTAAGCGGCGGGGGCTCGACGACCAATGATGGCCCGCGTTCGCTTCGATATCTCCGTATCCGTCATCCCCGACTTGATTGGGGATCCATTGGCAGCGCAAAGCGGCAAGGCACGCGGTGGTGGCACGGAGCGGGATCGGGATGGGGAATCGCGCGAGCCGGCACGGGCCTGCCCGAGTGGAAAGGGAATTGGATCCCCGATCAAGTCGGGGATGACGGAGGAGAGAACGGGGGCTGCGGCCGGGATGGAAAAGGTGAGGCGCGCACGAAACCGCGCCTCACAAGACGAGGGAATGCTGTCCCGCTCCGCGCCGTCGCGTCTTCCCGGTCAGGCCTTCGCCACCGACCAGTTCAGCGGCTTCTCGGTGCGGAAGACCACCACGCGGCCCTCGGCACCGGCATCGATCGGCTGGAAGATCGTCTCGTTAGGCGGGGTGCGGCGAAGGACGATGCGATCCTCGTTGACGGGCAGTCGGTAGAAGGTCGAGCCGTTCAGCGAGGTGAAGGCCTCCAGCTTGTCGAGCGCGCCCTCTTCCTCGAAGACCTGCGCCAGGTAGGGCAGGGTGACGGGTGCGTTGAAGATACCGGCGCAGCCGCAGGCGCATTCCTTGGAGCCGAGAGGATGGGGCGCGGAATCGGTGCCCAGGAAGAACTTTGGGCTACCGGAGGTTGCGACCTTGCGCAGCGCCAGGCGATGGTTCTCGCGCTTGGCAATCGGCAGGCAGTAGAAATGCGGCCGGATGCCACCGCGGAAAATGTCGCTGCGGTTGATGAGCAGGTGCTGCGGGGTGATGGTGGCGGCAATGTTCTCGTCGCTCTCACTGACGAAGGCGACACCCTCCTCGGTGGTGATGTGCTCCATCACGATGCGTAAGGCCGGAAAATAGCGGTGCAGCGGCGCCAGCACGCGCTCGATGAACACGACCTCGCGGTCGAAGATGTCGACATCCGGGTCGTTGACCTCGCCATGCACCAGCAGCGGTACGCCCGCCTCCTGCATCGCCTCCAGCACCGTGTGCACGCGCGTCATGTCCTTGACGTCCACATCAGAATTGGTGGTCGCACCCGCCGGATAAAGCTTGAGCGCCGTCAATTCGCCGCTTGCAGCTCCCTCCGTCACGTCGGTCGGATCGGTCGTCTCCGTCAGATAGAGCGTCATCAGCGGCTTGAACGTGCTTCCCTCAGGCAGCGCCGCCTCGATGCGTCCGCGATAGGCGCGCAGATTCTCAAGCGTCCTGACCGGCGCTACCAGATTCGGCATGATGATGGCCCGGCCGAAAAGCGCGGCGCTGATCGGCGCCACCGCCTTGAGCATCGCGCCGTCACGCAGGTGAAGATGCCAGTCGTCCGGGCGGATGATCTCGATCTGGTCGCTCATGTTTGCCTCTCTCGCGCTTGATGCCCCGCCACTATGTCCTGCCGCGGGGAAAACGGGTCGGCCGGTACGTCGCCCGGCGCCCTGATGTTCGTTCCCGCGCTTTGAGCAAACCGCACCCTGCCTGTCCAGAGTTTTGATGCGGATGGCATCCGTCGGTTGTCGCCGCACCTACGGTGCGCGTTGCGCGGCGGCGGGGAAACGGCTCAGCCGAGCGTCCCGCGCCTCAGCTCCTACAGGTCCCATTCCACGCTCGGAAAGTGCTTTCCGTTTAAATCGTTGTCGACCGCATGCACGAGGGCCACGACGATCGCCTGCGCGGCGGGAGATAGGCCGTGGCTGTGCTTCCAGTAGATCTGGATCGTGCGTTGCAGCACCGGATCGGTCAGCGGGCGGGTCCGGATGAAGGACTGGCTGGAGCGCGGGATGACGAGGCTCGGCAGTGCCGAAACACCGATGCCCTCCTCGATCATGCCCATCAACGTGGAAACGCTGGTCACCTCGGTGATGGTGGAGAGCTTGAGCCCCGCTTCCTCCATCGCCCGGTCGATCAGCTCGCGCACGCCGGATTCGTAGGTCATGGCGACGAAGGGCGTCGCCGTCAAGTCCTTCCAGGTCAGCGTGCGGCGGCGCGACAGGGGATGGGTGACGGGCACCACCGTGTGAAACGTGTCATGCGCGATGACTGCCGAACTCAGATCCGCGTGATCGGCGGCAAGCCCGCCGATGCCGAGATCCGCCTCGCCCGACAGCAGCATCGAGGTGACGCCGCGCATGTTGGAATCCCGGATCGAGATATGGACACCGGGATGCATCTCGTCGTTGACCTTGGCCACCCGCGGCATCAGCCGGGAGGCGATAGACGGCAGGCAGGCGATGGTGACGTGTCCGCGACGATGCTTGATTATGTCATCGAGGTCGTCCATCAGCCCGTCGAAACGATGGAGCAGATGGCGCGCGTTGGCGAGCAGGCTGAGGTCGAGCGGCGTGAGATTGACGCTGCGGGTCGTGTGGATGAAAAGCGAGCCGCCGACCTTTTCCTCCAGTTGCCGAATGCTTTGGCTCAGGGCGGGCTGCGACAGGGCAACGACAGAAGCCGCGCGAACAAAGCTCCCCTTGTCCGCAACGGCAACGAAGCAGCGCAATTCGCGCAGTGTCACATTCTTCGCACTCATCAATTAATTGATTACATTAATCGATTTGCCTGAGCAATAGCCCACTTGCATGCTTCCTTTCCTGAAAAAAACGGCCAAACGAGCGCAGAGGAAATAGAAGGTCGCACATGAGTTGGCAAGACGCCGAAACCCGCATCTATGTCGTTCCCGTCATCGACGTAAACTGGCTGACTTTCGCGCCGTTCGATCCCGGAAGGAACTTCAAGGTAGATCCGCCCGACGTGCCGCAGTCGACCAGCGACACCCGCCATATTGCCGGCATGCTGCGCAACATGACCGACGGCAAGTTCCTGCTGACGCCGCACTCGGGCACCTACTGACGAAGCGGCCTCTATGAAGGCGAGATCCTCGACGTCTACAGCTATGCGATTTCCGGCGGTGCCGAGATCGCCGTGCATCTGCACGAGGAGATCAAGGGCGAGGAGACGCGTTTCGGGGAACGCGAGCACATCGAGACGGTTTTCCACGACTGTTACGAGCGCCTTTCCAATGCGGGGCTGCGCCCCGTGGCCTATCGCGGCGGGCATTATGCCTATGCGCCGTTTATGAACGAGGTACTGGCCAAGTACGAGATCTATGCCGACTTCTCCTGCTGCTCGGGCATGAATTTCCCCGAGCACGAGGCGGTGTGGACGAAGGCGCCGCTGTCGGCCTCCTATCTGCCCGAGGATCCGCGCGCCGACTGGTCGGGTTAGTCCGCCTCGTCCGTCGTCGAGGTGCCGATGGGCTCCGACGGCGAGGGCTCCGTTTACGGCAACATCCTGCATGTGGAGATGTCCGAGCTCGATAACCTGAAGCGCATCTGGAACACGATCCTCGATCGTGCGGAGCGTGAGGATCGGGCGCAGGTCCGTCCATTGCCTGTTCCACACCGCATCCTTCGGAAAGCCGGACTGGCTGAAGCGTTATTGCCAGTTCCTCGAATTCATTCCCAAGGCGCGCGGCCAGTTCGTCGGTTGCGAGGAGGCGGTCGCCCTCGCGACGCAGGTCGAAAAATCAGAAAAGAAGGAAGCCGTGGCATGAAGTGCCTGATCATCCAGCCGATCCATCCTGCCGGTGAAAAACTGCTGGAGGAGGCCGGCATCGAGGTGGTTCACGCCAGTGCCCACGACATGGAGACGGTCGCCCGCGAAATCGTCGACATGGATGCCGCGATCACCCGCAATGCCGGGCTCAATCCTGCGGCCATGCAGGGCGCGGAAAAGCTCCAGGTTATCGGCAATCACGGCATCGGCGTCGACCCGGTCGACGTGGACTATGCGACGTCGATCGGCCTGCCCGTGGCATTCACCTCCTACGGCAATGTGCAGTTGGTCGCTGAACTCGTGATCGCGCACATGATGGCGATCTCCAAGGGGGTGCGCGAGGCCGACAGCGCGGTCTGCGAGGGCCGCTTCGACTATCGCTACACCCGCGATTTACGGGAACTGAACGAGACCACGCTACTGATCGTCGGTTTCGACCGCATCGGCCGCCGGACGGCCGAGATTGCATCCGCCGCCTTCGGTATGCGCGTCCTCGTCCATTCACCGAGCGTGCCCGCTGCCGATATCGAGGCCGCCGGTTTCGTGCCCGCGCCCGATATCAATATAGCCCTCGGCGAGGCGGATTTCGTCTCCCTGCACCAGGTGCTGAACGATCGCACGCGCGGCAGCTTCGATGCCGGGCGCCTTGCCGCGATGAAGAAGGGCGCGGTCCTCATCAACACCGCGCGCGGCGCGCTCGTCGATACCGAAGCGCTGATTGCGGCGGTCAATTCTGGCCATCTGCGCGGTGCCGCGATGGATGTCTTCGACACCGAGCCTCTCCCCGCCGACCACCCCTATACGGCCTGCGAGGGCGTTCTGCTGTCTCACCATATCGGCGGCGCCACGAAAGAGGCCATGTGTCGGACCGCGTTACAGGTCGCGGGCGCTGTGGTCGACGTGCTGAACGGCCGGCGCCCCGAATATCTGGTGAACCCCACCGTCTGGGACGAATGCCGCACGGGGCGTGATCCGTCCTTTTGTCCTTTCGTCTCCCCCACCTTGAAAGTACCTGAAATGATCAAGAGCAATCTCCTGAAGGCGCTGTGGCGCGAAGGCAAGCCCGGTTTCGGCACCTGGATCACGCTTTGCCCGCATCCGCGCGTGGTCAAGATCCTGGCCTCCGCCGGCTTCGACTTCGTCATCATTGAGATGGAGCACACCGATTTCTCGTTCGAGACGGTCGGCCGCCTCGCCATGCTGGCGCGCGAATGCGGCCTGACGCCGATCGTGCGTCCGGTGGGCACCATGAAGCCGCATGGCCTGACCCGCCCGCTCGATGCGGGTGCGCAGGGCCTGCTGCTTCTCTCCATCGACACCGCCGAACAGCTCGACGCGATCATCACCGCGACCAAGTACTATCCGCGCGGCAATCGCCCGATGAACCTCAAGGGCCCCCACACGGACTACGCAGTCGCTCCGGCAAACGAGATCATCTCGCACCTCAATGCTGAGACGCTGAGCATCGCCATGGCCGAGACCCGCAAGTCGATTGACAATCTCGACGAGATTCTGAAGGTCGACGGCCTCGACTGCATCATGATCGGCTTCGACGATTTTTCGCAGGATTTGGGCGTGCCGGGCGACATGCAGGCCCCGGTGCTGCTGGAAGCCTACGAAGAAGTCTTCGCCAAGTGCCGTGAGGTGGGCGTCGAGTTCGAGCTTTCCGCACAGAACCCGGACATGGCGGCGAAGTGGTTCGAGAAGGACGCGCGCTGGATCCCCTACCAGAACGACGCGGCCATGGTCATCAACGCTGCCCGCGCACTGCGCAAGGTCGGCGGTCGTGCCTGAGGCAAGCTCGAACATGTTTGACCCGTTGAGCTCGGCCGCCAGTCTGGGCCACCAGATGCTGGCCGATCTCTCGGATCGCATCTGGATTCCGTGCCCCACGGCAGCAACTACGATGGTGCGGTCGGCGTGATCCTCGGCGTGGCCCTCCAGCGCCACTTTGCCGAGAGCGGAACCCGTCCGCCCTTCGACCTGACGGTTGCCTGCCTGCGCGCGGAGGAAAGCTGCTGGTTCCCGCACAGCTATATCGGCTCCAAGATGGCGCTCGACCTGCTTGATCCGGACGTGCTGACCAGCGTCACACGGTCGGATGACGGGGAAATGCTCGGCGCGCATATCGACGCTTCCGGCTTCGATGCGGCGGCTGTTGCACGCGGCAAGACCTTTCTCGATCCTGCGACCATCGTCGCCTAATCTGGAGCCGCATATCGAACAGGCCCCGGCACTCCTGAGCAAAGGACTTCCGCTCGGCGTCGTCAGCGGTATCCGCGGCAGCTTCCGCTATCGTGACGCGCGCTGCATCGGCGAATATTCGCATTCCGGCGCCATGCCCCAGAAGCTGCGCCGCGATGCGGTTCAGGCGAGCGCCAAGCTGATCACGAAAGCCTCGAAGATCTGGGATCGGATCGAGCAGGACGGCGGCGATCTCGTCGTCACCTTCGGCAAGATCGGAACCGATCCCGAGCAGCATTCCTTTTCGAAAGTGTCGGGTCACGTCGATCTCTGTCTCGACATGCGTTCGGCCGAGGTGGAAACGCTCGAGCGCTTCGAGCGCGAGCTGATGACCACGGCGGGCGCGATCGCCGAAGAGACCGGAACGTGCTTCGAGTGGGGCGAGAAATCGGGCAGTACGCCCGCGCTCATGGACGAACGTCTCGTGGCGATGATGAGCGCGGCCTGCGAAAGCGCGAAGGTGCCTTCGCGGGTGATGGCGAGCGAGGCCGGGACCTTCGCCCTTGCCGGTGTCCCGTCCGTGATGCTGTTTCTGCGCAACGAGAACGGTAGCCACAACCCGGATGAACACATGGAGCTGGAAGACTTCGACGCAGGCCTCGCCGCCCTCGTCGCGCTCTTCGCCAATCCGGCTATCGCCTGGCCGCAACCTTAGGGGCATCCTGAGGGATCAGGAGCGTTTCATATTCTGATCCTCGGTTGTGTCCGGAACGCAAGCTCCTCTCCGATGGGGAGAGGTCAGCGCGTATGCGCCCGGTGATGGGGACGTGCTCTCCGTATCCACGAGAGCCCGACACCTCTCACCCCAATCCTTTCCTCTCGCGAGAGGGAGCAGATCTAGCCTGCACGTGGTCTGCGAAGAGACAGCGCTGAAAACTTAAAAGTGGGCCGCTGGGCCCCCTTTCTTTTGTCTGTTCGCATGTCCCCGGCCGAACCCGAAGGGGGCCGGGGGAACGCTTTTATTCCGCAGCCTCTGCGGCCAGTTTCGGATCGAGAATCATCCCGGAGAACTTGGTCGCAGCTTCCGCGATGTAGTTAAGGGCGCTCTCGTAGATCACCTTGCTCTTCTCGGCGGTGGCGGCGGACGGATCGCCCTGCATGCCGAGCGGCGTGTAGTCGGAAATGTCGCTGAAGACCTGGAAGGTGGAGGCGCCTAGCGCGACCTTGCTGCTGGAGACAGTGCGCACGCTGTCGACGAAGGGACGTAGCACCGGCGGGGCGACCGCGCGGTCCATGAACATCATCTCCGGCGCCATGTGCAGCGCCACCGAGGTCACCACCTCCGAGGCATGGCCGGTCGGGAGCTGCTTGATCTCGTACGTGACCTCGGCCACGTCGCGCATGATGGAGAAAACGTCGATCAGGCCGCCGACGCAGCCCCACTTGGCGCGCAGCGAGCGGCTCACGCTCTCAAGCGGCCCGAGCGAACCGGCATGGATGTTGACGAACAGGAAGTGGCGGAAGCCCTGCTTGGCGAGACCGTGCGCCATCTGGCTCACATAATTCTCGACCGTTTTCGTGTTGATCGACATTGTGCCGGGATAGTCGAGGAACATGTGGGAGTAGTTGAAGGGGATGACCGGCGTCACGGCGAAACCGTTCTTCTCGCCCGCATCGCGCGCGATCTGTTCCACGATCTTCAGTTCCGTGCCGGTCGCCAGGTGTGGGCCGTACTGTTCCGCCGCGCCCACGGGGATGAGGATCGTGTGCTCTTTCTTCAGGTATTCGGCGATCGCCGAATAGGGCTGCAATTCCATACGCATGTCAGGCAGGACTTTTCGTTGAAAGTGATTATTCGGCGGCTGCGGCGGGTTGGCTCGGCGTGAAGGTCGCCGGTTCGCGGGGCTCGGCGAGTAGTCGGCCGTAACCTTCGATCGGCTGGCGGTCGCCGATCATCTGCAGGCAACGCCAGAAGGTCGCCTGATTGGAGGTGTCACCGGCTTGCCGAGATCGCGCTCCAGCTCCTCGATGATCTCGATGGTCGCGAGATTGGTGCAGCTCAGGAAGATCGCCTGCGCATCCGGATGGTCGATCATCCGGCACATGCGATAGGCGGCTTCTGGCGGCACGCGGCCGATGCTGCGGCGCTCTTCCTGCGTCTCGCCGAGCTGCAGGCTGTGCAACTTCACCACCTCGATCCCGTTCTTGGCGAGGAAGGCGATCTCCTCCTCGTTGACGAAGTTGGTATAGGGCGTGCCCATGGAGAGCTTAGTGATGCCCATGTGCTTAAGGGCGGCGAGCACGGAATAGGCGGTCGTCACCGCCGGGGCACCCGTCGCCTCGTGCATGGTGCGCTCGATCCTGTCGCCCGGGCAGATGAAGCTGCCGGAGGTGCAGCCGAAGGCGATCACGTCAACCTCGGTCGTCGCAAGCTGCTTTGCGGCGATGGCGATGTTCTCTTCATCGCGTTGTAGCTGTCGTGTGAGGCGGCGCCCAGCAGCAGCGCGTGGGCGGTGTAGATGCCGATGCCTTCCGGCGCCATGCGGTAGAATTCGGGCTCGTTGACCGTGTTGGTGGACGGCACGACCAGCCCGATACGGCCACGCCAGGCGTAGGGGCTGTAAAGGGATACGGCTTTCATTGCGAGATCCTTTCCGATCACTTGAAAAGAATGCCGCGGCGGCGTGGTTCACCATCCATGTCGCGACGAGGTGCGGGCGAAGCCGCTACGAACCGGGCATTCGCGCCGGCATCCGAAACCGGACGCTGGCGACTTTGAAGATCGGGTGTCCTAGGCCTCTTTCGTGCACGGGGTCGTCGGCACGATCTCCGTTTCCACGGGCGCTGCTCGGTGTGACTGGAGGTAGATCGCCCCCCGAGAACGACTGCCAGCACGCAGGCCACGAGGCCGATCGCATTGTCCTGGATCACGAGGCAAAGCACCGCGACCGCACCGAAGGTGAGCCGCGAGAGAACGCCCAGGCGGGTGACCAGAACGCCTTCGGCGGCGATCACATAGCAGGCGGTGCCGAAGGCAACGATCACGGCGATCTCGACCACGTTCAGCGGCTGCGCGTTGATCATCAAAAGAGCTGGGTGGTAGATCAGCACGAACGGCAGGATGAAAGCCGGCAGCGCGAGCCGCAGCGAATGCAGGGCGATCTTCATCGACCCTTCCGCCGCGATGCCGGCGGCCGTGAAGCAGGCGATGGCGATCGGCGGCGTGATGTTCGATAGGACGCCGAAGTAGAAGACGAAGAAGTGGGCCGACAAGAGGTCCGCCCCCATCGCCACCAGCACCGGGGCGACGGTCACCGCGGCGACGATGTAGACGGCGGTCGCCGGCAGCGCGCAGCTCAGCAGAATGGCGGCGAAGGTCGTGATAAACAGGGCAGGGAATAGGTAGCCGCCCGACAGGGTGTCGATATACATCGTCAGCACCTGCGCCACGCCAGTCATGGAAACGACGCCGACGATGAAGCCCGCCACCAGGCACGCCGTGCCCACGGCGACCGTCGCGATCGCGCCCAGCACCAGCGCGTCGAGTAACTTGCGCGGTGTCATCCACGTGTTGCGGCGCAGGAAACTTGCGGCAATCGCCACGCCGATCGACAGAACCGCCGAATAGGTCGGCGTGCTGCCGGACATCAGCAGGTAGACGAAGACGATGATCGGCAGCAGCAGGTGGCCGCGCGTCTTGATGACCGTCAGGAAATTCGGGATTTCCGACTTCGGCAGCCCCGAGATCCCCTGCCGCACGGCGCGCGGATGCACGACGAAGAGCAGTGAGCCGTAATAGAAGGGCGCCGGCAGCACGGCGGCCAGCATGATGGTGGAGTAGGGGGTCTGGGTGAAGTCGGCCATCAGAAAGGCGGCGGCGCCCATGATCGGCGGCATCAGCATGCCGCCCGTGGAGGCGATGGATTCCACCGCGCTTGCGAAGGCGGGCGAAAAGTCGGTGCGCTTCATCATCGGGATGGTCAGCGTGCCAGTGGTCGCCACGTTGGCGGCGGCCGTGCCACTCAGCATGCCGGTCAGGTCGCTCGCCAGCACCGACACCTTCGCCGGTCCGCCCGTATAGGAGCCGGACACGCACAGGCCGAGATTGGTCAGCATTTCCGACGCGCCGATGACGGTCAGGAACGAGTCGAAGATGACGAAGAGCCTGATATAGGACTGGGCGACCTGCAGTGTCTGGCCGAACATGCCCTCGTCGACCATGTACATCCGCATTGCCAGACGGGTTCAGGCGATGGGGAAGTGACCGAACGGGCCGGGCACATATTCGCCGAACAGAGCATAGGCGAAGAACACGATGGAGAGCAGCGACATCCAGATGCCGATGGACCGGCGTCCCGCTTCGAGCGCCAGCAGGATCGCGCCGATCGCGAAGACATAGTCCGTCGTCGATATTGTGAAGGCGCCACCGGTGAAGGTCTCATAGCGGAAATAGATGTAGAGGCCGATCGCGGCACCCGCGATCGCCAGGATGAAGTCGATTGTCGTGAATCTGTCACGCGGTGATTTCGGCGTCGCGGGGAACAGCAGGAACAGGATTGCCAGCAACAGCGCGACGAAGACGCCGCTGCGGTGCATCTGGTCCATCAGCAGGACGCTGTTGATCGCCAGGACGAAGACGGAAAACACAAGACAGAGAACAATGGTGAGCAAAGCCTGACCACCTGTCAGGTTCCGCCCTCCGACGCTGCCGTTGGGAAGCCTCACGCCCTTTACGAAGTCACGAACCATCTCGGGCACGCCTATCGACCTTTCTTTGGAAAACAAGCAGGCCCCCGCCATCTTGCCCCGCCATCTCGAAGGGGAGGAATGCGTCCGCTGTACGGTGATCTCACCGTGTGGGGCGGAGCTCTTGCGGGAGCCGGAACCGGGTCGTCCGCTGCCGCGCCGCTTTCGGGGGAGCCCGAAATATCGACGTGGCAGGGACGTCTTCTCGGAGCGTCCCGGGATCAGGCGAAGTCGCCCTCAACCCGGAAAAATCACTCGAAATAGATCCCTTGAGCATGTCGCCGCCGACCGGAAAGCTTCAGGCTGGTCGGCGGCACATGCTGGCGGGAAGGACCTACTTCTGTTCGTCGAAGAAGCGCTTCGTGCCGGGGTTGATCGACAGGGATAGGTTGTCGATCACGTCGGCGGTCTTTTTCAGGCCTCAGGCCTTGAACGCGCCGTGGGATGGCTGCAGCTCAGGCAGGTGCGCGAAGAGCGCGGAGACGATGTCATAGGCGAGGTCCGGCGGGAAGTCGGAACGCACCATCACCAGCGACATGTGGGCGACGGTGTGCACGTCCTTGTCCTGGCCGAGATAGGTCTTGGCCGGGATGGTGAAGGGGATCTTTCAGCCGGTCGCCTTGACGATCTGCTGCTGCTCTTCCGGGGTCAGGTCGAGGACCTTCACCTTGCCGTTGGCCGACATCATGGTTTCGGTCAGCTGCGAGAAGGGCACGCCCGAGGTCAGCTCCGCGCCGTCGATCATGCCGTTCTGCACGCCGGAGAGCGCTTCGCTCTGGTCGATATACTGCGGCTTGATATCGTCGAAGGTGATGCCGAAGGATTCCAGGATGTCCTTGGCCGAGGACAGCGTGCCGGAGCCGACACGGTCGACCGCCCAGCGCTTGCCCTTGACGTCCTTGATGTCGTCGATGCCGCTGCCGGTGTTGATGATCATGTGGTCGGCGTTGATGAACAGGGGCATCAGAACCTGGAGCTTCAGCTGCCCCTGATCCTTGAAGGCGCCCGTACCGGCGATCGCGTCCTTGGCGATCTTGCTCTGGAGAATGCCAACATTCGCCTCGTTGTTGCGCAGCAGATCGGTGTTCGCGACGGAACCGGCGGAGGACTGGGCGGAGGCGCGAACCTTGATGTTGTCGTTGATGACCTTCGAGATCGCGATGCCCGCGGGATAGAAGGATCCGCCGGTCGTCGCCGTGGCGATGTTGAGGAACTTCACTCCCTTGTAATCGGAGGCCGCGGAGGCCGAGCCGGCGAGCAAGGAGGTGGCGAGGGCGGTGCCAAGGGCGAGGCCGAAAGTCCTGCGGCCGATGTTCCCGCTGCCGAAAGTCTTGCGGATGTATCTGACGTTCATGTCTCTGTATCCCTGGTGGGAGCGATGGGGCCAGCGAGCACAGCCGGCCTTGATTGGCTCATGTCCTGCGCTCGTCGATGGGAGTATACTGAAACGGGGGATTAATTCATCAAGTGAAAAAAGCTAATGCACTATGTGATTTTCTCAATTAAACAGTGAAACTTAGAATAGTTTCTGAATAATTAATATAGTTTTTTATCTTATTGGCAGATTTTATCAAAAATGATATGTATATATATCGGAAAAACGGGTTATCCACCGTAATAGAATTGAGTTACCAATAAATATACAGGGTGCGACCAATGTTTTCCGCGGATATCCCACAGACCTGTTGGAAACGTTGCCGGGCCCATTTCGGACGGGGGATTGATCAAATGCGATGGTTGAGAAAGCCGGAGACGCGTGTGCCGGATCGGCGGGGGAGACTTCATGCCGTTCCCCGGCGCGCCCTTCGGTCAGCGCGTCATACGATGTCGCGGGACTATGTCCTCACGTCGTAGCTGATCAATCTGTCGATATTTTCCGCGATGAATTTTTCATTCGTCTCGACCTCGATGTCATCGAAGATATCTTCCAGCGCGATTTGGAGATTGCGCGCGAGTTGCCCGAGATCCGTGACGCCGAAAATCGTTGCGGTTCCGGCGATCTTGTGAATGGCCGACAGCAGTTCCTTGCCGGATTTCCGGTCGCCGTCCGGGGCATAGTCGCCCCAGAGGTCCCCGATTTCCTTCAAGCGCGGCGGAAGCCCTTCCACGAACTCCCGTCGCAATTCCAGAAGCTGTTCTTGTATTTGCTGGGCGACGTCGTCATGCAGCCCGTTCATGATCGGAACCTCAGTGCCTTTCTCAAGGTCGCAAAGCCGACCGGTTGCGCGAAGTCGACAGTGTCGATCAGACTGCGGCAGCCGTCCGGATCCGTGCAGGTCTGCGGTGTCTGAACCAGAAGCTGGGTCCGTTCCGGATGCGGCGGCTCGGCATGCTTCCAATCGACCGACGTGCCGGACAGCGCGATACACAACACGTTCCGCCCGGCACGGACGAACCCCCGGTACAGGGGGTCGAAGATCGCGCCATGGGTTAGCACGGCTGTCGTCTTTCCCAGCGCGAACGTGTCGCCATTCTGAACGAGCTGGTACCGCGTGGCTCCAGCCACGAGTACGATCTGCCCCGGCTCCAGGGGGCGATCCTCGCTGGCCGCGACGACCCGCCGGCCGGTCATCCGACCTATCACCCGCACGAGCCCATTGATGCATGCCGTCGGCGCCTGGGCAGCGACAACTACGGGCGGCATCGTCGGCGGCAATTCGCACAAGGTGTGCATCAAGGCATAAGCCCTGCCATCGCCAAAGGTGAGCATCACCACATCATAGGGGCTGATGTCCGGCTCCTCCGGCTCGGGCAGGTCGCTCACCTTCACCGGATGCCCCCAGAACAGGACCTTTTCGATGATCGTGTTGGCGATGCCGTCGATGTCCATCATCGAGACGGATTTCCAGATGACGTCGACCGCGCCGCTTTCCAGGAACCGTCCGGCAAGCTCGCTTCGGCGCTGCGTCAGGCCACTCAAGATGATCATGGGAACCTGATGCGCGTGTGACCACGTCGGGCTTCAGGCTCGTGACGAGCTTTATGGCCTCTTCGTCGCTTTTCGCCCCGCCGATGATCTGAATGTCCTTATGCGCTTCGCACAAGGTGCGGATCGCCATCCGCATGTAGATGGAATCGTCGCAGATCAGCAAGCGTACGCCGTTGCTCACCCGTTCTGGTGTTGTGTCCGTCAAAGGCGTCGTTGCCGTCATCCGATGGATCCCAGGTTCGAAAGTGTTCACCCGACATGGGGTGGGACGGGGCGAGCGGCGTTGGCGTTCAAGTCAGCATGTCCGGTATGACGGCGACGTGAACCGTATCGCTGACGGACGCCATCGTGTCCGTCGTCGTATCCGTAACGTTCGCGACGATCGTCAGATCAAGGTCCGCGCTTGAGTGCGGAATGATGGCCAGCCCCACCAGATCTTCGAGATCGAGCGTGTAGCTCCCATCCGGATTGAGCGTGCCGGCAGTCAACTCGTCGTCGTTCCCGACACCGTCGATCGTGATCGCCACCATTTCCGTCGCCGTGAGGTCGCTGAGCTGAATGGTCAGGGGAGTCTCCGCTTCCTCCAGGGCGCCGCCGCCGAGCCGAACCGACAGGCCCGGTGCCTCGGCGACGTTGAGAACTTTGACGGACACGTCGAAAGACGAGGTCGTGCTTGTTGAGACCTTGGCATCGCGGACGGAAATTTGCACCTGAAGCACGGTCGGGCCCGGGTCCGTCGCGGTCAGGGTCAGGCCGTCGAGATCTTCCGCAGCCAGCTTCCAGGAGCCATCGCCGTTGTCCTTGCCGGCGGAGAACTTCATTCTGTCGGTAAGCCCGGACACGGTGATGTCAGCCACGTCGGATGGCGAAACGGCACCGAGGTCGATGTCGAATGCCGCGGCCGTGTTTTCAATGATCACGCCGTCCGCCTCGGTGGATACGTGAGGGGTATTCTCGGGCATCCCCTCGGTCGCAGGCTCGGGTGTCGTGACCGGCTTATCCCCGCGCATAGTGGAACCTTGCGGAGTCCGCAGCCGTCACGTTTCCATCGATTGAGCTCATGGAAACGGATAACGAAACTTCACCCGTGAAATCAGCGGGGGGGCGAACGACACCCTTCCATTTCCTCCGCAAGGAGGGTCCATGTGCCGTCGCCATTGTCCTCACCGGCAGAGAATATGGCGCCGGGAGGATGCCCGGAGATGGTCACCAGGTGCGGATCGGGCACGGCGGCGATGATCGTTATCGGAATGCCTGCAATCTTGAGACCGGGCGGGTATCGGACATAGCCCCCGCTTCCGCCGCCCTCTGCCTCCACGAAGACGGTGAAACCATCGGTGACAGACGCGACGTCCGTCCCGTCGACCGCGGTTGCGGTGACGGTTAGATCGATCTCGCCATTGAAGGCTTCGGGCGGAGTGAGCGTCAGTCCGAAGAGTTCTTCTGGCGTGAGCATCCATGTGCCATCGCTATTGTCGAGGCCTACGGACAAGGTCGCGCCTTCCGGCACCCCGGTAATGACGACGCTCATCGCATCGGGCGAGGTCACGGCGATGTCGAGCGCAATGGCGCTGTCCTCGGTGCCGGAAACATCGGCGACGGACAGGACGAGTGGATCTTGCGGGCTCGTCGGTTTGGTAGAAGCTGCTTGCGTACCCACCGGGGGGGCCGGGACGGAGAAGGGAGCGGGCGCCATTTCCGCGGCGCTGATGGTCGGCGCAGCACCAGTCTCGTCCAGATCGGGAGAGGCAGTGTCGCCAATGGGCGGAGTCGACATGACTTCAGCCGGGGTGGGTGCCGCGGTTTCGACGACAGAAATGTTGAACTCGGACGTTGACGCAGATGACGGCGGCGGCGGTTGAGTAGCCTGCACGGCAGGCTCCCCGGCATCGTAAGGCAGAGGCGAAACATCGTCCAGGACAGCGCCTTCCTCCTCTACGCCCTTTGCGACGAAGGTGTGGGGAATAACGCTGCCCTGGTGAAGGGAGGATAATGCGGCGTCTTCTCGCGCAACCGCCCCCTTTCGATCGACATGATCCCTGGAGGCCGTGAGCGGTAATCCTCCATTTTCATTCTGATCTGTTGCCATCTGCTCCTCTCAACACTTTGCACGGCAGCCTGCTTCTGGCCACAATGACGGGAGATACCGATCTGACGATGAGTAATATACCTCTTAAAAATAATTTTTTATTATTATATGATTGTAATCAGAATGTAACTTTCACAATTTATTTTTTATTACCGATGTCGAGCAGCTCGGGGTGCATTCTCATTATTGATGATGACCCGTATATTAACATTTTACTTAACATTTATATTTCTTGTGAATCTTATGATGTCAGGATTGTATCCAATCCGGGTGAATTCGAGAAAGAAATACATACGTGGAGACCCGATGTCGCCTTGGTGAATCTCTGCCTTCCCGATGCGGATGGCCTCGATCTCGTCGGAATGCTGCGGCGGGAAACAGACGCCGGGATCATCATTATTTCCGGCAAGTCGTCGGATCTCGATCAGATCGTGGGACTGGAGACGGGCGCGGACGACTACGTCACGAAACCTTTCGAACCGCGCCATCTTCTCGCACGCATACGCAGCGTTGCGCGTCGGCGCCAGCGCAAGGACGCGGCTGGCGGCTTGATGCTCCGAGCTGCCGCCTGTTCGATGCCTATCAGCGGGAATACGTGCTTTCGGCCCAGGAGGCGATGCTGCTCAAGCACCTGATCAGCAATGCGGGTCAGGTGTTGTCGCGCCATGACCTGATGCAGGCCACGACGGGCAGAGACTGGCAATACATGGACAGGACCATCGACATACTCATCGCGCGGCTGAGGAAGAAGATCGAGGAAATTCCGACGCAACCGCGCAGGATCAAGATCGTCCACGGTGCCGGATGGCGGTTTCCGCCTCGCCTTACAATGCTGGAACAAAGCTCCTACCCGGTCGCAACTGCGTGGCGGGCAGAGGATCACTACTGGTTTTTACAGTGCACTGAACTTGCGGGAACCTCGAACTCAGGCGGCACAGTCACGTCCTCATGGTCATGAGCACCCAGACCGCGGAGTCACCGCGCGAGATGTCAGGCGTCGTGCCGAGGACCATTCCTCTCGCGCCGTTCGACGCCGTGTGCGCGGTCCTGTGCGCATCGATCCTGGTGAACGTGCTATCCATCACGACGCCGATCACGGCGCTGCTGATCTACGATTGCGTGCTGCCGAACGGCACCTTGCCCACCCTCGCGGTCCTGATTCTTTGTGCCGGGGGCATCGTCATCATCGATGCCGCCCTGCGCTTTTCGCGTGTTGCCATAATGACGCGAGCCGGCACCCGCTACGATCACGCGCAACGCGAAGTGCTGATGCAGCGCTTCATCACGCGGGCCAATCTGCCCGATCCCGGCCGCTCCGTGACGCAACTCACGGAGTCCCTGTCCGCCATTTCCGTGGTTCGCGAGTTCCGCTTTATGTTGCTGCAGGCAATAGTCGACATCCCGTTCGGGCTCGGCTTCATCGTCCTGATCGCGATCATCGGCGGTTGGCTTGCGCTGATCCCCGCCACCTTGTGTGCGGTCTTCGCGATCTGTGTTTTGGCGATTTCCGCGCTTAATGCACGCGTATCGGCCGAGATGCGGGCAAGTACCGGCCGGCAGAACGACTTCATCGGCCGCGTCTTTGACAACATGCTGATGCTGCGGGCAATCGCAGGTGAGTTGCCGATGACGGACCGCTTCGTCCGGCACCAGGTCGAGACCTCGTTCAATCTGCGCCGACAGGTGTTCGCGACGCTGGTTTCGCGCGACGTGAACGTGCTCTTCTCGCAAGCCCTGATCGCCTCGGTCGTGGTGGCGAGCGCATTGGCCGCGATCGGCGGAAACCTAACACTTGGTGGCCTGGCTGCCTGCACGCTGCTGGCCGGCCGGTCGCTGGAACCGTTGCAGACCGGGCTGCTCATCATCACCCAATACCGGCAGAACAAGCTTGCGCTGGTCGAGATCGGTGATGCTTTGGCCGGTAACGAGGCGGAGGAAAAACTGGCGCCGCCGAATTCCAGGCCATTTTGGTCCGGACCGCCAGACATCGAGATCAGAAATCTCAGCGTGGTTCATTTGGGCGGCGGACCGGCACGGCCGCTCGACAACCTGTCCATCGACATTGCCGGTGGCGAGTTCGTGACGATCACCGCGGACCGCGGGGCAGGCAAGACGACATTGGCCCGTGCCCTCCTCCGTCTGGCGCCGCTGGATGGTACGGTGCGCATGGGCGGGGTGGACGTCACGGCCGAGAACATCGATCTGGTCCGGCGCAACATCACCTTCATTCCAAGGGACCCGATGCTGCCGAGCGGTCGGCTGATCGACATCCTCACCGACGGCGACGAGAACTCCTACGCGGATGTCCGATGTCCGCTACCTGACGCATCTCACCGATCTCGACGAGGCCGTAAGACGCTTGTCGGAGGGCTACGACACCGAGATCAGGCAGAAGACGCAAGACCCTTCCCAACGGTTTTCGCCAACTTGTCGCGATCGTTCGCGGCCTCGCCAAGAAGCGCAAGGTTCTCATCTTCGATGAGGTTACGTTCTCGCTCGACGCTAGGAGTGAGCAGGACCTCTGGCGGCTTCTGACAATGCTCAAGGGCGAAGCGACCGTGGTGTTCTTCACGGATCACCCTGTCTTCTGCGCGCTCACCGACCGGCAGCTCATCATCGCCAACGTCTGGATCGCCGTTCCGGTCACGCAGGGAGGTTGGGGCGCATGACGCATCCGCGGACCAGTCCCGAGATGGTGCAGGCAGGGGGCGTGACGAGCACGGACCACGAGGGCATCCGCAAGCTGTTCCATTTGGTCGATGCCGATCTCACCCGTATCGACCTGAGCTTTATTGCGCCCACCGACCGCAGTCTCGACCTGGATGAATTGTGCAGGCTCGCGCTGCCGCTGTTCACGCTTGCCGTCTACGACCAGGTCCTTGCTGCGGGCGACCGCGTATTGCTCACGCTGCTGGCTCTCGGGGTTGCCATCGTACTCGTGTGCGACTTCTGCCTGCGAGGGCTGCGCAGCACGGTCCTGTCGCGGACAGCCAGCCTGATCGACCTGAATGCGAAATCCCGGTTGGTCGGACGGCTGCTGCGTGCACCCTCCCTCGCCAGTATCAACATCAACAGTCGTTCCGGGCTGGCGCGGCTGAAGAATCTCGACCGTGCGCGCACCTTTTTCGTCGGCCCGATCGGTGCCGCCTGCCTCGAGGCGCCGTTCACGCTCCTCTATGTCGTCGCGCTGCTGGCGCCGTTGACGCGGCGCACCCGCAATGTCGCGCGCCAGACCGAGGAATACGGCGCGACCTGCTACGAGATCTCCAGCGGACTGGAAACGATCAAGCTGGAGGGCGCTGGGTCCTGGTGGTTCAACCGCTTCCGCGATGCATCGGCCCGCCTTGCGGAGATCGAACTGGTTCGCCAACGGGCATTGCAGGGGTGGTCGCAGATTGCCTCCAGCACGGAGACATCCCTCGCCGTGCTCGCCACCCTGGGCGCGGGGAGCTTCGTCGCCATCGACGGCAAGATAACCGTGGGCGCCCTGATCGCGTCGGTCGCCCTCGTTTGGCGGATGAGTGCTCCTCTTCCTTCCCTGATGCAGGGGTACCTGCGGTGGGACGAGATCCAGAATGCCGTTCGGTCCAGCACGGCGATCCTCGGCTCGGAACTCTCGCCGCTGCGGGAAAACCGGCTGAGCGGCCGCGGAGGTGGAATGCACGGCCGCGTCGCCTTCTCGTCCGTCATGATGACCTATGAACGGGGGCAGACGGCTGCTCTGCGAAACGTCAGTTTCGAGATCAACCCGGGCGATATCGTCGCCATTACCGGGCACTCCGGCTCAGGCAAGTCGACACTGCCCGACCTCATCGCCGGCTTGCGCGAACCGCAATTCGGTACCGTCACCATCGATGGCGTCAATCCGCGGCAAATCTCCAACAGCGCCCTGCGCCAGTCGATTGGATACCTGGCGCGGGACCAGCGCACCTTGCCGATCTCGATCGCAGACTTCTTCAACCTGGGGGTCGAAGCAGAAGCCGGGTCGATGCGCAACGTCGTGTGCGGCCAGTTGAACATATACGATCTGATCAAAGGATTGCCTTCCGGGTTCGCGACCCCGATGGCCGCGTTCGATCGTTTCAGCAGCCTCGTCAAGGTAATCGGTTTGGCGCGCGTTTTTCTCACCAACACGAACCTCATGCTTCTCGATGAACCCGACGCGGCAAGCGCTTCGGCGCGGCAGGGGCTGTTGGGCATCATCGAGGCCAACCGCGGGGTCCGGGGTCCGGACCATTATCATGGCCACGCACTTGCCGGAATTCATCGCGGCTGCGGACCGGGTGCTTGTCCTGAACCAGGGATCTCTGGTGCGCGATTGTGCGCCCGTGGATATCGTCACCAACGCCCAGGCGGATCAACGATGACCAAGGACACCAGTCTTGACGACGCACATCCCGGCGATGGGTTCGAGCCGATCGAACTCTTGACCGGCGAGGCCGCCGTGGTGGCGAACCAGCTATTCGACCGCAAGGGGACGAGCCGGTTTGCGACGATCGCCATCGCATTGATCTGCAGTTTCTTTGCCGGGCTTGGCATCTGGGCCTATTTCGTGCCGTTTGCGGAGATCTCCACGAGTTCCGGAGAGATTGTCCCCTCTGAGCAGATCCAGACGGTGCAACATCTGGAGGGCGGGATCGTGTCGAAGATCACGGTGAGCGAAGGCGAGCGCGTGACCGCGGGGCAGACCCTGCTGGAACTCGCGCCCGATATCGCTCGCTCCGAACTCTACCAGTTGCAGACACGGCTTTCGAGCGTGCTCTTGAGGATCGATCTGCTTCAGGCGACGCTCGAGGAGCGCAGTCCTGACCTCGATGGCGTGGAACCGCGCTACAAGCAGATTGCTGAGGTCGAGTTCAAGGCGCTGACGGCGAAACGCGAGAGCATCGACAGCCAGTCGACGGTCCTTTCGCAGCAGGTTCGCGAGCGCCGCGCGGAACTGAAGGCTCTTGAAGCGCAAGCGATCTCCGTATCCGAGCAGATTTCCCTGACCCGCGAGCAGATCGATGCAAGACAGTACCTCGTTGAAAAAGGGCCATTTTCGAGAATGCAACTGATCGAGCGCGCGCGCTTTCCGGCATGCTGGGGCAGAAGACAACGCTTGACATCGACGCGATCCGCATCCGGGAACGGATACTGGAGGCAGAGTCGCGCATCATCGAGTTGAAGGCGAAATACCAGGCGTAAATGGCCTCAGAACTCAGCCAGCTCACGCGCGAGGCGGCGGAACTGCAATTGAACATCGACCGGGCGCGCGACCGGGTTCAGCGGTTGGTGATCACCGCTCCCATGGCAGGGCGTATCAAGGGGTTGCAGACGCAGACGGTTGGCGGTGTCGTTGCTCCTGGCGCAACGGTTATGGAGATCGTGCCGGATCTCGCCCGTCCGCTGGTCGAAGTTCGCATCTCCACGCGCGACATTGGCCACATCCATCCCGGCCAGCAGGCGAAGATCAAGGTCCAGACCTACGACTACACGCGCTACGGCATGATCGAGGGACGTGTGGCCCGGATCTCTCCGACGACCTTTACTCCGGAGGAGGGCTCGCCCTACTACAAGGCTTATATCGATCCCGATGAAGAATTCGTCGGTGGCGACCGCGACCGGCCCGTCATCTCCGGCATGACTGTGATCGCGGACATCGTGACGGGCAATCGCAGTCTGCTGGCATATATCCTGTCGCCGATCAGGCTCAGCGTCGATGCCGCCTTGCGCGAACGCTGACCCGGTGGAGGCTGCAAGCTCCGGCCTGTGGCGGCGCGCTACGCCTCCTCGATCAGTTCCTTCCAGATGTCATGGATCTGCTGGGACAGCTTGATCGGTTCGAAAGGTTTGTGACGACGCCGGTTCGGCGTTCGGTCTTGAGCTGTCCAATGTCTTGCGGACGTGCCTTCGCCGTTATGAAGATGACGGGGAGATCGGCCGTCCTCTCCTGTTTGCGTAGGGCCTCCAGCGCTTCGCCCCCCGTCATCACGGGCATCATGACATCCAGAAGGACGAGATCTGGCTTGAATTCATCGACTTCGCGGAGGGCTTTGGCGCCGTCCGAACAATCCTTCACCTCGTATCCGCTGATACCCCTCAATGTCTTCGTGATGATCTTGCGAAGATCAGGTTCGTCATCCGCATAAAGAATCTTCTTCAGTTCGCTCAATTCGACCTCCCATACCAGGGCGATATTTGCACCGCGAATTCGAATGATCCGATACTTCACTATGATTTTGAAAAATTGATACGGAATAATATTACATAATATAAATAAATCGTCATCTATTATTAATTATATTAGATTATAAATATAAATATAAATATTGAATAAATTTGCATCAGAACTAATAGGTGATCTTTTTATCGGCCTTCGGCGTTTTTCCTTGGTAAGTGCAGCGAGAAAATCATGATTATCATTCAAGCTCTCGATTATATATGAATATTCCATGTACGGATAGTGATTATATTCCGCAATAGAAGATTGCAAAAACAATACAAAAATAATTAAAGTTAATAAATCACACTTTTATCATTTCGCTACATAAACTATTCGCGGAAAAAACAAGTCGAGATATTGGTATGACCGAGAACTATGACCGAGAACAATGGCATGGCCGCTGCGCTCATCGTTGATGACGACAAGGACTGGCTCAAGCTGGTGGAGATCATTCTGGCTGCTCAGGGGCTCCGAATGGAGGCTTGCGACAGCCCCGCAACCGCGCTCGACGTTGCGCAGCGTTTGCAGCCGAACCTGATCGTGCTGGATGTGATGATGGAGCGGATGGATGGCTTCCAGCTTCTTTGGCATCTGACGAACGACAATATCACCGCAGGTATCCCGATCGTGCTGCTGTCCTCGCGAGACCGCCCGGCAGATATCGACTGGGGCAGGCGCCTGGGTGCCGCCGACTACATTTCTAAGCATATGGCTGTCCGCGAACTGACCGAAACCCTTGCCCGGAAGGCCCACTCGCTGATGCAGGCGAGCTTGGCAGGGACAAGAGGTCTTGTCCCCGGTCGGGTCTGAGCGCCCGACCTTCGTCGTTCGCTTCGATGCAGAAATTCGCTTCAACCACCAAGCTGAGGCCGCTCGAATTCAAGCCGTTCCGGCGAAAATTCCACGGAGCCGCAATGTTTTCGCACATGAAACCGGAATGGTGTAACTTCGCATCCGGCTGCATCTCTCGAGTGGTTCTCTTGGCGCTGATTTACGTGCTGACGGGAAAACTCGGCCTGCTGCTTGCCGCTTTTCCCGGCTACGCCACGCTGATCTGGCCTCTCTCCGGTATCGCTGTCGGTGCGTTGATCCTGTGCGACCAGAAGATCTGGCCGGGCGTCTTCCTCGGATCCTTCGCTCTGAATGCCATCGTCGGCGGCGCTAACGTGACGCTGGAGAGCTGGATCAATGCCGATCTGTGGACCGCGGCCGTGATCGCCGGGGGTTCGACGTTGCAGGTCATCACCGCCCACATGCTGGTACGTTCCGCATTCGGCAAGCCGATCAGGTTGGAAAAATGGGGCGATGTCGGCAAGCTGACCCTGTTCGCAGGTCCCGTATCTTGCGTCATTGCCGCGAGCATAGGCACGTTCGCCCTGTATTCTGCGGACTCTCTTTCCGCTGAACAATTCTGGGACAGCTGGACAACCTGGTGGCTGGGAGATGTCATCGGCGTCCTGCTGCTGCCTTTGACGCTGTTTGCCGCCGGTCAGAAGGGAACGATCGTCTGGCGCGGTCAGCAGGTCGGCAATCTCCCCGGCAGCCTTCTCCTGATCCTCGTCATCCCCCTGGCGGCAACTTTCTACGCATGGCATGAGATCAGCCAGAACATCTACGATCGTGTCGAAACGCAGTTCTCCGCACTGGCGGAAGAAAACGAAGTTGCCCTTCGAAACCGGACGGCAGCTTACGAGACGGGTTTGCGCAGTGGGGTCGGGTTTCTTCGCCGGCACGACGGACATAAAGCCTTAGGAATGGGCGTCGTATACCGATGCTCTGGACGTTCAAAAGTTGTTTTCCGACATCAATGGCATCGGCTTCATTGCAAACGTGACGAGCGATGGTCTCGATGACTACATCGCGAGGGTCCGTGCGGAGGGCATTCCGGACTTCAAGAACCATCCCGAAGTCTCCGGCGACAACCACTTCATCATCCAGTACATCGAACCCGTCGACATCAACAAGGAAGCCGTTGGGCTCGACATCGCTTTCGAGAAAACCGCTACGAGGCTGCCACCCAGGCCAGGGATACCGGACACGCCGCCATCACGGGACGCATCCTGCTCGTGCAGGATGCGACCAAAAGCCCGGGGTTCCTGCTTCTCCAGCCGCTCTACCGGGAGAACGCGCCCACGAGCACGACCGCCCAGCGCCGAAAGGCGATTCAGGGCTGGGTCTACGCTCCGTTCATCGGTCGCAGCTTCCTGAAGGATCTGACCAAGGCGCAGGGGCACATGCTTCAACCTGCGGGTCTATGACGGCGTCACGCGTGACAAGAATGCGCTCATCTACGCCAACACCTCGCCAACGGAGACAGAGCAGCACACGTCGCGCTTCCAGCTCGTGAAGCAGATCGAGATCATGCAGAAGCCGTGGACGCTGGAATGAACCAGTACGCAGGAATTCGAGGCGGCAACGGCAAGCAACGAATCGCAATTGGTTCTGGGCGGAGGGCTGCTGCTGATGACCCTCTTCGGCATGTTACTGATGTTCTTCGTTCAGCGAACCGAGATCGTGTAGCAGCTTGTCGCCATCAAGATGCAGGAAATCGCGGCGAGCGAGGAAACGTTCCGCACGACAGAGGAAACGTTCCGCACGACAATGGATTCCGCTTCGGTGGGAATGATCCTGATGGAACTCGACGAGCGGATCGTGAACGTCAACACCGCGGCCTGCGAGTTCCTCGGCTATGCCCAGGAAGAACTCATCGATTGTCCGATCTCCATGCTGCTGCATCTCGACGACATCGAAGAATTGCATTCGGAGGTGGAGATGCGCATCGCCGGCCGGGCGCAAACCAGCCAGATGGAGCAACGTTGTATTTATCGCAGTGGGAGCGATGTCTGGGGGCTCGTGACCCCCTCTCGCGCGCGCCATGCCGACGGGTCGCCCCGCTACATCATCATCCAGGTTCTCGATATCACCGAGCGACGCGAGATGGACCGGCTGAAGGGGGAATTTATCTCCGTTGTCAACCACGAACTGCGTACGCCGCTCTCCTTGATCCGAGGGTCACTCGGCCTGTTCCTTGCCACCCTGGCGCCTGACTTCCCCGAGGATGACCGGGAACTGATCGAGATTGCCTACAAGAATTGCGAGCGGCTCATTCACCTGATCAACGACATTCTCGACATCGACAAGATCGCGGCGGGGAAGATGCGGTTTGATTTTCGCACGGCCGATCTCGAAAGCCTGATCGAATAGGCGGTCGAGGCCAACCACGCCTTTGCCGAGAGCTTCCATGTGAAGCTGACCCTCAAACATGTCGATCAGTCATTCGCCCGCGTCGACGAGGAGCGCATGATTCAGATTCTGACCAACCTGCTTTCCAATACCTCGAAATTTTCGCCGGCCGGAGGAGAAGTGGTGATCGAAATGCACCACGTCGATAACCAGGCCCGGATCTCGATCCATGACAGCGGTCCCGGAATCCCGGCTGAATTCCGCGAAAAGATCTTCATGCGGTTCAGCCAGGCGGACAGTTCTGCCGGACGCGAGAAGGGCGGGACAGGACTGGGATTGCACATCAGCCAGCATATCATCGAGCAGATGGGCGGGAAGATCTACTTCGAGACCGAGGAAGGCATTGACACCACGTTCTACGTGGATCTTCCCCTGGCCGAGCCAGCAGAACTGGAAGAGCGCTCACCCCAGGCGGCGTCGCTTGCCGCCGGTCAGTCCGAGGGCCAGTCTGTGGGGCGTCCGGGGGTCAGCCTGCGAGGCAAGCAGGCGGTGAGAAGCGTGTATCGCGCATCCTGCATATCGAAGACGACGTCGACCTCAGCCAGATGCTGGCAATCGCCTTGCACAACCGGGTCGACCTCGTGAGTGCCGCGACGCTGCGCGACGCCAAGGCCCTGCTTGCCAAGGAGGCGTTCGATCTGATCCTCCTGGAGCCGACCATGACCGAACTATCGGGCACGGAAGTCATCGCGCAGATTTCGTCCGGCGGGCAGAACCCTCCCCCGCCCATCGTAGTGCTCTCGGCCGAGGAGATCTCCGACGACGTGCGCGATCCGGTTGCCGCGGCAATGACCAAGTCACGGCTCCCCGACGAGGTTGTCGTCAGTACGATTCTGAAGCAGGTGGCGCGACAATGTGATGGGCCGGAAGGAAATCCAGAAATAAAGATCAATAAGATCAACTGGATAAAAAGATAAATGGCGGAGAGAGAGGGATTCGAACCCTCGGAACGCTTGCGCGCTCAACGGTTTTCGAGACCGCCCCGTTCGACCACTCCGGCACCTCTCCGCAAAAGGGCCGTCACGTCGGCTAGCGGCGTGGAACGTACACATGGGTCCGCCCCCGTGCAAGGCCCGCTGCGGGCAAGTTGGCCTCTCTTGTGGTCGATGCGGTGCGCAACCCCGGAAAACCGCAGGTTTTTGGCAATATAACCTGTATATAATGTCGCCGTTCTCTGCGCAGGATCTCTCGCAGACGTGTTTGTCTGCCCGTGGCCGGGGCGGGGGAAGCCTGACGCCGCTTCGTCGCGGCCGTTTCGGACCGTGCGGAAAAAAGCTTCGAAAAGCGCGGAATTCCCGGATCAGCCGTTGACGCGAAGGGGTGAAACCGCATACTGCAGCATGCTCCGCGCGTGGCGGGATACGCTCGCCCAGCGTGCTGTCCGAAGGCTCCTCGACGCTTCCAACGTCGTCAGCGACCTGCCGGTCCGACGATGACGCGTCCACCAAAGGCCGCGAATTCCGCGGCGCCGAAGGGTGCGCACAAGGTCCGTGAAAGTGCTGTTGGATGTAAAGGCACGCGCGGCGAAGGCAAAAGGACGTCAGCGATGTTCGCTGTTATCAAGACGGGCGGCAAGCAGTATCGCGTTGCCGCAGACGACCTCCTGAAGGTCGAAAAGGTTTCCGGCGAGGCCGGCGATACCGTGACTTTCGACACCGTGCTCATGGTCGGTGGCGAGACGGAGACAGTGATCGGCACGCCGACTGTTGAGGGCGCCTCCGTGGCGGCCGAGGTGGTGGAACAGGTGCGCAACCGCAAGGTTGTCATCTTCAAGAAGCGGCGCCGCCAGAACTACCGCCGCACCAAGGGTCACCGCCGGGAGGTGACGTTGGTCCGGATCTCCGATATCCTGACCGGCGGCGCCAAGCCGAAGGCGAAGAAGCTGGTCAAGACGGAAGCAGCTGCTGCGGCGGAAGTCGCGGGCGGCGCCGACGACCTGAAGAAGCTTACGGGCCTTGGCCCGGCGATCGAGAAGAAGCTGAATGCCGCGGGTGTCACCACCTACGCGCAGATCGCTTCGATGACGGCCGATGATGTGGCGCGCGTGGAAGAAGAAGCCGGTCTGAAGGGCCGTTTCGAGCGCGACAATTGGGTCGAGCAGGCCAAGGAACTCGCCGGCAAGTAAGCCGGGCGGACAGACAGGACAAGATGGGGCATCCCGCAGGCGCTTGAAGCGCCGCATGCCTCGGCAAGGTTTAGGAGATGCGTCATGGCTCACAAAAAAGCAGGCGGTTCGTCGCGTAACGGCCGCGATTCGGTAGGTCGTCGTCTAGGCGTGAAGAAGTTCGGTGGCGAAGCCGTCATTCCGGGCAACATCATTCTACGTCAACGCGGTACCAAGTGGCACCCAGGCAACAATGTCGGTATGGGTAAAGACCATACGATTTTTGCCAAGGTAGAAGGCCGCGTCGAGTTTACCGCGGAAGCCAACGGCCGAACATACGTATCCGTACTTCCGACGGTGGTGGAAGCAGCGGAATAAAGACCGGCGTATGATTTCACTAGATTGCCGGTGTCTCATCGACCCGGTGGTCTGAAAAGGCCGATTTGAGATCAGGGGAGGTGGGACAAAAACCCATCTCCCTTTTTCTTTTGCCCACCGTGTAGACAAGGACCAGATCGGAGAAAGTCATGGTTTTGGAAAGAGATAGCCTCTTGGAAGGCGAAAAGTACGAAGATCCCAACCCTCTGGCGGCGGCTCGTCCCGCACTGACGCTAGAGCACCTCAAACTCGACCGTCCGACGATGGATGACGCCGCCGATATCGTATTCCTCGCCAATAACCGTCATGTGGCGGAAATGCTGGCGCGCATGCCGCACCCGTATGGTCTGGCCGACGCCCGCAAGTGGATTGAGAGCACTTATTCGCTGGAGCACGGCACCACGAATTTCGCGGTGCGATTGAAGTCCATCGGCCGCATCATCGGCGCCTGCGGATATCAGTTCGGGCCCGTCGGTCACGGCAGCGAACCGGAACTCGGCTACTGGATCGGCAAACCCTTCTGGGGCCACGGTTATGCCACCGAGGCGGCCCAGGCGATCATCGATCACGCCTTCACGGTCACCGGACATCGCGCGATCCTGGCCTCCTGCCGGCTCACCAACCCGGCCTCGCGGCGGGTCATCGAGAAGTGCGGCTTCCAGTACAGTGAAAGCGGCATGATGCGCTCGCTAGCCCACGGCGACGTAACGGTTCCGGTGGAGACCTACCGTCTCGACCGCAAGACCTGGGAAGCTCTCAAGGGCTGGAGCACGGTGGGGTAAAGACCGTTGATCCGCGTATTTCAGAGTTGCCCGGGAGCCCGTGCGTAAGATCAAGGCTCCCGGGATGACCTGAAATCCCGGGAATTTTCGGGTATTTTCGGGGAGTGCCCCGGAAAGACCACCCCAGAAGAATCCCTCTGGGCAGCTTATCGATGAATGACCCGCGATCAGTGACGCGTTTCCAGGGCACTGTCGAAGCGGCGAAAAGAGGCATCGTGGCGTCGGGAAAACGGCCAAGGGCCGTTCCAGCCGTTGTACCTTCCCTCCGAAATCGGCTATTCACTCAGCACCCTGCGCGTCAACTTCTCGAAATTCGCGCCCAGAACCTGAGTCCTCAACATGAAATTCCTCGACCAGGCGAAGGTTTATGTACGTTCCGGCGACGGCGGTGCCGGATCGGTTTCCTTCCGCCGCGAGAAATACATCGAATATGGCGGACCCGACGGCGGTGACGGCGGGCGCGGTGGCGATGTGTGGGTGGAATGCGTGGAAGGTCTCAACACGCTCATCGACTATCGCTACCAGCAGCATTTCAAGGCCAAGACCGGCGGCCACGGCATGGGCAAGAACCGCACCGGCGCCAAGGGCCCTGACATCATTTTGAAAGTGCCGGTGGGGACGGAAATCCTAGAAGAGGATAACGAGACCCTGATCGCTGATATGACGGAGGTCGGCCAGAAGCTGCTTTTGCTGCGCGGTGGCAACGGCGGTTTCGGCAACGCCCATTTCAAGACATCGGTCAATCAGGCTCCGCGCCGCGCCAATTCCGGCCTGGAAGGCCAGGACAAGTGGATTTGGCTGCGCCTGAAGCTGATTGCGGATGCCGGTCTCGTCGGTCTGCCCAATGCGGGCAAGTCGACCTTCCTCGCCTCCGTCTCCCAGGCCAAGCCCAAGATCGCGGATTATCCCTTCACCACGTTGCACCCCAATTTGGGCGTCGTCGGCGTGGACGGGCGCGAATTCGTCATGGTGGATATCCCCGGCCTCATCGAAGGCGCGCACGAGGGCGTCGGCATCGGCGATCGCTTCCTCGGCCATGTGGAGCGCACGCGCGTGCTGCTGCACCTGATCGATGCGACTCAGGACTACCCCGCAGACGCCTACCGGGTGGTGCGCGGCGAGTTGGAAGCCTACGGTCAGGGCCTTGAAGACAAGGTGGAGATCGTCGCCCTGTCGAAGATCGATGCGTTGGATGCGGAGATGCGCGAACTGGTGCGCGAGGACCTGGCGAAAGCCGGGACCAAGCCGATCATGCTCTCCTCGGCATCCGGTGAGGGAGTGACGGAGGCGCTCAGAATGATTCGGCGCGCTATTGAAACGCTGGACGGCCAAGCGGAGGACGACCTGCCGGCATCTGATGAAGAAAGCTGACAGCCCTGATGCTCAATCTCGAGGATCATTCCCGCATCGTCGTCAAGATCGGCTCCGCGCTGCTTGTCGAGGAAGGTCACCTCAAGCGCGACTGGTTGAATTTTCTCGCCGATGATCTTTGCCGGCTCACCAAGCGCGGTACGGAGGTGATCGTCGTCTCGTCGGGCGCCATTGCGCTGGGGCGCGGCGTGCTGGGCCTGCCCAAGGGCGTGCTGAAGCTTGAGGAAAGCCAGGGGGCGGCCGCCGTCGGTCAGATCGAATTGGCCGAGGCCTATCAGAAAATCTTCGCCCATCGCGGCATGACGACGGGCCAGGTTCTGCTCACTCTTCGCGACACCGAACAGCGCCGCCGCTATCTCAATGCGCGCGCCACCGTCTCCACGCTTTTGAAGCTCGGTGCGGTGCCGGTGATCAACGAGAACGACACGGTCGCCACCACGGAAATCCGTTATGGCGACAATGATCGCCTCGCTGCCCGCGTCGCCACGATGGTGAGCGCGGATTGTCTGGTGCTGTTGTCCGATATCGATGGGCTCTACACCGCGCCGCCTGCGGAAAATCCGCTGGCCGAGCACATCCCGGTGGTGGAGCGCATCACGCGGGAAATCGAGTCGATGGCGGGGGCGGTCGGTTCGGAGTTGTCGCGCGGCGGCATGAAGACCAAGATCGAGGCTGGCAAGATCGCCACCAATGCGGGCACCGCGATGGTGATCGCCAGCGGCAAGCGGCTCCATCCGCTGACCAATATCGCGCAGGGCGGACGCTGCACCTGGTTCAAGGCGCATTCCACGTCCGCCACCGCGCGCAAGACCTGGATCGCCGGTCAGCTCAAGCCGACGGGGCAGGTGACGATCGACGCCGGGGCGGAAAAGGCGCTGCGCAAGGGCAAGAGCCTGCTGCCGGCCGGAGTGACGGACGTGTCCGGACGCTTTCAGCGCGGCGACACGGTCTGTATTGTGGATGCGTCCGGCCGGGAGATCGGCCGAGGTCTCGTCGCCTATGATTGCGACGACGCGGTCCGTCTGGTCGGGCACAGATCGCGCGAAATCGAATCGATCCTCGGCTATAGCAGCCGGGCGGAAATGATCCATCGCGACGACATGGTCCTCGGCGATGACGACTAGGATGAGGGGCGGGCGAGAGCGCGTTCCCTGCGACTGAAAGGGCCGGAAGGGCCTGCAGTGATTAAGGGATGGCAGTGATGTTGAACCAGTCGGTTGTCCGGGAAGCCGGCGCCATTGGCACGGTAATGCTCCAAATCGGTGCGAAGGCGCGCGCAGTCGCCCGTCAACTCGCCAACACGCCGACGGATGCAAAGAACGCCGCGCTCAAGGCCATGGCGGAGGCGTTGCGCGCCAACTGCGACAGGATCCTTGCCGCCAACGCGCTCGACGTGGAGGAGATGAAGTCGAGATCTCTCGCCCATTCCTTCATCGATCGCGGCACGTTGGACACGGCACGCGTGGAGGCGATGGCGCTGGGCATTGAGGCGATTGCGGAGCTGCCCGATCCTATCGGCCGCATCACGGAAGCCTGGGATAGTCCCAACGGGCTGCATATCGAGCGGGTCAAGACGCCGCTGGGCGTCATCGGCATCATCTATGAAAGCCGTCCCAACGTGACCGTCGATGCCGGAGCGCTGTGCCTGAAGGCGGGCAATGCGGCGGTCCTGCGCGGCGGTTCCGATGCCTTCCGCACCTGCGAGGCGATCGCCGAGTGCATGCGGCAGGGACTGATCGCCGAAGGACTGCCGGAGGCCGCCATCCAGCTCGTGCCCACCACGGACCGGGCTGCCGTCGGTCACATGCTGGCCGGGCTCGACGGCAATATCGACGTGATCGTGCCGCGCGGCGGCAAGAGCCTCGTTGCCCGCGTGCAGCAGGAGGCCCGCGTTCCCGTCTTCGCGCATCTGGAAGGACTGGTGCACATTTTCGTCGATCGCGACGCCGATCTCGAAAAGGCGATCTCCATCGTCGTTAATTCCAAGATGCGGCGCACCGGCATTTGCGGCGCGGCGGAAACGCTGCTGGTCGATCAGGCCTGCGCCAAGACCTACCTCAAACCGCTGGTCGATGCGCTCCAGACAGCGGGCTGCGTCATCCGCGGCGATGCCGCCACGCGCGCGCTCGTCCCCGAAGCGGAGGCCGCGGTCGCCGCCGACTGGAACACCGAATATCTCGACGCCATCATCTCGGTGAAAGTGGTTGAGGGTCTCGCTGAGGCCATCGAGCATATCGAGACCCACGGCTCCCATCACACCGATTGCATCATCACGGAGAACCAGGCCACCGCCGATCGTTTTCTGGCGGAGGTTGATTCCGCCATCGTGCTCCACAACGCCTCCACCCAGTTCGCCGACGGCGGCGAATTCGGCTTCGGCGCGGAGATCGGCATTGCGACGGGGCGCATGCATGCGCGCGGCCCCGTCGGGCTGGAACAGCTAACCAGCTTCAAGTACCGCGTTCACGGCACCGGCCAGACAAGACCGTGACGCCACCGCTCCGCGAAGATCTCATCTCCGGCCAGGGAGGCTGGCGGATCGGAACGCCGCCGGAATGGCTGCGTCTGCCGTCGGCCGGCTACGGCCAGCGCATCGGCCTGTTCGGCGGTTCGTTCAACCCACCCCATTCCGGCCATGCGCTCGTCAGCCGTACGGCCATGCGTCGCCTCAAGCTCGGCCATGTCTGGTGGCTAGTGACCCCCGGCAATCCGCTGAAAGAGCTGAACGAACTGGCGCCGCTGGAAACCCGCGTGCATCTGGCGGCCGCCTGCGCCGACGATCCGCGCGTCACCGTCACCGCCTGGGAGGCGTGGCTCGGCACCGCCTGTTCCGCGCAGACGGTTGCCGCATTGAAGATGCGTCGGCCCGATCTCAAGTTCGTCTGGGTGATGGGGGCGGACAATCTTGCCACCTTCCACCGCTGGCAGGCCTGGCGCTCCATCATCGATACGGTGCCGGTCGCCGTGGTCGACCGGCCGGGCGCCGAACTGGCCGCGCTGTCGTCGCCCGCTGCGCGCACCTATGCCCGCTTCCGCGTGCCGGAAAGGGATGCGGCCACGCTTCCCGGCGGCTCCATGCCCGCCTGGACCTTCCTTCACACTCCGCGCGATCCGGCGTCATCCACCGAAATCCGACGGGCCGGAATCTGGGCGATCTAGACGCGGTTCTGCACGGCAGGGTAGCGCTGTCACAGAGAGTTCGCGTTACCGTCCGTAGTCCTGCTCTGGCGCCAAGTCTTGAATTCGCCCCCTTGCGTGCCTTACCTTGGGAGCAGGAGCGGAAGGATCTTGCGTTTGCACCGTTTCCTGCGCTCTGGCAGGCACAACCTGGTTTTGCACAAATGTCATCGACTCATTGCAGCATGACAGGCGTGCAGGATCGACCTGCCGATCGAGTGGCGTGACATCCCGGCGAATGAGCGTACGGGGTGCGAGAAATGGAGAACATGGCGAAGGGCACGACCCCCTGAACATGCCATTGAATAGTGAGGACACGGTTTTGGCCGATCCTCAGACTGCAGCCGTCCGCACCGGAAAGTTTGCGGATCCGCTGCCTGCCGTCCTTGCGAGCCTGACCGATTCCAAGGCCGAGGACATCGTTTCCATCGACATCAAGGGCAAGATCGCGATCGCCGACAACATGGTCGTCGCATCGGGGCGTTCGCATCGACATGTCGGCGCGATCACCGATCACCTTGTCCGCGATCTCAAGAATGCGGGCTTCGGAGCGCCGCGCGTCGAAGGGCTGCCCAATTGCGACTGGGTCCTTGTCGATGCCAGTGATGTCGTCGTCCACCTCTTCCGCCCCGAAGTTCGCAGCTTCTACAACCTGGAGAAGATGTGGTCGGCGGATGCGGAGACGGCGCCGCAATATTCGAACTGACGGCTGACCGAAGACCCTGCTCGCATCATGGTCGAGGTTCGTTGATAGCCGGGGTCGGTCCCCGATCCCTCCGGTCCTCCGTGCATGCGCGCGACCGAATGATGAAAGACGATGGTCATGCGCATGACCATCGCCGGCATCGGCAAGATGAAAGCCGGGGCCGACAGGGAACTGTTCGAGCGCTATATGGAGCGTGCCCGCAAGGTGGGACGCGCCATGGGCCTGAACGGGCCTGATCTGGTGGAACTGTCGGAATCGCACGCTCAGCGTGCGGCCGACCGCAAACAGGCGGAGGCCGAAAGCCTTCTCGCCGCCTTGCCCGCCCCGCGTATCCTCGTCGCCCTCGACGAGGGCGGCCGCACGGTGCCTTCCAAGAAATTCGCCGAATGGATTGGCCGCTGGCGCGACGACGGCGCGTCCTGGCTCGTCTTCGCCATCGGTGGGGCCGATGGTCACGGCCGCGCGCTTCTCGAGCAGGCCGACATGACGCTCGCCTTCGGTCCGATGACCTGGCCGCACCAGCTCGTGCGCATCATGATGGCCGAGCAGATCTACCGCGCCATTTCCATCCTCTCCGGCCACCCCTATCACTGCGCCTGAGAGCCCGGTCGGTAACGGGGCGGTTTTCGCCGGACACGTTCTCGGTGTCGTGGAGAGGGGCAGGGCACTGGCGTCTCGCCAAGACGTTCTCATGCCTCTTGTGCACAATCTCTCGAGCGTCATCCCGGACGCCGCCGGGCTGCCGTCGTGCCATATGGTGCGCGCAGCGGAAGGGCTTACCCACGGTTGTACGAATCGCGCCGCGCCCGCTTATTGACGTAATCCGACGGTATCGGGAGCGAGATACGGATTCGATATGCTGCGGGCATCTTTCGGGATCGTCCGGCGAGATCTTATGGTTGACGGATCGTTAACGCTCCGCATGCGATCCGGGCCGCACGGGCGGCCCGTATTCGAAGGCAGCCGGATCCTATTGCGATCGGCTCGTGAGGTTTGCGCACGGATCAAAACGGAGGTGCGTGTGATCGCCGCACGAACAGTGCGATCGGCCAATGCAATGCGGACCAATGGGATGCGGGCCAGCCGGACGCGAAAAGGGGATGCGGGATTGCACGGCGCTTCGCGCTCCGTGTTGTGCGCGCTTCTTCTGGCGTTGGTCGGCACGGCGATCTGTGCGCCCTTCGTCCTGCCTGCCGGAGCGACGGAAACGCCGCAAGCCGATGAGAGCGATGCGAGTTCCGATCAGGGCGCTGATCTTTCCGCCCTCGATCCCGCAGCGCGCAAGCGCGAGCGCGAAGAAGAACTGGCGGCGCTGACCGAAGACATGACGCTGAGCAAGAACCGCCAGCGTGAACTGCAACATCAGATCGACACGATCGATCGCCACCGCGATGCGCTGAATGCGGATCTTCTCCGCACCGCCCAGCGCGTTCATTCGTTGGAAGAAGAATTGAGCGCCACGGAAGACCGGCTCCTGAGGTTGCACGAAAACGCCGACACGGTCCGTGCTTCGCTCCGCGATCGCTGCGGCGTGCTCTCGGAGGTGCTGGCGACGTTGGAGCGTATCGGCCGCCGTCCGCCACCGGCCCTTGCCGTGCGGCCGGAAGATGCGCTCGGCGCGGTGCGCTCCGCCATGCTTCTGAACGCGGTCATGTCCGGCATTCACGACGAGGCCGAGGCGCTCGCGGTCGACCTTGCCGAACTGAGCAAGCTGGAAAGCCGCATTGCGGGCGAACGCGACCGGCTGAAGAGCGATGGATCCCGCCTTGCGGAGGAAAAGACCCGCATCGAGCTTTTGTTGACGGCGAAGCGGGAAGAGGCTGACGAATCGCGCCAGAAGCTGGCCGCCGAATCCGAACGCGCTCAGAAACTGGCGGCCAAGGCGAGCTCGCTGAAGGGTCTGATCGCCTCGCTGGAAAAAGAGATCGAATCATCGCGCAAGGCGGCGGAGGCCGCTGCCAAGGCGGCGAAGGAGAATGCGGGCAAGGTCAAGCCTTCCGATCCCTTCGCCGATCCCGGCCGTCTTGCCCCGGCCATTGCCTTTGCCGATATCAAGGGCAAGCTTCATCTGCCGGTCGCAGGCGCAACCTTGCGCGCGTACGGTGAGGATGACAGCCTCGGCACGCCCGCCGAAGGCGTGTCGATAGCGACTCGAAACAATGCCCGTGTAACGTCGCCCTGCGACGGCTGGGTAGTCTATGCAGGATCGTTCCGCAGTTACGGCCAACTCTTGATCCTGAACGCCGGCGATGGATATCATATATTGCTCGCAGGCATGGACGAGATTGATGCGGAACTCGGTCAGTTCGTTTTGGCCGGAGAACCCGTCGGCTCGATGGGATCGACAGAACTCGCTAGTGCCGCCACGTTGGATCTCGGTTCGACGCGGCCGGTGCTCTATATTGAATTCCGAAAAGACGGCAGCTCAATCGACCCCTCGCCCTGGTGGGCTCGGCCGGAAGACGAAAAGGTTCGCGGATGATACGGAAAGCCTCGCTGATGCTTGTCGGCGCGCTGATGGGCGCGGCGGTGGTGATCACTCTCTCCCAAACGGAGTTTGTTGTCGGCTCCAAGGCTGAAGCGGCCGCGTCCGACACGTACAGACAGCTCAACCTGTTCGGAGATGTCTTTGAGCGGATCCGCTCCGACTATGTCGAGGTTCCCGACGATCACAAGCTGATCGAAGCGGCGATCAACGGCATGCTGTCATCACTTGATCCGCATTCTTCCTATATGTCGCCAAAGAGCTTCCGCGACATGCAGGTGCAGACCCGCGGCGAGTTCGGCGGCCTCGGCATCGAGATCATGATGGAAGACGAGCTGGTGAAGGTCGTCACCCCGATCGACGACACCCCGGCCTACCGCGCCGGTGTGCTGGCCGGCGACGTCATCACCGCGCTCGACGGCGAGTCCGTGCAGGGCCTGACGCTCAACGAAGCGGTGGAAAAGATGCGTGGTCCGATCAAGACCGACATCGTCCTCACCATCCGCCGCGAGGGTGCCGAGGATCCGGTCAAGGTCACCATCATCCGCGATATCATCCGCATCCGTTCCGTGCTCTGGCACGAGGAAAAGGATGTCGGCTATATCCGCATTACCCAGTTCAACGAACAGACCTTCGATGGGCTGAAGTCGGCGATCGACGAGATCGAGGAAAAGATCCCGGAAGACAAGCTCAAGGGCTTCGTCGTCGATCTGCGCAACAACCCCGGCGGTCTGCTCGATCAGGCGATCGCGGTGTCCGACACCTTCCTGGATCGCGGAGAGATCGTCTCCACGCGCGGCCTTAACGCCGACGAGAGCCAGCGTTACAACGCCCGCTCCGGCGACATGGCCCACGGCAAGCCGGTGATCGTGCTGGTCAATGGCGGGTCGGCGTCGGCCTCCGAAATCGTTGCCGGTGCGCTGCAAGATCATCGCCGCGCCACCATCGTCGGCACCCGGTCCTTCGGCAAGGGCTCGGTCCAGACCATCATCCCGCTTGGTCCCAACGGCGCCATCCGGCTGACCACGGCGCGCTACTACACGCCGTCGGGCACCTCCATCCAGGCCAAGGGCATCACGCCCGACATCGAGGTCCAGCAGGAGCTTCCCAACGAGCTGAAGGGCAAGCTGAAGGCACGCGGCGAAGCCTCTCTTCGCGGTCACTTGTCTTCTTCCGACGGGACCGAGAAGTCCGGCAGCCAGGCCTACGTGCCGCAAGACGCCTCGAAGGACAAGCAGCTGAACTTCGCTTACGACCTGCTGCGCGGCATCCAGGCCAACAAGGCCTTCCCGCCGGATCCCTCCGCGGGTGTGCCCAACTAAGCCGACAGGCGATCTGAAACAACAAAGGCCCGCATCGGACATCCGGTGCGGGCCTTTTTGTTTGGGGAAGAGGGGGATGTTGTTGATGCCCGAAGCCTCACATCTTCCTTCGCGGTCTTTCTCTCCATTCCAAGCGGTCGTCATACCCCGGCTTTGTCCGGGGGATCCAGCACTCTCCGCGCATTTCGCTGTTCGCTGGGCTGCCCGGACTGCGCCGGGCAATGACGGTGGAGGACGAGGTGCGAGCCGGCAAACGGGCGAGCACGAGCGCCGAAAACTCGCGACCAGGCCCCCTGATCCGCCTTACGGAAAACGTCGGATGGCCGGCGCCGTCATTCGGCTTATTCTCTTCCCGCGCACGGACGCGATACGTGGTCGGATTGTGCCTGACCTTCCCTCATCTTCCGATTGCGTTCGCTTAGAAAATGTTAACTATGTTTGCGGTAGACTCGCCCCATCGTGCGTCCGGGTAAGGCCGCCCGGTGCGATGGCGTAAATGGCAAGCGGCGGAATAAGGTTTATGGCCGGGGAGACGACCTGACAACCCCCTGGGCTTGGGCATTGGGAAACGGCATTTCCGTATTCCTCTCGGTCTGATCGGCATCGTGATCATCGCGGCTCTGATCGTGACCGTCGGTGTCTGGGTCGCGGTCGTCGATGATCCCTATGGCGGCGAGCCCTCCGCTGTCGTCGCTCTCAACAGACCTTCGTTCAGGGCGTTTCCGTGCGCGATATCACCGTGGTCGGGCTGCAACCCGGTCTGGCCAACGACGGGAAACCCGTGAGCCAGCCCGGTGCTGCGGGGACGACCCGCTCTCCCCGTTTCGAGCCCGTTCTGCCGCCGTCCGATGCCGGGCTGAAGTCCGTGGATGGGAATTCCCAGGCGCTCCCATCGAACCAGATCCTCGGATTTCCGAAGCTACCCGCTACGGCATTCTGCCCAAGATGGTCGATGACGGCGCGCGGGCGCTCGACTACTACGCCCGGCCCTTCGATACCAAAACCATCGGCGTCGCCCGTATCGCGATAGTCGTTGGCGGACTGGGGCTGAGCGAGGCCGGTACGAACCTGGCGCTCTCCAAGCTTCCCGCTGACGTGACGCTCGCCTTCGCGCCCTATGGCAACGATCTGAAGGACTGGCAGACCCGTGCCCGTCAGGACGGTCACGAACTGTTGCTGCAGGTGCCGCTGGAGCCCTTCGACTATCCCGACAACGACCCCGGTCCGCACACCCTGCTGGTCGATCAATCCCACCAGCAGAACATTGACCGGCTGCACTGGCTGATGGCGCGTATCACCAACTATGTCGGCGCCGTCAACGAGATGGGCGCCCACTTCACGGCATCCGCCGGAGCCCTCCAGCCGGTGCTGGAAGAAGTCGGTCACCGCGGGCTGATGTATATGGACGACGGATCCTCCTCGCGCTCGACCGCCGCCACGATCGCCAACACCACGAACACGCCGTTCCTGTGTGCCGATCTGCCGCTTGACCGCAATCCCTCGCGCGACGAGATCTATGTCCGGCTTCTGGAGCTGGAGGCGGTCGCTCGCACCAAGGGCTTCGCGGTGGGCTATGCCTCTACCTTGCGGGTCTCCATCGACCGGATCAGCGAATGGGCCAAGAGCCTGGAAAAACGCGGCCTGCAACTGGTGCCGCTCAGCGCCGGCGTTCGCTTCAACAACTCCTGAGTTTCGCGGCTGACGCCGCCTGGCGATCTGCTCCGAGTGAGCAGCCCATCCTTCGAGACGGCGCTGCGCGCCTCCTCAGGATGACGTTGTCGTATTGAAGATTTTATCGCGATATCCACTCGATAACGTCATCCTGAGGAGCCGTCGTGAGACGGCGTCTCGAAGAATGGGCGGCTTGCTCGAAAGCCCGTCCCGGATTCCCGTCGCGCCATCGAGAAATCCCCACACCGATGATTCAAACGGTTCCGAATATGCGCTAGGTTTCGCGCATCACACCGTTTGAGGATTCCTTTCGTGACCGATTTCCCTCCCGCCCATTATCGTCCCTGCGTCGGCATCATGCTGATCAATCCGGCCGGTCTCGTCTGGGTAGGCAAGCGCTACAAGGGCGGGCCGGAACACGTCGATGCAACCCATAGCTGGCAGATGCCGCAGGGCGGGATCGATGCCGGAGAGGACCCGCTTTCCGCCGCCCGCCGCGAGCTTTACGAGGAAACCTCAGTCCGCTCCGTCTCTCTCCTCGCCGAGGCCTCGGGCTGGCTTGTCTACGACCTGCCGGCCCAGGTTGCGCAAAAGAGCTGGAAGGGCCGCTACCAGGGCCAGGCGCAACACTGGTTCGCCTTCCGCTTCGAGGGCGACGAGGGCGAGATCGACGTCATCCGTCCGCCGGAAGGCAACAAGCCGGAATTTTCCGAATGGCGATGGGAGAGGGCGGCGAAGCTGCCGGAGCTGATCATTTCGTTCAAGCGTCGGGTCTATGAAGACGTCGTTTCCGCCTTCTCGCACCTGACCGCCTGAGCATTTTTGAAGGTCTCGAGAAAATCGAGAAATTCGAGAGACCTTAAACGCAAATGCGACGCGAATTTTAATGCGTTTCAAAAACGCCCCTGAGGCGGCCTGAAGGCGCCGTTGACACCCGTCAGCGCGTCGATGGACGCACCATGATCAGCGCCCAGAAATTGTCCACATGCCGTCGGGTCGGGTGGTACGGGCAATGCCCATCTCGGTCACGTACGAATTGAGCAGTTTCTTGTCATGGCCGGGCGAGCCCTGCCAGCCTTTGAAGGTGGCGTCGAAACTCTGATAGCCGTAGCCGAGATTTTCCGCCGCCGCATCGTGACGGATACCGTGTTCGGTGAGTCGCTTGAACAGGCCGTTCTTGCTGTGGAGCGGGGATTTCCGCTTGTCGCACCGGGCGATGTAATCGGCCATGTCCTGTGCCGCGACCTCGACTTCCGCCGACAGGGTGAGCGGCGGTAGCCTATGCTGCGCGCGGTAGCCGTTGATCGCGGCAAGGGTGGCCTGATCGTTCACGGGAACGCGGGTAAGCTCCGCTTTGTCGCCGAAATCCGTCAGCCCGCCCGCACAACCGGCCAGAAGGAAAACGAGCGCGAACACGGACAGGAGAGGGCGCATCGAAGGTCTCCGCAACGAGGGGGACGCTTTGGGCGTTTCTTGAACGTCGACAAGACGGCGAAATTCGGGTCGGCAAAAGTCAGGTCTTGGGCCCGGGAATATCGTGCTGCTAATCTTAGCGTCGGCGCCGTTAACGACGCGCTAACCATGATCGCTTCTGCCTTGTCGTTTTTCACTGTCCGCTAATGCTCTGCGTGCCAAGACGGGGCGCGGAAGAGGGCGGGTTTTGAGCGATGCAACGGTTCATTTTCATACTGGTGCTGATCATCGTCGCGGCGCTTGCCGGACCGACCGTGGTGCAATGGGGGGTCATCAGATCTCTCAAAAGCCGGAGCCGGTGAAGGCGAAGGTCGACCCCGTCTACCGTCCTGTCGGTCACGGCACTGTGGTGCTGGAAGCGGAGAAAACCGACCACTTCGCCGTCACCGCCCGCATCAACCGGCGACTGGTCGACGTCCTCGTCGACACCAGCGCAACGGCCGTTGCCCTTCCTTACGAAGAGGCGGTGCGCCTTGGCATGCGGCCGGGAAATTCCGAATTCACGATCGAGACGTCGGCCGCCAACGGCATCCAGAAAAGCGCACCCGTCACCTTGCGCGAAGTGCGCATCGACACGATCCGAGTCTACGATGTCCCCGCCCTCGTCGCTCCGCGGCATGAGCTTTCTACGCCAGCTCAAGCATGTGGAAATGCGCAACGGCGAACTGGTGATGCAGCAATAGGTGCGAGACGTCGCACGCGGCTTGCGGAACCAATCGGCCCCGGTATCGTTTCTCCTTGCGGGAACGGATGCCGCCTTCCTTTGGTCGCAGCGCCATCCTATACCGTTCGAATTCCGCATTGAGCGATTTCAGGAGCTTCCATGTTTCCCAAGCCGGCCGCCGCGTTGATGCCCAACACTTACGCCTACGAATCCTCGCCCATGGTCAAGGCAACCGGCTTTCGCGAATACGATGCGCGTTGGCTGTTTGAAAAGGAAATCAACCTCATGGGCGTTCAAGCCCTGGGGATGGGCCTTGGCACCTTGCTGCATGAAATGGGCGTGTGCCCCGAAATCGTCACAGGCCACGATTTTCGGTCCTATTCGGCCTCCATCAAGATGGTACTTGTCACCGGCCTGATGGCTGCGGGCGTCAAGGTGCACGACATTGGCCTCGCGACGACGCCAATGACCTACTTCGCCCAGTTCGCCCTCGACGTTCCCGCCGTCGCCATGGTCACCGCCTCGCACAATGACAATGACTGGACCGGTGTGAAGATGGGCGCTGCCCGCCCGCTAACCTTCGGCCCCGACGAAATGGGCCGACTGAAGGAAATCGTGCTTGAAGCCGCCTTCGATCTGAAGGGGGGCGGGGCCTATCAGTTCGTGGAGAACTTCCCCGATCGCTACATCGCCGATCTCACCGACCGGGCGAAACTGAAGCACCCGATCAAGGTGGTGGCGGCCTGCGGCAACGGTACTGCCGGCGCTTTCGCGGAACGGATCCTGAGCGCGATCGGCGCCGAGGTTGTGCCGCTCGATTGCGAGCTGGATCACTCCTTCCCGCGCTACAATCCGAACCCGGAAGACATGAAGATGCTGCACGCCATCGCCGAGACAGTGCGCGAAACGGGCGCTGCCGTCGGCCTCGGCTTTGACGGTGACGGCGACCGCTGCGGCATGGTCGACAATACGGGCGAGGAGATATTCGCCGACAAGGTCGGCGTCATGCTGGCGCGCGATATTTCCAAGCTCAATCCGGGCGTGCAATTCGTGGTCGACGTGAAGTCGACGGGCCTCTTCAATACTGATCCGGTGCTGATCAAAAACGGTGCGAAGACCGACTACTGGAAGACCGGCCATTCCTACATCAAGCGCCGGGTGAACGAGTTGAACGCCCTGGTCGGCTTCGAGAAATCCGGCCACTATTTCTTCAACGCCCCCATCGGGCGCGGCTATGACGACGGCTTCGTCTCCGCGCTTGCCATTCTCGATATGCTCGATCGCAACCCGGACAAGTCCATGGCGGATCTCAGGAACGATCTGCCGAAGACCTGGGGCTCGCCCACCATGTCGCCGCATTGCGACGACGAGAAGAAGTACGAGGTGGTGGACAAGGTCATCGCGCGCTTCACCGCGATGAAGGAGAAGGGCGAGAAGATCGACGGTCAGCCGATTGCCAACCTCATCACCGTCAACGGCATCCGCGTTGTGGCGGAGGACGGCACCTGGGGACTGGTGCGCGCGTCCTCCAACAAGCCGGAACTCGTAGTGGTGGTGGAAAGCCCCGTTTCCGAGGAGCGCATGCGCGCCATGTTCAAGACCGTGGACACGGTGCTGCGCGAGAACGGGGAAGTGGGCGCGTACAACCAGTCGATCTGAGGCTGGGGCGACGGGACCCGAGCCAATCGTGCTCGCGGCCGATCCCTCGAGACGAACCTTTGGGCCCCTTCAGTGTCCGGTCTGCAAATGGCATCGAGTAGCTCGCAATACTCTCCGCCCGTCATCCCGGCCCCATGGTCGAGATCTGGGCCGGGATCCATTCCGTGATCTATCGGCATGGAATGCGGCTGGATTGTTCATCGATATCTGCCCCTTGCCGCGCTGAAGCATCACGGCATGGATTGCCGGTCGGAGCCGGCAATGACGAGGGAATTGCTGCTGGAGTAACCCAGTACCATTCGCGGGCTAGACACAGAGGAAGGCCGAAGGCTCGTCTTGAGGGATCGACCACGGGCGCGATCTTTCACTTCCCTGCCTTCTGAAGAAACCGCTCTTCCACACCTCCATCGCCACATTCTGCGCATTTGCCGCTTGAATCCGTGCGGCTCATCGCCGACATATCGCTTATGCTTTATATCTGTTCCCTCTCCAAACTGCACGATACGGTCGAGCGCACCGGCGCGCGTCATCTGGTGACCCTGATCAACGAGGGGACCTCGGTGAACCGCCCGGCTTCAATCCGGCCTGAAGATCATCTCTTTCTTGGCTTCAACGATATCGTGGAGCCGATCGAGGGCATGATCCCTCCGGGCGAAATCCATGTGGAAGCGCTGCTCGGGTATGTCAGTGCGTGGGAGCGGCAGGACCCGCTGGTGATCCATTGTTTTGCGGGCATCTCGCGCTCCACCGCGGCGGCCTACATCACGGCCTGCGCGCTGAAACCGGAACGCGACGAGGCCGAGATCGCCGACGCCCTGCGCGCCGCTTCGCCGTCCGCCACGCCCAATGCCCGGCTGGTGATGTTCGCCGACCGTATCCTCGGCCGCGAGGGGCGGATGGTCTCCGCGATCCGCAATATCGGGCGCGGGCGTGATGCTTTCGAGGGGGAACCCTTCGAGCTGGCGCTGGACTAGGGACTTGCGCAAATCGCAGCATGATTTTCGTTGTGGCAAGGTTTTGCAGAAAATAGCCGCAACTCAACGTCTTGTTCCGATCCGGCAGACGTACTCGACGGTTCAAAATACCGCGCAAATCGACTAGAAAAGGCTCGCGCCCCGCGCCGGGGCGGGAACAAGGTACGGAGCGACACGCATGGACACGGCGGCACCCGCCATCGAGATCGGCCTCAATGCCGTGATCGTCGCCGTGACGCATCCGACCCCGCTGGTTCTCGCCATCGGCGGGAGCGGTCCGGATGTCCCGGAATCCCTGCCGTTCGGCCCTTTCGATCCCGTTCATCACCGCACCTTCGAGATCGGCCTGCGGGCCTGGGTGGAACAGCAGACCGCGCTCCGGCTCGGCTATGTGGAGCAGCTCTACACCTACGGCGATCGCGGTCGGCACACGCAGCCCGGCGATCAGGGGCCGCATGTCGTCTCCGTCGGCTATCTGGCGCTGGCACGGCAAAGCGCGGATTCCGAAGCCGCCCTTGTCCGGGCGCGGGCAAGCTGGCGGCCGTGGTACGACTATTTCCCCTGGGAAGATTGGCGCGAGAGACGTCCGGCCATGCTGGACGACGTGATCCTTCCCGCGCTCGATAACTGGGCGCAGGCCCCCCTGAATGAGGGCGACGCCGCCCGCGCGGCCCGCAGGCAGGACCGGTTGCGCCTGTCCTTCGGCGGCGACGGAAATCTGTGGGACGAGGAACGCGCGCTGGAACGCTACGAGCTGTGCTACGAGGTCGGGCTTCTGGCGGAAGCCGAACGCGACGGACGGCCGTTGGCGCCGGGACTGGAGACGCGCCCCTATATGGGCCGGGCCATGCAATACGATCACCGCCGTATCCTCGCGACCGCGATCACCCGCTTGCGGGGAAAACTGAAATACCGGCCGGTGATCTTCGAACTGATGCCGAAAGCCTTCACCCTGACTGAGCTTCAGCACACCGTGGAGGCGATTTCGGGCCGTCACCTGCACAAGCAGAATTTCCGCAGGCTGGTTGAGACGACGGAACTGGTGGAGCCGACCGGCGCCTCCACCTCGCGCACCGGTGGGCGTCCGGCCGCACTCTTCCGCTTCCGCCGTCAGGTGCTGCGCGAGCGTCCGTCTCCCGGTTTGCGGGTCGGAGTGCGGTAGGGTCTTCTTGCAATGGATCTGGGTGTCGGCCGTGGTTCATCGGGAGGCCCATCCTTCGAGACGGTCGCTGTCGCGACCTCCTCACGATGACATTGTATGTGTTGAGCGCATCTTCAAAACCAACACCGCGATAACATCACCCTGAGTGTCCGGCTCGTAAATGGTATCGAATTTCTCGCGACACTTTCCGCTCGTCATCCCGGCCTCCGAGCCGGGATTCATTCCGTGATCTATCGGTATGGAATGAGCTCAATTATTTCATCCATATCAACCCCTTACAGCGCTGAAGCATCACGGCATGGATTGCTGGTCGGAGCCGGCAATGACGAGGGAACTGTAGCTGGAATAACCCAGTACCATTTAAGAGCCGGACACTCAGAATGCCCAAAGGGCCGTCTCGAAGGATGGGCTCTACATTCGAACCCGCTCCCCCTACAAACCGCTCTGCACCTTGAAGTGGGTGTGCTCGTGCGAGTGGCCGTGCTCGTGGGTATGCACGGTCTTGTCCTCCGCTACCGGGATCAGCCCCAGCGAACCGTGCATCACGCCGCGTTCCAGAAACAGTGCTTCCGCGTAGGCCGTGACGTCGGCCATGCGGCCGCGCATCACCGCCACGTCGATCGATGTGGTGTGATCGAGCGGAACGGAGAGGGCGGCGACGGTCTGGTCGTGCCGGTCGAGACGGCCTTGCGGGATGCGGGTGGCGAGTTGGCGAACCGACTGGTCGATTGCGCAACTGACCACGCCGTAGCACGGAGCTTCGCTCGGCGCGTTGCGAACTGTGGCAAGCCCGCGTCGCACTAGATCCCGAATCGCTTCGGAGCGCCCCGAGACGCCCGTTGCCGTCATGTGCGCGTCGAGTTCGGCGGCAAGTCCGTCGTCGATAGTGATCGTTATGCGTTGCATGGTGCCTCCAATGGCGCCCAGTATAACCGCTTCCCATAACGGCAATATATTGAATTATTTGGCAAAATCCCTTCCCGGGGTTGAGCGGCGACGGAAAGTATAATTTTTTGCAGAAAATTTCATACCGACAGGAGTTCACATGCGCCGTTCTCTGATGTCCCTCGCCGTCTTTTCCTGCATCATAGGCTTTTCCACTCCTGCGTCGGCCCATTTTCAGGAAATCATTCCCTCTGCCGACGTTCTTGAGGACGGCGGCAGCGTTTCGCTCAATCTGATCTTCACCCATCCCTTCGAGGGCGCTCCGGTGATGCAGATGAAGAAGCCCGTCCGTCTCGGCGTGCTCGATCAGGGCAAGAACGTCGACCTCCTGCCGCGCATAGCCGAAAAGCCGGTGGACGGTAAAGAGGCCTGGACCGTGTCCTACGACCTTGCCGAGCCGGACGCGGCGATCTTCTATGTCGAGCCGCAGCCCTATTGGGAACCTGCGGAAGGCAGGTATATCGTCCACTATGCCAAGGTTGTGGTCGACAACTACGCCTTCGGCGAAGGCTGGGATGAACTGGTCGGCCTGCCGGTGGAAATCCAGCCGCTCACACGTCCCACAAGGTATCTGGACGGGCAACGTCTTTTCCGGCGTCCTTCTGAAGGACGGTAAGCCCGCGCCGTTTGCCGAGATCGAGGTCGAGTTCATCAATGACGGCTCGGTCAAGGCGCCGAACGATGCCTTCATCACGCAGGTCATCAAGGCCGATGCCAACGGCAGCTTCACCTACGCCATGCCGCGCGCCGGGTGGTGGGGCTTTGCCGCTCTGCTGGAAGGCGACAAGCCGATGACCTCGCCGGAAGGTAACAAGGTGCCGGTGGAAGAGGGCGCCCTGATCTGGGTCAAGACGACCGACATGGGTGGCAAGTAAGACTGGCCGTCAACTCCGGCTTCTCTGCGAAGCTCAATATCGGCACCGGGCGACAATCCGGTGCCGCTCGACATTTCGGGCCCCGGCCGGACCGGGGGCCCAAACGCCGGTCGCGCGGGGGCGCGAACCGGCAAGATGAAAGCAACAGGCCATGGCCCACATACCCGACGGTATCCTATCCGCCCCCGTTCTCATCGGAGGCGCCGTCATCGCAGTCGGCGGCGTGGGACTGGGCCTTCGTCGGCTCGATGATCGCACCCTGCCGCGCGCCGGCATTCTCGCCGCCGCGTTCTTTGCCGGATCCCTCATCGTGGTGCCGGTCGGCCCCTCCAGCGTGCATCTGCTGCTGTCAGGGCTGATGGGCATCCTGCTCGGTTTCGCCACCTTTCCGGCCCTCGCTGTGGCGTTGTTGTTGCAGGCATTTCTGTTCGGTTTCGGCGGATTGACCTCACTCGACGTCAACATCGTCGATATGGCCTTGCCCGGTGTCGTGCTGGCGATGATCTTCGGCCCGACCATCCGCAACACCACGTCGCAACAGGTGCGCATGGGGCTTTCGGCATTGGTCGGTGCGCTGGCGGTACTGGGAACCGACGGGTGCGTCGCGCTGGCGTTGACGCTGTCTTCACCCGATTTATACCCCCGTCGCCAGCGTGCTGCTTGCGACCTACATTCCGCTCGCCATCGCGGAAGCCTTCATCACCGCCGTGGTGGTTGGTTTCCTCGCCCGCGTTTCCCCAGCTTCTCTGAAGCCTGCCCTGTCATGATCCGCTCCGTTCTTCTTTCGCTTGCAATGGCCCTTGCCCTTGCGTTCGGACTTGCCGGTCCCGCCGCCGCCCACAAGCTCAAGGTCTTCGCGACCGTCGAGGGCGATGCCATGACGGGCTATGCCTTCTTCATCGGCGGCGGTCGCGCCATGGGCACGCCGTGGGTGGCCAAGGATGCCGCCGGCAAGGTCATCGCGTCAGGCAAGACGGCGCGAGGGCCGCTTCCGCCTCGTGCCACCCGAGTCCGTCACCTCCGACATCACGGTCACAGTCGATACGCACGAGGGCCACATAGCCTCCGGTACGGTCAGGGCGGATCGCTTCGGCGCGCTGGCGCTCTCCGAGGAAACCGCAACACTGAGCGCCCCCGCATCGGCTCCCGCGAAAGTCCCGGCCGCTTCCGGCGACAACGAGAAGGAAAGTGCAGGATCTTCTGCCGGACTTTCCGACAAGCAGATCGCCCTTCTGGTGGAGGCCGCGGTTCAGCGGCAGGTCGAACCGCTTCTGGAGCGGATCGAGCAAATGGATGAGCGCTTGCGCTTCACGGACATCCTGTCGGGCGTCTTTTTCATCATCGGACTTGTCGGGATCGGGCTATGGGCGCGCGGCGGCACTGATCGTCCCTCAGGACCTGCGCTTGCGCCTTGTGACGGCCTTCGCGGTCGTGGCCGCGCTGTCGCAGTTGCATGACCTCACCGTTGCGGTCTTCGTGCTTCTCGCTGTCGCGCTCGTCACGCTTGCTGCTGGGATCGAACGGCGTCTGCTGCGGTGTTTGCTGCATGTGGAAGGGTTCGTGCTGCTGCTGATCACCCTTCCCTTCGTGGTGGAGGGGAGGCCGGTTCTCACATACGGGCCGTTGGCGGCGAGCGCGGAAGGCATCGCGCGGGCGGCGCTCGTTGCCTGCAAGGTGTCGGTGGCCGCCCTGATCCTGATGCTCTTTCTCGGCGCGGTGGAGGTGAACCGGCTGGGCGCGGCCCTCCAGTCGTTGCGCGTTCCCGAGACGATCGTGCGCCTGCTGGTCATGATGGTGCGCTACCTGTCGCTGATCCGCGAGGAGGCGCACCGCCTGCGCGAATTCATGCGCGCCCGCGCCTTCCATCCCCGCTCCAACCGCCATACCTGGCGCAGCTACGGCTATCTCATCGGCATGCTTCTGGTGCGTGCGCTGGAACGCGCCGACCGGGTGGAGGAGGCGATGCGCTGTCGCCGCGCTGCTAGGGGATCGTTTATGAACGATCCCATCGTATTGGATGCCGTTACGGTCACCCGCGACGGCAACGCTGTCCTGAAGTCCGTGTCCATGAGCTTGTCGGCCGGTGAAAGGCTTGCGATCGTCGGTCTGGAAACGGCTGAGGCGGGCGAGGTCCGGCTCTTCGACGAGATCTGTGTATCGGAAAACAGTTCCGTACCCACCGTCCGCGCATCGGCTTACTGTTTCAGGACAGCGACGACCAGATCTTCTGTCCGACGGTGATCGAGGATGTTTCCTTCGGTCCTCTGAATATCGGCCACACGCCGAAGGAGGCGGAGGAGATCGCGCAAGCCGCGCTCGAAGGCTTCGGCATCGCGCATCTGGCGCAGCGCATTAGCCACAAGCTGTCGGGTGGTGAAAAGCGGCTCGTGTGCCTTGCCGGACTGTTCGCCATGTCGCCGGACGTGCTGCTGCTCGACGAGCCCTCCAACGGCATCGATCGGGCCCAACGGCGAACGCCTGCGCGATGCGTTGACGCGTTTCACCGGAGCGATGGTGCTGGTTTCCCATGACAGCGACTTCGTGGCCGAACTGGCGAGCCGGGCGCTGATCCTGGAGGATGGGCAGCTTGAACCGGCGAAGATCCATACCCACCCCCATACGCATGCCCACGCGCACGTCCACCGCGACGGGGACTGAAGCGACGCCAAGAGGCGCGGCATTCAGAGCCATGCTTATGGGAGGCATCCGCGTTCGACGGATTATCCCGCGCACGCGTCCGTCTATCCTGTCGCCAGATATGATCTGCCGCGATTTTGGCACGGTGGAGCGCGGCAGCGGCGACCTTAAGGGGAAGTGCGGAGAGGCGTAGACGCAATGGACGCTTCCGGCACTGTCCATATAGTGGCGAGAGTCCGTTCATGAGTTTCGACGCGCAAATTAAGGCCCCGCATATGCTCAGGGAAAATATCCACGATCTGATCGCCCTGGCCGAGGAAAGCAGCTTTACGCGCGCGGCCGCGCGGCTGAACGTGTCGCAATCCGCATTGAGCCATACCATCAAGGGGTTGGAGGAACGGCTCGGCCTGCGGCTTCTGACCCGCACCACCCGATCCGTCACCTCCACGCAGGAGGGCGAGGATCTGCTGGCGACGCTCAATCCGTGTTTCGAGATGATCGAAGCGCGCCTGCAGGCCCTCAACGATCACCGCACCCAGCGCACCGGCACGGTGCGCTGGGTGCGGTCGAATATGCGATCGAGTCACTGCTCTGGCCGAAGCTTGCCCCGGTCCTGAAGGGACTATCCGGCGGTCAATGTCGAGTTCGTGATGAACTACGGATACACCTATCTGGCCGCCGCGCGCTGCGATGCGGGCGTGCGCTATTCCGATCAGGTGAGCGAGGGCATGATCTCCGTGCGCATCGGCCCGGACGAGCGCATGGTTTGTGTCGGCGCGCCGGACTATTTCGCGCAACACGGTATCCCTGAGACACCGCAGTCCTTGAGCGAGCACACTTGCATCAACCTGCGCCTGTCGACCCACGGTGTCCTCTATGCCTGGGAATTCGAGGACGAGAACGGGCAGGAAATCCGGGTCAAGGTGTAGAGGCAGGTCTGTTTCAACACGGTCAATCCGGTGCTGCGCGCTGCACGCGAGGGCTATGGCCTCGCGCTCGTGCCCGAGCGTCTGGCCGCCGGTCGCCTGAAATCCTGCCTGGAAGCCTATTCCTCCTATTTCCCCGGCTTCCATCTCTATTATCCCAGCATTATCCCAGCCGGTTACGGCCTTCTTCCGCATTTCAGCTTGTGCTGGACGTTCTGCGCGAGCACGGATGATCGGCCGGGCTTGGTCGGTTTTATTGAGCAATTGCACCCGGATCCGGGGTTCATGAGCTGAAGTCATGAGTAGTGTGGGCAATAAGGCTATTCAGATTGCCGCCCGCAACGTCCAGATCATCTTATCGCGAAGTTCGATGAGCCGGGACGAAGCCTCCTGGTTTCTCTCCGCGTAACCGCGGCACGCTCGTCGGCGTATTCGTCCGCCGACCGGCCCGACGATTCGCCATTGAGTTATCGATTTGAGAAATTGTGCGTCCCGACGTGCAAGGCCCTGGATGGGCAAGGTGCGGCAAGCGCAAGGAAAGGAAGATCATTCGTTCAGGATCCACCCCCTCGGCCAAGGGCCCGGGCGACTGGTTCACCGGCACGGTGCGCATCGATCCGCTTGTGGCCGCCGAAGAGCCCGGTCGTGCCAGCGCCGGTCACGTCACCTTCGAGCCGGGCGCACGCACCGCGTGGCACACCAATCCCACCGGTCAGATGCTGATTGTCACCTTCAGTCGCGGCCGCGTTCAGCGCGAAGGTGGCCCGGTGGAAGAGATTTCCCAGGGCGACTGCGTCTGGTTCCCGGCCGGTGAAAAGCACTGGCACGGAGCCTCGCCCGATACGGTGATGAGCCACATCGCCATTCAGGAAAGCATCAATGGCAGCCCCGTTACCTGGATGGAGCATGTTTCCGACGAAGACTACAACGGCTGAACCAAAACCGCCGGGCCCAGCAAGGGCCCGGCGGTTTTGGTTCGATCCGTCGAAGGATGGGCCGCGCCGTCGAAACGGGCAAATGTCTTCATCTGCCCGCAACGATCGGGTTCCGTCAGCTCCGCTTGTCGGGGCCGGTCTTTGCGTCTTTCATCGCTTCCTTGATGAAGGCGATCGAGGCTTCCAGCTTCTTCGCTTCCCACTCGTTCAACTTGACCGGGATCTGCTTCAGGATGCCTTCGCGCCCGATGACGCACGGCATGGAGAAGGCAACGTCGCCGTCATGCCCGTACTGGCCGCGAAGCGTCGTGCAGGCGGGACAGACGCTGCGCTCGTCCAGCAGGACGGTCTTGGCCATCGTCACCGCGGACTGGGCGACGCCGGCATTGGTCCAGCCCTTGCCGTTGAAGACTTCATAGGCGGCGCTGATGATCTTGGACTTGACTGTCTCCGGATCGCGGATGTCTTGCGAGGCCTCGAAATAATCGTCGAGTTCGTCGAAGGGAACGTCGACAATGTTGACGTGGCTCAGGACGGGGAAGGCGGTGCTGCCGTGTTCGCCCATCATGTAGCCGGTAACGGATTTCGGATCGACATTGTAGGTGTCGGCGATCAGGCGGCGCAGATGGGCGGAATCGAGCATCGTGCCCGTGCCGAAGACGCGGCCCTTGGGATAGCCGAACTCGTTCTCCGCGATATAGACCATCGTGTCGAGCGGGTTGGTGATCAGGATGACGATCGCATCCTTGGTGTATTTGGTGATCCCCGACATGACCTCGCGAATGACTTCGTCAGCAAGGTGCGGTCCGGCTCGCCTTTCGGGTCAGTGGGATCGGGGATTACGCTCGGCCCGGCCGCGACGATGATCACGTCGGCATCGGCGCACTGTTCGTATCCGTCGTCGGTGACGTCGACATTGTTCATGTAGGTCAAAGCGGTTGCCTGTGCCTGATCGAGCGCCTCACCGAAGGCGACGTCCTTCAGGATGTCGGTGACCCCGATTTCGGCAAAAAGGCCGATCTTCATGGCGCCCGCCAGGACGTAGGAACCCACATGTCCGGCGTCGACGACAACCAGTTTGTTCTTGTTCATAGTCTTCTCTTTGTTCGCTCGATAAGGCGTCGCAACCAGGCGGCGCGCCGGGCTATCTTACAAGAGTCGTCAGACCATGCCATCTCCCGCTGCGGGCCTCGTTTTGGGCTGAGCTTCGAAAAGCGGACGACAGAGCTTCAGAAACTTTCATCAGGAAGGAAACTCCCCGAACGCCGGTCGGGAACGTCAGTCCTCTGTTGATCGAAAAAACGTGTGCGATGTGCGAAGTGTTAGAGCGAATGCAAGTTCAGAA
>NZ_JASJAV010000030.1 GCF_030066895.1 Breoghania sp. | reverse complement strand
ATCCCCCGGACTTCGCCGGGGGATGACGACGGAGAGGGGAGGGGGCTGCGTGAGAAAGGGGAGACGGCGGAGAAAGGGCGGGACGCCAGGCCCCCATCTCCACGTCACACCTGCCGGGTGTTCAGAATACCCGGCAGGTGTGACGTGGAGTTCTTGGTGCGCACCTGTTCCACCTGCAACGCGGTTTCCGCGACTTCGCGGGCCATGGTGCGTTCGTAGCTGCATCCGGCCGCCTCGTCCCTCGGCCAGTCCTGGAGGTGTTGTGCAGGGACGCGACCTTGCGGTGAAGGTCGGTGAAGCCGATCGAGCCGCAACTGCCCTTCAGCGTATGCAGGGCGGTCAGCGCATCCTGGCTGGGCGGCTCGCCGATGGTGTGCGCGATGTAGTGGAATCGGAAATCGGAAAAGAGCTTCTGGATTGTCGTGCAGTGCCGTTCGATCAGCTCGCTGAGTGCGTTGGGGTCCGCCATGACGCCTCCGATTTTATCTTCCTGGTTTTTTCTTCCGCTTCTGCGCGGGTGTGAAAGAGGTTGGCGGCAAAGTGCCGTGTTCCTTTCATCAGGGCGAAGATGCCGGCCGCGGTCCTGTTCCGACGGCTCACGCGCACCTTCGTGTGCAGGGGGAAATTGCGCCCGTCCTCGATCGTGATCCGGGCCAGCTGATTGCGCTCGGCCGATTGGAACGTGTTTTGGAACTCCGCCGGCAGCGTGTCGGTGACCGGCAGAACCTCCACGACCCGTCCCGACAGCGTCTCCTGACTGGAATCGAGCACCACCGCCTCGCCGACCTTCACCGGGAACAGGTGGTGAGAGGGCAGGTAAGCCAGCACGTAATGCGGGCCGGTATAGAGGCTGAGGATCTTCTCGCCCGTCAGGAACAGGTTGCCCTGGGCGGGCAGTTCGCTGTCGATGGTTCCGTTGACGGGCGCGCGCAGCACGCCGTCGTCATAGAGACGGGCGAGATTGGCATAGGCGCGGCGAACCTGATCGAGCGCCGGTTGCAACGCCTTTTCGGAGGCCGGATGTCCGGCGATCTGGGCTTCCAGCCGGATCATCATCTCGTGCGCGCTGTTGTTTTCCGTCAGCGCCTCCGGAACCCGATCGGCCGGGGCGAGCCCCTTCTTGGAAAGCTGGTCGATATTCTGCTTCACCGCCTTCGCCTCGGTGAGCCGGGCTCGGGCGATGGGCAGCAGATCGCGCGCGATGCGCATCTCTTCCTGTTTGTCGGGCGCCTCGCGCGTCAGCTCCGCAATGCGCAGCGACAACACCGCCAGCCGCTCGGAAATCTCCACCGACGAGACGATGCCGAGGACCTCGCCCCTGTGGACGCTCTGGCCGATCCGGAGCGGCATTTCGTCGAGGCGACCGATATATTCCGCCTCCACGTCGATACGCTCCTGCAGCACAAGGCCGGGCGGTCGCAGCAGCACCATGTCGCCCCACACGTAATTGAGAATTCCGACGCCGATGGCCGCCAGAATACCCAGATAGACCCAGCGTCCGAGGGAGCGCTTGTTGGTTCTGCGTTTGTTGACATGGGTGTCGACGCGCTCACGCGAGCGAAGCCTGCGCATGGTCAGTTGCTCCTGATGTCATGAACTTTTTGCGGGACGTAGCTGTCCTGATAGGAGGAGTGGAAGATCCACTACGTCCACGTAGGCCGCCAGCCGGATGAACCGCATGATGAAGCCGTTGAAGACGCTGAAGCCGAACATGTAGGGCATTAGCGGTGCGGCACGCACATGCGGCGTTAGCCAGGCGGCGAGAAGGAAGACCGGGAAGTCGATCAGCACCAGCATCACCTGAAGCGCGATCAGGATGATGATCGCGAAGGCGCCGTAGGTCACGAACAGCCACACCAGATAGAACGGCATGATATTGGCCGCGACGAAGTTGAAGACCAGGTATTCCAGGTGGTGCAGCACCTCGTTGATGCGGAAGCGCGGATGGAACGGATTGAGGTTGAAGCGGTGCTTGCGGAAGCGCAGCCGCACCGCGTCGCGTTCCCGGCGGAACCGCTGACGGGTCAGCGCGGCCAGTGTTTCCGGCACGTTCGTGTAGCAGACGGAATCTATGCGGAAGCCGATCTTCTAGCCACGCGCGCGAAGCCGCATGGTCACGTCGAGATCCTCGCCCCCGCCCGCATCGCATCCGCCCACGCTTTCAAGCGCGGTGCGGCGGAAGACGGAATAGCCGCCCGACGAGTAGATCACCTGATCGATGGCGAGCGCGCCCTGTTTGCCGAGTGCGATGGTGAGCATGTACTCGATCGCCTGCATGGTGGCGATTAGGCCGGAATGCGCGTTGCGCACCTGGATATTGCCGGCCACGCTGCCCACCGCCGGATCCTCGAAGGGTTCCACGATCCGGCGGAAGGCATCGCGGTCGAGCGAGCAGTCGCAATCGATGTTGATCAGGATGTCGCCGGTCGCCATGCGCTGGCACATGTTGAACCCGGCCGACTTGCCGCCGCGCAGGTCGATCCACAGGGCCCGGTCGATCTCGCCCTTCTTCAGGAGCTCGCGCAGCACCTCTTCCATGCCGTTGGTCGAGCCGTCGGAGAAGACGACGATCTCATCGGGCGGACGCGACTGCTCGCGCATCGAGGCGATGCAGCGGCGCACGGCATCGCGCTCGTTGTGACCGGCGAGAATGACGGAAACCTTGTGCTTGAACGCGGCTTCTAGCGATCTCTTCGGCGGGCGCGGCACGAGAACGGCCGGCAGGAACAGACCGAAATAACGCGGCACTTCGAAGATGATGACCACCGCCGTCAGCACCATGAGGCTGTCGAAGCTTTGCCCGGTGATGTAGCTAAGGGCCTGGGAGAGGTCGTTCATCCGAACAGGTCCTTCGGCCCGAAGACGGAAAAGCGCGGGGCCAGATCGATCTTCAGGCTCGATTGGGCGATCTCGTTATAGGTTTCGCTGTTGGCCTTGAAGCTCTCGGCCGCCAGACGGTCGAGCAGCAGGTAATCGAAATCCGTGCCCTGGTGGATGATGGCGCTCTCGCCGAAATAGTTCTTCAGATTTTCGATGAGTTGGCGGCGTGAAAATTCCACCAGCCGCGGCCCGTGCTCGGAAAGCTGGAGGCGGCGTTGCGGATAGCCGGCGGTCGCCAGACAGAAGGGGGGCGCGGACTCGGTGTAATTGTGCGCCGCCTTGTTGATCGCGATCACCAGATCCAGCGGCAGTTCGGCGAATTTCAGTTGGCTCTGGGCGGCACCGGTGACGATATAGCCTTCCTCCACGAAGGCGCGTCCCTTCTCCGTCAGCGCGTATTCGAAGACGTCATGGGTCTTGATCGCGTCGCCGCTGGTATGGGTGCCGCAATCCAGACACTTGAAGCCGATCGCCGCATCCGAGGATGAAGCCCCACAATTGCGGCAGGTGACGACCGTGCCCGGCTTGTCGTAATCCACTCCGAAATGGCGCAGTTCGCGTGTGCATTTCGGGCACACCAGATCCGAACCCTGCTTGAAGTCCGGCATGGGGCCCTGATAGGCGCACTTGAAGTGGTGAATGATCGCCGTCTCCTCCAGATTGGAAGAGCCGCATTCGAAGCATTCCTCGCGCACGTTGAGGCGCATGGACTCGCAGACCGGGCAACTGTGCAACCGATCGGCGAAGGAGCGCTCCAGCAACCCGTCGGTGACAAGTCGTCCTGACAACTCCGCCACCTCGGCTTCCTCAAGCTCAAGCGCGATATTGTAGGAAAAGCCGAGCGGACTTGAGCCGGTGAACTCCGGCATCAGCTTGCGGGCCCGCACGTAGAGCGCGGCCAGCACCTTGTTGGCAAGTTCGTGCAACTGGTGGATCTCCAGATGGACGGAGGCCCGCGCCTCGGCGAATTCCTGCACCCGGCTCTGGACGATGCGCTCCGCCGATCCGCGCGGGATCTTCGGCAACGAGATGTCCGCCTTGTGGCGCAGGTGCTCGGTCTCGTCGACGATCAGCAGCAGGTGCAGATCGCCCAGCATCCACAAATGGCGCAGGTCCGAGACGGTGGCGGGCTCGGTGAGCACGACCATGTCGTAGTCGCCGCCGCTCGTCATGCGCTTGCGCGCTTCGACGGAAAATCCGGCCGGGCCGATATCCCGCGGCCAGAAGAGTGGCTGGTTCTGCGTATAGCCGGAAGGGCGGGCGCGCAAGGGAACCACGCGGTTCACTGTCGAGCCTTCCGTCTCCGTGCTCTCTTCCGCGTCCTCTTTCAACGGCGGGGGCGGAGGGGAAGGCGGCGTGGCGTGCTTTTCGGAATTCAGCGTTTCCAGAAAATCCAGCAGCTCGTCGAAATCGAACGGCTTGGCGAAGATCCGCGCAAACACGTCGCGCATCCTGCCTTCTGCTTCGAGCGTGTCGGGATCGGCGGTCATGGCGACGAAGACCGGCCGGACGTCGCCCCCGTGCTGTTCCAGAAACTGCGCCACCACCTCGGTGCCGGTCAGGCCCGGCAGGTGGTAATCCATCAGCGCCAGGTCGAACGGCTCCTCCAGCAGCATCTTGAGCGCCGCCTTGCCGTCATGGGCGATGTGGACCTCGTGCCCCTTGGTGGAAAGCACGAGCTTGAGAATGTCTTGAGTGACCGGAGAATCTTCGGTGATGAGGATCCGTTTTGTAGCGGCGGAATGAACTCGATCTGACGAAGAGGAACTATGTGAACTGATTGATATTGGCTCCCCCAGGAGCCTCGACGTATACACGTAATTGACAAATTGATACGGACATGCATAAAAGTATAAAGTTAATCTGACGTTTATAATTGGAATAAATGTTGTATATAAAAAAATAATTACGCGATGAATACTGTAATAATATTTGTTATTCAAAATTTTTCCATTAATATTATTTAAAATTGTAGAATATACGTATTGGAAAACGTTCGGATAGACATTAATTACAATTCGAGACCAGTAATCGTCTTGCGCGGCGCGTGTGGTGGCGCCCCGGCGATCGTGCTATTTGCCTGAATGCGGGCCCGCAGAGCGCCCCGATTCCAACACATGCCCTGACCGCGCAAGCGTCGGACGTCTTCCTGAGCGGGGCTTGAATAAAGTGACGAAAAAGGACTATTGGCATCCTTCTGCCCGACCATGCGCCGGAAGAGATGGCGCGTGACAAGGGGGATTTCGACCGGTGTTTCCGCGCGCTTCTGGGTGAGAACGAATTTTCCTATCTGAGCTTCGACGTGGAGGCGGGCGAACTGCCGGACAGCGTGGAGGCGGCCGATGATGGCTGGTTGATCACCGGTTCGCGCCACGGCGCCTACGAGGATCATCCCTGGCGCGATCCGCTGGAGGATTTTATCCGTGCTGCCCGTGCTGCGGCGCGCCCCGTCGTCGGCATCTGCTTCGGCCACCAGATCGTTGCCCGCGCGCTGGGCGGCGAGGTGAAGCCCGCCGATATCGGCTGGATCGCCGGGCCGCAGACCTATCGCGGTCCGTACGAGCACATTTTCACGGTCAATGCCCTGCACCACGACCAGGTCACCCGCCCGCCGGAGGGTGTGGAGGTGATCGTCACCAGCGAAAACTGCGCCGTTGCGGGGCTCTACGAACCGGGCAAGGTGCTGATCTTCCAGCCGCACCCGGAATTCGATTCCGATTTCATGGAGCGCCTGTTCAAGGTACGCAGCAATCTCCTGCCGGAGGAAATGCTGAACACGATACCCGCGACCGCATCCGCGAAACGCTGCTCGATCGCCCCTATGTCGCCGATCTCATGCGCTCGTTCCTGAAGGACCCGTCCTTCCGGTTTTGAGGGGATGGGGAAGGGGGAGTGCATTTTGCGCGCTGCTCAGTTTTTTCCACCGTCATTGTCCGGCGCAGTCCGGACAATCCAGCAGGTGGCGGCGTATACGGAGAGTGCTGGATCCCCCGGACTTTGCCGGGGATGATGACGGAGAGAGGGGGAAAAGTCCGCCCCGCTACCGCTCGCCTTCCACGGCCCGCAGATCGTCCAGTAGATCGAGAAGCTGCGCCACGTTTTCCTGTCCGAAGCGGCGTTCCAGCCGTGACATGATCTCGTGGCTTTCCTCCGCATGGCGGGCGATCAGCTCGCGTCCACCGTCGGTCAGCTCGACGATGGACTTGCGGCGGTCATGGGCATCCGGGCGGCGCAACAGATAGCCGTCGCCCTCCATCGATGACAGAATGCGCGTCAGGCTCGGCAAAAGCAGGCAGGCGGCCTCAGCAATCGCGGTCTGCTCCACCGGGCCCATCTCGTCGAGAACTCGCAACACCCGCCACTTCTGCTCGCTGATTCCGCTTTTGGCCAGCATTTCGCGGATCGGCCCCATCACGGTCTCGCGGGCGTGCAGCAGCGCAATGGGGAGAGAACGGGCGGTCTTGCGAAGAGGCGGTGTCTGCGACATTGCAAAGCAATCCCTCGAAATGGAAAAATCCTCAAGAGGCGATATCAAATCGATTAACTTATCTGCCCAAGTTATTAACAAAGAAAATAATAGCAGCGGGGAGCCGGGCCTCCCGATGCCACCAGATTGCGATTGGTGGAACATCGGGATCTCGGGCTAGGTCCCTCACCTAACGTTATCATAGCTCTTAGCGGCACCATTGCATCTTTAGGGAGGAGAGGCGATGAGCGATCTGGCAGACCATCCGGCCCGACTGCAGGATTACCTCGCCCGGTTCCGTCAAAACGGCATTGCGAACCTGATCGCGGGCGAGGACGTGGCGGGGGAGGCGAGTTTCGAGACCCGATCCCCCCGTCGATGACAGTTTGATTTGTACGGTGGCGGAAGGCGGGCTTGAGGAGATCGACGCGGTCGCCCGTGCTGCAACCGCGGCCTTTGCCGACTGGTCGCGTGTGAGTGGGGCGGAACGCAAGAAGATCCTCCACCGCATCGCCGACCTGATCGTGGCCCGTGCCGAGGAGATCGCGCTGTGCGAATGCTGGGACACGGGCCAGGCATATCGCTTCATGTCGAAGGCCGCACTCCGGGGCGCGGAGAATTTCCGTTATTACGCCGATCTCGCCCCCGGTGCGCGCGACGGCTAGTCCCTGCCGAGCCTGAACCATCTCAATGTCACCGGCCGCGTGCCCATCGGGCCTGTCGGCGTGATCACGCCGTGGAACACGCCCTTCATGCTGTCCACCTGGAATATCGCGCCCGCACTCGCCGCCGGCTGCACCGTGGTTCACAAGCCCGCCGAATTCAGCCCAGTCATCGCCCGCATTCTGGCCGAGATCGCCCACGAGGCGGGCCTGCCCGACGGGGTCTGGAACCTCGTCAACGGCTTCGGCGAGACGGCGGGCCGTGCGCTCACCGAACACGCCGATATCAAGGCGATCGCCTTTGTGGGCGAAAGCCGCACCGGCTCCGCCATCATGCGGCAGGGGGCCGACACGCTGAAGCGCTGCCATTTCGAGCTCGGCGGCAAGAACCCGGTCGTGGTTTTTGAGGATGCGGACATCGACCGCGCGCTCGATGCGGCGATCTTCATGATCTACTCGCTGAACGGCGAGCGCTGCACGTTGTCCTCCCGCCTTCTGGTGCAGGACACCATTGCCGATGACTTCGAGGCCCGGCTGATCGAGCGCGTCAACCGCATCCGCATCGGCAATCCACTCGATCCGGAAACGGAATTGGGGCCGCTCATTCATCGCAGCCACTTCGACAAGGTGACCTCCTATTTCGATATCGCACGCAAGGACGGAGCGCGGATCGCGGCAGGCGGCGAGGCTGTGTCGGGTGAGGGCTGGTACGTGCGCCCGACGCTGTTCACCGGGGCGGATCCCTCCATGCGCACCGCGCGCGAGGAGATTTTCGGCCCCGTCCTGACCGCGATCCGCTTTTCAACCGAGGAAGAGGCGTTGTCGATTGACAACGACGTGACGCGGGCGCTGCGGTTTTCCGACCAATTGCAGGTGGGCATGATCTGGGTGAATTCGGAAAACGTCCGCCATCTGCCGACCCCTTTTGGCGGCATGAAGGCCAGCGGCATCGGCCGCGACGGCGGGCAATGGTCGTTCGATTTCTACATGGAACAGAAGAACGTCGCCTTCGCCACCAGACAGCACAAGATCACGAAGCTGGGGGCGTGAGAGGGAGGCGTGCGATCTCTCTGCGGTTGCTTGAATTGTCATCCCCGCGAAGGTGGGGATCCAGTAACCACCGGATCGGGTTGTCAGGCCAGACCGCGCCGCCTCTGGAATGCTGGATTCCCGCCTTCGCGGGAATGACATCGAATATGACGCGAATGCTCCGAACCTATCGATACGCGCCGCGGCGCGTGCTCGGTTCGGAATGAGGTAGTGAAAAACATCACTGGCCAAGTCCGGACCGAGGGAGGAACGCCTGATGACCGACGACATTCCCCGCATCACGGCCTTCCGTGCCGCCGGTGAGGGTCGCTATGGCCTCGTCACCGACGAGGGCCTTGTCGATCTGATGCCCGAATTCGGCTCTCGCTTCCTCGGCCTGAAACAGGTGATCGAGGCAGGCGCACTGGAAGAGGTGATCGCCGCCGCAAAGGGACGGGCACCGACATGGCCTCTGGAGGAGGTCGAGTTCCTTATTCCGCTCGCCGATCCGCAAAAGATCATCTGTGTCGGCGTCAACTATCCCGACCGTAACGCCGAGTACAGGGACGGGCAGGCGGCCCCCGCCAATCCCTCGCTTTTCGTCCGGTTTCCGGGTTCGTTCGTCGGGCACGGGCAGAACCTCGTCCGCCCGCCGGAATCCGAACAGCTCGATTACGAGGGAGAGATCGCGGTCGTCATCGGCAAGGCCGGGCGGCGGATTGCGCGCGAAGCCGCCTACGAGCACATCGCGGCGCTGACCCTTTGCAATGGGGGTACCATCCGCGACTGGGTGCGGCATGCGAAATTCAACGTCACGCAGGGCAAGAACTGGGAGCGGTCCGGCGCGATGGGGCCATGGCTGGTGCCGTTTCGCGACGCATCCCAGTTCGACGATGTGGAGCTGATCACCCGCGTCAACGGCGAGGTTCCACAGCAGGATCGGACCTCGCGCATGATCCACGGCTTCCGCGAGATCCTTGCCTATGTCTCAATCTTCACGCCGCTTCTGCCCGGCGACATCATCGTCTGCGGCACCCCGACGGGGGCAGGAGCCTGCTTCGACTCGCCCGTCTGGCTGAAGCCGGGCGACGTGATCGAGGTGGAGGCGACGGGCCTCGGCATCCTGCAAAACGGCGTGGAGGACGAACAATGCTGAGCGAGGCGCAGATTTCGGACATCGCCGAAGCGCTGCTGAGTGCGGAGGCCGAGCGTCGCCAGATCCCACTTCTGTCCGCCGCTTATCCCGACATGACGCTGGATGACGCCTATGCCATCCAGGCCGCGCAGATTGAGCGCAAGCTTGCGCAAGGCCGCCGGATTCTCGGCTGGAAGATCGGGCTCACCTCGCGCGCCATGCAGACTGCACTCGGCATCGAGACGCCGGATTCCGGCATCCTCTACGACGACATGGAATTCGCGACCGGCACAATCGTTCCTGCGGGCCGGTTCATCGCCCCGCGCATCGAGGCGGAAATTGCCTTCGTTATGAAGGTGCCGCTCGACGGGGAGGTGACGCGCGAAACGGTGCTGGCGGCGACCGACTACGTTCTGCCCGCGCTTGAAATCCTCGACACGCGTGTCGAGCGGCAGGATGCGGCGAGCGGCCGGACCCACACCATTCTCGATACGGTCGCCGATAACGCCGCCAATGCGGGGATCGTGCTGGGGACGGCACGCCATGCCCCCGATGCCTTCGATCTGCGCTGGGTCGGCGCCATTGTCGCGCGCGACGGCGTGGTGGAGGAAACGGGTCTCGGCGCGAGCGTGCTCAACGATCCTGTGACCGGTATCGTCTGGCTCGCCCGACGCATGGCGACCTACGGCCCGCGTATCGAGGCGGGTCAGGTGATCCTGTCCGGCTCCTTCATTCGGCCGCTGGAATACCCGTCGGGAACCGAGATCGAAGCCGATTACGGTCCTTTCGGCCGCGTCGATTGCCGGTTCGTCTGAACGCTGCGCCCTGTCCGCGTCGCTCATTTGTCGCGCCATGGGGCTCGGACGTGTGTAAAATAATTCGAATTGTGCCGTAAGACGTTCATATGAACCAAACTGAAGCATTTGATCGGGTCAATTGAAGAAATTTTTGCGAAGCGGTGGGGATATATTGTCGTCAGCCGGACCCGTTCCGGAGCCGACAACAATTGCCGTAAAACGGAAAATCCCATCCATGCTTCCAGTTGAAACCTCCGACGCCCCCGCCGCCGTCGGGCCTTATGCCCAGGCGATCCGTACTGGCGACCTGTTGTTCGTCTCCGGGCAGCTGCCGATCGATCCGGCGACCGGGGAATTTGCTCCCGGCGGCGCCGTGGAGCAGGCCCGACAGAGCCTGAAGAACCTCGCAGCCATCGCGGAGGCCGCGGGCTCCGATCTTTCCAAATGCGTCAAGACGACGGTGCTGCTGACCGATCTCGGCAGCTTCGGCGCTATCAACGAGGAATACGCGAAGTTCTTCACCGCGCCGTTCCCCGCGCGCGCCTGCTACGAGGTCTCCGCGCTGCCCAAGGGCGCGCTGGTGGAGATCGAAGCGGTGTTCGAGGTCTGAATCATGGCACACGGTCTTGCTCCTCTGGCAGAAGGCGAGGCGGCCAGCGCCATGTTCCGCCCGCTCGCATCCCCCGATATTCTGCCGCCGCTTCCCGACCTTGGCGGTTGCGACTGGGTGCGCCATGCGATCGCGCTCGTGGAAGGCGAGACGCAACGCACCGCCGACACCCACCTGATCAAGATGATCTTTCCGGGTCTGGCGGGCATTTCGGTCTACTTCAAGAACGAAAGCACTCACCCAACCGGCAGCCTGAAGCATCGCCTTGCGCGTTCGCTGGTCCTCTACGGCCTGTACAACGGGCTGATCCGCGAGAACACGACGCTGGTCGAGGCCTCTTCCGGCTCCACCGTCGTTTCCGAGGCCTATTTCGCCCGGCTCCTGAACCTGCCCTTCATCGCGGTGATGACGTCGTCCACCTCGCGCCAGAAGGTCGAGGCGATCGAAGGCTTTGGCGGCAAGTGTCATTTCGTCGAAGGCGCCTGCGAGGTCTATGGTGCGGCCCGGCGGATCGCGGCAGAGACCAACGGTCACTATCTCGACCAGTTCACCTTCGCCGAGCGCACAACGGACTGGCGCCACGGCAACGCCGCCGAAAGCATCTTTGCCCAGATGCAGTGCGAGCCGGAGCCTGTGCCGGAATGGGTGGTCATGAGTGTGGGCACGGGCGGCACCTCGGCCACGATCGGCCGTCACATCCGCTACTGCAATTACACGACCCGCCTCTGCGTGGCGGACGTGGAGAATTCCGTCTTCTTCGATGCCTACAAGTTCGGCGACCGCACCATCGTGGGCACCGGCAACTCGCGCATCGAGGGGATCGGCCGTCCGCGCGTCGAGCCGTCCTTTGTGTCGGAGGTCATCGATCACATGGTGAGCCTGCCCGATGTCGCCTCCATCGCGGCCATGACCGTGCTCTCGAAGCGACTGTTCCTGGTCGGCGGGTCGACGGGCACGAACTTCATGGCGCTGTGTTGGATCGCGGCGCAGATGAAGGAGGCAGGCCGGGAAGGGCCGCTCGTCACGCTGATCTGCGACAGCGGCGCACGCTACGTTGATACCTATCACGACGCGGCCTGGCTGAAGGTGAATGGCTTCGAGATCGCCCCTTATGTCGATGCGCTGGAAACCTTCCTCGATACCGGCAAGTTCGCCGCCCCGCTCGGCGGGCCGGGCTTCCGGTCCTGATCTCGAGGTTCAAACATGAGGGGGGCGGTCGTCGAAGATCGCCTCCATCGTGAAGTAGGAGGTCACGGCCTCCAGCTCCATCTTCTCGATGATCTGCTGGTAGACCCGATCGTAACTGCGCATGTCGCAGGTCGCGGTCTTCAGGAGATAGTCGTAATCGCCGTTGATGCGGTAGAAGCCGACGATTTCCGGGATCGCCTCGATATGGGTGCGGAAGGACTTCAGCCATTCCGAGGAATGGCTGCGGGTGCGCACCATGACGAAGACCAGAAGTTCCCGGCCGATGGCGTCTGGCCGGACGCGCGCGCCGTAGCCCTCGATGATCTTCTCCGCTTCCAGCGCCTTCAGCCGCCGCCAGAGCGCGTTTTGCGACAGGCCGACCGCATCCGCCAGTTCGCGTTGGGAGCGCGCGGAATCCTTTTGCAGTTCTGCAAGGATCCGGCGGTCTATTTGGTCGATCTTGTAAACCATGTTCCGATCATATGATCCGCTTTTAGGTATTTGAAGCCAGAAATGATCTAATTGCACGGCTATTTCCCGATCTGCTCATGCATCCGTTGCCACTGCGCCCGGTCGTATCCGATGCGCTTTCAGTTCCAATGTCCAAGTCCTTGAAAGAACAGGCCGGAATGGCGGGGACAAGTCCGACGTCCACCGCTATCTGCCGAAGGGGGATGGCAGAGAGAGGCGTTTTCTGGGAATAATAGTCTGGAATTGGAGACCCGTTCAGATAGCGCTTTAGCTTTGCCGCCGGACGTCTGTGCCACCGAATTGCCGGTGGAGGGAAAGGGAACGCCGGATCGGTTTCAGGGAGAGGGACATACGGCCATGAGTGGTGCGACGACAATGCTTCCCGACGGGCGGCAGATCCATTGCGTAAACGCCTACGAGGTCGGTTTCGGCTGGCACGAGATCGTGTCCGACGATCTCACCCAGCACGGGCTCGATCTGCCCGAGGACGGAGTCTATTTCGATGTCGGCGCCAATATCGGCCTGTTTTGCCTGAGGTTGCGCGATCTCTGCCCGGATGCGCGGATCTATGCCTTCGAGCCGATGCCCGCCGCCTTCGAGGCGTTGAGCAACAACACCCAGGACATGGGCGGCACGGTGGAAGCCTGCCGTTTGGCCATGGGCTCCGCCCCCGGACAGGCGGAGTTCGACCATTACCCGGCCTTGTCCGCGCTTTCGACCGGCGATACGGCGGTCGGCAAGAGCCTCGCCGATGGCCTGCGCAGTCTTCTCTCCGGCCAAGGCGCCAGCGAGGATATCCGTGCGATCATCGATAGCACCGGCGCCCATGACCGGCTCGACGACGAGGCCTTCATCGATCAGCTGTTTCAGAGCGAAACCGTGACCGTCGATGTCGATACGCTCGACAATGTAGCTGCCCGCTTCGGTATCGAGGCGATCGATCTCCTGAAAATCGATACCGAGGGTCAGGAGCGCCCGGTGCTGGACGGCATCGGCGAAGATCTCTGGCCGAAGATCCGACAGCTTCTGGTCGAGGTTCACCGCGGCGAAGAGGAACTGAGGACCATCCGCGCTGAGCTTGAGGCACGCGGCTACGAGACCGTGATCGGAGATCATCCGATGGCGCAAGGCGGGGCGCTGGTCTTCCACATCTACGCGCATCGCCGCGTGAGCTGACGCGCGAAAACCCGTGGATCACGTTACGGCGGATATATGCCGATATTGCACATCTCGTAACGTATGGGCACTATTGGGCTCTGCACGTGTTGGTATTGCTTAGTGCACCCCCCCCCTGCAACGTTTGTTGCGGCTTGTGTTGTTTAATTCATTCTGGCCCGGAGCCAATGTATGTCTGACGCCCAGATGGGAAATGCCGATACCCGTGAGTTTGCAGCACCGGCGGGAGCGCCGGCCTCCGTTCCACCGTCTTTCGATATCGACTGGTGGACGACGCTGTCCGATCCCGAGTTCCTGAAGAACCCCTACCCGGAGTTGAAACGGATCCGCGAGCTTGCGCCCGTGCACTTAGATCCCGTCTCCGGGGTCTATTTCGTCCTGGGGCACAAGGAATTCGGTCAGATGGCCAAGACGCACGCCATGGGCCGCGATACAACCTATTGGGCGAGCGGCTGGAGCAGCGCGGAAAACCAGGCGAACGACCCGGAAACCTACGAGCTTTTCATCGATTTCCAGCCGCAGATGATCAACGCCAATCTGCCGGATCATCGCCGCATGCGCGGGGTCTTCGACCGCGCCTTCCGTCCGCGCGACATGATGCGCTATCTGCCGATGATCGAGGACGAGTGCCGCAAGCTGCTCGATACCCTGCCGGTCGGAACTCCGTTCGAATACATGGCTGCCTTCGGCAATCCGCTGCCGAACCGGATTTCGCTGAAACTCTTCGAGATCCCGGAGGAGATGAGAGCGAAGATCGGCAAATGGATCGCCGACCTGAGCTGGCTTGGCAACATTGTCATGACGCCCGAGCAGAAGCGCAACGCCAAGCAGTCGAACCAGGAATTCAAGCAGTTCGTCCGCGAGCATCTCGGCAATCTGCGTGCCAATCCCGGCGACGGCATGATCAGTCTGGCGCTGGCGGCGGAAGAAGACGGCACGATGGATGAGGAAGAGACCCTCAACAACGTCGTGATGCTCATCGCGGGCAGCAAGACCTCGCTCACGCTTCTCGGCAATGGCCTGTTGAGCCTGCTGAAGCATCCCGACCAGTTCGAGCGTCTGCGCGCCGATCGTAGCCTGATGCCACGGGCGATCGAGGAGATGCTGCGCTTCGAGCCCGGCAGCTCCATCATCCCGCGCGCGGGCGTCGAGGACTATCAGTGCGGCGACGTTCTGATCCCGGCCGGCGCCCTTGCCATTGGTCTCGTCGGCTCGATCAACCGCGATCCGGCCCGCTTCGATGATCCCGACACTTTCGACATTACCCGCAAGCCGAACCATCATTCGGCATTCGGCGGCGGGGTTCATATCTGCATCGGCAAGGCGCTGGCCCGCATGACCACGGAAGTGGCCTTCAACGCGCTCATGGACCGGTTCGGCAAGATCGAACTGGCGGGTGAGGCCGAATGGTGGACGGATCGCTCCGATCAGCGCGGCCTGTGGTCGTTGCCGTTGAAGCTGACGGAGGCTTGAGAGGGCGACACCGTCCTCGGCAAAGGCACGTTGATCTTTCAGCGATTTTCTCAGCGAGAAACCCGTCCCTGATGTGAGGAGATTTTCGCCATGTCTGACGATAGCCTGGCACGGGCGGGGCTTGTGGAGACGGAAGTCGATTGGTGGACGGTGCTCACCGATCCCGACTATCTCGAAAGTCCCTATGCAGACCTGAAGAGGCTTCGGGAACTGGGCCCGGTTCATTGCGATTCCGCCACCGGCGGCTTCTTCGTTCTCGGTTACGAGGCCTTCCGTTCCATGGCGACCTTGCGCGACATGGGCCGCGACACGCGCTTGTGGTCGAACGGCTGGAATCGCGACGAGGTCCGGCAGAACGATCCGCTGACCTACGAGCTTTTCCGCGAATTCCAGCCGCAGGTGACCAATGCGAATTCGCCCGATCACCGGCGCATGCGCGGGGTCTGTGAAAAGGCCTGTCGCGCCGCTGATCTCACGCCGCATCTGCCGATGATCGTGGCCGAATGCCGTCGCCTGCTGGATGGCGTGCCTGTAGGCTCCACATTCGATTTCATGGAGACGGTCGCCATTCCGCCGGAAATGGAGGATCAGGTCGCCCGCTGGATCGTCGATCTGGGCTTCATCGGCAACATCATGATGTCGCCGGAGCAGAAGCAGAATGCCCAGACGGCGCTGCGCGAATTCAAGGATTACCTGCGCGAGCGGTTTGCCTTCGGCATCGACGTCTCCGGCGGGGGCTTTGTCGGCATGACGCTTCAGGCGCTTGCCGACGGCACGATGGACGAGGAGGAGAACCTCAGCAATCTGGTGACGCTCATTGCGGGCGGCACGGCGACAGCCACATTCCTCGGCAACGGCTTGCTGGCGTTGCTGCGCCATCCCGATCAGTTCGAGGAGCTGCGCGCCGATCGCGCGCTTCTGCCCTCCGCGATCGAGGAAATGCTGCGGTTTGAGCCCGGGTGCAGCAGCATCATCCGCGTTGCGATCAACGACTTCCAGTGCGGCGATACCCGCATTCCGAAGGGTGCGCTCGCCATCGACCTGATGGGGGCGACCAACCGGGACCCGGATGTCTTCGACATCGTGCGCCGTCCCAACGCGCACCACGTTTTCGACACCGGCGCTCATGTCTGCCTCGGCAAGACGCTGGTGCGCATGACGGCGGAGGCACTTTTCACCGAGTTGATGGACCGGTTCAAGCGGATCGAACTGGCCGGAGATCCTGTCTGGTGGGCGCATCGCTCCGACCAGCACGGGCTCCACACTCTTCCGATCAAAGTTGGGACCGCGTGATGAGCGAGCTTGCAGCCCCGGCGATCGACTGGTGGACGATGCTCACCGATCCCGACTATCTGGCGAACCCGCATCCCGACCTGAAGCGCATCCGCGAGATGGGGCCGGTCCACCTAGACGAGCCCTCGGGCATCTATTTCGTGCTCGGCCACGAGGCATTCAGCGCAATGGTCCGAGCCCCGCAGATGGGCCGGGACACGCGGCTCTGGACGAATGGCTGGAGCCGCCCGGAAAGCAAGGCGCGCGATCCCCTGAGTTTCGAGCTTTTCAGCGAATTCCAGCGTCAGATGGTGAATTCCGATCCGCCCGATCACCGTCGCATGCGCGATGTCTACGAAAAGGCGTTCCGCCCCGCCGAAATCCCGCCGCTGCGCCCGATGATCGAGGCCGAAGCCCGAAGGCTTGCCGATAGCCTTCCCGAAGGCGAGCCGTTCGATTTCATGACCGCCTTCGCCAATCATCTGCCTCTTCGCGTCGTGCGCAATCTCTTCCAGATCTCGCCCGACATGGATCCTGAACTTGCCCGCTGGAACGCCGCGCTGGTCAAGATCGGCGATATCATGATGTCGCGCGAGCAGAAGCTGGAGGCGCTGGAGGCGTTGCGCGCTTATAAATCCTTCCTGCGCGGTCATCTGGAGACGCAACGCGGCAACGCCGACAATAAGCTGATGATGCTGGCGCTCGAGGCGCTCGATTATGGCACGATGGACGAGGACGAGACCCTCAATAACCTGAAGGGGCTGATCTCCGGCAACGAGACCACGGTCAACGTGCTCGGCAACGGCCTGCTGACGTTGATCCGCAATCCCGGCCAGTTGCAGTGCTTGCGCGACAACCCGGATCTCATGCGCACCGCGATCGAGGAGATCATGCGCCATGAGCCCGCCATCAACTTCATCCTGCGCGTGGCGATCGAGGATTTCGAATATGGCGGCATGATCATTCCGGCGGGCTCTCTGGTGCTGGCGCTGATCTGCGCGATCAACCGTGATCCGGCGCGGTTCGAGAACGCGGAAAGCTTCGATATTGCTCGCCGCCCGAACGCCCAGATCATCTTCGGTGGCGGCCCCCATGTCTGCATCGGCGCGTCGCTCGCCCGGCTGGAGGTGGAGGTGGCGCTGTCAGTGTTGCTGGAGCGGTTCTCACGCATCGAGCTTGCGGGCGATCCGGTCTGGTGGACGGACCGCACCAATCAGCGTGGTCTGGAGAGCCTACCGGTCATGTTCGGGCGGTGAGGGGGAGGGCTCGGTTCTCGCCGACCTCCGTACGTCCGGCTTGTTTCAGGCGCGTTTTGCCCCGGATTGTCATCCCCGCGAAAGAGGGGATCCAGCACCCCGTGAGGCTGGAAGCTCTCCTCTGTAAGCGAAATCGTGTGGTTACTGGTTCCCCACCTTCGCGGGGGTGACAGATGTGCCGGGGGCTTGCTCGAAGGGGCAGACGCAATTCCCGTCGCCGATGGACGCTGTTTTGCCACTGAATGTCCCGATTGAACTCCCGTGTATTCTCATCCCACCAGCTGCAAAACCGCATCGAGCCGCTTCAGATCTCCGCCGGAGGGCGACATCACCGCGCGCACTGTCGAGGACGACGTGCCCCTCAAGGTCTGCCGCAGGACGGAGACGAAGGTCCCCGTCGGACTGAGGTCGATATAATTCGCCCCGCCGTCCTTCTCTATCTCGGCGAAGGTGGCGCGCAACTGCATCCGGTCGCGCACGATCCGCCACAGAAGGTCTCCGTCCGCCCCTTTGAGCGGGCTCCCCAGGCAGCACGACCAGACCGGCCAGAACGGTGTCTCGAAGCTGAGCGGCTCGACTGCCTCGAGATAGCTTTCCCGCGCAGGCTCGATCCAGTGCGAATGAAAGGCGAAGGGCACCGGCATGCGCTGGAACGGGATATCGAGACGGCGGAGTTCGGCGCTCACCCGCTCGGTGTCGCCCGCCTGACAGGCCAGCACGCAATGGTTCTCGGCGTTCTCCCCCGCAACGATGGTCGCCTCGCTCATAAGCGGCGAGTTCTCGCGAATATCCGCCGGGGCGAGAGCCGCGATCAGAGCGCCTTCCGGCGAGGTCCTGCGGAAGATTTCGGGTTGGCGCGCGATCTCTTTCAGCGCGGTTTCGAACGGGATCATGCCCGCAATGCTCATGGCGACGAATTCGCCGAGGCTGACACCGACCAGCAGATCCGGCTTGAGCCCGCGCGCCTGCAACATCTTGGCCGCTGCAAACTGCGTCATGAACAGCGCTGGGTGGGACTGCTCCAGATGGTTGAAGGGATCGCTGCGCCGCCGCTCGGGCGCATAAATGGCCTCCAGCGGAGAAAAGCCTTGCGCATTGCACACGATCCGGTCACCGATCTCCATCCACTGGCGGAAGACGGCGTCGGCGTTCATCAGATCCGCCGCCATGTGGTAATACTGTGATCCCTGCCCGGCGAAACAGAAGGCCGTCGGCAGGGACTGGGAATGGGAATGCATGCAGAAGACCTTGGAGGGCAATCCGATCAGTGAAGGGTTCTTGTCGCACGGACCCGCCGCCCCCGGCAAGGCGATCATCGACCGCGACCACGCCGCGGTCTGGTGGCTGACGCTGGACGAGATCCGCGATGCCGACTGGTTGAAACTGGCATCTCTGCTGATCGAGGAGGAACGCGCGCGCTCCGAGCGTTTTCATTTCGATCGCGACCGTCTCGTCTATATCGCGGCCCATGCCATGTGTCGGGGATTGCTGAGCTATTGCCTCGGAGCCGCGGTGCAAAGCTGGCGGTTCACGGTGGAGTATCACGGCAAGCCGGAACTGGTCTCACCGCCGAACATGCCTCGGCTGCGGGTGAACATTTCCCACACGCGCGGGCTTGCCGCGGTGGCGCTGACCGTAGAGCACGATATCGGCGTCGATGTGGAATGGCTGCAACGCGATGCGGATACGGACGGGCTTGCCGCACGCATGTTCGCGGAAACCGAGCGCCAGCGCGTGGCCGCTGCCAACGGGAGCGAAAAGCTCGATATCTTCCTGAAATTCTGGACCCTCAAGGAGGCTTATGTGAAGGCCATCGGCAAGGGGCTCTCCCAACCGCTCGACGCCTTCGCCTTCGATCCGGAAGCGCTGGAAATCGCGTTTCGCGACGCCCATGCGGATGACCCGGCCAACTGGCATTTCGAGCGATATCGCCCGGGGCCGGACTATCTGATGGCTCTCGCCGTGCGCCATCCCGACAAACAGCGCCTCGCCGTCGACACCCGGCCCGCGCCGCTGTCCTATCTGCTGGGGTTGGCGGATGGGTGAGACGTCCGCCTGTTTCGATTACGTGGCCCATCCTTCGAGATGGCCGCTTCGCGATCTCCTCAGGATGACGTTATCGTGTTGTTAGCACTGAAGAAACGTACAACACCCACAACGTCATCCTGAGGAGGGCCGAAGGCCCGTCTCGAAGGATGGGCCACGTGAAGAACCGCAGCCGCCCTCTTCAACCCCCGCCTACTATCCCAGAATATCCCGCAAGTAAGGCTCGATCCCGAGGTTCTGGTCCCATTGCTGGGGATAGCCGAGCGACACTTCCTCGAAGCGCGTCCCGTCGCGCCAGTCGGTACGGCGCGTGTGCAGGTGGCCGGAAATCACCACGCTTGCGTTGAACCGCGTGTGCCAGTCCTCCGTCCTGCGCGTGCCGCACCAAGGGGTAAATCGCGGGGCGCGCGGGATGCGGATCAGGTCGCTGCGCATGGGGAAGTGATTGATCAGGATGGTCGGCGTTCCGTCCGGGATCTCGGCAAGCCGTCGTTCCGTCTCCTCCAGACGCCGCGCGCACCACACATCCCGGCTTTCCCACGGCGTCGGATTGAGAAACATCTCATCGGCGCAGACCGCACCTTCTTCCTTCGCCCAGGCGACCACCGTTTTGCGGTCGATGTGGTCGGGGCGGAAGCTGTAATCGTAGAGCAGAAACATCGGCACCACGGCGTGCGGCCCGCCGGGTCCCGTCCAGATCTCGTATGGATCTTCGGGCGTCAGCACCCCGAAGCCCTGTGCGGTTTCCACCAGCGCGCGATAGCGCTTCTCGCCCCTGAGCGGCGTTGCTCCTCGTTCTTCCGGGATGGCCCACAGGTCGTGATTGCCCGGCACCCAGAAGACCTTTGCGAATCGCTGCGTCAGGATTTCGAAAGCGAGCCGCACGTGCTCGAATTTCTCCCCGATATCGCCGGCGACGATCAGCCAGTCGGAGTTGAATGCGGGCAATTCGACGAGCGCCTCGCGATTGGCAGAACTGGCCAGATGGAGGTCGCTGATGGCTCTGATCTTCATCATCTGCGAAAATGATCCCTTGGGGCAAGGCCGCTAACTAGCACGAAATGACACCGCAATCGCAAGATGCTGCAAGGGGACAGACCTGCTCTTTTCCGGCAAAACGGTGGGGATGGTCCCTCGTTCCTTGACGCTGGGCCTCACATGGAAAACACTCCAACGGATTACTGCGAAGCGTTCACCCCGACCCATTCCTGTTTTCTTTCGGAATGGCGGAAGATTGCCCAACCGAGGGGACCGAGCCGATAACCGACATTCAAGCCAAGGACGGCAGCGGGATCGACTGGTGGTCGATCCTCTCCGATCGCGATTTTCTCAAAAACCCTTATCCCGAATTGCATCGTCTGCAAGAATTGGGGCCGGTGCATTTCGATTCAAGCAACGGGATCTATTTCATTCTCGGCCACAAGGCCTTTGCCCGCGTATCCAAGTCGTCCGCCATGGGCCGCGATACGCGCAATTGGGCGGGGGGCTGGAATTCCGACGACTACCGCCAGTATGACCCGGTCGGCTTCAAGCTCTTCAGCGAATTCCAGCCGCAGATGATCAACAGCGACGGTGAGGAACACCGCCGCATGCGCAAGGTCTACGAGCCCGCCTTCCGTGCGCAGGCGATGTCGCGAATGGTGCCGCTGATCGAAGAGCAGGCCACCCGGCTTCTGGCCGCCATGCCCGATAACGGCGAGGTCGATTTCATCGATGCCTTCGCAGCCCCCCTGCCGCTGCGCGTGCTGTGCGAGCTGTTCGATGTCCCCGAAAGCTTGGATGAGACGATCAGCCGCTGGAGCGCCTCGCTGATCCGTATCGGCGATATCCTGATGACGCCGGAACAGAAGCTGGAGGCGCAGGAAGCGCTAGCCGAATTCAAAGATTTCCTGCGCGGACAGCTGAAAGAGCGCGAGGGCCGCAGCCAGGACAACCTGATGGGGCTCGCGATCCAGGCGCACAAGGACGGCACGCTCGATGAGGAAGAAACGCTGACGAACCTTGTGTCGATGCTCGTCGCCGGGCATGAGACCACGGTGACATTGATCGGCAACGGCATGCTGCTCCTGTTGCGCCATCGGCAAGAACTGGCGCGGCTGAGGGGGGACGGTAGTCTGATGCGTACCGCGATCGAGGAGTTTCTGCGCATGGAGCCGGGGGGCAACATGATCTTGCGGGTCGCACGGGAGGATTTCGAGGTCGAGGGCACGATGATCCCGAAGGGCGCGCCCGTCATCGGCCTGATCGGAGCCATCAACCGCGACCCGGCCCGTTTCGAGCGGCCAGATGAGCTGGATGTCGGACGGCCCGCCAATGCACAATTCACCTTTGGCGGCGGGGCACATTTCTGCATCGGCGCGCCGCTCGCCCGGCTGGAAGCGCAGATCGCCTTTTCCTCCGTTCTGGAGAAATACGCCCATATCGAGCTTGCCGGGGAACCGGAATGGCGGCTCGATCGGATGAACGCGCGCGGTCTCGGGCATCTGCCGCTGCGGTTGAGGAAAGCCGCATGAGCCCTTCGCTCGGCATCGAGGCCATGAGTGTCTTTGGCGGCATGGCCTATCTCGACGTCCGCGAATTGTGCGATCACCGCGGCCTCGACATGCCGCGTTTCGAGAACCTGTTGATGCAGGAAAAGACCGTCGCCCTGCCTTACGAGGATCCGGTCACCTTCGCGGTCAACGCCGCAAAGCCCATCGTCGATGCCTTGAGCGCGGAGGAACGCGGCCGGATCGAGATGGTGATTACCTGCACCGAATCCGGCATCGACTTCGGCAAGTCGATGAGCACCTACCTGCATAAATACCTGGATCTGTCGTCGAACTGCCGTCTCTTCGAGATCAAGCAGGCCTGCTATTCCGGCACGGCGGGGCTGCAGATGGCCGTGAATTTCATCGCATCCGGCACGTCTCCCGGCGCAAAGGCGCTGGTGGTCACGACCGACATTTCCCGTTTCGCGCTGGCCGATGCCAACGCGGTGCAGGAATGGGCCTATTCGGAGCCGAGTTCCGGCGCGGGCGCGGTGGCCATGCTGATCTCCGATGAGCCGCACGTCTTCCGGCTCGATCCGGGCGCCTACGGCAACCACGCCTTCGAGGTGATGGATACCTGCCGCCCAGGCCCCGATACGGAAGCGGGCGATGCGGACCTGTCGCTGATGGCCTATCTCGATTGCTGCGCCGGGGCTTATGACGACTATGCCCGCCGTGTGGAGGGGGCCGATTTCCGGCAGACCTTCTCGCAGCTTTGCTTTCACACGCCCTTCGGCGGCATGGTCAAGGGCGCGCATCGCCATCTGATGCGCAAGCTCTACAAGGCTCCGCCCGCGGAAATCGCAGCCGATTTCGAGGCCCGTCTGGGACCGAGCCTTGCTTACGGAAAGCGCGTCGGCAACACGGCGGGCGGCTCTGTCTTCGTGGCGTTGGCGGGAACCATCGACAGCGTCGATCTTGGCGAGCCGCAACGCGTCGGTCTCTTCTCCTACGGTTCGGGCTGCTGTTCTGAGTTCTTCTCCGGCGTCATCTTGCCGGAAGGCCAGGAACGGCTTCAGGCGGTGGAGATCTCGAAAGCGCTCGATCAACGCTATCGGCTTTCCATCGCCGAATACGAGGCGCTGCTTTCCGGCGAGGCGGTCGTGCGGTTCGGCACGAAGGACGCCGAACTCGACCATCAGATCATTCCCGGCGCCTGGCCCGCGTCGGGGGCAGGGGATCGCCTTGTTCTGGATGGCGTGGCGGGTTACCACCGAAATTACAGTTGGATCTGATCCGCACGACACCGGGGCCCGTTTCAGGGGAAATCGACGTTGGACAGCAGCAAGATCGTTGAGATGATCATCGCAGAGATCCGCGAAACCGTGCCGGAACTGGCAGACGAGCCGATCACGGGCGCGGATTCCATGGCGGAACTCGGCGTCGACTCCATCGAGCGCAGCGAAGTCATCCTGGCGACGATGGGAAAGCTCGGCGTGAAGATCCCGATGGTGCAGTTGCACGGGCCGAAGAACATCGGCGAACTGGCCGATCTCATCCTCGACAAAAGCGCGGGATGATGCCGTGGCAATCGCGGTCACCGGCATAGGCGTTGCCTGCGGGCTCGGATACGGCAAGACCGCTTTCCGCAAAGGACTGCTCGATGCGCCGAACCTCTTCTCTGTCCTGAAACGGGAAGGGCGGGAGGCGGCCGACGGCGAGATACCCTTCATCGGCGTGGAACTGCTCGATCTGCCCGAAACCCTGCCGCCGCGCCTGGCCCGCACCGCTTCGTTCCCGGCCCGCGTCGCACTCACCGTTCTGGAAGAGGCATGGAGCGACGCGGGGCTCGACGGTATCGACCCGGACCGCATCGGTCTCGTTGTCGGCGGCACCAACCTGATGGCGCGCGAACAGGCGCTGGCGGCCCGCTCTTACGCGGATCGTCTCGCCTACGTGCCGCCGCGCCACGGGCACATGTTCCTCGATACCGATATCGGCGGGCTCTGCGCCTCCCGCTTTCCGATCCGGGGCTTTTGCCAGACAGTGGGGGCCGCATCCGCCAGCGGTTCGGTTGCGATCATCGAGGCAATGAGTGCCATTCGGTCGGGCCGCGTCGATGTTTGCATCGCGCTCGGCGCCTTGCAGGATCTCTCCGCTCACGATCTCCACGCCATGCGCTCGTTGGGGGCGATGGGATCGGCGCGCTTTTCCGAGGAGCCGGGCCGGGCCTGTCGGCCGATGGATGCTGATCACGACGGTTTCATCTATGGCGAAGCCTCCGCCGCGCTGGTTCTCACCCGCAGCGAGTGGGCGGGCGCGGGCAAGATCTACGGCACCCTTCTCGGCGCGGGGCACGTTGCCGACGGGACGCGCGGGCCCGAACCGAATTCCGCCGGTCAGGTCCGGGCGGCCGAACTGGCCTTGCGCGAGGCGGGGCTCGCTGCCGCCGATATCGATTACGTCAACGGCCACGCCACGAGTACGTCCGCAGGCGATATCGCCGAACTGGAGACCTGGCGTGCGCTCGATCTTGCCCATGCGCGGATCAACGCGACCAAGTCCATCTTCGGCCACGGCCTCAGCGCTGCCGGGGCGATCGAGACGACTGCCGTTCTGATTCAGATGCAGGCAGGCCACCTTCACCCCACCCGCAATCTGGACAATCCGCTCGATGCGGGGCTCAACTGGGTCGGGCCCGGAGCGGGGGCCGTCCTCCACGACATTCGCCACGCGCTGAAATTCTCCTTCGGCTTCGGCGGCATCGATACGGCGCTGGTGATTGCCGCTCCGGACATTGAGAGGCGGGCCGAATGACCTACGAGACCCCCAAGGTAACGATCCGCGACGGCCTCTGCCGCGTCGCGCTTGATCGCCCGGATGTCGGAAATGCGATCAACGCGCGGATGATCGAGGAACTGTCGGGCGTTCTGGATCTCTGTGCGGACGGGGTGGGCGAGGACGGCAAGCCGGTCACCATCGTCGTGATCGAGGGCGGCGAGGAGGTCTTCTGCGCGGGCGGAGATTTCGAGGCGGTCGCGGAAAACGGCTCGGCCGGGGATCCTGCCCCGCTCTACGATCTCTGGCTGAAACTGGCCGAAGGCCCGTTCGTCTCGATCAGCCTCGTCAGGGGGCGCGTCAATGCGGGCGGCGTCGGCTTTGTTGCGGCGTCTGACATCGTGATCGCGGAAAAGACGGCGACGTTCGCGCTTTCCGAACTGCTCTTCGGGCTCTATCCGGCCTGCGTGCTGCCGTTCCTGATCCGGCGCACGGGCCGCCAGCGCGCGCATTACATGGCCTTGATGACGAAGCCCGTCACCGCCGCCGATGCCCGGGCCTCAGGCCTCGTCGATACGGTGGCGGAGAACGGGGAGGCTGCGCTTCGCCAGCACGTGTCGCGGCTCAGGCATCTGAAGAAAGAGGCCGTTTCCCGCTACAAGTCCTACATGGCGGGCAACCCCGGCGATCCCGGTCGCGACCGGGATCGTGCGCTTGAGGCCAATCGGGCGATCTTCTCCGACCCGCAGGTGCTGGCCGGTATTCGCCGCTATGTGAGCGATCTTGCGTTTCCCTGGGAGGAATAGGTCTCAACCTGCTGCTTCAGGTTGATGACCTTTTCAAGCGGCGGCAGCTTCGGGGCGCGCAGTCCCTCGCGCCGCACAAACGTGCGGTTCAGCAGGCAAATCGACAAGAGATACAGGAAGGTCTGGTTTTCCTTCGTGCTGATCTCGCTGGCCGGTCGGTTGAGAACCTTGTTTGCCAGCCGCTGTGCGAACTTGGCGTTCACGAACGGAATGGCCGCAAGCTCCGTGTCGCTGAGGATCAGATCGAGATAGTCGGGCCGCTCGGCCGCAAAGGCGGCGGCATCGGGCGCGCGATAGGGGAACTTGCGCTTGTCGATAATCCTGTCCGGCAATTGTGAGCGGAACGCCTCGCGCAACAGCCGCTTTTCGGTGAAGCCGTCATCGAACTTCAGATTGACCGAGGTCGCCAGTGCGAAAACGTCCGGATCGAGGAACGGGCAGCGGTTTTCCACCCCGTGCGCAAGGCTCATGCGCTCGCCTTGCGTGGAAAGCAGATAGCCCGGCAGCAGCGTCTTGTATTCAAGCCACTGCGCCTTCTCAACCGGCGATAGATCCGCATATCCTTCCTGTTCGGATACCACCAGACGGCTGATCGCCGCAAACGGTTCGCCCGGGTCTTTCATAAGTCGGGCAGAAAACCGGCCGTTCTGGAACCTCAGCTCATGGGAAAAGAGCCCCGGCATCGTCTCCTTGGAAAATTGGTGATAGAGCCCCGTGACGGCGGCGATATCCTCCGGCCCGTAATGGGCAAGGTGCGGATAGAACTTCTGAAGCCGCGACCGGCGCACATCATCGGGAAGCCGGTCCCAGGCATCGCGCAGCAGGGTCTCCTTGAAGAGGTCGTAGCCGAGGAAGGCCTCATCCGCCCCTTCGCCCGAAAGAATGACCTTGATCCCTTCGGCCTGCGTGCGTTTCGAGAGGATGTACATCGGCACGAAGGCGCTTCGAAATGCCGGCACTTCCGCGTGATAGATCGCATCGGGCGTCTGATGGGCGATGTCGGCGTGGGTGATGCGCTGGGCGTGGTGCCGGGTGCCGAGATAGTCCGAGACGAGCCACTGGTCTTCGGACTCGTCGAATTCCGCATCCTCGAATTCGACGGAAAACGTGGAAAGCGGCTTGGAGGCGAAGTCCTTGGCAAGGCCCGCCACGATCGCGGAATCGACCCCACCGCTCAAATAGACGCCCACCTCCACGTCGCTTCGAAGGCGCAGTTCCACGCTACGCATCAGCCGCACGCGGATCAGGTCCAGAGCATCCGCCTCGCTCGCCACCTCCGGTCCTTCACCGAAGCGCAGCTCCGCATAGGTCCGGGTGGTCAGCACGCCGTTTCGAAAGCTCAGCCACTGGCCCATCGGTAGGTTTTCGATGCCGCGAAAGCCGGCCTGGTCCGGCAGGGGCGTCCATTGCCCGAGGATCGAGGAGAGCTGATCGGTGTCCTGTTCGAATTCGAACCCCGGAACCGCGAGAAACGCCTTCATTTCCGAGGCAAACAGCAGGGTGTCGCCGCGCCTTGCATAGAACATCGGCCGTTTGCCGAACCGGTCGCGCGCCAGAAAGACGTCGCCCGTCTCGCTGTCGTAAAGTGCAAAGGCAAAGCCACCGTTGAAGCGGGTGAGGCAGTCCGGCCCCCAGGTGATCCAGGCGTTGAGAACGACTTCCGTATCGCACTGGGTGGAAAACCGGCAACCCAGTCCCTTCAGCTCGGCCTTCAGCTCGCGGTAATTGTAGATCTCGCCGTTGTAACACAGCCAGTAACGCCCGCTCGGATCGCCGAAAGGCTGGGCGCCTGCGCCGGGGTCGAGGATCGCCAGCCGCACGGTTCCCATGGCGAAGCCGTCATCGACCACGTAGCCCGCGCCGTCCGGCCCGCGATGGCCAATGAAGGCCAGCATGTGCTTGATCCTGGAGCCGAGGGCCTCGGCCGGGAGGGCAGGATCGAAAATCCCCGCGATACCGCACATGGAGCTTCTACCTGTTTGTGGGGACCGGCGCTCCGGAGAGGAGATAGCCTGAGGTCATTCCGCGGCGCGCCCGGCGATCTTCTGCGCGACCGATTGCTCGATTTGGGGCAGGCTCACCATCACGCCGCCCGTTATTTCCGCCTCCGAGAATTTGATGTCGAATTCTTGCTCCAGAAAGCGGATCAACTGAATATAACCGAACGAGTCCATCACCCCTTCCTTGAAGAGGTCCGAGTCTTCGGGAAAGCTTTCGTCGAACTCGATCAAAAACTGTTCTTCAATGAAATGACGTATCTTTTCCATGGTATCCGAAACGCTCTGAATGCGGCCCGCATCTTGAACCGGAGTTCATTTGGGTTCTCAATCGGTTCGGCCCGCAACCACGTTAGCCAATCGGGCGCTCAAGGGACAGTCCTTGACAGCGGTAATTTGAAAGATTGCACGAAAAATATTCTGGAAAACAAACTCCGGATAACGAAACGTTATACATGATTTGTATTGCATTTTATCGCATGTGATTCATCCATATTTTTACCTATGACGACTACAATATAGTGTGCAGACACGGGTTCGCGTGCTTGCGTGCGTCATGACAGCCCAATAGCATTGCAAGCAGATCGGAAGGGATCTTTGCCATCTGGCAACGGTCCTGTCGCAGATGCGATCATGAAACTGTCGCAGATGCGATCATGAAAAATGAAGCACCTGTTGGGGTGGATATTTCCGGTAGTGGGGCGGACTGGGCGTCAATGGCAGGTTGTGCATGAATATCCTTCGCCTGCTCAGGGACGGACCGCCTGCGAGCCGTCGGTTGATCTCCGTTCTTGCCACCCTTGCGAGCTTCGGCAATGCCGGATTGGTCGGGCTGGTCAACGAGGCGGCGGAACAGTCGCTGACCGGAGCGCCGGTTCAGTTACAGCTCCTCGTCATCTACGTCGTGACGTTGACGTTCTTTCTGCTGTCCAATCGTTCCGCCCTGCATCAGGCCAACCGCTTCGTGCAATCGCGGCTGGAGGCGACGCGGCGGCGTATCGTGAGCAAGATCCGCAAGGCCGATCTCAGGACGCTGGAGCGTCTGGGCCAGGGCGATGTCTATGTAACCGTGGCGCAGGAAACCGATCACCTGTCCCAGACATTGCCGCTCCTGATCGGGGCGGCGCAAAGCGCCCTGCTGGTGCTGTTCCTGTTCCTCTATATCGCGACGTTGTCGCTGGTTTCCTTCGTCGCGATCGCCGTCTTCACAGCACTCGGCGTTCGCTTCTTCGTCTCCCGCCAGCGCGCCCTGGCAGCCTCCCTTTCCGAGGTCCATCACCGGGAAGCGGAGATGCTCGACAGCCTGATGCATTTCACGCTCGGCTTTCAGGAAATCCGACTGAACGCGGACAAGAACGAGGCGCTCTTCAACCATTTCACCTCCGTCACCGGCCGTCTGCGCGACGTGGTGGTCCGGCTGGGCAGGCGCTGGGTCGCGCTTTTGCAGTTCTCCAACGCCTTCATCTTCCTGCTGGTCGGCGTCGTCGTGTTCGTGTTGCCGATGTTCTTTGAGGGCTACACGGACACGATCTACAAGATCACCGCGGCGTCGGTCTTTTCGCTGGGGCCCATGGCGGCGATCATTTCCGTCGTCCGGCTGGTGGGCCGTGCGGAGGCCGGACTCGGCCATGTCTACGCACTGGAAAAGCGTCTCGATGAAGGCACTTCGCTGCCGGTCGGGGACGCGCCGCGGGAGAACTCTCCCTTCCGTGATTTCGAGACGATCGAACTGGCCGACGTCACGTTCAGATATCTCGACGCAGAGGGCAACATCACCTTCACCACCGGACCGCTGAACCTGTCGGTGAGGTGCGGGGAAACGGTGTTCCTGACTGGTGGAAACGGCAGCGGCAAGTCCACCGCGCTGAAGCTGCTCTGCGGTCTCTACAAGCCCGGATCGGGAAGGCTCCTGTGTGATGGTGTTGCGATCGGGGGCGAAAACCGGCAGCAATTTCGCGAGATCTTCTCCGCCATCTTCACCGATTTTTACCTGTTCGACCGGCTCTACGGGCTGGAGGACGTGGACGCACAGGAAGTGGAGCGGCTTATCGAGCGCATGGAACTGGCCGACAAGGTGGGTTTTGAGGACGGGCGCTTCACCGCGCGCGAGCTCTCCACCGGCCAGCGCAAGCGCCTGGCGATGATCGTCAGCCTGTTGGAGGACCGCGAGGTCTACATCTTCGATGAATGGGCCGCCGATCAGGACGCCCATTTCCGCGAGGTGTTCTACACGGAGTTGCTCGCCGATTTCAAAGCGCGCGGCAAGACGATCATCGCGGTGACCCATGACGATCGCTACTGGGACCGTTGCGACCGCCGTCTGTCGCTGGATCTCGGCGAGATCCTCACCGAAGACGGGGAGGGGTAGGAATGGACCTTTTCGACTTCATCAGGCGGGCCGATCCCGGACAGCGGCGCTGGATGTGGCTGCTGACGCTGATCGCCGGCTGCGCCAATGCCGGGCTGATCGTGGTGGTCACCAATGTCGCGGCAACGGTTGCAGGCGCCGGGCGTCCGGGAGTGCTCGCCTGGGCCGCCTTCCTCGGCATTTTCGGTCTCTACTACGTGACCAACCAGTTCGCGCTCATCCGCTCCATGGTGATCATCGAGGACCTGCTGAATCGGATCCGGCTCGATATCGCCGATAAGCTGCGCAAGTCGGAACTGCTCGTCGTCGACCGGCTGGACCGCGGCCGCCTCTACAATCTGGTGGCCAAGGAAACCAACCACCTGTCGGTCACCTTTCCGCTGATCGTCGACGCCATCCAGCAGATCGTTCTGCTGCTGGTCTCGCTGCTGTTCCTCCTCTATCTCTCGCCGCCCGCGTTCTTCGTCTTCCTGGCAACCGTGGGGGCGGGCGTCCTCGGCTACAAAATCATCGACAACCGCTACCGCGCCATCCTCCGGCTGGTGGAGAAGATGCAGGCGCGGATGCTCGACGCCATTCTCGACATCATCCACGGCGGCAAGGAGCTGCGCCTCAACACGCAGAGCAGCGAGGCGGTCGCGGCTGCCTACCGCAAGAAATCCGTCGTTCTGGAACTCCTGCTTGTGCGCTCGGTCGAGCACTGGGTGTCGCTGATCATGCTGGGCAGCGTCACGATGTTCACCATGCTGGGCATCGTCGCCTTCGCCTTTCCCGACTATGTCGCCGGGCACAAGGCGACCGTCTTCCAGATCGTGCCGGTGCTCTTGTTTTGCATGGGGACGCTGGGTAAAACGGTCACCCAGTCGCCGATGTTCATGCGCGCCGAGGTCGGGCTGAACTCGATCCTGACGATCGACCGGGAATTGTCGCAGGGTGCCTCGACGACGCCGGAGGAAGCACGTCGCTACGCGGGCGCGTTCCTCGATTTCTCGACGCTGTCCTTCAACGGCATCCGCTTCAGCTACGATCTCAAGGATCCGGAAGCCTATGTCGTCGGCCCGCTTAATCTCAACGTGTCGCGCGGCGAGGTGATCTTTCTGGTCGGCGGCAATGGCAGCGGGAAATCGACCGCGCTTCGCATGATGACCGGGCTCTATCCCGTCCACTCCGGCTGGATCGGGGTGGACGATGCTGCCGTCTCGGGCAAGGCGGTTGCGGGGTATCGGGAGCTGTTTTCGTCCGTCTTCGTCGACTTCCATCTCTTCGACCGGTTGTACGGTCAGGAGAACGTCGATCCCGGACGGGTAAACAGGCTGATTGCCGACATGGGTCTTTCTGACAAGGTCACCTTTGAAGATGGGCGTTTCAATCGACTTCACCTGTCCACGGGGCAGCGTAAACGTCTTGCGCTGATCGCCGCCCTCGTTGAAGATCGTCCCGTCTATGTTTTCGACGAATGGTCCGCGGAGCAGGACGTTTTGTTTCGCGACCATTTTTATAACACGTTGATCCCCCGGCTCCGGGAGCAGGGGAAGACAGTCATTGCGACGACCCACGACGAGCAATACCGGAAACTGGCGGACCGCGTGGTCAAGCTGGATCTGGGCGAAATCGAGTGGATCAGGACCCGAGCCGAGTTGGAGGCAGAATGAAGGTCTGCATGTTCCCCGGCCAAGGCGCCCAACGGTTGGGAATGGGGCAGGACGAGTTTGTCCGGTTGCCGGAACTGGCGCAGCAAGCAGACGATATTCTCGGCTATAGCATCGCCGCGCTGTGCGCGGGCGGCCCGATCGAAAAACTGAGCCAGACCGAATATACCCAGCCCGCCCTCTATGTCGTGAATGCGCTTCGCTATCTCCGGCATGTGGAGGAGACGGGCGAGACGCCGGACTATCTGCTCGGCCACAGCGTTTCGGAATATGTTGCGCTCTTTGCCGCCGGTGTTCTCGATTTCGCCTCCGGCCTGAACCTCGTCGCCAAGCGCGGAGCCTTGATGGCGGAAGCGCGCGAAGGCGGCATGGCGGCCGTGCTCGGCCTCGAAGGTGCTGCGATCGAGGATCTTCTGCGCAACGAGGGTATCACCGACATCCATGCGGCGAACTTCAACATGCCGAAGCAGATCGTCGTCTCCGGCCGTCGCCAGGCGGTGGCCGAAGCCGAAGAGCTTTTCCTGAAGGCGGGCGCCAGCCACTACAAGGTGCTGCCCGTCAGCGGCGCGTTCCATACGCCGATCATGGAAGAGGCGCGCGCTCAATTCGCCGAGTTCATCAAGAGCTTCATGTTTGCATGTCAACAGGTGCCGGTGATCTCGAACGTCACCGCACGTCCGCATGTCGATGGCGAAATCTCCGCCCGGATGATCGAGCAGATCACCGCGCCCGTGCGCTGGAGCGAGAGTCTGCGCTACCTGATGGCCAAGGGCGTTACCTTTGCCGACACCGTGGAAATCGGCCCCGACGGGCCGCCGGTCGTCCGACCGATGTTCAAGCGCACCGAACTGGAGGCGGGCCCGCTCGATGCCGCAGCCCTTGCCGCCGAGGAGGAGGCTGCCGCGGCGCGGGAGGATACCGAAGCGGATCATCTGGCCGAAGCCCCGAAGGAGAATCCGCCGGACGGGCTGAACGAGGCCTCGGTCGGCTTTGGCCGGGTGACGATGGAAAATCTCGGCTCGCGCGCCTTCTGCGAGGCTTTCGGCCTGAGATATCCCTATGTCAGCGGATCGATGTATCAGGGCATCGCCTCAATCGGCATCGTCATCCGCATGGCGAAGGCGGGCCTTTTGGGCTTTTTCGGCGCGGCCGGCCTGTCCATCCCGGAGATCCGGAGCGCCATCCACGAAATCCGGGCGCAGATCCCGGCAGGCGCCGCCTTCGGTGTCAATTTCATCGCCCATCTCAACCGGCCGCATCTCGAAGACGAGTTGACCGACCTGCTGCTGGAGGAAGGCGTCGATATCGTCGAGGCCTCCGCCTTCATGGAGGTGACGCCCGCGCTGGTGCGCTACCGTGCGAAGAGCCTTGAGCGACAAGGCGAAAAGGTCCGGGCGAAAAACCGGGTCATTGCCAAGGTTTCTCGCCCGGATGTCGCCGCGCAATTCTTCGGCCCGGTGCCCGAGGCGGTCGTCGAAAAGCTTCTTAAAGATCGCTCCGTCACGGCAGAAGAGGCCGATCTTCTGCGCCAGGTCCCGATGGCAGATGCGATCTGTGTGGAGGCCGATTCCGGCGGTCACACCGATCAGGGCATGCCGTTTGCGCTGATTCCGCCGATCCTGAAACTGAGGGATCAGGCCGAGGCGCGCTTTCCCGGCTTCGGGCCGTTGTTTGTGGGCGCTGCGGGCGGCATCGGCACGCCGGAGGCGGCGGCGGCCGTCTTCGTGTTGGGCGCCGATTTCATCGTCACGGGATCGATCAACCAGTGTACGGCCGAGGCGGGCACAAGCGATGCGGTCAAGGATATGCTGGAAGGTATCAATGTCTACGACACCGCCTATGCGCCGTCCGGCGAGATGTTCGAGTTTGGCTCCAAGATCCAGGTTCTGAAAAAGGGCGTGTTCTTCCCGGCGCGCGCGGAAAAGCTCGTCTCGTTCTACCGCCAGCACGAGGGGCTGGAGGCGATCGAGCGCAAGCAGCGCAAGCAGATCGAGGAACGCTATTTCGGTCGCAGTTTCGACGAGGTCTTCGCCGAGATCGCCCGCGTCTTTCCGCCTGCCGAGATCGAGCGGGCGGAGCGCATGCCCAAGCACCGCATGGCGCTGGTCTTCAAGCGCTATTACCGCGACACGACCGACTGGGCCTTGAGGGGGGAGACTGCGCACAAGGTCGATTTCCAGATCCATTGTGGCCCGGCCCTCGGCGCTTTCAATCAATGGGTGGCGGGAACCGAGCTGCAATCCTGGCGCAATCGTCATGCCGATACGATCGGCCTGAAGCTGCTGGAAGAAACGGCCGATCTTCTGAATGGCCGCCTTTCGGCGCTGGTGCGATAGGGGCGGCGGGGCATGGCAAAAAATCTTCCACGCGAACCTGTTGCCATTGTCGGGGTGGGCCTGCGCCTGCCGGGCGCCGATAGTCTCGACGGTTTCTGGGAGCATCTGGCCGCCGAACGCTCCCTGATTTCCGACGTGCCTCTTGAGCGCTGGAACCCGAAGGGCCTTGCGGACGGTCGGACGACCGCCGTGCGCGGCGGCTTCATTGAGCATGCGGATTGTTTCGACGCGGAATTCTTCGGCATCTCGCCGCGCGAGGCCGCATGGATGGACCCGCAGCAGCGCTTTGCCTTGGAGATGGCGTGGCAGGCGGTGGAGGATGCGGGCTACCGCGCGTCAGATCTGGCGGGAGGTCGCACCGGCGTCTTCATGGGCGTGTGCCATTGGGACTACGCCGAGCTTCTGGAAAAGCATCTGGCGAGCGTCGATGCCTACACGCCGACGGGCATCGCCTTTTCCATCATCGCCAATCGGATCTCGCATTTCTTCGATTTTCATGGGCCCAGCGTCACCAACGACACGGCCTGCGCCGCCTCCATGACCTCGATCTACGAGGCCGTGCGCGCGATCCAGGATGGCACCTGCGATCAAGCGCTGGCGGGCGGCTTCAATCTCGTCTGGTCGCCGAACCACTTCGTCGCCTTCTCCAAGGCCGGGATGCTGTCGCGCGACGGCCGCGCCAAGGTCTTCGATGAGGCGGCCGACGGCTATGTGCGGGGCGAGGGCGGCGCGATCCTGCTGCTGAAATTGCTCTCAAAGGCACAGGCCGACGGGGACCCGATCCACGCCGTCATCTGCGGCATCGGCGTCAATCACGGCGGGCGAACGAATTCGCTGACCGTCACCAACCCCGCCGCGCAAGCCGACCTGATCTGCGAGGTTCAGCGCGAGGCCGGGATCAGTCCCGACACGATCGGCTATGTCGAGGCCCACGGCACGGGAACGCCGCTCGGCGATCCGATCGAGATTTCCGGCCTGAAACAGGCCTTCGAGACGCTGGCCGCCGAAGCCTGCGTGAGTTTCGAGCCCGAGACCTGCGGCATCGGCTCGGTCAAGACGAATATCGGCCATCTGGAAAGCGCGGCCGGTGTCGCCGGTATCGTCAAGGTGCTGGCCGCCCTGAAGCACGAACGCCTTCCCGCCAATGTCGGCTTTCATCAGCAGAACCAGTTGATCGATCTCTCCGGCACGCCCTTCCGTATCCAAAAGCAAGCGACCGACTGGCCCCGCCGCGACGGGCATCCGAGACGCGCCTGCGTCAGTTCCTTCGGCTTCGGCGGCAGCAACGGTCATGTGTTGCTGGAAGAGGGGCCCGCTCAGCTCCCCGCACCTGAAATCGACGCTCCGACCCTCCGCGCCGTGCCGCTCAGTGCCGCGAACGAGGGACGTCTTGCGCATTACGCGGCCATGCTGCTGCGCTTTGTCGAGGAGGCAACGCCCGAGACGGCCCCGCTCGCAGATATCGCCCACACGTATCAAGTCGCCCGCGAGCCGATGGAGGCGCGCTGCGTCTTCCTCGCGCATGATCTGGGAGATCTGGCCGAAGCGCTCCGTGCTTTCCTGATCGACGGCGCCGACGGCGGCGTTTTCCCGGCCGGTATCGAGGCGACCGCCGAGAGCCGGGACGCGGAGATCATCGCTTTGGCCCGGCGCTTTGCGGCAAGCGAGGACGTCGATTGGCCATCGCACGGGCGGCGCATCCATGTGCCGGTTTATCCTTTTGAGCGGCAGCGGCACTGGATGGACCTGTCGCTGGGCGCGAAGGATCAGACACCCGTTCCCCATCCGCTCCTCCATCGCAATACGTCCGGTCTCGAGCGCGCCGGCTTCGAGACACGGCTGACTGGCGATGAATTCGTTCTCTCCGATCACCATGTCGACGGCCGCTCGGTCCTGCCCGGCGTCGCTTGTCTTGAGATGGCGCGCGCGGCGGCAACGCTGGCCGGAGGGCTGAGCGGAAGCGCTTTCGCACTGGAGGATATCGTCTGGAGCCGCCCCGTCCTGATCGAGGACCGGCGCGCGATCACGGTCGAAACGGCACTTGAGCGCCGCGATGCCGGAGAGCTCCGCTTTTCCGTCCGCACCGTGTCGGAGGAGGCGCAGCCCAACGCCACGGGGCGGATCAAGGATCAGGACAACGGGCAGCCCGGGCCGGTCGATCTCGACGCCCTGAAAGGCCGGATTGCCGAACCGGTCAAGGTCGATACCTGTTACGATCGACTGCGCAACAGCGGTGTCGATCACGGCCCGGCCTTCCGCGCACTCGCCCGGGTCAATCGCAACGGGGAAGGTGAGGTTCTCGCCCAGCTCCGCTTGCCGCGCCGCCTGTTGCTCTCGCTAGACGCTATGCCGCTTCACCCCGTTCTGCTCGATGCCGCCATTCAGGCGTGGGTGGCAACGGGCACCGAGGCCCCGAAAGGTGCTGCCGTCCCCTTTGCCTGCGGTCGGGTCGAAGTTTCCGGGCCATGTGAGGCGACCATGTGGGCCCATGTGCGCCTGCGCTCCGGTCAGGCCGCCGATGCGCCCGTGCGCACCATGGATATCGATCTCCTCGACAAAGCGGGCGTACGGCGTATCGTCTTCCGCGATCTCTCCTTGCGCGTCTTGAAGCACGAAACGGCTCCGGCGTCCGAGCCGCGGGACGAGACGGCGATGCAGCTCTTCGTCACCGACGGCGGCTGGCAGCCGATGCCGCTCGATCTGCGACAGGACGCGCCGCAAGCGAACGTCCGCGTGCTCCTCGCCGGAACGGATGCCGAGACCAAGGCTGCCCTTGCGCGCGAACCGGGCTGGACAGTCGAGATCCTGCCCGATGTCTCTGCACTTGGCGAGGCGGAGGCCGTCGAGACGCTCTTCACTACTGTCTCCGCATCGGTTCGCGAAGCCTTGCGAGATCGATCCTCCGAGCCGGTCAATTTCATCGTCCTCACGACTGATACCGTCCCCGCTACGGCTCCACTCGCAAGCCTTCTGAAAACCGTGCATATCGAAAGCCCGAAGCTCGCGGGGCGGGTGATCCGGATCGCGGGCGACGTCACGCCGGATCGGCTGAAATCCATCACATCGGCCGAAAGCCGCGCCCGCGATACCCTAACGGAATTGTGGTACGATGCAGGCGGCATCCGCCGCGCGTGGCTGCCGGTTTCCGATACGCTTTGCGGCGACACGAACATGCGGGCCATCGATCTGCACGGCGTCTACTGGATCACCGGCGGCCTCGGCGGCTTGGGACGGATTTTTGCCGACTGGCTGATTTCCCGCGGCGCACACAAGCTGCTCCTGACCGGCCGACGCGCCGAGCCGGATGCACCTGCGAGCATCTGGCTTGAGGCGCAACACTCGGCCGGAATCGAGATCTTCTACCGCCCCTGCGATATCGCCGATGGGACGCAGGTCGAGGCCGTCGCGGCCGAGATCGCGCGCGACCACGGCAAGCTGAAAGGCATCATCCACACGGCGGGTGTTCTGGATGACGGCTATATCCTGACGCAAGAGCCGGAGCAGGCAGCTGCCGTCTTCGCGCCCAAGGTTGCCGGAACACTCAATCTCGACCGGGCGACCCACGATCTGCCGCTCGATTTCTTCGTGCTGTGTTCCTCGATCGCCTCGGTTTTCGGCAATGCCGGGCAATCGGTCTATGCAGCCGCCAATGCCTTCATGGATGCCTTCGCCGAACGCCGCGCGGCGGAAGTCGCCGCAGGCAAGTGTCACGGCCAGACGGTCGCGATCGCCTGGCCGCTCTGGGCGGACGGCGGCATGTCCGCCGACAAGGCGACCCGGCAAGTCATGCGCCGCCGCCTCGGCCTGTCGCCGCTTCCTCGCGAGGCCGGGCTGGTGGCGCTGGAAACGATCCTCTCAGGTCCCGGCTCGCCGCGCAGCACCGTCCTCTACGGCGATCTGGAACGCATCGACGGGGTTCTCGATGACTATGGCCGTGCCCCGGATAACGCCCAACCCTCGGCCCCGCAATCAACGGTCTCGGAAGGCGCCACCGAAATCGACGACGCGGCGCTCCTGAAACGGACCGTCGATCACCTCCGCGATATCCTGGCCGACGTTCTGGAAATGGACGCGACCCGCATCCGCGCCAACCGCAAGCTGGAGGAATACGGCCTCGATTCCATCGCCATCGTGGAGAGCACGAACCGGCTGGAGGAGGGGCTTGGGCCGCTGTCGAAGACGCTATTCTTCGAATATGTCGATCTGGAAGGCGTCGCCGGTCATCTGGTCGCCGAGCGTGGGGGCGCTCTGCGCGCGCTCTTTGCTGACGAGCTCGAGCGCGAGGAACCTCCGCTGGAGACCGACCGTGAAGCCGTCGCCGTCAACGCCGCACCGGTGAGCGTCGTGACATCTCCTCCGATCAGCGAAGAGCAAGGCCCCGAGGTCTTCAAGCCGCAGCACGACGACCGGCATGATGTCGCCATCGTCGGCCTGTCGCTGCACGTCTCCAATGCCGATACGCAGGAAGCCTTCTGGAAGATGCTGTCGGAGGGCATCGATGGGTTCGAGCCGGTGCCGTCGGAGCGGTGGGACAACGCCGCGCTCCATCATCTCGAGCGCGACGTTCTCGGCAAGACGGTGGTCAAAACCGGCTGTTTTCTGCCCGATATTGACAAGTTCGATCCGCGCTATTTCCGCATCTCGCAGGCCGAAGCCGAACTGATGTCGCCGGAGGTTCGCCTGTTCTTGCAGGCAAGCGTCGAGGCCTTCGAGGATGCGGGCTATTCGCGCGAGACAATGGCGCGACGGATGGGCGGCGATGTTGCGGTGATCGTCGGCTCGATGACCAACGAGTACGATCTCTACGGCTTCCAGAACATGCTGATGCGCGGCTCGCTGGCGAGCGGCAGCTACACCGGCACCGTGCCCAACATGGTGTCCTACTATTACGGCTTCACCGGCCCGTCCTATTTCCTCGACACCATGTGTTCGGCCTCCTCCACTTGCGTGCACGAGGCAGTCCACATGCTCAGGGCAGGCCGCTGCCGCATGGCGCTGGCGGGCGGCGTGTCGTTGCTGCTCCACCCGCAAAAGCTCATCGCCACCTCGCAGGAGCATTTCACCACCAAGTCTGCCGACGTCATCCGCGGCTACGGCCTCGGCGCGGAGGGTACCATTCTGGGCGAGGGTGTCGGCGCGCTGGTTCTGAAGCCGCTTATCGATGCGGAGCGCGACGGCGATCACATCTACGGCGTGATCACCGGATCGGGCATTTCCAATGCGGGCGTGCGCAACGGCTTCACCGTGCCCAACCCGAACCAGCAGGCCGCAGCCATCGAGCGCGCGCTGGAGGATGCGGGCATAGGCCCGCAAACCATCGGTTATATCGAGGGCCACGGCTCGGGCACGGCGCTGGGTGATCCCATCGAGATCAAGGCGCTGACACAGGTCTTCCGCAAGCACACCAGGGCTGTGCAGACCTGCCCGATCGGCACGGTGAAGAGCAACGTCGCCCACCTCCTCGGGGCTTCGGGACTTGCGGGCATCGTCAAGGTTCTGGCGCAACTGAAGCACGGACAGCTTGCCCCCTCGCTCCATGCCGAAACGCTCAACCCCGATATTCCGTTTGCGACCTCACCCTTCTACGTCCAGCGCGAACTTGCGTCTTGGAAAAGGCTGCTCGACGAGGGCGGAAAAGAACTGCCGCGCCGTGCCGGAGTAACCTCCATCGGCGCGGGCGGCATGAACTCCCACATCCTCATCGAGGAGTATCGCGCGCCTGCCCGTACTGAGGACCGGCACGAGCCGGACCTGCTGGTCTTCTCCGCCCTGACTTCTGACCGGCTCCGCGCCGTGCTGGACCGCTTCGCCGCCTTCCTCGAAGATCAACCGGACACCCGCCTTTCCGACATCGCCTACACGCTTCAGGTTGGCCGCAACGAACTGACCGCCCGTCTGGCCTTCGTCGCCCGCGACGGGGCAGACGTGCTTGCCGCGATCTGCGCTTTCCTCCGCGATGGCACCCTCGCACCCGGCATGGTCCATGTGCCCTCGATCCTCGATGTCGATCCGCCGCAGGACCGGGAGGCGATCACCGCCGATTGCGCCGCGCGCCGTCTGGAACGTGTCGGCGCCGCCTGGGTAAACGGCGCGGAGATCGACTGGGATCGCCTCAATCGGGGGCGGGACGTCAGGCGGATCTCGCTGCCCGCCTATCCGTTCGAGAAGATCCACTGCTGGTATCAGTCCGAGCCGGATGTCCCGTCGGTCATCAATCCAATGGGCGCGCGTTCGAAACTCCATCCCTTCATCGGCCTCAACCGCTCGGATGCGAGCGGCCTGCGCTACACGACCGCGATCCACCTGAAGGAACTGCGCGACTACGTTTGGCTCGACGGCGGCCGCGAAACTGTCCTGCCGACCGTGGCCCCCGAGATCGTCGCGGCCGCCGCGAGGATCGCAGGCATTGCGGTCCATCCCTGGGTGACAGACCTGCGGATCGAGATGAACCCAGACTGGCCCAACGTCCGGGATCTGGAAATCGCGGTGGAGCCGGGAGGAGCCGTCCGCATCGACTTGGTGACGGTCGAGGGAATGCGGTCGTGCTGGGTTCGGGCCAACGTCACGGATGCGGAGCCCACATCGGAATCGCAGATCGATCTCGAGGCGTTGCGCGCTCGAGCCGTCGAGGTGCTCGATCACAAGGCCGTCTACGCGGCCCTGAAAACACACCGCCTGTCCTTCGGACCTTATCTCGAAAGCATCCGGGAACTCTGGCATCTGCCCGACGGCGGCATTCTCTGCGCCTTGCGCGAAGACCAACCCCAGCAGGATTTCTTCAAGCGGAACACGCTGTGCCCCGCATTGGCCCTCGGTGCCGCCTTCGAGGCGATGCTTCTGAGCTCTCCGGAGAGCGCGGGTGCAGCGCTGCACGGCATGGCAGGCGCCGTATTTTCCGGCGGCGACATCGCGAACGTGCTGTGCAGGCCGGAGCCGTCCGGCATCCTGAACATTCAGTTCCTCGATCAAACCGGCCGCGTCGTCGGGACGCTGTCCAGCATCGCGATGGGCGAGGAGGCGCAAATCCTCTCCAGTGTGCCGGAGACAAACGAGCAAGCCACGCCAATCACGCCGTCCTCGCAATCGCTTCGCGATGACCTGCGGCGCAGAGCAGCAGACATCCTGAAATTCGCGGCCGCTGATATCGGCATGCGCGATACCTTCCACGATCTTGGCTTCGATTCCATCTCGCTGACCCGCTACGCCAACGACCTCAGCGCCACCTATGGCATCGATCTGTCGCCTGCGATCTTCTTCGAATGCGAGCATATCGAGGCGCTGGCCGATCATCTGATCAAGCGCCACGGCGTGACCGTCTCCGAAAGGGCGAAGGAGCCAGCCCCGGCCGCGGCCACCGTTGCAACGAAAGCCCCCGTCGTCGCCCGTGAAATGCCGGCCATTAAAACCTCTTCTGGGACTGCCGACACCCGCATCGCCGTCATCGGCATGGCGGGCCGTTTCCCGCAAAGTCCGGATATCGAGAGTTTCTTCGATAACTTGCTGGCCGGTCGCGACCTGACGCGCGACATGCCGATGGATCGCTACTCGCCCGCTTACGCGGAGCATCTGCGCAAGGCGGGCTTCACCCGGCACGGCGGGTTTCTGGAGGGTGTCGACCGGTTCGACGCTGCCCTCTTCAAGGTCTCACCGGTCGAGGCGGAGCGGATGGATCCGCAGCAACGCCTGCTTCTGGAAAGCACCTGGCGGACGCTGGAGGATGCCGGTTACCGGCCTGAGGATCTGCCGCGCGACACGGGCGTCTTTGTTGGTATCTCGGCGCTCGACTATGCCTCGCTCTGGCGTGCAGAAGGGTTGGCGAGCGACGGATATCTGGCGACCGGCAACTCGCTCGCCATGGCCGCCAATCGCCTGTCGCATTTCTTCGATCTGAACGGGCCGAGCCAGTCGATCGATACTGCCTGCTCAAGCTCGCTGGTCGCCCTGCTGCGCGCCCGCGATGCGTTGCTGGCGGGGCAATGCGATGCGGCCATCGTCGGCGGCGTGAACCTGTGTCTTGCGTTGGAAGGCTTCGAGGGCCCGGCACTGGCAGGCATGCTGTCGCCCACCGGCCGCTGCCACACCTTCGGCAAGGCGGCGGACGGGTATGCCCGCGGCGAGGGCGTCGTCACGCTTCTGGTCAAGCGCCTCGCCGATGCGGAGCGCGACGGCGATCGCATCCTGGGCGTGATCGCAGGTGGGGCGGAAAATCACGGCGGCCGCTCCGGCGCGCTGACGGCCCCGAACGCAAAGGCGCAAGGCGCTCTCATCAAGGAGGCGATGCGCGGGAGCGATCCGGCGAGTATCTCCTATATCGAGGCCCACGGCACAGGCACGGAACTGGGTGACCCCGTCGAGATCAACGGTCTGAGCCGGGCTTTCGAGGACCTGAGGGGCGATGGCTTCTCGACTGGTCCGTCCATTGGACTCGGCACGGTTAAATCCAATATCGGTCATCTGGAGGCGGCCGCCGGGCTTGCCGGCGTCATCAAGGTTCTGACCGCCATACGGCGCGGCGAACTCCCGCCGACGCTTCACAGCGAGCCGCTCAATCCGCACATAAATCTCGATGGCACCCCGTTCCACATCGTGACGAGCCGCGAAGCTTGGCCGGACGGGGGCCCGGAACACCCCCGGCGCGCCGGGGTCAGCAGCTTCGGCTTCGGTGGCTCCAATGCCCACGTGGTGTTGGAAAGTTATGACCGGCCGAGCGGGGAAAACCGTCACCCGCGGCCCCCGCGCGTCTTCGCCGAAACGCGCTTCTGGTTGCCGGGCATTCAGACAGCGAGCGACGAAAGTGAAACGCTCTTCTTCGCCGCCGACTGGCAGAAAGCCGAGGTGCTGGGGCAAACCTTCTCCGGGCGACGGATCGTCATCGGCTGCGGCGTCTCAATTCCCGAAAGCGACGCTGCCGAAGTCTATTACCTGAGTCTCGCGCGAGACGATGTCGGCGTGAGATACAAGGACGCTGCCCGGCAAGTGCTGGGTCTCCTGCGCGCGGAAATGGCTGCTTCCGGCCATGAGTCCGTTCTCGTTCAACTTGTCGTTCCCGGAAACGGCGAAGGAAGCCTTCTGAGCGGCCTCGGCGGTATGCTGCTAAGCGCGGCACAGGAAGATCCGCGCATCCGCAGTCAGGTCATCGAGGTTCCCGAGAATGCGGGCGATGAGATTTCCCGCTGGTTGTCCGAGGACAGTGGCGCCCCGACCGGTAGCCATATCCGCCACCGTGACGGCCGACGCGAAATCCGCGTCTGGCTGGAAATCCCTGCGTCCGCCCCAGCGCAAAGCCGGCGCGATGGTGGCGTCTACCTGATCGCGGGCGGCATGGGCGGGCTCGGTCGTCTGCTGGCCGAGCATATCGCGCAGACAACAAAGGGCGCGGTGCTGGTTCTGGCCGGAAGCCGTCCGCTCGATGAGGACCGTACGGCATTCCTCGCCCACCTGCGCGACCTCGGAGCGGTCACAGCCTATCGGCAAGTCGATCTGACGAACGCGGGCGCGGTCAAGGAGCTGGTCGATCATGTCGTCGAAGTCCACGGCGGGCTGAACGTCGTTTTCCATTGCGCAGGCGTGCTGCGCGACGGCTTCATCGCAACCAAGCTCGACGACGATATCGAGACGGTGCTGGCTCCGAAGATCGACGGCGCGGTGGCGCTCCGCGAGGCCTGCGCCGGATTAGACCTTGATGCCTTCGTTTTGTTCTCCTCGCTGGCCGGTCCCTTCGGCAATGCCGGACAGGCGGACTATGCGGCCGCCAACGGCTTCCTCGACGCGCTTGCCCGCGCCTTCAGCGGCCGGATCAAGGCCATCGATTGGCCGCTCTGGCGTGATGGTGGCATGCGCGTCGATGAACCGACCCGCGAGGCTCTCTTCCGTCGCATGGGCCAGCGTCCTCTGGAAACGGAGGCCGGGCTTGAGGCACTGCGTCGCGCACTCGGGCAGGAGGCTACCCAAATCGCAGTGGTCGCAGGCGCCGGAGAGCGTATCCGCACCTTCTTCGCCGGAAGTGCGGAGGAACCTTCGCGTCTTTCGATGCTTCCCGTCCAAGACCACGCACCATCGCAGGAACTCGCGGCCGAGACCCGCGCAAGGCTCGCCGCGCTCTTCGCCGAAGCGAGCGGCCTCACGGCCTCGGCCATCGACGCGCAAGTGCCGCTGGAAGACTACGGCATCGACTCCCTGATGATCACTCGGCTCAACAACGCGCTCGGCGATATCTTCGAGGATCTGCCGAAGACGCTGTTCTTCCGCCACCGCACGCTTGCCGCCGTCTCGGACTATCTCGTCGTGGCCCAGCCCGCATCTTGCGCCCGCTGGTGCGGGATTGCGGAACCTGCTCCGGTCCGCGCCGCCGCTCAACTCGCGCCCTCGGCCCCCGAAACCACCGTGTCGCGGGACGAGCCCATCGCCATCATTGGCATGAGCGGCACCTATCCGGATGCGCCGGATCTCGATGCCTTCTGGCAAAATCTCGTCTCCGGACATGATGCCGTGCACGATATCCCGGCCGAACGCTGGTCGATGGATGGCTTTTATGAGCCGGATCCCGACCAAGCGGCAGCCGAGGGCAAGAGCTACTCCCGCCGGGGCGCGTTCCTCGAAGGCTTTGCGGAATTCGATCCGCTGTTCTTCCGGCTATCGCCCCGCGATGCGGCGGCGATGGACCCGCAGGAACGTCTCTTTCTGATGAGCGCCTGGCAGGCGCTGGAAGATGCGGGCTACGCCCGTGCCCGTCTGAAACAGATCGCAGGATGTGAGCACGAGGGCGCGCGCGTCGGTGTCTTCGCGGGCGTCACCAAGACGGGCTATGCTCTCTACGGCCCGTACCGCACACAAGGCGGGGCGAGGGTGCGCCCGACAACGTCGTTTGCGAGCATCGCCAACCGGGTCTCCCATCTCTTCGATTTTGCCGGTCCCAGCATGCCGGTCGATACCATGTGCTCGTCGTCCCTGACGGCGATCTACGAGGCGTGCGAGCATTTGCGGCGCGGAAGCTGCGCCATGGCGATCGCGGGCGGCGTCAATCTCTACCTGCATTCCTCGACTTACGTCGAACTGAGCGCGGCGCATATGCTGAGCCCCTCCGGCGAGTGCCGCAGTTTCGGCGAGGGCGCGGACGGTTTCGTGCCGGGCGAGGGAGTGGGCTGCGTCCTCCTCAAGCCGTTGTCGCAAGCCCTGGCCGACGGCGATCGCATCCACGCGTTGATCCGGGCAACGGCGGTCAATCACGGTGGGCGGACCAACGGCTTCACCGTGCCGAGCCCCGCCGCCCAGCGCGACGTAGTGCGCGCCGCCCTCGATTGCGCAGGCCTCAGCGCCGATCAGATCGGCTATATCGAGGCGCACGGAACGGGCACGGAACTCGGCGACCCGATCGAGGTTGATGGGCTGACGCAGGCCTTTGCGCGCGACACAACCGCGACAGGCATCTGCGCGCTCGGTTCGGTGAAATCCTCAATCGGGCATCTGGAGGCGGCGGCCGGTATCGCGGGGCTGACCAAGGTCGTCCTGCAGATGAAAAACCGCACGCTCGTGCCGAGCCTTCATGCCGAGCGGATCAACCCGAATATTGATCTGGCGAAGACGCCGTTCACCCTGCAACGCGAGGCGGCCCCGTGGACGACCTCCGGCCAGCGCTGTGCCGGTATCTCGTCCTTCGGCGCAGGTGGTGCGAATGCCCACGTGATCGTGGAGGAATGGGCCGAGCCGCAGGATCCGTCCCGGCATGCGGAAACCTGCTCCGGCCCGCAGGCGATCGTCCTCTCGGCCCGCACCGACGAGCGGCTGAAGGAACAGGTTCGCCAATTGATCGCGTTCTTGCGGAAGACGCCCCCGCAAGCATCGCAAGCGTTGCCCGATCCGGCCAAGGCGCGCGAGGCTTTGAGAGGTGAAATCGGCCGCCTTTTGAATGTCGATCCGGCCGATATCGATTGTGATGAGACATTCGACGCGCTCGGCCTTGATGCCTCCTATATCCCGGCCTTGCGGACATGGTGCGAAGCCTCGTTCGGGGCCTCCGTAAGCCCGGCGGAACTGGACCTGGCAGGCTCCGTCACCGGTCTGGCAGAGGCAGTCTGCGCCAAGGGCGGCGAGGCGCCCCCACCGGAAACCGCGCTGAAGCTGGCCGATATCGCCTATACGCTGCAGGTCGGGCGCGAGGCGATGGAGAGCAGGCTCGCGGTTCTGGCCGGAAGCGTTGCAGACCTGACGAGAGCGCTTGAAGCCTGGCTGGCGGGACGCGAGGTCGATATCCCGGTCCTGTCCGGAAAGGCGGACGGAAAACGCAGCGCCCTGGCCGCGCTCGCCGGAGATGCCGTCATCCACGAAGTCGTTGCGCGCGCCTGGGAGGCGGGGCGCCTTGAAGCCGTCCTGGGGCTCTGGCTCGAGGGCGCCGATATCGACTGGCCCGATCTGCGCCGGACATCTCCCCCCCGCATCGTCTCCCTGCCGACCTATCCCTTCGAGAAAACCCGCTATTGGTTGCCCGCCGACCTCCTTGGGATCAACTCCGCGTTACGGTTCTCGCCTGACACAAAAGGGGCCGACAGCCTCCTTAGGGTCATCGAAGCTCGCTCCGGAGACCAAGCGCTCAAGACCGAGCTTGAGACGCTGGAAACAGCCCTCGCGCAGGTGCTCGGGGAGACCCTCCGCGATCTTTCGGAACCGGATGTCAATCCCTCCTACCGCGCCTGGCTCAAGGCGGCGAGGGGGCTTCTCGCCTCAGAGCATGACGGCGAAAGCCTGTCGCTTTCCGAGGCGTGGGCCGCATGGGAAGCTCTCCGTCAGGCGGGCGGGCCTTCGGCGCAGATGGATCTCGCGGAAGCCGCCTTGCGGGCCTTGCCGGAGATCCTGACAGGAAAGCTGCGTGCGACCGATATCCTCTTTCCCGAAGGTCATCAGACGCTCGTCGAGGCCGTCTACAAGGAAAACCAGGTTGCCGCCCGGTTCAGCCGCACGGTGGCTGAGGCTGCCGTGCAAGTCGCGGCCGGGTGGAGCGAGCCTTCGCACAAACTCCGTATTCTGGAAATCGGCGCGGGCACCGGCGGCACCAGCGAGCCGGTCTTCGATGCGCTCGCGACCTTCGCCGACCGCATCGCTGCCTATGTCTACACCGATGTCTCACGCGCCTTTCTGATCCACGCCGAGCGTCATTATTCAGGCCGCGTTCCTGGCCTCAAGACGGCGCTCTTCGATATCGAGAAGCCGCTCGCCGGTCAGGACGTCGAGCCGGGCGCGCACGATCTCGTCATCGCCGCCAACGTGCTGCACGCCACCGCCGACATTCACGAAACCCTCGCCCGCGTGCGCGAGACGATGGCGCCCGGCGCGGTACTGCTGTTGAACGAGACGAGCAGGCCGACTCTCTTCACGCACGTCACCTTCGGCCTGCTTGAGGGCTGGTGGCGCTTCACCGATCCGGACCGGCGCATTCCGGGTACACCCTCGCTGACGGCGGAGAACTGGAAGGCCGGGCTGGAGGCCTCCGGGTTCCAATGGGAGGCGGTCTCCTCGCACGCAGAACAGGCGCTCGGCCAGCAGATCATCGTGGCAAGTGCGAGCGGCGCGGCCGTTTCGAAACCCGTCGCCTCCACGCCACTTGAAGAGCCGTCGGAACCGGGCCTCGCCTTGCGTGAGAGACTTCTCGCAGCTCTTGGCGAAACGCTCAACATGGCGCCCTCGCGCATCGATCCGGCGCGCAGTTTTGCCGATTACGGGCTCGACTCCATTCTCGGCGCGGAGTTCGTTCACCGTCTGCGCAAGGCGCTCACAATCGAGGTCGACCAGACCGACCTGTTCGATTTCGCCAATGTCGCCCGGCTGGAGCAGCATCTCCTCGGTGAGCAACGCGAGCTTGCCCTCACCAAACCGCAAGCGCCTCCCGCCGCCGTCGCCCAGCCGCAGCAAACCATCTCTGCCGGTCGCGATAAGGCGCACGCGCCAATCGCCATCGTCGGCGCGAGCGGCCGGTTTGCGAAATCGGAAACCCTCGACGCCCTGTGGCAGTACCTGAAGGCGGGCGAGGATCTGATCGAGCCGGTCAGCCGCTTCGATCTCACGCCCTTCTACAAGGATGCCGAGCCGGGCACCTACGGCCACCACGGCAGCTTTATCGATGGTATCGACCGGTTCGATCCGGTCTTTTTCGGCATTTCGGGCGTCGAGGCCACCTACATGGACCCGCAACAACGGCTCTTCCTCGAAGAGGCATGGAAGACGCTGGAAAGTGCGGGGCACGGCGGCGAGGACATGGTCGGGCGCCGCATCGGCGTCTTCGTCGGCTGTGCGCACGGCGACTATCAGGAGCTTTTCACCGAACAGCCACCGGGCCAAGCCTTCTGGGGCAACACCACCTCGCTGATCCCTTCGCGCATTTCCTATCTGCTCGATCTGAAAGGCCCGGCCGTCGCCATCGATACGGCGTGTTCCAGCTCGCTCGTGGCTCTCCACACCGCCTGCCGGAGTCTGCGCGACGGCGAATGCGAAATGGCGCTGGCAGGTGGCGTCTTTGTGCAATGCTCGCCGCGCTTCTTCCGCTATGCCAATGCCGCCGCCATGCTCTCGCCGACCGGGCATTGCGCGGCCTTCGGCGCGGGCGCGGACGGCATGGTGCCGGGCGAGGCGGTCGGCACCGTCCTGCTCCGGCCGCTCGCCGATGCACTGGCCGACGGCGACACCGTTCTTGGGCTCGTCGTTGCCTCGAGCATCAATCAGGACGGCACGACCAACGGCATTACTGCGCCAAGTGCCAGCTCGCAGGAACGCCTCATCCGGCAGGTCTACGAGGATTATGATATCGATCCCGGGACCCTCGGTTACGTGGAGGCCCACGGCACCGGCACGGTTCTTGGCGATCCGATCGAACATGCCGCACTTGTGCGCGCCTTTGCCGACGTGAGTGATCACGAAATCGTCCTCGGCTCGGTGAAATCGAATATCGGCCACGCGACGACGGCTGCCGGATTCGCAGGGCTTGCCAAGGTGCTGCTCAGTCTTCGCGAGGAAACCATCCCGCCGAGCCTGCATTTCGACGGCGGCAATCCGGCCATCGACTTCGCCAGGGGACCGTTCCGGGTCAACACAGCCCCGGTTTCCTGGGCTCCTGAGCCGGGGCACGTACGCCGCGCCGCGATCAGTTCCTTCGGCTTCGGCGGTACCAATGCCCATGTGGTCGTGGAAGAGGCCCCACAGGTAACCTCGGTGCGTGAACCGGCGAAGAGTCAATTGTTCGTCCTCTCCGCCCGCACGCAGGATCAGCTGAGAGCGCAGGCCGAGCATCTCTCCGCGCATCTCGAAATCCATCCCGATCTGCTGTCCGAGGACGTCGCCTTCACCCTGATCGCGGGACGACGCGCCTTCTCGCATCGTCTCGCCTTTGTGACGGATGATCTCGAAACGCTAGCCACGTCCCTGAGAGCATGGCTTTCCGGCGATCCGAACTGCGGCGTCGAGACGGGGCAGGCGGCGGGGGATACCGATGCCGCTCCAATCGTTCCCGAAAGTGCCGATGGAGATCGCAGGACCGAGGATCTGAACGCCCTTGCGCGCCGGTTCCTGTCCGGCGGTTCTCTCGACGCGAAAACCCTGTTCGTCAATCCGCGCCGCCGTGTGCCGCTGCCGACCTATCCCTTCGCGGGCAAGAGCTATTGGGTGAACGCCGAAAGGCCGTCGAAACAGCAAGCCAGCATTCCCATCGCACCGGAAGAAGCGGTTGCTGCGCCGAGCGAGCCGACCGGTCTGTCCGTGAGGCTGGTTGCTCCGGCCGCGATAGCGGCTTCTGTGCAATCGCCCGCCGTCGTGCGCTCCGCGAAGGTCATCCTGCCGCCTCTCGACCCCACACCGGCGAAGGTCGAAAAGGCCGGAGAGATCATTTGTCGCGCGGATGAGGAGGGCGTGTGCGTCCTTACCCTCACCGGATCATGGGGCAAGGCGCTGGCAACCGGGCTCACCCGTGAGCTGGAAGCGGCAGGCGCTGATGAAACGGTTCGCGCCGTCATCCTCACCGGCGAAACGTTCTGGCAATCCGCCTCGACAGCTGTTCTCGGTTTCGCGCCCGATTGCGTTCTGACTTGCGCGGTTCCGGTGGTTGTCGCTGTGCGAGGTCACGTCTCCGGCCAACCTGGCGCGATGGCTCTGCTGGCCGATTTCCTCGTCGCGGATGATGAGGTGCGGTTCGAGGATATCCCTGCCGCCTCCGGCAAGCTCACCGCCCATCTCGTCGACAGGCGCCTGGCGGGCGATGCCGGCGCCCCGCGCGTCCCCGCAGCCGAGGTGCCAGACGCCGCAATCGCTCTTGCCCGTCAGATCGCCCAAGGCCCGCGCGAGGCGCTTGTCTTGTTGAAACGGCACATGCGCCGCGAATTGCCTCTGCTTCTGGCCGATTTCCGGCCGGTCGCGTGCCCGCTGGCGCTTCCTGCCGACGGGCCCGGCGATATCCTCGGCTCGCCACGCACCATTCCGCTGACAACTGACGTCATGAGCCTTGCGCTCTATCAGGACGGCATCGCGGTGCTGACGATGGAAGAGCGCGAAGGCCGCAACATGTTCACCCCGGCCTTCATGGACGGGCTGGAGGAAGCCTTCGCGACAATCGCCGCCCTGGCGGAGGCGAAGGTCGCCGTCCTGACGGGCCATGACGGCTATTTCTCCTGCGGCGGCACGCGGGAAGGGCTGGCCGATCTCCAGAAGGGCGACAGCCACTTCACCGACCGGCGCATCTATTCCCTGCCGCTCGAATGCGAGCTGCCGGTCATCGCCGCCATGCAGGGCCATGGCATCGGCGCGGGCTGGTCGCTTGGCCTCTACTGCGATCTTACGATCCTTGCCGCCGAGGCCGTCTATCACAGCAATTACCTCTGGTACGGCTTTACGCCTGGCGCCGGTGCGACGCTGATCTTCCCCTATCGCCTCGGCGATGATCTCGGCCGCGAGATCCTCTTCACCGCCCGCGAATTCCGGGGGCGCGAGCTTGGGGAGCGGTCGTCGCGCGTGCTGGTCCGGCCGGGGCGAGACGTTCTGAGCACCGCTCTGGCCGCGGCCCGAGAACTTGCCTGCGCCACGCGCGAGGATCTCGTCGCGGCGAAGAACCGGGCCGCCGCCTTGTTGCGCGGACGGCTCGAGACCGTGCTGGAACGTGAGCTTGCGATGCACGACAGGACCTTCATCGGCAATGAAGGCGTGCGGGCCCGGATCGCGGAGAAATTCGACGCGGCGGAGGAGGCCGCCGATATGGTTGAGCTGGAAAAGACGCCCGCCTTCGACAGTGCTGCGCTCGAAGTAGATCTCGTCGCTTCGCTGGCGCAGGATCTGATGATCGAGGTCGGCGATATTCGTGCCGAGGATGGCTTTCTGGATCTCGGTCTCGATTCCATTTTGGCCGTCACCTGGATCCGCAACCTCAACAAGCGCTTCGAGATCGATCTACCCGCAACCACCGTCTATGCCTATCCGACGGTCAAGGCCCTGACGGCGCATGTCGCGGAACTGGTCGCGAGAAAGCAACCTGTCGCCGAGCCCACGCGCATACCGGAAGCGGCCGCTCCGCCCAAGCCGGCTGCGCCTGCACCGCGCGAAAACCTGCGCCGCGAGATCATCGCCTCGCTGGCCGAAGATCTGATGCTCGATCCGGCCGATATCGCAGAGGATGCCGGGTTCCTCGATCTGGGGCTCGACTCCATCCTGGCGGTGACCTGGATCCGCAACCTCAACAAGCGATACGGCATCGATCTGCCTGCAACCGCCGTCTATGCATACCCGAGCGTCGGCGCGTTGATCGGCCATATCTCCGGGCTCGTGCTTGCTGCCGAGAAGCCCGCGGCGGAAACGCCCCCCACTCCGGGACCTCACGTTGAGATTCCGGCTTCGCCCGCACCGCAGCCGCTCGTAGAAACGTCGGGGCCGGAGCCCATCGCCATCATCGGGGCATCGGGCAAGTTCCCGAAGGCGGAGGATCTCGAAGCCTTCTGGCGCAACATCGCTTCCGCGCGCGATTGCATCGACGAGGTGCCGTCATCGCGCTGGGATATCGCCCGCTTCTACGATCCGGACCCGCAGGCGCGGGGAAAATCCTACTGCAAGTGGATGGGCGCGCTCGATGAACCGGCGGCCTTTGACGCCCGTTTCTTCAACATCACGCCGCTCGAAGCCGAATTGATGGATCCGCAGCAGCGTCTGTTCCTGGAAGCGGCTTGGCACGCCATCGAGGATGCGGCGATCAAACCTGCCGACCTTTCGGGCAAGAGTTGCGGCGTCTACGTCTCGTCGGGTCCGAGCGGTTACGAGGAGCTGATTAAGGAGCGCAACACCTACAGCCTGCTCGGTAGTTCCGGCTCCATCCTTGCCGCGCGTATTTCCTACTTGCTCGATCTGCGGGGCCCGTGTCTCTCCATCGATACGGCGTGCTCAAGCTCACTCGTCGCCATCGCGCAGGCCTGTGAGGCGCTCCTCACCGGCACCTGCGACATGGCGCTGGCGGGCGGAGCTTGCGTGCTCGTCGGTCCGAACATGTTCATCGATACTTCCAAGGTCGCCATGCTCTCGGCCGACGGGCGCTGCTTCACGTTTGACGAACGCGCCAACGGCTTCGTGCCCGGCGAGGGCATCGGTGCACTCGTGCTGAAACGTCTGTCGGATGCGGAGCGCGACGGCGATCCGATCCATGCCGTCATCCGGGGCTGGGGCGTCAATCAGGACGGCCGCACCAACGGCATCACAGCTCCCAACCCGAAGGCGCAGGCGGCCCTCCTGAAGAGCACCCACGAGCGCTTCGATATCGATCCGGCGAGCATCGGGCTGATCGAGTGCCACGGCACCGGCACAGCGCTCGGAGATCCGATCGAGGTTGAAGGGCTGACGGAGGCTTTCGAAGGTGTGCCCGAAGGTGCGCGCTGCGCGCTCTCTTCAGTCAAAAGCAATATCGGGCACCTGCTGGCCTCCGCCGGAATTGCCGGGGCGCTGAAGGCGATGCTGGCGCTGGAGCACCGTCAATTGCCGCCCTCCGTCCATGTCGAGACGCTCAACAGCCACATTCCCTTCGAGCGCACGCCCTTCGCGGTGACGACGGCGCTGGAGGACTGGGCGGAACCGTCAAACGGCCAGCCGCGCCGGGCAGGCGTCAGCGCCTTCGGCTTTTCCGGCACCAATGCCCATCTGGTGCTGGAGGAATACCGCCACGCCCCGCTTGAGCCGGATACGACGACCCCGCCGATCTTCGTGCTCTCCGCCCGCACCCGCGAGCAACTGATCGATTATGCCGGGGAGATGGAACGCTTCGTGACGGCCGCCACCGATCTCGACCTGACCGCACTCGCCGCTACCCTCCAGCACGGTCGGGCAACCTTCTCCGAGCGTCTGGCCTTCACCTTCTCGGGCCGCGGCGATCTCCTGCGCAAGTTGTTATCCGTATCCGCCGGGCTCTCGCTCGACGGCGTCCATCTCTCGTCGGGCGATGAGGCGGCGATTGCCGTGTTCACCTCAGACGATGAAGCCCGCACCCTCGTCGGGAAATGGCTGCGTTCGGGCGAAACCCCGCGCCTTGAGAAGACGGCGGACCTCTGGGCCAAGGGCCTCGATATCGATTGGCCGCAATCGGCGGTCCCCCGCATTCATGCGCCGGGCTATCCCTTCGCCCGCACCCGTTATTGGATCGAGCCCGCCGATACGCCGCAGGAAGTCGCAGCGGCTTCCGGCGTTGCTCTCTCGCCTCTCTTCGCAGCGCCTCCGAGCCAGGGCGAAATCGGCCGGATGACGCTTCGCATCAACGGCGACGAACCGTTCCTGACGACCCACGTAACCGGCGAAAAGCGGCTGGCGGCGGGCCTGTTCCTGCTTGAATTTGCGAGAAACGCCCTTGAGAGGCTTTCCGGGCGGTCCGTTTCGGGCTTGCGCCAATTGCTGTGGGGCCGTCCCGTTGCGATCAATGGCCGCCCGCGCGATCTGACCGTCACGGTTATGGCGGATGCCGAGGGCTTGCTTTACCGCATCGAGGCAGACGGTGAGGACGGCGCTCCCTGTCATCTGGGCTCGGGCGTTGCGGGTACTGATCACGGTGAACCAGGCACATTCGCCGCCCCCGACGGTCCTCTGCCTGGAACCGCGATCACCGAAACCTTCCGTGCCTTCTCCGAGCGTTGCGCCGTTCATTCCGGCCCGCCCACGCCTGAGATGGCGCAGGTCACGGAGGTCACCCGCGATGGCGAAACCCTGACGGCCCGCCTGACCATGCCGAGAGGTGCAGCCGCGCATCAGCCGATGCTGTTCGACCCCTTCGTACTCGATGCCGTCTGGCGGCTGCTGACCTTCCGTGCCTCCGGCTGCGTCCCGGATGCAGGGAAGGGCAATGCGCTGAGCTTTCCGCTCTCCATCGAGGCCGCCACCGGGTTTGCACCTTTGGGCGATGGCGCGCTTGTCAGGATTTCCGGCGACCCCGTCACGCCCACGCCGTCCCATTTCACCGTCAATGTGTTCGATGCAACCGGATCTGAAGCCCTCCGCCTTGAGGGCGTGCGGCTGACGGGCCCGGAAAAGGGTCAGGAAATCCGGTTCGAGGAGGAGCTGCGCTCATGAGCAACGAGGCCCCCAAGGTTGCGATCATCGGCGGCGGTCCGACCGGCATCGGTGTGGCGCGCGAACTGATCGACGGCGACGTCGAGGTCGATCTCTACGAGGCGGAGGCCGATTTCGGTGGCGTGTGGAATGGGGATGCGGATTGCGGGCGGACCTACGAGTCCCTCCACCTCATCTCGCCGAAGTTCAACACCCAGGTGCCCGACTTCTCGATGCCGGAGGACTATCCGCCCTATCCCAACCACCGGCAGGTGCTCGCCTATATCCGCTCCTACGCAAAGGCCTTTGGCGTCGACAAGCGCGCGCATTTCAACGCCGCCGTGGAAAGCCTGACGCAGGAAGGGGAGAGCTGGCGGCTGAAGACGAGCGCCGGGCACGACGTCTATTATCCGCTGGTGATCGTCTGCAACGGTTTGCAACGGGTGCCGCGCTATCCCGATCCCGCCTATCCGGGAGACTTCACCGGCGAGGTGCTGCACGCGCGCGATTACAAATCCGCCGATCAACTTTGCGGCAAGCACGTGCTTGTGGTTGGCGGCGGCAATTCGGGCTGCGATATCGCCGTCGATGCGATCCGTACCGCCACCTCCGTCACCCACAGCACCCGGCGCGGCTATTACTACCAGCCGAAATTCATCTCCGGAAAACCGACGCCGCAATGGATGATGGAGCTCGGCAACAAGTTCGCCACCAAGGAGGAGACGTTCGCCTATATCCGGGAGGTCTTCCGGCTGGCGGGTTATGACGGCACCGATTACGGCCTGCCGGAACCGGACTACCCGCTCGACGGCGCGCACCCGGTGATGAACTCGCTGCTGCTCTATCACATCGGTCACGGCGACGTTGCGCCCAAGGATGATATCGAGAAATTCGCGGGCAAGATCGTGCATTTCAAGGACGGTACATCGGCCGAGATCGACCTGATCCTTTATGCCACCGGTTACCGCCGCGACTTTCCCTTCCTCGACACCGCGCTTCTGGAATGGAAGGGCAGTATTCCGGATCTCTTCCTGCACTCCACCCCGCGCAATCTCGACAACATCCTCTTCATGGGCTTCATCAACGCAGCCGGAGGATTGGGCGACGGGCTGAAGACGCAAGGCCTGTTCGTGCTGAGCTACGCCCGCGCCTTCTTCGGCAAGACGGCAGGCTTGCGGAAATTCCTCGCGGCCAAGAAGCAGGATGTGCCCGATCTTGGCCAGACCTATTTCATCGACAGCTACCGCCATCAATGGGAGGCGGATCTGTGGAAGCTTCTCTCCCACATGCGCCGCTATCGGGAAATGCTGGCTGAAGGCGCGCCGGTGAGGGAAGGGGAGCCCGCCCAATGACCTCCGCCCCCCGCGACGACCTGCGCGCCCGCATGGCGCAACTCCTCGACCAAGAATTGGTCGAGCGGGCAGGTGCGCGCGTGGCATCCAGTGCTAGGGCGGAAGATGCGAAGACGGAAACCGCCGCTCGCGAACCCGAGGCCGAACGGAGCCTCGCCGATCGTCTTTCGCGCGATGTCTGGCAGATCGCGGCCAAAGCCTTGCGCATGCCGGAGGAGCAACTCGACCCGCAGGAAAACCTCGCCAATCTCGGCGTCGACTCCATCGCGATCACCGAGATCATGGTGCAGATCTCCCGCCATTTCGCGATCTCCGTCGCCCCCACGACCTTCTTCGAGGCCCGCCATCTCGACGATCTGAGCAACATCCTCTTGGAGCGCTATGCCAAGCCCATCGAGGCGCACTACGCCAAGGAAGAGGCGGCCAAGGAGCCTCAGCCGGACCCTGTCCGCATAGAAGCCCCCGTCGCACAAGACGCCCCGCCCGCCAATGCGGACGATGGGACCTTTGAGGAAAGCTGGCTCCGCCGCCACCGCGCCTTCGCACCGAAACCGGCCAAAACTGCGGCCCCGCGCGTGCGACTCGAGCCGCCGATGCGTCCGGCGCTTGAAGCTCCCATCGCCATCCTGTCGATCGAGGGCATGTTCCCGAAAAGCCCGGATCTAGAAACCTTCGCGGCCCATCTTGCTGCGGGCGACGACTGCATAGAGGAAATTCCGCCGGACCGCTGGGACTGGCGCGCCGTCTACGGCGATCCGAAGAAGGGGCCTTACACGGACGTCAAATACGGCGGCTTCGTTCCCGGCGCCGATCTCTTCGATGCGGGCTTCTTCAACATCTCGCCGCGCGAAGCGGAGCTGATGGATCCGCAGCACCGGCTCTTCATGGAATGCGTCTGGTCGTTGATCGAGAAAGGCGGCTATGCGCCGGGTGCGCTGGCGGGCCGCAAGGTCTCTCTGTTCCTCGGTATCAACCTGCTCGATTACACCAACATGGTGAATGCCGCGGGCCTCATGGAGGTCCAGCAGCTGACCGGGCTCGGACATTCCTTCTGCCCGAACCGGCTGTCCTTCCTGCTCGATATTCACGGTCCGAGCGAGGTGGTCGATACCGCCTGCTCCAGTTCGCTGGTCGCCATCCACCGCGCCGTCATGAGTATCCGTCACGAGGGCTGCGAAATGGCGATTGCGGCCGGCTCGAACCTGATGCTGTCGCCCATGCAGCACATCATGTACTCCAAGGTCGGCATGATCGCGCCGGACGGGCGCTGCAAGAGCTTCTCCAGGGATGCCAACGGTTATGCGCGTTCCGACGGCGTCGGCGCCGTGCTGCTGAAGCGCCTCGATCTGGCCGAGCGCGACGGCGATCCTATCCTCGGCGTCATTCGCGGCTCGGTCGAGCACCACGGCGGCGGCGCAACCTCTCTGACCGCCCCGAACCCAAAGGCGCAGGCCGCATTGATCGTCGAGGCGCACCGGCAGGCGGGCGTCGATCCGCGTTCGATCGGCATGATCGAATGCCACGGCACCGGCACCTCGCTCGGCGATCCGATCGAGGCGAAAGGGCTGAAGCTGGCCTTTCGTAAGCTTTACGAGGACTGGGGCTTTCAATCACCCGACCGTGCCGTGACCGGCATCGGCTCGGTCAAATCCAATATCGGTCACACGGAGACGGCGGCGGGCATCGCGGGGCTGATCAAGGTCCTGCTCGCCATGAAGAGCCGGACCCTCTACCGCTCGCTTCATGGCGCCGAGCCCAACCCGCTGCTGGAGCTTTCCGGCAGTCCGTTCTACCTGCTGCAAGCTGCTGCCCCGTGGGACCGCCCCGTCATCGACGGCGAGGAACTGCCCCGGCGGGCGGGGCTGAGTTCCTTCGGCGCGGGCGGGACGAACGCCCATCTGGTGATCGAGGAATACATCCCACACGATGCGGCGCGCTCCGCCGTCTGCCAAGGCCCCGTCGTGGTGCCGATCTCGGCAAAGACGGCAGAGGCTCTGACCGCAGCCGTTGCCCAATTGCGCGATGCCGCCAAAGAAGCCTATTTCTCCGACCTCGCCTACACGCTCCAGATCGCCCGCGACGCCATGCGCCACCGCGTGACCTTCGTGGCAGAAGGGCGGGACGATCTGCTTGGGCAGATGGAAGGGTACCTTGCAGGCGACAGGGATGTCGCGGTCTCAGGCATCGTGCGCAACGGGCACAAGGAAAAGGCCGAGACGCTCGATCCGCGCGGTAAGGAGGCGCCCGAGATCGCCCGGCACTGGGCCTCGGGCGGCGATGTCGACTGGTCAGCGCTCTACGGTGAAAGCTATCCCCGCCGCATCGCCTTGCCCGCCTATCCCTTCCAGCGCAAACGCTACTGGCTGCCCGAGGTCGAAACGGCGACCGCCGCGCCTCATGCCACGCTCAGCCCGGTGTCCGAGGGGGCCGGCAAATACGCCCTGTCGGTGACGGGAACCGAGCCGTTCCTCGCCGATCACAAGGTGACGGGCGTTCCCGTCCTGCCGGGCGTCGCCTATCTGGAACTCGCGCGCGCCGCTGCCGTGAAGGAGGGCATTGCCAACCCGGTCTTGCGGCAGGTCATCTGGATGGCCCCGTGCAAGGTGGAGAGCCCCACGCGGATCGCCTGCGAGATCACCCGTGCCGCCGACGGGAGTGCGCGGGCCGAAATCTCCAGCCAGTCGGAGGACGGCGAGCGCCTCGTTCACGCGCAGATGAAGATCGCGGACGAACCAGCCTCGCCCTCCCGTTCGCTCGATCTCGAAGCCCTGCGCAACCACGAGTCACGCCATTTCAACCGCGTCGAGATCTATGCCGCCTTCGATCGCATGGGGCTGATCTACGGTCCCAACCACCGCGTGGTCGCCGACCTTGCCGTCTCCGCCGATCCGACCGGCGCAGCGCGTGTGCTCACACGGCTTGAATTATCTGAGGCGCAAACCTCGACTCTGGCCGATTTCGTGCTCCATCCCGGCCTGATGGATGGCGCGCTGCAATCGGCCGTCGGTCTGGCGCTCGATGCAAGCGGTGACGCCCCGAAGACAGCGGCCCTGCCGTTCTCCATCGATGCTGTTGAGATCCTCGGGAGCCTGGAACCCCACATGTGGGCCGATATTCGCGTGGCGGAGAAAACCGGCTCCAGCCTCATGCGTATGGATATCGACCTCATCGGCGAGGACGGCACCGTCCGTGTCGCCATACGCGGCTTCACCACCCGCGCGCTGCAAAGGCCGGATGAGACCGACGCATTGCGTTTCGAACCGCATTGGCATCCCTTCGAATCCGCCGCGACGTCAGAGCCTTCGTCCCGCCGGATCGTGCTCCTGACCGCCGGTGCGGGCGAGGCGAGCGCTCTGAAATCGGCATTCCCCGATGCGGAAATCAGAACGCTCGATGACGATCGCAACGCGCCGCTGGACCGGCGCTTCCATCGCCTCGCCGACCAGCTTCTGAAAACCGGGCAGGCCGCGCTCTCCGGCGATCCCGTCCTGATCCAGCTCGTTCTGGCCGACGATGCGGAGAGCGTCCCACTTTCCGCGCTTAGCTCCATGTTCCGCACCATGCGCCGCGAGCATCCAAAGCTCAGCGGCCAGGTTCTCCTTGTGCCCGAAGCAACGGACGATCTCGCCGCGCTCCTGCACAAGGCGGAAACCGCCCCGGCCGGAGCCTGCCTGGAGGTGGACGGCGATACGCTTGCAATGGAGACCTGGGACGAGGTTCCTTTGCCCGCAGAACCGGCCAACCTCCCGTGGTATGCGGGCGGCGTCTATTTGATCACCGGCGGCACGGGTACGCTCGGCCAGGCTCTGGCGCGCGAAATTCTGGAAACCGCCCCCGGTGCCGTCGTCGTTCCGGCGAGCCGCAGTGCGCCGGATGCTGCCACCGCGCAGTGGATCGCGGCGACGCCCGATCTCCATCACCTGCGTGCCGATTTCTCGGTCGAGACCTCTGTCACGGAGCTGATCCGGGTGATCCGCGAGACGCATGGCAGGCTCGACGGCGTCATTCATACCGCCGGTGTGATCCACGACGAGGCTTTTGCTCGCAAGACGCCGGATCAGCTTGCCGCCGCCTTCGGCCCGAAGGTCACGGGCGCGGTGGCGCTCGACAAGGCGATCGGCGCCGCGCCGCTCGACTTCCTTGTCTTCTATTCTTCGATTTCCGGTGTCGTTGGCAATATTGGGCAGGTCGATTACGCGGCCGCCAACGGCTTCCTCGACGCTTTTGCCGAGAGCCGCGAGGTCCGGCGGCGCGCTGGCGCCTGCCACGGCCGTACGCGCTCGATCGCCTGGCCGCTGTGGCGCGACGGCGGCATGATGCTGGACAGCGCTCAGGAAGACCTGATGCGCCGCACTACCGGCCTTGCGCCGATGGAAACCCGCGACGGGATTGATGCGCTCTGCGCGGCCGTGGCCGGGGACGCCTCGCGCGTCTGCATCGCGCCCGGCGATGCCGCCCGCATCCGCCGCTTCGTTGGCCGCACCTTCGAGCCGAAAACCACACCTGCTCAACCCGCAGCGCCTGCCCGGACAGGCCCCGCATCCCGCAAGAGCTCCGACTCCGCCCACCTGCGCCGCCTCGTTCTCGCAAGCCTGACGGAGGAGGCGAGCGAACAGCTTAAAGTCTCGCCCGACGATCTCGATCCGGATGAGGAACTAACCGAATACGGCTTCGATTCCATCGGCTTCACCCAGTTCGCCAATCGCCTCAACGATTGCTTTGATCTGGAACTGACCCCGACGCTGTTCTTCGAGTATCCGACGCTCGACGGACTGGCTGGATATCTGGCCGATCAGGAAAGCACCGCAATGGCCGCGGCCCTGGGCGTGGCAGGTGCGGTTGAAGGGGAGCCTGCGCCGGAGCCTGAGTTCGCACCAGAGCCCACATCGGCAAGGCCGACCATCGCCCCGGAGCCCGAGCGCCATCCGGCTCCCTCAACCGGCACGGATGGCCTCATCGCCATCATCGGCATGAGCGGGCAGTTCCCCGGCGCGCCTGATGTCGACGCCTTCTGGCAGGTGCTGAAGGAGGGCCGTGACTGCATCGGCGAAATCCCCGGCGAGCGATGGGACTGGCGCGACTATTGGGGCGATCCGCTGTCGGAACCGGGCAAGGGCAACGTCAAATGGGGCGGCTTCATCGAGGACATGGCCGCTTTTGATGCGCCTTTCTTCGGCATCTCCGCGCCCGAAGCCCGGATGATGGACCCGCAGCAGCGGCTTCTTCTCACCGCAAGCTGGCGGGTGATGGAAGATGCGGGCTATGCGCCCTCGGCGCTCGCGGGATCGAAGACCGGAGTTTTCATCGGTACGGCGGATACAGGCTACAGCCGTCTGATCTCGCAAGGCGGCGTTGCGGTCGAGGGCTATTCGATGACCGGCCTTGCGCCCTCGCTCGGGCCGAACCGGATCAGCTACGTTTATGATTTCCATGGTCCCAGCGTCGCGGTCGAGACGGCCTGTTCCAGCGCACTGATCGCGGTTCACCGCGCGGTGGAGGCCATCCGCGCAGGGCACTGCACCGCGGCGATTGCCGGCGGCATCAACGCCCTGCTGCTGCCCGATGCCTTCGTCGGCTTCGCCAAGGCGGGCATGCTGTCGCCGGAGGGCCGCTGCAAGACGTTTTCCGCCACGGCCGACGGCTATGCGCGCGGGGAGGGCGTCGGCCTCGTCTTCCTGAAACCGCTCCGAGAGGCTGAGCGCGATGGCGACAGGATCCTCGGCGTGATTCGCGCCAGTGCCGAAAATCACGGCGGCCATGCCGCCTCGCTCACCGCGCCGAACTCGAAGGCGCAAGCCGATCTCCTGCGCACCGCCTATGCCCGCTCCGGCATCGATCCGCGCACCGTCGGCTATATCGAGGCACACGGCACGGGAACCCCGCTCGGCGATCCGATCGAGGTTGAGGCGCTGACCTCCGCCTTCTCCGATCTCGCCTGTGAGGCCGAAATCACCTTCGGACCGGCCCCCGAGCAAGCTTGTGCCATCGGTTCGGTCAAATCGAATATCGGTCATCTGGAACTGGCCGCCGGGATTGCCGGGCTCATCAAGGTGCTGCTGCAGATGCGGCACGGGAAGATCGCACGCTCGCTCCATGCGGAGGATCTTAACCCCTATATGAAACTGAAGGGCAGCCCCTTCCATGTGGCGCAGACCGCGGAACGCTGGAGCCGCGTATGCGATGCCGACGGTAACCGCCTGCCGCGCCGCGCGGGCGTCAGTTCCTTCGGTTTCGGCGGCACCAATGCCCATGTCGTTCTGGAGGAATATTGCGCCCCGGACTCAGCCGTGCCCGACGCCGCTGATGACGATCCCGAACTCATCGTCCTGTCCGCCCGCTCGGACGCTCAACTGACGGAGACGGTGCGCCGGTTGGCGGACTTCGTGTCCGGAGAGGGGCAGGCGGCGGAGCTTCGTGATATCGCCCACACGCTGCAGATCACTCGCGATCCGATGGAATTCCGCCTCGCCTTCGCCGCCGGCTCAATGGCGGAGATGCTAGAGCGCCTGAATGCCTATCTTGCGGGAGAGGAAGGCGATGCGCTCCATACTGGCCGGGTCAAGGCCAACCGCAAGACCAACGCCGTTCTGGAAAGCGACGGGCCTTTGCGCGAAGCCGCCGCCGGGCTTGCCGAGCGGGGCAGGGGAGAGGATCTGCTGACCCTCTGGGTCGGCGGCTTCGGCATCGACTGGGCCACCGTGCGAAAAGGACGACCTGGAAAACGCATCCCCTTGCCCGGATACCCTTTTGCCAAGACCCATTACTGGGTCGGGCAGGGTCCCAATGCCCTCATTATGCCTGCGACGACCCCCGCCGTTTCCTCTCGGGAGGCGGCGGCCCCCATTTCCGAAGCCCCGGTTCCTCAGGTCCGAGAGATCACGCCAGCCGACCGGCTGGAACGCACATTGGCCGTCGTTGCCGAGATCGCGGCCCGCACGCTGGAAGTGGACCCGTCCATTCTGGACGTCGATACCGAGCTTGGCGATTTCGGTTTCGACTCCATCACCATGACGACCTTCGCGGCTGAGATAAACGCCGGGCTGGGCCTCGCGCTGACGCCCGCCGACTTCTTCGAATTCGCGACCCTTTTCCGACTGGCGAGCCACATCGCGCCGAACCTGAGCGCCGCGCAATTGGGGCTTGAGGTAAAACCGATCTCGCCATCCGTCGCCCCGCCTGCCGTTGGTTCCGCCAAAGTGGCGTCCCCCGATCCGCAGTCGCGCACCTCCGTGCCCGACGATGATCCCGTCGTCATCGTCGGCCAGAGTTGTCGGTTCCCGATGGCTTTGGACGGGAACGAATTCTGGTCGAACCTGATTTCCGCGCGCGACTGCATCATCCGCATTCCCGCCGATCGCTGGTCGTGGCAGGCGCTCGACGGCGATCCGCGCCGCGAACCGACGAAGACCAACATCCATTGGGGTGGCTTCATCGACGGGGTGTTCGAGTTCGATCCGCTGTTCTTCGGTATCTCGCCGCGCGAGGCCCGGCTGATGGACCCGCAGCAGCGCTTGATGCTGGTCCATGCGTGGAAGGCGGTCGAGGATGCGGGCCATTCCCCCGAAAGCCTCGCCGGGCAAAAGGTCGGCGTTTTCGTCGGCACCTCGTCGAGCGGCTATCGCGAAATGATCGGGGCCGACAGCGGCGGCGAGGGCTATGTCGCAACCGGTGCCGTGCCGTCGGTCGGGCCGAACCGGATCAGTTATCTGCTCGATCTGCACGGCCCGAGCGAGCCGGTGGAAACGGCCTGTTCCAGTTCGCTGGTAGCGCTGCATCGCGCGGTTCAGGCGATCCGTGCGGGCGATTGCGACATGGCGTTGGTCGGCGGCGTCAACACCATCATCACGCCGGAAGCGCATATCAACTTCGCCAAGGCGGGCATGCTCTCGCCCGACGGCCGCTGCAAGACCTTCTCCGCCGAGGCCAACGGCTATGTGCGCGGCGAGGGTGTCGGCATGCTGTTCGTGCGCCGCTTGTCGGATGCCGAACGCGACGGAGATCCGATCCTCGCCATAGTGCGCGGAACCGCGATCAACCACGGCGGCCACGCTAACTCCCTGACCGCGCCCAATACCAGCGCGCAGGCCGATCTGCTGATTTTCGCCTATACGAATGCGGGCATCGACCCGCGCACCGTCGGCTATATCGAGGCGCACGGAACCGGCACCGCGCTGGGCGACCCGGTCGAGATCAACGCCCTGAAATCCGCCTTCCGCGCCTTGCCGACAATGCCGGGATCTCCGGACAGTGCAAGCTGCGCGCTCGCCTCGATCAAGACCAATATCGGCCATCTGGAACTGGCGGCCGGTGTCGCTGGCGTCATCAAGGTGCTGAAGCAGTTCGAGCACCGTCGCCTCGCCCCGAACCTCCATTGCGAGACGATCAACCCCTATATCGATCTCTCCGACAGCCCGTTCCGCATCCTGCACGCGGCCGAGCCCTGGGAGCCGGTACGCAATGAACACGGCAAAGCGCTGCCATTGCGCGCAGGTATTTCGAGTTTCGGCTTCGGCGGCGTCAACGCCCACGTGATCCTCGAGGAGTATTGCCCCGCAGAGGATCGCACCTCCGACCAGTCCGCACCGTCCGGCCCCGTGGTCGTGCCGCTGTCGGCGCGCGACGGAGATCGGCTGAAGGACTGCGCGCGCAATCTCCTGGCCGAACTCGATAGCGGTCGCCTGGCCGAAGCCGATCTGCCGGACCTCGCCCATACCCTGCAGGTCGGCCGGTCGGAGCTGGCCGAGCGCCTCGCCGTCGTTGCCGATAGTCTTGAGGATTTGCACGCCTCTCTCGAAAGCTTTCTTGAAGGCCGCGAGGCATCGGCCATCTTCACCGGGCGTGTGGGGAAACCCGACCCGGCCGCTGGCGATCTGCCGCCCGATGCGGAGGCCGCCGATATCGCGCGGCACTGGACCGGCGGTGGCAAGGTCGACTGGCAGGCCCAAAATCCCGGCCCGCACCGCCGGTTGCATCTGCCGACCTATCCCTTCGCCCGCGACGTCTACCGCGCCGGACCCGTGCCCGGTTCCCAACCCGACGAGGGCTTCCGGTTCCGCCTGAGCGCCGATGCCTTCTACCTGAGGGATCACGTCGTTCGTGGCAATCGCATTCTTCCCGGCGCCATGAGCCTCGAGATCGTCTGTAAGGCCGCGCTGGAAGAGAAGGTCGCGACATCGCTGCCGGTGATCCTTTCCGGTGTGACATGGCACAGGCCCGTCGAACTGAATTCCGGCGAGATCGAGCTTGACGTCGTCTTCGATGAGGCGGTGCGCGGTGGCCGAAGGTTCCGTTTGGTGCCACGGGGCGATGACCGGAGCGATTTCGTACGTGGCATGATCGAGCTTGCCGATGGCACCGACCGGCCCGCCTCCCTCGATATCGCGGCGCTGCAACGGGCCTACCCGGTTTTGCACGATCGCGACTGGCTCTACGCCACCTATTCCGCACTCGGCATCGACTACGGCCCCGCCATGCGCGCGGTTGCCGAGCTGTCCTCCTCCGGTGACGGCGGGGCGCTCGCCCGGCTGCGGCTACCGCAGGCGGCGACGGAGACGAGCGAGGGCTTTATCCTCCACCCGAGCCTGCTCGATGCCGCCTTCCAGTCGGCACTCGTCGCTTTCTCGTCTGAGGGAGACGGCGTGCTCGCACTTCCCTTTGGCATCGACCGGGTGGAGGTCTGCGCGCCCACGGCCAACACCGTGTGGGCGCATCTGCGCCTTCGTCCGCAGGGCGAAGCCGTCCGCAAGCTGGATATCGATCTGGCCGATGAGGACGGCCGTCTCTCCGCTCGCATCGAAGGCTTCTCCGTGCGCCTTCTGCCGGATGAGGGACCGCGCAAGGAGCCTCCGGAGGCGGAAGCTGCTCCGCCCCGAACCGTCGATGCATCTGCGGTGGAGCGCTATTTTGTCGACCTGATCGCCAGAGAGACCGAGGTGGATGCCGCTTCGGTCTTGCTGTCCGCCCCGCTTGAGGTCTACGGTATTGACTCCGTCCTGATCATGCAGCTGATGGACGTGTTGGAACGCGATTTCGGGCCGCTGCCGAAGACACTGTTCTTCGAATATCAGACGCTTGAAGCGCTGATCGGCTATTTCCGCGAAAAGCATAGGGTTAGGCTCGCCGAAATCACCGGCGCGGCGCGTCAGGCGCCCGAAATGCCTGCCCGGAAGACGTCTGATGCCGTCAAGCGCGGGCCGGTCGCGGCGAATGAGCCTATCGCGATCATCGGTCTGGCCGGGCGCTATCCCGGCGCGCGCACGCTCGATCAGTTCTGGGAAAATCTCGCGAGCGGGCGCGGCAGCGTCACCGAAGTCCCGCCGACCCGCTGGGACCACGCGCGTCACTACGATCCCGAACGCAAGATCGGCAAGACCACCTGCAAGTACGGCGGTTTCATCGAGGGCCATGACCGCTTCGATCCGATGTTCTTCAACATCGCCCCGCGTGAGGCGCAATATCTCGATCCGCAGGAACGGCTCTTCCTGCAAACGGCGTGGGAAACGCTGGAAGATGCGGGCTACACGCGCGAGGCAGTCGCCTCCAATGGCGCGCGCCACGGCGGTGCGGGCGTCTATGTCGGCGTCATGTGGGAGGAGTACCAGCTCTACGCCGCGGAGATGAACGCCAGGGGTATTCCGGCGGCGATAGCAGGCAGTGCGGCGGCAATCGCCAACCGGGTTTCCTATTTCCTGAATTTCCATGGCCCCAGCATTGCGCTCGACACCATGTGTTCCTCGTCGCTGACGGCGATCCATCTGGCCTGCGAGGCCCTGCGTTCCGGCGATTGTTCGGTGGCGCTTGCGGGCGGGGTCAATCTCACGCCCCATCCCAACAAGTATTTCGCTCTCTCTCAAGGCCGCTTCCTGTCCGCCAGGGGCCATTGCGCTGCCTTCGGGGCGGAGGGCGACGGCTATGTTCCGGCTGAAGGCGTCGGCGCAGTCCTCCTGAAACCGCTCGCCCAGGCGGAGGCTGATGGCGACCGGATTTACGGCGTGATCCTCGGCTCCGCTCTCAACCATGGCGGCAAGACCAACGGCTTCACCGTCCCCAACCCCGTCTCCCAGACGGCGGTGATCGAACGGGCGCTCGACAAGGCAGGCGTTGCGCCCGGCGAGGTGAGCTATATTGAGGCCCACGGCACCGGCACCAATCTCGGCGATCCGATCGAGATTGCAGCCCTGACCAAAGCTTTTGCGGGCGCGGGCGGTCAACCTTGCGCCATCGGCTCGGTCAAATCGAATATCGGCCATGCGGAGAGTGCGGCCGGAATGGCCGGGCTGACGAAACTCCTGCTGCAACTGAAGCACGGCCAGCTCGCTCCCTCGATCCACGCTGAGGAATTGAACCCGAATATCGATTTCGAGGGTTCGCCCTTCCGTGTGCAGCGGGTGCTTGCGCCCTGGCAGAAATCGATGGACAACGGGAAGGCCCTGCCGCGCATTGCCGGGCTTTCCTCCTTCGGCGCGGGTGGGGCCAATGCGCATCTCATCATCGCCGAACATCTTGAGGCTCCCCGGCCGTTCCTGCCGGTCGCCCCGAGGGTCTATCCCTTCTCCGCCCGCGATCCCGACCGGCTGGAGGTCTTGCTTCGACAGGTCCGCTCCCATCTCGACACGTTAAGCGAAAGCGATCTGCCGAGCATCACCTACACCCTCCAGGAGGGTCGCGAGGCCTTTGAAGAACGGCTGGCAATCGTCGCGCAGAGCATGGGCGACCTGAAGAGGGGCCTCGACCGGGTGCTTGCCGGAGAAACTTCGGAGCATGTTTTCCGCGCCCGTGCCTCCGCACAGGCGACGACGATTGCAGCTTCTTCTGAGCTTTCGGATATCGCGGCGGGCTGGGTCAACGGCGCACGGGTTGACTGGCGGGCTCTACGTGAGGACGAGAAGCCGCGCCCGATCAGCCTGCCGACCTATCCCTTTGCCGAGGATCATTGCTGGCTGCCTGTCGTCGACGGCGCCGAGACGCCCGCCGCCGTCGAAACCCGGTTGCCGCTCCTCTTCGCCCTCGACCGGCGGGATCGGCTGGCCGAGACAACGGGGCAGCTCCCGACCAATCCGCCGCTCCACGTCCTGTGCGATCTCCCCTCAGCCTATGCTGGACTTGCCGATGCCCTGCGCGAGATGGGAGCGGAGGTCGTCGTTCCGGATCTGCCTGAAACGAGCGCCCTCGATGCGCGATACGGCGCGCTCGCGCTCAGTTTGCTGGATTGTCTGAAGGAGCAGGCCCGGGCGCGGCAGGAGAGGGTGGTCCAGGTCGTCGTGCCGCTTGCAGGCGACGACAGCCTGTTTGAAGGGCTCTCCGGCCTGTTGCGTTGCGCCGCGCTCGAACATCCGATCCTCACCTGCAGGCTGATCGCAGTGGATAGGGCCGTTCCCGATCTGGCGGGCCGTCTTGCCGAGGACGCAGAGTGTGGAAAGGATCAGGCGGAGATCCGCTATAGGGAAGGCCGTCGCCTCGTCCGCACCTGGCGCGAACTCGCTCCCACCTCTGCGCAAACAGCCGCTCCGTGGGTGGAAAACGGCGTTTATCTCCTGACCGGCGGGGCTGGCGGCATCGGTCTTCACGTGGCCGAGGATATCGCTGCGAGCGGCACCCGCCCGTCGCTGTGGCTCACAGGGCGCTCAAGCCCGACGCCTGCCATCGAGCAATCGCTGAAGAAGCTCGAAGCCTTCGGCGCATCCGCCCGCTACAGACGCGTCGATGTCACTGATGCGGCTGCCGTCTCGGCCCTTCTCGACGAGATCGAGCGCACCGATGGGCACCTGACCGGAATCTTCCATGGTGCAGGTCTCACCCGCGACGGGCTGCTTCTCGCCAAGACGGACGAGACCTTCAACGAAGTCCTTGCCCCGAAGGTGACGGGCGCCTGCATTCTCGATGAGGCCCTCGGCGACCGCCCGCTCGATTTCCTCGTGCTCTTCGCCTCCGCCGCAGGCGCGCTCGGCAATCCCGGACAATCGGATTATGCGGCCGCGAATGCCTTCCTCGATGCCTTCGCCGCCCGGCGCAATGCGCAAGTTGCTGCCGGGACACGAGCCGGGCGCACGGTCTCCATCGACTGGCCCTATTGGCGCGACGGCGGCATGACGATGGACGAGCGCACAATCTCCGCCATCAGGCGCACCTCCGGCGTGCTGCCGCTTGAAACCGCCACCGGCCTTGCCGCCCTGAAAACCATTCTGGGCTCGAGCGAAGAGGCGCAGGTCCTCGTCCTCGAAGGTGATCACGGTCGTCTGCGCGGTCTGATGAAACCGGCCGATGCGCCCGCGCAGCCCATGGCGGCCGCAACGCAGGCCGCCCCCGTCAAGCGCTCCGAGCCGGTGCCCGCGTCGGCGACGCGCAAGGAAACCGTCGCGGCGATCAAGGCCGCCTTCTCGACCTGTCTCGGCATTCCCGAGGATCGGTTGGGGCCGGATGACACCATTGATCGCTTCGGCGTGGATTCCGTCTCAGGCCTCGAAGTCGTCGAGGTGCTCGAGGCGAGCTTCGGCTCCCTGCCGCAGACCATCCTGTTCGAGTTCCAGACCATCAACCGGCTAGCAGATGAACTGACGGACAAGTTCGCGACGGTGGAAAACGATGAAACCTCGCCGCCGCTCGCCGAACCTGTCGCCCGCACCGAACCTGCCCCTGAGCCGGACGAGCGCGATATCGCCATCATCGCCGTCGCCGGACGTTTTCCGGGTGCTGACACGATTGAGGATTTCGCCGACCTCCTGCGCGAGGGCCGCGATTGCGTCACCGAAATCCCCGCCGACCGTCAGGATCTCGTGCCGCGCTATTCGCCGCGAAGGGGCGAGCCGGGGGCAAGCTACTGCAAGTGGGGCGCGTTCCTCTCCGATGTCGATTGCTTCGATGCCGGGTTCTTCGGCTTCACGCCCCGCGATGCGGATCTGAGCGACCCGCAGGAACGGTTGTTTCTTCAAACGACCTGGCACCTTTTCGAGCGTGTCGGGCACACGCGGCCGTACCTTGCCGAGCATTACGACAAGCGCGTCGGCGTCTTCGTCGGTACCATGTACAACCAGTATCCGGGCCTTGCCACGGAACTCGAAACCCGCGCGCTTCTGGCGCTGTCCTCCTATTCGGGGATTGCCAACCGCACGTCCTTCTTCTTCGATCTGCAGGGCCCGAGCGTTGCGCTCGACAGCATGTGTTCGTCGGGGCTTCAGGCGGTGCATCAGGCCTGCCAGAGCCTGCGTTTGGGCGAATGTCGGCTGGCGGTTGCGGGCGGGGTCAATCTCTCCATTCACCCCGGCAAATACGAGGCCCTGAGCCGCGCCGGGCTCGTTGCGGGCAACCCGGATGCGCGCGCCTTTTCAGGTGGAGCAGGGTATCTGCCCGCCGAGGGCGTTGGCGCGGTGCTGCTGAAGCCTCAGGCGGATGCGATGGTCGACGGCGACCGCATCCTTGCGGTGATCAAGGGCAACCTCGCCAATCACGCCGGTCATTCAGCCGGTTACGCCGTGCCGAACGTGGACGCACAGGTTCACCTCCTCGAAGACGCATTCGAGAGGGCCGGGATCGACCCGGCAACCATCGGCTATGTGGAGGTCGCGGCCACCGGCTCGCAGATCGGCGATGCCATCGAACTGCGCTCGCTCACGGAAGCCTTCTCGAAGGCTGAGGGCGCACGTCCGGCCATCGGTTCCGTCAAGACCAACATGGGCCACGCGGAAGGTGCCTCCGGGCTTGCCCAGCTTGCCAAGGTGCTGCTGCAATTCGAGCACCGCGAACTGTTTCCCTCCTTCGTCAAGAACGGAGCGCCCGAGGCCTTCCGGGGAACCGTCTTCCGGCCGCAGACGGAGCTTGCCCCGTGGCCCGCGCCTGTCGGGCCGAACGGACAGGAGCCACGGCGCGCGACGATCAGTTCTTTCGGCGCGGGCGGCTCCAACGTCCATCTCATTCTGGAAGAAGCCCCGAAGGTCGAGACGTCCAAGGCATCGCCGGAAGCCGTGAAGTCGCGTCTTTTCCCCGTCTCCGCGCGCACCGAAGACCAGCTGGTCGATCTCCGGGCCGCATTGGTCCGTCATCTGCGCGCGAACCAAGATCTTTCGCTTGCGGCCTTGTCCCGAACGCTGCGTCTGGGGCGCGAAAGCTTCGACTGCAAGGTAACGTTCGTGGCCTCAAGCACCGAAGACCTGATCCGCAAACTGGAAGATCCGGCCTTCGTCGAGCCTGTCGAGGCAATCGCCGCCCTCAGTCCCCAGGACGACGAGCGCTCCGGTCCCATGCTCGTGCTCCCCGGCTATCCCTTCAAGCGCGAACGCCATTGGCTGAAAACGGTTCCCGTCGTTGCACCCAGCGAGGAAATCGAAGATGTGGCCCCCGAGGCCGGGGACAAGGAGAGCGCGCTCGATTTTATCCGCCGGATACTGGCGGCGGAACTCGGCTGCCCGGTGGACGACATTCCCGCCGATGCGGATTTCGAGAGCCTCGGCGTCGATTCCATGGCGCGGATGCGGCTCGTCTATTCCATCGAGGATGCATATGGTGCGGCCCTGACGCAGGCCGACATGGAGGCCCACCCGACGCCGCAAAGCCTCGCCGCCCGACTGGAAAGCCTTGGTGCGTCAGTGGCTCCGGCCGTCTTCGCACCGCAAGCCCGCGAGACCCCGTCGCGGCGGCCGCTCGGAGAAGCCCAGAAGGGGCTCTGGGTGCTCCAGTCGCTTTACCCGCAAAGCGGCGATTACAACGTGCCGATGGCCTATCTCTGCCGCTCGCTCGACCGCGCGTCGCTGGCAAAGGCGGTCGATTGGCTAACCGGCGAATACCCGATCTTGGCGACCCGGTTCGAAGAGGAGGCGGGCGAGCCGGTGCTGGTGCCGCGTCCGGACGTGGTTGAAATCAACTCTGTTGCGCTTCCCAAGGAACTGGAGAGCGAAGCCTTCCTGCGCCGTCGCGCCGCCATCCCCTTCGATCTCTCAAAGGGCGTCTTCCGTATCGATCTCGTTTTCGGCGGCAGGCTCGAACCGGACACGAGCGTCGTGCTCCTGACGGCCCATCACATCGTCACCGACGGCGTCTCCTCCGCCGTGATGAGCCGTGATCTCTGGCAGGCCTATGAGCGTTTCGCGAGAGGCGAGCCCGCACCGCGAGGGCACGGTGATGCGGCCGACTACGCCGATTTTGTCGCCTGGGAGGAGCAGGTCACGACCTCCGATGAAGGCGACGCCCAGAAATCCTACTGGCTGGAGAAGCTCCGGGATCCCTTGCCCGATCTCAGACTGCCGACGATCAGCGGCGCGACCCGCAAGACGATCACTGCCGGAGAGAACCTCGATCTGAAACTCTCGCGTGATCTGACGGCCCGTTTTTGCGAGACGGCGAAAGCGCTTGGCATAAGCCAGGCCGCGCTTTACCTGAGTGCCTTCTCGGGCCTGCTTTACCGCTACACCGGCGAACGCGATCTGGTGATCGGCATCCCGACGCTGCGCCGTCCCGCCCGTCGTTTTGCCGAAACGCTTGGTTTTTGCGCCAACATGGTCGCCCTGCGCCTCGCTCTTGAGCCGAACTTGAGCTTGAGCGACTGGGCGGCCCGCGTCCATGTCGACCTCGCGGAGGGGTTGGCCCATTCCGACTATCCCTTTGCCCGCATCGCCCGCGAGCTCGGTGGCACGGCGTCCGGTGACTCGCCCTATCAGGTGACCTTCGCCTACCAGAGCTTCGGCGCTGAGCTGACCGGACTTTCGAGCGTTGCGAGCGGCGATATCCGCCTGCTCCCCTCCATCCGGCAGGCCGGCGACACGGAGTTCGGCATCGAGGTGCAAAACGCTCCCGATGGTGCGCTTGTCATCACCAATTTCGATGCCAATTCGTTTGCCCGCGGCACTATGGAGCGCATGTTGCATCACTATCGCCTGCTGCTTGAGGCCCTTGCCAAGGGGCAAGCCGAACCGCTCTTCTCCGTTCCCATGCTGACGAAGTCCGAGACCGACCGGGCGCTTCATCATTGGAGCCGGACGCGGGATGTCGAGACCTCCGCAACCCTTGCGCACGATCTGGTTTTCGACCGGGCGCGCAAAACCCCCGGTGCGGTTGCCGTTTCAGCGGAAGCGGGCCGTCTCTCCTACAAGCGCCTTGCCGTTCGCACCCGGAGGATTGCGCTGTCGCTGCAAAGGCACGGCGTTAAGCACGGCGACCGGGTCGCCGTGCTGCTCGGTCGCGAACCCGATGCCATCGCCGCCCTTCTGGCGGTGCTCGCAAGCGGTGCCGTCTGGGTGCCGCTCGATCCGGAATTCCCCGACGAGCGCCTGACCCATATCCTGAGCGACGCCGGAGCTTCCTTCGTGCTGACGAAGGGGGCAAATGCCGCCCGCCTTCAGGGGCTGGCAGACGTGCCCGTCATCGATCTCGATCGCGAGAACGTCGGATTGTTTGACCGCTTCGCCAGGCTTCCCACAGTCGAAATTGGCCCGGACGACCCTGCCTATATCATCTATACCTCCGGCTCGACCGGCATGCCGAAGGGCGTGGTCATATCCCACGAGGCGCTGTCCCGCCATTGCCAGATCGTTGCGCGCGAATACGGGCTATCTGTCGATGACGTCGTACTGCAATTCGCGTCCGCCTCGGTGGATACGGCGCTTGAGCAGATCCTGCCCGTCCTCACCGTCGGCGGCTCGCTGGAACTTCGCCCGGAAGGCTTGCAGACGCCGGAAGCTTTCCACGCCTGGCTCGCCGACAAGGCCATCACGGTCGCGGACCTGCCGCCGGTCTACCTGCACGAATTGCTGCGCGCCTGGCAAAGCCGGGAGGCCGCGCTGCCTGCCTTGCCCTTGAGGTTGGTGATCGTCGGCGGTGAGGCCCTGTCGCGCGAGGTTGTCGATCTCTGGGGAAGGAGCGCTTTTGCGCGAATACGGCTCGTCAACGCCTACGGGCCGACGGAAGCGACGATCACCGCGCTCACCCATGACGTGAAACCGAATAAAGCGACCGACGCCGTCCCGATCGGCAGGCCGCTGCCGGGCGTCGAAATCTACATTCTCGATGGAGACGGCAACCTCGTGCCCGACGGGATCGTCGGCGAGTTGTATCTGGGCGGCGACCGTCTTGCGCCGGGCTATCACGGTCGCCCGGATCTGACGGCGGCGAAGTTCTGCACCCATCGCATCGCGGACCGTGACATCCGCCTCTACGCCACGGGCGATCTGGCCTGTTTCCGCCCCAATAGCGGCGGGCAGGTGGAATTCCACGGCCGCATCGACGATCAGGTCAAGATCCGTGGCTACCGGATCGAACTGGGGGAAGTCGAGGCGGCGCTTGGTGCCTGCGGTGTTGGCGAGGCGGCGGTGCTTGTGGAGCGGAACAGGGTCGGGGACCCGGTTCTGACGGCCTTTCTCGGGGGAATGGACGGAAGCCTCGGCGATCTGGATCTGAAGGAACAGTTGGCGCACAGCCTGCCCGCACACATGGTGCCCTCCGTCTGGGTTCGGCTCGACCGGCTGCCGAAAACCGTCAGCGGCAAGATCGACCGCATTGCCCTGCGGCGCCACGAAACGGGGGATGCGCAAGAGGCTCAGTCCGCTCGGCCGCCGCGCGACGGTCTGGAACGCATGCTTCGGCAGATCTGGGGCGCGGTTCTGGGTCGGGAGGAAGCCGGGCTCGGGATCGATGACGACTTCGCGCAAGCCGGAGGTCACAGCTTGCTGACAGTCCGGCTCCTCAGCCGCATTCAGCAAGCCTTCGGCTGCGCCCTGTCGGTTTCCGATCTCTCCGGCGCGGCCACGATCGCCGCGCAAGGCCGTTTGCTGCGTGCTCGCGGCGTGAGCGGTGCGGGCGCGGAGACGAAAACGCCGGACGAGATCCCGCTCGTTGTCTCCCTCCGACAGCCCGATCGGGCCTCGGGAGAACGGGTCGCTCCGCCGCTGTTCCTGATCCATCCGATCGGCGGAACCCTGACCTGCTACCGGCCGCTTCTCGATGCGCTTCCGGTCGATATCCCCGTCTACGGCGTGCGTGCCGAGGGGCTTGAGCCGGGGGAGGGCGTGCGCACCGACAGAATCGAGGCCATGGCCGCGCGCTATTGCGGCCAGATCCGGAAACTGCAGGGCCACGGCCCCTATCGGCTTGCCGGCTGGTCGCTCGGCGGCGCCATCGCCTTCGAGATGGCGCGCCATCTGGAGGCGGCGGGCGAGGCGGTGTCCTTCCTCGGCCTCATCGACAGCTATACGCCGGCGGATATCCGGGAACTTGAAGCCTCGTCCGAGGCGGGCGACGACGATATCGACCTGCGCTGCCGGCAGGCCTTTGTCCGCGATCTCTTCGGTGCCGAGATGGTGCTCGCGCCCGATCAGGATGTCGTCGAGGTCGTGCGTTCCCTGCCGCAATTCCAGGTCGCGTTTCCCGGTGCCGGGGAGGAGGACGTCAGGTGCCTGCTGGCGGTGTTCTCGGCGAATTTCGCACTCCTCAGGGCCTACGAGCCGCAAGCTTGCAGCGCTCCGTTGACGTTGGTGCGCGCGCTCGGTGGCCTGAAACGCGATTTTACCGAGAGTTGGGCGGCGCTCACCTGCGTTACGCCGAAGGTCTGTCGCGTTGAGGCCGATCACTATTCGGTGCTGAGAGCGCCGGCTCTGGATGCGTGGGTGCCGGAGATCTGCGAAAGCCTGACCGGCGATCCGCAACTGGTCCGGACTGGTTCTGTCTGAAGTCCGGTGAATTACGTGGTCGTTCGTCGGTGGGACGAAATAGCTGCGTGTATTAAAGGTGGAAGATCGGTAAAACGGTTATATTCGAACAAGTTGCGTACTAGATTTCAGACGGGACTAATCTTATAGCCAAAGTTCTCCCTGCATCTGATGAGGTGAGCTGGCCGAATGGCTTATGACGACGAATTCGATGAATACGAAAACGCGTTGAAAGGTGATTGCCAACGCCGGTTTCAGCTCTATTTTCTCATTTTCCTCGTCGCAATCGGTCTCGCTCTGGCGCTGTTGTGGAACAGGATCGTCGTTACGGTTCATTCCGGCGAGGCGGGCGTTCTCTACCGCTGGGTCTCGGGCACGGAGATGAGCCGGATCTACGGCGAAGGTCTGCACATCCTCTGGCCGTGGAACCAGATGTACATCTACAACGTCCGGCTGCAGACCAAGGAACGCAACTACACGATGCTGACCAAGGACGGGCTGCCGATTGAGCTTCAGATCGCAGTGCGTTACAAGCCGGACCTGCGGCTCCTTCCCCTGCTGCACGTCACCGTCGGGCCGGAATATCTCGACAAGGTCGTCTTTCCGGAAACCGAGGCGGTCCTGCGTCGCGTGGTCGGCCAGTACACCCCGGAGGAGGTCTATACCAGCCAGCTGGGCTTCCTTGAATCCGTCGTCATCAGCAGCCTGACCGGCGTCGAGGAGCGCTATGTCATCGTCGACAACGTGCTGGTGCGCAACGTGGAGCTGCCGCAGGCCGTGAAGCTGGCGATCGAGCGCAAGCTCACGCTGTCAGAAGAACAGAAGGCCTACAGGTACCGTCTGGAAATTGAGCAGAAGGAAGCCGAGCGCAAGGCGATCGAGGCGGAGGGCATCCGCAAGTACCAGGACATCGTCAAGAAGAGCCTGACGGAGGACCTACTGCGCTGGCAGGGCGTTCAGGCGACCAAGGAACTGGCGACGTCGCCCAATTCCAAGACCGTGGTGATCGGCTCCGGCAAGGACGGCCTGCCGCTCATTCTCGGCAGCGACCGATAGCCGTGATGGTGGAGGTCGTGCCGAAAGATCAGGAAAAGAAAAAGGCCTCCCGCACCCGGAGGCGGCTTTTGCTCGGCCTGCCGCTTTTGATCGTGGCCGGTGGGCTTTTCGTTTTCGCGCCCGCCATGGAGCGGATCTTTGCCGGTCTCTTCGGCAAGCAAGACGACAACTACTCGCTGATCGCCGTCTATGCCGACGACCGCGAGGAGAGCAGCTTCCTGCACGGGGTGGAGCTGGCGGTGGAACATATCAACGCCAGCCCCGAAAAGGTTCTGGGCAAGGAGCTCGATCTGGGGCTCGTGTGCGAAGACAAGATCACCTCCAAGACCGAGCTGGAAACGACGGTCGCAAAGACCCTGAAACTGTCCGACGGCATCGCGCATTCCCGCAATCTCGTGGCGGTCGTCGGGCACGAAAAGTCCGATACGGCGATAACCGCGAGTTCGGTCTACGCGCGCAACAACGTGCTGTTCATGGCGACCCACGCCACGGCGACCTCGCTGACCAACCATTCTTTCGAAACGGTCTTCGCCCTACGGCCAGACAACGAGCTGAATGCGAACTTGATCGGCACCTACGCGCTGAAGCACGGATACAGCCGCTTCATCATCCTGTCCGACAAGTCGGACTACGGGAAGGAATCCTCGAACTTCTTCACCGAGACGATCACCAGGGCCGGAGCCACCGTCGTCTTCCGCAGCTACCTGTCGGGCACGAGCCGCTCCATCGACGATCTCCTGATGTTCATTCTGGACAACAAGTTGTTCAAGCGAACGGATTTCGACGCCTTCTTCGTCGTCTCCTCATCTCTGTCGGAAACGGCGGAATTCATCAAGCGCGCGCGCAATCTCGGGCTCGACGTGCCCGTCTTCGGCATGGAATACATGTTCTCCGACGTGATCGAGAAGACGGTCGGCAAGGAGGGGATGAGAGACGTCTTCGGCGTTTCGTTCTATGATCGCGACAGCACGGTTTCCGAGCGCGCCAAGGCCTTCATCCAGCAATACGGCGATGCCTTCGGCGGCCTGCCGGATCGGAACGCGGTGCTGGGCTACGATTCAACCATGCTGGTGCGCGATGCCGTGAACCGGGCGCGGACGATAGATGCGGATCGTGTCTCCGATACGTTGAAGATCGCGCGTTACAAGCGGCCCTTCGTCGGCGTGACGTGCCCGCTGGTGTTTGACCGCAACGGCCTGATTACCGATACTGAAATCTATATCGTACGGCACGACGGGACCGCTTTTCACACGGTCTCGGCCATCAAGATCCCGTTGGAGCGGAATTTCGGCTCCGGCAGCTATTCGCGCAAAGTCGAGGGAAGCGACCCCGCCGCCCCATCCGCCGTGCAAGCCGGGGCCGACTATGGGGAACATTCCTTGGACATGGAGAGGAATGGCCAATGACCATAATCGTGAACCCCTGGATATTCCTGCTCTGGGTTCTGGCGAGCTGGATTATCGGCGTGCTGGGCCGCAACACGCGCTTCGGCTTCATCGGCAACTTCCTGATCGCCTTTGTCTTCAGCCCGGTGGTGGGGATCATCGTCCTGCTGGCCGGCGACCAATGGTGCCGCCCCATCTGCGGCTGCAAGAAACGCCGGATCTGACGGCGGTCATTGGCGCTGTTGTGCTTGTTATGCGCGTGGTTCGATTGCGTGGCCCATCCCTTCGAGACGGCGCTTTGGGCCACCTTCAGAGCCTAGCTCGAGGGCGTGCTCACCCCATTCGCTTTTGATCTTCGCGTCCAACGTCGCCAAGCTGACACAAGCACGATTGTCATCCCCGCGTAGGGCGGGAACCCAGCATTCCAGAGACGCAGCCGATCATGCTCGAAAGCCGATCCTGTGGTTACTGGATCCCCGCCTGCGCAGGGATGACAGCCATGAGCAAGGGGCTCTTCCGTGCCTGCCTTTCCGGATGACGTGTCCGAGTGTGGGGGGGGTGGGCAACATCCCCACAACGTCATCCTGAGGAGGCGCGCAGCGCCATATCGAAAGGATGGACCTCCCGACCGAACCCCACCACGACCCATCCATCTCCGACAAACAAAAACGCCGCCCCATTTTCACGAAGCGGCGTATTTCGCATTCCCGGTGCTGTTCGAAAGATCAGGACGCGGCTTCCTCTGCCACGCTCTCGGCTTTCGCCGCGGCCTTGGTTTTGCGGGCGAGATCCTTGCCCTTCTCGAACTGCTCCTTGTAGAACGCGCGCATCTTGCCCGCGCTGAAGTTCCGCAGCGTGCCGCCGTTCTCGTAATGCTGCATGATGGAGCGGCCGACGGCGTAGGTCGAAGCGCCCACCACCACGGGCAGGGACACCATTCCGACCATCCAGCCGATGCCGGGGATCATCTTGGTCGCGCTGGCGGCCACCACGTATCCGGCGCCGTAGCCGAGCACGCCGCCTGCAAGCGCGTAGATCGCCTTGCGGCCGAGCCGCTCGGAAAACGGCTTGCCGTAGAGCTGGGAAAGCTTCTGGATCATGCGGAGCTGAATTCCGATGACCGCCGCGATATCGAGGAAGGCAACTGGAACGATGCTCGCGGCAACCGACGCGATCACGTAATCCTTGATGAGGTTGTCGGCCGTGAGGCCACGCGTGGTGTCGAATTCGAGACCCTGCTCGATCGCAGCCTCATCGACCGCTTCTTCGATGGGCTTTTCGGCAGTGCTCGCGGTAGCTTTGCTCGCCATAGAAATCTCCTGAGATCAACTCGGGCCAGATCTATTAACGGCCCGATCAGAGTGAAGGTGCCTGCATTTCCGAAAGGCATACAGCTCACAGAAGAATATACTATTTCTGGTGGTAAATGAAAAGAGTTAACACGTTTTAACCGCTGTAATTAGGGAAAATTACGCATTAATAACCGGGCTACTGTCCTCTTCTCGCAGATGCGTGAGATAGATTTTTCCGACAACGCGCACGAGTACGGCAGCGGAAATGGAAGTGATGGTGCTGCCAATGAAATGCTGCCCGATCGTTACGCGGAAAAGTCCGGTCGTGGTGAAGCTGGCAATCCCCGGCGCGGCCATGCCCGTCAGCATCGCGGCCGCAAGCTGCTTGCTGCGCTCGCCGTCGAGACGCTTGCCGTGGAGGCGCGCCAGCTTGCGCAGCATCCGGTCGACAATGGCCGTAATCGCGGCAAGGTCGACCCACGGCAGCGGGATCAGCCCGGCGACGGTGGCGAAATTTGCATGACGTTCGACGATCAGCTGCCCCGCCGACGTCAGGAAGGCGGCCTTGTTCATCACGATCGGATTGTCACTGACGGCGGCATGGTTCGGCATTGTGAGAGCACCCTCTGTGCGAGGGGCCACCGCCTTCCGCGCGGCCCCCTCGCTGTCAGGGCCAGACGTCGCAGCGGCCTCGTTCTGGTGTCCAGCCGGATCCGGTTCTGTCGGGTTTCGGCGCTTCGGGCCATCGGCATTCGTCCCCGCCGCTGCTGCCTCCGAGCCTGAATTTTCCGCCGATGCGAGAGCTGTCGCCTTTTCCTCCTCCAGCGTGTCTCTTGCGGTATTGCGCAGATCGTTCAATGTCTGCTGCGATGTCCTCGGCAGTCTCTTGCTCATGCGCTCATTTCTTTCTTGGTCAAAAGCAATGTTTCGGCCTCATCTGCTATTTCCGCGATATCGCGCGCAGCAGCCCCCTCCGGCGCCATCAGGCTCGGCGTTGCGCCGAACAGGCCCGCCTCCGCATAGGCGACGCGGCTCGGCATCTCGGTGGCGAGCCGCGGAAAGCCGCTTTCCTTCAACTCGGCGCGCACATGACGGGAGACCACGCTGCCCCGCATCGTCTGCGTCAGCACACAGCGAAATGTCGGCGCCCATCCCATCAGCCTCTTTACCGTATCCATCATCCGGTCGACGTCGAGCGGCGAGGCCTTGACTGGGATCAGCACCAGATCGGCGACCGGCCAGCGCGGCGATCGTGATTTCGCTGTCGAAACCCGGCGTATCGACGATGGTGACGCCGTATCCCGGGTTCTGCTGCTTGATCGTCTCCCAGACGTTCTTGTCGGCCTGTCCCAGCAGCGCCGCGCCGCCGAGCGCCTTGTCGCGTTCGGCCAGGCGCATGATGGAGCGTTGCGGGTCGGCATCGATCAGCAGCGGATTGAGGCCTTTCAGGTGCCAGTGCACGGCCAGGCACGTGGCAAGGGTTGTCTTGCCGCTTCCCCCCTTGAGCGAGGCGATGGTGACGACAGATCCGCTCATCTGCCGGGAAAACCACGTGTTAACCGTATTGTTCCCGTCAATCGGTCTGTCCTCCGTATCGGAACCGCGAAACGGAGACTGCATCTCTCTCCTAGTGCTTCTGCTTGAAATAGGCCTGAATGCGCTGCGAGGCGTTTGACATGATGTTCTCGTAGAACAGCGGATAGTCGTAACCGTGATAGACGCCTTCGGGAAAACCGGGCGCTTCGAGCCGCTCCGGGTCCTTCGCCACCACCGACAGCCCGAAATCGGCGATCTGGGCGGAGGCGAACCGCGGCAAGATCTGGTAGGTGCCGTCCTTGTTGATGAAGGTCGAACCGCGATTGTCCTTGGCGGGCGCGAGAGCCGTGTCCCGGGTCCATATCAGCGGATTGACGACGATGGCTCCGGGGAAAATGACGGGCGACTCCTTCTGTTTGCCCGGCGCCACCGAGTTGTAGCTGACAAAGCAACCCGTCTGATGCGGCTCGTCGCAGACCTTGATTTCCGGGTTGAGCCGCAGGTCCTGCCGGGTGAGAGACCAGCCGACGACATAACCCGCGATCAGCCGGTCTTTGGCATCGGCGATCAGCTGCTCGTCCGGGGAAAGCTCCTTGCTCGGGGGCTTCGTCTTGCCCCAGGAAGCCAACACAATCTGAATGAGATCGTAGGAGCCCTGGCTATGTCCCGCCAGGATGAAGGGGCGTCCCTTGTTGTAATGCTTCAGGTAATACGCAAGTGCCCGATGAACGTCGTCCATGCCGTAGTCGGCGATGGGCTCCCACTCCTCCGAATCGTTCGTGAAGCCGTAAATGTTCATCTGGCGGTAGAGCGGGGCATAGAGGTTCGCCTGGCTCGAAAAGGCGCGCGCCTCGGTGACGACGGAGAGCTGGGCCGCGGCAATGAGCTTCTTGTCGGTGATATTCATCAGCCAGGCTGAATCGTCGAGAAGCACGGTCGGATAGACCCAGAAGATATCAACGGCGAACTGGTCCGGGTTGTCAGGCAAGTCCAGCCAGCTGCTTGCCTTTTCATAGTCCGGTGCGGGTGGAACATCGGCTTCCGTAAAGGGCGGAAGCTCCGGCGTGCCCGTTCCCGACGCGTTTTCGCCGAAGGCAATGAAAACGCCCCCGCCCAGGGCCGCGATCAGAGAAAATAAAAGTATCAAAGAAAAACGCGTTGGAAAATGGAACATGATTTTCCCCGAAATAATTTGGTGCAGAATTCATCGAACCATCGAGAGGGATAAAAGTACATCATATTTCGGGGCGCCGTTCCAGCGTATTCGATCTGAAGGTTCTTGGAAATCCAGTGATATAGGTAAATATACGGTTGTATAGACGCGCAAAAACGCTCGGGCACGGTTCGTGTCTCGCTTTAGTGGGCATGCGAATTGAACCGGAAACCCCGTTTCCGGGGGCGCAGACGTGTCGGGTATGCCGGACGCACCGAACCGAGCCGCGTGTCCGGAGCGGGTCAGCCTGAACGGGGAGCGCCCTAGCTGTGCAGGCGGCCCTCCGGGGCCACACCCGCGATGCTGCCGGTATCGTCGTGCCCTCCTGTCGGTATGCCGTCCTCCGGGCCAAGATCGAGAAATTCCTCCGCCAGCAGAAACAGTCGTTCCAGATCGCCGTCGCCCACCGGGCCCTTGTGCTTGGTCGCGTGATGGCGCATCAGTGAAAGCAGAACGGGCGCGACGGCAGGATCGCATTTGTGGCCAAGCCGGGCCAGCGCATTGCCGAGCGCCGCCGTTCCCGAATGCTTGCCGAGCACGATGGTGTGGCGGCGGCCGATCTCCGCCGGGTCCAGCCCCTGGTAGGTTTCCGGCGCCTTCAGAAGCGCGGCGACGTGGATGCCGGATTCGTGGCTGAAGACATGGCTGCCGACGATCGCCTTGGCATGGGGGACCGGCCGTCCCGACGCGTCTGCAACGCCCGCGGCAAGGAGGGGAGCTGCTTCCAGTCGATCCCGGTCTGGAACCTGTGCAGACGGCCCAGCGCCACGGCCATTTCGTCGAGCGGCGTGTTGTCGGCGCGCTCGCCGATGTCGTTGACGGTGACCGAAGATGTGCCGCGCCCGCCCGCACGGCGGCCAGGCTGTTGGCGGTGGCAAGGCCCAGGTCGTTGTGGGCGTGGAATTCCAGCGCCAGCCCGCTTGCCGAGCGCACCACCCGCTCGACAAGCGCATGCGTGGAAAAGGGATCGAGGATGCCGACCGTGTCCGCAAGCCTCAGTCGGAAGGCGCCGGCTTCTTCAGCGGCTTCCGCCACCCGGGCGAGGTGATCCGGGTTCGCGCGGGATGAATCCTCGCCGCCCACCGCCACATCGAACCCCGCGTTGCGCGCCGCCGCGACATGGTGCCGGATACGCTTGAGCGCCTCGTCGCGGCCGATGCCGAGCTTCTTCGACAGAATCAGGTCCGACATCGGGATGGAAAGGTTCACGGTGTCCGCGCCACTCTTGACAGCCGCGCCGAGAGCGCCCGCGGTCATCCGACACCAGGTCAGCACGCGGAAACCGCACTTCAGTTCCGAGATTACGCGGATCGCCTCGATCTCCTCCTCGCCCATCGCCGGCGTTCCCGCCTCGATCTCCGGCACGCCGGCAAAGGCGAACGCCTCGGCGATGTCGATCTTCTCTTGCATCGAAAAGGCGATGCCCGGCGCCTGCTCGCCGTCGCGCAGCGTCGTGTCGTTCAGGAAGACAAAGGGGAGGCTGTCCATGGGCTCATGCCTTGCTCGGGCGGAACCTGCGGCACCGGTCGTCAGGCGCAGATCCTTGCGGTTCGTGTCAAATGACCGTTAGGAAGAGCCATGCCAGCAAATAAAATATTGATATTGTTTGATCTATTATGATCAAGCCATGTCGGAAAGCGAACCCTTGTCGCAAACGCGACAAGGGTTTCCTTCAATTCGCCGGACAATGACGCAGGCAATGAGGCAGGAAGGGCCCGCGCTTATGCGGCCTCTTCCTTTTCCATCTCCTTCAGCACCTCGAGGATGTTTTGCGGCGAGGAGATGCCATAGGGATCGGTCTCGCAATTGTCTGCAAAGCCATTCTCCTCGAAGCATCCGCTCGATCCGTCCGTCGTTGACGATCGCCGCGTAGCGCCAGGAGCGCATGCCGAAGCCGAGATTGTCCTTGGCGACCAGCATGGCCATCTTGCGGGTGAACTCGCCCGACCCGTCCGGAAGAACCGTCACGTTCTCAAGGTTCTACGCTTTCGCCCAGGCGTTCATGACGAAGGCGTCATTGACGGAGATGCAGTAGATATCGTCGATGCCGAGAGCTTCGAATTCCGGATAGAACTTCTCGAAGTCTGGCAACTGGTAGGTCGAGCAGGTCGGCGTGAAGGCGCCGGGCAGCGAAAAGAGAATGACGCGCTTTCCGACGAAGTAGTCGTTCGTGGTCTTGTAGTCCCACCAATTAAGGGTTCGGTTTTTCGACGCTCTCGTCGTGAACCCGGGTGCGGAAGGTGACGTCAGGAACCTTTCTCAACATGCATAATCATCTCCGTTCACGAGGCGACGACCTTTCCGGGAGGTCGGACGAAAGGCTATCTGGTCTGGTGCTGGGGCAGGGAACGGGCGAGGGGACAACACCCTAGCCCGCGCGGTAGCCGGAACCGATCCGTCTGACATGGACGATCACGTCGATATGGGTGACTTCCATGCCTTTGGGGGCTTCCGGAATGCTGTCGAGTGAGACCGATGCAAGCGGCATGTCGACCACGGCCCGGTCGTCTCCGATGAAATAGTGATAGTGGTCGGAGGTAATCGGTATCGAAGTAGTTCGTCGAGGCGCTGACCGCGACTTCGCGCAGAAGGCCCGCCGCCTTGAACTGGTGAAGCGTGTTGTAGACGGTCGCAAGCGTCAGGTGCGCCTTCGCTCCGATCGCCCTTTGGTGCAACTTCTCGGCCGTGATGTGCTGATGCTTCCCGTTGAAGAGCAGTCTTCCCAGGGCAAGGCGCTGCCGCGTGACCCGGAGCCCCGCCTTTTGCAGCCGGTCTTTCAGTCTGATCGGGTCGGTTGCTACCGGGCAGGGCGCGGGAGCCGTGCGGAGGTTTGACATATCGCGTTCTCCTTCAAACACTTGCGGGAGCTGATCCATCCGACGTCCGGCTCACATGAAGCCGAGTTCCAACCGGGCCTCCTCCGACATTCTCGACGTGTCCCAGGGCGGATCGAACACCAGCCGCACGACGACGGCATCGATGCCGGAGACATCGTTGACGGCCCTTTGCACCCAGCCGACCAGTTCTCTGGCCACCGGGCAGCCCGGCGCGGTTAGCGTCATCTCGATCTCGGCAACGTTCACATCATTGATGGCGATGTCGTAGATCAGCCTCAGGTCGTAGACGTTGACCGGGATTTCCGGGTCGAGCACGGTCCGGATCGCCGTGATGACATGTTCCATCCGGGCATCCTCGCGGGGTGAGCCCGGAGCGGCCGCGAAGGGCCGTTCCTGCAAGGTGGCGTCATCATCCGAAGAACTCCTTCGCCTTGCGCAGCCCGGCTGCGAGTGCTTCCACTTCTTCGTGCGTGTTGTAGAGAGAGAACGATGCGCGCGTGGTGGCGGTCACGCCCAGATGGTCCATCAGCGGCTGGGGGCGCAGTGGCTGCCCGCCCTGACCGCGATCCCCGACCGGTCGAAATGTCCTGCGCGTGGATGCCGTCAATGGCGAAGGTCACCAGCGCGCCCTTGCCGGGCGCATTGCTGAAGATGGTCAAACCCTCGATCTTCGAAAGCTCCTCGCTCGCGTGCGCCAGCAGCTCCGCCTCGTGCGCGAGGGCCGCCTCGCGGTCCATCCCTTCAATGTAGGCCAACGCTGCCCCGAGCCCGATTGCGGGAACGATGGGCGGCGTGCCCGCCTCGAAACGGTGCGGCGGCACGCCGTAGGTGATCGCCTCGCGGGTCACCGTGTCGATCTCTCGCCGCCGCCCTGATAGGGCTGCATCGTCTCCAGGTGCTCGTGCTTTCCATAGAAAAAACCGATGCCGGAGAGGCCGTAGAGCTTGTGCGCGGTGGCGACGTAGAAATCGCAGTCGAGCGCCTGGACATCGACGGTCTCGTGCACCAGCCCCTGACAGCCGTCCCCGGTCACTGGCACCCATTTCAGCACCGTGCCCTTGCGCTCCCTCAGGAAATGCCAGGGCACGATGTTGGAGTGGTGTTCCATGTCGGAAACGATGATCTCGTCGCCTTCCTCGATCTCCGCCCCGAGCGAGGAGGCGACGAGGTTGATCGCCTCCGTCCCGCCCTTGGTGAAGACGATTTCTTCAAGCCGTGCGGCGTTGACGAACCGCCGTGCGGTCTCGCGCGTCGCCTCGCTTGAGAGAAAATGGATGCCGCGGTGAACGTTGGCGTAGGTCTGGGTGTCGGAGCTGGTCATCACGTCCAGCACCGCCTGCACCTTCTGGGCGGAAGCCGCGTTGTCGAGATAGACGAGCGGCTTGCCGTGCACCTCGCGTGCGAGCAGCGGAAAGTCGGCGCTCACGGCGCTCACGTCGAATGCGACCGGAGCTGTTGCGGCCTTGAGGGTGAGGCGGTTATCCGGCATGGCTGACCTCGCTTTGGTGAACGGAGAGCCCGTCGCGGATCGCGGCCGCCGCCATGGCTGCCAGGTCGTCCCGTTCGATCGTCTCCACCGCTTCCTGCAGGAACACCTCGACCAGCATGGCCCGGGCTTCTTCCTCCCTAATGCCGCGCGAGCGCAGGAAGAACAGCGCATCGCCGTCCATCTCGCCCGCGGTTGCGCCGTGGCTGCACTTCACGTCATCGGCGTAGATTTCCAGTTCCGGCTTGGTCGCGATCCGCGCTTCGCGCGAAAGCAGCAGTGCCCGGCTCATCTGGTAGGCGTCGGTCTTCTGGGCATCCTCCGCCACCTTCACGCAGCCCTGGTAAGCGCTCTTCGAGCGGCCCGACAGCACGCCGCGAAAGGCCTGGCGGCTTGTCGTGTTCGGCACCGCATGGATGATCACGGCGGTGTTGTCGCAATGGTTGTCGCGGGTGACGGGAAACGCCCCGTCGATCTCCACGTTTGCCCCTTCGCCGATAAGCGCGAACAGCGCCTCGTTGCGGCAGAAATGGTCGCCTTCGGAAAGGTTGAACGCCTTGTATTGTGCCGCCGCGCCCACCTCGCCGAGGGTCACAGCGCTGAGACGACCGCTCGCCCCCAGCCTGTCGATGCGCACATGCGTGAGTGACGCTTCATCGGCCAGCCGGACATGCCGGTCACCGGCCTCGGCCGACCACTCGAAGCGCACATGCAGCGGCGCGGCGAGCGTCTCGCCTTTCGGCACATGGAGGACGAAGCCTTCCTCCGTCAGCGCGGTATTGAGCCCGACGATCGGGTGGGCCTTCTGCTCGTCCGCGTTGATGCGTCCGATCCCTCGTATGCAAGCGGTTTGTCGATTTGCCTCACGGCGCAACTTTTCACCGGGTCCGCCGGGAAAAGCCGAGGGTTTCCGCTGAATCTCTTCTCCGGTCGGGGGCGAGGCGTCCCGGATGATGGAGAGAACCTGTCTGTCGCAAACCCGACAAACGTTGCAAAGACAACAGCGATTGGAAGGGCCAGAATGGCGGAAAACTGCAGATTTCACGCCATGGCACGGCGCTTGCTGAAAGATCTTCAGAGAAAGACCATCAGTAGCGATGGGAAGGCAGCGATGATTAATCTGACAGACAGCGCCCTGGAAGCCGTCCGCACCGCGATTTCCGGTGCAAAGGATCCCGTCGGCGGCCTGCGCATCATGGTCGAGACCGGCGGATGCGCCGGCTACAAGTACATGATGAGCCTGGTTGATACCGCCGATCCGGACGACACGGTGATCGAGCGCGACGGGGTGAAAGTCTTCGTCGATACCACGAGCCATCAACTCCTGAACGGCACGACCATCGATTTCGTCGTCGCCCTGGAAGGATCCGGCTTCACCTTCGACAACCCGAACGCCACCTCGAGCTGTTCCTGCGGCAAGTCGTTCGGCTGAGCCGCAGCGCGCGCCACTGGGAAAGGGCGAAGGATACCAAAGGAGGGAAACACCGTGCAGACCCGGCTGGTCCAGATCTCTGAGGCGACGCCCGAGGCGTCCGCCGAAATGCCCGATGGCCGCGAGGTCGAACGCATCGCCGTCATCAACCGCGTTCTCGATGAAGTCCGGCCCAACCTCCAGCGTGAGGGGGGGACTGCGTCCTCGTCAAGGTGGAGGGGAAGCGCGTGCTGGTGCGTCTCAGCGGGGCCTGCGTCATGTGCAAGCTCGCCTCGATGACGCTCGAGGGCATCCAGTCGCGCATGGTGGAGGAACTCGGCGAATTCGTCCGTCTCGTCCCGGTCATGGGCGGGGTACCCGCCTGATCCGGACGCTGGCGGGCCGAACGCTGGCGGGATGATCCGAGGGGGAAAGCCAGAGGGAAGGAAGTTGTGGTGAGACCGATCTATCTCGACAACAACGCGACGACCCGTACGGACCCCGATGTGGTGGCGGCCATGCCGCCCTATTTCAGCGAGCAGTTCGGCAATGCCTCGTCCTCCCATGCCTTCGGGTTGGAGGTCGCCGGTGCGCTGTGCGAGGCGCGCCGACAGGTCCGCGCCCTCTTGGGGGCGGAAGCACGATCAGGAGATCGTCTTCACCTTCGGGGGCACGGAATCCGACAAGTCGGCCATTCTCTCGGCTCTCGAGACGCAGCCCGGGCGCAACCGGATCGTGACGAGCGCGGTTGAACATCCCGCGGTTCTCTCCCTGGCCACCTATCTTCAGCAAAGCCGCGGTGTTGACGTGGTCGTGGTCGGGGTGGACGGGAACGGTCGTCTTGATATCGACGCCTACCGCGCCGCGCTGACGGAGCAGACGGTACTGACCTCGATCATGTGGGCGAACAACAAGACGGGTGTTCTCTATCCGGTGGAGGAACTGGCCGCGCTTGCCCACGAGGTCGGCGCGCTTTTTCATTCCGATGCGGTCCAGGCCGTCGGTAAGGTTCCGATCGATCTTGCCGCCAGTGAAATCGACATGCTCTCGCTGTCCGGCCATAAGCTGCACGAGCCCAAGGGTATCGGCGCACTTTATGTCAGCAAGGGCGATGTCAGCAAGGGCGATGTCAGCAAGGGCGATGTCAGCAAGGGCGATGTCAGCAAGGGCGTCAAGCTGAAGCCGATGGTGCGCGGCGGTCGCCAGGCGCCAGGAGCGCGGCCGTCGGGCGGGAACGGAAAATGTGTCTGCGATCGTCGGGCTCGGTGCGGCAGCCGAAATCGCCCTGGCCCGGATGGATGAGGAGACGATCCGTGTGCGCTCCTTGCGCGACCGGTTAGAACAGGGCGTCGTGCAGGGGATCGGCGACTGTTTCGTCCTCGGCGCCGCCGTCGACCGGCTTCCCAACACCTGCGACATTGGCTTCGATTGTCTCGATGCCGAGGCCATCCTGCACAAGCTGGAGTAGGCGGGTATCGCCGTCGCCTCGGGCTCGGCCTGCGCATCCGGCTCGATGGAACCGTCGCACGTGCTGCGCGCCATGGACGTTCCCGCAACGGCGCAGCAGGGAGCCATCCGCTTCTCCCTTTCCTGCGAAACGACGGGTGACGAGATCGACCGCGTCCTCGACGTGTTGCCGACCGTCATTGCCGAAGTGCAGTCGAAATCGCCGCTGTGGCGCGACCGGCGCGGCGACCTGGCCCGTGTCGCGGGGCTGAGCGGTTGAGCGGGAGGAACGCCATGCCCTTCGAGTTGCGCGACGATTACCATGGGCCGACCTCCGGGGCCGAGGCGTTGCTTGCCATGTCCGGTCCGGACAAGCGGATCGGCAAGGCGCCGTCGGAGCCCTCTCTGCCAGAAAAGGACGTCGCACGGGAGACGCCCACATCGCTCCGCGCGCTGCTGCGCGAGGACGTTGGCTGCGTCCGGGCGCGCGATCCCGCCGCCCGCAATACGCTTAAAATCGTGCTCACCTATCCCGGCGTTCATGCCGTTATCTGGCATCGCATCGCTCATCGGCTGTGGCAGCGGGGATTTCTCTTTTCCGCGCGCTTCCTGTCGTGGTTTGCGCGCGTTCTCACCAATGTCGACATCCACCCCGGCGCGACCATCGGTCGGCGCTTTTTCATCGATCATGGCGCGGGCGTCGTCATCGGCGAGACGGCCGAGGTCGGCGATGACGTCACCCTCTATCACGGCGTGACGCTGGGCGGCACGAGCTGGTCGGCGGGTAAGCGCCATCCGACGCTGGAAGACAGGGTGCTGGCCGGGGCGGGCACCAAGATCCTCGGCCCCATCCGGATCGGCGCAGGCTGCCGCATCGGGGCCAATTCCGTCGTTGTCGAGGATGTGCCGCCGGAAATGACCGTCATCGGCATCCCCGGAAAGGTGGTGAAGTCGAAGCGTGTGATGTGGCGTTCCGACGGCCGCATCGGTCTCGACCATCATCTCATCCCCAATCCCGTCGGCGATGTCCTGACCGTGTTGATCGACCGCGTCGAGTTTCTGGAGACCCGCGTTAATCACCTGCAGGGTCGGCTGAGGGCGGAACGGATATCCGCCCCGCTGCGGCAGGACGAATGCGCGGTTCGCGCAGATCATCCCGCGCGCTCCCTTCCTTCCTCTTGAGGGGAGGGAGGGACAAGGCACGATGTGTGGCAGTGTCTCTGACAAGAAGCCGAAGGAGTTTCCCATGTCTGTTCTGGATGATCTGGCCGGCCTCTCGGCGGCCGAAGAGTTTTTCGCCTATCTCGACGTGGCCTATGAACCCGCCGTCGTCCATGTCGCCCGTCTCCATCTCCTGCGGCGCATGGGTCATTACCTGAAGATCAGCGAGGCCGAGGGGGCCTTCGATGCCCTCGACGAGGAGGCCGTCCGTCTTCTCTGCAGAACGCATCTGCAACAGGCTTACCAGGATTTCGTCGCCTCCTCGCCGATCGAGGAGCGTCTCTTCAAGGTCCATCAGGACGCAGCCAGCCCGAAGCCGCAGCCAGCCAAGCCTTTTGTCGCGTTGTCCTCTGTCACCGGCGCGAATTCCGGGACCTGACACTTTGTCGGCAAGCCGACACGCGCGTTGTGTTTCGTCGAAGCCGGCAGGTAGGGCGGGATCGGAAACAGCGCAATTCAGCGCTTTCGGATCTTGGCACAGGAATTGCCGATGGAGCTTCAAGAGTGAATTGAGCTTCGAAAGTAAACCCCACTGGTCAAAGGGCAGGTGCGATCCGATGCACATCGTCGTTTGTGTGAAGCAAGTTCCCGACAGCGCTCAGATCCGCGTGCATCCGGTGACCAACACCATCATGCGCCAGGGCGTGCCGACGATCATCAATCCCTACGATCTCTTCGCGCTGGAAGAGGCGCTGTGGCTTCGCGACAAGCATGGCGGCGAGGTCACCGTGCTCACCATGGGCCCGCCCATGGCCGAGGACAGCTTGCACAAGGCACTGACCTTCGGGGCCGACCGAGAGCCGTGCTGCTGACCGACCGCTTCTTCGCCGGTTCCGACACCCTGGCGACGAGTTTCGCGCTGGCCTCGGCGCTCAAGAAGATCGGCGAGGAATTCGGCGCGCCCACCATCATCTTCACTGGCAAGCAGACCATTGACGGCTATACCACCCAGGTCGGGCCGGGCATCGCCAAGCGGCTGAAGCTCAACCAGCTCACGTACATCTCCCGCATCGATGATCTCGATCCCGAGACCGGCTCCATCACGGTGGAGCGCCGCGCGGAGGGGGGACTTCAGGTACTGTCCACCCGGCTTCCGGTGTTGATTACGATGCTGGAGGGCTCCAACGAGATGCGCCGCGGCACGCTGGAAGATGCCTTGCGCGCCGCCAAGGCGGAGACCGTCACCTGGAGCGCGGCGGATGTCGGTATCGAGGATCTCACCATGTGTGGCCTGTGCGGTTCGCCGACCATCGTGAAGAAGATCTTCTCGCCGCAACCGCGCTCGGAAAAGGCGAAAGACATCGATACCACGGATCTTTCGATGGACGAGATTGCGAGCTCGCTGATGGCGGCGCTGTTCGAGCGCAAGCCCGATCTCGAAACCGATTTGCTGCATTTCGCAGCCACCCAGTTCGATCAGGAGGTCGGTCATGGCTGAGGCTCCCAACAAGCCCTTCCCCACGGTTGGTCGCGGCGGCACCAAGAAAGAGCTGCCCGAACACTTCAAGGTCTACAAGCACGTCTGGGTCGCCGTCGAGGTCGAGCACGGCGTTGTCCATCCGGTCTCGTTCGAGCTCCTCGGCGAGGGGCGCAAGCTTGCCGACAAGCGTGGCGTGGAGCTTGCCGGTGTCGTCATGGGCGGCAGCGAGGCGGCGATCGCGGATGCGATTCAGGCGACGTTCGAGCATGGTGCCGACGTCGTCTACACCGTTGTGGATCCGGTGCTCGAGCACTATCGCAACGAGCCTTACATCAAGGCGCTGACCGATCTCGTCAACATCTACCAGCCGGAAATCCTACTGTTGGGCGCGACGAACCTCGGTCGCGATCTGGCGGGCTCGGTGGCGACCACGCTGCTCACCGGCCTGACCGCCGATTGCACCGAACTGGCGATCGATGACGAGGGCTCGCTGGCTGCGACCCGTCCGACCTTCGGCGGCTCGCTGCTGTGCACCATCTTCACGCTTAACTTCCGCCCGCAGATGGCGACGGTGCGCCCGCGCGTGATGTCCGCACCCGAAATCCAGCCGGGCCGGACGGGGCGCATCGTCTCCCATCCGCTCGGGCTTTCCGAGGATGAGGTGATCACCAAGGTGCTGAAGTTCGTCGCCGATCGCGACACCGACAAGGCTCAATTGCCTTACGCCGACATCGTCGTCGCCGGAGGGCTGGGCCTGCGCTCGGCGGAGAATTTCCAGCTTGTGAAGAACCTCGCCGCAGTTCTTGGCGCCAAATACGGCGGCTCGCGCCCGCTCGTGCAAAAGGACTGGATCCCGGCCGACCGCCAGATCGGGCAGACCGGCAAGACGATCCGGCCGAGGCTCTACATCGCCACCGGAATTTCAGACGCGATCCAGCATCGCGTGGGTGTGGAAGGTTCGGACTTGATCATCGCCATCAATACCGATCCCAACGCCCCCATCATGGATTTTGCTCATCTCGCCGTCGTCGGCGATGCGGTGAAGCTGCTGCCGGCGCTGACCGAAGCGTTCCGCAAGCACCTTTCGGTCAACCGGATGGCCGGCTGACCGGGTTCGGCTCAAGGAGGCTCACATGAATAACGTCCGTTTCGATGCGATCGTTGTCGGCGCTGGGCTGTCCGGAAACGCCGCCGCGTACACGATGGCGAAGCAGGGGCTCAACGTTCTGCAACTGGAGTGCGGCGAATATCCCGGTTCCAAGAATGTCCAGGGCGCCATCCTCTACGCAAAGTCGCTTGAGGAGATCATTCCCGATTTCCGCGAGAACGCGCCGCTTGAGCGTCACGTGATCGAACAGCGCATGTGGACCATGGGCGACAGTTCCCATGTCGGCATGCACTACCGCTCCGACGACTTCAACGAGGAAAAGCCGAACCGTTACACGATCATCCGCGCGCAGTTCGACAAATGGTTTTCGCGCGAGGTGCGTGAGGTCGGCGCCACGCTCCTGTGCGAAACGACGGTGACCGAATTACTCTGCGATGCGTCGGGCCGGGTCATCGGCGTGCGCACCGACCGCAACGCCGGCAAGGTCTTTGCCGATGTCGTCGTCCTGGCGGAAGGGGTCAACGGCCTCGTCGGCCAGCGTTCGGACCTGCGCGAGGAAGTGGAGTCCGATCAGGTCGCTCTGGCCGTCAAGGAGATGCACTTCCTGCCGCACGAGGTGATCGAGGCCCGCTTCAACCTCAAGGGCGACGAGGGCGTCGTCATCGAGGCGATGGGAACCATCACCGATGGCATGACCGGCACCGGTTTCCTCTATACCAACCAGAAGTCCATCTCCGTCGGCATCGGCTGCATCGTCTCCGATTTCGCCGAGAGCGAGACGACCCCCTACGATCTTCTGGAAGTCTTCAAGAACCACCCGAGCATCAAGCCGCTCATCGAGGGTTCCGAGTGCAAGGAATACGCCTCGCACCTGATCCCGGAAGGCGGCTACAACGCCATCCCCGAGCTCTACGGAGACGGCTGGCTCGTCGTCGGGGACGCGGTGCAGTCCGTCAATTCCGTCCACCGCGAAGGTTCCAACATGGCGATGACCACGGGGCGCATTGCGGGCGAGGCGATCGTCTGGCTCCATCGGCGCCGTGACGAGATGACGAAAGCCAATCTCGCCGAGTACCGCAAGCGGCTGGAAGATATCTTCTTGATGAAGGATCTGAAGAAGTACCGCAAGATTCCGGGCTTTCTGGAATCCAACAATCACGTCTTCACGCTCTATCCGGAGCTCTTCTCCGATGCGGCTCAGGCCTGGTTCCGCGTCGACGGAACGGATAAGCGTTCCGAGGAAAAGCAGATCGTCGGTTCGTTCCGCAAAAGCCGGAGTGTGCTCGGTCTGGTCGGTGATGCATTCAAACTCGCGAGGGCATGGCGATGACCTACATACCGCAGGAAAAGGGAATGCGCGTCGAGGAGAAGTTCTACCAGAACCGCTATCTGGTCGATGCCGGTAGGCCGCACATCAAGGTGTTGCCGCACGAGACGCCCTCCAAGGCGCTTTTGTCTATGACCCATCTGTGCCCGGCGGGGTGCTACGAGCTGAACGAACGCGGTCAGGCCGAGATCACCGCCGAAGGCTGCATGGAATGCGGAACCTGCCGCATCGCGACCGCCAAGACCGGGGATATCGAGTGGAACTACCAGCGCGGCGGTTTCGGGGTGCTCTACAAGTTTTGCTGACAGGTTGCGCAGGTCGACGGATCGGGGCTCACCGAGCGAAGTGGCCGACCGTAAGTCATTGTATCTGATTATGATTTAGAAACAGACGGCGAAATCTTGAGAACTCAGGGTCAGGAAAAACTGCAAAACGCTTGCGGACCGATGCCGTAGTACCTGCAAAAATCCGATTTAAGCGGGTCTCTATTGGGACGAGTACGTAAAGCCCGCGAATTCTGGGGAGGCGCCCTCCAGTCAATGGATTTGGTGCCATGCCTGTTGATTTGATCCCGGAAGCCCGAACGTCCGCGGCGAAACAGGCCGGCGTGTTCACCACGCGTGCCGAAGTCGCGCTACATGGCATGTACGAGATTTCGAAGGTGTTGGCGATCCCGGCGCGCCTCGAAACGACGCTGTCCAACGTCCTGACGTTGCTGTCCAGCTTTCTCGATATGTCGCACGGACTGATCGCGTTGCTCGACGAAAACGGCGATCCGAATATCGTTGTCGGTTCCGGTTGGAGCGCGACAAACACCAAGAGTCATTTCGATCGCCTGCCGCAACTCGCCATCGGTCAGATCGTGGCGACGAAGATGCCGCTCGTCGTGGAGAATGTGGCGAGCGATCCGCTGTTTGAGGACTGGATCGCCGCGGAGGAGTGGAGCGGCAAGCCGCGCATCTCGTTCATCGGCGTGCCGATCAAGGATCGCGACAAGGTCGTCGGCACCTTGACGATCGACCGGATTTCAGACGGCCGCACCAGCTTCCGTTTCGACGAGGATGTTCAGTTCCTGGCGATGATCGCCAATCTCGTCGGTCAGACGGTGCGGTTGCACGACATCATCAATCGCGATCGCCAGCGGCTGATGGGTGAGCAGCGTCGTCTGGAAAAGGAACTCTCCGAAACCGTTCGCCCGTCCCGTGATGCGGGTGGGCAGATGGGCGGGATCGTCGGCGAGAGCGAGGCCATCCACTCCGTATTGGAGAAGATCAAGGTCGTCGCGCGCAGCAATTCCACCGTTTTGTTGCGCGGGGAAAGCGGCACCGGCAAGGAGCTGTTCGCCCGCGCCACACACGATCTTTCGGAGCGCAAGAAGGGCCCATTCATCAAGCTCAACTGCGCCGTCTTGCCGGAATCCGTGCTGGAATCCGAACTTTTCGGTCATGAAAAGGGAGCGTTCACGGGAGCTGTGACCCAGTGCAAGGGGCGCTTTGAACTTGCTCACGGCGGCACGCTGTTCCTGGATGAAATCGGCGAGATCTCTCCGTCATTCCAGGCCAAGCTTCTGCGCGTGCTGCAGGAAGGTGAATTCGAGCGGGTCGGCGGCATGAAGACCATCAAGGTCAATGTCCGCCTCGGCAGCTCCGCCGAAAAGGACGAGCTGGACGCCGAACTTGCCGACCTGAAGCGGCGAGGCTGAGCCCGAAGTTGGTACGGAGACAGACACATGATGGATATCCAGATCGTCGCAATCGGCTTTGTGGTGATGCTTGCGCTGCTGCGGTTTTCGCTGCCCGTAGCCGCCGTCATGACCATCACCGGCGTGGTCGGGGGCTTTCTGCTCTACGGAATGCCGCTGGTCGATTCCATGGGATCGGTCATCTGAGGCGTCCTCAACTACAACGTGATGACCGCCGTCCCGCTGTTCATCCTGCTGGGCGAGATCCTGCTCAGGAGCGGTATCGCGGATCGCATGTACGAGGCGCTGTCGTTGTGGCTCGGCCGCCTGCCCGGCGGGCTGCTGCACTCCAATATCGGAGCCTCCGCGCTGTTCGCCACCCCCTCCGGGTCATCGGTGGCCGCTGCGACCATCATCTCCACCGTGTCGCTTCCCGCTCTCACCAGCCGCGGATATGCGGTGCGCCGCTCGCTCGGCATTCTCATCCCGCCTTCGGTCAGCCTGCTGATCTACGGATCGCTGGCTGGTGAATCTGTCGGCCGTCTCTTCGTTGCCGGCATCATTCCCGGCATCCTGCTGACCTCGCTCTTCTCCCTCTACATTCTGGTCGAGGCCAAGCTCTTTCCCGGCACCGAACAGGAGATGGTCGAAATCAGCTGGGGCGATCGTTTCGGATCGCTGCGCCACCTGATCGGCCCGATCGTCATCTTCGCCATTATCACCGGCTCGATCTACACCGGCTTTGCCACGCCGACGGAATCGGCGGCCCTAGGCGCCGTCGGCGCACTGCTCATTGTCGTCGCCAAGGGGAAGATGTTGCTCGACTTCCTCGGCCAGTGCTTCGTCAACACCGCACGCACGTCCGGCATGATCCTGCTGATCATCACCGGCGCGTTCATGCTGAACGTCACGCTGTCGCTGGGCGGCGTCGCGCAGGCCGCGACCGACTGGGTTGCCTCACTCGGCCTGCCCGCCGTCGGCCTGCTGATCGCCTTCATCGTCTTCTACATCATCCTCGGCATGTTCATGGACGTGCTGTCGATGATGGTGCTGACCATTCCGGTGGCGCTTCCCATCGTCAAGGCGGCCGGGATCGACCCGATCTGGTTCGGCATCTTCATCATCCTGATGTGCGAACTGGGGCTGATCACGCCGCCGGTGGACATTAACCTCTATGTCGTCCAAGGCGTGCGCGCCGACAAGGGACCGTTCCGCGATGTGGCGCTCGGCGCCTTGCCCTACGTGTCGCTGATGATCGTCTTCGCGATGATCCTGATCGCGTTCCCCGGCCTCGTCACATGGCTGCCCAATCAGATGCACAACTGAGAACTCAAGAGGGACCTCGATGACCCGTATCGTTGACCTGACCCTGCCGCTTCAAGACGGATTGCCAGCCCCCGGCCGACTGGTCCGCCCGGTGGTCATTCCCCACACAACGCACGAAAGCTCCAAGAATTACAAGCAGGGCACGCCCGACGACCTGCTGACCTTCAACACCTGGTATCTAGGCATGCTCGACCATTCGGGCACCCATATCGATGCGCTGTCCCACAACAATCCGGAAGGGCTGACCGTCGATGAGATGCCGGTCGAATGATTCATGGGAAAGGCCGTCTGCCTCGACCTGCGCCATGTCGGCGACAAGGGCGATATCTCCGCCGACGACATGGAAGAAGCTGCTGCCAAGGCGGGCGTGAAGGTCGACGGCCACATCGTCTTGATGTGCACCGGCATCAATGCCCGGCACTGGCCGGACCCCGTCATCTGCACGATGAACTCGCAGGTCACGGCCTCCGCCATGCACTGGCTGCACGATCACGGCTCGCGCGTTCACGGTGTGGAAGGTCCCTCGACCGACCGGATGGAGGATAACCTCTTCGTCAACCACCGCATCTGCCGCGACCTTGAGATGGTCCACTACGAATGGATGTGGAACCTGGAAGAGGTGATTGGCGTCGGTGAGTTCCAGTTCCAGGGCATCCCGCTTCGGATCAAGGGCGCATCGGGTTCTCCGGTCCGGGCGCTGGCCTTTATAGACGACTGATGCCCAGCCTCATCCGCATGGATATGGACGAACGCCTCGCCCTATCCTTCGTGCTGAATGTGGAGGAGGGTGGGGAGCGGCACATCCTTGATGGCGACGAGGCGTCGGAGCATCTCAATTCCGACATGCAGGCCGCGCCCTGGCCGGGAATGCGAAACCCGGTCATGGAATCCCACTACGAATACGGCAGTCGCGTCGGCGTCTGGCGTATTCTCGATCTCTTCCGCTCACGCGACCTGAAACTGACGGCCTTTGCCACCGGCCTTGCGCTGAAACGCGTGCCTGCAATCGCGACGCGCCTTGTCGCCGACGGGCACGAGGTCGCCGCCCATGGCTGGCGCTGGAGCGACTATCGCGACGTGCCGGAGGAAATCGAGGCCGAGCACATCCGCCGCACCGTCGAGACCATTCGCAGGCTCACCGGCACCGCGCCCTTGGGCTGGTACACGGGTCGTATCAGCATGAACACCCGCCGTCTCGTTCTCGAGCACGGCGGATTTCTCTACGACTCCGACGCTTACAACGACGACACGTCCTATTTCGTGTCGTATCCCGCCCAGTCTCCGTCTCCCGGTTGCCATCTGGTGCTGTTCTATGCGTTCGACACCAACGACATGTGGTTTGCCTCCGCGCCGGGCTTCGATACCGGGCTCGACTAAATGGTCGACAGTTTCGACGTGCTGTGGCGAGAAGGTGCCGTGCGGCCGCGGATGATGTCGGTCGGGCTTCATTGCCGGTTTGCGGGTCGGCCCGGGGCGCCTGCGCGCCCTTGAGCGTTTCATGAACCATGTGGCCGCCCATGACGGCGTGTGGATCGCACACCGCGATGCAATCGCGCGACACTGGTTACGCGACACTGGTTACAGGAGGAAGTTTCGTGAACGAACCTTTCGAAACCGCTGCCTCTCTTGCGGCGTGGATCGCCGATGGCGAGATCAGCGCGCTGGAGGCCACGAAAGCGGCTCTCGGCCGGATCTCCGCGCTGGACGATCAATTGAATGTCTTCATCACCGTCGGTGAGGACGGCGCGTGTCGCGCCGCGGAGGTGTGCGATCGGGAACGGTTGGCAGGCAAGCCCTGCGGCCCTCTCCACGGCGTGCCCGTCGCCATCAAGGATGTCACGGCAACGGCCGGGCTGCGCACCACGTAGGGCTCGACCATCTTCGCCGATCATGTTCCCGACCGTGACGAGGAATCGGTCGCGCGTCTGCGCTGTGCCGGGGCGGTGATCTTCGGCAAGACGAACACGTCGGAATTCGCTTTCGGCGCCGTCTGCACCAACAAGCTCTGCGGTCCGACGCGCAACCCCTGGGATGAAACACGCACATCGGGGGGATCGAGCGGCGGATCGGCGGTGACGGTCGCCACCGGCATGGTGCCGCTTGCGCAAGGCACGGATTTCGGCGGCTCAGTTCGTATGCCCGCTTCCTTTTGCGGGATTGTCGGTGTGCGCCCGACACCGGGCACCATCGCCGAGCCGGATCGCTCGCTCGGCTGGAGCGGACTTGCGACACAGGGCGTTCTTGCCCGCTCGGTCTCCGATGCGGCCCTGATGCTGAAAGCCATGGCGGGCCCACATCCGCTGGATCCGCTTTCGCAGCGCTCGCTCGATCTTGCCGGTGAACGCCCCGCGCGACCTCGCATCGCCGCAAGCCTCAATCTCGGCGGTTCCTTCCCCGTCGATGACGTCGTCGCAGAAGCCTTCGAAAACGCGATTGCAGCCCTGGAGGAGGCGATGGGGCCGGTAAGCCGGACGGAGCCTTCGATGGAGAGCGCGACCGGTGCCCTCAAGACGATGCGTGCGGCGGAAAGCTTCTTCCGTTCCGGCGATTTCGTCGATGCACACGAGACGGAACTATCGCCCTCGTTCGTCTGGAATGTCAGGCAGGGGCGGACACTGACGGCGACGGATTACCTGCGCGCCGATACCGTGCGCTCTCGGGTGTGGTGCGACTTCATGCGCTTCTTCGACAACTACGATCTTCTGGTCATGCCGACTTGCGCCGTTCTGCCCTTCGCAAACGATTAGGAGGAGGTGCTCGAGGTCGGCGGTCAGAAGCTGACATCGATCATCGACTATCTGGCCTGCACCTTCCTGATTTCCCTCGTCGAGTTCCCGGCGCTGTCCTTGCCTGCTCCGCGAGCGCCCGGCGCCTTGCCCTTCGGCGTCCAGCTCATCGTCCCGCCGGGTCGCGAGGAGGTGCTTTTCGCGCTGGCGCAGAGCCTTGAAGAGGCAGGTTTCTGCTATGCTGCGCCACCTCTGATCCACTGAAGGCTCCCGGTGATGCAGCCCGTCGTTCTGATCAATCCGAACACGAATACGGCAACGACGCAGCTGATGATCTCCGTCGCCCGCAAGCATCTGCCGGGAGTGCCGGTCGTGGGCGTGACCGTGCGCGACGGGCCGCCACTGATCGTCAACGAGACGCAGCTCGATCATGCCGCCCGACAGGTCGAGGCATTGGCGGGGGAGGTGGCCGCAATGGAGCCTTCCGACGTCATTGTTTCGGCCTTTGGCGACCTCGGTGCCGATGATCTCGCCGCACGGCTTTCCTGCCCCGTAACCGGGATTGCCGCGGCAAGCTTTGCGGCATCTCGGCGATCGGCCGTTTTGCGGTCGTCACCACGACACCGGATCTCAAGGCGCGAATCGAGCGACGGGCATCCGACCTTGGATATGCGACCGCTTCTGCGGAACGTTCCTGACCGGTTCTCCGGATGTCGCTTCACTGATGACCGATACGGATCGGCTCAATGCCGAACTTGTCCGCGCGATCCAGGACGCAGCCAATGCCGGGGCTCAGGTGGCCTGCATAGGAGGGGGGCTGCTTTCCGGCGCCCGGCAACGCATCGGCGCGCGTTCATGGCTTCCGCTGATCGAACCGGTCCGCGCGGCTGCGGAATTGATCGCAGTCTCGCTCGAAAACTGACCTCGCCCGCAAATCGAGCGCATACGCAGGCTGACGGCTTGGGTCGTTCGCTGCGTTCAGACGGTTTTGGGGATTTTAGCGGGAAAGAATGGTCGGAGTGGCAGGATTTGAACCTGCGCCCCCCTCGTCCCGAACGAGGTGCGCTACCAGGCTGCGCTACACTCCGACATGTTTCCGAGTGGGGGGAAATAAACGACCTGCGGTAGAAGCCGACGCGGCCACGTCCCCTGTCAGCCGCGGCCTTATAACGTCCTCGCCCGGCCCCCGCAAGCGACGAATTATGCCTTTTTCCACCGTTTCTTGCATGCCGTCGCGCGAAGCTTGAAATGTGCTTGCTTCGCGCCGGTTCCGCTTATCCGTGCAACGAAATCGACGGGGCAGGGGACAGTCGGGGACAAATCCCCGGCGAATGTTCCTGAGTGGCCACACCGGCTTGCGGCCCGCCCAGCGAGTCGCTATAGGAAGGGGCCGCGGCCGCCGGCCGCAAGTTGGGGCGTAGCCAAGTGGTAAGGCAGCGGCTTTTGGTGCCGCCATTCGCAGGTTCGAATCCTGCCGCCCCAGCCAACTTTCTTCTCCTCCCGCATTTGCCTCGATCGCCGCGCGAAACGTGCGTCCGGATCGCATCCGCGCGCGCCTGAGAGCCGCATTCGAAAGTCAGAAATTGCCCGCTGAACGAATAATATATGTGATATTCGGGACGTTTTATAGATAGAAATCTTGATTAACATATCATATCTTAAATAAGATATAATAAATTTTAATATATATTTTGATCTTTTAATGTGTTACGTATATCATCAACTGAAAACGTCTTTAACAACGTAGAGTAAGCGAATGGCCGGTTTCTTGGGTATGCCGAACGCCTCTCTTCTGGCGTCTGCAGTCGACCTGCTTTCGACGAATGTCATGGTTGCCGACAGCAACTACAGAATCGTCCAGATGAATCCGGCGGTCCTGTCTCTGCTGCGTTCGTCCCAGGACAGCATCCGCAAGAGCCTGCCGGATTTCGATGCCGACAAGCTGGTCGGCCGTTCGATCGACGCGTTCCACAAGCGCCCGGAGCACCAGCGCGCGCTTCTCGACGGGCTGACCAAGACCCATTCGGCGACCATCCGGGTCGGCGAGAGCGTCTTTGACCTCGTCTCCTCCCATATCCGCAGGAACGGCAAGCGTATCGGCACCGTGGTGGAGTGGAACGACGCCAGTGAGCGTCTCTTCATCAAAGAAAACAAATCCAAAATCGACGCGCTGAATCGCTCCCGGGCGATCATCGAATTCGATATGGACGGAACCATCCTGACGGCGAACGACAATTTCCTGAAGGCGCTGGGATACCGTCTTGAGGAAGTGAAGGGGAAGAAGCACGTCATCTTCGTCGATGCGGACGAGTGCTCAAGCGGCGACTATCGCAGCTTCTGGGATAATCTCCGTGCGGGCAAGTTCCAGGGCGGCGAATTCCGGCGCATCGGCAAGGGGGCAACGACGTCTGGATCCAGGCGACCTACAAACCGATCTTCGATGCCGAGGGGCGGCCCTACAAGGTCGTGAAATTCGCCACCGATATTACCGAGCGTGTGATCGAGTGGCAAAAGCGGCATGAGGTCCAGCGCTCCATCGACCAGGATCTGAACGAGATTTCCGGCTCCCTGACCCAGGCCTCCGAACATGCGACGAGTTCCGCCTCGACCTCGGCCGCGACGGCTGAAAGCGTTCAGGCCGTGGCGACGGCGACCGAGGAGCTTGTCGCCTCCATGCAGGAAATCAGCCGGCAAGTGAAGACCGCGCTCGATATCTACCAGCACGCGGTGTCGGCGGCGGGCAAGTCGAGCGAGATCATGTCGGACCTGTCGGACGACGCCAAGACCATCGGCAACGTCATCGAACTGATCGACAGCATCGCCAATCAGACCAACCTGCTGGTGCTCAACGCCACCATCGAGGCGGCGCGCGCGGGCGAGGCGGGTCGGGACTTTGCCGTGGTGGCCAACGAGGTCAAGAGCCTCGCCTCCCAGACCAGCAAGGCGACGGAGGAGATCTCCACCCAGATCGAGACGGTGCAGACGACGACCGAGGCACGCTGTGCGTGCCATCGAGGGCATTCTGGAGGTGATCAATCAGATCAGCGACATCTCGTCGAGCATCGCCTCCGGCGTGGAGGAGCAGAGCGCGGTGACGACCGAAATCTCGCGCAACATGCAGACGGCCTCCGACGGCGTGGCGACACTGACCACCAATCTGCGCTCCATATCCGACGTGACCGGCGAGATCGACCTCGCGACGCGCAAGGTGCGCGAGGCGTCCGCCTCGGTAGTGTGAGGTTTTGAGGGGAAGGGGTGAGTGTGTGGGGCCCATCCTTCGAGACGGTCACTTGCGCGTCCTCCTCAGGATGACGTTATCAGGTGGTTGGTCCGCAGGAAGCCTGCAACATACACGGCGTCATCCTGAGGAGGTTCGAAGGTCGTCTCGAAGGATGGGCAACACGCCGAGCTCTTGCCCCATTGCCTGCCCTCTAACGCCCGTAGACGTCCTCGTAGCGGATGATATCATCTTCGCCCAGGTAGGCGCCGGATTGCACCTCGATCAGGTAGGTCGGGATCTTGCCTGGGTTGGCCAGCCGGTGATGGGCGGCGAGTGGGATATAGGCGGACTCGTTTTCCGTCAGAAGTCGGCTTTTGCCGTCGATCGTCACTTCCGCCGTGCCGGAGACCATCACCCAGTGCTCGGCGCGGTGCATGTGGCTTTGCAGGGATAGCTGCGCGCCGGGTTTCACCATGATGCACTTCACCTGGAAGCGGTCGCCTTCGCTCAGGCCCTCGTACCAGCCCCACGGGCGGTAGACCCGCTTGTGCTCGATCGCCTCGATGCGGTTGTCCGCTTCCAGCCGCTCCACGATCTTCTTGACGTCTTGGGCCTTGTCCTTGTGGGCGACCAGCAACGCATCGCGCGTATTGATCACCAGCACGTTCTCAAGTCCCAGAACGGCGACGCTGGCTTCTGACGAATAGACGAAGTTGTCGCGCGCATCGAGAAACAACGTTTCGCCCAGCGTCGCGTTGCCCTCGTCATCGGCGGGAAAGATTTCCCGGACCGCCGACCACGAGCCCAGATCGCTCCAACCCGGATCCATCGGCACGCAGGCTACGTTGTCGGCGCGCTCCATGATCGCGTAATCGAACGAGATGTTCTCGATCGCGGCAAAGGCATCCGGGTCCAGCCGCAGGAAGTCGAGATCGGAGCTAGCCGCCTCGATCGCGGCCTGCGCGCCCTTCAGTATTTCCGGTGCATGGGCCTCGAAGGCAGCCCGCATCGCCTTGGCGAAAAAGAGGAAAATGCCCGCATTCCAGACATAACCGCCATCGGCAAGATAGCTCGCCGCGCGCGCCCAGTCGGGCTTTTCCACGAATTCCAGAACATCGCGCGTCGTTCCCGTCGCGCCAGCGGCCTCGCCCAGATGGATGTAGCCGTAGCCCGTGTTGGGTTCGCTCGGGCGGATGCCGAAGGTGACGATCCGTCCGTCCTTTGCCGCAACTTCGCCCGCTTTGACCGCTTCCAGAAAGGCCGCCTCGTCGGCAATTAGATGGTCGGAGGGCAGCATCAGGATCAGCCCGTCGGCATCTTCCTTCTCCATCATCAGCGTGGCGACGGCAGCTGGTGCAGCCGTGTTGCGTCCCGTCGGCTCCAGCACGATGCGTCCGGCGGAAAGTCCGGCCTGTGCCATCTGCTCGCCGCAAAGAAAACGATGGTCCTGATTGGAGATCACAAGGGGCACTGCGAATTCTGCCGCCGCAACGCGCCGACAGGTTTTCTCGAACAGGCTCTCGCCGTTGAAGATCTGCAGGAACTGCTTCGGGTAGGCCTTGCGCGAAAGTGGCCACAGCCGCGATCCGGATCCGCCAGACAGGATGCAAGGATGGATCATGGCTTTGAAAAACCTCTATGCCTGTTTCAGATCGGACGTGCCGAGTGAAACCGATTCGCGAGCAACGCACGATCACAGACAACGCGCCCCCGTTGCTGTAGTGGCTCGCCTGCCTCTTCGCAACCTGCCAACGCCTATCCGCTAGAACCGAATACTCCTTGCCCCGTATCCCCTTCGATATCCGACAGGCCGTTACCGGTCTGTTACGCCTGCGGCGATTGTTCGACAGTGCCATATCGAAGATCGTCTCGCGGTTGCGCGAGGGCTGCGCGCGCGACTGGCCGGCGAAACGGGCAACGGATCTGCGGAAAGCATTGTTCGGGAAAGCCCGCCGATCCGCAGGCGGCAAACCGGCGAAGGACCGGCAGATCATCGACAGGGCGATTGTCGTCTACGTTGTTCTCGTCGTGCTCATGGGCGGGCTCGTCGCCGGAACGCTGATCTTTCACGACGAGTTCTCCGCCTGGTTCGGCGCGGACGAGCCGACCGCTCCGGCCGTGACCGCCCATGGCCCGGCCTACACGCGGCAGGCTTCCGGGCGGGGGGCGATGGGCGGGGCTGTTTTCGCCCGCATATCCGCCCTATGCCCGCCTCGTCCCGACGCTTTCCCTGTCCGCGCCGCTCACCGCGCGCGATGTCCGCACCCTTGCCGACGACCGGCACACGGTTCGTCTCGCCTTCGTCAACCTGCCGCGGGAGGGGACGTTCTGCGTCGATCAGTTCTTCAATCGCGGGCGCTGCAGGGAGATGGGACGGGTCGCGCTGGAACGGCTCGTTGCGCCCATCGGCGTGGAGTGTCGGCCGATCTTTTATCCCGCCGGAGAGATCCGCTATCAGTGCTTTGCGGGAAGCGTCGATGTTGCGCGACGTCAGATTGCGGAGGCCTTTGTCGGGCCGGATGGTTTGGCGGCTTCTCTTCGGGCCTCAAGGGAACGGGAGAGGGGCTGCGAATTTCCTTCTCCTGCCCGTACCGCATGGCGCGACCGATCCTGCGTCACACGCTGCAGCCGTGACGGGGACGCGGGGAGGAGCGCCGGAAACCCCGCAATTCTGCCATCTGCGACAAATGGACACTGCGGCGTGAAAGCCCCTTCGCCGGGCGTCACATTCTTGCTGCTGTGTTAACAGCGATCGGCACAACCTTCTCTCGGGTGCGTGATACAGCGGCCCAGTTGGCGAAAGAACTTAAGAAAGCACGGCGCGGAAACGCCGGCTGTCAGGCCGTCCTGCATTGCGGACGATTAGAGTGGAAGCCGGCATCCTTGGTTAGGCGGATGAGCGGGGTGATGACACTCGTCCTGCGGTCGCCATTGATCATGATGAGCGTATGGAGTGCGCTAATGATGATGACTGATTGCGAATTCGAACTGCTCGAGAAAATTTCGCGCCACGATTTGCCCGAAGGCTCGGAGTTCGTTCCCCTCAACGCGCTGAAGACTGCGCTGCCCGCCTATGACGAGGAAGCCCTCAAGGCTGCCCTCTCCGACCTGTGCTCCTTGCAATTTGTTGAAATGAAGGATGGCAGCATCGCCATCACAGATATGGGCGTTGCGGCTGTCTGCTCGATCTGACCACCAGTCCGGGCGACGCGCTCGGACGTGCTTCGCCGCAACCACAAGGGGCGGCGAAAGGTAGGCCGGGAGAAAACTCCCGGTGCCGCGTTTTCTGAAAAACTGCATGATCGGGCCGTAGGGCGCGGCCTCAGGATCGCTCGTTCACGGGAACATGGGCGCGGGGGAACGGATTCCCTCGCTCTGCGTTTCCCGGTTAAGGCAAGCGGGCCTTTGACCCTGTATGGGAGGACCCGCTTCATGCGTCACTTCGCGACTTCATGCAGACGCGCCGTCGCAATCGCGCCGCTGCTGATCTTTCCGTCTCTCGTGCCGGCTGCCGCGCAACCGGCAGATGGTCCTGCGGCCAAACCCGGACGCTCGAACCGCGCCGACCCGTCCGCCGATGCAGCTCCTTGCGTCGTCGATCCGCAAGCGGACGAGGAAAGCGAGAGCGACCGCCGTCTGGGTGACCGGCTGGAGACCTGCGACGGAGTTCTCAAACCCGCGCCGCACGGCAGCGGAAAGGCCGTCATGCCGACGCCGAAAGGTGGCCGACCCCCCCATGATCAAACCGAAGATCCTGCCCGACGACCCGTAATAAGGTGGTTCATGGTTTGACGGAAAAGGCCGAGGGAAACACCTCTCCCATGGGGAGAGGTCGGGCCGAAGGCACGGGTGAGGGGTGTCGGGTTCTCCGTATCCGCGAGGCATCCCATCCCCTCACCCCAACCCTCTCCCCATGGGAGAGGGGGCGAAGACAGCCAGTTACACAAGACGATCAATTCTAACGGTCGGGGCGTCAGGACGTTGAAATGCTGTCGGCGATCGGGACCGTTGTTCCGTCTCAGCCGGCCTTCAACTGCTGCAGGAAAGTCTGCATCACCTTGTTGATCTGCGTCACCTGCTCCTCGGCATTCTCTGCGTCCTTTGCGTTCCGATCGGCCAGTTGCTAGCTGCTTTCCGCAACCGTGGCCGTCATCTTCGCATCTTCCGCCATGCGTGAGACCTCGTCGGTGGAGCACTCGGAGCGTTCGGAGATTTCGGTGGCCGCCGATTCCTGTTCGCGCAGCGCCGCTGCGATGGTGCCCGCGCCGGAATCGAGTTCCGTCACCGCCGTGCCGATCATCTCCAGCGAAGTGGCGACCGTGGAGGCGATGACGCGAAGTACCTCGATCTGCGCCGTGATTTCCTCGGTGGCGTTCTTGGCGTCCTTGGCGAGGTTCTTCACCTCCGCCGCCACGACCGCAAAGCCCTTGCCTGCCGCGCCCGCGCGTGCCGCCTCGATGGTGGCGTTCAGCGCCAGCAGGTTGGTCTGATTGGCGACGCCCTGGATCATTTCCGTGATGCGGCCGATCTTGTCCGTCGCGTCGAGCAGGGAATCCTTCGTCGACATGGTCTCGTTCACCGTACCGCCGATCTGGGTGATGGATTTGAGGCTCTGGTCGAGCTGCCTCGAGATTTCGGCGATGGTCGCCGACATTTCCGTGGTCGATGACACGACCGACTGCACGTTCTCGATGGCGCGTTCCGGCGCGGAGTTGTTGCTGGCGGTCTTGGCGCGCACCGCAGCCGTCTCCTCGCGCAGTTCCGCCGAGTGTCCCTTGATTGAGCCGATGGTGTCATGCATCTGCGAAAACGCCTGCTGCACCTGGCTCTGGAACTGCTCCGCCAGCCGTTCGTGCTCGCCCGAGGTCTCCTGTTCGATGAGATCCACGTAGCACGTAGAAAGTGACGACGACCGCCATATCCGTGAAGACACTCTTCAGAATCGCCTCGATCGCCTGCGAGCGCTCAGCCGAATCCTTGAACTTGCCCCGCTCCATCAGCGTGCCGATCAGATTGGAGGCATAGACGTGATAGGCGAGCACGCAGTCGAAATAGTTGGCGATCCCGGCAACGTTCTTGATGACGGCGCGTTGCCGCTCGAAGTAATCCTGATCGAAATTGCCGACCGCGATCCGCCCCAGCTTGAACTTCTCGTTCTGCACCACGTCGTCCGGCAGCTTGTCCCAGTCGACACCCAGCGCACGGCGGTAGGTATCGAGCAGCATCGGCTCGAAGTGCGGCATCAACACATCGAGTGCCTTGCGCCCGAGGCTCAGTTGCGAGGAGGACCACGGGGAAATACGTTGCGCCAGGGGATCGATCATCGGTGCCTCGAATGCGAATTGGGATTTCTTCATGAAGAGATGGACGCATTCGAAAATATAATTAGACGGTGAAGCGTCAGTTAATATTGATTTATATGATAATTTACGTACGTATAAATGACACACTGTCGGAAATATATCTCTGTTCTAATTCTAAAATAAATATTCAATCTTGTTTCAGAAATGGGAATTCTGTCCGCTCAACGGAGGCGTGAGTGGCAGGGATACTGGAAATCGGACAATAAAAAGGCCGCATCCCGGAAGGGTGCGGCCCATTTGCGTGATCGTGTGCGGCTCAGCGCTTCATCAGGGTCTCAAGCGGCCAGAGCTCGGCCTCTTTCTTCGGCCGGGAGAGATAGAACTCGGTTGCAACGAGGCCCTTCTCTTCGAGTGGCAGAGGCTCCAGCCCGTGCGCCTTGAGCTGGGCCATCATCTGGTTCTTCTCGTCGTGGTCGGCGATCCGTCGCTGGATGAAGGTGGCATCGTCCATCTTCTCCGTGACATAGCCGTGCTCGGCGAGCTTGGCGGCCACATCGTCGAAGGGAACGGTGTGCAGGACGAAATTCGCGATCCACGGCTTCTCGGACTTGGTCACGCCCTCCAGCAGACGCTCGAAGCTACGGCCCGTAATGGTGCCGACGCAGCCCGTCGTGACGATCAGGTCGATATCCGCTAGCATGTCGCGTGCGCTCGACGGCAGCGCCTCGGCCTCGAGATTGGCGGAGAAGCCCGCATCGAGCAGCCCGACCTTGAACGCGAATTCGATGGCCTTTGGTGCCATGTCGACGCCCGTTACCGTGATGTCGCGCTTATTGTGCAGGGCAGAGAAGAAACGGTGATCGAGATTGATGATCTCGTAGGGCTCGATGTGCTCCAGATGGCTCTGCGACCAGTGGCTGTAGAGCTCGCCGAAGGAAAGGTCGTATTTCAGGATCGCGGCATTGATCCCGTAGGAAGCGCCCAGGTCCAGCAGATTGACCGGTACGGGGCGGCGCTCCGCCAGTCGGTTGATCAGCGTATCAAGAACGGGTTTCGCGGCATCGAGAAGGCGATAGCCCAAAGGCTGCAACACGCGAAAATACTCGCGCGGATCATCGTGGGTATTGACGAGATCCAGGTTGGTTTTGGTTTGGTATGTGTCTTCGATGACAACGTTGTTCATGCTCGCATCCCTTTTGTTTGTTGGTTTGTCTGTGAGGCGCGGCCGGCGTAGTGCTACCGTCGCGCACGAGGTCCTCATGGTCGGGCCGAAACGTGGTCTGATTTTCTTGCGCGCTGTGCCCTTGCGCGACCGCTCGAAGGCGATCGATGCCGCTGGCGCGCCGTGTTACGGGCGCGGTGGGCATCCGGGTGCTTTGCAGGACTGCACGAACGGGCCCGCGCGCCGTTTGCACACGCGGGGCGCAAGAACTTCACACTTCCGGCTTGAAAATCGCCGAGTTGAAGCTTTGCTTGGAAAGCCTGAGGCAGGTTGATATCACAGTTTTCATCCCATTTGAACCGGATGTCGCACCCCGGATGTTTTATGTATAAAAGTAATAAATGACACCGTATCGCGAGAGCGCGTTTGTGTGAATTATTGCTTTATTATCTTTCGTGTGGATGGAATGATCGAACAGTTTTAATATATTCAGTAGAAAAAATTTTAAGCACCTAAAAATTTGAGCCAGTCGGTCCGAAACGCGGCGAGAGCAGGTAGCAGAGCGGGGAGGGGCCAGCTTCGGTTTGGGCGGCCCATCCTTCGAAACGGCCGCTGACGCGGCCTCCTCAGGATGACGTCATCGGGGGACGGTTTTGAAGAAATCTGCAACACACACAACGCCATCCTGAGGAGGCGCGTGAGCGCCGTCTCGAAGGGGGGCCACCCGAAGAAATCCCGCACCTGCACATCCGCGCAGGGCTCTCGGTCGTCACATGGTAATGGGTGGCGTTGGCGTCGTTCAGCACGACCACGGGCGAGCCGAGCGGCACGCGGTCGTAGAGATCTATGACGTCCTGATTGAGCATGCGGATGCAGCCGGAGGAGACCGCCTTGCCGATGCTCTTCGGCTCGTTGGTGCCGTGAATGCGGTAGAGCGTGTCCTTGTTGCCCTGAAAGAGATAGAGCGCGCGCGCCCAGCGGATTGCCGAGGCCGCCCGGCATGCCGTCCTTGTAAGGCGCGGCCTTCGGGTCGTGTTCCACCATTTCCTTGGGTGGGGTCCAGGTCGGCCACTTTTCCTTGCGCTTGATTTCGGCGGTTCCCGCCCAGCCGAAACCCTGCCGTCCCACACCCACGCCGTAGCGCAGTGCCTTGCCGTTGCCGTAGACCAGATAGAGAAAGCGCGCGCGCGGATCGATGATGATCGTGCCCGCATGCTGCGGCGCCGGATAATCGACGAACTGGCGCAGATACTGCGGCGGGCGACGGAAGCGCTGGGTGGACGAACACCCGGCGAGTGCGACGGCCAGTCCGGCCACCAGGGCGCGTCTGGTGATCTTCATGCCAGTCGGCGCGGAGGACGCGCCGTCTTCGTCGCGGTCGTCGCCGCTGAAGGAAAAAGTCTTTCGAATCATGTAGGTGTCCTGACTACGCACCCACTATGGTATAGTTTTGTCCTTCGGGCATCCGCATCATCGCGACGCTCTTCCCCTTTTTGGGGTCGGTCCGGTCTTCATTTTGCGGGCTCACATGGGACGTTAACGTTTCGCGCGTCTCGCCGGTTCCCGCCCTCTGCCGCGCCTTCCAATCCCTGACCGGTCTTCGGCCGATTCCGGTCCGATTTATGAAAGTGTCGCATTCACCTGAAACGACATGTCGGCACAATGAAGACGAGCGCCTGCCGTTCGTCTTGCGGTTTCTCGATGACGTGCGAGCTCCCGGGAGGGGTGGGCGACGGTGTCCGTTCGGGAGGAAAGGGGAAGGAACGTGGAAGGCTCCGATACCCGCAAGACGATTGTTGATTTCGAACTCCATGTGGGCGAGCGCCCCAATCATGACGGCGACGCGCCGCCCAAGATCCGGATCGAGAATCTCGACTTTTGGTACGGCGACAAGAAGGCGCTCGACAACATCAATCTCGATATTTCCGATCGCGAGGTGACCGCCCTGATCGGCCCGTCGGGGTGTGGTAAGATCACGCTTCTGCGCTGCCTCAACCGCACCAACGAGCTGATCTCCGGAACGCATATGAACGGTCGCGTGTTGGTGGACGACGAAGACATCTATTCCGACGAGATCGATCCGCCGGTGCTGCGCCGTCGCTTCGGCTGGGTGGCGCAGAAGCCCGATCCCTTTCCCTGGACGATCCGTGAAAACGTCGCCTACGGTCCGCGTTTGCACGCTCTCGTCGGCAGCTACGCGGATGAAGAGGAACTGGTGGAGCGCACCGGTCTATGGGAGGAGGTCAAGGACGATCTCTACACGCCGGGAACGGAGCTGTCCGGCGGCCAGCAGCAGCGCCTCTGCGTGGCCCGCGCCATCGCCGCCGATCCGGAAGTGATCCTGATGGATGAGCCGACCTCCGCGCTGGATCCGGTCGTCACCGCCTATCTGGAAGAGCTGATCGATGAGCTCGCCAACTCCTATTGCATCGTCATCATCACCCATAATCTCCAGCAGGCTGCCCGCATTTCCCAGCGCGCCGCCTACTTTCACTTTGGCGAATTGCTGGAGGTGAGGGACACGGAAAAGATCTTCCTGCGCCCGGAAACCGAGATGTGTCAGGCCTATATCACCGGCCGCTTCGGCTAGGGCGTGTCCCCGTCCGCAGAGACCGGAGGATTCCGTAGCTGCGAGGATGGATGCCTCAGTTGTCGGTTGCAGATAAAGGTTTGCGCGATGGTGCGGAATTGTGTCGCGCACAACCGTAATTTACGACGGATAAAATAAGTATTTAGAATAACTCCCGTTACGCCCAAGTATTGCAGCCGGCAGATTGATGAAACTTGCGCGCGTTGCGGCGCATGACGGCCTGAATGCTCGGTAAGGCGTCTTGTCAGTTGGTTGTACTCCAAGTTGTCGATCGAACCCGGGCCCTGGAACCGGTTTGCGATATCGATGGGACCGGGCAATGGGCGTGGGGATTGAACAGTTCGGGGATGCGGTTCGCGGCCTTTACGAGGCCGCGATAGAGCCGGAATTATTGGCTCCGGCCATGGAGTGGGTGACGGATCTTGTCTCCGCGAGCAATTGTTGCCTGCACAGCGGCGACGAGCGGACCTTGAAGACATCGGTTATGGTGATGACCCGGCTCGATCCGTCGCTGCCGCGCGGCTACTACAAGGACTACCTCTCCAAGGATCTCCGAATTCCGCGCATTTTCAGCGCATCGGCGGGACGCATCCTGCATGGCCAGTCGCTGTCGACCGCCGAGGAGCGGCGCTCAAGCCCACTCTACAACGAATATTTCGAGCCGAACGGCCTGCACGACGTGACCGGGGCCTCGCTGTTCGTCGGCGGTGAACTGAGCTGTCTCGGGTTTGGCGCGCGTAAAGACGATTCCTTCGATGCCGACGCCATCAAGCTCATGCAGTTCGTGCTGCCGCATATTCGCCAGGCCGTGCGGCTCCATCTCTCCTTGCAGAGCGCCTTTGGCGCGGTCTCCGAACTCGGCGATCTGTGGTCGCGCACCGGCCGGGCGCTCCTCCTGCTCAATGCCGACGGGACGCTCAACTATGTCAACGAGGCGGCCGAACGGCTGATACGAGAAAAAGTGGTCCGCATCGTCTACAAGCGCCGGGTCTTCAATCGCTCGGATCTCGATGGTCTGCTTGCCGGGGTTCTGGAGGCGGTTCGCTGCGATGAGCTGGAGGTCGGCCATGTTTCCCAAAGCTGCGCCCTGCTTGTCGATTACGCAGGTCGGCAGATCGGCGTGCGTTTCCTGCCGATCCTGGGCGTTGACGGTCGCGACTCGCGTCTGTCGATCATGCTCATTCCCCTGGACGCGGAGGCTGCCCCCAACAAGGTCGAGCTTATCCAGTTCGGCATGCTCTTCGGCCTCACCCCTGCCGAGCTCGCCGTTCTCGGCGTCCTGACCGTAGGCGAAGACCTCCGCGGCCATGCGCCCGCCCGCAACGTGGCGCACGAGACCGTCCGCAAGCATCTGAAGAACGTTTTCGACAAGACCGGCTGCCGCACAGCCAGAAGGATCTGCTGCGCCTCGTCGAGCGCTTCTGTTTTCTGCGCGTTCGCTAGTTTCCACTGTGTCGCCCATCCTTCGAGACGACCGCTGACGCGATCTCCTCAGGATGACGTTGTGTGTGTTGAGAGATTGATCTGCATCAACAACACGATAACGTCCTCCTGAGGAGGCACGTGAGCGCCGTCTCGAAGGATGGGCGCCCCGATGAACCCGCACCGAAATTGCGGCTGCCTTCCGGTGGTAGCCGCAATTTCCATTTCGCCCTTGCGGATTATTTCATGCAAGCGTTGTAGTAGCCGCATTGCGTTCGGTATGAATGCGTGCTGCCGCCGGCTCGTTTGCAATCATTGGTGCACTCGATTGCCCGGTTGCAATTGCCGTAGATTTCCTTCCCCTCGTCCAAAAAGGCACGAAACTGCGCCATCGTAACGTCCGCGGAAACAAGGATCGGAGAAACGATCGGCACCGTAGGTGAGGCGGCGATGCTCGGTGAAACAGCTCCCGCAACAGCAAGCAGCATGGCGAGGCTGGAAAGGATGGTACGGATATATTTCATGGTTGGTAGGCTTCCTGGTTTGTTCGTCATGGGGTGCCAATGCCGTAGCGTCGGTAGGCCACCACGGGAGTGACGTGGAAGCTTAGGCACAGCGGTATACGGGCCTTCACCCCCGAACGGGGCATGTCCCAGCGTCAGTTTCGATGGAAAATTGCAGCCTGAAACGCGGTTCGAACACGACGGCAAGCGCCTGCGCGATTTGGCGCGACCAACATGACCCGACGTGACCTTAATTCCCTCTCCCATCGGGAGAGGGAATTAAGGTGAGGGGCGGAGATCCCTCAAGGATACGGCGCCTTCGACACGTCTCCCCCGCGCCAAACTGTGCGCATCGCAAAGGCCACACTGGCGTTGATCGCGGTGACCTCCTATTTCCGCCTCTTCCGTGAATGGAGCGCGGGCCCGTTTCCCCGCTCCACTGCGAAAGCCGCGAAAGAGGCTTCCGAAGAGGCCCATGACAGACGCACAACCCGCCGCAGCCCCCACACCCGCTGCCGTTGCCGCCACCATCGCCCGTCGTATCGCGGTCGAGATCGGGGTCCGGCCGGAGTAGGTCTCGGCTTCCGTGGACCTTCTCGACGGCGCCACCACCGTCCCCTTTGTCGCCCGCTACCGAAAGGAAGCGACCGGCGGCCTCGATGACGGGCAGTTGCGCACGCTGGAAGAACGCCTGATCTATCTGCGCGAGCTGGAGGAGCGCCGCACCGCGATCCTCAAGTCCGTCGACGAGCAGGGCAAGCTGAGTACGGAACTGGCGGGTCAGATCCGGAGCGCCGACACCAAATCCGCTCTGGAAGACCTCTATCTGCCCTATCGTTCCAAGCGCCGCACCAAGGCGCAGATCGCGCGCGAAGCCGGACTGGAGCCGCTGGCCGACGCGCTGCTCGGCGATGCACGTCTTGATCCGCAAGCGGAGGCGGCGAAGTATCATCGATACGGACAAGGGCGTGACCGATACCAAGGCTGCACTTGACGGTGCCCGTCAGATCCTGACCGAACGCTTTTCCGAAGACACAACCCTGGTCGGCAAGCTGCGCGACTATGTTGCCCGCTCTGGCACGGTCGCCTCCCACGTGGTGGAAGGCAAGGAGATCGAAGGCGCCAAGTTCTCCGACTATTTCGACTATTCGGAGAAGTGGGCCGATATCCCTAGCCACCGCGCGCTCGCCTTGTTCCGCGGCCGCAACGAGGGCGTTCTGTCGCTCGATCTCCTCACCGAACAGGCGGAAGGGCAGGGGCTCTCTCCGGCGGAAACCATGGTCGCGGGTGCCTTTTGCATCGCCGAGTAAGGGTCGTCCGGCTGATGGCTGGCTGATCGAGACGGCACACTGGGCCTGGCGGGTCAAGATCGCGCTGCACCTCGATCTCATGGGGAGCCTGCGCGAGCGTGCGGAGGAAGAGGCGATCCGCGTTTTCGCCCGCAACCTGAAGGACCTGCTGCTGGCCGCCCCGGCAGACGCACGCACGACCCTCGGCCTCGATCCCGGCATCCGCACTGGCGTCAAGGTCGCCGTCATCGATGCCACCGGCAAGCTGGTCGATACGGCCACCGTCTATCCCTTCCAGCCGAAGAATGATGTCGAGGGTGCGCTCGCCGTTCTCGGTGCGCTGTGCCAGCGCCACAAGGTGGAGCTGATCGCCATCGGTAACGGCACGGCGAGCAGCGAGATCGACAAGCTCGCCGCCGAACTCATCAAGTGCATTCCGGGCGCCAAGCCCACCAAGGTTCACCGTGTCGGAAGCCGGTGCCTCGCGGTCTATTCGGCCTCCGCTCTGGCCGCGCGTGAAATACCCGATCGTGAAATACCCGATATAGACGTGTCGCTTCGCGGGGCTGCCTCCATCGCCCAACGTCTGCAGGATCCGCTGGCGGAATTTGTGAAGATCGAGCCCAAGGCCATCGGCGTTGGCCAGTATCAGCACGACGTTAACCAGACCAAGCTCGCCCGCGCGCTCGATGCGGTGGTGGAAGATGTGGTGAACGCCGTCGGCGTCGATCTCAACACCGCGTCCGTGCCTTTGCTGTCGCGCATTTCGGGCTTGACGGAGAGCTTCGCCCAGGGCACATCTCCCGCCGCTGCGAGCTCGAGCCTCGGCGCCTTCCGTATCCGCAAGGAACTGCTGAAGGTCTCCCGCCTCGGCCCCAAGGCGTTTAAGCAGTGCGCGGGCTTCCTGTGCATCACCGATGGCGACAATCCGCTCGATGTCTCCTCCGTCCACCCGGAAGCCTATCCGGTGGTCGAACGCATCGTGAAGGCTTGCGGGCGCGATATCCGCACACTGATGCGCGAGCCGGGCATTTTGAAGTCGCTCGATCCGGCCGAATTCACCGACGAGACCTTCGGCCTGCCGACGGTCAAGGATATCTTCAAGGAGCTTGAAAAGCCCGGCCGCGATCCGCGCTCGGAATTCAAGATCGCCGTCTTCCAGGAGGGCGTTGAGACCCTGTCGGACCTGAAACCCGGCATGGCGCTGGAAGGCACGGTCACCAACGTCACCAATTTCGGCGCCTTCGTTGATATCGGCGTCCACCAGGACGGGCTCGTCCACGTCTCCCAGCTTGCCGACCGTTTTGTTCGGTGGTGAAGGCGGGCGACATTGTCCGCGTCACGGTGCTCGACGTCGACATTCCGCGAAAGCGCATCGCGCTCTCCATGAAAAAGGACGCCATGGCCCAGTATGCGGCATTCCTCGCGAGGCACGCGGTGGGCGTGGCGAGGCCCGTGGTGAAGGGCGTCCGCACGGGGATAAGTCCGCGCCGAAGGGCGGGGATAAACGTCGTGGCGGCGGCGGGGACAAGTCCGGTCGGGGCAAGGGGAATGACACGGGCAACGGCGCGCTCGCGGCAGCCCTTGCCGAGGCCATGAAGCGCGGCTCCAAGCGCTAGTCGCGGGTTTTAAAAAGAGTGCTCGCGGTTTCAAAAAACGATCAATGAAATCAAGGGCTTTTTGAGAGCCCGCGAGAAATTTTATATCAGATGATGAGAAGGGGCGGGAAGGCGAGTGGCTTCAGAGGCTTAAGCCTCTTTCCCTTTCCTTTCTCACCCCACTAGCGTCATCCCGGACGCGGCGCAGTGTGCGAACGCTGCTCCGCAGATCCGGGATCTCGCCCGGCATCCCCCGATCTCCCTTACCCCCGCCTCAGCCCTTCGCCCGTTGAACCCGCCAGACATTGGCGTAATTGGTGAGAAACACCACCGCACCGCCGATAAACACAAAGGGATCAAGCAGTTCGCCATAGGCCAGCATGCCGACGACGGCGATCAACGGCAGGTGCAGGAAGTCCATCGGCGCCACCACCGAGGCATCCGCATGTCGGAAGGCGCGCACCAGCGAGAAATGCGCGATCAGCCCACTGAGCCCGACGATCACCACCCACGGTACCTTATCCCATGCGGGCACGACCGGCTAGCCGAGCAGCATCACCGCCGCCATTCTGGCCTGCATCAAGGTCATCCAGAAGACGATGCAAAGCGTCGTCTCCGTGCGCGAAAGTGACTTTGTTATCATGACGTTGGTTGCAAAGCCGATGGCCGCGGCGAGCACCGCGATCTCGCCGATACCGACGTGCGCCACCCCCCGTCGCACCACGATCAGGATGCCGATGAAGCCCGCGATCGTCGTCCCCACCTGCCAACCGGTGAACCGCTCGCCCAGAAAGACAAGCGCCAGCAGCGCCCCCCAGATCGGCGATGTGAATTCCAGCGCGAAAAGCTGCGCCAGGGTTATGATGCTGACGGCATAAAACCACAGGTTCTGCCCGGTGAAATGCGCCAGATTGCGCCAGAAATGTGTGCCGAGGCACCGGGTTCTCACCTGCTCGAACTTGCCCGTGACCGCCAGTACCGAGACCACGACGACAAGGCCGATGACCGAGCGATAGAACATGATCGAGAAGGTATCGAGATGCCCCGCAAGCTCCCGCCCGCCAATAGCCGTCGCCGAAAAGTACAGCAATGCCAACGACATCCAGTCTGCCGCAAAAATCGGACGGCCGCTCTCAGGGGCGATGGCGGGGCGAGGCGGTATCACGTCGCTCATGTCGGATCAATGTCTCTTGGGATGAGGTGAATAAGGGAAATGCAAGATTGCCGCAGCGGAAATTGGATGCCAATATGAATTATTGCAATGTCGTTTGAGGTAGGGCTCATGCGTTTTTGTCTTTCAATATTTGTCGCGTAATTGGTATTTATGACCATAATTCGGTCGGATGTCGCCGAGGAACTTACAACGACTGTCAGGGCTGGCCACAAGAACCGGGTCTACAATGGCGCGACGTACAACCGCGGTACCTGCAATCAGGGCGTGATTCCAGACTTCAAGGTACGACGGAAGCCGAAGCATGGGAACGTGAACTTCGGCAGAAGCACGGTCAAACTCGGGAAGAATGCCGGAAAATGCCAAGGTAAAGTCGTCAAGGGCGGTGCAATATACTATACGCCCGACAGAGATTTCCGCGGTGTGGATACCTTCACCGTCGGCTTTACGTACTTCAGCTACGATGTCGGATGGTGGCAGAAACATCGTGCACAGAGCTTTCGCGTGACTGTGAAATGAGGGCCTGCGCGCATTGACCTTGCCGTTCCGGCTGCTTATCGCAAGTCGCCATGAACCAGGTCTCCAAAATTGCGCTCGGCAGCATCATTGTCGGCGTCGCAGTTCTCGCCTTAAAATTCGCAGCCTACTGGCTGACGGGGTCGGTCGCGCTGTATTCGGATGCGATGGAGTCGATCGTCAACGTGGCGGCGGCGTTTGCCGCCTTCATCGCGGTCCGTTACGCCTCCAAACCGGCCGACCAGAACCATCCCTACGGCCACCACAAGGCCGAATACCTGGCCGCCGTCCTCGAAGGCGTGATGATCGTTTTGGCTGCGATCGCCATTCTCATCGAAGCTTGGCACGCCTTTCGGGTGCCGCGCGTTTTCGCGCAACCGGGAATGGGGCTTGCGATCAATGCCGCCGCCGGGGTGCTGAACCTCGTCTGGGCACGCTATCTGATCGTTTCCAGCCGCAGCCTGCGCTCGCCCGCGCTCTATGCCGACGGCAAACACCTGATGATCGACGTCGTCTCCTCTGCGGCCGTCATCGGCGGTTTCGCGCTTGCCGCATGGACCGGCTGGATGATCCTCGACCCGTTGCTGGCGGCCGCCGTCGCGCTCAACGTCCTGTGGTCCGGCTGGGGGCTGGTGCGCCAGTCCGTCGGCGGACTGATGGACGAGGCGCCCGGACCGGAAATCCGCAACCATATCCGCGAGATCATCTCCCAGCATGCCGAGGGCGCGCTGGAGGCGCATGATCTGAGGACGCGGCGCGCCGGTCAGGAAACCTTCATCGACTTCCACCTTGTCGTGCCCGGCTCCATGGCCGTGGCGGATTCTCACGAGATCTGCGATCGCATCGAGGAAGCCCTGTATGCGGAAGTGCCGGGCTCCATCATCACCATTCACGTGGAGCCGGAAGAAAAGGCCAAGCACAGCGGCATCGTGGTGGTGTGAGGCCTGTTCTGCGGCCTCGCTCAAGCCTTGCGGGTGATACAGGGACAGACTACAGATTGGCGAACGAGGGGCGGTAAGGACAACCGACCGCACCCCCAAGGAGGCTTTCTCGTGCGCAGCGTATGGCAGCATCTGGGCCGGATAGCCCGGGCGAGCCGGGCTATTCCGACGATGGATCTCTACTTCGCAAATGCCGGCCGCGAGTGGCTTCGCCCCCAACCGGGCCGCCGTGCACCGCTTAACCGCCGGATCGGCGCCAACAGCTTCCTGTGCAACGATCAGGCTGTCGTCGTGCGCCATGATACGCCGCGCGTCGTCGATGCCGTTCTCTCCGATTCCTCGCTGCGTGTCACCTATGTGATCAACGACGATCTCGATGCCGCCGAGGGACGAGACGCTGCCCGCCGACTACCGCTCCCGCCTCAAGCGGCTGCACGAGGGCCAATACCGCGCGCTGCTGGAACGGGCCGAGACCGTGGTCGTGCCGACGACCTTTCTGGAGGAGAAATTCGAAGCCACCCACCGCACCGCGCTGCTCGGCCCGATCTGGGCCGGGCCGATGGCTGACGACAACCATTTCAGCAAGCTGGATCGCGGCGGCGCCCTGCATATCGCCTATCTGGGCTCTGTCACCCACGGTGCCGATCGCGTGTTTGTCGGCGCGGTGCTGGAAAGGGTGCTCGAGAGCCATCGCAACGTGGCGGTGACGATGATCGCGCGTGGCAAGCTTGGAATGTCGATTGACGGTCACCGCGCCTGCGCTTGCGCCGGCCGTTGCCCTGGGCCCTTCACCGCGCCCGCCATGCGCGGTTGCGGTTTCATCTGGCGCTCTATCCGATGCTCGACACGCCGTTCAACCGGGGCCGCTCCATAAATAAGGTGATCGAACACGCGATGCTGGGGGCCGTCGGCCTCTACAGCGAGGAGTGGTGTTTCGCCAACGAAATTCGCGACGGCGAGACCGGACTGCTGGCGCCGAACGAGGTCGGGGCCTGGGTGGATGCGATCTTGGCTGCGATCTCCGATCCGCAGGGACTGCGCGCCATGCAGAACAAGGCCCGCGCGGCCGCCGCGATCCTGAACGACCCTCCGCCCCAGAGGCGGTTCTGGAGTGAGCGTCTGGGAAGCGAAATGCGGGTTGAGGAGCGGGAACGGGCCGAGGTCTGACCCGTCATCCACCGGTCTGGCTCTGCCGGGTCCAGTTTGCGCCGGTACGTTGTTACACCTGCCCTCGGGCGTTCTGGCGCAAATGGTCTCGGGCGGTTGAATAGAACTTGGGTGTGATTGACACTGTCAATGTGCAGGAGCTATGCCGTATGACGTTTGCGGGCGGTTTTACCGCACTTGACTGCGGATGATCGGCACATGGAAGTTGTTTCTCTGGAAATTCCTGACGTTGAAATCATCAGGCCAAAGAAGTTTGGAGATAATCGCGGTTTTTTCTCGGAAACCTACAATCGGAAGATGTTCGAAGAACACGGGATTTCCCTTGATTTCGTGTAGGACAACCATTCCCTGTCCGTAGAGACCCGCGTCCTTCGCGGTATCCATTTCCAGACGCCGCCGTTCGCGCAAGACAAGCTGGTGCGCGTGGTTTCCGGCTCGATTCTCGATGTCGCCGTCGATCTGCGCAAGGGCTCGTCCACCTTCGGCAAGCATGTCAGCGCGAAGATTTCCGCAGACGAGTGGAACCAGATCCTGCTGCCGATCAGATTCGGCCACGGGATCGTGACGCTCGAGCCGCAAACACAGCTCATCTACAAGGTCACCAACTTCTATTCGCCCGAAAACGACAGGGGCGTGCGCTGGGACGATCCGGATCTGGGGATCGACTGGCCGTTCAAGCCCGAAGAACTGACGCTTTCCGACAAAGACAAAAATCAGCCGCTGTTCAAGGATATCATCGACAGGCTTCCGTTCTGAACGGGCGCTGATGCGGCTAGGCCCGGCAGCTCAGTCCGGGCTCTCCTGACCGGGGTTTTCCAAAAATGACCAAGATTCTCGTTACCGGGGCAGGAGGCTATATCGGCACTTCTCTTGTGCCGATGTTGTTGGAGCGTGGCTACGAGGTGCGCGCCGTTGACCGGTTCGTCTTCGGCTCCGAACTTCTGAACGATCAGCCGAAGCTTGAGCGTGTTCGCGAGGATTCGCGCATGCTCACGAGTGACCATTCCGCCGATGTGGATGCGGTCATCGACCTGGTCGCCATCTCCAACGATCCCTCCGGCGAGAAGTTTCAGGACGCCACCTGGGCGATCAACCGCGACAGCCGCATTCGCACCGCGCACATGGCCAAGGAGGCCGGGGTCAAGCGCTACGTGCTGCCCTCGTCGTGCTCGCTCTACGGTTTTCAGCCGCCCGAGGTGATCGCCGACGAGACGACGAAGACCAACCCGCTGACCATCTATGCGCGGGCCAGCGAAATGGCCGAGCAGGGCACGCTGCCGCTGGTCGACGAGATCTTCTGCGTGGTGGTTCTGCACCAGTCCACTGTCTACGGTTACTCGCCGCGCATGCGCTTCGATCTGGCGATCAACGGCATGACCTACGGCGCCAGGAAGACCGGTAAGCTGCCGCTGATGCGCGATGGCAGCCAGTGGCGGCCGATGGTGCACGTGCAGGACACGGCCGCAGCGCAGATCTTCATGCTCGAGGCCGATGCCGACAAGGTCAACGGCCAGATCTTCAATGTGGGCTCGGCGGAAAACGTCTACCAGATCGGGCCGTTGGCCGAGACTGTGGCCGAAGCCGTTCCCCGCGACGTTGAAATCGAATGGTACGGCGATGCGGACAATCGCTCCTACCGGGCGGCTTTCGACAAGATCGAGGGGCTTGGCTACAAGGCGAAGTGGACCGCCGGTCGTGCTGTTTCCGAAATCTGCGAGAAACTGGAATCCGGTGAGCTTGAGCGCACCGTGAAGACGATCACGCTCGACTGGTACTCCGAGCTTGCGCATTGGCACCGGGTCATCAAGGACCTGGAACTGCGCGGCGGGATGCTCGACATATGACGCGACTTCTCACCTTCGGTTCTGCCGGTCAGTTCGGTACTGACATCGCCGCTGCGGCCAAGGGGCGGGCGGATTTCACCTTCCTGCCCTTCGGCCGCGACCGGCTGGATCTTTCCGATACCGACGCCATCCGCCTGGCGCTGGAGCGTGAGGACTTCGACGTCGTCCTCTATTGCGCCAGCGTCCACAAGACGGATGCGGTAGAGCTCGACGCCGATCCTGCCTTTCAGGTCAATGTCCGCGCAGCCGATGCGATCGCGGCGTGGTGTGCCGAGGCGGGCAAGCTTTTCGTCTACTATTCGACCGATTACGTCTTCTCCGGCATCGGCCGGAAGACGCCCTATGACGAGCTTGCGGCGAAGGATCCGGTCAACGTCTACGGCGCTTCCAAGGCAATGGGCGAGACGCTCGTTCTGCGCTATCCCACGACGACCGTTCTGCGGATGGCTTCTCTGTTCGGCACCGCCGGGGCGAGCGGCAAGGGCGGCAATTTCGTCGAAACGATGATCAGGTTCGGCCGCGAGCGCGGCAAGCTCTCCGTGGTGAACGACCAGGTCATGTCGCCGACGGCCACGGCCGACATCGTGAAAATGACGCTCGATCTCCTGGCCGCCGAGGCCCCTGCCGGGATCTATCACGTGGTGAATTCCGGCCAGGCGAGCTGGTACGAATTCGCTTGCGAGATCATCAAGCTTGCCGGGGTGGACGCGGTCGTGGAACCCACCACCAGCGCCGCATTCAAGACGGTCGCCCTGCGTCCGGCCTATTCGGTGCTCGATACGGCGAAGCTGTCGCGGATCATCGGCACGCCGGATCATTGGCGCGACGCTCTCGCCCGCTACATGGCCGCCTGCAAGGGGTGAGCGCGGACGGCATCTGCTCGCCCGGCACCGAGGCGGGCAGGGGCTGTGCGGAGGCCCTGCTTTCGAGCGAGCTTGTCGGGCCTTCTCAGTGTCCGACCCGAAAAAAAACGGTATAGGGTAGTCCGCAATGCTCTCCACTCGGCATCCCGACCTCCGAGCCGAGATCCACTCCGTGATCTGTCGGTAGGGCATGCGCTTGGATTATTCTCACGATATCAGAATCTGATCGAGATGAAGCATCACGGTATGGATTGCCGGTCGGAGCCGGCAATGACGAAAGAAGTGTAGCTGGAATAGCCCAATACCATTTACGGGTCGGACACTGAGGAGGCTTACGGGTCGGACACTGAGGAGGCGCATCAGCGCCGTCTCGAAGGATGGGCACCCCGAGAAAGACCTCGGCGCCCCCAACCGCATCTCTCCGGCCTCAGAAGGCGCCCGACGGGCTTTCCTGCTTGACGGGCTTTCCTGCTTGATGACCTTCTTCAGGTACTCGCCGTAGGAATTGCGGTACGTCGAGGCCAGCTTGAGAACCTGCTCGCCGGCCAGGTATCCGAGCCGCCAGGCGATCTCTTCCGGGCAGGCGACCTTGTAACCTTGGCGAAGCTCCACCGTCTGCACGTAGTTGGCCACCGCCAACAGGCTGTCCACCGTGCCGGTATCGAGCCAGGCCGTTCCGCGCTGAAGCTTGACCACATTGAGATCGCCGCGCTGCATGTAGGCGGCGTTGACCGAGGTGATCTCCAGTTCGCCGCGCGGCGAAGGCTTCACGTCGCGTGCGATATCGACCACGTCGGCATCGTAGAAATAGAGCCCGGTGACGGCGAGGTTCGACTTCGGTTTCGCTGGTTTTTCCTCAAGCGAAGCGGCCTTGCCGTTTTCGTCCATTTCCACCACGCCGAAGTCGCGTGGGTTCATCACCGGATAGGCGAAGACGCTGGCGCCCTTTTCCAGACGGGCGGCCTGCTGCAGGACCTGGGTGAAGCCGGCGGCGTGGAAGATGTTGTCGCCAAGCGCCAGGGCAGACGGTTGCCCGCCGATGAAGCGCTCGCCGATCAGGAAGGCCTGCGCCAGCCCGTCGGGCTTGGGCTGCTCAGCATAGTCGATGGATAGCCCCCCAGCACGGGCCGTCCCCCAGAAATTCGCGATACATCGGCAGCGAGCGCGGCGAGGAGATGATCAGGATTTCCCGGATCCCCGCCAGCATGAGCGTCGACAGCGGATAGTAGATTATCGGCTTGTCGTAGACCGGCAGAAGCTGCTTGGAGATGATCTGGGTGACAGGATGCAATCGGATTCCGAGCCCACCCGCAAGAATGATGCCCTTCATGAAATCATGTTTCGGCAAAACGCCGATTCCCCTGGTGATCGACTGGAATCAGTCAGTATGATAAGCCGGATAACATGGCGGGTTTTCGTCCCTCGTACCCGCCCGCGTCACGTTTCCTCCCCCCGCGGGGAAACTCTCTTGTTCTCACATGTTTTCGCACCAACCATTACCGCATGTCGGATCAAACGCCCAGCATGAAGGCGGGGGCGTGATGACCGGAGAAAAATTATGGAACGGAGTGTTCATTGATCTGAACATTTTGAACTTAGAATTTTGTCATATTTATTATTTCCAGTAATCCAACATGCGGCAGAAAAAGTTGGATGGATATATATGAAAATGACAGCCACATAGAAAATATGTAATGCTTACCGTTAATGCAGATCGAGAAATTTATATTTCGATAGGGACGGTGGGGCCTTCTGGTTTGAAGGCCAACAGAAATCTACAAGGGCATATGACTGTCGATCTTTCTTTTACCGATCTTTGCGCCTGTCCGGCATGTGCCGGTTCCGGTCAGTTTCAGGCCGACGCGGTTAGCGCGGATGCGGCGACGAAGGAGGTCTGGGATCTCGCCACGATCTCCGACAATCTGACGCGCTCGAATGCGGAGTGGAGCGGAACGACGATCACGTTCGGTTTCACCACTTCCTTGCCCACCTACGAGCCGTATTTCACGACCGATGAAGCGCCGGCTATTCGAGCTTTTCGGAGGCCCAGAAGGCGGCGGCGCGCGACGCGATCCAGGCCTGGAACGATGTCGTCGCGGTAAATTTCGTTGAGACGACCGGTGCCGGCGCTCAGATCACGTTTTCCAACACCACATCGGGGCCGGGCGTTGCCTGGGCCTACTACCCGTCCTCCGGCACTTGGGGCGGCGGTGTGTGGGTCAATCCCAACTATTGGGCCAACAGCTATCTCGACTACGGCGATTACGGCTATCTAACGCTGATCCACGAGATCGGTCTTTCTCATCCGGGCGCCTATAACGGCGGCTCGCCGACTTATGAGGATATGTCCGAATACGCGCAGGACACGCGCCAATACACGGTGATGTCCTATTTCCAAATCTACAATACCGGTGCGGATCACTCTCAGCCCGGTTCGAGCACCTACTACGGGGCAACCCCTCTGCTGCATGACATCGCGGCTATTCAGGACATCTACGGTGCGAACATGTCGACGCGCACTGGAGACACCACCTACGGTTACAATTCCAATGCCGAGCGTGATGCTTTTGATTTCACGATGAATACGGCACCGGTCATAGCGATCTGGGATGCCGGCGGTACCTATACTATCGACTTGTCGGGCACGAGCTACGATCAGGTCGTCAATCTGACCGTAGGCAGCTTTTCCGACGTTCTCGGCATGACGGACAATCTGGCGATCGCCTTCGACGTCACTATCGAGAATGCCGTCGGCGGCGCAGGGCAGGACGACATCACTGGTAACGATGCCGACAACTGGCTCTATGGCAACGGCGCGGCTGACGCTCTGAGTGGTGGTATCGGGAACGACGTTCTGGATGGAGGAACCGGCGCCGATCAACTGGACGGCGGAGCAGGAACCGACTGGGTCGTCTATACGGGATCGTCTTCTGCGATTGACGTGAACTTGGAGGACGGGCTTTCGGAGAGCGGCGGCGATGCGGAGGGGGATGTCCTCGTCTGCGTCGAGAATGTTCGTGGGTCGTCTTACGATGACCGGATTGAAGGGGATGGAATAAATAATAACTTACGTAGAGGGCTCGGCGACGACGAGCTTATTGGAAATAGTGGTAATGATATTTTGCAGTGGGAAGAAGGTAACGATACCCTGGAAGGGGGCGATGGGTACGATGTTCTCTTTGTCGGTGCTGATGCGGATGTTTTCATTTTCAACACAGGTTTCGATACTGCCGTCATCAGCGATTTCGAAGATGATCTTGACCAGATCCATTTTTCTTCATCCTTCGGCTTTGGCTCCGTTGAAGATCTTATCGCCACTTACGGGTAGGAGGATAGTGGGGCCTATGTTTTCGATTTCGGAGCAGCTGGACATTTGACCATTGCCAACGCGACGCTAAGCCAAGTAGAAGATGATATTTTCCTGATCGCCTGACTATTCTGTGCGCATGTGTGAGAAATACGTATCTGTGCCCCCAGGTTCTAGTGATACGTTTCGCATTTGCGATATAGCTTAACAAGCCGCAAATATTTCCACGATCCCAATGCGCATGGCGGTTCGTAACTATATATAATTTATTATGTTTCTGAATTTACCTGGGGCTTTCTAGTGTATTCGCACGCTCTTCGATTAAACCGGTGTATGCCAACCATACCGGGGTTTACGTCATATAGGGGCTGAGATATTGAACCCTGCACAAACTGACGGCTGAATTTGCACCAAAAATGTCCGCTTCAATTTTACCTATTTGGTCAAAATTTTCGGGTTTCTTTGGGTTTCCGAGTTCTCCGAAAGTTGGACAGTTAGGTTAACTTGATGCAAGGGCGAGAAGCCTCGTGAATTGCGTCTGTAACATACCTGCGCGAAACGTCACGGATGAGCATAGTTGGTGGATCAGGCAATCATTCTTGCAGGCGGCAAAGGCACAAGACTGGCGCCGTTGATGCTTGATCGACCCAAGTCGCTTGTTGAGATCGCAGGCAAGTCGGTGACCGCGCATCAGCTGGATCTGTTGGCTCGCTACGGTATCCGCACCGTCCACATCCTGACCGGCCACCTTGGTCATATGTTTCCTGAGGTTCTGGGCGATGGTGGTCATTTCGGTCTTGAGATTCACTACCACCGCGAGGATGGGCCTCTCGGTACAGCCGGGGCGGTGAAGTCCATCGCCGGCAGTCTCTCTGAAGATTTCCTCGTTTTCTACGGCGATGTGGTTCTGGATATGCAACTCGATCATTTTTTTGCCGAACATCGGCAAAGCGGAGCGATCGGGACGCTGCCGTCCATCCCAACGATCATCCCTTCGACAGCGATTTGGTTGCTTTTGACGAAACGGACCGGATAACGGCATTTCATTCAAAGAACCGTCCTGCCGACAACAAGCACGAGAATTTCGTCAATACGGCCGCCTATTGCCTCAATCGGGGTATCCTTGAGCATATTTCGGATGAACCCGAAGATTTCGGATTGACAGTTTTTCCTCGTGTCGTCGCGGCCGGGGGGCATCTGCACGCATATCGTACGGCCGAATTCATCAAGGATGTCGGGACCCTGAAGTGGCTGAGGGAAATCGAGGCGAAGATACTGAGTGGCGAGGTGTCTTCTCGGAATCGTGAAAATGCCCAACTTGTCGTATTTCTGGACCGCGACGGGGTCTTGATTAAGGAGGCGGGAGATGCTTGTACCGCCGAAGCCCTGACCTTGCTGCCAGGAACGGGAGAGGCGGTGAAGCGCCTTCAGGAAGCTGGGTATTTGGTGATTTTGGTAACGAATCAGCCTGGGATTGCCAAAGGGTTCATTGATTGGAGTGACGTACACGCTGTGCATGCCGAAATAGACGACCAATTGGCGCATTCGGGGGCGTTTCTAACTGACAAATATGTGTGTCCGCACCATCTCGAGACCGGATTTCCCGGTGAGCGAACGGAACTGAAGATCGATTGCGATTGTCGCAAACCTAAGCCGGGGCTGCTGCTGCGTGCAGGTGATCACTACAACATCGATTTCGGCCGTTCCTTTATGGTGGGGGATCGGACGGTCGACGCGGCCGCTGCGATTGCCGCTGGCTGTAGGCCGCTCATGGTCGCCACCGGATTGGCCGATCAGGACGGGAAGTACGATGTCGGTGAAGTCGCGATGTTCGCCGACTTGTCGGCGGCTGCGCGGTACATCTGTGCTTTGGGTGCGAAAGGGAACGCGTCATGATCATTACACGTGCGCCGTTCCGCATCAGCCTGATGGGTGGAGGCAGTGATCTGCCGGCCTACTACGAACGATTTTCGTGAAAGACCCTGTCTTTCACGATCAACAAGTTCGTCTATGTGGCCACCAACCGGAGCTTCCACAAGCGTTATCGCTTCGTCTACAGCCGTGTGGAGGAAGTTGCGTCCCTCGCCGAGGTCGAACATCCCCTCATCCGGGAAATCGCACGCGACTATCCCGTACCCTTCATCGATTTCGCGTCCTTTGCGGATGTGCCTGCGGGGATGGGACTTGGAACTTCCTCTGCATTCACCGCCGCGACCTCGCTCAATCTGGCCGCCTACACAGATAAGTCCATCGACCTCAGGATCTGGCTGACTACAGCTGCAAGATCGAGATTGACCGCCTTGGCGAGCCTATCGGCAAGCAGGATCAGTATGCGGTCTGCCTCGGCGGATACAACACTCTTCACTTCAATTGCGATGGGACTGTAACGCAGGATCGGCACTCTGGTGTAGGGTAGGGCGTTTTCTGGAAAACCATCTGTCGCTGGTTTTTACCGGGATAACGCGGCGTGCCAATTCCACATTGGAAGAGCAGAACAAGAATATCCGCTCTGATCAGGCCGTGGTCGAACGGCAGCACGAAATCGTTGCGATGGTGGATGCCATGCAGGAGGCAGTGCTGATGCGCGATCCGAAGGAGTGTGGTCGACTGTTGCACCACAACTGGGAATTGAAGCAGCAGTTGTCGAGTAAGATCGGGGAGGATTCCATCGATGCACTTTACCAGAAGCTTCTGTCGATGGGTGCTTATGGAGGCAAGGTGCTGGGGGCGGGAAATGGAGGTCATCACAGTGTTTCACGATGAGAATTTCAAGAATCAGTTGAAGGAGGTAGGGTTGCCCACTCTCGAATACAGATTCTGGCCCGACGGAGCGGAGATCGTAGAGAATGACGCCGTGTTGCTTCCCAGATAGAAGGTACTCGTCTGCTGGCGAGTATGCGACCGACTATGGGGAGCAAATTTCTCAGGCTATCTCCAAGGTGGATCGCAACCAGATCGATCGTGCTGCGCATTATCTAGAGAAGGCAATCGAGGCCGATCGCGAACTTTTCGTTTGTGGTAATGGCGGCTTTTCGGCGATCGCCAACCATGTAACCTGCGACTATGTGAAGTTACTCGGGCTTGCCACGGGTAAGCGCGTTCGACTGACCTCATTGAATGCTTCCGGCGAACTCAATTTCGCGATCGCTAACGATATTTCGTTTGAGGACGTGTTCTCTTTTCATGTCGCCCAGCGCGCCGAACTCGGCGATGTCTTATGGGCGATTTCGTCTTCCGGAAATTCTCCCAATATTATCAAGGCGCTGGACACAGCTAATGCGAAGGGCCTGGAGATAATCGCCTTCACGGGCTTTTCCGGAGGTAAGGCAAGAGACCTCGCGACCCACGCACTTTATGTGCCTGAGGATAATTACGGCGTCGTTGAAGATGTGCACCAGATGCTCGCCCACATCATCTGTCAGTATCTCAGATATCTGCACGTCGAAGAACGCACATTGGGTTCGGTCGTATTTTAATGAACACTCAGGCTATCATTCTCGGCTTCCATCGAAGCGGCACTTTGTTGTTTACCGATTATCTGAACCAATGCGGTTTACATATCGGTGACGATTTGTTTGGGGCAAATGCCACCAACCACCGCGGTCATTTTGAAGATCGGGCTATGTTTCGTCTCCACGAAGCGATGTTGCGGCGTGTAGGCGAGAACTGGCTTGCGAAAGCGCCCTTCCATCCTGTCTATCGGCGTGATGATCACAAGGAAGCTCTTCGCTTGCTTGCAAATCGTGATGTCGTTCGAGACCTTTGGGGTTTCAAAGATCCTCGCACGTGCCTTTTGGGGACCTATGGGACACGCACGCGTCGAATCCTTATTATATGTCGTGCCGCTCAGGCATTTCGAGTACTGTATTGGCAGTGTGCAGCGACGTGCCGCTCGAGATGCGAGAATGAGAGAAGAGGGGCGGCAGCGACAACTCGAAATAGCGAACTCCCCGGACCTCATCGCGGAATCGTGGTTGCTTCATATGGCGCGCGTCATCGAGTGCATTTCGAAAATTTCGGATCGCTCAATCGTAATAAATATTCACGGACTTCGGTCGAAGAGCCGGCCAATCCGGCAGATCAATGAGCGCTTCGGGTTGGAGTTCACCGATAACCCGTTTGGGATCGTGTTTGATGAAGCTTACTTCAAGAGCTCTATGCCCAATCCGCCGAGGATCAGTCCCGATCTGCGCGCGCAATGCGAAGATCTTTGGAGTGAGTTGATGAACTACACGGTTTCGGATGATGATGCCAAGGAGCGTCACGAATTCGTTTTGAAGACCGACAATCCTGCTTACGAACGGCTGAAGCTCGAGAGGGTTCGGACGTATTGGTAATCCGGATACTCAAAGCGGCAACGGCAAGGTGGCGCCGGCTTCTGCTGTTTTTGCGCCGAACGACAAAGAAATAGCCGACATGTTCGGTGACAAGATGCGTGCCGGCCATTACGGTCGGTTGCTTAAGGTTTTCTTTCCGATTTTGTCCTACTGCTTTGAAAAAGTGAAAAATCTATGAGAGCAGTTGGTTTTCACATATCAGAAGAGAGACAGGCAGTTTTTTCTGCGTTTGAATCTACTGCTGACCCCTATGGTTTTCTTCGATCCGAAGCGTCGTTGGGCCCGGGAAGCGAAGGCGAAGAAATCGCGGTTTTCAATCCGGCTACCGTTCCGCTTCAATGGCTTGAGAAGAACGCTACATCGCGTAAGGCCGTCATTCTAGATATGCGTTTGGACGTGGAAGCATTCTGCTATGCGCAACAGCAGCAGAATTATTGTCTTGGGATCAATGACATCGTCTTCTTCAACCGGGAAATGCCCCTGTCCTCCAATGAGAAAGCGGCAATTCGTGTGGTATTGAACGAAAGCTATGAAGAACTCGACGACCTTTTAGGCGAACGTGGTTCTCTCGCTCGTTGGAGTGAGGAGTTCCCTAGGCTTTATGATATATCGGAACAGGTAAAAATGCCGTTCCATATTCTGCGCTATAGGTCAAAGATCGCGCCTAACCTCTTTAAGATGATCACAGTAGGTAACTTTCTCTTCGAAGATGACCTCGATATTCAAACGACGGCGCTTGTGGTTGACTGCTCCACTGATCAGAAAGGGATCAACGAGTGCTGTGACTTTGAGGACGTCTTCTTCCTGAACAGCGATGAGTCTCCAATTGAGTTGATGGGCCTTATCCGCAACGCCACAGGACGAAATCCGATGATTACAGACGCGGTGACCTTCTCCGTTGATTACGTGTCTCAAACGCTGGTGCGGCTACAATTGGCATGAAGTACTTCATCGTATGCAACGATCCTCCCCTGGGGACATTGCCAATGTGCCGGCAATGCGTGCCCGTCAACTCTATGTGCAGCTTAAATCCGCGGGGTATGATCCCGAGTATTTGATGCTCAAAGAGCGGTATGTTTTGACCTGCGAGGTGAGCGGGCTGGGACTTGCTCGAAAGCATTCTGCATTGAAGCTCCTCCCTACGGGTATCTTCTCGAAATTTGCTAATCGAATTGAGCCCGCAGCTTTCATCTTTACGCAGGCTAATTCCCCCCAGGAGTTCAAGGTCGCGAGCAAGAGACACCGGGTCATCCTCGATTGCATCGCGCGCAAAGATCTGGAATTCGCTGCTATGCAGCGCGCTGATCTACACAAAATATATGTGGCGACAGAGAAGGTATATATGGACCATGCCGATGTGATCTTGTATACTTCTCCGAAATTGTGGGACCATATAAAGTCAAATTATGATCACGATACTGCTTATAATCCATTTTCTTTCTGGCCCGAGCGGAGATCTAAGCGCGAAAAGATGACGTTGGCATTCGGGGGGGTCCATTCCTGGATCGACTACAGTGAAAGTTTTTATGCAATCGGAGAATATTTCGAAGCCAATCCTGACAAGCGCGGATTTTTCTTTCTGGGAGAAGTAAACGGCGTGACTGACCGCCATGCAAAAGGCGTCAGCCGTCTCATGGGCTTGCCCAATGTGTCAGTCTTGAATTCTCTGCCATTCGAACAATTGGTGGACGTAATTAGTCGATCCCATTTATTTGTTGGTTTAAGTCGGCTGAATGAGGAGAGGAGTTTCGCGACGTCGGTGCGAACGGTCCATTCGATTTCTATGGGAACGCCCGTATTCCACAACCGTGGTACCGGGTTCGACGGCGTTTTCCCTAATTTTCCTGGCGAATTAGGTGCGCCGGCAGATCTGGCCAACCTATCTTGATAAGGTCCTGGAGCGTGCCGTTGCAGGTGAGTATGAAACGCCGCTTTCGGAGGTCGCGAATGCCATGAAAGAACTTCTTACAAGGAAAAGGAGCTGGCGCGGTGAGTAACAAGCGGCGCTTTCTCTCTCTGGTCCTCAATTACCGTTCCGTCGGTGGGGCCGCCAAGATGCTTGATTATGCGCTGCATGCAGCCTTTGAGGTCTGGTTCACGACAGTGACTAACGATCAAAAAGGCGGGAGTTTGCTAGAGAAGCTTTATTACCGGCGATCACATAAAAGACGTGAATTTTTGCCTCCTCAAGGAAGCTGAGTTCCGTGATGGTGATATCGTACTGTTTTCGTTGCCTTCCAATTTCAAGAATATCGTCACGCGTGCAGAGAATTTGGGATTTCCGGATATCCAAGTTGCACATATTATTCAGAACGTACGCCATACTAACGTCTTCTTTGAAAAAGGTTTTGCCCGCAATCTCTTGATGAAGAACCTGCCCCGTATCTGCATTACAGATCAGATGTATGATGCGATTCACGGTTTGGATCCCTGATCCTGAGCGCTTTTTCCTGAATTTTCATAGCTTCGATTTCGAGTTTTTCGAATGTAAGAACGTTGTTGCAAAATATAATCTGAGGATCTCCTATAATCTGTTCAAATCGGATTTCGGTAACCAGGTTAAGAATGCGTGTGTAGAGCGTAAATTTCCTGTCGAATTTGAAGTAATCCCGATATGTCGGAGATTGAGGCGCTAGCCGGAGGGGACATCTTGTTATGTCCCCCTGACAGTCCTGCGAGAGTTCGGAATTGAAGAATCTGACGGTCCTGCGAGGGTAGGAATTGATAGTCAAGCTTTGCTTGACTTGAATAAGAAAGCTCTGGCCAAGAGGGATGAATATCGTGAAGGCGTAAAAAGTGGCGCCGAAGAGGTTGATGATTATCATGATTATAATCAGAAATTTTCCTTTTTCGGATTCGTAGATTGTGTTGTTGGCAACGTCAAATACGTTATGTTTAGCGCTAATGGCGATATTGTTGCATGGGATTATTTCTGGACCGGAGCATACGAAGATCCGATTGCAAAAGAATGGCTTCGGATGTGTACGGGGGTCGATGTGGCCCTCGATTTTGGTGCCTATACTGGCTGTTATGTAATGATGGTTTGTATGGTTAATAGATATTGTAATGTATATTAATTTGAATCGATCCCGCGCACAGCGGAGCGAATTGCAATTAATCTTAAGGCTAATCGGATTAAGCGGTGGGTAGAGATTCTAAACTATGCCGTCTCCGATGTGGAAGAAAAAGTCGTCATGAATATGCCCAGGCTCATCGATTTTCTTGGGACAGGCAACTCGATTATAAAAAAGCCAAATGTTAATGTGGTTGCTCAGTGCGAAGTGCAAACACGAAGAATTGAGGATTGTCTTTAGCAACGGTTGCTGCGATGTTCGAGGTATGTATGTAACGAAGCCGGATGCGTGGCTAATGTCCTCTGGAAAGATCTGGCGTGAGTTTCTGGGGGTAGCGAACTTCCGGGTGGAATGTCACCAAGATACAAGCGCTTACCTAAGAGGCGATCGATAAGTAGGGCTATGACGGTGCTTCCGCCAAAGCCCATTGCATGGTCGAACATGCTGATCGTTCTTGGGCTGCAAGTTCTGTCTGTATGATCTCATCTCGCATAAACCCGCTGTACTGCTTGCCATATTCGAACAGGGTGCGGTTCGGGAGTGCTTCGGCCAGGGCCATGTAACCGCGCCCTTCCTCGATGTACCGGTGCCAGCGGCGCCAATGCCAGCCGGACGTGGGCGTCAGTGCCGGGGTGCGCGCTTGTGCGCGGCCCCCCCCTTGCACGATTTTCTTTCGGAACTGTGCGGTTGATCTGACGGGGAAATGGTAGATGACTGTATCCGAGGTGCGCTTGGTCGTCCGGCCTCTAAAGCGCGCATCGTGATTTCCCTGCGAGATCGAAACGAGCCCTTCCGTGCGCACGATTACCTTGGGCGGGAGATCGAGGTGCCGCCGCCCGCATTAGGGAAAGCAGAAGAGGCGGAAGCGGGCGTCATTGCGAGCGCGCAGGTCCTCGGGGTACTCGAGCCAAGGACTGTTCATGTCGATCTCTGCCTAACTGGGCGATCGAGTCAGGCCGGAGCCTTCCCTGCAAATGGTCGGGGGTGCAGCAGGAAAGGCTCCGGCAGCCCGATGCCGATCGGTGGTCGGGTCCGCGAACGGGGGCGATCGGGGACCCGATGATCGACGCGGGCCTATTCGGCCAGCGCGGCCTCGCGCATCGGCATCCGGACGCGGTTGTGGCCGTAGCGATCCTCGCCGGCGACGAGAGAACCGTGGAGTAGCGATCGAGCGGCAGGACCTCACCGAAGTGGTGGAAGGAATCCTGGCCGTCATAACCTTCACATGGGTGGGAATGAACCGGGTAGCCCAGGCGAAGCGGGTGTCGTCCTTGGTGGAATTCGAGTTCGACCTATGCATGCAGCGGGAGGTGAAGATGAAGAACTGACCCGGCTCGATCTCCATGTCGCGGTCGAGCTTCAGGTCGTCGTAGTCGTAGCCGTAGAAGCCCGACTTCTCGCCGCGCGTGTTGAGCTTGTTGATGTTGTCGGGATCGAACTTCACGTTGCGCTTTTTGTCGAAATACCAGGTCCGGTGAGAGCCCGGCATCAGCTTCAGGCAGCCGTTGGCCTTGTTCGTCTTCGTCATGGCGATCCAGGCCGTTAGCTCCCAGGGCTGACCTTCCACCACAGCCGTCGGCTCCAGCTTCTCCGTTCCCTCGAACTCCACGAAGCTTTCCGCCTGATGCCAGTCGGTGCCCTCGTCGCCAGGGTATTTCGGGAACCACTCAGTGCGCCAGCTCAGGACATCCGGGCCGAAGATCAAGGAGATCTTGTCTACGAGCCGTGGGTGGCTAATGATTCGGTTGAGCTGGGGCAGGTCGAGATGCCGGTCGTAGTTGAGCTTGCTGTCGGGGAACAGCGCGGAGCTGGTGTCCAGAAGGTCCATGCGGATCTCGTTCCAGATCTCCGTCATCTCGTCGGGTTCAAACCGCGTGAAGGGATCGGAAAAACCGTTTTCGTAGAATAACTTCTTCTCTTCCTCGGTCAGATAAAAGTGCTTTTGCATCGGGAAAAATCTCCCTTGAAAAATGCTTTTGGCGTGCTCGATGTGCGGGCTCAGCCCGCGGTCTCGGCAAGCTCGCTTGTATGAAGCTGGGTATCGATAGCCGCGGAAATTGCCGCCACCGAGGAGCTTTGCCTGTCGAAAAAGATGCGCGGCGAGGGGGCCACGCCGGTCTTCTCGCGCAGCTGCTTCAGGACCTCGATCAGGTTCAACGAGTTCCCGCCGATATCCAGGAACCGCGAATCCGCACTTAGATTCTTGGCTCCGACCACGTCTTCCAAGACACGGATCACAGTTGCTTCAGTACTAATGGCACCGTCCTCCAGTTTTGTTTTGAAGTTGGATTTGAATAATCGGTTCGCACACAAATCTCCTTGCCTCCAAGAAATGTTGGAGGAGAACATATATATATAGATATTTGAGTGTTCATCTATTATCGAAAATAAATCAGTCACATAAATCCAGTATCCGAATTCCGAAAAATCCGACTATAATAAATCACTGGTTTTTCGAATTTCGTGGCTAAAGTTATTTCTACAAAGCGGTCGGTCTGGTCGGCGCGGCGCTGATCGGCACCTTCCTGCCCGTGCTGATCGGGCTCGATGTGGTGGCCTCCGGGGCGCTCATGCAGGCGGGGCTGGCGCCGGGCTACGTGATGGCGCTGCTGTTCACGCTCGGCATCTTCTCCATCTATTCGTTCTTCATCGTGGCGACCGCGATCTCATGGCGCTCCGCCTTCATGCTGGGCGGCACGATCTTCGTCGTCGGCGTTCTCGCTGGTTTCGGCGTATCGCAGTATCACTCCTGGCAGACGGAGTGCGCCCTGCGCATGCTGACCGGCTGGGAGTTTTCTTCGATCGGCTCCGCCCATGCGCAGGAGATGCCCGCGGCCAAGCCTTTCAGGACGATACGGGCCGAGGGCGCGGTCATCTCGCTCACCAGATCCGAGTTCGCCCCCCGATCACCCGTCGGCGAGAAGTCATTTACCCGCAAGGAGGCCTGGCATCTCGGCATCGACAAGCCGACCGAGTTCTCGCTTGCCGACATGTGGCCGCTCTTCTGGGAAGGACGCAGCATTGCTGCCGGTGATTATGACCGCGACGGCGACACGGATCTCGTCTTCGACTCCACCGAAAAGGTGGCTCTACTTCTATCAGAGCGACGGCAAGGGCGGGTTTCGACCGCAAGACTTCGAGATCGGCAAGGTTGCCGAGATGTTGGTCTTCAACGCCGTGCTGGTCGATATCGACAATGACGGCTGGCTCGATCTGTTCCTCACCACCTATCAGCAAGGCAACTATGTCCTGAAGAACGAGGGCGGCCGCTTCGATGTTTCCAACCTGAGCGAGATGCGAAACCGCGACGATGCCATCCTGACGCTTGCCGCCGACTTCGGCGATATCGACCGTGACGGCGACCTCGATCTGGCGTTGGGCAACTGGGCGGCGGGCTGGTATAGCACCGCGTCGGGCGAGGAGGCGCGCAACCGCGTCGTCTTCAACGAGAACGGGATTTTGAGCGGCGCGACCTATCGCGATCTGCCGGGGCTCCCCAGAGAGACACTGTCGATCCTGTTTTCCGATATCGATGTCGACGGCAATGCCGATCTGCTTGTCGGCAACGACTTCGAGATGCCCGACATGTTCTATCTGGGCGACGGCAAGGGCGGTCTTCATCAACCATTCCAGCCCGGCGCCGTTCTTCGAGGGGACGGCGGAGGTCTATGACGATGACCACGACCATGGTGATCAAGACCGGCGATCTGAACAACTCGGGCAGGCCCGTCATCTACACCGCGCAGATTGCAGGCCGCTCCTCCGGGGCCTCCCGGAAGCTCAAGATGCGCTCCCTCGATCTCTATTGCGACGACATGGAGTGCGAAGTGGACAAGGCCGTGTGCGAAAAGAACATGGCCATCAAGCGCTGGTACAAGTCCGGCCACAGCTTCGATCCGAGCTCCGCCTCGAAATGCCAGGAGCTGGAGGGGCGCTACCAGGCCGAATGCAAGGCGATGCTGGTCAAGGACCTCGCCATTCAGAACCGCGATCCCTCGATCTGCAAGTTGCTCCCGCAGGGCGCCGTGTGTGTGCGCGCCAGCTTTACGAGGTGCATTTCCTCCCCTTCGACAAGCCCGGCGAGGCCGCGATGGAGAAGATCGTGCCGCAGATTCTGCGCCGCAACATGCTTCCGGAACTTCTGGCTCGACGCCGGCAGCTGGAGCTAGGATACCAAAGTTCGGCGACTTCGACAATGACGGCTTTCAGGACGTCTACATCGTCAACGGTACATGGGTGCCGAACGAGGTCAGCCCTTCCAACCTGTTCTTCCGCAATCGCGGCGACGGCACCTTCGAGGAGGCGACGGACGCCTTCGGCCTGACCGATTACCTGATCACGGCTGCGGCGAGCGAGATCGACCTCGACAATGATGGCGATCTCGATTTTCTCATTGCGCCGGTCAATGGGCCGGTGATGAACTTCATCAACAATTCCGCCACCGGCAACGCGATGGTTTTCGCTTTCGGGGACCGCATCGGCAACCGCTTCGGCATCGGCAACCGCATCGTCGCCAAGGTGGGGGAGCGGATGTAGAGCCGTGAGATCCAGCTCGGCGGCAGGTTCATGTCGTTCGATGTCGCCGAGGCGCATATCGGGCTGGGCGATGTGGAGGCGCTGGACAGCGTCACCGTGCATTGGGCCGACGGCGGGGAAACGACCATAGACGGGCCGCTTCCCGCAGGAGCCCGGTATTTGATCGAGCGTCGGGGCGGAACGCTGAATTGAGGCGGTGTCTTGAGGCTGTGGTGCACCGGAGTAAGCAATATCAGGAGAAACTATGACGCGTGGGACTGCCTTGCGTATTTCGCAACGGGTGGCGAAAGAAATCGCCGTTTTCCTAATTGTTGCGGCGATGACCGTGTCGATCGGCTCCGGGGGCATGCAGGCTGAAGACCTTGCTGGTGATGGGCAGGCCCCCGCGCAGGGCGCGGTTCCTGCCGGGGGGTTCCTGCCGGGGGAAGCGGTGCACACGGTGCTCCTGCCAAGTCGGCGGCGGCGGGCGAGGCGAAGGAAGGCAGTTCCGTCGACATGACAGCGTCCGAGGAGGTCTACAAGCGCGGTGATTTCGCGACCGCACGGGCGGAGCTGGAAAACTGGTGTCCCCGGCGATCCGAAGGCGCTCTTCCGGCTGGCCTTCCTGATGGTGCGCGGCAAGGGCGGGCCGCAGGCTCTTTCCGGAGCCGCCTCCTTGCTGAAGCAATCGGCCGACAAGGGCAATGTCGATGCGCTGACATTGCTGGGCCAGCTTTATCTGCAAGGTGCCGGCGTTCAGCAGAACCTGCCCACCGCCGCCCGTCTCTTCACGCGGGCTGCGGAGAAGGGCAATGCGCAAGCGCAGTTCTTCATCGGCAAGATGTACCGCAATGGCGCGGGCATTGCCCAGGATCAGCTCAAGGGCCTGACCTGGCTGCAGGCCACTGCCCGGCAGGGTGTGGCGGAAGCCATGTACGAACTTGCGGTCATCTTCGGCAAAGGGCAGGGGGTGACGGCGGACGAGGTGGAATCCCTGCATTGGCTGGAAATGGCCTCCGAATCCGGCCTGCCGCTGACGCAATAAACCCTGGCGCAGAATTTTTCGCGCGGCGGTGCCATCGCGCGCAATGATGACAAGGCGCTGAAGCTTTATCGAAAGGCGGCGGAAGCGGGATATGTGTCCGCTTAGAGTACGCTCGGCTCGCTCTATTTCGCAGGCGAAGGCGGGCTGGCTAAGGATCCGGGCGAAGCGTTGATCTGGTTCTCGCGGGCAGCCGAAGGCGGTGATGCGAACACGCAGACCAACCTAGCCTACATGTACGCCACCGGTTCCGGTGTGAAGCAGGACGATGCGGTCGCCGCCAAGCTCTACAATCAGGCGGCAGAGAGAGGTTTGCCGCGCGCTCAGGCGGCCTTCGCGCTGATGCTGTCGGAAGGGCGCGGCGTCAAGAAGAGCATGGCGGCCGCGGAGCAATGGTATCTCCAGGCCGCCAAGGGCGGGGCTCAAGACCGCCGAGCAGCGCCTCGGTCAATCTTTATGCCCATGGCACGTTCGAGGTCACTGACAGGGCGGCGGCGGTGCCGTGGGTTCACGAGGCGGCGCTGAATGGAGATGCGAGTGCCACCGCCTGGTTGGAAAAGGCGAGCGATGACGGCGTGCTGGCGGCTTGCCGATCTCCTCGCCAAGGGGGTCGGTGGTCGGAGTCCGGATGGAGCGCGCGCGCTTGAATTGTTTCGCGACGGGGCGGAGCATGGCGGTCCCTATTGTCAGCTTCAGCTCGGCCTGCTCTACGCGCGCGGCGAAGGGGTGGAGCAGGATTACGTAGAGGCCCACAAATGGGTGAATCTGTCGGCGGCCGACGGAAATTAGGAGGCGATCAAGTCGCGCGCATTGTTCGCGAGCCTGATGACGCTGGAACAGGTAAGCGAAGCCCAGCGCCGGGCCCGCCAGTGGGATGCCGAGCATCTGGCCCAGGGATCTGAAGGCGACGTGTCGGCAGGCCCGTTGCAGTCACGGTGAGGGGCGCCCGGCGATGAAAAGGCTGATGAAAAGCAAGCGCGCAGGAACCGTGGTGCGGCGCGAGAAGACCTCGTTCGGCAGGGCAGGGCACGCCGGATCGGCTGCGATCTTGTGCCTCGCCTGTTCGTTCTCCGTCCTTGTGACGGGAAGCGTGCTTGCCGATGAAGCGGCCGATTTGCATCGGGCGGATGCGGCGCTGGCGTGCAATGATACCGCTGAAGCCGTCGCCGCGCTCACGCCGCTGGCGCAGGCGGGATCCGTCGAGGCCCAGTTGCGCCTTTGCCTGGATCTACCATCGCGGCACCGGCGTGCCGCAGGATTACGGCGAGGTCGCGCGCTGGTACACGTTGGCCGCGAGCGCAGGCAATGCCGATGCCCAGAATGCGCTGGGCGTCTACTATGCCGCCGGGCTGGGCGTTGCGTGTGACTATGCCCGCGCGCTTGAATGGTACAAGGCTGCCGCCGCCCAGGGCGATCCGCATCATCAGTTCGACCTCGCCGTCATGTACGACAACGGCCTCGGCATCGAAGCCGATCCGGCTGAGGCCGCGCGCTGGTACGAAAAGGCGGCCGCGTAGGGGCTGGCGGAGGCTGAGGCCAATCTCGGAATGCTCTATCTGGAAGATCGCGGCGTGGCGAAGGATCCGGAACGTGCCCGCGAACTCCTGTCCGTCGCGGCCGAGAAGGGGGAAGCCAAGGCGCAGAACAATCTCGGTCTTCTCTATGTGCGCGGCGAGGGCGTTGCGCAGGACTACGAGAAGGCGGTAGCGCTGTTTCGTCAGGCGGTGGAGCAGGGGCTGAAACCGGCCGTGGGCAATCTCGGCGTCATGTACGAAAACGGCTTCGGCGTTCCGCTAAGCGAGACGAAGGTTTTCGACCTCTACCGCCGCAGCGGCCGGAGCGATGCCCGGATCTCGGACGATTTCGACCCGGATGAGATACCCGCCGTCTATGACAGTCGGCTTGCTCCCCCCTACTCGGGGGGATGGACCCTTGAGAGCTACCGGCGTGCGGCCGCGCGCGGCGATGTGGTGTCGGCCTTTCTGCTGAGCTACATCCATGCGCGCGGATTGGGTGTTCCGGTCGATTATTCGAAGGCCGCGGGCTTTTATCGCCAGGCCGCTTCGGCCGGTTTCGTCCCCGCCGTGACCAATCTCGATCTTCTCAGCTTTCGCGGGCGCGGCATGCCGCAGGATTTCGTGACTGCCTACATGTGGCTCAATCTGGCCAGTGCGGGCGGGCATGCCGAGGCGGTGAAGTTGCGGGCCGCTTTGAAGGCGCGCATGACGGCCGACCAGATCAACGAAGCGCAGAAGCTGGCGAGCGGCCGTTGGGCTGCAACCGGTGTGCGAAGTGTCGGCAACGGGTTGCAGTCAGCTGCGAAATCTCCCGTAAAGCGCGAAGATTCGAAAATACCGCAGGGAAACTGAGAAAGACGGTCTTTGAAAGGGGTATGAAAGGCGGTGAATCCGTGTATTTTACGATATCGTCATGCATTGCTCCGTTGCGATGAAGGGGCGTGAGTCAAACATGTATTTATAATAATGTTCTGTTTTAGCTAGCCATTGTTTTTAAATACATTTTTGACATTGCTTTCTTAAGTGTCGTTGTTGGCATTGGGGAACTTGTCGGCTACAACCGCGCAGCGTTTCGTCCTCCGGTTTCGCTCTTCCCGCCTCAACCCATGGGGGTAAGGTGCGCAATGCGGGGGCTTGAACCATGGACGGGTGTCCGGCGGACGAGTGACTTGGGACGGCTTTGCGGAGGGCGCGGTATATGAGGCGCGAGAGGGTGAGGGATCGGTTCTGTGCCGGACGTCGTGGGGCGGTGTCCTTGGCGGCGGCTATGCTCGCAACCGGGATCTTCTTGACCGGTGCAGCCCTGGCCGGCGGCGACGAACTGGTTGCGACCAATCGTTTTTCCGAAGCAACCGTCGGTTTTGATCTGGGCGGCGACTACCGCAATGTGACGCTGACGATCACGGAACCTAACGGCTTTACCGTGATGGCGCGGTCCAAGCGCACGGCCCCGGTGATCAATCTGCGCAAGTTCGGCAAGGTCGAAGACGGTCGCTGCAAGGTCGAAGACGGTCGCTGCAGCTATCAGCTCAGCGCGGTGACCTCGAAGCGGATCGCGGTTCGCACCGAACTCGACAACGGTCGGGGTGATTCCGCCAAGAACGAGCAATATGCGGGCGTTTCCGCGAGCGGCTCCTTATCTGATCAAGGGCGGTGTGATTTTCCAGCCACAGGGAATGGAAGAGCGCTAGCGCGCTCCCTCAGCGCTTGAGGTCGCGAGATCCTGTGCCGGAACCGCTGAGATCGGAAAATTTGAAGATTGAGCTGCATGTCGAGGATGCGGTTTCGGAATGCAGAGATTTCCGGCTGAGGCCGGGGTGGTGGAAATCGGATGGAAGACGGTTGATGCGTGCCCGCGGGGCGTTAGGGGAGAATTTCGATGAACAAACATGCTGGATTGGGACTGGCCGCGGGTCTGTTGATGACCTCCGCGCTTTCGGTGGGCTCCGCCCGGGCCGATGAAGTCTTCATTCAGGACGTGATCGTGCAGGGAAGCCTGTGTGTCGGCGTGGACTGCGTGAATGGCGAGTCTTCGGCTTCGACACGGTGATCCTGAAGGAAAACAACCTCCGTATCTTCTTCAATGACACCAGCGCTTCCTCGTCCTTTCCCAATGTGGACTGGCGCCTGATAGCCAACGAGACCTCGAATGGCGGCGCCAACATGTTCGCTATCGAGATCCACCAACAGCACGAAGCCGGTTTGGATTCAGGCCAATTCCCCGAACAATCTCCTCTATCTCTCGTTGGCCAGGCGCGTTGGCATCAAGACCGCCTCGCCTGCGGTCGATCTGCATGTGTTCAGCGGCAATAGTCCCGCTCTCCGGCTGGAACAGGACGGCTCCAGCGGCTTCTCCTCGCAGACCTGGGATGTGGCTGGCAACGAGACCAACTTCTTCATTCGCGACGTGACGAATGCCAGCAAGCTCCCCTTCCGGATCGTTCCCTCCGCGCCCAGCAACTCTCTGTTCATTGCCGCTGACGGTGATGTGGGCCTCGGCACCGCGACCCCGGATGGCTCCTTTCAGGTCGAGAACGGATCCGGCACCACCGACGACTTCATCGTCACCAGCGCTGGCTTTGTGGGGATCAGCACGAACGCTCCGACCAAGGCGTTGCACATCCTGAGCGACGACGCGACGGGCAACGTGCTGGTGGAGGAGACGAGCTCCAGTTTTGGCGTTCAGCTTGAGCTCAAGAAGAACGGCACGCTCTGCATGCAGTTCAACGACAGCTCCATTGCCGACAACATCTGGAATATCGGCCTCGACACCAGTTCGAATTTTATTTGGACCCATTTCGGCAATACCGGCATTCAGGCGTTCATCACCCCGACCGGCAGCATGACCATCGAGGGAACGCTGACCCAGAATTCGGATCGCAACAAGAAGACGAACATCGTTCGGGTCAATAACGACGATATCCTGAACAAGGTGGCGCGTCTGGATATTTCGGAATGGGCCTACAAGACCGATCCGTCGGTCATCCATATCGGGCCGATGGCGCAGGACTTCCGCGCGCTGTTCGAGACGGGGATCAATGACACCTCGATCGCCACAATCGATACGTTGGGCGTCGCCCTCGCCTCCATCAAGGCGATCAACTCGCGCCTGGTGGAAAAGGAACGGCAGGTCGATGAACTCGAGGCCCGGATCGCTGAGCTGAGCCGCTTGGTCGAGGAAATGCGCTATCAGGCTCACTAGCCTGGTTGTCCTCAAAGCGAGCGCGCAAATCTCTCTTGAGCGAGCCTTTCGGCCCGCTCAGTCGTTTCTGGACATCATCTGTCGGGATACCGCAAATTCGCGATGAGGGAAGTCGGGCCCAAAGGTCAGGGCGTCGGATAGTCGTTTGCGCGGGTCACCAATCCCAGGTCGACCAGTTGTGCACTGTCGCGATAGCGATGCGATCTCTCGAAATGGGCGCTGAGCTCCGGTTCGCGGGCAAAGACATCCCAATAGGCGGCATATTGGCAGCCATCGGCGAAATGCTCCTTGCGCTCGGTCTCCATCCGGGCGCGTTCCGCGAAATCCTGCAGAAACTTGAAATGCAGCAGAATCCCCCGCGCCTACGCCGGTTTGATGCCGCCGATATTGTGGGGCGACATGTCGAGAGCGAGATCCTCGCGCCATTTCAGAAAAGGTATCTTGGTGAAAACCGGTGAAAGGTAGGCACGATCCTGTCCCGACCAGAAAAGCCGCTCCCGCGGGCCGCCGTGATGGATGCCGTTTCGCTGCGCGGCCGCATCGCCGTACGTGTCGGCGTCGAAACAGGGGCAGGCGTCGAGGAACGGGGCCCCGCGCCAGTAGCCGGTATTGGCGATGGGGCCGGGGGGCATACATGTCGAGAAGCGGCGCTCGCATGCCCTGAGCCCCGATCTTCTCGAGACAGGAGATCAACCGCTCGAGCGGTAGGGCCTCGTAATCGGGATAGATGAACAGCTCGTCCGCATCGACCACGAAGCTCCAGTGCCCGACCGCATAACGGGCAAGCAGCGCGTTTTGCCAGGCAACCCCGCATTGGGCCTGTGCGTAGTTCTTCCGCGTGTGGAAGAGGTGCACGTCCGCTTGCGTGCACAGGAACTCAGTGCTGCCGTCATCCGATGCGTTGTCGATGATCAGAAAGCGGTCGACCCCCAGTTTGCGATAGTGGTCGAGAAAACCGGGAAGCCTCAGATTCTCATTGCGGATGCGGGCAACGAGAAGGATTTCTCCGGTCGAGATCCGGGGTGGGGCGGACAGAAGCGTGAGGCCGTCCGCGGGCCGTGTTTCGCCATGCTGCATTTCAGGCATCCTGAAAGGAGATAGGCTCATAGCCAATCTGTTCCAGAAGGGCGTTTTCCCGCGCACCGAATGTTTTCAGGATCTCGGGCTTCGGCGTGCGTTTGCTCCGCTGAGGGTCTATTAGGGCCGTGGCCGTTGTCAGCCAGTCGGCATCGTTGGATATCCTGCGAAAGGCCGTGAGCCGTTCCAGCATACGGTGTGGTTCGTCGACAAGGTCCTCAAAACGAACCTCCAGATAGTGCTTGGGGGGAATTCGCGTCGCTTCATCAGGTGTGCGGCGTAGCCAGTTATGCCATAAAGCAGTGAAATCTGCGGGCTCGGTCTACTGGTCCCGGGCCAGCTGATGGTAGCCGTTGTAACTGATCGGGCACCAGGCGATTTCGTTGAGCGCAGCCATGACGCGAAAGCCGGGGTGGTGCATCATGGAGTTTGCAACTCTGGAGCCATGCCGCAGGATATGGATAAAGCGGGTCTCGGGCCACAAGTCCTGGAACAGGGCTATATAACCGTTGTAATCGGGCGTCTTGTCCGCCCAGTGGCGCTTGCCCGCATCCTCTGCGAACATTCGGCCCACTGCGTCGCAGAAATCCCGAACCGTCATCTGCGCATCCGCTCCGACCCGCTCGAGAAAGCGGGCGCGATCCAGCGCGGTTGTCTGTTTGCTGGTCACGTGGGTGGTCGGCTCGACGATATCGAGCAAGGCGCCCACGGGAACGCTCTGTCGGCCGAAGACTTCGACCAGTTTCAGAATCCAGTGAGTTTCGGGAAAGACGAGGGTGTCCGGATGCAGGGTCATCATCTTCTGCAGTAGCGTCGTGCCGCTACCTCCGGTGCCGATGACAAAGAAACGCATGTTCATCTTTCCAGATGCAAAATCGTTCGCGTGAAAAGGTCTTCACCTGTTCGGGGAGTGTCAAGCAAAACGGTTTGCTGTGCTCTTGATAGATGGAAGGCCGGTTGCCACGTCAAAGAAGGTTTGAGCGGTCGTGTCGTGCACGACGGTTCCGGCTTTCAAATCTTCCGCTAGTCGACCCTTGTCGGGCAGTGCTTCAGCCTTCCGACCTTCGGTGATCAACTGGTACCAACGCCGCCAATGCCACCCTTGGGTCTCGGGCAGCTCCGTGTTGCGGGCATAGGAGGCTCCGCCCTGCACTACCTTGCGCCGGAATTGGGAGGCTGAGCGCACAGGGAAATGGTAGATCGTGATATCGCCCGGACACCTTTCCATCTATTCCTCGTACAGAGCATAGTGATTGCCCTGTGAGATGGAGCAAAGCCCCTCTGTCCGCACGAGAACCTTGGGGAGCAGTGCAAGATAGAAATAAGGGGCGGGTAACGAGTCGCGCAAACGGTCTTCCGGTGGCTTGAAGGCAAAACGGGGTCGGTGATCCGGTAGACAAGGCGCGTTTGCCAGGAAGAGCCATCCTCCCCATCGTGCGGGTAGATCATGTTGAGTCGCGGACATGTGAATATGCTGCCGTCGGCCTCATCGAGCGCGGATTTCAGATTGCCCTCACGCGCGTGCCAGAATTCGTCGGCATCGTTGTTGATCAGCCAGTCCGCGCCCAGTTCCTCTCGCGCGCGCAGCGCCATGCGGTGACTCACTTGCCTTGTGCATAATTCTGCTCAGGCTCACCGATGATTGTCGCCACCCCCATGCGCTCGAATTCCGCAGGCACGTCGCGCGTTCTGTCTTCCGATCCGTTATCGGTGACGATGACGTGATCGACGCCGCGCTCAAAATGAAACTCGAGGTTTTCGCGAATGACGTCCGCTTCGTCGCGGATAAGGAGGTTCATGACGAGCTTCATCGATCCTCTCGGGAGTGAACCTTCCGTAGAAGGAGATGCATTCAATCAACGTAATGTGGCGCGATAGGCTCGCTACAATATTAGGATAAGATCGCTGTTGGTAGATATATATGGTTACAAGGCCAGAGAAGCGGGGGTGTATGGAATCAAAATTCAAATCGGCATATGCCAATACATGGGATAATTACGTACAAAACGTGTTCCCGAAAATTCAATCCGGACGTCCTCGTTCCAAGGAGGATCTGAAGGCTTGGCAGGTCTTGAACCATACGGACGGTCAATACGTTTGGCCTGGAGACGAATGGGGCGCAAAGGAAGACATTCTAACGGTCCTGCAGCGCTGCCTATTTGAAACACTGGGCCGGGAAGCCGATCAGTTATGCGAGATTGGTTCAGGGGCGGGCCGATATACCTTCCATCTGCTGGAACATTGTCAGACTGCAAGCGTGCATTGTTTCGATGTATCGGAAGCGTTTCTGGAAAAGCTGAATCATCGGTTCGCCGATGATGTCAGTTCGAAACGGCTTTTTTCCACATTGTTGGATGAAGACCCGCAACGGATGCTGAAGACACTGCGCGGTCGCGGCCTTGAGGGGCGAATCGATGCTGTGGTCTCATTCGACGCAATGGTTCATGTCGAATTGCATACGCTGGCGCTCTATGTCGCGACCACCGCCGCTGTCTTGCGCGAAGGCGGGGTGCTGATCTTCAATGTGGCTGATGCGACATCCGACTACGGTTTTGCCAAGCTCATGCACAATACGCCCGGCGTTTTCCGGCAGTGCGGAGTCGTTGGAGGGCATTTCCAATGGATGTCGCCCGACATCATTGAGAGTCTGCTCACGCGCCTCGGTTTCGCTTGCAGTTTTTTGGGCAACTTCCCCGAATGCAATGAACGCGACCTTTTCGTGGTGGCGCGGCTTGTTGATCGTTCGCGTTTGAAGGCGTTGGCGACGGTTACCGAACACAATTGGTGGCAAGCGTTCGCGGGTTGAGCGTGGCGTTAATGTGCATCGGTGCTTTCTTCCATTGTCGCGTGAATTCTTCGTCGGCTATTGTGCGCCCCATATAAAAAGGGAACTGCAACCCATGAAGACTACGAATTCCATATTTACCGATCTGCCCACGACAGTTTTTGAAACCATGTCGCGTTTGCCGGTTGAACACGGCGCCATCAACCTCGGCCAGGGTTTTCCTGACGTGGACGGCCCCGAAGATGTTCGCGCGCAAGCCTCTGTCGCGCTCATGACGGGGCCGAACCAGTACCCGCCCATGCTGGGCGTACCGGAATTGCGTCAGGCCGTGGCGAGTGCGAACAAGCGTTTCTACGGGTTCGATATCGACTGGCAGCGTGAGGTTCTGGTGACCTCCGGCGCCACTGAGGCCATTGCCGACAGTCTGATGGCGCGGATCGAGCCGGGGGCGACGAAGTCATCCTGATCGAGCCGCTCTACGACTGCTATTTGCCGATGGTGAAGCTGGCGGGCGGCACGCCGGTGCGTGTCCGCGTGACGCCGCCTGAATGGGCGCTTGATCTCGACGCGCTCGCCGCAGCCGCGACTCCGCGCACCAAGGCGATCCTCATCAACGACCCGATGAATCCGGCAGGCAAGATCTTCTCTCACGAGGAACTGGCTGGGATCGCCCGGATCTGCGTCGAGCATGATCTCTATGCGATCTGCGACGAGGTCTATGAGCACCTGGTCTTCGACGGGGCTCAGAACCGGCCGCTGATGACGTTCGAGGGCATGCGCGAGCGTGCGGTGCGCATCGGATCGGCGGGCAAAACCTTCTCGCTCACCGGCTGGAAGGTTGGCTACATCACCGCCGCCCCCGATCTGCTCGACCTGATCGCCAAGGCGCACCAGTTCGTCACCTTCACCACGGCGCCGAACCTGCAAAAGGCGGTCGCCTACGGTCTTGCCAAGGGCGATATCTATTTCGAGACGCTGGCCGGCGATCTTCAGGCCAAGCGCGATCGGTTGTCGGAAGGCCTGTCCAAGCTTGGCTTTGCCGTGCTGCCATGTGCCGGCACGTATTTCGTGATCTGCGATGCCTCCGGCCTGGTGCCGGGGCTGGACGACGTGGAGATCTGCCGTCACTGACGGTTGAAGCGGGCGTGACGGCGGTTCCCGTCTCTGCCTTCTACGGCGGCGATGCGCCGACGAGCTTCATCCGCCTGTGCTTCTGCAAGAAGAACGAGGTGCTGGACGAGGTCGTTGCGCGGCTTTCCGCCTGGCTGCACGGCGAAAAGCGTGAGGTCATCGGCGGATAAGTTCGCGCCGACAGACGTTTGACGAAAAACGGGCCGCATACGATGTCGTATGCGGCCCGTTTCGTTTTTGGTCGTGCGAAGAAGGACGGCCTTCTTCAGCGAATGATCGCATTGTCCTTGATGAACGTGCCGTTCTGCAGGTCGCGCACGGCCTGGACGAGTTCCTCGTGGGTGTTCATCACGATGGGGCCGTGCCAGGCGACGGGTTCCTTGATGGGCGCGCCGGAGATGAGCAGGAAGCGGATGCCCTGATCTCCGGCCTGGACGACGACCTCGTCGCCACTGTCGAACACGACCAGCGTGCGGTTGCCGCTTTCATCGCGCAGATGCACCGCTTCGCCATTGACCTGATTTTCGATCAGTACGCCGAACGGGTTGGACGCATCGCGGAAACTGCCGGAGCCTTCGAAGATGTAGGTGAAAGCCTGGCGATAGGTGTCGACGGGAAAGACCTTGCGACGGCCCGGCGGCACGAAGATATCGAGATACTGCGGATCTCTGCGGCAATCCCGTCGACCGGACCGCGCTTGCCCCAGAAGTCGCCCACCACAACGCGCACCGTGGTGCCGTCGTCGTCGACGATCTCCGGAATTTCACCTGCCGGGAGGTCCTGGTAGCGCGGATCGGTCATCTTCAGCGATGAGGGCAGATTCGCCCAAAGCTGGAACCCGTGCATGCGGCCCTGGGCGTTGCCCTCGGGCATCTCCTGGTGCAGGATGCCACTGCCAGCCGTCATCCACTGGACGTCAACGGCCCCAAGTCGCCCGCGATTGCCGAGACTATCGCCGTGCTCGACGGAGCCTGCCAGCACGTAGGTGATGGTCTCGATCCCGCGGCGGGGATGCCACGGAAGACCGGCCAGATAATCCTCCGGCCGGTCGGAACGGAAATCGTCCATCATCAGGAACGGATCGGTCAGCGAGGTATCGCCGAAGCCGAAGACGCGGTTGAGCTTGACGCCCGCACCTTCCAGCGTCTGCTTGGTGCCGGAAATCTGCTTGATAGGACGGATGGACATGGGCCACCTCCGATCGTCATGAATGTTGCGTGGCCCTAAAGATGGCGCACAAAACGCCGGATGCCAGCCACAGGAAGCTTGAACGCACCGTTCACTGAAATATGCGGGGTGTGGGGGAGGAGGTTCCGTCTCGTCGGCGGTGATATTCACGTATGCCCATGCAAAACAACACAGGAACAATTGTCATCCCCGCGCAGGTGGGGAACCAGTAACCACAAGATCCGGTTGTCATGCACGAACCGCTCACGCCTCTGGAATGCTGGATCCCCGCCGGCGTGGGGATGACAGTTTGATATCGAGTGAGAAAACGCTGAGGACGATAACGTCATCCAGAGGAGCGCTCGTCAGAGCGCGTCTCGAAGAATGGGCAATCTGCACCACTCAGGACATGCCACGTCCTAGCTGACGCGATTGGCCGTGACGCTCAGATGCGGCCAGGTGCCGGGATCCTTGGCAAGATCGTCGCTCGCCCGCTCCCGCCAGCGATAGCCGACGATCGCCCCGTTCTTCACGTCCGACAGAATATTGCCGGAAATGACCGTCGAGCGTGCACCGTCGACGACTGAGACAGCGATGCCGACATCCGCCTTGCGGATGATGTTGCCGGTCGCTGCCACGTCGCGCAGGTACGGGCCCCATCCGAGCATCATGCCGAAATTGGGCGCGTTCTCCACCACGTTGCTGCTGACCGTCGTATCCGCCTCAATTGCAATGCCGATGCCGCGCCCCTGTGAGGGATCGTCGTGGCAAAAGGTTGCGGACGATGTTGTCGCTCACCACGGCGAGCCGTCCGTCATGGTCGAAATTGGAAATCGAGATGCCGATCGAGGCCCCGTCGACGAGGTTGGACGAGACGATGGCGCCCTGTGCGCCGAATTCTACGAAAAGCTCCGTATCGCCGGAACGTAGCGCGGTGTTGCCGGTGATCTGCACGTCGGAACTCGCATTTACTCGCACCGCCGTGAAGGCGCAATCGGTGATCGAGTTGTTTGAGACGATCACCTCGTGGGCACGAAAGACGTTGATGCCGTTGCCGTTCTGCCCCGAACCTTCGTCGCGCGCGGCGATGTGCGTGATTCGGTTGCTGGTGACGATGGTGCCGTCCTCACCCGCCTGTCAGCGATGAACGAGAATCCCTCCGTTGGCGCAATCGGTGACCGTGTTTCCGCGCAGCGTCAGCCCGCGTACCTCCATCGAACGGATGCCCGCCTTGGCCGCGCCGGAAACGATGCTGTTCTCCACCCGCCCCGAAGAGCGTTCCAGCACGATACCGCTGGCGGTACTGCCCTGAACCTCGCAATCGGTGATGATCGTGTTCGTGCACCGGCTGATATGGGCAAGTCCGGGCGCATAGTCGCCGAGCGCCCTGTTGGCCCCGTCGAAAAGCAGTCCTTCCAGCCCGATATTCTGACAATCCTCGGCGAAAATCAGATGCCCGTCGCCGCGATAGACGGGCCGCGTCTGTCCAGGAACGCCGACAAGGTGCGCCCCGTTGGGAAGCCGCAGGTTGGAGACGGTGTAGCTCCCGGCGGGCAGAAAGAGCGGCCGCCCTTTGGCTGCCGCCGTATCGATCGCCTTCTGCAGGGCGCGGCTTTGATCGTCGGGCGCTTCGGGGCGCAGGTCCGTCACTTCCGCGCCGAAGGATCCGCGCAGATCGGTGAGCTGGATCGCAGCCCGGGCTGAACGGGTCAGCTGCGGCACGGCGAAAGCTGCGAGAGAACCGGCGAGAAACGCGCGGCGATGCATGACACCTCCGAAACGAAGGGGGTCCGCGAAAACGCGTTTCGCGGGATACCTGATCGTTAACGAAGGATGAATGGCAAGCTTCGTGCCGAGGGCAAATGTGCCGGAATGGGACGTTCAGACATAACCCCCCCCCTCTCCGGGGGTAATTCGGAGAGGGGGAAGGAGGCCTTGCCGGGGTTTCATCGGCACTACTGGGCTGTCAGAGACGGATCTGGGCGTAGCGCAAGGCTTCCACGACCGTGTGGGTCTTGTTGGAAGCGTTGAGTTTGGAGCCCGCATTCTGCAGATGGGCATGAACCGTGCGCTGCGAAATCTTCAAAAGCTCGGCGATGTCGGCCGCGGTCTTGCCGAGCGCGGTCAGTTCCAGAACGCGCCGTTCGCGTGCCGAAAGATCGCCGGGGCGATCGGTGGAGACGACGCCGAGCTGGATCAGCCTGCGGAAGGTCACCGTGGCCAACATGCTGAGGCCGGACAGTTGTTGAGGCGATAGCTCCAGATTGGGCCCCGCGCAGATGATTGTCGCCTGGAACGGGTCGATCTCGTCCACGGGCACGAGCAGTACGTTGATATCTCCGCGCCCTGCGTCCGCTGCTTCGAGAAGTTCCGAATGCGCGGTGTCGTCCGCCCCGCTCTTCCAGATGAAGGGTCGTATGGCGGTGAGCGATGCCAGCAGCACATTGTCGGAGGGCTGAATGCTTGTCAGCTCTGCCCCGTCGCGCCGCTTGTCCGACCAGTTCATCCGGAGGACCAGATGATCAATGGGACGGTTGGGCATGGGTAGACCGGTGATCAGAATGTGCGTCGCCCCGTATTGGCGCAGCTGGGACTCCAGCCCGTCCAGAACGAGACCGGGATCCGTCGCCCGGTTGAGTTTGCGGGTGATGTCAAAAAGGTCGCTTATTCCATCCATCTTCTTGGCCTTTCTGATCTTGGCTTATGCCGGGCTATGCCGGTTACACTGTTCGCTAAACCGGAAATTGCGTTCAAAATGCGAACGTCTGACCCGCCACTGGCAAAAAAGGGCAGAGCGAATTCACCCTCGCACAATTACCCTACGTTGAAAGTGGCAGGAGGTCTATCAAAATTCCTTATGTTAGTATTCACTCTAATGGGCATTTCCTAGATTGTATTATCGCTGGTTCCTGCTGTGAGTTGCTAATTCTTCCCCAAATAGTTGTGTTGCACCGGGTTTTTATGGGCGATTATAAAACGAGGTGCAGGCCCGAACGCTGATCATGTATTCGTGTTGGCGGGAGTAGGCGCGCTTTGGGTGGAAAAAAACGCGGAAGGCAGCGACGTGATCGAGCTGGCGGGAGGATTTGCGGCGGCGGGTGAAGCCGAGTGGATGGCGGCGGTGGAGGCTGTCTTGAAGGGGCGCTCGTTCGACCGGCTTCGCTCCTCGACCTATGAGGGTCTTCCCATCGAACCGCTTTATCGCGGGCGCCGCGATGCGGAAGCGCTTGCCGGACGCACGGCCGGTTTGTCGTGGACGGTGATGGCCCGGGTGGAACATCCCGAACTGGGCGAAGCCAACAAGATGATGCTGGAGGAACTGGAAAACGGGGCGAGCGGCATCGACCTCGTCTTCGCCTCCTCAAAGCATGCGCGCGGCGCCGGTCTGGCGCCTGATACGATCGACGACATGGAGCGGTTGTTCGACGGGGTCTATCTCGATCTCATGACGTTTCGGCTCGACGGCGGCTACCAGACGCGTATCGCCTTTTCCATGCTTCTGGCGCTGGCCGAAAAGCGCGGGCTGGACGCGGCCAAACTCGATCTGCGCGCGGTCATCGATCCCTTGGGGAGTCTGGCGGCGAACGGCTGGATTTCCGGATCTCTGGAGGCGATGGCGCCGCGGCTCAGGGATCTGATCCATTTCTGCGAGGATATCGGCTTCAAGGGGCCGCTGACCTGCGCCGACGGGCGCGTGTGGCATGCCGCAGGCGCCAGCGAGGCGCAGGAACTGGCCTATACGCTGGCGAGCGCCGTTGTCTATCTGCGCATGCTGGTCGATGCCGACGGGCAGAGAGACGGGACCGTGCCGCCGCAAAAGCGGGTGGAAGTGGTGCTGGCTGCCGATGCGGATCAGTTCGCCACGATCGCCAAGCTGCGCGCCATGCGCAAGCTGTGGGCGCGTGTTCTGGATGCAAGCGGACTGGAACAGACCCCGCTGGTGATCCACACCGAAACTGCCTGGCGGATGATGACGAAGCGCGATCCGTGGGTGAACATGCTGAGGACCACGGTCGCAGCCTTCGCTGCCGGGGTCGGCGGAGCCGACAGTGTCACCGTGCTGCCCTTCACTGAGGCGCTGGGCGTTCCCGACGAGTTTGCTCGCCGCATCGCCCGCAACACCCAGACGATCCTTCTGGAGGAATCGAACCTCTACCGCGTCGCCGACCCCGCTGCCGGATCGGGCACCGTGGAGGCGCTCACCGACAAGTTGGCGGGCGAGGCCTGGAAGCTTTTCCGTGCCACGGAGAAAGCCGGCGGCATTCTGAACGCCTATTGCAGCGGTTCAGTGCAGGCGGTGATCGACAAGACCCGCACCGCGCGCGCTAAGGCAATCGCCAAGCGCCGGGAACCGCTGACGGGCACGTCGAGCTTTCCCAATCTTACCGAGAAGCCGGTTTCCGTCCTGAAGGTCAGTGAGCCGGATATCGGGCGCTCCAGTGCCGATATCGTTCTGCCGCCGCCCGGCGAGGGAGAACTGACGCGCGTGCTGGTGAACAAGGCGGCTTCGGGGGCGACGGTTGCCGATCTGGCTCGGGCCCGCGATGTTCTGCAGCGCGTGGAGGCTTCGGTGCTGAAGCCCTACCGCGTTGCAGCGCCGTTCGAGGCGCTGCGCGATGCCTGCGATGCCTATCACGAGATGCACGGGCGCTGGCCGACGGTTCTGCTCGCCAATATCGGCCGGGTTTCGGACTTCACGGCGCGTTCCACCTGGGCAAAGAACTTCTTTGAGGCGGGAGGGATCACAGCCCAGCCGAGCGAAGCGCTCACCGACGGGGAAAGCGCGGAATACGCCTTCCGCGAGGCAACCGCCGACATCGCGTGTCTGTGCTCTTCCGATGAGGTCTACGCGGATCTGGCGGCGGAAATGGCGTCGGCGTTGCGCCAGGCCGGGGCCTCTCATATCTATATCGCGGGCAAACCGGCCGATGCGGAGGATGCATTGGCGGCCGCCGGTGTGGAGATGGCACTTTACGAGGGCTGCGACGTGCTGACTGCCTTGCAGGCAATCCATGATAATCTGGGCGTGAGAGAGCTGGACGGGGAAGAAGATTGACGAGAACTGCGCCGCGAGGGGGAGCCCGGCGGCGGCGTGTTTCGTTCGGCAGATGGGGGCCCAAGGGCCCGGAGGAACAGCAATGACCCGAATTCCGGATTTTTCCGAGATCGAATACGCGGATGTCGCGCCCGCCGCGAAGCCCAGGCCCGATGCTATCTGGAAGACGCCGGAGGAGATTGAGGTCGCGCCCGTTTACCGCGCCAGTGATCTCGACGGTCTCGATTTCCTCGACACCTGGCCGGGCAAGCCGCCCTACCTGCGCGGGCCTTATCCGACCATGTATGTCCAGCAGCCCTGGACGATCCGCCAATATGCGGGTTTCTCCACCGCCGAGGATTCCAACGCCTTCTACCGCCGCAATCTGGCTGCCGGACAGAAGGGCCTTTCGGTCGCCTTCGATCTCGCCACCCACCGCGGCTATGACAGCGATCATCCGCGCGTTTCCGGCGACGTTGGCATGGCGGGCGTGGCGATCGACTCGATCCTGGACATGCGCACGCTCTTCTCCGGCATCCCGCTCGACAAGATGAGCGTGTCGATGACCATGAACGGCGCCGTTCTGCCCGTGCTGGCGCTCTATATTGTGGCGGCCGAAGAGCAGGGTGTGGCGCAGGAGAAGCTTTCGGGGACCATTCAGAACGACATTCTGAAGGAGTTCATGGTTCGCAACACCTATATCTATCCGCCGCAGCCCTCCATGCGTATCATCTCCGACATCTTCGCCTACACCGCGAAGAACATGCCGAAGTTCAACTCCATCTCGATTTCCGGCTATCACATGCAGGAAGCGGGCGCTACGGCGGATCTGGAGCTCGCCTATACGATTGCCGACGGCATCGAATATGCGCGCGCGGGCGTCGCGGCGGGCATGGATATCGACACCTTTGCGCCGCGGCTTTCCTTCTTCTGGGCGATCGGCATGAACTTCTTCATGGAAGTCGCCAAGATGCGCGCCGCCCGTCTCATCTGGGCGAAGCTTATCCGCGAAGAGTTCGCGCCGAAGAACCCGAAATCGCTGAGCCTGCGCACCCACTCCCAGACATCGGGCTGGTCGCTGACGGCGCAGGACGTCTTCAACAACGTCATCCGCACCTGCGTTGAGGCGATGGCGGCGATACAGGGCCATACCCAGTCGCTCCACACCAATTCGCTCGACGAGGCGCTGGCCCTGCCGACGGATTTCTCCGCCCGCATCGCCCGCAACACCCAGCTTTTCCTGCAGCAGGAATCCGGCACCACCCGCAATATCGATCCCTGGGGCGGCTCTTTCTACGTCGAGCGTCTGACCTACGAGCTTGCGGAAAAGGCGCTGCAGCATATCGCGGAAGTGCAGAAGCTCGGCGGCATGGCCAAGGCCATCGAGAAGGGCATCCCGAAGCTCAGGATCGAGGAAGCCGCCGCCAAGATCCAGGCGCGCATCGATAGCCGCACGCAGACGGTGGTCGGCGTTAATAAATACAAGCCGACCCGCGAGGAGGAGATCGACGTCCTCAAGGTCGACAACGCTCAGGTCCGCGCCCAGCAGCTTGAAAAGCTGAAGCGTCTGCGCTCCGAGCGCGACGAGGCGGCGACGACCGCAGCACTTGCCGCCCTGACGGCGGGGGCGACGGGCGACGGCAATCTCCTGGCGCTCTCTATCGATGCGGCGCGCGCCGGTGCAATGGTCGGCGAGATCTCGAACGCGATGGAAGAGGTCTTCGGGCGTCACAAGGCGGAGATCAAGTCGATTTCCGGTGTCTACAAACGCGAGGTCGGAGCCATGTCGGAAGCGGTCGAAAAGGTTGCGAAGATGGTCGCGACCTTCGAGGAGAACGACGGACGTCGTCCGCGCATCCTGATCGCCAAGATGGGCCAGGATGGTCACGACCGAGGCCAGAAGGTGATCGCCTCGGCTTTCGCCGATCTCGGCTTTGACGTCGATATCGGCCCCCTGTTCCAGATCCCGGAGGAGGCTGCGCGCCAGGCGGTCGAAAACGACGTTCACGCCGTGGGCGTCTCCTCGCTCGCCGCCGGTCACCTGACGTTGATCCCCGCACTCAGAAAGGCGCTGGCTGATGAGGGGCGCGAGGACATCCTGATCGTCGTCGGCGGCGTCGTCCCGCTGCAGGACTACGCAGCACTCTACGAGGCGGGCGCCGCAGCGATCTTCCCTCCGGGCACGGTGATCGCGGACAGTGCGATGGAACTGATCGGCAAGCTGAACGCGAAGCTCGGCTATGGGGGAGCTGAGGCGGCGGAGTAGGGGAAGAATTAAACGTTAGATCCAAATTCCGATCATTTCAATATGGTTCGGATCTTGTGGAAAATGCGGCGCCAATATTCTCGTCGGCATAACTGACCTGTTGCCTTTCCATGTACGGAATACTATGTCCAACGCAAAGTAAGCACGTATCGTGGCCGTCTTGTCGGTCTTGTTGAAGATGTATATGAGGCCTAAAATGCTCCGCGTGGCTAGGTGCGAGTTGTCTATCCAGACTGGAGTCTGCATTGACAAGCCGTTTTGGTAAAAATGAGCTTGAGAGCTGTTGTTAGCGGTAACAAGTCCGGCTTGGGCCGAATCAGGGGTTATATTACTCCTCAACAGTGCTAACTTTATCTCCATAGTTCTGTATTTGGTATTCGTCAGCCTCTTCCGTGAGGTGGAGAGCATTGGCGTATATGCTCTCACTTTCGTCAGATTTCCCATAAATCCAAAAATATCTTTTTTCGTATATATCCTTTTGAAGATAGGACGCCAATATCTTCGATAAAATCTAGTAGGCTTATTGATTTTTTATACTTTGTCTCTGCACTCGGATCCTCTTTGACTGATGCAATGTGCTTGTCCAAAAGCTCTAATATAATTCTTTGCGCATACTGAGAAATGTTACCATTTGTTTTATCGTCTTTTATAAGGCTCTTGTGGGCTTCTCGGATCCCAAGGATATGTCTTCTCGATTCTTGCATTTCTACGCTATTATATATCTTCGTCATCTCAAGATATATGTGTGCGAGACGAGCGCTCTCTGTGTGAACGCTCTGTTGCGCCATATGGTTGAGTTGTCGGACCGAAAACTACAATGCCATAAGTGCCACAATGGCAGTTATGCTAGCTGAGATAAAATAGGCAGATTCAAGTATTTTCTGACCTATTGCATCTTTCCCAACCCAAAAATCTTGTGATAAAATTTCATGAGAAGAAAGTGAAATATTGAAAATCATAAAAAGTAATATAGTAAATTCAAATGTTATAAAAACAGTAAGAATTATCGTTATTAGTAGTAATTTATTGCTATTATTTTGATTTTGATCAGGTTTTTTGGATTATGACCTAATACAATTGAGGTTTGGAAGCGGGCCCAAAAATCTAAGAAGTTCTAGAACTAGTTTAAGATCTCACACCTTCCCCGGCTCATCAACTCGCACCTCCCTCACATCGCGCCACACGTTCCTCTTCTCCAATCGCTCCTCGCGGAAATCCAGCTACTTGAGGTTCAGGCTCATCTGGTCGTGCTGGATGCCCGGGAACGCCAGTGGGTCGAGGCCCGTCCATGGCAGGAATGGGTTGCGGCGCAGGTTGCCGTTGATCTCCACGCGTATGGTGGAATGCGGGGAGGGCGTGCGGCCGTGGAAGGCGAAGGTGTTGGCGATCACCATCGTGTTGGCCGGAACCGTCACCGCAATCGGTTCATCGAACCCCAATGCCTCGAGATCCGTCGGCTTCACCCGGAAGGAGCCGAATGCCGTATGGCCGCCCACCTGCGTGGCGTGGAGGCTCTGTTCGTATTCCCAGGCAAGCCGCTCGTCCGTGCCCCGGTGCGAGCCGGGCACGAAACGGAACGGGTCGTCATCAGGACCGACATCCTGCAGAAAGAGCCAGCATTTGACCGTGGAATGGAGCGTGTCGGCGTGAAGGTTGATCTGCGGATCGGCCTTCGGCTTCGGCCAGAATCGTCTGGATGAAGAAGGTCGGCTCGCCGCCGCGCGAGGACATGTAATGCATCGCCGCGCGTAAAGAGCCGGACTCCACCACCTGCTTTGTCGTGGGCATGGTGGCCAGCAGCGAGGCGGGAAGCGGCACGATGCGCGTGACCGTGCGCCCCTGGCGCATCTCGCGGGCGGGAAACGACCGTCCGAACACTTCGTCCCGCAATTGCCGGAACGTCTCGGGATCGATAAAGTTCTCCTTCACCAGATAGCCGTCGCGCTCGTAGGCCGCGCGTTCCGCAGTATCGAGACGTTCGGCCAGCCGGTCGCGGCGATGGTCGGCCATTGTCGCGGCAAGCTTCACGCGGGCGCGGTGCAGGCCCCATTCGTTGAGCCGGGAGTTGCCCAGGATCGGGTTGGCCGCGAACGATTTCGCGCCCTTGGCGATCTCCGCCAGCCAGAGCGGGCTTTTGAGAATGTCGTACGGCGCCATCGGCCCCTCGCTGAGGCGTCGTTCGATTGAAGTCGGTCGGTGCAGTGTCCCAAGGAGAGGAGAGTAACACTGACGCAATCGATGCACAGCTTGTGAGATTGTTTATGCCCAGACGCTCTGCGCGCGTTGCCGGGCACCGCTCGATGGCCTAACTCTTGATGTCAAAGCCACGCGTCTCTTCTTTCAGGAGTCATTCGTCCCATGTCCGTGGCTGGCGAAGGAGCTGACCGGCATCGGCATCGAGGCGTCGGTGCGCGAGACCAAGGGGCACCCGATGGTGATCGGGCACAAGAAGGGCGAGAGCAGATCCGGCCCGCACGTCCTTTTCTACGGCCATTACGACGTGCAGCCCGTCGATCCGCTCGACCTGTGGGAGACCTAATCCTTTGCGCCGCGCATCGCCACCCGGCCGGGTGGCACCAAGATCATCGTGGCGCGCAGTGCCGCCGACGAAAAGGGCCAGCTCATGACCTTCGTAGAGGTCGCCCGCGCCTGGATCGCGGAAACCGGGGGTCTGCCGATCTCCGTCAGCGTCATGCTGGAAGGCGAAGAGGAAAGCGGCTCGCCCTCACTCAAACCCTTCCTGGAAAGCCAATGCGGAAGAGCTGAAGGCCGATCTGGCGCTCGTGTGCGACACCTGCATGTGGGATGCGGAGAAGCCTGCCATCACCACCATGCTGCGCGGTCTGGTGGGCGAGGAGATCACCATCACCGCCACCGACCGCGATCTGCATTCCGGCATGTATGGCGGGCTGGCGCGCAATCCCATCCAGGTCCTTGCCGATATCCTCGACGGCCTGCACGACGAAAACGGCCGCGTCACGCTGCCGAATTTCTATGACGGCGTGATCGAGATGTTTGCCGAAGTCATGGAGATGTGGGACAAAATCGGCTTTTCCGGCGACGCCTTCCTCGGAGATATCGGTCTGAAGATCCCGGCCGGCGAAAACGATCGCACCCCGCTGGAAAAGATCTGGACGCGGCCGACCTGCGAGATCAACGGCATTTCCGGCGACTACCAGGGCGCGGGCTTCAAGACCGTGATCGCCTCCAAGGCATCGGCCAAGGTCTCCTTCCGGCTTGTCGGCGATCAGGATCCGAAAAAGATCCGCGAGACCTTCCGCGCCTATGTGCGCGCCAAGGTGCCCGGAGGACTGCAAGGTGAAGTTTGCCGAGAATGGCGGCTCGCCCGCGCTCTGGCTCGATTTCGACAGCCCCTCGCTCGCCAAGGCGCGCCTGGCGCTGGAAGCGGAGTGGAACAAGCCCGCACCCACCGTCGGATCGGGCGGATCGATCCCCGTTGCCGGTGACTTCAAGACGAAACTCGGCATGGATACGCTGCTGATCGGCTTCAGTGTCGAGGACGATCAGATCCACCCGCCCAACGAGAAGTACAACATGACGAGCTTCCATCATGGCATCCATTCGTGGGCGCGGATTCTGGACGAACTGGCGAAATAACAGGGGAAGGCTCCGGTTGAGGGCCCGGCAACGAGCATGCGCGACTTGACGGCGATCTGCGTCTATTGCGGATCCAATCCGGGCAACCGGCCGGACTATCTGGCTGCAGCCGAGGCTCTGGGCGGGCTCATTGCCCGCCGGGGCCTGCGGCTCGTCTATGGCGGGGCCGAAATCGGCCTCATGGGGCGCGTGGCGAATGCGGCACTCGCCGCGGGCGGCGAGGTTGTCGGCATCATGCCGAAGGCTCTGGCCGACCGCGAGATCGCTCACAAGAGCCTGAGCGAGCTCCACGTCGTTCCCTCCATGCACGAGCGCAAGAAGATGATGGCCGATCTCTCCGACGGCTTCATCGCGCTGCCCGGCGGCATCGGCACGCTGGAGGAACTGTTCGAGGTGTGGACCTGGGCGCAGCTCGGCCACCACGAAAAGCCCTGTGGCCTGCTCAATGTGGCCGACTACTATTCCGGGCTCACCGCCTTTCTCGACCGCCAGATCACGGAAGGGTTCGTGCGCGCGGAGCACCGCGCCATGCTGGCGGTGGCTGCCGATCCGTCCGAGCTTCTCGATGCCTTCGCCGCCTACGAGCCGCCGCACGTGACGAAATGGGTTGAGCGCTCCGACGTGTGAGCACTCTCCCGCCTGCCTTCCTTCGGGCACTTGTCCCGCCTCCCATGTTTCACGGATGACGCGAAGAAGAGCGTGCGCGCGGCTAGAAAAAGCCATCGCCACGGCGCGCCTCGCCATGGGCGTTCATACCCTCCTGGAAAGTTGTTACAGCGCGCGCATGGGCCGGTGTATCGCTGCCCGGGGCTTGACGGTCGCGGAAATTTTTGAACTCCGCACCATCGCTTGCATTGCGTGTCCGGATGAATTCAGCGGGTGTGATCGGCAACTATCCGGCAATTCCCTGCCAGATAAGTATTTTTCGATAGCGGCCCGAAAGTCGGGGGCGAGTCCGTCTTCGACCAGCAAGGGGGCGTTCGCAGGTTATGGTCATGCGGTTATACGCAAGTTTCGGAGGGCCCCCAAGAACAGGCCGACGATAACTTGAGGGTGTTTTTGATGATCCGTAATAGGCAGTATATACACATATTTTACAAGACCTTGACTGCCGATCTCTCGTGGTTCGTCAAAGCTGCGGGTCAAGGCAGATTTTATCGTTAACAAAGTGTTATCCACAACAAATGACGTAGCGTTAAAAATGATTGATAGGAAAATAAATAGAAATAACAAGTCATAATGGCGCCTTTGTGTCTCAGTCTACAATACATATTTTTCTGTGGATTAATAGCTTTTTGTTGGGGAGTTAATGCCGTAAAGTATTTTCTCAAGGTGGGTGAGGAGATTGTGATGTTTGGCGGTACTAACAGCTCTGAGTCCTTTAAAGCGGACCGTCGCTTGCGGAAAAACCTTCAGGTCTTCGATCGAAACAGTTTGAAGATACTACATCCGCTGTTTCGTGATGCCTTGCGTCTGCTCGCTCACCGGCATCATCCGCGCAAGCGTGAAACATTGTTGTTGCCGTTGGTGCGTATTGCGCCGCCGCCGGGCGAGAGGGTGAGCCCGAGCATGTTCTCCGCCGCGAACATGCCCGCCGAGCTTTCCTCCAAATCGAACGGGTCCGTGCCGTTGCACCACTGAGCGGGGCGGCCGTACTGCACGTCGTTCCTTTCTCTCTGTGACTCCCTTGCGGTACGGGGAGATTGGCCAGTCCGAGACCGGTCGCGACCGCACCAGGAGCGGCCGCCGGACGACCGATCACTCTCCGGGGCGCCGGCGCACCGCGGAGCCAGCGGGGAATGCGGAAACACCCCTGTGCCCCGCTCGAGGCGCTAATCCTGGCGGTCATATATGCCGAGTACCGTGAGGCGTTCAGATTCCCCCGTCTGAACGCCTCTTTTTTGGCTTCGCATGAGGGCTGCTTTTGGCTGCGCGCAAGGGCTGCGCGGTGATCTGGCAACCTTTCGTTAACCATTCGTAAATGAATAGGCCGCAAGACTGAGCGTAACGAATCCTGCGGTTGGCAATACCGCTATGGAGTAGAGGTCGCTGTCATGCTGAATTTCCTCTCCACCCGTTTTTCCGCACTGCTGCGCAGGGTGCCGCCGGCAACGCTAAGCTCCACCATCTTTCTGCTGGCCGTCGGAGCCGCCCTCGGCTTTGGCCTGCCGCTAGGACTTGCCCATCCTTATGACCGGACCCTGCACGGCGTCTTCTTCGCGCTGCTGACGATTTCGCTGTCCGGCTTCTTCCAGGGCCGCGCCCTGCCGGTGCTGATCCTGGCGACGGTGCTGGCCGGAGGCGGGGAGATCCTTCAGGGGATGACCGGCTACCGGGACATGTTGGTGGTGGATTTCATCGCGAGCCTCATCGGCGCGCTTTCGGCGGCAGGCGTTCTGTCGATCCACATGCCGTCGGAGAAGCTGAGCTTCATCGAACGCGAACGCGTCGAGCGCGGCCTGCCCAAGTAAGCCGTGCGCCCGTCACCGCGAGAATTTGAGAAGATCGGATCGTCCCGGAGGCGGCATCGCCTCCGGGACGTTTTTCGTTACACGTCGAAGAAGACCGTCTCATCCTGCCCCTGCATGTGAATGTCGAAGCGGTAGACCGGGCCGGTCGGCGTCTCGCGGCGCTCCCGCAACCAATGTGGCGCAACAGCCTTCCGGCACACTCTGTATCACCTCGTCGGCCGCATTGACTTGCGGTTCGTCGGAGAAGTAGACGCGCGTATAGGCGTGCACCAGCATGCCGCGGGCAAAGAGCATCAGGTTGAGATGCGGGGCCTCGCCCTCTTCGGTTGCACCCGGCCTCACCGTGTCGAATCAGAATTTGTTTTCCGGATCCGTGCCCGTGCCGCAGCGCCCGAACCCTTCGAAATGGGAGTTGGGGCGGCGGGTGTCTTCGGGATGCTTGAACCGGCCTTCCGCGTCCGCCTGCCAGATCTCGACCATCGAGTCGGAAATCGGGTCGCCGTTGCCGTCATAGACGATGCCTTCCACGTGGATGCGTTCGCCTTCGGTTTCCGCATCCGTCAGCGTGCTGTCGGCGATCGCCGTGTGCTGGTAGCCGTATTGCTGCGCGCTCAGTCCGTAGGCGAAATAGGGGCCGACGGTCTGCGAGGGGGTCTGCTTGAGGGGCTCGCTCATGTCGATCAATCCTCCATCGGGGTTTTGTTGCGTCCGCGCAGGGCGATGTCGAAGACGTAGCCGAGCGAGAAGTCGGGTTCGGTCACGTCCATAGAGAACTTGGAGATCAGCCGCTCGCGCGCTCCCTCCGGCGTGCCGAGATAGATCGGGTCGAGATCCAGCAGCGGATCGCCGGGGAAATACATCTGGATCACGAGCCGGGTGGAGATGGAGGGACCCAGCAGCGAGGAGTGGATGTGGTTCGGCCGCCAGGCGTTGAAGTGGTTGCCCCACGGATAGGCGCCGGGCTTGATCGTGCGGAAGGTGTAGCGGCCCTCGTCGTCGGTCACGCAGCGCCCGCCGCCGAAGAAGTTCGGATCGAGCGGGGTGTTGTGCTGGTCGACCTTGTGGATGTAGCGCCCGGCCGCATTGGCTGCCACACCTCCACCAGCGTGTTGCGCACCGGACGGCCGTCCTCGTCGAGCACGCGGCCGGTCACGATGATGCGCTCGCCCAGCGGCTCGCCGTTGTGCGCCCCGTTCTTGGTCAGATCGGAATCCAGCACGCCGACCTTCTCATGTCCGTAGACGGGGCCCGTGCGCTCCGACAGCGACTGCTTGATCGGGATCAGCGGCTTGGTCGGGGAGTGCAGGATCGTCGACTTGTACGGCGCATGCAGATACGCGGGATGGGACATCCAGTCGCGCGAATTGTAGGGCTTGTTCATGGGGTGACTCCCTCCTCGGCCCCGCTCATACCTCCGCACGGGGCCATTCGTCATCGGCGCAAGATGTATCGACCATCCGGTTATGTAAAATAAAAATTTTAGCTATTTGGCATAACCATATGGTTATATTGAGACATGATCGATCCTCGCATCAAGTTCCGGCACCTGCAGTGTTTTTTGGAAATCGCACGCCGCGGCAGCATCAGCCGGGCGGCCGAGGCGTTGGGCGTCACCCAGCCCGCCGCCTCCAAGACGTTGCGCGAGCTGGAGGAAATTCTCGCCATCCCGCTGTTTGAGCGCAGCCGCCGGGGCATTCGCCTGACCCGCTTCGGCGAGGCGTTCCTGCGCCATGCGTCGGCCGCCGTCATGGCGATCCGCGAAGGTGTGGAGAGCGTGTCGGCCGCACGTGAGAGTGTGGCGGACACGTGGTCACGGTCGGCGCGCTGCCCAATGTGGGCGCGCGGTTGATGCCGGGCGTGGTGTCACGTTTCAAGCGTTCGGCGCTGGAAACGGTCGTGCGCGTGACCACCGGCTCCAACGCGCAAATGCTGAACGAGTTGCGCGACGGCGACCTCGATCTGGTGATCGCCCGCCTCGTCGATCCCGCCGACATGGTCGGGCTGTCCTTCGAGCACCTCTATTCCGAGCCGTTGACGTTGGTGGTGCGCGCCGGGCATCCGCTCGCCCTGGCCCGTTGCCCCTTTGATCTTGCCGCGCTGTCGCGCCATCCCATCTCCCTGCCCAATGCGGGCACGGTCATTCGCGGCGATATCGACCGCTTCTTCCTCGCCCACGGGCTCAGGCCCTCGCCGGACCGGGTGGAGACCATCTCCATCACCTTCGGCCGGGCGCCATGTCCTGTCGAGCGATGCGATCTGGGTGGTGCCGCGCGGGGCGGTCATGGGGGATATCGAGGCGGGATTGCTGGCCGAACTGCCGATCGACCGCAGCCAGCTTCAGGGCACGATCGGCCTGATCATGCGCTCCGACATGGTTCCGACACCGCTCGTCGGTCTCGCGATTGCTGCGATCCGCGAGATGTCTGCTGAAATTCGCGCCGAGGGGTAGGGGAGCGAAGGGGGGGCGAGCATAGGGATGCTCTTGTCTCGGTCGTCATCCCCAGGCGCAGTCCGGGGGATCCAGCACGTCCCCCATATGCTGCTGCCTGCTGGATTGCCCGGACAAAGCCTGGTAATGACGGTGGAGACGTTAGCAGCTAGGTGAGAAGGCGACGGGCCTCGCTCTTACAGCGAGGCCATGTAGGTCTGCAGGTGGGAGAGGTCCGGAACCACGATCATCTTGTTCACCCGGCCGGCCTTGAAGGCCGTCAGGAAGCGATTGTAGTTCTTGAAGACCACGCACCCGTTCGAGCCGTTGGTCCCGCGCAGCATGTAGGTATGGGCGAGAATGCCGTTGCGCCCCTTCATTGCGGCGTGGTCCGTCGGCAGCATGCGGATCGCCTCCACCCCGTGGAAGCGGGCCTCGCGCATGCGCAGATTGTAGATGTTCGGCGGTGTCGGCCCGACCATGCGATGGTCGGTATAATCCGGGTTGTCCTTCATGTGGCCGATGCCGGAATGGGCTTCGAGCTTCGTGCCGTCGGGCATGTAGACGGTGGCGGACGCGATATCATAGACCGCGATGCCGCTGCCGCGCCCCGGCAGGCCGGATTTGCCCGAATTGAACACCTTCTTCAGGTCGCTGAAGATGCCGTTGTCGTCGTCCTCCGGCTCTTCCGCCCGCGCATAGGCAAGCGCTGAGCCGGAATTGCGAGTCCGAACGGAGCGGCTGGGCACGCCTCCCGGGCGCCGCGTGGGGACGAGGGAGATTTCCGGCAGGAGGTCGGCCACTGTCGGCTCCTCCTCCATCACGACCGCGTCGTTGGTATCGTCCGCTTCGCCTTCCAGAAGGACGGGCTTGGGCGCGGGATCGCTGGCCGTTTCGGGAACGTCCGGGCGTGCGGGCAGCAGCTCCAGGACGATCACGTCACCGTCGGATCCATCCTCCTCCAGGGAGGCGAGCTGGATCGGCGCCTGTTCGGGCTGGTCGCCGTCTTCAGACTGCGCAGCGACCGCCATTCCGGTGCGCGGCGCGAGAAGATGACGGGTCAGAACGCGCTTGGCGAGTTCCGTGGCGAGCGCGAGTTCCGCCCGCTTTTGAACGGAAAAGGGACGCTCGATCTGTGCGGTTTCCGCATGCAGGCGCGTTCTGAGGTCGGAAAAATCCGCTCCCTCGTCATCCGCGCCTGTTGCGGGCTCCAGCCTCGCCTCCTTCATGCGCTGCACTCGGTAGAGCGCGGCGCGTTCGGCGGAGGTTAGCTGCATCGGACGTGCACCATCGCGCAAGGGCGTTACCGCATCGAAATAGGGATGCGCGCTGGCGACCATGTGATGCTCGGATGAAATCGTGAGAAAGGTCGTTACATCGTCCGCCAGAAGCCCGGCGAAGACGAAGCCGGAAGCCGTAACTGCGGTGAGGGCGAGCCCGGTGTGCGAAGTGTGTGCACGAGGCCCACCGGATGGCGGGCAGGATAAGCCGGAAGGCTTCTTGCTCAAAAGCATGCGGGTCCAGACATTTTGCATCTGGCGGCCGTTCGGCCCTGTTTACTCGACACTCGACGCCGGGAGGGAACGCCTCCCGTACCCGGCGATCGCGGCTGACTGCAGCGACGACTTTCGGATATCGTGGTAAACAAGACGTTTACAAGCCTGTGTAACGGCGTAACGGAACACCTCAAAAGTGGCGGATTTCCGATATTTGAGCCATTTCAGGGGAAATTCCACTCGCAAGGTGCGGCCCTTCGAGGAGTGTAAACGGCGATACGCCCGGTATTTCAAAAACTTCGCCGGAAAGCCGCGATGTGACGTCGCGGTTTGGCCAGATGGCGTGCGGCATTCGTATTTTAACGGGGCTTCCGAGCCCTCATCACCTCTCCCATGGGGAGAGGTCGGCGCGCATGCGCCGGGTGAGGGGATGAGAGTTGTCAGTATCCATGAGAGGTCGACATCCCTCACCGTAACCCTCTCCCAATGGGAGAGGGGAACTTGTGACCGTCGGTTTGCCTCAGCGCGCAGGCTTCGCCGTCGGCGCGGCCGTCTCTGCATCCATCAGCTGGAAGCGCAACAGCAGCGTGCGTTGCAGAATGGAGCGGTTGTCGTCGGAGATGATGGTGAAGAGCACCCGCCCGGCCTTGTCCACGTCGATCGACAGACCTTCCATGTTATCGATCTGATAGGAGAGGTCGGCCTCCAGAAGAACCGTTCCTGTTAGCCCGTCGGCCTTTCGCAAGGACGCGGTGGGAAAGCGGCGCAGGCGCATGCCGACGCCCTGGGAGAGATTGAAGCGCCGTTCCCAGCAACACGAGATCGCCGTCAGGCAGGAAGGTGGCATCGGTCGCCGCGTAGTTGTCGCTGGCCTGAAGCGTGAACTGCGTGATGTGGCCGTCCGCCGAGATGATCCAGCCCGGCAGCCGGTTGTCGCATGGGCGAGGGCCTCCAGTCCGCGGTTGCCGCCAAGATAACGGCGGATATCGGCGGGAAGCGGCAGGGGCTTTCTGTCGGCGGCGGCCGCCTCGTCGCGATAGACGAAAATGCGCGGCCTGCCTTCGAAGGAAACAAGATAGTCGGTGCGCCCGTCGGCGCGCGGCCGCAGCGCCAGTCCTTCCGAATCCGCCTCCGACTTGCGGATCATCGGCTGGCCCGCCTGATCCAGCATTGGCCCGACCCACGCCTTGCCGATACCGACCGGCGCGCCGGTGTCGTCGATCTTCAGATAGAACGAGAACCACAGCCCGTTATCGGAAATGGAAAGCAGCCTCTTGCTACCGTCGAACCTCTTGATGCCCGACAGCCCGCCCAGATGCGGATTGGGGGAGGTCAATACGCCACCGCCCAGCCACCTCAGCGCACCGAAGCGGGTGAGCGCGTGATCGCGCACCTTGAAGGAGGGAAGGGGCTCATAACGAACCGTGAGATCGTGCCGCCCGGGCGCAAGCGTGCAGCGGTCAGCCCCGAGTGCAAAACCGGTTGCGACGAGCACGAGGCAAAGACCTGCCGCGACTGCGCTCGCCGCTGCGGTGCGATACTTTCTCACGCGTGTCTGCGGTGACGGCCGCGACCGCCCCGACCGCCGCCCTGATGGGGCATTTCCTCAAACAGTGCGGCGAGCTGCTCGGTCATGGCGCCGGCCAGTTCCTTTGCATCGACGATGGTAACCGCGCGCTGATAGTAGCGCGTTACGTCATGGCCGATGCCGATGGCGATCAGCTCCACCGGCGAGCGCGTCTCGATCGCCTCGATGACATGGCGCAGGTGACGCTCCAGATAATTGCCTGGATTGACCGACAGCGTGCTGTCGTCGACCGGGGCACCGTCGGAGATCACCATCAGGATGCGGCGCTGTTCGGGGCGGCCGAGAAGCCGCGTGTGCGCCCATTCCAGCGCCTCGCCGTCGATGTTTTCCTTCAGCAGCCCCTCGCGCATCATCAGGCCGAGATTGCGCCGTGCCCGCCGCCAGGGAGCGCCGGCCCCCTTGTAGACGATGTGGCGCAGGTCGTTGAGGCGGCCGGGCGTTACCGGCTTGCCCGCTGCAAGCCACGCCTCGCGCGACTGTCCGCCCTTCCAGGCCCGTGTGGTGAAGCCCAGGATTTCCACCTTCACGCCACAGAGCTCCAGCGTACGCGCCAGAATGTTGGCACACGTCGCCGCCACCGTGATCGGCCGTCCGCGCATGGAGCCGGAATTGTCCAGGAGCAGCGTGACGATCGTGTCGCGGAAATTGGTGTCCTTTTCCTGTTTGAAGGCGAGCGGCTGCATCGGGTCGATGACCAGGCGCGGCAGGCGCGCTGTGTCGAGCAGGCCCTCTTCCAGATCGAAATCCCAGGAACGGTTCTGCTGCGCCATCAGGCAGCGCTGAAGGCGGTTGGCAAGCCGCGAGACTGCGCCCTGCAGGTTGACGAGCTGCTTGTCGAGGAAAGCGCGCAGCCGGTCGAGTTCTTCCGTCTCGCACAGGTGCTCTGCGTGCACGACCTCGTCGAAACGGGTAGTGAAGACCTTGTAGTCGGGCTGTGGCTGATTGCTGAGCGGCTGATCGGGACGCTGTGCCCCGCCCGCATCCTCGGCTTCCGTATCGCCTTCCTGCTCGTGGAAATCGTCCGCGAAGGTGTCGCCGGCCTCCGTCTCGCCGGTCTGCTCTTCGGAGCCCGGCATCTCGGTTTCCTGCGACTCGATGGAGTCTTCGCCCTCCGCCTCGTCGCTGTCGCCGGTGGAGGTCTCCGAGCGTTCGTCCTCGCCTTCCTCGGGCTGCTGGTTCTCGCCCTCGTCTTCGCTCTCCTTGCGGAAATCCTCGGCCAGATCGAGAGCGGCGAGCAGCGAGCGCACGCCTGCGGCGAAATCTTTCTGGTCGTCGATGCGCGAGAGCAGGTCGTCGAGCGCCGCGCCGCCTCGGTCCTCCACCCAGCTCCGCCACAGATCGACGACGGGCTTGGCCGATTCCGGCGGCTGCGCGCCGGTCAGCTTTTCGCGCACCAGCAGCGCCAGCGCTTCTTCCAGCGGGGCTTCTGAACGCTCGCTCACATCCTGATAGCCCGCGCGCACGTAGCGCTCGTCCAGCATGGCGGAGAGATTTTCGGCGACACCCGTCATGCGGCGCGCGCCGATGGCCTCGCAGCGCGCCTGCTCCACCGCCTCGTAGATAGCGCGCGCTTCCTGGCCCGGAGGCGCGAATTGCCGGTGCACCTTGGCATCGTGACAGGCAAGCCGTAGCGCCATGGCATCGCCCTGGCCCCGCGTTACCGCGAGATCGCGCGCGCTGGGTTTGCGCGGCAACTCGGCCAGCCGCGCCTTCTGTCCGGCCAGCGAGGAGCGGTCGGAGGAGAAGATGACCTCCAGCTCCTCCTCGCCCGATATGGCACGCATGGTGGCCGCGACCGCCCGCTTGAACGGTTCGTTCCAGCCTTCGCCCTTGCCGTGTCCCGAATTCGACGCCATAGCCTGAAATCCCCGCCCAGCGCTTAGCTCAGTACCACGTTGGCCGAGGATGAAGGCAGTTCAACGCCAAAGCAGCGCTGGTAGAACTCCGCCACGACGGAATGCTCCATCTCGTCACACTTGTTGAGGAAGGTGATGACGAAGGCGTAGCCGAGATCGCCGAAGATTTCCGCGTTCTCCGCCCAGGTGATGACGGTGCGCGGGCTCATCACGGTCGACAGGTTGCCGTTGACGAAGGCGTTGCGGGTCATGTCAGCCATGCGCACCATCTTGGAGACGGTCTCGCGGCCTTCCTCGTTCTGGAAGTGCTTGGCCTTGGCCAGAACGATGTTCACCTCGTTGTCGTGCGGCAGATAGTTCAGCGTGGCAACGATCGACCAGCGATCCATCTGGGCCTGGTTGATCTGCTGGGTGCCGTGATAGAGGCCGGAGGTGTCGCCGAGGCCAACCGTGTTGGCCGTGGCAAACAGCCGGAAGGCCGGGTGTGGACGGATAACGCGCGACTGGTCGAGCAGCGTCAGGCGGCCGGACGATTCCAGCACGCGTTGGATGACGAACATCACGTCGAGACGCCCCGCATCATATTCGTCGAAGACCAGTGCGACGTTGTTCTGATAGGCCCAGGGAAGGATGCCGTCGCGGAACTCGGTGACCTGCTGGCCGTTGCGCACGACGATGGCATCCTTGCCGATCAGGTCGATACGCGAGATGTGGCTGTCCAGGTTGACGCGCACACACGGCCAATTGAGCCGAGCGGCGACCTGTTCGATATGGGTCGACTTGCCGGTGCCGTGATACCCGGTGACCATCACGCGGCGGTTGCGCGCAAATCCCGCAAGGATCGCGAGCGTCGTCGCACGGTCGAACAGGTAGTCGGGATCAATTTCCGGAACATGTTCGCTCGTCTTGGAATAGGCGGAAACTTCCAGATTGCTTTCGATTCCGAAGATCTGGCGAACCGAGATTTTCATGTCTGGCATTTCGGCGCTAGTCGTCGTCTCGTCCGTCATCGGCCCTCCACATGCCCGCCGATTGCGGGCTGGGGTCAAATCCATTGTTTGGGGCTCTCGTCCGGCGCGGGTGGGAAAAATGCGCTTACCGGGCTCGAGCGCCGTCAGGCCGGTCGCCCCGTCGGCGCTTCCCCCTGCCGAAGGAAGCCGCCCATTCTGGGAACCGGCACGCTCTCGCCCGAATTCGAGGGCGGCGTTCGAGCCAAGTTAGGGCATGATCCGGAAAAGTTCCAGAGCCGGTGTGCGGTGCCACAACAGTTTTCGTCGGCACCTCGCAGAACCTTCCGCAGGGATGGGGTGCGAGTGTGGCAGATGATAACAGGCGACGGCCGCGCAAGGCCCGTAACACGGCGCATTTGACTGCGTCTTCGCACGGCCCGAAGCTGTTCGGCGCCGCTTTCCGCACTCTGTCAAACACGATGATGAGCCGGCAATAAAAATCCCGGCTCGGACTGGCCGAACCGGGATTTTCTTGAAAATCGGTGCCGTGAGGTGCGATCGGATTCGCTTCCCTCACAGGGATCCGAGCGTGCGGGCCATGTCGAAACGCGACTTGCCGCTCGCCTTGACCACATCGCCCGAGCGTCGTATCGGTGGAGACGGCCGTGTAGCCCCCTGCGCCTTCAGCGCTCGTGTAGCCCTGCGCCTTCAGCGCTTCGGCCAGGCTGTCGCCGGTCAGACCAAAGATCGGGGCGACCGTTTCGATCGGGCTCTGCTGGATCTTGCCGAGGACGGCGATCATCGGATTTCCGCTGCTCTCGTTGCCGCTCGGCGCCATGAAGGTGACGGCCGCGACCCGCGACAGGCCCAGCGCGATGGCCATGCCCGGACGCTTGAAATAGCTCTGGAGGGGGCGCCAGTTCTTCCACAGATGCAGGACGAAGGGCACGATTAGCACCATCGACAGCCATTCGTGCATGGAGTGGAACAGGCCTTGTCCCACATGGAAGAACAGGGTGATGCCCGAGATCAGGGAGACGAGAAACAGGCCTGTTGTGAAGGGCGTAGCATAACGCGACAGAAACGCGGGCATGGGAGATCTCTTGTTGCTGGCTGGCCTTTTTCCGATCGGCCACTTGCAGATGGTTACGTGCATCCGGCGGAACCGTCCCCTCAACGGCCTGCCTGACGATCTCCTACGCGCGCTACGCTGAACCCAATCTGAACGGGGATAGCGGTCCCGACCTGACGTTGCGCTTTCTCTTGGCCTCTCGCGTCATTGCGCGTAAAACGCGGCTCACCGATCTTCGCGCAATTGGGAGAGAGACGCGACATGACCGTCCAGCCGACGACGCCCCCCGCCTATACCCACACCTCACTGATGCCGCTCGGGGCCGATACCACGCCCTATCGCAAGCTCACCTCTGACCATGTCTCCGTCGATACGTTTCGCGGAGAAGAGGTCGTGGTGGTGGAGCGCGAAGGTCTCAGGCTTCTGGCGGAGGAGGCGTTCAAGAACATCAACCATTACCTGCGCCCAGGCCATCTGGAGCAATTGGCCAAGATCCTCGACGACCCGGAAGCTACCGACAACGACAAGTTCGTCGCCTACGATCTACTGAAGAACGCCAACATTTCCTCCGCCGGCGTGTTGCCCATGTGCCAGGACACCGGCACCGCCATCATCATGGGCAAGAAGGGGCGACGCATCTGGACCGACGGCAGCGACGAGGCGGCATTGGGGGAGGGCGCGCGCGATGCCTACTTCCACAAGAACCTGCGCTATTCGCAGCTCGCCCCGCTGTCGATGTTCGAAGAGAAGAACACCGCCAACAACATGCCCGCGCAGATCGAGCTCTATGCGGAGGGCGATGACGCCTACAAGTTCCTGTTCATGGCCAAGGGCGGCGGCTCGGCCAACAAGACGTTCCTCTTCCAGGGCACGCCCGCGCTGCTGACCCACGACCGGATGATCGATTTCCTGAAGGAAAAGATTCTGACGATCGGCACCGCCGCCTGCCCGCCCTATCATCTGGCCATCGTCATTGGCGGCACCAGCGCGGAGCTGAACCTCAAGACGGTGAAGCTCGCCTCGGCCCGCTATCTCGACAACCTGCCCGAACAGGGCTCGATGCTCGGCCACGCCTTCCGCGACCGTGCGATGGAAGCCGAGATCCACAAGCTGACCCAGGCCTCCGGCGTCGGCGCTCAGTTCGGCGGCAAGTATTTCTGCCACGATGTGCGTGTGATCCGCCTGCCGCGCCACGGCGCCTCGCTGCCGATCGGTCTTGGTGTGTCCTGCTCGGCCGACCGGCAGGCGACCGGCAAAATCACCAAGGATAGCATTTTCCTCGAACAGCTCGAGATGCATCCCGAGAAATATATGCCGGAGGTGACCGACGATCACCTGTCCGACAACGTGGTGAAGGTCGATCTCACCCGTCCCATGTCGGAAATCCTCGGCGAACTGACCAAGCACCCGATCAAGACGCGGCTGTCGCTCTCCGGCCCGCTGATCGTGGCCCGCGATGCGGCGCACGCCAAGCTGCGCGAACGGCTGGAAAACGGCGAGCCGCTGCCCGACTACATCAAGAACCATCCCGTCTACTACGCCGGTCCGGCCAAGACGCCGGAAGGCATGCCGTCCGGCTCCTTCGGCCCGACCACGGCGGACCGCATGGACAGTTTCGTCGACCAGTTCCAGGCCGCGGGCGGCTCCATGGTGATGCTCGCCAAGGGCAACCGGCCGGCCCAGGTGCGCCGCGCCTGTCAGGCTCACGGCGGCTTCTATCTGGGTTCCATCGGTGGCCCGGCCGCGCGTCTCGCCCAGGATTGCATCAAGCATGTGGAGTGTCTGAAATATCCGGAACTCGGCATGGAAGCGGTTTGGAAGATCGAGGTCGAGGACTTCCCCGCCTTCATCGTCATCGACGACAAGGGCAACGACTTCTTCAAGGAACTCAACCTTGGGTGAGGTCCGTCCGACCTCGAACAGCGTCTGGCCGGAGAAGATCCGCGCCTCATTTGCCCGTCAGGCGGGCTTCTGTCGCGATCTCGGCTCGCCCTTCATGGGCGGGCTGATGGATATGCTTGCGCAAGAGGGGCTGCCCGAAGGCGCCTTGAGAACGCGGATCGCCGATTGGTTCGGCGATCCCTCGTTCAAGGGTGATGCGGTGCCGCTGCGCCTTGCAGGTGCTCTCCATCGTCTCGTTCTCGACGGTGTGGCGCGCGAGCTTGCCGCCTACTATCCGCCTCAGGCCGACGGTTTCGATGCCGACCGCCTGCGCCCCGCATTGGTGGCGGCGGTGAAGCGCCGGTGAAATAGCATGAGCGGTTCCTGTGTGAGACTATCTCGACCGCCTGCCGCAGATCAACGAGGTGCGCCGATCCTCGATGGTGATGGCCGGGTTGATGGAGGTCACGGCGGCGATCGCCTTGCCGTTGAGCCTTCTGGAGATCGGTTCCAGCGCCGGGCTCAATCTCTGCCCCGATCTCTATCGACACGAGATGAAGAACGTCGTTGCGGGCAACTCCGCCTTGCCGGTGACGCTTGCGCCCGAATGGCACGACCCGACGCCGCTTGCCGTCGTGCCGAGGATCGTCGCGCGGCGCGGCTGCGATCACAATCCGCTGGATCCGAATCGGGCGGACGATGTCCTGCGGCTGAAATCCTACACTTGGCCCGATCAGATCGACCGGATGGAGCGGCTGAACAAGGCGCTCGCGCTGGCAGGCGAGGCTTCGCTGGAGATCGAGAACGCGGATGCGCTCGACTAGCTGGAACGCCAGCTTGCTAGGCCCGAGCCGGGCCGGTGTCGCGTCATCTACCATTCCATCGTGCTGCAATACCTGCCGGATGCGGACCGGGAGCGGTTTGCCGAGATCGTCAGGCAGGCAGGCGAACGCGCGGGCAAGGCATCTCCGATCGCCTGGCTCGCCATCGAGGCCGACGGCAAATCACCGGGCTGCGCCGTGACGCTCACCTTGTGGCCGGGGAATGAGCACAGAACGCTTGCCCGCGCCGACTTTCCACGGGCGCTGGGTTCGGTGGGGAGAAGAGTAGGGGAATGGTGTCGTGGTGACTGCACGCTCGATGGTACTTCGAGCGGAGAGTGCGGAAGAGGCACTTTTTGCCCCTGACTGTCATCCCCGTGCAGGCGGGGATCCAGCACTTCGTGAGGCTGGTGTCCCTGCTCCGTGAGCGAAATCCTGTGGTTACTGGGTTCCCCGCCTGCGCGGGGATGACAATCGAGCCAGAGGCATTTTGCTGGGGCATACGCGGGGCTTGCCAGTGATGACCGTCACTGTGACGCTTGCCGGGACAAACGGCACCGCGTTCCGTCGGGCTTCTTAATCCTCCGCCCGCCCTCAGACGAATTCGCCAGTCGACTCCGCCTGCTGCCAGCGCCTCAGGGCCTCTTCGAGGTCCGTCTCGTACTCGTAACCCATATCGGGCAATACGGTCGGCACGATGTTGGTGGAGTTCACCAGCTTCATCACCCGCGCCTGGTTGATCGAGGTCTTCTTGCCCAGAAGGTTCAGCACCTCGAAGGCGAACCCGCCCATCATCATGAGCGGAAGCGGGATCACGTCGATCGGCGCCTTGAAGCCTGCGACCCGCTGGAAGGCATTGCAGATCTGTTCCGTCGTGTAGCGTTCGCGATAGGCGAAGTTGAACGTGATCTCGGTTTCTTCGCGCTCGAGCGCGAAATCGAACATGCGGATCAGCTCGCCCACATAACCGCAGGCCTTGATGGTGTCCTTGCGGCCCGGATAGATCATCCGACCTTTCTTCATTAGCCCCGCAAGCCGGGTGAAGTTGCCGCCCTCGCCGGGGCCGAAGGCGACCGCCGGGCGTGCGATCCGAAGCCGACGCGTCGTGTCCGCATGTGTCTAGGCGCGGTGGATCTCTTCCGCCTGATACTTGGAGCGGCCGTAAGCCGAATTGAGCTCCAGCGCGGAGTGCTCGTCCTTGGCGTCCTCGCAGGGGCCGTAAACGGAGATGGAGGAGGTGAATACCATCGTTTCGCAGCCCACAGCTCGCGCGTAGTCGCACACATGCGTGGCGCCCAGAACGTTGGTCCAGTAGTACTCCCAGTCCTCGTAACCCGGCGTGGTGTGAACGGCTGCGAGGTTGTAGATGATCGAGGCCGGACCGAACTTGTCCGCATCAATCGCCTCGCGCACGTCGCAGGTCCGGTACTCGACGCCGGCAACCAGACGCTTGGGATCGCGGATGTCGGCACACATGACATGCGCGTAGTCACCGCGCGCCACGAGGTGTCGAAGAAGGTGCGTACCGATAAAACCGGCTCCGCCGAAAACGATTGCGGTCGAGGAAGTCATGTGCGCCAGACAAGTCCTTTTGGAAATGTGATGTCCAAGCTAGCGCAAAACCGTTTCAATACTCTTGAGAAAACAGACAGGCGCAAGGCGGCGACGCCGCGTTCTCCGGTGATCCCGGGGCGGTAGCCTTGAGCGGTAAAATAATGGAATGGCAGCAAGGTTTTTGATTCTGTCCACCATGTATCCGCCAGAACGATTGTCATCCCCGCGTAGGCGGGGATCCAGTAACCCCATGATCTCGCCTTTGGATATAAAACCGGTGTCTCTGGAATTCTGGATCCCCGCCTTCGCGGGTATGACAATATTTTAGGGGCGAGGGACGTTTGCTCAAGACGCCGATTGTCTGCGTACCCTATACCTTGATCCCTTGCGCTTGGCCAGCGGATGATGCTCATCGACCAGCTTGCGCAACCGCTCGTCCAGAACGTGCGTGTAGATCTGCGTGGTGGAGATATCGGCGTGCCCCAGCAATTGCTGCACGATCCTCAGGTCGGCGCCGTTCTGCAAAAGGTGGCTGGCAAAGGCGTGACGCAGGACGTGCGGCGATACCTTGTTGGCCTGAATGCCGATGCCGACGGCCAGCGCCTTCAAGTCGCGCGCAAAGGCCTGACGGGTGAAATGACCGGTCTTGCCGAAGGAGGGAAAAAGCCACGGGCTGCCCGAATAGGCGCCCGCCGCATTCCTCAGTGTCGTGTATTCGCGCATTGCCGCGCTGGCGCGCTCTGACAGCGGCACCATGCGTTCGCGCCCGCCCTTGCCGCGCACGATGATCATCTTCGCGCCCGAGCGCGTCGCCCCGATCGGTAGGTTGACCAGTTCGGAAACGCGCAGGCCCGTAGCGTAGAAAAGCTCCAGCATCGTGTAGAGCCGGTGGGCGCGCAATTCGCGCGCGGTGCTCTGGCCGCTGATCGACGCGTTGAAGCGGGCCGCCTCGATCAGCCGGTCGACCTCCGCCTCGCTGAGCGTGCCGGGCAGGCTCTTACGCGATTTCGGCGCGGCGATCGGCCCGGTTGGATCGTCGCCTCGCATGTTTTCCGCGTAGAGAAACTTGTAGAATTGGCGAAGCGCCGACAGCCGTCGGGCCTGCGTGGTGGTGGCGAAACCGCGTCCGGTGAGATCGGAGAGATAGGCGGAGATGTCCTCGCTCAGCGCCTTTTTCGCATCCGTGCCGCGGGAAATCAGGAATTCCGAATAATCGTCGAGATCGCGCCGGTAGCTTTCCAGCGTGTTGAGTGCCGCCCCGCGCTCTACGGCCAGCATTTCCAGAAAGGTCTCGATCAGATGAGAGGCGCTCATTTCAGGCAATGGTCCTCAAGGCAATATGCAATCCCGCCGCAAGACGGGGCCATGCGCGTCAATGGTCCGCCTGGTCGATCTTGTCAGAAGGCAGCCGAATGGTGATCTCGTGAGGTGTTGGCTCGACCTTGTTGGCGAGCGCCCACACGGCGGCGTAGCCGAGCCCGCCAAGGACGAGAAGAACGAAAATGTAGCGTGTCAGTGTCGGCATGTATCACCGGTCATGCCGGTCCCGGCAAGGTTGGTCAAGTCGGTGTCTCGGCTTGCCGGGATGTCGGACGCGCCCCAATTCGGCGATCCTCCCTGCATCACCGGATACGGCGTATGTCCTTTTTTCCGACGAGTCGCCCGTTGTGACAAGTCCGCGTGACAAATCAGCCTGCGCACGCCTGCGATGCGTATGGCGCCCCGCGACGCTTGACAGAGCGCCACGCCGTAGGCTCAAAGCTAGGACGTTCTCCCTGGGAGGTGGCGGGAGAATGCAGCGCAAGGGTATCGAAGCGGTGACTGACAAGGAGGGTCGCCACGTGAGCGTGGCAGAGCCGGAAACAAACGATCGCAAGTCCAAAGAGGCGAAATCCGCGGGCGACGGGCACGCGGAGATGGCCGCTGCGCAGGATCTGCGCGCCCGGTTGGGCGAGCGCACGATCGTGCTCGTCGGCATGATGGGGGGCGGCAAGTCCAGCGTCGGCCGACAGCTCGCCGCCCGGCTGAAACTGCCTTTCGTCGATGCCGACACCGAGATTGAGCAGGCCGCCAACATGACCGTGGAGGAGATCTTCCACCGCCAAGGCGAGAGCTATTTCCGCGCCGGAGAACACCGCGTGATCGCGCGTTTGCTCGGTCAGGGGCCGCAGGTGCTGGCGACCGGCGGCGGCGCTTACATGAACGCTGATACCCGGCGCCTCATCGCGCAATCGGGCGTCTCGGTATGGCTGCGGGCCGATTTCGATACGCTGTTTGACCGCGTCAGCCGCCGCACGAACCGTCCGCTTCTGCAAAACCCGGATCCCGCAGGCGTCCTGCGTCGTCTTATGGAGCAGCGCGAGCCGGTTTATGCCGAAGTCGATATCTCCGTCGATTCGCGCAATGTTCCGCACGAACAGGTCGTGAGCGAGGTCGTGGTGGCGATGAATGCGCATCTGCGCGAAAACGATGATCGCTAATCAGCAACAAGGTGGCGCCATGAGCGAAGGTTCGATTGCAGCAGACGGCGTGATCGATACGCAGACATGCCGGACCGTGCGCGTCGATCTTGGTGAGCGCAGCTATGACATCGTCATTGGCGACGGTCTGATCGCGGAATCGGGCGCGCGCATCGCCGCGCTCTTCCCCGGCTCCCGCGTCGCCATCGTCATCGACGAGACGGTGGCGAAACACCATCTGCCCGCCTTCGAGGCCTCGCTGGAGGCGGTGGGCCTCGAGCACGAGACCTTCACCGTCAAGCCGGGCGAGGGCTCCAAGTCGTTTCCCGTCTTTCAGGATCTGTGCGACCGGCTGCTTGCCGCCCGCTTTGAGCGCGGTGATGTGGTGGCCGCGCTCGGCGGTGGCGTGATCGGCGATCTGGCGGGCTTCGTGGCCGGTGTCGTGCGCCGTGGCATGCCCTTCGTGCAGGTGCCCACCACGCTGCTGGCCCAGGTTGACAGCTCTGTTGGCGGCAAGACCAGCATCAACACCCGCCACGGCAAGAACCTGATCGGCATCTTCAACCAACCCGCCTTGGTGCTGGCCGATACCAAGGTGCTCGACACGCTTACCCCGCGCGATTTCCGCGCCGGATATGCTGAGATCGCCAAATACGGGCTGCTCGACGATCCTGACTTCTTCGCCTGGCTGGAGGAAAACTGGTCGGGCATTTTCGAAGGCGGCCCGGCGCGCATCAAGGCCGTTGCCCATTCGTGCGAGGCCAAGGCCCGTGTGGTGGCGATGGACGAGCGCGAAGACGGGGTACGCGCCCTTCTCAATCTCGGTCACACCTTCGGTCATGCGCTGGAGCGCGGCGTGGGCTATGACGGCGCGCTGCTGGTGCACGGCGAGGGAGTTGCCATCGGCACGGTACTGGCGCACCGTTTCTCCGCCGAACAAGGCCTGTGCTCTGAAGCCGATGCGGAACGTGTGGAGCAACATCTGGCAAAGGTCGGCCTGCCCACCCATATGTCGGACATCCCGGGTCAACTGCCCGGGATTCCCGAATTGATGCGCTATATTGCGCAGGACAAGAAGGTTTCGCGCGGCGCGCTCACGTTTATCCTCACACGCGGCATCGGTCGATCCTTCATCGAAAAGGACGTGGACCGGGATGCGGTGGAAGGATTTCTTGAGCGAAGCGGCGACAAAGCGTGATGCTTGACAGGTTGGACGGCGTGCTGGACGTGATCCCGGGGCTCGGCAGCGAGTTCTGGATAACCGTTGTCGCGATTCTGGTGCTTCTGGTGTTCTCCGCGTTCTTCTCCGGCTCGGAGACAGCGCTCACCGCCGTCTCGCGGGCACGCATCCACCAGATGGAGAAGTCGGGGGATAAGCGTGCGGGCATCGTCGCCAAGCTGATCTTCTCGCGCGAGCGGCTGATCGGCGCGCTGCTGCTCGGCAACAACCTCGTCAACATCCTGGCCTCCTCGCTGGCCACGTCGCTGTTCCTGTCGATCGGCGACGGCGGCGTCGCCTACGCGACGCTGGTGATGACGCTTCTGGTGCTGATCTTCTCCGAAGTTCTGCCGAAGACCTGGGCGATCGGCGAGCCTGACCGTTTCGCGCTTGCTGTCTCGCCGATGGTGCGGTTCTGCGTGGCGGTGTTCGGTCCGCCCATTGCGGCCATCGAGATCTTCGTGCGCAAGCTTCTCAGCATGTTCGGCGTGTCGGTGGAGGAGGGCGCGGACGTGCTGTCGGCGCGCGACGAGCTGCGCGGCGCGGTCGACCTGCAGCATCTGGAGGGCGGTCTCGTCAAGGCGGATCGCGACCGGTTGGGCGGTCTGCTGGATCTGGCGGATCTGGAAGTCTCCGACGTCATGATCCACCGCACCAACATGCAGACGCTGAACGCCGACGACAGTTCTGCCGAACTGGTCGATCAGGTTCTGGCGAGCCCCTATACCCGCCTGCCGCTGTGGCGCGAGAGCCCGGACAACATCATCGGCATCGTCCACGCCAAGGACGTTCTGCGCGCGGTGCGCGAGGTGGACGGCGATCTCTCGCAGGTGGACATGAAGCAGATCTCCACCCCGCCGTGGTTCGTGCCCAACACGACCACGCTGCAGGACCAGCTCAATGCTTTCCTGAAGCGCAAGTTCCATTTCGCCATCGTAGTCGACGAGTACGGCGAGGTGATGGGGCTGATGACGCTGGAAGACATTCTGGAGGAGATCGTCGGCGACATTTCCGACGAGCACGACGTGGTCGTCCAGGGCGTGCGCCCGCAGCACGACGGATCGGTCGTGGTGGATGGGGCCGTCCCAATTCGCGACCTCAATCGCGCGTTCGACTGGGAGTTGCCGGACGAGGAGGCCACGACGATTGCGGGCCTCGTCATCCACGAGGCACGCATGATCCCGGAGGAGCGTCAGGCCTTCACCTTCTACGGCTTTCGCTTCACGGTGCTGCACAAGGAGAAGAACCGCATCATCCGGCTCAAGCTGTTGCCGCTGGCCAACGTGGCGAAGACGGGGGAGTAGGCGGGAGGCTGCCTGCCGTGGGACGTTGTCCGTCCCGGCCAATCTCTCCACCGTCATTGCCCGGCGAAGTTCGGGCAATTCGGCGGGCAGCGTCACGCCCGCAGAGTGCTGGATCTCCCGGACGAAGCCGGGGGATGACGAACGAGAGAAATGGGGCCCGGAGGGGTAGCCATCCGCCCTGGTTTCTCCCCGGTTTTTGCACCGCGGACAAAAAAGATGCGCGCTACTCGGCTCGGGCCTTGATCATGAGGGCGTGAACGCCATTATTGAGCTCCTCGGCCAACGCTTCGTTGACCATCCGGTGGGTTTCAATCCGGGACTTGCCGGCAAAGGCTTGCGACACCACCTCAGCTCTGAAATGTGTTTCTCCTCCTTCTTTCCAGCCCGCATGTCCGGCATGACGATCCGAAATGTCGATGACGGTGAGAGATGTGGGGGAAAAAGCCCTGGTGAGTTTTTCCTCGATTGTCGCCTTGGTTGTCATGGTTGATCCGTTGGTAACCCTGTCTGACTAGCCTGCCTCGATTGCCTGCGTCGGCGCGTGTGGATTCGGGGCGAACCGTTCCTATATAGCCTTCGATCGCGCGGGTGCCATGGTTGTCGGCCCTGTGTCACGGGATCATACTTGGACGCGATGAAACTCGATTCAAAGATCTTCGACAGCATCCGGATCAAGCCGGACAAGGAGCGTGCGCGCGCCGATGATGTGCCGCGCTGTCAGTGGGAAGGGTGTACGCGTCCCGGCACCCACAAGGCTCCGTGTGGACGTGGCGCGGAAGGCAAATACCTGCACTTCTGCATCGATCACGTGCGCCTCTACAACAAGAGCTACAACTATTTCGAAGGCATGGACGACACCCAGGTGCGCGCCTATCAGAAGGACGCCCTAACCGGCCATCGTCCGACCTGGAAGATGGGCACCAACAAGGGCCCAGACGAGCACAAGCCCTTCCGCCGCACCTGGAATGCGGATGCTCAGGATCCGTTTCAGTTTTTCGACGGGGAAGCCAAGGCCCACCGCGAGCCGCCGCGTCGGCGCAAGATCAAGGCGCTCGAAAAGCGCTCGCTGAACAAGCTCAATCTCGACGAGAGGGCGGATTCCACCGCCATCAAGGCGCGTTACAAGGAACTGGTGAAGCAGCTCCACCCGGACGCCAACGGCGGTGACCGCTCCACCGAAGAGCAGTTGCGCCAGATCATCCAGGCCTACAACATCCTGCGCCAGTCCGGTTTGTGCTGACTGACTTGTGCTGAGCCACTGAGGCGACGACGCCAGATGCGGCCGGGTCGTTGTGAGGGCCGGGCCTTTCATCCGCTAACACACCCGTCGTCATCCCCCGGCGAAGTACGGGGGATCCAACACTCTCCGCATATGCCGTTGGCTGCTGGATTGCCCGGACTGCGCCGGGCAATGACGGCTGGGAGTGAACGCAGTCCAGCTGCCTCAGCTCTTCTTCGCCACCAGATCGAACGCGACCTTGACCGTTCCGTCGAGCGTCTCTTCGTCGACGTCAGAACCGATCTTGTAGTCCTGGCGTTCCAGTGTGCTGCCGCCCTGGGCTTTCGCGGTGTCGCCGTCGACCTTGAGCGTGAAGGGCAGGGTCATCGGCATGGCGATGTCCTTGATGGTGAGCGTGCCCAAGGCGTCGTACGTACCCTCGCCGGTGGAGACGATCTCATCGGAGGTGAACGTGGCCGTCGGGAAGGACCCGGAGTTGAGCCACGCATAGCCCGTGAGCGTCTGACCCATCTGGCCGTCGTCGGTGGCCACGCTGCCCGTATCGATCGTTACCTTGATGGTGGCGGTTTCGGGGGCGGCGGGATCCATGTTGATCGCGGCATCCCATCATTTGCCGAACTAGCCGGTAATCACCTTCTTGCCCTGGCGCACCTTGAAGATGAGCTTGGAGACATCGTGGTCGACCGTCCATTCAGTGGCGTCAGCGGCATTGGCCGCGGTGGCGGTGAAAGCCGTGGCCGAAAGGGCCGGGACGGCGAGAGCGGCAAGCGCGGCGACGGCCGCGATCAGTTTGTTCATCGGGATCACTCCGGAAGGTCTTGAGGTGCGCGATATCTCAGGCGCGCGATGTTAGGTGCGCGCTGGGCGCGTGGAAATCATGCGGCGCAGCGTATCGTCGCGAGAGATTAGATGGTGCTTGAATGCGGCAGCGGCATAGAAGGCGGCCAGAGCAATCACCGCCCAGGCGAGAATTTCGTGCACGCCCTTCAAGGTTCCTTCCGCAGCCGCCTTGTCGCCAAGCGCTGCGGGCACCGGCAGATGCGGCACGTGCAGCACGCCGTAGAGCACCGTCGGGATCCCCCAGGGCGAGGCCGACACCATCAGCCAGCCGGAAAGCGGGATCGCGAATATCAGGAAATAGAGCGCTAAATGTCCGGCATGGGCGCCTGCACGCTCCCATCCGGGCATCACGTCGAGCAGGCGCGGGACCGGGTTGGCCAGACGCCACAACAGCCGCACCGCGACGAGCGCCAGAACGGTGAAGCCCAGCGACTTGTGCAACTGGTAGAGCGCGAAAGTGCCGGACTCGGTCTGCGGCAGGCCCGTCATGTAAAGGCCGAGGCCGAAGAGCGCCAGGATCAGCAGGACCATCGCCCAGTGAAAGACGATGGAGATGAGACCGTAGCCGTTGGGGGTATTGCGAAGCATCGCGAAACCTCTTGGGAAGTTCGCCGGGCCGGGACGACGGGCCGGGCAAGCGGCACGTCGTACGCGGGGAGGGCGCTCAGCCCGGCGCAAGCAGGCGTGTCAGGTCGACACTTACTGCTTCTGATCCAGTTCCATGTCGATGCGCAGCAGCGTCGTCGTGCCCACCAGGCCGATCGCCTTGACCTTGGCCATCGGGTTCTGGCCGACCTTCTTCACGGTGAAGTCGAGCGTGACTTCCTTGGTCTTGCCGTGCAGCGTCAGATCGCCGGTCACCGCGACGGTGTCGTCGCCGGTTTTCTTGAAGGTCTTGGAGACGAAGGTCGCCTTCGGGAACTTCTCGACATCGAAGAAGTCGGCCGTCTTCAGGTGCTCGGTGCGCGGATCACAGAAGGTGTCGAGGCTTCCCATGTTGATGGTGATCTTGGCCTTGGAGTTGGCCAGGTTGTCTTCATCTAGCACGATGTCGGCGTCGTAGTCGGAGAAGTGACCGTGAATGGTGGAGAAGCCGAGATGCTGGACGGAGAAGAAGATCGAGCTGTGGCTCTTGTCGACCGTGTAGGCGACAGGCTCGGCGGCGGCCAGACTGACGATGAGGCTGGCTGCAAGACCGGCGGTGGCAATACCGGTAATGGCGCGGGCGGCAAGGCGGACCATGATAACTCCTTCAGGTGGTTTGGCAGGCTTGGGCAGATTGCTGCGTTTCGTCATGGCGCATCCTCGATCCGGCGCGCACATGTTGCGGCGCGATGCATCTAGGAAGAGAGGCCGGGCAGCGTCCATTGGACGGACCGTTCACCGCCAGCGCACCAATGCGGGAATGTTTGCCGTGCGCTCGATTTTTTCTCATTTGCGACAATCACTTGTGCCGAACTCACACGCGCTTGAGAACGCGAGGGGAGAAGCCAACATTTTCGTGATCGGAGCGTGGGGGCGACTTCGTGAGGCATCGCTTGCCGGTTGACCGCAGCCGCCGCTGGCGTCAGGGTGCCGCTCCACCTTTTCATCCGTAAGATCAACAAGGAGGAATGTGTCCATGGACGAAGGCGAGCAGCATGATCTGGGGATGAAGACGCGGTGCACGGTGCTGGGCGATACCCATGTGGACCGGGCTGAGGCCAGTAAAACGGATTTTTCGTCGGATTTCCAAGATCTCATTACCCGCTATGCCTGGGGTGAGATCTGGACGCGAAAACGGTTCGATCACAAGACGCGATGGCTCCTGGTGCTGACGATGATGGTCGCTGGGACGCTGGGAAGAATTCGTCATGCATGTGCGCACAACTCTCTTCGAAGGCGAGCTGGAGCCGGAGGACATCAAGGAAATCCTCATGCAGAGTGCCATTTATTGCGGCGTTCCTGCCGCCAACACTGCTTTCAAGGAAGCCGCCCAGACGGTCGCCGAATACGAAAAGTCCAAGGGCTGAGCTCGACTTCGGCGCTGACAGGGGGGAGTAATCTCGTGATCGATCTGTATACCTGGATCACACCCAACGGGCGCAAGGTCTCTATCATGCTGGAAGAATGCGGCCTCGAATACGAGGCTTTCGCCGTCGACATCTTGAAGGGCGAACAGTTCCAGCCGCATTTCCTGAAAGTGTCGCCCAACGCCAAGATCCCGGCCATCGTGGATCGGGAAACCGGCATGTCCTTGATGGAGTCGGGCGCGATCCTGATGTATCTGGCGCGCAAGACGGGCCGGTTCATGCCCTGTGACGAGGCGGTCAAGTGGAGTGTCGTGGAATGGGTGATGTGGCAGATGGGCGGGTTCGGCCCGATGCTCGGCCAGACGCACCATTTCTTGCACTTCAATCCGGGCAAGTCGGATTATGCGGAAGAGCGTTTCGGCAAGGAGACCACGCGTCTTTACGGCGTGCTCGACCACCAGCTTTCGCAGCACGAATACGTGGCCGGGGACTATTCCGTCGCCGACATGGCGATCTGGCCGTGGGCCTCGCGTTTCGAGTGGCAGAACATCGACATGAACGAGTTCCCGTATGTGAAACGCTGGTACGAGACGGTCGCCGCCCACCCCGCGGTGCAGCGCGGCTACAACGTGCCCCGTGAAGTCGGCTCCGTGCCGATGCCGTGAGGCGCCGACAGGGGCGCGGTTAGCCCCCGTTACGGCCGACACTCTCCACCGTCATTGCCCTGCTTCGTCCGGGTAATTCAGCAGACAGCGGCATATGCTGAGGATGATGGATCTCCCGGACTTCGCCGGGGGATGACGACGGATGGATTGTGCGGAAGCCACGTAGCTTCGAGCGGCAGGCTCAGTCCGGAGTGAGGGAACTGGAAGCGAGACATTCGTCACACCTCCGTCGTCCGTTTCCTCAGGCCTTGCCCGCAATCTTCAGAGCGAAGGCCCAGTTGAAGGCGACTTCCTTCAGCCGGTCGAAGCGGCTCGATGCGCCGCCATGGCCCGCATCCATGTTGGTCTTCAAGAGGACCGGATTGTCGTCGGTCTTCTTTTCGCGCAGCTTCGCAACCCACTTGGCCGGTTCCCAATAGGTCACGCGCGGATCTGTGAGCCCGCCGACCGCCAGGATCGCCGGATAGGCCTGGCTCGTGACGTTGTCGATCGGCGAATAGGCGGCGATGTACTCATAGGCTGCCTTGTCCGCGATCGGGTTGCCCCATTCCGGCCATTCCGGCGGCGTCAGCGGCAGCGTGTCGTCGAGCATGGTGGTCAGTACGTCGACGAAGGGCACCTCCGCGATGATGCCGGAAAACAGATCCGGCGCCCGGTTGGCGACGACGCCCATCAGCATGCCGCCGGCCGATCCTCCATGCGCGATGATCTTGCCGCGTGAGGTGAACTTCTCCTTCGCCAGATGCTCGCCGGCGGCGATGAAGTCGGTGAAGGTGTTGAGTTTGTGCTCGCGCCGTCCGTTGGCGTACCAGGCAAAGCCCTTGTCCTTGCCGCCGCGAATATGCGCCACCGCATAGACGAAGCCGTGATCGACCAGCGACAGCACGTTGGTGGAAAAGCTCGCCGGAATGGAAATGCCGTAGGACCCGTAGCCGTAGAGCAGGCACGGCGCGGAGCCGTCGAGTGGCGTGTCCTTGGCATAGAGCAGGGTGACCGGTACCGTCTCGCCGTCCTGCGCCGTCGCCATCACCCGGCGGGTAACATAGGCGTCCGGATCGTGGCCAGAGGGCACTTCCTGTTCCTTGCGCAAGGTGCGCTCGAGCGTGTCCATGTCGTAGTCGTAGACCCGCGTCGGCGTCGTCATCGAGGAATAGGAGAAGCGCATGGTGGCAGTGTCGAACTCGTAGCCGCCGCTGGCTCCCAGCGAATAGGCTTCCTCGTCGAAGGCGATCGCGTGCTCGACGCCGTCCGCAAGGCGGCGGATGACGATGCGCGGCAGCGAATTCTCCTGCTCCAGCCGTATCATGTGGTTCTGGTAGACAGTCAGCGACAGGATCAGCCGCCTGGGTTTGTGGGGAACGAGATCCGACCAGTTCTCGCGTCCCGGCGCTGCGATCGGCGCGGTGACGATCTTGAAATCCTCCGCCTCGTCGGCGTTGGTGAGGATGTAAAGCGTGTCGTCGCGATGGTCGATGTCGTATTCCTCGCCCGTCTTGCGCGGGGCGACGAGCTTCGGTGCGCCGGTCGGCTGATCGGCGTCGATCAGCCGGACTTCGGCGGTCTCGTGATCGTGGATGTCGATGGCAATGTAGCGCCCCGACTGGGTCTTGCCGACGCCGACGAAGAAGCCGGGATCCTTCTCCTCGTAGATGCAGACGTCGTCCTCGCGCGGTGTGCCGACCGTGTGACGGAAGACCTTGCACGGACGGTGGTTGGCATCGAGCCAGACGTAGAACAGCGTCTTGCCGTCATTGGCCCAGACCGATCTGCCGCTCGTCTCCGGGATTTCGTCGGCAAGATTCTCGCCCGTCTCCGCGTCGCGGATCCTGAGTGTGAAGAATTCGGAGCCTGCCTCGTCGCACGACCAGGCGACGAGCTTGTGATCGGTGGAATGGTCGGCATCGGCCAGCCGGAAATAGGCCTTACCCTCGGCCAGCGCATTGGCGTCGAGCAATACGGTCTCCTCGCCACCCTCGCGCGGGGTGCGCACGATCTTGGGGTGCTGCGCGCCGGTCTCGTAGCGCGTCGCGTAGGCATAGGGGCCGTCGGGGGCGGGGACGGAAGAATCGTCCTGCTTGATGTGTCCCTTCAGCTCTTCGAAGAGCGTCTTCTGCAAGGCCTCGGTATCGGCCATCGCCGCATCCGTGTGGGCGTTCTCGGCCTCCAGATAGGCGCGAATATCCGCGTCCAGAACGGAAGGATCCCGCATCACCTCCTGCCAGTTGTCGGCGCTCAGCCAGGCGTAGTCATCGGTTTTGGTGATGCCGTGATGGGCGGCGGCGGCGGGGCGCTTGAGCGCGCGCGGGGGCGTCTGGGTCTTGGTCATGGATTGGGAGGTAATCCCGCCCGCAGGCAATAACAAGAGCCAACCTGCCGAAGCGGTCTGCGGACAGTTGGGGACAGGGTTAAGAAATTGGACCCCGTAGAAATCGCAAGGAGCCGGGGTTCATCGCGGCTTTGTGCGGAAAATGGACGGATCATGTACGTGGTATGTTCAATTTTATCATTCCATTTCAAGCGCCTTTAGAGAGGCAAGGCCTTATTGGCCCCCAAGTGGTCATATCGAGTCCGCAGGCTGGGATCCAAGGGGTAGTACCGCAAGATGACTGCAGGAAAACTGAGACGCAGCTTTGCTATTGCAGGTGCCGCCGTGGTGGTGCCGCTGCTCGTCGTCTTCCTGTCGAATTCGCTGTGGGGCTATCTCCCGCTCAGCCGGGACGTTGCCAAGGTGCCCTATTACGTGCACGCCACCAACGCCATGCGCGATCTTCAGGTGGCGGTGCTGCATTCCGCTCTCATCGTCCAGATGTGGTTCCTGTCGGAACACCGTGACGATCCGGAAAAGGCGCGCAATGAACTGGAAGAGTCCTTCGACAAGGTCCAGAGCAGTTTTGCTGTCGTCCGAAGGAAGGGCGGTCGGCGAATGGCCCTCGGTGCAGGAACAGACATATCGGGTCTATGCCCGATGGCTGGACGTCCGCGATCAGGCCCGCGCCCTTGCCGATGCCTCCTGTCGAACGAGGGTGGCTGACGCATCTGACGACGCATCGCCCGATACCGGCTTCCGCAACCTTTCCCTGCGCCTTGATCCGATAGAAGCCGTCCCCGGGGGCGCCCGCACCGCCGAGACCTTCGATACGGATGTCGCCGTTCTCAGTGCGCGCATCGAGGACATGATCTCCGCAGTCACGGACGACGTGAATGCCCGGCTGACGGCGGGGCGCCTCTCCAGCCAGCGCATCTACGGGCTGACGGTCGCCATCGGGCTGATGGTGATCCTGTTCATCATGTATGTGAACCTGCGCCTTGCCCGTTACGTGGTCGATCCTGTCAACGACATCGTGGGCTCGATCACCGAGTTTCGCCGCGGCGACTATTCCGCCCGTACCGGCGTGAAGCGGACCGACGAGATCGGCGCGCTCGCCAACGCCTTTAACGAAATGGCGGCCAATATCGAGCAGACCCACGCGCACCTGTCCTCGCTCACCGAGCGCGATCCTCTGACCGGCATGCTGAACCGGCGCAGCTTCGATCCGCGGTTCGACCTCCACCTGAAACAGGCGGAGGCGGCGCAGCGCGAGATGGCGGTCGTCATGGTCGATGTCGACCATTTCAAGAAGGTCATGACAGCTACGGCCATGCGGTCGGCGATCAGGTGCTGGTGGCTATCTCCGATACGATCCGCAACTGTCTGCGTGCGGGCGATTTCTCCGCTCGCCTGGGCGGCGAGGAATTCGTCGTCTGCCTGCCGGATGAGGGGTGCGAAACCGGGTTGACGGTCGTCGAACGCCTGCGCGAGGCGGTGGCCCGCATGCCCTTCGTCGACAATGACGGCAACGCCTTCTCGGTGACGATCAGCGCGGGCGTTGCGGTCTATCCCGAAAACGGGCGCTCGCAGAGCGAGATCCTGCAACGCGGCGACGAAGCGCTCTATCTGGCCAAGTCCAACGGCCGCAACCGCATCCAGCTCGCCTGCGCCAACGATATCTGGCGCAAGGTGGGATAAGGCCCGCTCAACTAAGTGATAGCACCTTGACGGGACGGTGGCACGCTGGGAGAGAACTGCATTGGTCTAAGAGAAGGGTTAGCGTTGCCAGACAAAGTTTTAAAGAGTGAAAAATTCCCTATTTGATTTATATTCATGGTGATGCCGTAAGGGAAATATTCGTTGCGATTGAACGAAAGGTGCTCCATTGCTCATTGTTTTTCTGGATCTTATCCAAGAATTTGCCTTGGCTGGATTGGTATTCAACGGAGTATGCTTGGGGTTGACGATATCTGGGAAGGGGAAACGGCGGGCGCAGAGATGTAAAATTATTAAAATATTAAGAAGTATTGATCATAGTAATTCTAAATTTGAACTGCAATTGGCATTTCGATTTTTTCGTATTATCACGACAAGTTAAAAAAAATTATATACTGAACCGATTATAATTCTTCTAGAATACAAAAAGAATGACAGTGTTGTTGATGGCACCGTAGAGCCGATGAGCCCTTGGTCCGGGCGTCTATATAGATGGTTCGCTATTAATGCGTCTTTACTATTCTTGGTAGTAAGTGTAATAATAGTTAATAAATTTATGGTTTTATTTATAATATTTCTTTATGTAACTG
>NZ_JASJAV010000029.1 GCF_030066895.1 Breoghania sp. | reverse complement strand
GGACAGCATTTCAGGCGCGGTTGTTATGCTTGTCCCCCATGTCCGGTATTGGCGGGGCCCATTCAGGGTCTTGTCCTTTCCCGATTTTGGCCTCGCGGACCTGGCTTCCCCCTTTTTCTCCGCCGAGCTTTTCCCATCGCCGGAGCAGTTCGCGTCCGCGTGGTCAGCTTTCATGGATGGATTGTCCAGCGTGGATGTCTTCGACCTGCGAAAGATCGTGCCCGAAGTTGGTCAGCATCAGAATCCGCTCTATTCGTTGGCGAATGAGGGTGAACGGGTTTTATGCCTTGATCTGCCAGAGAGGAATGAAGGGGCGCCCCCGCACACGTGCGAGTTCAAGAAGCTACGGTCCAAGGACAAAAAGCTACGGCAACTAGGGGTGGAGTTTTGCCCTGTTGATGGTTCCGAGCAGTGCGTTGATTTGGTCAACACAATCCATGAGCAGCGTCATTTACGTTTTGAGCAGCTCGGCCGGAGCAATTCCCTGGATGAACGGTCGGGGTTCATTGATTTCTATCGGGACCTTGCATCAAGTAGGCGCGACGGCGTGGAAATTAAGGGCTTCGGCCTGAAAACAGAAGACGAAATCGTTGCGGCCTATTTTGCGCTTATTGGTCATGGCGTGATCAATGGTGTCCTTATTTCGATTGGCGACGAAGCATGGCACCGCCTCTCGCCCGGGATGATCTTGACGTCCGATGTCATCACCTGGGCCCGCCAAAACGGGTTCAGGAAATTCAGCTTTGGAACCGGCATGCAGGCCTACAAGAACCGATTTTGCGGAACCGAAATACACCTGGGCCGGATCTGCAAACTTCTTAACCTTACTGGCGTAATTTTTTGCGCCTCTCGATATTTCATTAAAGAGATCAAATCATCGAAACACATTCATGCCTCGGCAGAAGATCGCAGAGGCTAGGTCGGCATGAGTTTGACGGAATCTACTTTAGGCGCCTTGAATGCCCCGAAGTTTTTCGGAAGCCTTCGGTTCTCAGGTCGCGCATCCGTTCAAACTCTACAGATGCCAGCCTCCCGTTCCCGACATGCTTGTGTCATCCCTTTCAGCTCAGTTTCGCAAGTGTCGAGATGAAAAGAGAGAAAAGCTCGCCCTGCGATCTGATCTGCAGTTTCGCATAGATATTGCGTCGATGAATGCGGACGGTACCCGGCGATATCCAAAGACATTTGCCCGTAGCCTCCGCGGAATGGCCCTTGAGCGCATATTTGACGACTTCGGCTTCGCGGGGAGTGAGAAGGTTTTTCCCGACGCTTCGAAAGGCCTTCTCGATGAGAAGCGCAAGACGCGGACCTTCAGCAGCAGGTCGGTCCGCGAATTTCGAGATCAAACCCTTCCAGTGCCGACGGGCGCACGCATCGACGAAAGGGAAGAGCTCTTTCAGGTCGCGAAGCGAAACTCCCGAACGGAAAAGACCTTGTGCTCCCGCATGGCCGCATGGCGGAGACGACCACGGTCACGTCGTCGCCAACTTCCACCATGAAGCCGATTTCCTCCGCCAGACCGGTCTGAACATAGTAATTTCGAAAATATTCGCTCTGATAGAAGCGGTCCGGCGCCAGCTCCCGCAGACGGGTCAGACGGGGCCCCACAAGGGGCGTTGAATGCAGATAGAGGGGGTCGAGCAGATAAGGCCTCTCATGGTAGTCATCGATCATCACCCGGCGTTTGACCTTCGAGAAATCATCATAAAGATCAAGCGGTTTCAACTCGAGATAGTACGCAAAAACGACGGTATACTCGAACGGAACGACCATGCGGAGCGCATCGGTGAGGATCTTGGCAAAGTCCTCCGTTCCCAGCGCATCGACAACCTTGGCACTTTCTTCAATCCACCCCAATGGCCCCTCCTACACTGGCACTATTCATTTTGTGGTATATACAACGTTTCGGTTAATTCCTAATTTTTCTCTCCATGACGTAATAGACCGACCCTGTCGGTCCGCATGCAGCCGGGACAACAAACGGCGCATGCCGCATGAGGGGACAGTGCGGTGGAAAGAGATCGCTCACACACACGAAATGCGCTCGCAAAAGGTGCGCTCGAACGAGGCGGTCGCCGAGTTCATCGCCACGACGAAGCGCTATGGCGACGTCCTCGCCGCGGACAGTATCAGCTTCAGGATCCGGCGCGGAGAGTTCCTGTCCTTCCTGGGCCCGTCGGGCTGCGGCAAGACAACAGCGCTGCGCATGCTCGCGGGCTTTGAGGAACCCACGGACGGATAAATTCTGATCAACGGCCGCGAAATGAGTGCGGTGCCGCCGTATCGCCGTCCGGTCAACATGGTGTTCCAGCACTACGCCCTGTTTCCGCATCTGAGCGTGGCGGAAAATGTCGGCTACGGATTGCGGCAACAGCGCCCGCGCATGGCACGCGCCGACATTGACGCTAAGGTCAGCAAGGCGCTGGAGACGGTCCGGCTCGACAAGTTGGGGGTCGACGGGTCTGGGAGTTTTCGGGCGGGCAGCAACAGCGCGTCGCGCTGGTGCGCGCGATCATCAACGAGCCGAAGGTCCTGCTGCTGGATGAGCTAATGGCCGCGCTCGATGCCAAGCTGAGAGCCGAAATGCAACGCGAGCTGCTGGACCTCCAGCGCAGCCTCGGCATCACCTTCGTTCTGGTCACCCATGACCAGGAAGAGGCGCTCTCCATGTCGGACCGGATCTACATCATGGGCAAGGGTCGCATCGCACAGGTTGGCACGCCGCAGGAACTCTACGACCGGCCCGCAAACCGTTATGTCGCCGATTTCGTCGGCCGGGCGAACATCTTCTCCGGCGAAATCGCATCGCGCGCCGACGGACTGGCCAAGGTCGCCCTGCCCGGTGGCCAGACGGTCCTGGTCCGCGACGGCGATGAAACCGGCCGGCTAGGTGCTGTGGAAGTCGCGGTCCGGCCGGAAGTGCTCTCCTTGGCGGCACCAACAGATCCGGTCGCCGAGGGGAATGCCGCCATCCTTGCTGAAGTCACCCATCGCACTTTCCTGGGCGACCACATCGAATACCTGCTGCGTTCCGAAAGCCTGGGGCCCCTTTGCAGGTCCTCGTGCCACGACAGGCCGAAAGAGCCGCGCGTGGTCACGAGGTGGGGTCCCGCCTCAACGTGATCTGGGCTCCCGGTTCAGGTCTCGTACTGGGCTCCCATAACTGACCTCCTTCCAAACACGGGAACACTGGTATGAGCGACAATGGAAATCCGATTTCTCGCGAGAAGTTCATGGAAGAACTTCGGCACTTTCAAAATGGCTCCGTATCCCGCCGACACTTTCTGGGCGTAACCGGCCTAGGCACGGCAATGGCGGTTCTGTCGGGCACCATGCCCGGCCGCGTGAGCGACCTGCTCGGCGCGCAGGCATGAGCCCAGGACCTCGGCGATCGCGTGGTCCTGGCGACCTGGCCGAATTATCACGACCCGGAAAACTTCGAGGTATTCAAGGAGACGATGGGCGCCTTCACGCAAGTCAACGTCTTCGGCTCCAACGAGGAAATGTTGGCAAAGCTTCAGGCCGGTGGCTCGGGCTGGGACGTGTTCGTACCGACGAACTACACCATCACCACCTATGTCGAAGCGGGCCTTATCGAACCGCTCGATCTCTCCAAGCTGCCGCATTACGACCCCGCCTCCTTCGAAGCCCGCTTCTCCGATGCAGGCACTATCGACGGCACGGTCTACGCGGTGTCGAAGAACTGGGGCACGACCGGGATCGCCTTCAATTCCGACCACACCGACGGCGTGGTCGACAGCTGGAAGGCGTTCTTCGACGGTGCGCGAGATCAGCGGAGCGGCCGGGCGATGGTGCACGACTACCCCAGCTGACCACGATCGGTAACGCGCTCGTCTATTTCGGCTACTCGTTCAACTCGGTGAAGCCGGAAGAACTGGCCAAGGCCGAGGAGCTTCTGATCGACGTCAAGCCGCACCTCTTCGCCATCGCCTCCGACTACCAGCCGGCAATGCGAAACGGAGATGCATGGCTCACCATGTGCTGGACGGGCGACGGCAAGCAGCTTCACACCGACATGCCAGAAATCGGCTTCGCGCTCGGCGAGGAAGGCGGAGAGATCTGGTCCGACTACCACGCCGTTCCCAAGGGGACGCACCGCACCGCGAGGCAGCCTATGCGCTGATCGACTTCCTGCTGACCTCGGAGGTCAATGCGCGCGAAGCCCTCGCCCACGGCTACCCGGTGGCAGATGCCCGCACGAATGTGCTGCTGCCGGAGGATCTTCTCAACGATCCGATCCTCTACCTGGCCGCCGAAAGCCTGAGCGTCCTTGAGTTCGCCGCCGCCGCGACCCTGACCGATCCCAACCACGCGGAACTGATGGCGCGCTTCAAGTCGGCCTGAGGAAATCGGGAAAGACGGCCATGACGCAAAATCAGACGAGATTGGCCCTGCTCACACCCGCAGGAGTGTGGTACGCCGCGCTCCTGCTGATGCCCCTGGCCGTCGTCCTGATCTTCTCCTTCCGCGAACGCAGTGCCGTGTTCAATACCGTGAACCCGTGGCTTGAAAGTCTCATCGGCCTCCGGCTCTCGATGGGATACGGCTCGCTGATCGTCATCCTGGTGCGCCGACGACTCGAGGCGCTCGACCGCGCATTGCTCGAAGCTTCAAGTGATCTCGGCGCCAGTCCGCTGAGCACCTTCCGCCAGATCACGCTGCCGCTCATCACCCCGGCGATCCTCGCGGGCTTCCTGCTCAGCTCCACCTTCAGTTTCGACGATTTCATCATCGCCTTCTTCGTCGCCGGACCGCAGACGACGCTGCCGATCTACGTCTTCTCGTCGATCCGCCAGGGTGTCACACCGGAAATCAATGCGATCGGCACGATGGTCATGGCGGCTTCGCTGATGCTCCTCATCGTGGCGCAAGTGATCCTGCAACGCGGCGGCTCCAAACGCCCAAAATCTGAATAGAGAGAAGAACATGCTCAAGAATCGGGTCGCCCTGGTGACGGGAGCGGGATCGGGTATCAGGCGCGCCGGCGCCATGACCATGGCGCGCGAAGGTGCCTCCCTCGTCGTTACCGATCTGCGCGAGGATCTCGCCGAAGCGACCGCGGCTGACATCCTGGCCGCCGGAGGCGGCGCGGTCGCACGCCCGCTGGACGCCAGCGACGACGAGGCAATCGGCTCGCTTGTGGAGCAGATCGTCGCCGATCACGGTCGAATCGACGTCGCCCACAGCCATGCCGATATCCAGATCGCCGGAAAGCTGGAATGAAGTGACCCCGGAGCAGATGGATGCGGCCTGGGCCCTGAACGTGCGCGCCCATTTCGTTCTCTCTCGGGCCGTAATCCCGCCGATGCGCGCGCAGGGCGATGGCTCGATCATCATCACCGCCTCGAATTCCGGCTGCCAGTACGACCGCGGCATGATCAGCTACGCGGCGACCAAGCACGCAGCGATCGCCATGGTGAAGCAGATGGCAGCCGACTACGCCCACGAGAACATTCGGTTCAATACCCTTTGCCCGAGTTTCGTCGATACCCCCTTCAACGCGAGCTTCGAGACGCAGATGGGCGGGCGCGGAGAACTTGAAAAATACGTCGCGGAGATGATCCCGATGGGACGCTGGGCATCGGTCGACGAAATCGCCAACGGAATCCTGTTCCTACCTCGAAACGCTCCAGCTTCGTCACCGGCCTCACACTGGTAATCGACGGGGGCGAGGTTCTGTAGAGCCCTCTCGACACGATCAAAAACGTTAAAGCCCAATCCCCTCCATGCGGCGCAGAATAATTCCGCGTCGCAACAGATGTTTCCGTCTCAGGGTAATGCGAGGCGTGGTCACTCACGACCTGCCACAACACACCGATGAAACCCCGACCGGAGAATACCACGGCCGGACGATATTCATTTTCTGAAAAATGCTGTTTCCGACTATGCGGACCTACCTCCGCGAGGCCTCCACGTGATGGCCGCCTCAAATCGTGCCCGGTTGGCTAGCGCCCCACGTTCTGCCGCCAGAATCCTGGGCGAGTATGTCACCGCCAATCAATATTTTAAAAAATTAAATATTATTTTCAGAAACTATCAAATCAAACTTGCGCATTTCTTCGACTTTATGCGCTTAATTTGTTCTCTTTCGCCTAATTTAACGGAAGATACTCCCTTCAGGACTCATATGATGTGAAATCAATAACCAAAAATATTCCATAAATATGAATTCTGTGAATACCTATTGCACCTAATGAAATTCGGAAGGCTCCCACTACAGGAATATGATGTTGAACCGACCAGAAGATCACGTGCTCGAGCTGTGCGATCTGTTCATCAGTTTTTTAGGGCCCGAAATGCCCGATCTCGTCGACCAGGTGTCGTTTACGGTCAGACGCGGCGAGATGCTCTGCATTGTGGGGGAAAGCAGGTGCGGCAAGAGCCTGACGTCGCTCGCAATCATGGGGCTTCTGTCGGCACCGCGCATGTCCGGCGAAATCGTCGTTTCCGGCACGGACCTGCTCTCCATCACCGAACACAAGCGTGAGGATATCCGCGGCAACGAGATCGCGATGATCTTTCAGGAGCCGGTGACCTCGCTCAATCCCTCTTATACGGTCAGTTATCAGATCGGTGAGGCGATCCGGCGTCATCGCCCGATTGGACGCGACGCGGTGAAGGCGGAAGTCATCGAGATTCTGCGCCGGGTCGGCGTGCCGGCACCGGAACGCCGCTACCATGCCTATCCGCACCAGATGTCCGGCGGCCAGCGCCAGCGCATCATGATCGCGATGGCGCTCATCAACAATCCCAAGCTTCTGATCGCAGACGAGCCGACGACCGCGCTCGACGTCACCATCCAGGCGCAGATCCTGGATCTGATGAAGGAGATGCAGCGCGAGACAGGAACTGCGGTGGTGATGATCACCCACGCCCTGCGCGTGGTGGCCGAAGTCGCCGACCGGCTTGTGGTGATGTATGCCGGGCGCATCGTCGAAAGAGGCACGACGGCCGCCATTTTTGAAGATCCGCAGCATCCCTACACGATCGGCCTGTTCAGCGCGATGCCCACCATGCGCGCGCGAGGGACATTTTGCCACCATTCACGGTAACGTTCCCGTCCCCATCGATTTCCCCCTCGGCTGCCGCTTTGCCCCGCGCTGTCCCTTCGCCTCTCCAAGCTGCTTCACCGAACGCCCCCCGATGACGAATCTCGGCGGCGGGCATTCAGTTGCCTGCTGGTACGCGCCCGTTGAAGAGACCAGCGCCACATCCGGCGGGGAGGTGCTCGCATGACAACCGAAGTCATCCTCCGCGCCGACGACGTGAGCAAAACCTTCCTCAGCCGCACCAACATGCTGAAGGCGCCGCGTGCGGTTCACGCGGTCAATCACGTCAATCTCGAAATCCATCACGGCGAAACCTTCGCGATTGTAGGCGAAAGCGGCTGCGGCAAGTCCACCCTGTCGCGCCTGCTGCTGGATCTGATCGCGCTGAGCGACGGGCGTGTGGTCTTCGAAGATCAGAACATTGCGACGCTGAGAGGCTCGGCCAAACAGGCTTTCCGCCGCAAGGCGCAGATGATCTTTCAGGATCCCTTCTCCTCGCTCAACCCGCACATAACGGTTGCCGACATCATCGGCGAACCGATCTGGCTCGAGGGACATCTGAGCCGGAAGGCACGCCTGGAAAAGGTGCTCGACCTGATGGCGCGGGTCAGCCTCAGACCCGATAAGGCAGATCTCTATCCGCACGAGTTCTCCGGTGGACAGCGCCAGCGTATCGGCATTGCCAGAGCACTCGCCGGAGATCCGAAGCTCATCATCAGCGATGAGCCGGTATCAGCCCTCGACTTTTCCGTTCAGGCCCAGATCATCAACCTGCTGGAAGCCCTGAAACACGAATTCGGCCTCACGCTGATCATCGTGGCCCACGACCTCGTCGTCGTGCGGCACATGAGCGATCGCGTTGCGGTGATGTATCTGGGCCAGATCGTCGAAATCGGCCCCGTCGAAGCGCTGTATGGCGCCCCGCTTCATCCCTACACGCAAAGCCTGCTGGCGGCAGTGCCTGTGTCATCGCCCGCAGAATGCCATGAGCGATCCGCCGTTGAAGGAGACCTTCCGGATGCAGCCAACGTGCCCACAGACTGCAGCTTCCACCCGCGCTGCCCCTTTGCGCGGGACCGCTGCCTGACCGAGGAGTCTCACCTTCGGGTGGTCGGTAACGGCCACCAGACAGCCTGCCACTTCTACTAAGAAATCCGCCAGGCCAGACCGAAGAAGGCCGCAGCAGAACCGCCGGTCGCCGCAAAGCTTGAAGAGCGCCTGCAGCTTTATCGCGCCCGCCAGGCCCAACACACAGATCCCTCTCTCCGACTGAACAAGAAACGCAAAAAACCTCCGAAAATCGATAAAAGGAACAGCTCGCATGAAACTTTCAGTCAGCGTCATTGCGCTCCTTGCCGCAATGGCAGGTGCACAGGCCGCCCTTGCCCAGGACCTCACCATAGGCCTGCAGAACGCCCCCGACCTTCTCGATCCCGACCGCTCGCGTACCTTCGTCGGAAAGGTCGTCTTCCAGTCGATGTGCGACACGCTCGTCGACATCAATGCCGACCTCAAAACGTGCCTGAACTCGCCACGAGCTGGGACCTCAGCGACAACCAGAAGGATCTCACCTTCCACCTGCGCGAAGGCGTGACCTTCCAGGACGGAACCCCGTTCGATGCCGCCGCCGTCAAGGCCAATTTCGATCGCTCGATGACCCTGCCGGACAGCCTGCGCAAGGCGGAACTGATCTCCGTCGACAGCGTGGAAGTCATAGATCCGCTGACCGTGACCCTGCATCTGAAGAGCCCGGACAGCACGCTGATGTCGCAATTGACCGGCCAGCCGGGCATGATGATGTCGCCGACGGCCTTCGCCAAGGACAACTTCTCCCAGCACCCGGTCTGCGTCGGCCCCCACAAGTTCAAGGAACGGGTTCAGAACGACAAGATCGTGCTGGAAAAGGACCCGACCTACTACGATGCCGCGCACTTCCATTTCGACACCGTCACCTACATGCCTGTGCCGGATGCCACGGTGCGGCTCGCCAATCTTCGCTCCGGTGCATCATTTCAGCTGATCGAGCGTGTCGCTCCCAGCGATGCGGCGTCGGTCAAGAACGATCAGTCGCTCGGTTTTGCCACGGTCCCGAGCCTCGGCTGGCGCGGTCTCGAGATCAATCTCAAGGGCGACAGCGCGATCGCGAAGGACGTGCGCGAAGCCTTCGACTGAGCGATCGACTGCAACGTGATCAATCAGGTCGCCGGACAGGGCCTGTTGCAACCCGACTTCCAGCCCTTCTCGCCGCTTCACTTCGCCTATAACGAAAGCCGTGCCCATCCCCGCGACGCCAAGAAGGCCAAGAAGTTGCTGAAGGAGGCCGGGTACGAGCATCCGACCGTCGAAATCATCTATGCCAACAACACGCTGATGCAGCAGGTCATGGAGCTGATCCAGGCCATGACCAGCAAAGCGGACTTCAACGTCAAGCTCAAGGTCAGCGAATTCTCCGCCCTGCAGGCAGCCCTTGCAGACGGCAATTTCGACATCGGCCAGGCCGGCTGGGCCGGGCGCGTCGATCCGGACGGCAACTTCTCCAATTTCGCGCTGTGCGACAGTTCGCTGAACGATACCGGCTACTGCTCGAAGGAAGTCGATGCGCTGTTTGCCAAGGCCCGCGAGACATCGGACGAAGCCAAGCGCAAGGAATACTACACGCAGTTCATGGACGTCATGATGCAGGAGCGTCCCTACATCTTCCTCTACAACGAACTGTGGTCCTACGCCTATTCTGGCAAGCTTCAGGGTTTCGTTCCCTATTCCGACGGCGTGATGCGCCTGAAGGATGTTTCGCTCGCCCGGTAACCGCGATTGCACGCGACGCTCCGGGTGAAGCCGAGGCGTCGCGCCTGCCGAAAATCCGCCATGCTCAATCTCCTGCTTCACCGCATACTCATCGCCCTACCGACGCTCTTTATCGTCTCGGTCATCGTGTTTCTGATGCAGAAACTAATGCCCGGCGATCCCGCCCTGATATTTGCGGGAGATGAGCGGAATCCGACCGTGCTCGCGCTCTTGCGTGTACAGTATCACCTCAACGATCCACTCTGGGTTCAGTACGGATACTGGATCGGGGACGTTCTGCACGGCGACTTCGGCCATTCGCTGAGAACCGAAGTACCGGTGCTGACGTTGATCGCCCAGAAGTTGCCGGTCACGCTGCAGCTTTCGGCGACCGCCATGGTAATTGCCATTCTGATCGGAATCCCGGCCGGTATTTTCGCGGCGACGCGAAAGGGCACCGGGACCGACTAAGTGGTCAACGCCTTTGGCCTTGCGGGCATGTCGATCCCGAATTTTTGGCTCGGCATCATTCTCATTCTCGTGGTTGCCGTGCATCTGAAATGGCTGCCATCGGGCGGCTTCGTGTCCATCACGGAGGATCCAGTCAAGTTCCTCAAACTGATCATCATGCCCGCCTTTGTGCTGTCGACGCCGATTGCCACCTAATCTGATGCGCCATACGCGCTCGGCGATGATCGAGGCACTGCGCTCCGACTACATCCGCACAGCCCGCGCCAAGGGGTTGCGCAAGCCCGCCGTCGTTCTACGTCACGGTTTTCGTAATGCGCTGATGCCGGTCGTCACCATGGTCACGTTTCTCTTCGGCGAGCTCATGGGCGGCGCGGTTCTGACGGAACAGATCTTCACCATACCCGGCTTCGGCAAACTGATGGTCGATGGCGTTTTCACCCGCGACTACGCGGTCGTTCAAGGCATCGTGCTGTGCACGGCCATCGCCTTCATCATGCTCAATCTGCTGGCTGACATCCTCTACATCCTGATCAATCCGAAACTGAGGAAGGGCTGATGAGCACCTCTTCGAACTCACAGGCCGTGTCTGTCATGCCGGTTTCGGCCAAGCCCGCAGCCAAGCGGCGCAACCGCCGTCTTGAGCGCTTTCTCAAGAACAAGGGCGCGGTGGCCGGGATCATCGTCGTTCTGCTGTTCGTGCTCATGGCGGTCTTTGCCGGAGTTCTCTCGCCCTACAATCCGGTGAAGCCGGACTATTTGGCCGTGCGCCAGCCGCCAAGCCTCGTCCATCCCTTCGGAACCGACGAACTCGGACGCGACATCATCACCCGCATCTTCTACGGCGCGCGGGCCTTGCTGATGGCAGGTGTCGTCTCCCTCTGCGTGGCCTTGTCCATCGGCACACCGCTCGGCCTCATCGCAGGCTACTTCGGTGGCCTGTGGGATGCCTGCATTTCGCGCATCGCCGAAGCCGTGCTCGCAATCTCCTCGCTGGTTCTGGCGATATCGATCGCGGCCTTTCTCGGTCCTTCGCTCTCCCATGCCATGATCGCCATCGGCCTTGCCACCACCCCCATCTTTATCCGGCTGGGGAGAGGCCAGGTGCTGGTCACCAAATACCGAGGATTATGTCGAGGGCGCGCGCGGGATCGGCCTGCCGCATCGCTGGATCATGATCCGCTACATCCTGCCGCCCATCATCGTCCAGGCGATGATCTCGACCCGTCCTGGGGTTCGATGATTAACAAAGCCAATAATCTCCTCGATCAGACCCCCTGGATGTCGATTTTCCCCGGCGGCGCCATCTGCCTGATCGTGCTGACCTTCAACCTGCTCGGCGACGGGCTGCGTGACGCGCTTGATCCGCGCGGATGATATTCAAAAGAAAAACAATAACATGACAAAGACGTTCATTTGCAACGCCACCGTCATCACCATGGACGGGAAGGACCGGATCCTGAAAAATGCTGGCGTCCTGTTCGAAGACGACGTCATTGTCGAAGTCGGCACAGACATCGTTCCCGGCTCCGACGTCGACATCATCGACGGCACGGATCGCATCGTCATTCCCGGCCTGATCAACGGCCATATCCACATGTGGCAGACGGCCGTGCGCGGGTTCGGCGTCAACTGGATCGGCATCGAACATCACCTGCACATGCAGACCGAATGGGTTCCCGTCTATCAGCCCGAGGACATGTTCCAGTCCGAATATGTCGGATGCTCAACAGCGGGGTCACGAGCGTCTATGAATGGTGCCAAGGCAACCGCACGCCCGATCATTCCGATGGGGCAATTGACGGACTGGAACGGTCCGGCATCCGCGCGCTCGGCATTCTCGGCCCCGACTATTCGCCCGTCGAGGTCTGCGAGAAGGGTTTCGCGCTTGCTACCGAACTGGAGCTATGGTCGAGCGCGCATTATTCAGGCCGAAAGGGCAAGGTCGACGGCGGTTATTTCACGCTGGCGGAGAAGGGCATTCTCGGCAACCGGCACAATGCCGTCCACGGCAATGCCATGTCGGATGAGCAGATCAAGCTTCTGATCGACAAGGGCAACACGATCACCGCCACCGCAACGACCGAGATTTCGGGCGGCTCCAAGGCTGCGCTGATCAGCCGCGTGCTGGAAGCCGGCGGCACGCCGGCAATCGGCAACGATTCCGAGACGGCCACGGCCGGTTCCATGCTTGCCGCCATGCGCGAAAGCCTCGCCATCGATCGCCTGTTTCGCAATATCGAGCGCGATGCCGCGGCAAAGATCGATGCTCCGGCGGCGACCAACGCCGTCTATTGCGGCATGCCGATCCCCCCGCACAAGAGCCACGACACCTACGATGCCCTCAAATGGGCGACCATCGGCAACGCCCGTTCCATGGGACTTGAGCACCGCATCGGCTCGCTGGAACCGGACAAACAAGCCGATATCGTCATGATCCGCGCCAACGATATCAATCTGGTGCCGTCAATCGATCCGGTTGATGCCATTGTGACCTATGCTGATGCCTCCAATGTCGAAACCGTCTTCGTCAACGGTGTCGCCCGCAAAACCGGCGGCGTGTTGACCGATGCCTCGGCTTCAACGGCAGCCGCGACACTGCGCGAACGTACGCTACGGATCCTGGCCGAAAGCGGCCGCGCGGCCATGGCCGAAGAGCGCTTCAACTAACCCCCAATGCATATGACGGGACGGGCATGCGCCCGTCCTCCCTCCCCTCCCACCTATTTTCCCGACTTCTTTTTTCCGGGGCCGAATTGCACTCCGTTTTTCACAAGGCAAGAACAGCATGGCAGGCAATACAACGGGCTCACCCGACAGGACCATATGGCTTATGGCCGTAACGGCGGGTACGGTCGTTGCCAACAACTACTATAACCAGCCGCTCCTTGGAGAGATGGCCCGCAACCTGACGATTTCCGACCAGGCCGCATCATGGATCGCCAGCGCAACGCAGATCGGCTACGCGCTCGACCTTCTGGCGTTTCTGCCGCTTGGTGACCGCCTCGATCGGCGGCGCATGATCAGCGTGATGCTGTGCCTGTCGGCCGTCATGATGGTGCTGTTTTCATTTGCCGGAACCTATTCGCTGATCGTGCCGCTCGGCTTTCTGATCAGACTGACCAGCATCCTGCCGCAGATCCTGCCGCCGATCGCGAGCCAGATCGTGCCACTGGAGCACACGACCTCCGCCGTCGGCAGGGTCATGGCCGGACTTCTGCTCGGCATCGCGCTGTCGCGTTTTGTCGGTGGATGGCTTGGCGATCTGATCGGCTGGCGTCTCGTCTATCTTCTGGCCACCGGGGTCATGATCGTGCTGAGGATGAGCCTTCCGGCCTTTGCGCCGACTTTCAAGGGCTCTTATCTCGATCTGATGGGCAGCCTGAAGACGCTGTTTCTGCAGCACCAGCTATTGCGTTCGATTTCTTATGCCGCAGCCCTTCAGTTCGGGGCTTTCAGCCTGTTCTGGACAACCCTCGCCTTTCACCTAAGTGCCATGCCGGGGCATTACTCGGCCCGCGTTGCCGGAACCTTCGCACTCGTCGGCGCGGTTGGCGTCATCGGGGCGCTGGCGACGGGACGCGCTGTTTCGAAGTTCCTGACACGTCATGTACTCATTGCCAGCGGCGCGCTGATGCTCTTTTCCTTCGTGCTGTTCATGGGGGTCACCAACTCACTCGTGCTGATGGTGCCCGCCGTCATTCTCCTCGATCTCGGCATGCAGATGAGCCACGTCACCAGCATGTCGACGATCCTCGGCATCGATCGTCAATCGACGAGCCGCCTCAATACGGTCTACATGGTGACTCGCTTTGCCTGTGGGGCGCTTAGCACCGTCGCCGGAGGCTTTGCCTGGCACTATGGTGGCTGGTTTTCCGTGACGATGGTCGGTGCGCTATTCTGCCTCGTCGCGCTGTTGATCAATGCGGGGGGAGCAAGTACGGCCGGAGGGCCGGTGACAGATGCGCACTGATTTGACCGAGGCGGGTCGCCCATTTGAAAAACAACAGGTTTGAAACGACGGACAAGAATTCACTCGGCCAACCCGCCATGCTTCGCCGCATCGAACCTGCCGACATCACAACGGGCAAGACGCAGGTCGTCCTCGATGAAGGTCGCCAGAAGGACGACAAGGCCGAACAGGTCGAGATGGGCCAGAGCAACAACGAAGGCGTCACGATCCAGTCCGTCGATCGCGCCCTGTCGATACTCGAATATATCGCCGCGGCCACGGAGCCGATGAAACTTCAGGACATCGCCCAAGATCTCAATCTCAAGACGCCGACCTGCTACAACCTGCTCAATTCACTGGTAAAGCGCGGTTTCGTAACCCGCATTGCCCATCCCCGGGCCTATCACCTCGGGCCGAAGTTCGGAGAGATGGCGCGCCACGGCAGCGCCCATTTCGACATTCACCGGGCGGGCCCTGCCGGACCTCATGAGATTGCGCGACCGGATCGGCCAGACGATCTGCATGGCCGTCTTCTCCGGCACGGAACTGACCATTGCCGCCGAGGCGGGGTACGCCGACGGCGTTTCGATCGCCCATTACCGAAGCCAGTTTGCAGCCGCCGCCCATGCGACAGCGCTCGGGAAAGCGATCCTCGTCTGGTTGCCGGAACCGCAGATTGCCCGTGTCGTGGCGGATCGCGGCTTGACCAGCTTTCACCGATCTGACCATCGTCTCGCTCGGCGATCTAGTCGAAAGCCTCCAGCAGGTGCGCTGCCACGGTTTCGCGGTCGATACCGGCGAATTCCGGCTGAATGTCATCAGCCTCGCCGTGGCATTGCTAGATCCGGGAGGCGGCGTGATCGGCTTCGTCGGATGCCTCCTGCCACGCAACGGCGACGATCTTTCGATGCTGCGCGACATCCGTGCTCAGGTAAGCGCGGCCGCCAACACCATTTCCGACCTGCTGCGTTAGACCCAGCTGCGGATCGAAGGCTCGCTCCTAGACCTGCGGCTCCTTGTCGAGTCCCATTTGCTTCAAAGCGGCGATGAAGGCTCTGAGGCGATCTTTCCTGTAGGCAGCCACGTCGCGGTTTTCATAGTCGTAGAACCCTGCCCCGGTCTTCATACCGATGTGGTTCTCCGCCATGTTGCGCTCAATGATATCCGACGCCTCGAAACGATCTGTTTCAAGAGAAGTCTGCAGATAGCGGCTGGCATAAAAGAGGATGTCGCCGCCGCCCCAGTCGATGAATTCCAGCAGGCCGAGAATGGCGAAACGCATTCCGAAACCATAGTGAACGGCCTTGTCGACGTCTTCCGCGCTCGCCACACCCTCTTCGACAAGACGAGCGGCCTCATTCATGGCAAGCGCCTGGATGCGGGACACGATGTATCCGAGCGATGCCTTGCAGATGACGGGAACCTTGCCGATCTGCTCCAGAAACGACTTGAGCTTTTCGGTCGTCTCCGGTGCCGTTTCGTCGGTCGGTGAGAGCTCTACCAGCGGCACAAGAAACGCCGGGTTCAACCAGTGGGCGTTCAGAAATCGCGCCCTGTTTTCCGTCAGCTCCACCAGATCGGTCGACAGCATGGTCGAGGTCGTGGACGCGAGGACGGCATCGGCATTGGCAAACTGGTCGAACAGCCGAAATGCCTGTTTCTTTGCTTCACGAACTTCCGGCACGGCCTCGAAGACAATAGCTGTGTCGGAAAGCGCGGGCTCGGCCTCGGCCCGCGGAACGACGCTGATGCCTGCCATGATCGGGAGCACCGCAGCCGCTTCGAAAGACCCGAGCTCCGCCATTTCCTTAAGTGCTACGTCCCGAACGATCCCGAATTCGTTCGGGCTGCGGTCCTTGGCATCGATCAATCGTACCGAATGACCGTGGTAGGCGACCGACTGGGCGATACCTCGCCCCATCCTGCCGGCCCCGATGCAGGTCAGTGTCTTCAGATCCGGCATCAAAGACCAACCTCCAGCATGGTCTTGACCTCGGCAATGGAGTTCCGCATCAGATCAAGACTTTCCATTGTGCGTCCATCCGATCGGAAATCATCACCGGCAACCGCTCCGGCCACGGCCAGAAGACCGGCGGCAACCGGACAGGGCACCGCCGCCCATTCGCCGACGGAGACGAGGAACGTAAGGCCGAGCCCGGTATCTTCGCGCATATATCGATGCGTCTACAAATCGAGATGTTCGTGCCAGTCGCCTGAGCCGACCAGCTTGTCATGTGCGAGGTTGCCGTACATCCAGTTGCTCGTCTCGTAGTGATCGACGAGCGGGAAATGCGGAGCGCCATAGCCGAGCGCCTCACGGATGGCGATGCGTTCGTTGTCGAGAGCTGTGTGAACGCGACGAATGGAAGACTGGGTTCCCTCGTTATGGATATCCCATTGCTCGAAGTGCTCGATGGGCCCGGCATTCATCAGGATGAACGGCGGATGGATGATCGGACCGGCATTCATCAGGGCCCCGGAAAGCGCATCCCCCGACCTTCTCGATCGCATCCGGGAAAGCTCTGGCAATGACTCTGAGCGCCACATCGGTATTGCGGGCCGGGAAGACGCCGGTTGGGAGCCGCGATGCACGCGTGGTGATGCGGATCTCGGTCGGAGACTGCTTGCGGGCAAGCCAGAGCAACGTGCCCGTTTCGACAATCGAGATATCCGCAGTCATACCCGCATCCCCGCATCGCGCATGATCTTCATCATCAGATAGGACCCGAAGGTGCCTGGCGGCAGATAGATGACCTGACCTTCCTGCATCAAGGGCGCGAGTCGGGTGGCGAGATCTTCCTGAGCATTGGCGAGGGTCGGCGAAATGATCAGATCTGCACCGTCGACAGCGGCGGCGAAGTCGTCCGTGGGCACGACCGGCAGATTGCGCGAGCCCTTGAAGTCCGTGACGGTGATGCCTCCGGCTTCAACGATCTCAGCAAAGAATTCCGGATTTCGCCGCCACCAGCGCACGTCATGGCCAGCTTCGATGAAATCGGCCACAGCGGCAAACGATCCGTTGCCACCGCCCAATACGGTGATTTTCATGTTCTTTATCCTGGAATGTGGAGGTATGGGGCCACGTGTGAATGCGATCGCGCGAGGCTGCTGCGTCAGGCTTCGTCCGGCTTGACTGTGGCAACGAGCGAATGAAAACCGCGATCGAACCAGATGAGCGTTTCGGCGGGCTCATCGCCGAGACGTGTCGCCTCGACCTGCGCGTAGAAGACGGAGTGGGTGCCGATGGCCTTGCGCTCCACGAGATCCGGCAGTCGAAGGCAACGATGGCATCCTGCAGAACAGGCGCCCCGGTCTGAAGCGTTATCCATTCGCCTTTGGAGAACCGTTCGTCGCTGCCCCGGCTGGCAAACAGCCCGGCGATCTCCTGATGCCGATCACCCAGAACGTTGACGCAAAGCTTTCCGTTGGCGTTGAAACGGTCATGCGACCGGTTCTGCTGATTGACGCAAACGAGAAGAGTCGGAGGATCGTCGGTCACGGAACTGACAGCCGAAGCCGTCATGCCATGTCGGCCTTCGGGGCCGTCGGAGGTTATGAGGTTCACGGTCGCGGAGAGCCGGCTCATTCCCTCCCGGAAAAGTTTCGCCGTCTCGTTCATCCTGGGTTCCTTAGATATCGAGGACAATCCGCTTTCCCTTCGCACGCGAGCAGCAAATCGCCATTTCGCAGTTTTCAGCCTGTTCCTCCAGGGTGAGAAACTTGTCGCGATGGTCCGCTTCGCCTTCGAGGATTCCGGTGATGCGAGTGCCGCAGACCCCCTCCTCGCATTTGAATTCCACATCGACGCCTGCCCGGATGAGGGCATTCGCGATGGTATCGTCGGGACCGACGGTCACGGTGATGCCGGATGCGCGCTTCGACCTCGAATGCGTCTCCGCTTAGATCGACGTCGGCGGAGAAGTACTCGCGATGGATATTGGCCGCGGGAAAGCCCGCCTTTTCGGCGAGCCCGGTAATGAAATCCATGAAGCCTTCCGGGCCGCAAACATAGACATGCGTGTCGGGCGCAAAGGTCGGGAACGCGGACGGATCGAAGGCCGAGCCATCATCGTCATGGTGAAAGCTGACCTTGGCGGCGAAGGGCGCAGCCTCGATCTCATCGAGAAAGGCCGTCTTCTCCTTCGAGCGCGTGCAGTAGTGCACTTCGAACTTGGCCCCGTCCGCTTGGAGACTGTGCGCCATGGAGAGGATCGGAGTGATACCGATCCCCCTGCCGAAGAGCAGCGAGCGTTTCGCGGATTTCTCAAGCGGGAAGAGGTTGTTCGGACAGCTTGCGGTGAAGGCCCTCCCCTCCTTCGCCAAAGCATGAACGGCGAGCGAGCCACCACGGCTTGCTGTGTCCTTCAGGATCCCCAGTCGATAGCAATCGGTGTCCGACGGCGCTCCGCACAGGGAATACTGCCGGAAGATCGGCCCGCCTTCGGCCGGGATTTCAAGCTCGATATGGGCGCCGGCCTCAAACGGCGGCAGTGCTCCACCGGCCTCATCCTTCAAGACGAGCTGCACAATATCGCCCCAGTCGTCTTCGGGTCGGTCATGGGAAGCTTTTTTCCTTCTTCAGCGGACATAGAGCCCGCCGTTGACGCCCCAGCAGGCACCGTTGACAAAGGACGCCTTGGGCGCTGCCAGGAAGACGGCCATATCCCCGATGAAATTCGGATCGCCGAGCACACCGACGGGGATGTTCTTCAGGAAGCCCGCCCTGGCCTCGTCCGAAACGATAGAATGGACCATCGACGTATCCATGGGGCCGGGAGAAATGGCGTTGACCGTGATGCCGAAGGGCGCGAGATCGCGGGCAAAGACTTTTGTCAACGTCAGGATGGCGCCCTTGGATGCGGCGTAGTGAGCACCGGTCGCGGTGCCGCCGTTCTGCCCGGCGAGCGAGGCCATGTTGATGATCCGGCTATAGCCGCGATCCTTGAAGTGAGGACCGAAGACACAGCACCCGGTAAAGGTACCGCCCGCGTTGACGGCCATGACCTCGTTGAACTCGGCCGTGTCGATGTCGAGCACGGGGTGCGCCTTGGTGACCGCCGCATTGTTGACGAGCACTTCGACAGAGCTCCACCGCGAGACGCATTTTTCAAGCACATGCTCGAAATCGTCCGGGCGGGAGATATCGAGCCTGGCCGTCAGTGCCATCTCCGATGCGAGGTCAAGTTCTTCGGCAAGGCTGTCGCAGGCAGCCTCGTCGATATCGGCCAGAATGACCCTGTAGCCGGACCGGTGCAAAGCCCGTGCGATCGCCGCCCCGACGCCACGGGAAGCACCCGTGACGGCGGCGGTTTGTGTTTCGATGGGAAGAGACTGGGGCATCAGGACAGATAGCTGATCGAGGTCAGCACTCCCTCCGAGTTGATGAGACGGACGATCTTGTCGTGGATCAGCAGCTTGCCGTCGCGGCGAACGAGATGATGCTCGACATCGGCCAGGAAGGGGCGCTGACGGCCGAACTTGTCTTCCGTCAGGTGCATGGCCGAGCGGACCTTTAGCGCACCGGGCAAGCTCTCGATCACGGCGAAACGCGAGGACAGGCGGATCGTGCGGGCCGCGGGAACCGCCGAGATGGCAAAACCGCCCTGCAACCGTTCGGTCCGCATTTTCCGCATGCTCGCATCGTCGTAGAGGATGTTGAGATGGTTGCGGAAATCATCGTCGTCCCGTTCGACAGGGATGACGTAGTGGCCGTCTTCGATCCACAACTTCAGCCAGACGTCGTAATCGGCGCGGTCGAGGATGTCGGCTTCAAGCCAGATGAATTCCTGCGCTTCCTGCAGGGAGATGGTTTTTTCTGCAGTCATCACGGCACTCATTTGCTCATCACCTTCTTCCACATGTCGTAAGCAGCGCGCATACCGGTTTCCGCGCGGCAGGCCGTTGGACCCGTCCTTTTCAAGTCCCTTGTCGCGATTGACCAGAATGTCGAGCTCGGGACCGCCCGCGGTTCCACGCTGAACGCGCTCCCAGACTTCCGCATCATCGGGACTGCCGAAGCCCATTGGGCCCTGGAAATGTTCGTGCAGGCGGAAGCGCATCTGATTGGCCTCCTCCGGACCGCCGTCCATGCCGATGGCGATGTGGCGAATATGCGTTTCCTCCACCGAGACCGGCCTTAGGATGCGAAAGAAAGACAGCGAACAGGCTGCATTCGGGAAAAGGTTCAGATTTGAAGCCCGTGCCCCCCACCGCCTTGACGATGCGGCGTACCTGCTCCTCGCTGTATTTTCCGCGCAGGCTCTCCCGAGAGCGGAGAAGCGCTCGTGAATTTTCCAGCCGTTGTCCTCGTCGAGCTTGATCAGGGACGGCATCATCACCATCACGGAATGACCGTTGCCGAGATCCTCGACGAAACCGTCACCATCCAGGAAGGAGAACAGGTCCTCAATCTCGGCATCGAGCGACTGCAGAAAAGGCTTGTGAACGACGGAGAAGTGATAGGCGTCGGTGGTGTTCTCCAGCTGGATCTTCCAGTTGCCGGGGAAGGAAAACTGCTGCTCGCCCAGAACCTTGACCGGAAACCCGCCGCCTTGCTTCATGAACAGATCGATCCACGGCTTGGCATTGCCGAGGAAATCTTCAAGCGGCTCCACGTCCTCATTGACCAAGGCGAAGATCATGCCGTTGTAGATGCCGACCTTCAGCTTCAGGAGGCCGAAGTGCTTCTTGTCGAAGTCCTCGTTATATCCCTCGCCGTAGGACAGACCGCGCAGAGACCCGTCAAGGGCATAGCCCCAGCCGTGATAGGGACACTGGAACGAGCTGATCTTGCCCCCTTGTCGTGTTCGCACACGGTGGCCGCGCGGTGACGGCAGCGGTTGACCAGAACGTGGATCTCGCCCTTCCGATCACGCGAAATGATGACAGGCTGCAGGCCCACCCATGAACGTTTGAAGCTGCCCTTTTCCGGCACTTCCGACATGTGACCGACCCATACCCAGGTCTTGGAGAAGATCTTCTCCATCTCAAGCTCGAAGAGGTCAGGGTCAGTATACATCTGTGTGGCCACGCGGTCTTCGGACACCAGTTCCGAATAGTCGCAGCCGGTCTTGGTCACGGCGACGTTCATGTTGTTGCTCCTAGTCCGAAAGGCATTTCTTGATGACGGGGGGCCGCTTCACGGATAGCCGGGAGGTGTCAACTGGGCGAACATCGCCGCACCTGCTGACATCCAGGTTCCAAGGTCGAGGAAGGCGTGCTGCGCAACGGCGTTCGCACCCATCAGGCAGCGGTTGAGAACGTGGCCTCTGGTCAGTGCGCGCGTGCCCGCAATGCGGAATGCCATTTGCGCGACCGCCGCCCCCTCGTTTGCGGCATGGCTGGCGGCCATTCGCAGGCGCACGATCTCGTCCTTCTGGACCGCATCGCCCTTGAGAAGGGTTTGCCAGGCGCTCTCCGTCGCCTCGTAGAAAAAGGCGCGAGCGCTTCGAAGACGGGCGTCGGCGACCGCATATTCCGACTGCACATAGGCGCGCGCACCCAGCGTCGACGCCCCGGTGATCGACGGCATTTCCAATGCCTGAGCCTTGACCCAATCAAGCGCCTCGCACGCTGTTCCGAGCCCGACAACGGCAAGAACCTGCGCGGCCAGAGTCATGGCCGGATAGCAGAATACGGGCTCGTCGCGTTGGGCGGGCGCACCGCGCACAAAGGTCCATTCCTCCGGAACGACAATCCCGTCGGCAACGATGTCGTGACTGCCGATCGCGGTCAGACCGACCGTATCCCAGGTGTGCTTGATCGAGATATCCGAGCGCGGCATCACCGCCATGCGCGGCAGACCGCTGGTACCACTTTCATTGACCTTGATGCCCGCCCCGATCAGGGATGCGCCCATGCAACCGGAGCAATAGGGCCACCGCCCCGTAATCTTGAAGCCACCGGGGATCGCGTCCGCCTGCTGCGAGGGGAAGATCGCACCCGCAAAGACGGTATCGGGATTGTCCCCGTAGATCGCCTCGAACATCGCCGAAGGCAGTGCCGCCAGATTAGGTGGAAGAGACGCCGAAACTCGCAGCCCAGCCGGTGGAGGCATCGGCGGCCGAGGTGGTTTCGATGAGTTCGAGAAACTCCATCGGCTCTTCTCATCGCCACCGAAAGCCTTCGGCACGAAAGCGCGATACGCTCCCACGACCTGCAGCTTCTCGACCATGTCGAGAGGGACATAGGTGAGCTTTTCGAATTCGTCGCGACGGTCGCGGATTTCTTCCAGAACGGCAGAAAGCGCCGTCACGGGATCCACCTCTTTTGTCAGGACACTATTGTCCATTGCCATTATCCTCCGCTTGGGCTTGGGTTTCGGAAACGAGAATTCGGGCAAGACCTTCGGCAACGGCGCAGAGAGCTTCGTCTCCTCCCATCCTGCCGACGATCTGTATGCCGGCAGGCAGCCCGTTTGCCGTGGTAATCGGTATGGTGATGGCCGGGTGGCCGCTGAGGTTGAACGGCCGCAGATATGCGGTCAGCGGTATCAGCGCGCGCATGTCCGTCGCGTCCGCAAGTGTCGGCGGAACGACCGGCATGGTCGGCAAAACCAATGCATCAGCGGTCTCGAACGCCGCGTCGATCTCTGCCCTGAGAGCAGAGCGCACCGTCTCTGCGGCCTTGAGCGCATCGCTGGAAAAAGTGTCGGCAGCGGCCAGAATGCGGGCACGGACGGTTTCATCGAGAGCCGTGCTCTGGCGCGCGAGATCGCCGAAACTCTCGGCAACTTCCGCATTGATGACGGTCAGTCCCGCCTCATACGCATCATCGAAAGACGGAAGCCCTATCTCCTCCATCTGAAGAGGCGCGAGCGCCTTGTCGAAGGCATCGGCCATTTCCGGCGAAGGCGGCGTCACGATCCGCTTCAGAACGAATTCCGACCGTGCAGGTAGCGGTTCGAAGGTCGGGTCCATCAGGCTCATGGCCCGGGTCAGCATTTCGGCCGACCGCGCGAATGGGCCGATGCAATCGAGAGAACTTTCCTTTGGAATTGCCCCTTTGCGCGAGATGCGGCCGAAGGTCGGCTTCATGCCGTAAACACCGCAACAGCACGCGGGCATGCGAACGGACCCGCTGGTATCGGCACCAATGGCAAAATCGCAACTCCCGGACGCCATCAGCGCCGCGGACCCCGAAGATGATCCTCCTGGGATCCGGTCTAGCCATTTGGGATTGAGCGGCGTGCCGAGGAAATGATTGACACCCGTCACCCCGAAGGCCAGCTCATGCATGTTGGCGGCACCGATGATGGCGCAACTGCTCTACCGAGAAGGGTGTCGACAACCTCCGCATTCCGGATTTCCGGCTCGGCATCGGCGAAGACCGGCGAACCGCAGCGCGTCGCAAGGCCCTTGATGGCCAGACATTCCTTGATCGCGACGCGTGGGCCGTCCCCACCCAACGAGAGGGCGAGCGACAACGCTGCGTCAGTCTGTTGAACTGACTGAACTTTTGAATTTTCCCTTGCGGTGACACCTGAAACCGTTCGGAATCAAGCTTTTATCTGGTTTTTATTTATAGTAATGATAAATTTATTTTTAACTTTATTCAAGACAAATTCTCACGCTCCTCTGATTTCCATTTCTATTTGAGCACCCGAATATTTTTCGCCGGGCGGCTACATTGAGTTCGGCAGAAGGAGGACTATGGCGGGGAACACGATGATCAGCAGGATCCGCGTGATGTCGATCGCGAGGAAGGGCGCCAGCCCTCGGAAGATTGTCGACAGCCCGACATCGGGAACGACGGCACGCAGAACGAAGGCATTCAGCCCGACCGGCGGCGTGATGTAGCTGATCTCGGTGACGATCACGACGAAGATGCCGAACCAGATGAGGTCGATCCCGTGAGCGGCCACCACCGAATAGAAGATCGCGATGGTGAGCGTGATCATGGCCATGCCCTCGAGAAGGCAACCGAGCACCAGATAGATGAGCATGATGGCGATCAGAATGCCGACGCGGGTATCGCCGAAAACGGTCAGCAGCGACTGGATGTCCTGCATCATGCCGGACATGTTGACGTAGTTCGTGAAGGTCAGGGCGCCGAACAGGATGAAGAACATCATGGCGGATGTCTTGGCGCTTTCGAAAAGCGACATCAGCACGGTCCGCCAGGTGAAGCGCCGCTTGACGAGCACCAGAAGAAAGGTGCCGAAGGCTCCCATCCCGGCACTTTCGGTCGGCGTGAAAACCCCGAAATAGATACCACCCATCACGAAGACGAACAGTGCCGTCGCCCCAAGCGTGCCTTCCATCGCCCGGAACCGTTCGCGAAGAGAAAGCAGCTCTTCGACCGGCAGCTTCTTGCCCGAAAGCTTGAGCGACAGCACGACCACCAGGCAGTAGCACAGGACACTCACCAGTCCCGGAATAATCCCTGCCAGGAACAGCTTACCGATATCCTGCTGAGTCATGATGCCGTAGAGCACCAGAATGATCGACGGCGGGATAAGGATGCCAAGCGTTCCGCCGACGGCGATCGAGGCAGTCGACAGCGAATCCGGATAGCCGAACCGCCGCATGGAGGGCATGGAGATCTTCGCCATGGTCGCCGCCGTCGCCAGCGAGGAACCGCAGACTGAGGAGAAGCCGCCGCTCGCAATCACGGTCGCAATGGCAAGGCCGCCGCGACGGTGACGCATCCAGGCGTTTGCCGCCTCGTACATCTCATGCGCGATACCGGACAATACGACGAAATTGCCCATCATCAGGAAAAGCGGAACGACCGACATCGAGTAGTTCGACGAATTGTCGAAGAAGGTCTGTCCCAACAGCGAAAGAGCCGGCTGGAAACCGATGATGGACGCGGTGCCAACAACACCGACGACCGTCAGCGAGACGGCGATCGGCAACCCCGTCAGCAACAGGCCGAGAAGACAGAGAACGGCGACAGGCCACGTGATCACAGAACCGCCCTCCGTCGTGGAAGGCCCAGGGCCATGAAGGAATTGACGACGGTTACGATTGCGGCGGCCGCAACGGCGATTGCGGCGAACCAGGCGAGTGGTGCGATGGAAATGTGCAACGTGTTCGTGCTCTGACCGTAGCCGGAGAGATCTATGCCCCTCTTCCAGAGCTGCCAGGAAACGACACCCAGAACGCCGGCCGAAACAAGATTGACGAGAAAACCGCACAGCGGCTCCAGGAGCCGCGGAACCCGCGACAGCAGGATGTCCACACAGATGTGGGCATCGTCCAGACTGACGGCGGGCAGACCGAGAAAGATGACCGCGGTCAGCAGCAGCTCGGTCAGCTTCGTTGCGCCCATCAATGGAGAGTTCAACAGGTACCGACCGATGACGTCGATCACCGTGATGCACGTCAGCAGGACGGTGCATGCCACTGCGAAGGTCAGGCGCGCGCGGTGACGCGCCCCCCTTCACGACCAGGTTCCGAGACCTTGCTCATTACTGCGTCGCGGCTCCACCCGACTGGGCGTCGGCAACCATCTCCTCATAGGCTGCCTTGGCATCGATCCCGATCGCCGAAGAGATATCCGCCAGCTTCTTTTCGATAAGCGGATCAAGCTTGGAGCGCAGGAAGTCCAGCTGCTCCGCGCTCGCGGCTGTCAGCTCCACCTTGCCCTTCATCAGCTCGCGCGCTTCGCTGTCGACGCGGTCCCACATCGCGCCTGCGCGCTTGATGAGGAATTCGCCGGTGACGCTTTCGATGGCCGCCTGATCTTCGGCGGAAAGCCCTTCCCACTTGCTTCTTGTTCATCACGATGAACATGGACGTTCTGTACAAGCCGCCGGGAACCGTGAGCCCGTATTTCATCAGGGGCGTCAAGCCGAAGGAATGAATGGACTCGAAGGGAAAGAAGAGACCGTCGGCAATCCCCTGAGACAGAAGCTCGTAAGCTTTGGAAACCGGACCTTCGATCGGCACGCCGCCGACCGCGATGGAGACATCGTGCGCTATGCCGCCGCCGACGCGGACCTTCATGCCGTTGAAGGCGTCGAGAGCCGTCAACGGCTGGCTCTTGGAGAACGCCTCGCCCGGACCGTGGGTGAATACGGCCTAGAACCTTCACCCCGTCATATTCTTTGGCGTTGATCAGGGTTTTGTTGAACGCCTTCCAGTAGGCAAGCGACCGGGCGGTCGTATCGTCGCCGAGGAACGGCATTTCAGCCAGTCCGGAGGTGCGGAAACGGCCAGGCGTATAGTTCTGCACGCCCATTGCAATAGGCGATGCCGTTGGCCACCAGGTCGAACTGACCGGAAGGAGGAGCGAGCGGTACGGCCAGGACCCGAACGGAGACACGACCGTCCGTCGCCGTCTTGATGTCGTCGGTCATGGGCACCAGCACTTCGGACACGAGCGGATGGGCAGGCGGCAGCCAGACCGACATGGTTAGGGCCTGTTCCGCAAGGGCGCTTGTTGCACTCAAGGCAGCCGCGGTAGCGACCGCTGCAATATGACAGAATTTCCGAATATGCTTCACTATCTTTATTCCCTTTCTGGTTTTTCAGGCGAGGTTTATGGTTTTTCAGGTGAGATGTTTTTTGTTTTCAGATGAGGAATCCACGCACAGCGGGAGAGCTCGGGACACAACTCGCCGTTGACCGCAACCGCATCGGCTGCAGTCCGATAAATTCGGAAGTCACAGATCTTTACCCGGCCTTTCAGGCCGCGCGTGAGAGCAACATGTGCGACAAACATCGTTCGAACAGACAAAAGCCTTCCGTTATTGCGCGACATGACGTGACTGAATTTTCGAAGTGTTTTTGGCGTTGTGCAGATTTCTCGAGAGGACTGATGACCCGGTCCGTCTACGCATCCTTTTTGCTGATGGTTATCTGTTCTCGGATTTTTATAATTATGTGAAAATAACCGTAATTTTGATAATTGTCAATATATGCAGTGCAAAATTTTCAAGGCATAATATGAGAATAATCACTTTATTTTTCTCGTTTTTATACCAGCCTCTGTGAACCGGCGTTCGACAAGGCGGCTGCAAATGATATTTTTTCAGCCTCTTTGCTCTCGCTGACTGCACAGACGCCCTCAAAAGGCAAAACAACGATACCAATAAGGGAACATTCGAATGAGCGAACAGACACCTCTCTGCACGCTGTTTTATATTGCAGTGCACAAAAATTTTTCGACCTGACGTTCAGCGATATCAGTCCGATCTGGAAGGGATTTTCCGAATTCCTGAGGGGCGTGGCGGACCTGCCGGGCGTCACCATCCTCGGCACCATGGACGACGATGAAACCATGGTTGGCACATCGCCCGACGCCTTCCCGTGGACGTGCTACATCCTAGCCGATTGTCCTGATCGCAACACGGTCAAGGCCGCCTGCAATATGTTCCGCACGATCGAAGTGGGGGGAATACCGCTTGTGGCGCTACATGCGCATCGAAGCCCGAATGGGCCGCGAGCTGGCTATTCCGGCCCTTTGAGACCGCAGGAGAGTTCAGGCGTCGTCATTGCGGAATTCAGGTTCCGCGATGGCTCGACTGCCAATTGAAACGCAATTCGGGACCGGATGATCAGATCAGTCGCTCGAAGATCTTCTTGAGCACCTGGTTGACCTGTTTCATCTCGTCTTCGCTGATCTCGGAGAAGGTTCGCTCACAGACCCGCTTGGCAGTGTTGGCGGCTCGCAATACCGCTTCGAGGTCGGCATCGGTAAGGCTCACTTCCGTCACCCGGCCATCGCTCGGGCTGATCCAGGTGATCGCCAGGCCTTCGGCGGTCATGCGCTGGACGATCTTGGTCGTTGTGCTGAGCATTCAGAATGCAGAAATCGGCGATTTCGGAGACGCTCAGATATTCATGCTCAGGCAGTGACGACAGAACACGCCAGCGAGAAACATCGAGCCCCTGAGGTTTCAGAAGGCGATCCATCTCAAGCGTGTAGCGGTCGCTGACCCGCGAAATCCAGTAGAACGGCCACTCGAACTTCGATTGGAACGGGAGCGCTGAGCTGTCTGTTTTCGTCATTTGCGTTTCATGAATCGGATGAGGAACGATTTTCGCCGCTGTGAAACAAGCAGTCGGGAAACGCCTCCTTAATTGCACGAACGAGGAAAGGCAAACCTTCTTCGTTCCAAGACACAACATGAAAACGGCGAACGGCAGCGACGCTCCACACAGGAGCCAAACTTTGGGTAAGAATCGACAATGGAACGTATCGTAAGAGAACAGGCCGACAAGGTGAACAGATTGGAGGCGGAAAGTGAAATCCACCGCTTGCAGGCACGCTACATGTTCCTGTGTGACACGCCCTGCCCTGAATTCGGCATCAATGACGATGCCGCCCGTGTCGATGCCATCATGGCGCTCTACAGCGACGATGCGGTTTTGGAAGGGGTCGGCGAATACTATGATTGCCAGTTCGGCAGGTGCGACGGCAAGGCCGCCATTCGCACCCATTTCGAGAAATTCTGGTCACCGGATCGCAAGCCCGCCCTACTCCTCAACGTGCACTACCTCACATCGGAACAGATCCACGTCGATGGAGACACGGCGGAGGGCCAATGGGTGCATTGTCAGCCGTGGATCTTTGACGACGGCTCATCGCTCCTGCGGTCCAGCCGATTGAACAACGCCTTCGTCAAACGAAACGGATTCCTGGCTAATCTCACGGACGCGAACCGAAAACGTCTTCATCGCGCCGTTGAAGGAAGGCTGGGCAACCGATTACCCATCCCGCTCGGTGTTGATGCACCCTTGAGAGGGCCGCGGCAGCAGACGAGCACACACTTCACTGCCATCGCTTCGATCGCGCGGGACGCGAAGACGCCCCGCGTGCCAGACACGCAGGCGCTACGCCTTCCCCCAGCTTTCGAACGCGGTCAGTGAACTTTCACTTTCGAAGCGATTTCCGCAGCCCGGGCCCGCAACTGTTCGATGCTCTTTTCGCCGTGACGGTCATAGGCCAGGGCCACCCCCATTCGGCGATAGGAGCGAGTGGTGGGCTTACCGAAGATCTTGAGATCCGACTGAGGGTAGGCACAGGCGGCTTCAATTCCCGAGTAGTGGGGCTCGCCCTCCTTCTCCGCCAAAATCACGGCACTGACTGCGGGATATCGCTGCTCGATCTCGGGGATCGGCAATCCCAGAAGAGCACGCGCATGCAACTCGAACTCATTGAAATTCTGAGTGCCGGCGAGCGTCACCATACCCGTGTCATGGGGACGGGGGCTGAGTTCCGAAAAATAGACGACATCATCGGAGAGAAAGAACTCGATCCCCCAGATACCGGCCCCGCCAAGTGCCGAGGTTACCTTGGTGGCCATCTCCTGACATTCGCGGAGTTGATCGGAGGAGACGAAGCAGGGCTGCCAGCTCTCCTGATAATCACCGCGCTCCTGCCGATGTCCGATGGGGGCGCAGAACAGGGTTTCTCCCGCTTTCTGCGTGACCGTCAACAGGGTGATCTCGGTGTGGAAGGAAATGAACCCTTCAACGATCATCTCCTTGATATCGCCGCGAGTCCCTTCAAGCGCATAATCAAACGCCGCCTTCATGTCCTCTTCCATCCGGACGACGGATTGCCCCTTGCCCGAACTGGACATCAACGGCTTCACCACGCACGGCAAACCGACCTTTTCGACGGACGCCAGGAATTCATCGTAGGTCGTGGCATAGCCGTAGGGCACAGTGAGCAGGCCCAAATCCTTCGCCGCCAGATCGCGAATGAGTTTGCGGTTCATCGTGAAATTGGCTGCCTTGGCACTGGGCGTGATCTGAATGCCCTGCTCTTCATAGGCGTAGAGGCAGTTAGTACGAATGCTCTCCACCTCCGGCACGATAATCTCAGGCGCATGCTTGGCGACCGCAGCATCGAGAGCATCCGCATCAAGCATCGAAAATATCTCGAAATCATCCGCAACCTGCATTGCGGGCGCTCCGGCATAGGAGTCACAAGCGACGACGGTATGACCGAAACACTTCAACGCGATGACGACTTCCTTTCCAAGTTCTCCCGAACCGAGCAGCATGATTTTCGTCATCGAATCTTTTCCTACGTTGTCGTCCGACGACCTTTTCGCCGATTGCCTCAAAGAACCGTGAAACGACCCCCACCCCGCCGAAACTGCGAATTGAGCGAATCCCCAATGTGCCGGACAGGATACGGCATATCGTGAGCCACTGCCTGCATTGCCTGTCGGATCGCAGATGTTCCACAGACAACCGACGAGCCTCTGACGCAAGCTCGTCGCCAAGGGCCAAGTAAAATTATCTCCGATTTACGACAGCGCATCAGATCATGCCTGTTACCTGCGGACCCCGCACCTTGTCTCATGAATGCGCATCGCGGATTGGAGAATGAAGAAACTCGATTCATCCCGTGAAACAAATAATTAGGATGATATAAATCTGTTTCTCTTCCCTCTATAACCCAAGGTTGATTCCGCAGATCGTCATCTCGCTCTCGACCCGATTAAAATATCAAAGTATACAAATCCCGCGACCCCCCCCCCAGACATGTCGACGCATCCATTTTCTGGCGAGGAATACGCAATTTTAGAGCGAATTTCGATCAGACAATGCTGAATTTCATTCAGCCGCCGATTACGAACACCGGAGAAGCCTTTCAAGGAAAACTGCGAACGATATCAACCGAAATAATCTTCGCGCTCCTTGTCATTCTGATCTTCGCCCTGTTCAAGGAAGCGGCACACGACCTTGCACGCGCAGGTTCATGGCAAGGCCTGATTATCCCGCTCATCACCCTCGCGATTTGCGCGGTCACGCCCGGGCCGATCGCATCCGCAGCCGCTCCTTCACCGAACATCGTCATCCGGGTCATCGGATTGCTGCTCGGACTCTATGCGGTCCTTGCAGTCGTGACCTACCCTTCAGACATTTCCCGATCGGCCGATTTTCTCGAGATTGCACTCCGGATCGCATCCTATCTGGCCCTTCTGTTCTCAATCCTCTCATTCTGGCGACCGGCGCTGGTCATGGTGCCCGTAGCGGTAGTTATGGCGAAGAAGGGGGCAGCCGCACATCTGTTCGGCATTCAGATCTCGCCGACGGATTATATTCCGCTCGTAGAGATGGCCATTTTCCTCGGCCTCGGCCTTTCTCTTCTTGGCGGAGGCACGATTGCAAAACTACGCGCACGCATTCCTGCGGCGTACCAGATCGAAATCCGAGATGCGACGCTCCTTCTGTTCATGATGGGTGTAGCAGCTCACTTTTCGAACTACTTCTTCTCCGGCCTGCAAAAGATCATGCTGGACGGCGGCCCACTATTCTGGGTGCGCGAAAATCCAACCGACCTACTGAGCATCAACGCTTGGGTCGAAGGATCATTCCCGTTCGCACAATGGCCAGAATTTGCCTTGTTCAGCGTGACGGCAGCAGGTCTCCTCGTTCCGATCATCAACTCGACGATCCTGATCGGCCAGCTCGCATCGGTTGTTTTCATCACGCGCCGCGCCACCATGATCGCGGTGACCCTGTTTTACAACCTCACACATCTGATCATATTTCTTCTGACGGGCATCTTTTTCTGGAAGTGGATCGTTCTCAATCTTGCTCTTGTCGCTGCAATGCGGAAATTGCCGAAACGGGTAGAACACGGAACCATCGTCATTCTCGCCGTCATCGTCACTATCATGGCGCCACACGTCTTCACCATCGCCCGGCTCGGCTGGTATGACACTCCCGCTCTGGTCAGCTCGCAACTCTTCGCGGTGACCTCCGAAGGGTAGGAGATCCGCGTTCCCTCGAATTTCTTCGGTACGGTTTCAGTCACCGCCGCACAGGGCAGGTTGGGACGGCCCGAAACCGGCCAGTTCCCGACAGTCACCTGGGGTACGACCCAACGCGTTGACGAATTCCACGAGGCCATGGACGATTGCCGCTTCCCCGCGGATGCAAAACAGCATTTCCAGCGCCAACCAGCCGAGATAGTGCCGTCATACAACTGCTCCATGCCTACATGCTGGAGCGTTTCGAAGTCGACGGCACCTATCGCTACGATCTCTATCCGCACCACATCTGGTCCAATCCGTTTCTGTTTTCCGAATTTGCAAGCCTCGCCCCCGACCGGATTGATCACGATGTCTACCGAACGACCTCAGAATGCGTACGCTTGGGAGAAACAGAACCGGAGATGGATGTGCGCGCGTCATCGGAATTCTCGATTCCAACGGCATTGGGCGCGTCACCAGGAATGACCGAAAGCAGTCCAAAATGAGCGGAATAGAGATCATCTACGATGGAGGATGCACGTTCTGCAGCCGTTATGTGACCATGACACAACTGCGCGACGCTATCGGAACGGTGGAACTGATTGACGCCCGATCGGATCACCCATTCGTCGCCAAGGTGCGAGCTCAAGGTTACGACCTGAACGAGGGCATGCTGGCGCGTTACAAAGGCCGCGAGTATTTCGGGGCTGACTGCCTGCACCTACTCTCGATGCTCTCAAGTCGCAGCGGTCTTGACAATCGTCTGATGAGCACGGTTATGGCCCATCGCCCGCTTGCCGTCACGCTGTACCCTGCCTTGCGCTTAGGACGGAACATGACGCTCCGACTGCTCGGCAGGCAGCCCATCTCCTGATATTCGGCACTTTCCGGGGACAAGCCGACCAATACGGCCAAGCAGGCTCGCAACGAAACACAGGGCCGCCTAAAGTGCCGTGCATACTGCAGTGGAATTTCGACGATACATCGTGGCTGCAGATGAGAACCGCCTGCGCATTCCATTGAATTGCATTAAGTGGACACGATGGCCCCGATCAAAAAGAAGTACGCAAAATGGCGACTGAAGCTGATCCGGCGTCTGCGGCCACGGACATTCACGGTCCACGGCGTATGCCTGCCGACGGATCCGGCCTACGTGCCCAACTATGTGAGTAATCTCGTCTATGAAGGGCGCTACGAACGGTCTGAGGCAGCCATCTGCAAAGCGGAACTCTCTCATCGTGACCAGGTGCTGGAACTGGGCGGCGGCATCGGCTTCATGGGCATGCTTTGCGCGCAGATCTGCGGTTCCGACAACGTCACGACCTATGAGACGAACCCGGATCTGGAGCGAGTGATCCGCAAGACGCACGAACTCAACGGCGTCTCGCCGACGCTCTGCATGCATGCGATCTCCAGAGAGGGCAGCGAGCTGACCTTCTTTCGAGACGACAACATCATTTCCTCCGGCTTGATCGATCGGAGTTTCGGCGGGGAAACCACTGTGAGCGCCAGAGCGATCGCCGATGTTCTGGCAGAGATCCGCCCGACCGCACTTGTCTGCGATATCGAAGGAGCGGAGATCGATGTCCTGGCCGATGTGGACTTGTCCGGCATAGACAAGATCATCATCGAACTTCACCCGAAGATCGTCGGAAACGAGGCTAACGATGCGCTCGTGACATCGTTTGAGGAGCGCGGCTTCGAGATGGCAGGAGGAGAGACGAAGAAAGTCGCTCTCTTCAAGTGCCGCATGGGCTGATCAGAACGTCATCGCTTCACTCGGCGGCAACGGAAACAACCCGATCCAGCCACGTGTCCAGATAGGAAATGGCCCGGACCCGGTCTCGCGACGGACGCTTGTCCCGTTTCAATCTTTTGCGCCACCCCGCAGCTAGAATCGACTCGCTCCGAGGTTCCCGGCCGACTCCCAGTAGTTCCATTTCGTTGACATCCTTCAGGCTGAAGCCACGCCTGGGCTCCTGCAACAGGTGTGAGAGTTGCCGGCGTCGGAGGATTTCGCGCAAGGCCGCCTTGGGCTCACGGTCGAATTCCGGACAGACCGGAGCAGAAATCCCGAATTCCACGATCCAGTGATCGAGCAACGGCGGGCAAACCTCAAGACTTGCAGCCATTCCGGTGCGGTCGATCTTCGGACAGATCGCATCCGCGCAGAATGTCATGAGATCGATCCGCTGAAAACGGCGCTTCAACGGCAAATCGAGAGCGTCATGTTGCTCCAATATGGAATCGACGAGTTCGTTTACCCGCGTTGCCGAAACCCCTTGGACAAGATCTGCCGCCTCTTCCGGCGCAAAGGCCGACGCGATCCGGCGCAAATTGCGGTGAAGCGGAGAACGCGCTGCAAAGCTCTGCAATGCAGATCATTTTCGCAACCATCCTCGGATGGATTTCTTCCGCGTTTCGACAAGCGGTGCATCGAGATTGTCGTACCATTTGTAGCCGCCGAAGGCTTCCTCTCCACCGTCGCCAGACAACATCACCTTGTAGCGTTGGGCCGCGAGTTCAGAGACAACAGCCTGTGTGATCACAGCGGAATAGGCGATCGGCCCATCAAGCGCAGCTAGCGCGCGATCGAAATAGGCGCGGGAATTGTCTTCTCCCATCGCAAGCGATGTCCATTCCAGATTGAGAGCTGCAGCCGTTCGACCGGCAACGACGGCTTCATCATCAACTGACCCCGGAAAGCCGATTGTAACAGCGGAAAGATACGTTCGCGCCGCAGCCACCTTGGCGGATGACGCAATGAGACTGGAATCGATCCCCGCGGACAGAAAGATCCCGACAGGGACATCAGACAGCAGATGTGTTTCGACAATTGTGTCGATCAGCTCCTCCAACCGGTCGAGAGAATGCTCGCCATTGCCGGTTGCCTCGGGTGCAAACCAATAGGAGCGCGCGGCTCATTCGAGCCGCCGAGCGACCACGTGAGCACATGCGCAGCAGGAAGTTTTGAGATCCCCTGCCAAATGGATCAAGGCGAGGGAACATAGCCAAACACGAAGTAGAGTGCAGCGGCTTCAGGATCGAGTCCGCTTCCAAGCCCTAAGGCATTGATAACACAGGCGCCTGAGGCAAAAGCGATGCCATGCGGACCTTTCGCATAAAATAGCGGCTTCATGCCGGTACGATCCCGCGCAAGGAACAGCGAGCCGGTTTGCTTATCCCAGATGCCAAAGGCAAACATGCCTTGCAGCCGGTCCACGACGGCCTCGCCCCACTCCGCAAATCCGTTGACGATCACCTCGGTATCACAAGTGGAGCGGAAACGGCGTCCGGTCTGCACGCAAACCGACGGAATTGTAGATTTCGCCGTTGTACGTGATCGCATAACGACCGCAGTCTGACCACATCGGCTGGCGCCCGGCATCGCTGAGATCGATGATCGACAGACGCCGTTATCCCAACCAGGCACTGCGCACTCTAGTCCATCCATCTCAATGGGGATCACAGAATCCCCGGCCACATCGGGCCCTCGTGCCACCATGAGATCCCGCGCGCGCCGCAAATCCTGCAGGCAATCGGGGTCGGTTGCGCAAACAGAGCCGACTCTACCCGAAATGCCAATTATTTCGCACACTTCGCTATTCCAATTCGGCTCAAGTCAGGAAGTTTTATTCGGGCATTACATCAGCCATAAATGCTGCCGCAGCGTGATGCAATCAGGATCGCGCGGATAAAATCGTTCGGATCAATCCAGCCTTCCTGAGGCTTTGCAAACCGGTGAAACGCGTTGACCTTGAACAGGTCAGTGGCTTGTCGATCACTTTGTGAAATTCCGACGCGTAATGCTTGTAGTGGGCCCCCGCCTGCACGTGTTGTCCACGCTCCGCGAAATAGGCAGACCTATGATGGAAGTCGTCATGATACTTGAAGTGCAGCAACGTGACGATATCCGGTGCCATCGCAAGAAAAGACTTGAGACGGTGAACGCCTGAAGAGAACTGGTATCCCTTGCGCCACTTCAGGAGCGCGACCTTGCTCATGTTGGGAAGCCCAGGTCCCTGCTTGTTTCGGTTGATCCGCTTACGCGTCATGCTATCGAGCTTTCTTCTGAACCGGCCAGCGCTTTGCTTACGCCGAAGATTAAAAAGAATATCCGGATCAGGAAATGATTGATCAGACTGTCAAAGCGCGACGCCTGATCGTGGAAAACACGCTCCCGCGCGCCCCCGCGCACATGCACCGCAGGAGTTGCGAATTCGCGAAGTTGTGCCGGAGTGTAGAGTTCCATCCGGTAATTTCCGACATCGAAGAAGGGGGCCGCCTCGATCATCGAAGATCCCACCTCGTAGCGGAGTTCGCTGAGCGGACAATCCGGGTACATGTCCACCATGATGGAGAGCAAGCCCTCGAACCCCGCCTTGTCCACATCACGAAGGTACTCCGGCAGGCTGACCTCCGGCCAACCAGGATAGATGAGGAGTTCATCGACATCAATGAAGAGGCACCAACGCCCGTCAAGATATCGGTCCGCCACCAGACGTCGCCAGATGGATTTATAGGACGAATAGGGCTTCGCGGATGGCAACCGAACCACGCTCGGATCCGCATCAAGAATCTCCGCGCTTCCGTCATCGAAGGAGTTGTCGATAACGATGAAACGACCGACGCCTGCCGCTTTGTGATGAGCAAGAAAATCCGGCAGGCGCAGCGCCTCGTTATGACACAAGACGACGGCAGTGACGTCAGCCGGCGCTATTTTGGGAGCAACATCAAAATTGAAAGCCTCGCAAAATTCGCGAGCCGCTTCATCCGAGTATTCACCTGTTTTCAAATCGACGTTTTGCGCACTCATGACGCGCCAAAGTCCCTAAAATAAAAAAGTGGTTGGATTGGTGTATTTTCAATCTATATAGCGCATCATTTGTGAAAGGTCGACTTAATATTCCGTAGCGTTCCCAACCCAATATACGCGAATTTCAGGTAAAATATTCTGCTACAGTATATTATAATTAAATATTTTAAATATTTATTTACTTCGCCATTCGCATTCAAGCCGTGCGCAATATGCCCTCATGCGAGACGAGCCTAAGGAATTCCAGCCCCCTCCCGAAGGACACTTGATTATGGCGATATGGAAGCTGCCCCCACCCCACACTTCCTTCAAACGCTAAACGCATTCAGGGAACCTGCGAGAGAAGCGGACCTATCTCCGTCGCATTTCCGCCGACTGCGAATAAAACCAGGTTCAGCCTCAGCAAGTGCTTGGCCAGATAGACGGGCTTGCCGTTTCGGCTGAGTACGGTCGTCAGACTGGTTACCGGATCGTCCGGACGGGAACGCGAAAATCCCGTTCGAGATCCGCCGCCTGAAGAGGTCGCGGCAAGCCGCCAGAGCGTCGGAGCGCATCTTGATCGAAACTGGGGCCCGAGCGCCGCCAGAAGCGTCTCTCCGCCTGCCGTCGCCTCACGACCAATACTCCCGATATAGGACGCCGACGCCACATCGGTGACCGGAACGACCTCCAGCGCCGAGGCAACGGGTTCTGTTCCGAGAGAAAACAGGCTTTCCCGACACACTAGCTCAACCTCGTTCCTCGACAGTTCCAGCAAGGCGGAACTCCAGGCGGTCGGCACGATCAACTCCGTCCGGATGACGCGGACGGAGATCCGGTCGCCGGCATACAGCATGTCTTCCAGCGGCGCGTTGAATGCGGACGGACGGGAAGATGGCATGGCAAGCTGGCGTCGGCGCGGGTCGATGCCGCGCTCGATAATCCCATCCTCTTCCAGAAGACGAAGCGCCTCGCGCAAAACCGTTCTGCTCACACCCAGTTCGGCGGAGAGCTCCAGTTCCGGGGGAATCAGATCGCCGGGCTTACCCTGTTTGCGCAACGCATCGACCAGTTGGTCGTACACCTGAACCTAAAGAGGACGCCGGTCGCGAAGCGGCCGGACGCGGAGCTGTTGTTCTTCTGCCATTTCCGTCTTCCTACAGCTCCAATCCGCCCACAGCTCAAATCTGCAAGCCCCGGCCCGCAAGCACCCTCACGCCCCGAAGCCCATCGGGGAACGCCCGACTCGCAAGGGGCGGCGGGTTGCAAGGACGATGCGGCACAATCCACCGCCGTGCAACCCGCACCATCCCGCCCGATCAGTCGAACGCGCTCGCCTCAAATCGATCTGCCACACTATTATCTATGGTGTGAACATGATTGAAGCCGAATGAAACGCGGGTCTCGGATTGCTGCACTGCAATAGACCCATAAACAACATCACCGACACACGGAGACAAACCATGCAGAGAACGACACTTGGAGAACGCGGACCTGACGTGTCACAGTTCGGTTTCGGGACCATGTCGCTTCTAACCGCAAAGGACGGCAGCGCGGCTACCCGACTGGTCGACCAGGCACTCGAAGCTGGCATCAATCTCATCGACACGGCCGATGTCTACGACAACGGAGCCGTGAAAGAGGCGCTCGGAGAGACCCTGAAGGGACGCCGCGACAGCGTCGTTCTGGCAACCAAGCTGGGCCTGCCGATGAGCGGCGAGCTCCAGAAGTCCGGCGGTTCGCGGTGCTGGATGGTGAAGGCCGTCGAAGACAGCCTCCGCAGGCTGAAGGCCGACTATATCGATCTCTACCAGCTCCATAGACCCGATCCGAAAACCCCGATCGAGGAAACGGTCGCAGCCTCCGACGAACTTGTTCAAGCGGGCAAGATCCGCTTCGCCGGATCCTCCGTTTTCCCGGCAGAACTGATTGTCGAGGCACAATGGGCGGCGGAAAAGGCAACGGAGAGCGGGCTCGTCAGCGAGCAAGCGCCCTATTCCATTTTCGTGCGCGGCATCGAACGATCCGTCCTGCCGACCTGCCGCAAATACGGCTTGGGCACGCTGGTCTGGAGCCCGCTAAACGGTGGCTGGCTGACCGGGAAATACCGCGTCGGGCAACCCGTGCCGTAAGAATCGCGCGCAGCCAGCGGCAACCCCTTCGTCAAAGCGGATGACGAACGCAAGCTGGCGCTGGTTGAAAAGCTCGTCGCCCTTGCCGGCGAAGCGGGATTGACCCTGTCGCAAATGAGCTTGGCCTGATGTCTGGAGCATCCGGACGTTACGTCCGTCCTGCTGGGGCCGCGAACCTCGGAACAGCTTGACCAGCTCCTCCTCGCCGACGACATAACCCTGCCGACCGATCTGCTTGACGCGATCGATACCGCCGTCGCTCCGGGCGACAATGTGGACCCGCGAAATGCCGGTTGGGTTTCTCCCGCCCTGCAGCCGGAACACCGCCAGACCCCGCACACATCCGCGTAAAATTCCCGGACATCTCGCCCGCCTCCCGCCAGCGCCCCTCCCTCCAGAACCGCCCGGAAAATCAACGCCAGAACTGCAAATTGCAGCATTGCAAAATTTATTGTTGGACAATGAATATTTTGTACGATTAAATTCTGTATGAGTTTTTGGGCGCTTTGAGGTAGCGGCAACCCCGGTCAGACGAATGGAAAAGGGAAGCGATGCCGTCCAACTCACCCGCCCCGAAACTGGCTGTCGCGGGGTCGTTCAGCATCGACAGCATCCTGGCGCCGGATGAACGTTACGTCATCAACAAGGTGGGCGGGAACGCCCTTTGGTCGTCCCTGGGGGGCCCTGACCTGCGGCTCGACACAGCGCGTTCTCACGGTGGTGGGAAACGACTATCCCGAAACCGTGCTCGACGTGCTGACGGACGCAGGGCTTGACGTTTCGGCCGTGAAGCGGATCGACCGCTCGCACCCGGTGCGCGTGACCTTCGCGCATATTCCCGACGGTTCGCGCATACAGCCGGTCCCCGCATATATGATCGAGCATCAGCCCGCCGCCGTGCGCGCCGCCTTCGTGGACACGACCAGCCAGCCGGACGTCCTTCCGCTGGGTGCCCCGACCGCCGACGACATCCCTGCCGACTAGCTCGACGAAATCGACTTCTGGCATCTCCCGCTGCTGCCGCTAACGAAGCATCGCGATCTGGTGGGGCGTCCCGCCGGGCGGGCCGCCTTTGTCCAGTCGGATTACCCGGCCCGATCGGATCTTCTGATCTCGCCCTTCGCCAAGCTGGAAGAGACCCTGCCGGAACTCGACGTTTTCCTGCCCAGCACATCCGACTTCGACGTCATCACACCGGGGGAGCCGCTCGAAAGCATCTTCCGGGATCTGTGTGCAGCCGGGGTCAGAACGGTCGTCTTCAAGGCGGGGGCCGATGGCGTGCTTGTCCAGATCGGCAATGAACTCTGGCAGGTGCCTGCCTATTCGGGCGACGTGATCGACCCGACCGGAGCGGGTGACGCATTCTGCGGCGGCTTTCTGGCCGAATGGTCTATCACCGGCGACCTGATCGAGGCCGCAGCGCTTGGCTCAGCGGCAACCTCCTTTGCCGTCGCCACCGCAGATCCGCTCCATCTGGCCGGGGTGGGTCCGGAACAGACACGCAGCCGCGCACGGGATCTGCACGCCCGGGTGCGCAAGGTGGGGGATCTCGCTCCCGCTCTCGCGCGCTCGCATGCGGCGGCGTCCTTCCCGAAGAACGGCTTTGCAAATTGATGGAGTGCCTCATGCAGAAAATGACGATCGGCGTGATCGGCCGCAGCTCCCCTCCCGGTGAAAGCCTGCCTACCGTCATTCTGGACGCGGCCTATGAAGTCGGCCGACACATCGCCGAAGCAGGCGCAGTTCTTGTGGGAGGCGGCACCGGCGGCGTGATGGAAGCATCATTCAAAGGAGCCTGCGAGAACGGCGGCCTGACCGCCGGCTTTCTCCCCTACGCCGACAAGGCCAAGGCCAACCCTTACGTCTCGCTCGCCTTCCCGACGGGGATGGGTACCATTCGCAACATCCTGACGGCGCGCAGTTGCGACAGCGTGATCATGATCGGCGGCGGTGTCGGCACCCTCAACGAGGTCACCATCGCCTACGATTCCGGGGTGCTGGTGACCGTGCTCGAAGGGACGACCGGCTGGGTCGATCGCTTGCGCGCTTCTCTGGATGAGGGGTGCTGGATGGACCAGCGCAGGGTCGTGCCGCTGTCTTTGCCCAAACCCCCGCGGCGGTCGTGGCGGACGCCGTGAAGCGCGCAAGCGAACCACGGCGTGGAACGAGACTTGAAGCCTTCACCGGAGCTGCCGGTCAATGAGCAGTTTCGTCGAACAAAAAGACTGAAAAACGCGATTTCCTTCCAGAACCAGGGTCAAGATGCCATGCCAATCAGGACGAAAGAAAAGCCAGTATTCTCTCACCGTTCGAGCACCGTGACGCGGTCGCTCGCCCTATTGATGCTCATACTCGGCACCGCCACTTCGGCCTCCACCTAGGGATACGTATAGTCGATGGTGACCAATCAGGCCGACCTGGGCGATCAGGGGTTTAATGATCTTGCCAAACTTGGCGTGGAGACGAGTGCCAAGGAACTTGGTGGCAAGCCGCTGGTCATCCAGTCTGCCAACCAGTCCCAGTTTGTGCCGAGCCTCCAGCAGGCAATCGATCAGGGCTCAACGGTCACTACCGGCGTCGGCTTCGGTATCCGCGATGCGCTGACCCAGGTCGCCACTTCCAACCCGCAAGCGCGGTTCACGCTGATCGACGCCCTTGCCCTCGACAAGGACAAGAAGCCGCTCGCCAACGTGGCGAGCGTCACCTTCCGCGAACATGAAGCGGCATTCCTTACAGGCATCGTGGCTGCCATGACCACTGAAGGCACGCGCGTCGACTTCATCGGCGGGATGGAAACGCCGCCGGTCATCCGCTTCCTGTCCGGCTTTGAGGCGAGCCTGCACTACGTCAATCCGGATATCGAGATTTCTATCGCCTATGTCGGCTCCTTCACCGAGCCGGCCAAGGCCAAGCAACTCGCGCTCAGCATCTACGATCTTGACGCCGACCTGATCATGGACGTTGCAGGCGGCGGTGGGCGCGGCATCTTCGACGCGGCCAAGAGCATGGGCAAAGATTACTGGGTGATCGGTGTCGACACCTGCAAGGGCCAGTTCGCGCCCGACAATTTCCTCACCTCCGCAGTCAAGGAGGTGGCGGGCGCCGTCGTTCTTGAAAACACGAAGGCCGCCGAAGGCACGTTCGAGGGTGGCACGATCAGCCTCGGCCTGAAGGAAAAGGCCGTCGGCCTGTGCCCCGACAACATCGACACGCTATCCGCCGAGATCATGGCAAAAGTCGAAACCGCGACCGCGGCCATTCTGGACGGATCAATCGTCGTCCCGAGCAATGAAGAAGACGCAAAAGCCTTCAAGGTGACAGCTCAGTAAAGCGCCCCGGGCTGCGAGGCTAACATGACCACAACAGACGCTCTGCGGCCCGCTTTCACACCGGCAACCATCCGGCTGTCCGGTGTGAGCAAGACCTTCGGCCCGGTAAAGGCCAATCGCTCCATCGACCTCACCGTTCAAAGCGGATCAACACACGGCTTACTCGGTGAGAACGGCGCCGGCAAGTCGACCTTGATGAAGATCCTTTTCGGGATGATCCATCCCGACGCCGGACAGATCGAAATCGGCGGCAAGACCCTCACCCTCAATCCTCCGCCGATGCGCTGAAGGCGGGGATCGGCATGGTTCAGCAGCACTTCAGCCTGATCGGTAAGCTCACGGTTGCGGAAAACCTGATCCTCGGCCGGGGCCCCTTAGGTTTCGCCGGGCGCTGGCTCCGCAAGCTCGATCTGGAAACCGCCAGCCGCAAGGCGATGGATCTTTCGGCAAGGCTCGGTTTCGGCATCGATCCCCATGCCCGCTGCTAGACGCTTTCCGTCGGCGCACGGCAGAAAGTCGAAATCCTGAAAGCCCTTTGGGGCGGCGCAACCACGCTCGTTCTGGACGAACCCACTGCCGCCCTGTCTCCTCCCGATGCCAACGAACTCTACGCGCTTTTGGAAAATCTTCGCCGCGGAGGCACGACAATCGTCCTGATCAGCCACAAGATGCCGAAGATCATGCGCCTGTGCGATCGAGTGACCGTGTTGCGCGACGGCGCGGTCGCCGGTGAGACGGAAGTTCCAAAGTCTTTCGAGACGGCGAAACAGCGACACGACCTGGAAGCGCTGCTCGTCAGGCTGATGATCGGCCGCAACAGGCCGGAAGTCCCCACACGCTCCACGCACGTTCATCCCACGGCCCTCTCCGTCCGCAAGCTGAGCAACGGCGAGAGGTTCGGCCCGATCGATCTCGATGTTCGCGGCGGCGAGATCGTTGCGATCGTCGGTGTGGAAGGCAACGGCCAATCGGAATTCACCGAATTGCTGATCGGCCTGAGGAAGGCAACCGCGGGCGGCGTCGCACTCGACAGCCACGACATAACCGACATGACGACAAAAGAGCACTTTCGGTGCGGGATCGCGCATATTCCCGAAGACCGCCACCGGCTGGCGGTCACGGACGGAATGAGCCTCATCGACAACGCCTCCATCGGCTTAATCGACGGAGCGCCGTTCGCGCCGACGCCCTTCTGGCTGTCGCGCCGCAAGCGGGCGCGCTTCGCAGCCAGCATCGTCAAGCGCCACAACGTGTGCGGCTCTTCCGTTAAAGCTCCCGTGACGAAAGCTCCCGTGACGAGCCTGTCCGGCGACAACCAGCAAAAGCTCGTCGTAGGCAGGGAACTTGCCCGTTCCCCGCGCCTGATGATCCCCGCCCAGTCGACGCGCGGCCTCGATATCGGTTCCACCGCTGCCGTCCATGAAGCTCTGATCGGGCTGCGCGACAATGGAGGAGCAGTCCTCCTCCTGAGCCTCGACCTTACCGAGGTCTTCATCATTGCGGACAGGATCGGAAGCTGGATGTCCGGCGTCGAGCAGGAGGCCCTGGCATGAACATGAACACACCCTCCCCCTGGCCGATGTGCCGACCGATGCCCGCCAGTTGCGCATGGATCCGGCGATCATGGCGCAGGCCCTGTACGGATACGAAGACGAGACGGATCGGCGGGATTTCCTGCGTCGCCTGATCGCGCATTTCCATGCGATGTCCGGTAGCGTCAGCGGGCAGGTTCTGACCTTCGCCTTGACAATCGCAACCGCGCTTCTCGCCTCCGTTCCGCTCATCTGGCTGGCGGGATCAGATCTCGCTCTGACAGCGTGCGCCCTGTTCGGCGGCGCGCTGGGCAGCGGCCCGGCCATCGCGGAAATGATGGTTCAGATGATCCCGCTGCTGATCGCGGGTCTTGCGGTTGCGGTCGCCTTTCACGCCAGCCTGTTCAATATCGGGGTTGAGGGGCAACTTCTCTTCGGCGAACTCGTTGCCGGTGTCGTCGGCGCAAAGCTCGATCTGCCCCCCCACCGCGCTGATGGTGGCCTGCCTGCTGGCGGGCATGACCGGAGGAGCAGCCTTTGCCCTCATACTGGCCCTTCTCAAGGCCTATCGCGGGGCGCACGAGGTGGTGACGACCATCATGATGAACTTCGTCGCAATCGCCGTATCCGAATATACGGTCGCGCCCACCGCCCCCTTCATCGCCGCCGATCAGCCAGCCGCCAAGGACAAGGTGCCGGAAGGAACCCAGCTACCGATCATCTGGGACGGAACAAGGCTTCACGCAGGACTGCTCATCGCGCTTGCCTCAGTCGACATCGTTACCTGGATACTTTATCGAACGCCCGCCGGTTTCCGCCATCGACTCATGGGAGCCAACCAGGGGGCCACGCGCAAGCGGCATTCACGTGGAGAGAGTGACGATCATCGCTCTCCTCTCCTCAGGCGCCCTCGCAGGGCTTGCCGGTGCAGTTCAGGTTCTGGGCGTATGGCCGCTTCTACGTAGGCTTTTCGCCCGGATACGGCTACGACGCGATTGCCATCGCACTGCTCGGCGCACTGTCGCCCATCGGCATGATTGCATCGGCGTTCTTCTTCGCCGTTCTCCATGCCGGTTCCGTTCCCTTGCAGGCGATTGCGGAAATCAGCCGCGAGATGGTGGGGGTGGTTTCCGGGCTGGTCGTCGCCTTCGTCGCGCCCCAACCGGCCATCGGAAGAGGGCTATCACACATCAGGTCCGTGCGTACGGCACGCTGCCTTTCAGGCAGCTCATCCGATCCGAAATCCGCAATCCGGGCCGAGTCCAGCCGGGAGATGACCCCATGAGCCCACCTTCTGACGATTTCAATGGTCATTAGTGCCCTGCACCTGGCCCTGTCGATCATGATGCCCATGCTCGGCGGATTGATCAGCGAACACAGTGGCGTGCTGAACATCGGCCTCGAAGGCATGATGCTGATCGGCGCCTTTGCAGCCGTTCTGGTCACCTATTTCACCGGCAACCCCTGGTTCGGACTTGTCGGAGCGCTCGTTTCGGACGTCCTGTCGGGCAGTACGCTCGCCTTGCTGTCGGTCACCTTGCGCGGCGATCAGGTAGTCGCGTCGGCTCCGCTGAACCTGATCGGCGCGGGTCTGACGGCCGCCCTCATCACCGTGATCTGGAACGTCGACGGCCTGACGCCGAGCGTGCCGAAGATCCCCACGATCATCGTGCCGTTCCTATCCGAACTGCCAACGGTCGGGAGGATCTTCCGCTCCCTGAGCCTCATCGATTATGTCTGCATCGCGCTGATCTTCGCGGTCTGATGGGTGCTGTTCCGCACCGATGCGGGCCTGCGCCTTCGCGCCTGCGGAGAGTCTGCAAAATCCGCCGACGCTGCGGGAATTCCCGTGATCCGCACCCGATTTCTCACCGTGATGATGTCAGGCGTCTTCGGTGCGCTGGGCGGCGCCTACCTGTCGATCGTCACGCTCGACATGTTCCAAGCATCCATAACCCAGGGACGCGGGTTCCTCGCGCTTGCCGCGATGGTGTTCGGCAAATGGCGGGTGTGGCCAGGCGCGGCGGCTTGCCTTCGGCTTTGCCGATGCGATCGCGCTACGCGCGCAGATCCTCTGGCGCGACATCCCCCACGAGTTGCTCATCGCCCTGCCCTACCTGCTGGCGCTCTTCGTAATGGTGACCTTTGTCGGCCGCACCTCCGGCCCTGCAGGTATCGGTAAACCCTGCGGCAGAGAGGCGCCTTCCAGATGTTTCGGATAGGGGATCGGCACTTCGGCAGAGCACACCCGCCCGACCGGTGCATCGAAATGCCAGAAGACCTGCTCGCCGATCCGCGCCGCGATCTCGGCCGAAAGCGAGCCGGTGCGCCAATCCTCGTCAACGATCACCACGCGACGGGTGCGGGCGGGCGAGCCCATGATCGTGGCACCGTCCAGTGGCCTCAGCACGCGCAGATCGATGACCTCCGCCTCGATCCCCTCGCCCGCCAGAGCCTCGGCAGCCTCCAGCGTCTTTAAGAGAGACCCGCCATAAGTGATCAGGCTGATATCCCTGCCCGGCCGCCGGATTGCCGCTGTGTCGATTTCCACCGCCCCGGCATTGGCCGCAAGCTTGCCCGTCATGTTGTAGAGCATGACGTTCTCGAAGATCAGCACTGGATCCGGATCCTGAAACGCGCTCCAGAGCATCCCGCGCGCATCTTCAAGCGTTGCTGGGGCAAGAACCTTAATTCCGGGAATGTGCGCGTACAGACCTTCCAGCGAATGCGAATGCTGCGCCGCAAGCTGCTTGCCCACACCGGTCGCCATTCGGATGACCAGAGGAACGGCGAACTGACCGCCGGACATGTGCCGGATGGTTGCGGCCGTATTCATGATCTGGTCGAGCACCAAAAGTGAGAAGTTCACCGTCATCAGTTCAACGATTGGCCGCATCCCGGCTGCAGCGGCCCCGATCCCCGCCCCGGTGAAACCGGATTCCGATAGCGGCGTATCCCGAATGCGTTCCTCGCCGGATTCCTCCATCAACCCCTTTGAGACCGCATAGCAACTGCCATAGGCCCCGACATCTTCGCCCATCAGGAAAACTCGGTCATCGCGCTTCATTGCATCGCGGATCGCCTGTTTCACCGCCTCGCGATAAGTCATCTCGACCGTCTTGGAACTGGGCTCGGAAGGTGCAGGAGGCGCGGGACGTTCTTCGGCCACCACATGCCGCGTGAAAGTCTCAACAGGTTCCCAGTCGCTGCGCTCGGCAAAATCCACCACGGCCGCGACCTCCGCATCCACGTCCACCTCGATCTTCGCGACCTCTTCGGGATGGATGAGATTACTTTGAGCCAGCCAGGTCTGGAACCGAACGATCGGCCCCTTCTCCCGCCAGCGCGCCACCTCCTCCTTGTCTCGATAGAGCTGGGCATCGAACATCGAATGCGCCCGGAAGCGGTAGGTCAGACATTAGAGGAAGCGCGGCCGCCCCGTCTCGCGGATCGCCGCCACCGCAATCACGCCCATACCGTCAACCTGTTCGACCTCCATCTTGTAGGCGGCGGCCTTGGCATGGATGTCGGTCTCCGATTCCGTTCGCAAGAGAGCCGATCCCATCGCGTAGCCGTTGTTCTCGCACACAAAGAGCACCGGCAGATCCCAGAGTTCGGCAAGATTCATCGATTCATGAAACTCGCCTTCGGCCACAGCTCCTTCGCCGAAGAAACAGGCGGTAACGTTGGCCTCTCCCACCATCTTGTCGCGCAGGACCAGACCGACGGCGAGTGAAAGCCCTCCGCCAACAATGGCGTTGCCGCCATAGAAATTGTGGTCAGCATCGAAGATATGCATCGAGCCGCCACGCCCGCCCGAGGAACCGGTGGCCTTGCCGAACATCTCCGCCATGACCTTGTCCATCGGCACACCCCGCCAGGGCATGACCGTGTTCGCGATAGGTGGCGACGATCCGATCGGATGAGGCAAGCGTCAAGATCACGCCACTCGCCACCGCCTCCTCACCGTCATAGAGGTGCAGGAAGGCGCGGATTTTTTCCTGCGTGTAGAGCTCGGCGCATTTGTCTTCGAAATGGCGAATACGGATCATGGCGGCGAGAAGCTCGCGGGCATGATCGTGGGTCAAGCGGGGCTTCACGTCGCTCATGTCTCGTCGCTCTCCAGCGTGGAAATATCGCCCTCGGGCAGACCGAGTTCGCGCGCCTTCAGGAGGCGGCGCATGATCTTGCCGGACCGCGTCTCGGACAGGGTCTTGCGAAACACCACTTCGCGCGGCGCAACGGAGGGGCCGAGCTTCTTGCGGGCAAGACCGCGAATGTCGCGTTCAAGTGCTTCGGAAGGCACATGGCCGGGATTGAGCACCACGTAGGCCTTGACCACCTCGGCCGCCGTCTCATCAGGCAGGTCGATGGCCGCCGCCGCCACGGCCTCGTGCTCGATCAATGCGCTTTCCACCTCGAAGGGACCGATCAGATGCCCGAAGGATTTGATCAGGTCGCCGGCGCGTCCGACGAACTAGAAGTGGCCCTCCGCATCGCACATCGCGAGATCGCCGGAGAGATACCAGCCGCCGACGAAGCATTTCCTGTAGCGCGCTTCCTCATGGAGATATTCGCGCATCATCGACGGCCAACCGGGGCGCAGTGCAAGCTCGCCGATCTCACCGGGCGCGCATTCGCGCACGTCATCGCCCGAACGTTCGACGATCCCGGCCTCGATGCCAGACAGAGGCTTGCCCATGGAGCCGGGGTGAACGTCCATCGCGGCCGTATTGGCGATCATGATGCCGCCGGTTTCCGTCTGCCACCAGTTGTCATGGAAGGGCCGACCGAAAACCTCGTTGCCCCACACGACCGCTTCCGAATTGAGCGGCTCACCCACCGAGGCCATGAACCCAAGCACGGAGAAGTCGTAAGGTGCGGCCGCCTCCTTGCCCGCCCGCATCATCATCCGGATCGCGGTCGGCGTCGTGTACCAGACCTCGATCTTTTCGTCTTGAAGCAGCGAATACCGGAGATCGAGATCGAAATCGGCCTCGTCGATGACCATCCGCACCCTGTTGACGAGCGGCGAGATGATGCCGAAGGACGTACCCATCACCAACCCCGGATCGGCCGTGCACCAGTAGCGTCGACCGGGAACAAGTTCCAGCGCATAGCGCCCGGCAGCCGCGTGCATCACCACGGCCTCGTGCACGTGCACCGCGCCCTTGGGGCGACCGGTGGTACCCAATGTGAAATGGATCAGCGCCGGGCCTTCCGGCCGCGTCTGCGCCACCTCGAACCGGTCGGAGGCTTCGGCCATTGCGGGCCCCAGGGCAACGCAGCCTTCCGGTGCTTCATCTCCGATGATGAGAACGAGCTTGAGCGAGGAGATTTCGTCACGCCAGGCGGCGATCTTGCGACGATAGAGGGAAGCGGTGGTCACCACCGCGTTGGCCTCTCCGATCTCCATCCGCATGCGGATCGAATCGGGACCGAAGGCCGAAAAGAGCGGCGAGAAGATCATCCCCCCTTCAGCGCGCCGAGAGCGGCCACGTAGAGCTCCGGCACCCGTTCGGCAATTCCGTAGACAAGGTCGCCCGGCGACAATCCATGCGCCATCAACAGATTGGCAAACCGCGATGTCTCGGCCGCCAGATCGCAATAACTGAAGCGTCGCGTGCTTCCGTCCTTGCCGAACCACAGAATGGCCTCGTCGGCGCCGTGGCCGTCTGCAACATGGCAGTCCGCCGCTTCATAGGCGATGTTGAGCCCGCCGTCCGGCAATCCGCTGAGCATCGCCCGGGCATCATCCCAGGTGAACCCCGCACCTACCTCCTTACTCAGGGTCACCGCTTCACGGTCCGCAGAAGTCTTTCGGATTGGACTCCACGCCATCCCGCTTTCCTCCCTTTCTGCGATCTCTCCCCTTTACGGGTTTTCAGTTCCCCTCCGCTGGTGCCTCCCGATAGCTACCGCTAAGTCAGATTATAGTATCAGCCGCTCCGGTGTGTTGATACCGGTCATTGTATCCGCCGGCGGGCATGCGCGGAACGCCACCATCGCTCCGGCCGCGGCACCCAATACGCTGGATGGTTTCAACTGTCGGATTGCCCGGCCTGATCAGCTCTGCAAGGCAGTAACGTCAACGGGCAAGCTTCGGCGCCACCGCCTCTATGCGCTCCAGGATGGCGCCAAGCCGTACCCACAGCTTGTCCGCCTTCTCCGGCGCATAATCGAACGGCGCTTCTTCGGCTTCGAGATAAGCCGACTGCGTGAGTTCGAGCTGAATGGCGTGAACGCCATCCTCCGGCCGACCGTAGTGACGGGTGGTCCAGCCGCCACGAAAACGACCGTTCAGCACCATGCTGAACCCGTCCGGCTGAACGACTTTCGTCGCCACCTCTTCAATCTCAAGAACGCAGGTTTTGCCGTCATTGGTGCCGAAATTCAGATCCGGCAGCTTTCCCTCAAACAGGAACGGCAAATGCGAACGGATCGAATGGCAATCGAACAGGATGGCCACCCCGTGAAGATCCTTGATGCGCGCGATTTCCGCCTCCAGCGCCTGATGATAGGGACGATGAAAGGCGGCGAGCCGCTCGGCAATGTCCCGTTCCGTCGGCTCTTCGTCCTCCAGCCAGATCGACCGATCTTCGAAATCTGTCTGTGGGATCAGAGTCGTGGTGTTCTACCCCGGATAAAGGCTCACTCCTTCCGGATCCCGGTTCGCGTCGATCACATAACGCGAAAAGGTGGCGCACACCCGTGTGGCATCGGGCAGCAAACCGTCATAAAGGCGATGGACGTACCAATCGGTATCCTCGACCGTTCGACCGAGATCGTTCAGACGCGCTTGATGGCATCGGGGACATATGTCCCGGTGTGGGGAAGTCCGAGAATGACCGGAGACGATCCCTGCTGCACCTCGAAGGGCGCAACCTCGGACGACTGAATGCTCATGACCTGTTTCCCGATAACGACGACTGGAGAGACCGGCAAAGCCGGCAAGGACACCAGGCGAGGGCAGATCCCCCGCCGTGCCCTGCTCAGCCCGGTGAAAGGATCGACTCCAGAAAGCTCTGCGTTCGCGCGTGCTGGGGATTGGAGAAGATTTCCTGCGGCGTGCCGTGCTCGATGATCGTGCCGTCCATCACCAGCACCTCGTCGGCGACATCCCGGGCAAAACCCATCTCGTGCGTGACGACGATCATCGTCATGCCTTCCGCCGCAAGCGCCTTCATTACCTGCAGAACCTCGCCGACAAGTTCCGGATCGAGCGCAAAGGTCGGCTCGTCGAACAGCATCACGCGCGTCTCCATCGCCAGCGCCCGGGCAATCGCCACACGCTGCTTCTGCCCGCCCGACAACATCGCCGGATAGGCATCGACCCGCTCCGCCAACCCGATCTTGGCAAGATGGCTGCGCGCCAGTTCCTCAGCCTTCGCCCGGCTCATGCCGCGCAGCTTGCGCGGGCCGACCGCAACATTGTCGAGCACCGAGAGATGGAGGAACAGATTGAACGACTGGAAGACCATGCCGACATGCATGCGCAGCGCATTCAATTCCTTTTCCGGCAACAGAACGCCGTCCGTGACGATGCCCTTGTCGCAGATCGTGATCGAGCCCTCCTGCGGGATCTCTAGACAATTGCAGCACCGCAAAAGCGTGCTCTTGCCGGATCCCGACGGGCCGATGATCACAACCACCTGAGACGGCATCACCGTCAGAGAAATATCGTGCAGCACGCGTACCGAGCCGAAGCTCTTTCCCAGATCCCGGATTTCCAGCATGGGCTTTTCCTGAGACGTCTTTTCGGATGCACTCACTGGACCATACCTCCCACCCACAGGCGTTTTTCGATCTGTCTCAGGGCCTGGCTGGCGATTGTCGTCAGCACCAGATAGATGAGCGCGATTGCCAGATAGACTTCGAGCGACCGGTAGGAGATGGCGATGATCTTCTGCCCCTCGTGCATCAGGTCGGAGATGGTGAGCAGAGAGATCAGCGCGGAATTCTTGATCAGGGCGATGAATTCATTGCCGAGCGGCGGAACCATGCGCAGCACGGCCTGGGAAAGAATGATGATGCGCATCGCCTGACCATAGGACATGCCCATGGAGCGCGCGGCTTCCATCTGCCCGTTGTCGATCGACTGGATCGCACCGCGCACGATTTCCGAAACATAGGAGCCGGAATAAAGCCCCAGCTCGATCATGCCGCAGGTAAAGGCCGGCAGCATGATGTTGAACTGCGGCAGGTCGAAAAACAGCAAAAAGAGCTGAACGAGAAGCGGTGTACCCCGGAAAAAGAGAACGTAGGTCGAGGCCACGCCATAGACGATGCGGTTCTTCGGATTGAGGCGCGCAATGCCCACGAGAAGGCCGACACAACAACTCAAGGCAAGAGCCGCAACCGTCACCTCCACGGTCACGAGGGCGTCATGCAACAGGCCACCCATGCCCTGCCACACGGGCGTAAGGACGGATGCTTCCATGACAGCGTCGCGCTTCTATCCGGAGTGACTGAAGAATACCCGGAAGATCCGTCGATCCCGTATGAGCTGGCAATCTGTTTCCGGCTTGCAGGTCAGTGTGATAAGGGCCTGGAGGCCACGAAAGAAGCGCTTCGGCTCTCCCTTCACACCATCCTTCGCTGCGCGCACGCGGCCCTTGGCGCGATCAATGATGCAGAAAGACATCTGCCGAATAATGTAGACTTGCGTCCGAAAAAGGGACGGCTTTTACGCGAACTTGGACATCTAGAGCAAGCCGCGGGGATTTTCTTCGACCTCCTTGAGGAAATTCCTTCAGCAGCACCTCGCAGAACCAATATCGAATTCGACCTTGCGATCACATTGCGCGGTTGTGAACGCCACGAAGAGGCTCTGGAGACCCACGATGAAATTCTGGAACGGGAACCGCTCAATACGCGGGCTTGGATCGCCCGCATCGACACGTCCCTGCACTTCTTACTCATCGACGATACGCTTACCACCGCCGAAGCCGCCCTTACGGCCCTGCCTGATGACCCCTTACGGTCCTGCCTGATGACGAAGATTTAATCGATCAAGAAGGCAACGCTTTTGCGGCACGCGGGGCGACCTCTTGAGGGCCATCGTTTGCTGAGCGGGATCAACGCAGATACGCCGAGACTGCAACTGGCCCGGTTACAAAGCGCCTTGGCACTCGGCCGGATCAACTCCGCCCTTCCAGCCCTCCAGGCAAAGTGGGATCAGGGCGAGCAAACACCTAAGATAGCGCTCAACCTTATCAAAACACACGAAATAGCCAGAGATTTACGACAGGCGCGCGCATCCGCCGAGGCGGCTTTGCTGGCTCTGCCGAACACGGCCCCGATCATCGTTCAACTGCTAAGCCTTTGCATCGACATGAACAATGACGATGCTTTCGTTGAGATCTGGAAAGACCTGCCGAAAGATTTACAAGCCAGGCCCGCGTTGCAAGGCGCTTTGGTCAAGAAGGCGCTGAAAGACGAAGATTTCGAGAAGGCAATCAATATCCATTTAACAGCGGCCAAGCACCTCCGTGTACCTGCGCGTGAGATAAACGAGGTGCTCTCTGTCATCCGCCTAGCGCATTTCGACGATGATCTCGCTCGCCCTGCTCTGAAGCAACTGGATGCCCTGCTCAAACGCAACACATCGATAATCCCGCCACTTACGACCTCGATCCTGCGCTCCAAAATCCTCTTCGTCACTGGCAATTGGCAGGATCTCTACCCCTTGGTGCTCACATTGGAGAACGCGCAGCCGAGGGATCTTTCCTTCACCTTCATGCGTGCCCGAGCAGCCTTCGAACTTGCACGGTCCGAGGAAACATATACCTCGGTCGACCGGGTCCTGGTACAAGATCCCCTAAACAACGGAGCCGCAAGACTGCGAAACGCCCTCCTTCTGTTACGAGGTGAGGTCGATCGGTATTTCGAAGCAGATATAGGGAGAGCCGCCAATCCTTGCTCCTTGACTAAGGGCAGCTACATCGAACTTACCAAAAACCTGTCTCGGGCCGGTCGACACAAACAGGCAGCAAACCTCCTCAAACATCCGCCGAAGCACTTGAAAAACAACTCAAGAATCGCGTTCCAGAGGCAACTTCTGACGGGGCAGCAAGCAAAGACGGATCAGGCCTCGACTTGCCCCCCCCCCGAAAGCACGCCCCCTCCCCTTAAACGTGAAAAACTTGAGCGGATGTTCGACTTCGAGACAGAAACATCGATAATCTGCTCCCCTCTTTCCAGATGGCGTGGAAACTGCAACGCAAGAGAGCAGGGACCTTCGAGAAATGGAGACACACCGCCTATCGCGCGGCGCATAGTTAAGATAATCGGGGATTTCCCACGCTTCAGCGCACCGCCCAAAATACTGGTGGACACGGACTTCGGAGACCTCGGGCAGCGGATGCAGGACAGGCTCCCAACCCCCATCGTGACAAGCCATTCCGGCCCTCCGATGCTCTCCCTCTTGATGGAGAGGTTCGAAACCGTCCGATATTTGGTTCAACCGTTTCAAAAGAAATGGATCGGATCTCTCGAGGGGCATTCGATCCGCTACCAAGGACAAAACAACGATACAGCAGTGGAGATCATCCACGCTCTCCGCTACGCGGAAAGAACAGTCAGACGCCGCAATGAACGTCACGAGATTCTGACCCGTTGGCTGACGCAAACGCCGCGCATCTTGCGCCGTTTTTCGTCACTCAACTGCAAATAGCATCAGCGTCCATGCCAATGACCGGCATGCCTATGTCCCGTTCGTGAACCCGACAAGAGAACCGACACGTGAAGTTCCTGCTGATCTCACACCGTTATGAGACCGACAACGAAGAAGTAAGCCCGCTGAACGCATTCGATGCTTCGATCGGCGGATATGAGATGAACCCTTCCAAGCCGTCGCGACCATCGCAGCCATGGCGCCTGAAGGGATCAATACGGAGCTTTGCAACGAGGTCACACAGCTGCTCGACTTCGACACTGATGCCGATTTCATCGGCATCACCGCGAATGTCGGCCAGGCCAAGCATGCGTTGTGGATTGCGGACGAATTTCGCGCACGCGGCAAGACCGTGATCATGGGCGGGCCGCACGTCACGCTCGCCCCCAACCTGTTCCGAGACCGCTGCGACTGCCTGTTCACTGGAGAGATGGAAGGCATCGCAGAGCGCTTCTTCGCGGATATGCGGGCGGACAGCCTGAAGCCGCATTACAACGGGCCCGGCGTTGATATGTCGGCCTCTCCGGTGCCGCGCTGGGATCTCTATCCCACAAACAAGCTCGCCGCCGGGCATCGTCCAGACGAGCCGGGGCTGCCCGTTCACCTGCAATTTTTGCGACGTGATCCAGTATCTCGGCAACCGCCAGCGTTACAAGTCAGTCGGTCAGGTCATGGACGAGATCCGGAAGCTCTATGATCTGGGTTTCGCATCCATCATGATCACAGACGACAATTTCACCGCCAACCGCAAGAAGGCGACAGAGATCCTGTCGGCGATCGAGGAATGGAACGGCGCGGAGGGACGAGATTTCCTCACTTTCCAGACCCAGCTGTCGATCAACATGACCAAGCATGAGAGCATGCTGTCTGCCTGCTATCGTGCGGGGCTTCTGACGGCATTCATGGGCATTGAGTCAAGCGATCCGGCAGCGTTGGACGAATGCGACAAGCGGCCAAACCAAGGGGTTTGATCTCGTCCGCCAGTGCGAGACGTCCATCAAAGTAGGCGTACGCGTAGAAGCGGCCTTCATCGTCGGTTTCGACAGCGACGACCTTTCCGCCTTCGAGCGTCGGTTCGATTTCGCTATGTCCCTGCCGATCGGCCCACCCCGTATAAGCCCACTTGTTGCCCCAATCAGCACGCCGCTTTTTGACGAGATGCGTGCTGCCGGACGCCTGATTCAACGACGATTCCTTCGGCCCCTGCCATTTCACCTCAAACTTCGAGCCGGCTCAGATGTCGCGTGCAGAGCTTTATATCGGCCTGCGCTGGCTGATCAGTCGGCTCTACCACCCGGAGAACTATCTCTACCGGCTGGAGCGACTTACAGACATGCTTGCGCCGCCTCCCTGGATCGAACGCGGCCTGAAACAGAAACGCCGCCCCCATTCAGCCACGGCGCGCATGACATCCGCGCTCCTGCGTGAAGCGATGACGGTGGACTGGGACGTCCGCTCCGTGATCGATCGCAGCCTTGCGCTCGCACGCAAGCGGCCGGAAAACGGCTGGGCAATCAGCGAAATCCTTTTCCGCTACCTCGCCGTCGTGCTGAACCTGACCAAGACCGGCATGTTCGACATGAAATGGGGAGAAACGTCGGTGCCGCCGTTTGCGCGAGGTTACACAGATCATGGACTGGAAAGCATCAAGCGCGAGGCCTTCGCCGCCTAACCTGCCTCAGTAGCTCACGGTTTCTCGATCAGATATTCTTCGCACAAGACACCGTCGAACCCGGTGGTACACAGGATGGCAAGCGCATTCTCCACCGAATGCGCAATCGGTTTTCCCATGACGTTCAAACTGGTGTTGAGCGCAACGGGCACGCTGGTCCTTTGCCGCAAACCTTCCAAAAGCGCGTTCATCCAAGGCAGGCCCTCTTGCGAAATGGTCTGTAATCGCCCCGTCACGTCGGCATGGACGACCGCCGGCGCCCGCTCCCTTGCGGAACTGCGCCAGGGTAGCGTGATCGACATATAGGGTGAAGATTGAGGCCGCTCGAACCAGTCACCGACCTCGCTCTCCGGCACGACAGGTGCCAAAGGACGATAAGGCTCGCGCCCCTTGATCCGGGCATTGATGCGGTCCTTGATGTCGGTTCTCGTCGGATCCGCCAGAATGGAGCGATGACCAAGCGCGCGCGGTCCGAATTCAGCGGCCCCGCGCATGACTCCGATCACCTTGCCTTGCGCCAGACAGTCCGCCACCACTTCTGCCGAATGCCCGGCGACTTCGCTGACCGACAGCCCCTCCGCTGCGTAGGCAATCTTCTTTTCAAGCGAGCGGTCCGGTTTTCAAGCGAGCGGTCCGGCTGGCTGCCGAGAAAAGGCGACGCATCACGGCTCTGCGGCACGGACACTTCGTTGCGATCCTGCATGAAGGCCAGCAATACCGCGCCGATGTCATTGCCGTCATCGGCCGGACAAGGCGCAATATGGAACCGTTCCACCCCGAACCAACCCGCGATCGTTCAGTTATTAGGAGGAATTCAGAGCGCACCCGCCCGACAGAAGGAGATCAAGAGCACCAACGTCGCACACATCCGCGATGACGCGATCCGCAAGCATAGCATAAGCCGCCTGCCCGATCGCAGCCAGATCCGCCGCCGACATGACAGGATCATCCGGCCTGCGGGCATGCGCGCGCGCAAGGGCGTCGATCTTTGCGATCTCTCCGTCGTCGACGAACCTCAGCCGCCCGCGGTCGACCTGAAGCAGACCCACAAGCGCGTCGCGCAACTCCGGCAAGACCGTGCCATAGGCCGCCAGGCCCATAACCTTCCATTCCTCACCAAGCCGCCAGTCGAAACCGCAATGAAACGTCAGCCAAGCATAAAAAGTGCCGAGATTGCCGGGACCCCAGGATCGCCACTTCCGCTTGATCTGCCGCGCAGACATATCAAACAGAGATGCGGCACCGACTTCACCCTCCCCGTCGAGAATGAGGCACGGGGCATTCTCGACTGGAGCGAAATAAGCCGCTGTGACCGCATGGCAAAGGTGGTGATCGAACCGGAGCGTCTCTTCTCGGCGGATCTCATCCACACCAAGCCTGAGAAGCGAGGCACCCGTACTTTCCTGCAGCCCGGCCTGAAGTTCGCGGATCCAGAGCGTATCTGCAGTCGGCAACATGGCATCGTGGACGAAGAGATCGAGCGATGCCTTGACCGTCTTCCACGAGGTCGCGACCACGAACCGGTCCCGTGCCGGATCTGCACCGCACGCCTTGAACGCTCACTCCAGATTCGGCGCGTGGTCGGGCGCGATCCCCCAAGCCCGCTTATCCTGAACGTAGCGTTCCGTCGCCTCGGCAAATCGGATCTGTCCGGTTTCATCGGCAATCGCCAATGCCGGGTCATGGCCCGAAGTAGACAATCCAAGATACCAGGTCGTCACTGTGCGGCGATCCGTTCGTCTATCAAACCCATGAAGTTGTCGAGAGTATCGTGTTCAAAGATCGATGCCGGATCGAATTCAACGCCGAACTTGTCCTCCACCTCTCCGCACAGGAGCACCGCATCAATCGACTGCACGCCCATTTCGACGAAAACAGAGGAACCGGTGATCATCGAAGGATCCTGCTTGGTGATCTCGGTCAGTCTCTTGGTAAGGAACGCGGCGACTTCGGAACGTGCAGGACTGTCTGTCATCTGTCTTTTCTCGGTCAACTCAGGGAAGGAGACACGGGAGGAGGTCGAATGCGATCGTCTGTGACATCTTTAAGTAGTGATGGCGGTGCGGGTCCAGAGCAATATCGGGATGTCGTGAAAAAAGAGCCGGGATTGCGGTACGCAGAATCTGCCGCGACATAGCCGCCCCGAGGCAACGGTGCAGCCCATGCCCGAAGGCAAGATGACCGACAGGTTCGTGACGATTGATCGAGAGCAGTTGCAGACGCGCGGTCGTTCCTGCTTCCAATGTCTCGTTACCCACCTGAACAGGTGTTCGCGCGATGTGATAGATGTACTTCGTCGCCGCACACTGGGCAATCAAACCGTCCAAACGCTTCTCGAATTCCGCGCGCGTACGAACGAACCGCCACTCTTCCGGCAACAGCAGCAGTATGTGATAGAGCACATTGGCCAGCGTATGCCGGACATTGAAGCTCGCTCCATAGAGAACCAAGACAAGCGATTTTAGAGCGCGTTCGTCAAAGCCTTCCGGGGTTTCGGACCTTATCGCATTAAGCAGCCGGAGCGGCGTATCCGCGCCGAGCTCAGGCAAGTCCATGAGACCCAACAAGTCGGCCATGACATCCTGAATACGCAACAAGTCGCGCATCGGCAGCCAGGGATGCAACACTTCCTGAATTTTCGGGGCCAAAGCATCGAAACGCTCATGATCCCGAGCAGCAATGCCGAGCACCGACTTCACCGCCGCTTTGAACAGCGGATCGGTGAAATCAGCCACGAGATCTAACTTTGCCCGCCCTTCCAACCGACGGCTGGCAGCAGACGCCGCATCCTCCCAATGGGCGTGCCAGGCGGAAATACGGTTGCCGCCCAGATGCTCCATCACCATCGGTCGTATCGTTTCGTGACGCGGACCCGACAGAAAAAACGGCGCGTTGCGCGCAACGGCGATCGCCGTGGAAAGATCGTGTCCCGATTTCTCCTGCAAAGCCTCCAGATGTTCCACCATCGTGGGAGGCATCCAGGTCTCGTCGTCATTGACGATCGCCCGTGCATCCGCCTTAGAGCGAATTTCAACCATGCGCGCATTGAGACGCCGGTTGGTCGCATCCAGAACGCAAGGCAACGTTGTCGGACATTGCAGAATGGAAGTGAGATGCGGCTCGACTCCATCCTTGAGGAACGCAAGATCGGGGAAGGCATCGGCAAGGCGGGGCAGCACTTCATCCAGAAACGCCCGCCCCAGCGGTTCGCCGACACATTTGTGAACTCCCGCGCCGAAGGACATGTGCGCGCTCTGATCCCCGGTGCGGGCGCGCAAGGTGGCATTCGCCCCGACCATATCGAGAATGATCGCCTGCCCGGAAGAGAAGGGACAGCCGCGCACCTCCACATCTTCCTCCGCAACCCGCCCAAGCGTTAGAGTCGGCAGATAGAGAGACACAACCCGCTCGGTCGTCTCGGCCGCCTTGCTCAGACCGCCGACCTCTGCCCATACCTCGCGCGGGCGCATCAAAAGTCCATGCACCGCAAACGACATCGTCTGTACGATCGTGTAGGCGGCAATGGCCGCCGACATCGCAATATTGACTTCCGCCCCAAGCGGACCGAGAGGTTCGTCGCCTGGAGCGAGGAAGGCAAGCAGCGATCCTTACGGGCGGCTTGACTGCACCAGACGGTCGGCAAGTTCGCCCATCGTCGCATCGATGCGCTTCAACTCCGAAAGCGGCAGAAGCGGTTCGGTGGCGTTGTTCGCACACCCGATCAGACGCACCAATGTCCCGTGATCGTCCCCGTCGAACCCAACAAAAGCTGCGATGACCTCGCCGAATGTGGGCTCGATGAAATCACGCACGAGATCGGGCTGTTCAGCTGCAGCAAAACCTGCAAAGCCCTGTTTCGCAGCAGATGCGATTTGCGGACGCCAGCAATCGACAGACGAATGAGAGAAGAACGACGCAACCCGCCGCCTGAGCACCCTGTGTTCCTTGCCCGACAGAAAGATGAAACTGTGCTCGACCATCGCCCGGAAGTGCGGCAGGACCATCCCGCACGCCTCCAGTTGATGGAGATTAAGGGGTATAATCGCCGGGTGTCATCACGCTGGAGCGCAGGATATCGCGGATCAGGTCCGGATCATCTACCCGCTGTTCGCGGCTTTTCCATTTGCTCTTTTCGATAGCGACCACTACTGAGGGCCTCCGCCGGGATATATCGAGGCAATCTCGGCAGAGACGTCTCCCATCCTCCGCAGGTCACCTTCTCAACCGATAGTTGATCGAGATTGTCCTCGAAGGAACCAACAAGAACAAGCGGTTTGCTTCTACTATTTTCGAGAAAAGGAAGAAGCAAGAGGTCTCTCTCTTTCTGAAAAGGGCTCGGAACGGAATGTCGCATGCGATCTGGTCGTCCCGACCGCGGGCGTCGCCCCACAACACTCAAGAGCTGCCCCTTCTCAAGCCCCCACCACCAGATGGTGATCGCCCAGATCCCTGTAGCGCACGCGGGTGACGCTCTGGCCGATCTGGAACCACCGGTGAAGGGATATCGCCGATCGGCACCTCGAAGACATCGCGCCGTCGCGCCGGATCGGGAATGGGCACTACCCGCATGAGCTTCTGGGTATAAGCGTGCTGCGGGTTCTCGAAGATCTGGCGGCGCGTCTCCATTTCAACGATCTGTCCGAGATACATGACCGCCACGCGGTGAAACACCTGCTCCACCAAGGCCATGTCGTGCGAAATAAACAGATAGGCGAGCCCCATTTCGTCCTGAAGCTCCTTCAGAAGATCGAGCACCTGAGCCTGAACAGAGACATCAAGCGCGGAAACGCTTTCATCGGCAATGATCACCTTCGGCGACAGGGCCAGCGCCCGTGCGATGCAGATGCGCTGGCGCTGACCACCGGAAAACTCGTGCGGATGCCGCCGCATCTGCTCCGGCGTCAGACCGACGCGGCGAAACAGTTGCGCGACACGGTCCTCCAGTTCCTGGCCATGCGAAATCCCGTGAATGACGAGCGGCTCGCCCGCGAGATCGCCCACCGTCATGCGCGGATCGAGCGAGGCATAAGGATCCTGAAACACCATCTGAACATTGCGCCGATAGGCCCGATCGGCGGATCCGGTGCTGGTCGACACCACATGGGTTCCGGCCACGCGGATGGACCCGTCCCAGGGAACGAGGTTCATCAAGGCCTTGCCGATGCTGGACTTGTCGCACCCGCTTTCACCGACAAGCCCCAGCGTCTCGCCGCGCGCCAGGTCGAAATTGACGCCCTCCACCGCATGCACCTTTGAGATCACCCGATTGAACACGCCGCCCTTCATGTCGAAGCGCACCGTCAGATCGGTGACTTCCAGAACCTTCGGAATACCCGGCTCGTCATGCACATTGGCCGGATCCTACCCCGCCATCGCGCCAAGTTTCGGCACCGCGGCCAGAAGTTCGGCCGTGTAGGGCTCCTTCGGTTCCCCAAACAATGGACAGACCGCATTATCCTCGACGATCTGACCGTGCTGCATCACGATCACCCGGTCGGCCATCTCAGCCACCACACCCATATCGTGCATGATCAGGATGATCGCCGTGCCCGTCTCCTCCTGCAGATCGCGCATGAGCTGGAGAATCTGCGCCTGGATCGTCACATCGAGCGCGGTCGTCGGCTCGTCGGCGATCAGAACCTTGGGATGACAGGCCAACGCCATCGCGATCATCACGCGCTGGCGCATGCCTCCGGACAATTCATGCGGATACTGCTTGAGCCGCCGTTCCGACTCCGACATGCGCACCGCCTTCAGCGCTTCGAGGGCGTGGATCTCTGCCTTGGAATGGGAAATTCTTTCATGCGCCAGCACCGCCTCGCGCAATTGACGCCCGATGGTCAGAACCGGATTGAGCGAGGTCATCGGCTCCTGAAAGATCATCGCGATATCGCCGCCGCGAATGGTCCGCATCTCGCTTTCCTTCACGCGCGTCAGATCGCGCTCGCCGAGATGGACCGAACCGCCCGCCACACGCGCCATCGATTCCGGCAAAAGCCCCATGATCGACAGGGCCGTCATTGACTTGCCGGACCCGGATTCTCCGGCAATGCAGATGGTCTCGCTTTCGTGCAGATCGAAGCTCAGACCATCGACGACGAGCCTCTCGCCCTTCGGCGTTGCAACCGCGGTCTTGAGATCGCGGACGTTCAGCACGGTTCTGGGGGAAGGCTGGCCGGGAATGGGAGACTGGGACATACGCAAATGCCATCTGAAATGCGAGAAGGGGAAAGGCGGCCGGGCCGAGGTCCGGCCGCGCGACGTCAGCTGAGCACCACCTTCGGAAAATAGAAGGACACCACCCAGTTGGGCGCATCGACGATCTCCGAGATGCACAGGTCACCGCAGGCCGAGCAGAGCATGTAGGCCTCCACCGGCGAGTAGTTGTGACGCGCGCACAGGAGATCGATCATGCCGCACAGCGCATCCTGCGCTCCCTTGAAGAGACCCGGCCCCACGCCGGTGGTCACCTCATAGCCCATCGTATCGAGATGACGGGTCACCGGACCGGCCGTCTCGAAACGCGGCATCTGGAGGTTGTCACCCTTGAGGAGATCGAACTCCACGACGACGTTCATCTGGCTCTCGATCGCCGTGCCGCAGACCTCGCCATCCACCTGGGCAGCGTGCGTATCGCCCATGGAGAACAGAGCACCCGCCACTTCCACCGGCAGGTAGAGCGTGCTGCCGGCATTCAGATCGCGGATATCGAGGTTACCGCCGACCCGACGCGGCGGCACGATGGAGTGCGAGCCGGGCGCCGCCGGGGCGACACCGATGGTGCCGGGGAAGGGCTTCAGCGGGACCTTGCCGAACGGCGCATAGGCCGACACGACCGGGTTGGTATTGTCGTAGGTCCAGATATGAAGCGCGGGATCCTTGAACTGGTCGGCCAGCAGTCCGAAACCCGGAATATTAGCCGTCCAGCCGAAACCGCAGGGTTTGAACTCGTGGATCCTGACCACGAGCGTGTCGCCGGGCTCGGCCCCGTCGATATAGACGGGACCGGTCACCGGATTGATCTTGCCGAAATCCAGCTTGGCGACATCCTCAACCGTGCTCTCCCGGGTAACTGACCCGAGGAGCTGTCGAGGCACTCGAACTCCAATACGGAGCCGGGCGCGACAGTCTCAACCGGGGCAAGCGAATTGTCCCAGCCGAGATGAGTATGCGCGGCGTGGATCGTGTATCCCGCCGCCTTGCATTTACTGCACATTTTTCGCCCAAACGTAGTTGTAGTTGACGGGAATGTGGACCGGATCGACGAAGATGGCATCGGGGCCACCCAGGCGTTCGGACCGCATGGTGAAACGCTGCTCGTTGAAGATCGGAACCCACGAAGCGTCCTTCATCACGTCGATGAAGATCTCGCGCCACAGCTCCACCCGCTTCTCCTTGTCGGCCGGGTCGGTCATGCTGTCGGCCTTCTCCGCCATCGCATCGAGGTCCTTGTTGCAGTACCAGGCCCAGTTCCAGCCGCCCTTGACCGCACCGGAGCAGCCGAGGATCGGACCGTAGAAGTTGGAGGGATCGGGGAAGTCGGCGATCCAGGCCATGCCGCCGGACCAGATCATCGGTGCCTGATCGCGCTCGCCGCCGGCCGCGATCACGTTGACCTGAGCCAGCGCCTTGATGTCGACCTTGATGCCGATGGCCGCGAGATCCGCCTGAATCGCCTGTGCGATGCGCGGGTTCGGATCGGTGTTGTAGACGTAGAGCTCGATCTAGAACCCGTCCAGATAGCCTGCCTTGGCCAGAAGTCCCTTGGCGCCCTCGGGATCGAAGGGATAGCCCTTGTAGTCCTTGTCATAGCCCGGCATGAAGAGCGGCAGCGGCTGATTGGCGGCAACCGCGCGGCCGTCGATGATGCGCAGGATGCGATCCTTGTTGATCGCCATGTTCACCGCCTGACGCACTTCCAGCTTGTCGAACGACTTCATCTTGACATTCAGCGTGATGTAGCCGGTGTGGAGCTGTCCGCCCTCGATGATCATGTCCTTGTATTTCGGATCCTTGATGACCTCGAGAAACTTGGCGGGCGGAATGCCGTCGCCGGGAATATCGACCTCGCCGCGCTGCAACCGCAACAGGGCGACGATCGGCTCCTGACCGATCTCGAAGGTGATCTTGTCGAGCTTCGGGATACCGGTCTTCCAGTAGTCCTTGTTGCGCTCGAACACGAGTTGCTGACCGAGCATCCAGTCGGCGAGTGCAAAGGGGCCCGTGCCCACGGGATGCTTGCCGAAATCCTCACCCCACTTCTCGACTGCCTCATGCGGCACGACAGAGGAGAAATTCAGCGCCATGACATGCAGGAACGTGGCATCGGGGCGCGAAAGTTCGATCCGCACCGTGTAGGGATCGACGACCGTGACACCCGACAGACCGTCCGCCTCACCGGAGGAAACGGCATCTTAGCCTTTGATGGAACAGAAGAAACCGGCGCCGAGGCTCTGCGTCTTGGGATCGGTGACGCGATCGAGCGAGTACTTCACGTCCTCCGCGGTCATCTCCCGGCCGTTGGCGAACTTGACGCCCTTGCGCAGCTTGAAGGTAAAGACCTTGCCGTCCTCGGAGATCGAATAGTCCTCGGCCAGATCCTTGACCAGATCAGTGGTGCCCGGCTTGTAATCCATCAACCGGTCGAAGAGACTCTTGATCATGGACCTGTTCTGCCAGTCGTACCTGCTTGATCTCGTCCGCCGTGGCCGGCAGGGCCATGGCTGAGGCAAGAAGAGCAACGGCTCCTGCCAGGATTTTTTCTTCATTCCATATGTCTTCGGTGCAGATGTTTTGTTCCGGACCGCTCTGGCGAAGACTCCCGCCGAGAGGGGTGTTTGCGCCTCAGCGCAGCTTGATCCGAGGATCAATCAGTGGCGCGATCAGATCGGCGAGGAAGTTGCCGAGCACGATCGCGAACGCAGATACAAGCGTCACGCCTATGATGATGGGGATGTCGACACGCCGGATGGTCTGCCAGGCAAGCTGACCGATGCCGGGCCAGCCGAACACGCTTTCCACCACCACAATGCCGCTCATGAACAGGCCGATATCGATGCCGACCATCGCGATGATCGGCAGGATCGCGTTGGGAAGGGCGTGGCCGAACAGCACTTGCGCACGCGTCAGCCCCTTGGCGCGCGCGGTACGTACGAAATCCTGCCTGAACACGTCGATCATCGAGGAGCGCATCATGCGCGAGTACCAGCCAGCCTGCAGAAACCCGAGGGTCAGCGAGGGTAGCACCATGTGCCGGAATGTTCCGTACCCGCCGATCGGAAACCAGCCGAGCTGAACCGCAAAGACATAGAGAAGCAGGATGCCGATCACTAATTGCGGCGAGGACACGCCGACGAAGGAGAGAACCATCAGGCCGATATCGGTCGGCGTGTTGCGCCGCAAGGCGGCGATCAGCCCGGTGCTGAGCCCAATCAGAAGCTCGCAGAAGATCGCGCCGACCATCAGCAACAGCGAGACCGGAAACCGCGAGGCAATGAGCGTCGCGACTTCCGTCTTCTGGAGATAGGAGCGGCCGAAATCCCCGTGCAGCAAACTGACTAGATAGCGGAAATATTGCTTATAGAAGGGAAGGTTCAGCCCCAGTTGCTCGCGGATGTTTTCGACCGTTTCGGTACTCGCACTGCGCCCAGCGATCTGGCGGGCCGGATCGACCGGAATCAGGTAGAGCAGCACGAAGGTCAGGAACGAGACGCCCAGCAGGATCAGGAGCGACTGCAGGATGCGGCGAAGGACATAGGCGCCCATGGCTCACTGCTTCCCCTTCTGGGTGGGATCGAGCACTTCGCGCAGGGCATAGCCCAGCATGTTGAAGCCGAGGGCCAGCGCGATGATCGCGATACCGGGAAAGAAAACCAGCCATAGCGCAGACGTGAAGTAGGTTTGGTTCTCGTAGATGATATTGCCCCACGAAGGCGTGGGCGGCTGAACGCCGACGCCCAGATAGCTGAGCGTCGCCTCCAAAAGCACCGTCGTGGAAATCCCGAGCGTGCCGAAGACCACGATGGAAGAGAGCAGGTGTGGCAGAATGTGGCGGAACAAGACCTGGAAGATCCCCACCCCCATGGCCCGTTCCGCGACGATGAATTCGCGTTCCGACAATGAACGGGTTTCCGTATAGACCACGCGCGCCATCTGCACCCAGTTCACCATCGCCACGATCCACAGCGAGGGACGGAACAGTGCCGCCAGCGTTATGGCGAGCAGCAGCGCAGGGAAAGCCATCATCAGATCGGTGAAGCGCATCAGCACCGTTTCGACCCAACCCCGGAAAAAGTCCGCAAGAATGCCGACCAGCGCGCCGACCGCCACCGCAATCCCGCTGGCAACGATGCCGATGATGAGCGAGGTGCGCGCACCGTAGATCAGGCGGGACAACAGATACCGGCCGAGCAGATCGGTGCCGAGCCAGAACCGTTCGCCCGGCGGCAACGGAGCGCCCTGCAGGGTCAGGCCGTCAAAGAACTGTTCGTCGGGATCGAAGGGGGCGACGACGGACGCGAAGGTCACTGCGCCGACAATCACGAAGATGAGGAAAAGCGCAAACGCCGCCAGCTTGCGCCGGAGCAGACGCTTCACGAGCGTATGCTCTCTGGCCGGCGCGCCGGTGCTTTCCTGAGGAATGGAGACCTCGCTCACGAGTTCGCCCCTTCCTGCTTGTACCGGGCCAACTTATATCGAGGAAAGTCACCTGAATTGCGCTTTGCCAGATCGTCGACGGCATCCTCGATCGACACCCGCCCCGTCATGACCAACGACCTCAGATGGCCGTAAGCCGTCTACGCATCGCACTTGTGCACGTCCATGAGAAACAGAACGGCCTCGACCACGTTCGGCCGTCGTGCCAGGCGGCTTTCCAGATCGGCGATCCGGACCAAAGCCTCCCGCCGGGTCTGGAAGGAACGGACGGCGACCACGAGCGCACCGTAGATACCGGTGGAACCGATCGGCTTGCTCATGTGGGCCCCAGCCCCGCACTGGATAGCCCATCCCACCCGGCTCGGCGCCCGATCAGCGCCACCATCGGCATGGGCAGATCGCTCTGCGGCCAGGGGAATTGTTCCTCATGCCCCATATTTGCATCGAACAGGATCAGATCGGCCGCCTTGTGCTCGGGAGCCAGGTTCGGCCACGCATGGGCGACCTCCATGCCGAGGCGTTCCAACTGGCAGGTCAGGTGATCCACATCGCCGTGCGGACGGTGCAGGATAACCGCCTTCCAGCCACGAAAATTCGGTGTCTTGAAGGCTTTCAATCTCATTTGACAACCCTCAGAAAAGTCGCCTCTCGATCGTTACCCGACCCCGGCAGATCGTCACGACTGGCATTCAGATTGACCAGATAGGGATCGGGCGCGACGGGCTACGCGGCGAGCGTGAGAATGCGGAACCCGCCACCGACCCGCCCGTCTCCGGCCACCTCCTCGACGCCGCCGATATACGGCGTCAACGTCGCGTGCTGGGTCGATCGATCGATGGTGGGCGGCGCGACAGGGGTGGAGAGTTCCAGATCGGGCAGAAGATCGCGCACCGCTTCCACCTCGACGGATCCGCCCGCCTTGATCGCCTGCGCCAGCGCTCAGACGGCCTGATAGGGCCCCGCGAACATGGCCGAAACGCCAGCGCCAAGCCGTCCGATTCCGGCGCGCCGCGCTCGCATCCGCGCAACGAACTCGCGGTTCTGCGCACTATCCACCGTCTCGAAATAGCTCGTCGTGGAGAGATGACCCCGGCCGCAGCCGTGCCGATGCTCGACAACTCTGCTTCCGTCAGATTGCAGCTCAGAACGGGCATCACTTCTGGACGGAACGTCGGATCAACCGCCGCAAGCTCATGCAGCGCCCGCAGGAAGGCATAGCTTGAATCGCCGATCAGGTTGTTGAAAACAAAATCCGGGCGGAGTTGGGCGATCTCGGCAACCAGATGCTCGATCTCGACATTGCCGACCGCAACGTAGCGCTCGCCCAGCACGCTGCCTTCCCGGGCGACGAGAATTTCGCGGGCGATGCGGTTCATCTCCCAGCCCCAGATGTAGTTGGATCCGGCGAGAAACGCGCGTTTGCCGAACCCCGGCAGAATGGCCGCAAACAGCCGCACGATGTTCTGGTTCGGGCAGGCGCCCGTGTAGATCACCCGCTCGTGGCTTTCGAAGCCCTCATAAGGCGTCGCATACCAGAGCAAGCCCTGATGGCGCTCCAGAACCGGCAGGACTTCCTTCCGACTTGATGGCGTCTGACATCCGATAATGTGGCGGCACCCGCCCTCGGCCATCATCTGCCGGGCAAGAACCGCATACTGATCGGCCTTGCCCGCAGGATCCGCCACGACGGCCCGAAAGCGGAAATCGAACAGGTCGCTGGCGTTGACCTCCTCGATCGCGATCAGCGCGCCCTCAACCGCTGCCCGCCCGATCGGCGCATAGGCCCCGATACCGGAAAACAGCACTCCCAGAGGTATTTCCGCGCCTCGCATCATCGCGTTCCCGTCGTGTTGATTTTCTCCTGCCCTGCCCCGCGCCAAGCACAAAAAACCCAGAAAACGCAATCCACGCGGGATTAGCGAGAAACCGGAGCGCAAATGCCGTGCGGCGAGCCATGGGCCGCTATGTTGGATCAAGCATTACGAAGGATCGTTAACTTGTCAATCGGCTCCAAGCCCAGAAAACCGGCGTGCCCAATTCTCAGACACGACCACGCTCCCCATGCGAAAGCCAGCACAGCCGGACAAGGACAATCCTCCGTCGAACAGAAACTCTCCAACCAGGAAATGGAAAAAATACGGAGAGTCAAAGATTAGTCAAAAATCACAATGGAAACTCAAACGAAACTGGAGCCTTTCGACCCGACTGTCCGATGATGGGGTCAGCCGCATGAATGCGCAGGGCACTTGCCTAATATTTGATCCTGCCAGATCAATTTCAAAGCAATTTTCACAACCTCCTGATTTCGCGACGTCTTTTTTCCGTAGATAAAGCGCTCCCGATTTCAACTGATCATATAAAACATTGAATTCGTTGATCTTATTTCGAGAAAAGCGCAAAACTCGAACCAACTCGTCACAAATGGACGAAAAGACCTCTCATTCCCCCGGTTTCCCTCGCTCAAACGCTCTTCACCGAAGCCAAACCAGCCGAACGAGCCCTGATGCAAGGCACTTGACCCTCCCGGACGGACCAAGCTCCTGCCCCATCACGATTTCAGGCGCGATCGGAAATTCATGCTTAAATTTCGCATTACTATCCATTTTGTAAATATATATACGAACCATTAGAAATAAAAAGACAATAAATAAATATAATAATTCTACATTTACGATTGATATTTAGAATAATAGCGCAGGGATACACATAGAAACTTCAAATCCTGCTCATGCGCCCTTTCAAGAATGTGTTCACCGACCGCTCCCGACGACGCGGCGGTCGAGCGATACATCTGACCCTTATGATACATCTGACCCTTATTACGTGCGCAAGCGCAACCGGGCTGGCGGCGTTCGAGCTCGGCCGTTCCATTTCCCACCTCTCCAGTGACGACGCCTTCACCGTGATCGTGCTGGGCGGGGCGATCGGCCTGAGCGGCCTGTGTTTCGGCTTCATCTTCGGACGATGCCGCCCCCAGCCCCGCACGGATGAACTGCACACCATTCGCGAGCGGCTCGAACAACAATCATCGGATATCGATCGGCTGGCCGAAGAGGCGCAGGACGCGCGCACAACCCTGCTCGATGCGATCGAAAGCACGCAAGAGGGTTTTTCGATTTTCGACGATCAGGACCGCCTCGTCCTGTGCAACGCACCCTTTCGCGCGCTTTATCCCGAAGTTGCGGACCAGATCCGGCCCGGCGCAACCTTTCGCGACCTCATCCGCGCCGCAGCACAGGCCGGAATCTACGGGCCGATCGATGACCTGGAGGCCTTCATCGAACACCGGGCAACGCACCGCCGCAGCTGGTCCTTTGCCGCGGTCGAAGAGAGCCTTGCCGACGGACGCTGGATCCGCATCTCCAATCGGATCACGCGCACGGCAGGATCGTCAACGTGCTGACCGACATCACAGACGCCAAGACCCGCGAGAATGCCCTGTCCGATGCCTATGCGCGCCTTGAGCAGCAAGCCGCGGCACTCGAAGAGCAGGCCCTTCGCCTGGAGGAACTGGCAAGCGCCGCCCAGAGCGCCAACCGCGCGAAATCGGAATTTCTGGCCATGATCAGCCACGAGATCCGCACTCCGATGAACGCGGTCATGGGGTCCTGTCAGCTTTTGCGCGATACGAATCTGGACGCCGAACAGCACCTCTTCTCCAACGGCATCGATAAGGCCGCCCAGCATCTGCTGGGACTGGTCAACGACATTCTGGACATCTCCCGGCTGGAGAGCGGCCGGATGGAACTGCGCCCGAGCGACTTCAACCTTCAGGCGATGTTGGAGCGTCTGTTGAATGTCGCACGGGTTTTGATCGCAGAGAAACCGATCGACTTGCGCCACGACTTTGCGCGCAACCTGCCGCTGATCATTCACGTCGACCGCGACCGATTGCACCAGATCGTCTTCAACCTGTTCGCCGAAGCCAGATGCGTGGAATTTGTCGCCGGACGCGGCAAGAATGATGGGGACGACATCATCTTCTTCGAAATCCGCGATACAGGCATAGGCATACCGCCTGCCGACGTTCCCCGGCTATTCAATACGTTCGAGCAGGGCAGCACGCGCAACGGCAAGGAGGCTGCCGGTTCCGGCATGGGACTAGCGATCTGCAAACGGCTTGCGTATCTCATGGAAGGAACGATCAACCTGTGCGAGCGTCGGGGCTATGCCACAACCTTCCGTCTCGACATTTCCATGGTCGAGGCCGAGCAGGACGCGCTGCAACCTGCGACTGTAGAACTCCCCCCGGATCACATTGCCGATAGCTCGCAATCCGCTTTGCGTATCCTGGTCGCCGAGGACACCCCCGCCAGCAGGACGATCGTCACCAAGATGTTTGAGCGCAGCGGCCATACGGTGAAGGCCGTCGCCGATGGTCAGGAGGCGCTCAAGGCCATCAGGGACGAACCTTTCGACCTGGTGATCCTGGATATCCAGATGCCGTGCCTCGACGACTTCGCAACCGCCATGAGCGTGCGTTGCCTGCCCGAGCCGATGAACGCCGTTCCCATATTTGCCCTTTCTACACAGGTTCACGCCGATAGCCGCGATCGTGCCGCGCGCGCCGGCTTCGATGACTATCTGGTCAAACCGCTTCGACAAGACGATCTGGAGATGGCCATCAACGCGATCACGACCGGTTCTCCTCGCAGCGACGGTCACCTCCCGCTTGCGAGCACGGAAGAAACAACACCTCACGCAGATCCCATGGCAACAGACGAGCCGAAGCCGGACGCCGTCCCGCACATCAACGCCTCCGCCTTGCGCGAACTCAAGGACGCCGTGGGCACGGAGACATTCGACGACCTTCTGGACAAGCTGCACGGCAATACGAGCGACTATATCGACGCCCTCGAAACAGCGCTTGAGGAGAACGATCTCCCGGCCATAGGCACTGCGGCCCATCGTTGCGCGGGCCTGTTTGCCCAGTTCGGTCTCGACGACGTCACCGTTCTGGCTCGCTCGGTTGAAGATGCAGGCGACGAGACAAGACCGGAGCGCGCCATGCTCCTACTGACCTCCCTCCGCCAGGTCCTCGGGTTGCTCGACGACGGCAGCCTCCAACGCGCCGCCGACTAGCAAAGAATGATGTCTGCATGACACCGTTCCCTGCCCATATGCAAAACTAACTTAGCGTATTTTCGTATATATTATTCAATATAATATTAAATAATTCGCATTAATCATTATTTAAGCGATTTGATGTACAAGTATAACTTGAAAATATCGACTTATAACTACAAGTGACTACTAGTACTGAATCCGAATGGAATCCCAACAACGGCCCTGCACGAAGAATAGATGCTAACCATAGATCTACCCGAACATCTGGACATCGAGGCAGCAACGGCGCTGAAGGTCGCGTTGACGGTGGAGGACAGCGCCGAGCGCAACGTTTGCGTCAATGCCGGGCAAGTCGATCGCGTCGGAACGGCCTGCCTTCAGGTTCTTCTGGCCGCCGGCCGCACCCTGAATGCCGAGGGTCGCACCTTCACCATCGCCTCCCCCTCACCGGCGCTTCTGACCGCGTGCACGGATCTGGGGCTTATCGAAGAACTGCAATGCCGGAGCACGGATTAAATGGGCAAGTGGGTTCTGACCGTCGATGATTCCAAGATAATGCGCGACATGGTCCGCTTCAAGCTCAACGTGGCAAGCTTTGATGTGGTGGAGGCCTAAGACGGCGCCAAGGCGCTTACCCTTCTGGACGGGACACAAGTCGACCTGATCATCACCGACATCAACATGCCCAACATGGACGGCGTCACGTTGGTGGCAGGAACACACCATCGCACCATTCCCATCCTCATTCTGACGACGAAAGGTGGAGACCAGAAGAAGGCGGAAGGACGCGCGGCGGGAGCTACCGGCTAGATCGTCAAGCCCTTCGCGCCCGACAAGCTGCTCCAGGTCGTCAACAAGGTTTGCCCGTCGAGCTGACGACTGGAGGACCGAGCCGTTGAGTTCCGATCGCCCTGACACCGACGACTTCGCACAATTCCGCCAGACCTTCTTCGAGGAATGCGCGGAATTGCTGTCCGCGCTCGACGAACACCTAGCCGACTTGCAGGAGCATGCGGCGGACACGGAGCAATTGAACGCGATCTTCCGCGCCGTCCATTCGATCAAGGCGGGTGCGGGTGCGTTCAGCTTCACCCGACTCGTCACGTTCTCCCATACCTATGAGGCCCTGCTCGATGCCCTGCGCGACGGCCAGGTCCAACAGAGCGAGGCCGTGACATCGGTTCTCGTGCGCGCCACCGACGCGCTGGCGACGCGGGTGAAAGCGGCACAGGAGGGACGCGAGCTTGCCCCCGATTTCGGCGAAGCGGAAGCGGCGGATCTGAATGCTCTTCTCAAGCAGGCGGGGCTGTCAAAGCAGTCGGACACACCTTCCGACAGTTCTGCCTCCACGGCAGCGGCAACCGCGCCGGAAACGCCGACCTCCACCCGCTATTCAATTCGCTTTGCTCCCTTTCTGGAACTGTTCCGCCACGCCAATGAGCCGCTTCTGCTCATCCGTGAACTCATGCGGCTCGGCACCTTCACGCTGTCCTGCGACACAAGCCCGCTTGCCGCATCTGAACGCGATCGAACCCGAAGACGCCTATCTCGCCTGGGATATCGAGATCGAAACCGAGCACTCGGTTGCCGATTTGCAGGAGATCTTCGAATTCGTCGACGAGGATTGCGACCTGGTCATCGCACGGATGGCATCCCCGGCAGAGACAGTCGCGACGAACGCAGGCAAAGACGAAACCGCAGAAACCGCGCCCGAGGATGCGGGAACGACGCCTGCGCCCGAGAACCGCGCCTGCCGTACAGGCCCCGACGCTCGCCGCAGCGGCGTCCGAGGCAGGCTAGGCCGCGGCCAATCAGAAAGGCTCGGGTGTTACCTCCATTCGCGTCGATCTCGCCCGCGTCGACCGGCTGGTCAACGTGGTCGGCGAGCTCATCATCGCACAATAGATGCTCGTCCAGCAGTCCAACGCGGACGAGATGGAGACACCGCCGCTCGCCGCCACGCAAGGGTTCGACGAGATCGCCACGCTGACGCGTGAATTGCAGGAATGCGTGATGGCGATCCGCATGCAGCCGGTCAAATCCGTCTTCGCGCGCATGCCGCGCATGGTGCGCGACATCTCCGCCAAGCTCGGCAAGAAGGTTCGGCTCATGACTGCCGGAGAACGGACCGAAATCGACAAGACGGTCATCGAGGAACTCGCGGATCCGCTGACTCACATGATCCGCAACGCCGTTGATCACGGCATCGAGGCTCCCGATGTCCGCGCCACGAACGGCAAGTCGGAACAGGGCACTGTTCGCCTGACCGCCAGCCATGCCAGCGGTAACATTCTCATCGAACTGACCGATGACGGCGCCGGTATCAGTCGCGAAAAGCTGTCGCCAAGGCGGTGGAGAAAGATCTCATCGCCCCCGATGCCAAGCTTTGCGACGACGAGATCGACGATCTGATCTTCGCACCAGGCTTCTCAACCGCAGCCGCCGTATCCGACGTGTCGGGGCGCGGCGTCGGCATGGATGTCGTGCGCCGGAACATCGTCAATCTCGGCGGCCGCATCACCATGCGCCCGAAAGCGGGCAAGGGCACCCGTTTCACCCTGAGCATCCCGCTCACCCTGGCGGTGCTTGACGGGATGCTGGTGGCCGTCGGACGTGAGAAATACATCCTCCCGCTGACGAGCATCGTGGAAAGCTTCAAGCCGGATCGCGCACATGTCCGTGCCCTGACCGGCGGCGGCGAAGTTGTGTTCATCCGCGGCGAATACATCCGCCTCATTCACCTCAGCCGCATCTTCGGCGTGCGCGAGGCCATTCCCGTCGCATGGGACGGCCTCGTGGTCCTGGTGGAGAGCGCCAACAACAGCAAGATCGTCATCGTGGTCGATGAGCTGATCGGCCAACAGCAGGTGGTGATCAAGAGCCTGCACGACAATTTCGAGCCAATTCCCGGCATATCCGGCGCCACCATTCTGGGTGACGGCCGCGTGTCCCTGATCCTGGATGTCGAGCAGTTGCGCCGCATGCCTGATCACGCGTCAGGACATGTCGCCCGTCCGTCCCAGATTTCCACCGACACCGAGATCGCACCGGCTTCGTCACCCGAAACGGGAGCCCCCTTGCCGCTCTGGCTTGAGCAAGACGAAGGATTGTCATGAGCAACATCGAAGACATGCCCCCGTGGCGGAAACGACCGCCAAGCCGGACCAGTCCGTGCGCGAAACGCGTCAGTTCATCAGTTTCCGCGTCGACAGGGAAGAATTCACGATCGACATCATTTCGGTGCGCGAGATCAAGGGCTGGACGGAAACGGCGACCCTGCCCAATCAGCCCCAGTACAATCGCGGCGTCATGAACCTGCGCGGCACATCGTGCCGATCTTCGATCTGCGCTGCCGCTTCGGCATGGGCATGACCGAGGCTTCGGCCTTTCACGTGGTCATCATCGCCAGCGTGATGGACCGGACCATCGGCCTGCTCGTCGATGCGGTTTCCGACATCCTGACCATCGACTCCGACGAAATCAGGCCGGTTCCCGAAACAGAGCATGCGGCATCGACCGCCTATCTGTCCGGCATCGTCACCACCCAGAACGGGATGGTCATCATTCTATCGCTCGAAAAGCTCTTCGGACGCGAACAGACGACGGTGAATGGAGAGATCGCCGCTTGACAGGAATGACCGGACGCCGCCGCAACGAGGAAGAGCGGCCCAGGCATCCCCCAACTTGAACTCTCGCCGGGTGCGTAACGGATAGTCCCTCGCCAGCCCAATCCGAAAGGTCGAAAGGAAACACAAGATGTCCTGATTCAACTCCGCCGGCGGTGCGGCCCCCCAGGAACAGGGAATCGATCGCAACATGCGTCAGGCGATCGACAACGTGTCGACGACGGTCATGATGATCGATCGGGATTTCACGATCACCTATATCAACGAAAGCACGATGAACTTGCTGAACGAGCACGCGGCGCATTTCCGCGAACTCGTGCGCGACTTCGATCCCAGCAAGATCCTCGGCATAAACATTGACGTGTTCCACAAGAACCCGAGCCATCAGCGCCGCCTGCTCACCGATCCTGCCAACCTTCCGCACAGGGCGGAGATCAAGGTTGGTCCGCTCATCACCTAGCTCAACATCACGGGCATTTTCGACAAGGAAGGAACCTATGTCGGCAACGCCTTGGAATGGGCAGACATCTCCGAACTCAAAGAGCTAAACGCCAATTTCCGCGGTCAGATCGAAGCCATCAACAAGGCTCTGGCGGTGATCGAACCCGCACCCGACGGAACGATCCTGCAGGCAAAAGAGAATTTCGAAAACACGATCGCCTACCGCTTCGATGAGATCAAGGGCAAGCACCACTCCATCTTCATGCACAAGAACGAGCGAGACTCGACCGAATACCGTCTCTTTTGGGAAAAACTGCGCCGCGGCGAACTCGACCGGGGGCAGTACAAGCGCGTCGCCAAGGATGGACACGAGATCTGGCTGGAAGCCAGCTACAACCCGATCCTCGATGGTGACGGCAAGGTGTTCAAGGTGGTGAAATACGCCTCCGACATCACCGAACAGACCAACCAGAACGCCAACTATCGCGGCCAGTTGGAAGCGATCAACAAGGCCCAGGTGGTCATCGAGTTTTCTCTCGACGGAACGATCATCACCGCCAACCAGAACTTCCTCGCCACCCTCGGCTACAGCATGGAAGAACTGAAGGGCAAGCACCATTCGGTGTTCGTGGAACCCTCCTACCGGCAGTCGTCGAAGTACCGTCAGTTCTGGGAGAAGCTCGGTCACGACATCTATGACAGCGGCCGTTACAAGCGCATCACCAAGACCGGCGAGGAAATCTGGATTCAGGCCAGCTACAACCCGATCCTCGACGCCGACGGACGCCCCTACAAGGTCGTCAAGTTCGCGACCGACGTCACCGAGGAGGTACGGCTGTCGCAGATGCTGGAAAACGCCGTCTCCAATTGCCAAACGGCCGTCACCGCAGCCAAGTCGAACGACCTGCGCAAGCGCATTCCGCTGGAAGGCATGACGGGCGACGTCGCCGACATGTGCGAAGGCATCAACGGCCTGCTCGACACCATGTCGAACCTTGTCGGGTTCATCATCTCCTCTTCGCGCTCGGTCAATGAAGGTGCGGAGGAGATCACCACCGGCACCAACGATCTCTCGCAGCGCACCGAGCAGTAAGCTTCCAACCTGGAGGAGACGGCCGCCTCCATGGAGGAGATCGCCGCCACCACGAAACAGAATGTGGACAACGCCCAGCAGGCCAAAACCCGCGCACCGGCTACGGCGGAATGAACCAATTCATGTTGCCGCAAAGGCGGAACCGGCAACTGAAGCGACGTCAACCCCGCCATGCGCTACGGCAATTTCGCCATGGAAGCCCTGATCAACAACGTGCTGAAGAGCGGATGTGCGCGCTCCGATCTCGAAATCAAGCTTTTCGGCGGCGCCAACCTCTACAACGGCCCAAGCATGGTCGGCATGCAGAACCTGGAATTCGCCCTGAATTACCCGAAGACCGAAGGGCTCCCCCTCAAGATGCAGGATCTCGGCGGTCCCCGCGGTCGGCGGATCCACTATTTCCCAACCACTGGCGCGGTCAAACGCCTGTTGTTGAAATCCACCACGGATCTCGACCTGATCCGCTCCGAGCAGGACTACATTCAGTCCCTGCGACAGCAGCCGATCGAAGGCGACGTCGATCTTTTCGATTGAGGATAACGATGCCGCAAAAACCGATCCACGTACTGATCGTCGACAATTCCGCACTGATCCGTCAGATGCTGACCCAGATGCTGTCCGGCGATGCGGATATCGAGGTCGTCGGCAGTGCCTCCGATCCCTATGTCGCGCGCGACAAGATCAAACACCTCTTGCCCGATATCATCACACTCGACATCGAAATGCCGCGCATGGACGGGTTGGAATTCCTGCACAAGATCATGACATTGCGTCCGATGCCGGTGGTCATGGTGTCGTCGCTGACGCAGGCCGGTGCGAATACGATCTTGCAGGCGCTCGAAATGGGCGCGATCGACTTCGTCGCCAAACCGACGGTCGACCTGCAGGTGGGGCTTGCCGAAAAGCAGGATGAGATCCGGGCAGAGGTCAAGGCGGCGGCCTCGGCCAACCTGCGGCGCGAAGCGGTCCGGGCCTCGGTCCAACCGCGCGCCAGCGGCTACTCCTCCAAGGAAAAGATCGTCGCCATCGGCGCCTCCACCGGCGGTGTCGAGGCCCTTAGGACCGTTCTTGCCGCCCTTCCCGCCAATAGTCCGGCCATTCTTAATCACCCAGCACATGCCGGTCCACTTAACCTCGACCTTCGCCAAACGCCTCGACGGTTTGTGCAACATCGCAGTGGAGGAAGCCTGGGACGGCACGCGCGTCCTGCCCGGACATGCCTATATCGCCCCCAGAGACTGCCACCTGCGCCTGGCCCGGAGCGGCGCCAACTACGTGTGCAAGATGGGAGGCGATAATCGCGTATCCGGTCATTGCCCCTCGGTCGACGTGCTGTTTTCTTCCGTGGCGACTGCGGCAGGCGACAACGCGCTCGGCGTGATCCTCACGGGAATGGACAAGGACGGGGCGCAGGGGCTTCTGGAAATGTGCAAGGCCGGGTCACCACCTTCGGCCAGGACGCCGCAAGCTGCATCGTTTACGGCATGCCACGCGCGGCGATGGAATGCGGAGCCGTAGAAATACAACTTCCTCTGGATCACATTGCCCAGAATATTCTGGATGCATGCAGTGCAACGTCGTCACGAGCGACACGTATATAAATAATTACACAAGCACAAACACGTATAAATTATCATATTTCATTCAATTAAATTCATTTAAAAAATTGTAAAAATATATATATATTCAAGAATTTAGATCAAATTATTAAAGTATTCGGTGAATTTTACGAGCGATGCGGCAAGGTCTGGACACAGAGCCGGCAGTTGACCTTCTGGATAAATGGCTGAGCCTTTCACACACGCAACGTCAGGCATTGGAGGAGCTCGTCGCCGAACTCGGGCGTACCTCGACCGATGTGGAGGAAAGCGTCTCCGATCTGACCGGCCGCTTCCAGAACATCGCCGGCAAGATGCAGGCACAATCGCGTTCCGTGCGCGAGATTGCCGAACTGACGACCGCCGTGACGGTCGAACAAGGTCATTCCGCTGGCGGATTTCGCCGAAGGACTGGGCACGACGCTCTCCGACCTGATGGAGCGGATCATCCACCTATCCTCGCGCAGCGTGTCGATGGTCTAGACGCTCGACGACGTGATGGTCGAACTGGCAGATGTCGACAAGAGCGTCCAGCAGATCGACAAGATCATTACCAGACGAACCTCCTCGCCCTGAACGCAAAGATCGAGGCGGCGCGCGCGGGCGAAGCCGGACAGGGATTCGCGGTGGTGGCCCATAAGGTCCGGGACCTCGCCAAACGGGTCGGCGGCATGGCGGGCACGTTGAAGGAACAGCTCGGATCGATCTCGGAAAATCTGCACAAGACATATGCCCTCGTGCAGGACATCGCGAGCCTCGACATGTCTGAGCAGAATGTCGAGACCAACACCCGCTTCACCACAATCATGGACTGCATCGTCGGCCAGAAAACCCGGCTGTCTCAATTCCTGGAGGAAACCGCATCCGCCTCCCAGGAGATCATCAACGATATTTCCGCCGCCGTCGTCAGCATGCAGTTCCAGGACCGCACCACGCAGACCCAGCACAATATCGGCATCGGGTTGCAGGCACTTGCCGCCGGAAACGCGGATCTGGAAAGCACCACGAAACGCGAGGCGCCCGGCGTCGACACGAGCGAGGATGTGGACGGCGAATGGGCTCGCGCCATCGCCAGCGAGTTCTCGCTCGACGATCTGCAGGCCCGCTTCCTGAAACACCTCCGGCTCACCGCCGACACAGATGAAACTTTGCAAGAGACTGGCGGCAACTCCGCCGGTTCGTCCGAAGTCGACGACACAATCGAGCTATTCTGAAGGAACCCATGTCATGAACGCCTGGTGTTCTCCGACCACGCCGAGTTTCGCAATCTCCTCAACCAGATCACGGCTTCAAAGGTGGATTCCTGCATCATTGACCTGTCGAAGTTGCAGTCGATCGACTCCTCCGGTCTCGGCATGTTCATAGTCGCCTTTAGAAATGGGAAAAAAGAACGGCTGGTCGCTGACCCTGCCCCCCCCAGGGCCACGTGAAGGCGCTGATCGAACTCGGCAAGTTCGACAAGCTCCTGAACGTCGACGACCCCCTGACGGTCCGCGCGGTGATCGCCGGCTATCTGCACAACTACGGCTACACCAACCTGCGCGAGGCCTGCGACGGGAGCGAAGGCATTGCCATCGCCCGCACGTAGAAGCCGGATCTCATCATCACCGACCTGATGATGCCCAATATGGACGGCTTTGAACTATGCTACCGCCTGCATTCTTCTCCTGAAACGGCGAGCATACCGATCCTCGTTCAGACTGCCCTCAACAAGTCTGAGGAGCGCTCCGCCGTCTTCAGCACGGACGCTGCCGATCTGATCTCCAAGCCGATCGATCCTCAGGAATTGCTGGGTCGCGTGCGTACGCATCTGGAAAAGCGGCGCCTGATCGCGCGCCTTTCGGATTTTCAGCGCCGCATGGAGGCCGAACTGGCCCTTGCCCGCACGATGCAGGAATCCATCCTGCCCGAAAGCAATGCCCTTGCCGAAATCAGCAAACGCTACGGCCTGACGCTCGCCAGCCACTACGAAGCCTCCATCGGGCTGGGCAGAAACCTGTGGGGGCTCACTCCGATCGATGATGACCGCCTGCTCGTGTTCAGTGCCGATTTCTCCGGCCACGGCGTTGGCGCCGCGCTGAACACGTTTCGCCTGCACTCCTTCATCGTCGGCGGCGCCGTCAAGGCGACATCCCCGGCCGAATGGCTCACTCGGCTCAACAGCTTTTTCCACGACCTGCTTCCGGTCGGCCAGTTCGCGACCATATTCTGCGCCTTCATCGATTTCGCCCACGACACGATCGAATACGCTTCCGTCAGCGCGCCCGCTCCCATCCTGTACTCCCCCTGACCGAAGGGATTTTCCAGCCCCTGTGCAGCGCCGGCTATCCGATCGACTTGCTCAAGGGAGCCACCTACGAGAACGCGACTTGCGCCTTCCCACCCGGCAGCACCCTGTTTCTCTACAGCGATGCGCTAATCGAAACGCCGGAGCCTCCGAATGCGGTCTTCACGGCGCAGTCGCTTTGCGAATTCCTCCAACGCATACCGCCCGGAGCAACGCCCGACAACCAGCAGAAGCTAGTCCTCGAGCATCTGCGCAAAACGGGCATGGATAAGCCTGAAGACGATCTGACAATCGTAGTCCTGAAATCGGAGAGGGCGGTCCGGTGAAACGAACAGCTACCCTCGCACAATGCTCAAGCTCCTGCCCGTCCGCCCCTCCCGACAAGGGCGGCCTCGTGGCAATCCTCTCAGATGATCCCACACGGATCCTATCAGCAGCCGCGGTGCTGCAGACACAGGGTACCCGCTTCCGGTTCATCAAGGCGCCTTACGACCTGCAGCAGATCGCCTGCGCCTGTTGCGACAATATCGAGGTCGCGCTGATCGAAGATCCATTGTCGGCCGCGCAGATAAAGGAGCTTCTGCGCCAGTCCCCTCCCGCAGCAATCTGCCCGTTCAGGCATACGGTCGTCCTGCTGAAGAAGGCCGACGCGACCATGCACGAGGAGGTACGCGCGGCCGGGGGCACCCTGATCAAGGAGACACTGCAGGATGCAACCCCTCTCCGTGACGTGCTGCGCGCCAATGCCTACCGCCCCTCTCCCACTCTCACCTCTCCGCGCACGAAACGATCCGAGTTCGGAATGCTTATGTCCGGCGTCTTCGAGTTCCAGACTCTGGAAGAGGCGGAGAAGCTGTCGATCCTCCTGACCGAAAACACGCCCGAACCGGAGAAGGTCCGCATCGGCATCTGGGAACTGCTGTCCAATGCGGTCGAACACGGCAACCTGGGCATCATCTTCGAGGAAAAGAACCGACTTCTCGAAACCGGCCGTTTCCATCAGGAAGTCACCCGCAGACTTCAGCTCAAACGCTACCGCGACCGGGTCGCACGCATGACCATTTCCGCAGGTCACGACAGCATTCATCTGCAGGTCCGCGACGACGGACTCGGCTTCGATTTTCACAAATTCCTTGAGGGCGAACTGCAACCGGAACGCCCCAACGAGCGAGGCATCCGACTGGTCTGCGGAATGTGCTTCGACCGGCTCTCTTACATCGGCTCGGGCAATACGGTCGAGGCCACGGTGTTCTTCTGCGAGGGCCCGGAAGCCGATCTTCAAGACGCATCGTCAACGGGAACCGGCAATCGGGGGTGAAGCAATCATGGAGTTGAAAATGAAGTCTCTCGTCGCAGTTCTCCTGTCGCTGATACTAAGCGCACCGCTTGCCGTCGAGCGCCTGCACGCCGAGGAACTGGCAACGCCGACGGGCAAGACGCTGCTCGTTGTGCGCGGCAACATCACCCGCACCAACCATGAGAACACCGCCCGCTTCGATCTGGCCATGCTGAAAGCGCTTCCCGGACACACCTCGACCATACAGACGCCCTGGACCCAGGGTCTCGTCACATTCGAGGGACCGTTCCTGCGCGCCGTGTTCGACAGTGTCGGCGCTTCAGGAAGCAAATTCGTGATCAGCGCCTTGAACGATTACAGCGCTGAAGTTCCGCTCTCCGACGCATATGATTTCGATACCGTCCTAGCGCTCAAGAAAAACGGGAAATACATGGGCGTACGGGACAAGGGCCCGGTTTTCTTCATCTATACCTTCGACAAGACCACCTCCCTCTACAACGAAAAGTACTTCGTACGGTCGGTCTGGCAGATCCGGGAAATCGAGGTCGTGCGTTGAAGAACGAGCTCAAGGATAGCCAGATTGCCGTCGAGCGGGCGGGGCGGGCGACTACCTCCTCGCTCTCTCCGTGATCCTGCTACTGGCAACGGCTGCCATGTTCCTGATCATCGTTGCACGCGAAAGGGAGCTCCAGAACAGCATTCGCAACGACACGATGTGGGTGATCCATCAATTCGATCGCGAAACCCGCGAACTGGCTCACGTGGTGGAGCTTGCACGCGCCGCCAAGGCGCTGGGCGATCCCCGGACGCTTAAGTCCCCGACACCGGAAGAAGCCTCCCTGCGCTATGACATCCTCTATTCGCGCCTGCCCCACCTTGAAGAAGCCAATCTCAGCTGACGCTTCACGAAGACGCCGTCAATCCGTGGATTGATGTCCATGGCCGCGACGATCGTCATGGAGATCGAACCGACCTTCAGCAAGATCTCCGAGCATGCAACCTTCGGCATGCCCACGCTGACCAGGGCCAAGGACAAGCTGCAACGGCTAGAGAGCTTCACGAACAGACTACTGGTGCATACGAACGCCCTCGTCGCAACGAACCAGGCGGATTCCCGCAGTGCCATATTCTCCGTTCAGGCCGATGCCTTCGGTCTCATTCTCGCGCTGGGTATCTGCACGACGCTTCTCATTCTCAACCTCATGCGTCAGATGCGGCTGATACGGGACAGTCGGGTAAAACTCTCCCAGGCCGCGCAGGACATGACCCAGGCCTATCAGCAGGCGGAAGCCGGCAATCGGGCCAAATCGGTTTTCATGGCCACGATCGGGCACGAGATCCGCACACCGCTCAACGCCATTCTCTGAATGGCCGAACTGCTGTCGCAAAGTCGTCTGCCGCAAAAGGAGCAGAACAATGCACGCACCATCGCGCGCTCGGGACAGATCCTTCTCGAGATGCTCAACGAAATTCTGGATTTTGCGAAATTAGAACAGGGTCTCGCCACGCCGGAGGCCGTTCCCTTCCGTATCCGCGACGTCGTCGATGCGGCGGTTGCATTGATGCAGGCGCGCGCGGCCGAGCGCGACAACCAACTAAACGTAGATCTGTCGAACACGGCCTCGACCACCTATCTTGGCGATCCGAAACGGGTCGAGCAGGTGTTGCTGAACCTTTTGAGTAACACCATCAAGTTCACTGCGAACGGCAAGGCCGGCGTAGAGGTTCACGAGGAAATGCGCGCGGAAGGCCGTTGGCTCACGGTTGCGATCTCCGATACGGGTATCGGCATTCCCGAGGATGCGCGTGTGCAGCTTTTCACCCCTTTCAATCAACTCGACGCCTCGATCACCCGGCGGCACGGGCCTCGGCCTCGCCATCTGCAAGCAGCTCATGGAAAGTCTGGATGGAACGATCGAGGTCGACAGCATTCCGGAACAGGGGAGCGTGTTCCGCTTCTCGTTCCCTGTCCGCGTCGCTGCCGTGCCACTGGTCCCGGCACCTGACAACTCCTCTGACGAGACCGAGCAGAGCCCGCTTCCCTCTCTTTCGGTTCTTCTGGTGGAGGACAATCCCGTCAACCAGCAGATTGCCGAAGCCTTCCTGACTAAACTCGGCCAGACGGTGCACATCGCCTTAAGCGGACTTCAGGCGCTCGACGCGATGTACTCAGGCGCCTTCGACCTCGTCTTGATGGATGTGCAGATGCCGGAGATGGACGGGATCTCGGCGACACCGGCAATCAAGTTGCTCGATCCCGAGGCCGCCCGCATCCCTATCATCGCCATGACCGCCAATGTCTCGGATGAGGATCGCACCGCCTGTCTGGAGGCCGGCATGGAAGGGGTGGAGATCAAGCCGATGCCGTTGAGTGGCCAGGCCGCCGTCATTCGGTGCTTTGCTCTGACACAGACCGATGATCGGGTGGATCCGGATCAACGACAAAGCGGATGAAACGATCGGCGCGCGCCGACTGCGCTCACGCCTCGGAAAACCGCTGACACGTAGCGTTGGCGAAAGCAACGAGCGACAGCATGACGGGGACTTCCACGAGAACCGCCCACCACGGTGGCAAGTGCCGCACCCGAGCCCAGCCCGAACAGCCCGATAGCAACTGCCACGGCCAGCTCGAAAAAGTTCGACGTACCGAATTCATCGCGCAAGGAGCCGCGACATTGAACGGCACGCGCCAGTCCCATGCCGCGGCATAGGTCATGGCAAAAATACCGTAGGACTGAATGAGCAACGAAACGGCGATCAGGACGATCAGCATCGGATGCTCGACGATCACGTGCCCCTGAAAGCCAAACAGGAGAACGACGGTCAGCCAGTAGCCCCAGGATCGAGAACGGCTTGATCGCCACATTGAACCGGCTGACGGCCCCTTCCGCACTTTCCCCGCGCCGTGCATGAGCGGCAAGCCATTGCCGTGTCGCAGCCCCCGCCGCCAGGGGGATGACCACATAGAGCCCCACCGAGAGCAGCAAAGTCACGATCGGTGCAAAGGCAAAGGCGAAGACCATGATCATATCGTTGACCGAGACCTGCACCAGCGTATAGGTCGCATCCCCCCTCGTGAGTTGAGACCAGACGAAGACCATCGCCGTGCAGGATGAGACCGGCAACGTATTCCTGCGCATCCGCCGGGGCGATCAGATCCGCGAAGACAGAATCGAAGAACAACACGCCGAGCGCCACCATCGTGAACGGCTTGATCAGCCAGTTCACCACGAGCGTCAGCACCAGCCCCTTCGGACGTTCGCCGATATGACGCAGACTGCCGAAATCGACGGCCATCATCATCGGATAGACCATCGCCCGGATGAGGATCGCGACCGGAATATTGACCGACGCGGATTCCAGACCGGCGAGCATGCCGAAAAGACCGGGCAGCAGATTGCCGAGCACGATGCCCGCCACGATGCACAGGCCCACCCACACCGAGAGCCACTTCTCGGAAAAACCAATCCCACCTGCGGACGGCGGCGCATGAACGACGTCGTCTGTAGTCATGGTCTCGTTTGCCTTGCTGTTGCTGTCGGATCAGGGCTCACGCATTAGGACGGGTGCACGTGAGGCAAGTCTCGGCCAGCACCTCGGCAACCGGACTGCACACCTGCAGATCCCGCGTACCTTCGAGAAATGAAATATAGAGCACAGTCAAGCCGCTAGATCCTTCATGGGCGAGTTTTGTGCAATTCGCAACGACCCACCGCACACAAAAAAAGCCCGGAGCGTTTCACCGCCCCGGGCCACTTCTTCCATCTGCAAGTGAGTGCAGGCTTACTTCATGCCGAGTTCGTCGCGCACGTTCTCCGCGAGATCCTTGATGGTCGCGGTCGCATCTGCGCCGTCGCACACCTCAACCAGAGCGGCGGCGATTTCGTCGGTCACTGCAACGCCATTCGCACCGGGATTAGGCGTACCAGGGACCCGCAAAGTTGGCAATCTGCGTATGAGCCACCAGCGCATTCGGGTTCTTCTCGTAGAACGAACCAAGATAGCTCTTGTCGCGCACGACCTTGGCGTTGGCCGGGGCATAGCCGGTGTGTTCCACGATGATCTTCTGGCCGACGGGACCGGTCACGAAGGCGATATATTCCCAAGCCGCCTTCTGCTCCTCGTCCTTTGTGAGCATCGCGATGCCGGAACCGCCGGTCGGGAAATAAACCTTGCTCTTGTCCTTGGCCTCGATCGGAACCCCCTTCACGATCACCTTGAAGCGATCGCCCACCGCCTTCTCGAAACTGGTCTGCAGCGAGGAACTTTCCAGCATGATGCCGAGCGTGCCGGCCGGGAAGGCCTGACGCGCATCGCTTGCCGAATAGGACTTCATGCCCGCTTCCTTGGCGAAGCGACCATAAAGACCGGCCACCGCGATACCGGCCTCGCTGTCGAGGGTAACGTCGCTCTCATACTCGTTCAGCGGACGACCGCCGAAAGAACCGAGCAGGGACTGATAGCGCCAGTCATGCGGCTCGATCCAGATGCCGTCGATATTAGGGCCGAGCTTGCTGATCTTGGCGGCCAGGCCGATGACGCCGTCAAACGTCGTCGGGAAATCGTCCATGGACCCGCCAGCCTTCTTCACCAGCTCCGGGTTCACATACATGACGAGCGTGGAGGCCGATGTCGCCAGCGCGTGCTGCTTGCCCTTGTAGGTGCCCAGCGACAGCAGCGCGTGCGTGTAGCCCTGCTCTTCCGCATTGTCGCCGATGAAGGCGTCGAGCGGCTGCGTCATGCCGCGCTCTTCCAGAATGCGCAGACGGTTCAGGCCGACATAGGCCACGTCCGGCGTGTCATTGGCCACGTTCTGGCACAGCAGCCGCTGCACGCCGTCGGCATAGATATCGGCCGGGCCGTCGAGCTTGATGGTGATGTCCGGATGGGACTTCATGAACTCGTCGGCGAGGATCTTCTGGGTTTCGGTCTAGATATTGGGATTGGCATAGTCGACTCGCAGAGTGGTCTGCGCCATGGCCGCCGTAGACGCCAGAGCGAAGGCCTCAGCAACAAATGCGATTTTCATCGGAACAGGTGCTCCTGTTTGCTTGCACATTGACCGTCGACGCGGCTGGCCCGCGTTCTTGTTGGTTATGTTTCCTTCAGCCCTTGAGACCGGCCTTTGCCAACCCTTGAGTGAACTTGCGTTGCGCGAACAGGAAGGCGACCACCAGCGGCGCGGTGATGATCACGGTTGCGGCCATCAACGGCCCGACCTGATTGCCGGATTCCTGATCGCGGAAGAAGAGGATGCCCCTTGGCGGAGTGGCCAGATGCGGATCGGAGATCGCGATCATTGGCCAGAAGAGATCGTTCCAGTGTGCCGTCACCGAGAAGATCGCAAACGCGGTGGCCGCGGGAAGCACCAGCGGAAAGGCGATACGCCAGACGATTTCCGTCTCCGACAATCCGTCCACCCGCGCGGCTTCGAAAAGCTCGGCGGGAAGCTGCGAGAAAGCCTGCCGGAAAAAAACAGCCCGAAGGCCGATGGCATGAAGGGCAGGATCAACGCCCAGTAGGTGTTGAGGAGATGCACCTTCGCAAGCCCGAGGAAGACCGGAATTACCGCCACCTGGAAGGGAACCAGCAGGGCGCCCAGAACGAGCGCGAAGATCAGCGGCCTTACCCTGAAGCAACGATGGGCCAGAGCAAACGAGCACGGCACCGCAAAGAGCATCTGGAAGAACAGGATCCCGCCCACCACGATCAGCCCGTTCCACAGAAACAGCGGCACATCGGTCTTCGTCATCGCCGTCACGAAGTTCGACCATTCGAGATGCGACGGCAGGAGGCGAACGACAGGGGCGAAGATCTCGTCGTCCGGTTTCAGCGACAGCGACAGCATCCACACGAACGGCAGGAGGATGAAGGCAGCACCGAGCAGCAGCAGGGCGAGAGAAACGAGACGGCCAAGCAAGCGACGAGCGGTCATCGGTAATGCACCTTCTGTTCAACGATGCGGAATTGGAGAAAGGTGAGGATAAGCAGGAAGGCGAAGAGCACCACGGTGATGGCGCTGGCATAGCCCGCCTTGAAGTAGACAAAGCCTTCCCGATAAAGCGCGTAGACCAGCGTGTAGGCCGGGCCGCCCTTGGTGAGCGTCGCCACGGTCTTGAACACCCAGAAGGCGTTGGACGCGGGCACCACCATGACGAACAGCGTGGTGGGCCCGAGCATCGGCCAGGTCACCGTCCAGAACCGCGACCAGCCGCCCCCTGCCCCATCCACTTCCGCCGCCTCATAGAGATCGGAGGGAATGGAAACGAGCCCGGCCAGGAACAGCACCATGTTGTAGCCGACCGTCTGCCAGATCCCGATCATGGCGAGCGTGTAGAGTACCAGCCCGCGATCGCTGAGCCAGTTCTGCGGCGTTCCGCCCAGACCGGCGATCATGTGGTTCACGATCCCGAGCGAGGGATGCAGCACCATCTGCCAGGCGCCCGCCATCGCAACGAGCGTCGCGGTCACCGGCAGGAAGTAGATCGTGCGCAGCGCATTGGCGAGCCCCGGCGCCCAGCTCATCATCCGGTGCACGCCCATGGCGACCAGCAACCCGAACCCGACAGAGAAGGGAATGACGATCACCACGTAGATCAACATGTTGACCATCGCCCGCCGCCTTATCCGCGGACCGAAGAGATCGGCGTAGTTCTCAAGCCCGATCCAGTTGAAGGTCGAAGTCCCGAACTGATAGTCGGTGAAGGAGAGAAGCGTCACGATGGCCACTGGCACGAAGATGAAGAGCAGCAGGACCAGCGTGGCGGGGCCGGTCAGCCACAGGGTCGTCAACCCTTCGCGCCGCTCGATCGACAATCGCGAGGAGCCCACCATCACGCTTTCTCCCCGCCAGCCGGATCGGGAAGCCGAAGCCCCGTGGCTGCATCGAAGGCATGAAGGCGATGCGGCGCGTATCCGACCTTCACCCGCGTCCGCGGTGCCGGGATCTGGTAGTCGCCGGAGGCAACAGCGCGCAATTCGTCGCCGTTGTCGAGCCGAAGTGCCAGGATCGTCTCCGCCCCGAGATCTTCCACCGCCTGCAGCGCGCCCTCGAACTAACCGTCGTCACCCGGCAGCAGGTGCTCGGGACGAATGGCAAAGAACACACCGCCCGCAGCCCCGGGATGGCCGGAGGGCAAGCCCACGGGGAGATTGTCAGGCCCGAAGAAGTTGATCGAATTCGCGCTGATGAAGGTCGCCACGTCACGCGATGCCGGGCGCTCATAAAGATCGCGCGGGCGCCCGGCCTGCGCGATCTTGCCGCCGATCATCACCACGATCTGATCGGCCATTGCCATGGCTTCGGCCTGATCATGCGTGACATAGACTAAGGCCTTGCCCGTGCGCTTGTGGAGCGCCACGAGTTCGGAGCGCATGCGCACCCTGAGCCGCGCATCCAGATTGGAAAGCGGCTCGTCGAGAAGAAAAAGCTCCGGATCACGCACCAAAGCCCGACCAAGTGCCACGCGCTGTTTCTGACCGTCCGACAAGACGGCGGGCTTTCGCTCAAGAAATACCGCAAGGCCGAGCGCATCGGCCGTCTCCGCAACGGTTGCCCGGATTTCCCGGCGCACGCGCCGCACGCCCGGCGCTAGCAGGCCCGCCATCGGCAGACGCTGCAAAACGTTCAACCGCCGCATTGCCAGCGGCAGCGCAATGTTTTCCGCCACCGTCAGGTGCGGATAGAGCGCGTAGGACTGAAACACCATGGCCACGTTGCGCTCATGCGCCGTCTTGCCCGAAACCTCAGCCCCGTCTAGGTAGACGTTCCCCGAAGTCGGCGGTCGAGCCCGGCCATGATGCGCAAGGTGGTGGACTTTCCGCACCCCGAAGCCTCGAGCAACGCCGTGAAGCTGCCGGGCATCACCGTGATGTTGATATCGTCCAGGACCAGATTGTCGCCGAAACTACGGCTGACACTGTCAAGGGACAGGGTGGGATTCTCAGATAATTCGTGGCATCCGGATGCAATCTTTCTTCCAATATGTGAGTATGACATGTAACTTTTATGACGCCTTCACTGCCATGAGCATGCACTCGGCCAGAAGCGCGGCGGCTTCCCCAACGTCTTTCGCATGGACGACGACCTCAACACCGGGCGCACCTGCCAGCCCGATCACCGGCTTGGAGAAGTGCAACCCGTAGGCAACCTCCGACAAGGTGCCGTAGGAGGCTCCGACGACCACCAGCACCAACAGGACTTGGCGATGATCATGTTGCGCGCCTCGCTCAGGCCCGTTGCGATCGGCAGGGCGATGAAGTTGTTCGCCTCCCGCCAGTCGTGATCCGGTACGAGCCCGACGGTCACAGGCCGCCAGCCCCCAGACATCTGCGTGAAACGGCCTCCATCACGCCGCTCTTGCCGCCGCAGATGACGGTCAGGCCGAGCTTGCCGAGCTCGGTGCCGACTCGCTCCGCCGCCTCGAGCTGCTCCGAGGTCGCTTCTCTCGGACCGATGACGCCGACGGGAACGCGCCGCGCCAGGCCACTCGCACCCACCACCCGCAAAGCCTCCAGGGCACTGGCATCCACTGCCGTTTCCGGCTTCGCGACACCCGGCTTCCTGGTCCAGGCCCAGGGATCTAGTACGCCAGATTCGCTGTAGACCTGAGTGCCGTCAATGCCGTAGATCCTTGTGCCCATAGAACATCTCCATTATCGTTTTTATAAATTTTCTTACATTCTAATGGATGAATTAGGACATTGAAATGACACTTCCGGCCTTTTCCTCCCGCCAGCAGAGAATCCTGAACCTGACGGAACGCCAGGGGTTCGTGACCATAGAGAACCTGGCGGACGAGTTTAATGTCTCCGCCCAGACGATCCGCCGCGACATCATCACCTTATCAGAGGCCGGAAGGTTGCAGCGTTTCCACGGAGGCGCGGGCGTTGTCGATACGAAAGAAAACCTGAGGCTCAACCACCACCAGAAGGCTCACATCTCAGTCGATGCGAAACGCAAGGTGGCGACGAGCACGGCCGACCTCATCCCCGACGGCGCCAGCGTGTTTCTCGACGTCGGAACCACGGTCGAGTTCACAGCGGAAGCCCTGAACGAGCGCGAAGGCCTGAAGATCTTCACCAACAGCATCCGGGCCGCTCTCGCCTTCGATCCCTCCCGCCACGACGTGAACGTCCTGGGCGGCCGCATGACCGGAAGGGACGGCTCCCTGACGGGCGAGGAAATCATCGCCGCGCTGCACGGGCTGAACTTCGACTACGCGCTCATCGCCTGCTCCGGCATCGAGGATGGCGGCCGCGTCATGGATTACGACATGTCGAAGATTGCGGTGAAAAAGTCGGCCATGCGCGCCGCGCGCCGAAGCCTGCTCTTGGCGACGCCCAGCAAGTTCGGCCGCAGCGCCCTTGCCACCATTGCCATCTTGTCCGATTTCGATGAGGTGATAGATGGAGAAGGCGTGCCCACTGCAGGCGAAAATGTTTAGCCGATAGATATCGCTTTCCGACACAGCGACTCGCCAACAAACCCGATATACAGATCAGGCTACTCGACAGTCGTTGCGAGGACTGCACTCGACATCCGAGCATATTGCCACGGAGACACACGCTCCGCGTGTATGGTACCCGGCACTCTTCCCACCTGAGGAAACCGCTCCCGGATTACATCCTTCTCCAGGAAACCCTTACATGTCTGAAATAGTCTCCGCCGCCGATGCCGTGGCAGGCATCCCCGATGGCGCTTCCGTAATGATCGGAGACTTCATGGAGATCGGATCCCCTCCGCGACTTGTCGACGAGATGATGCTGCAAGGCCAAAAGAACCTGACCGTCATCACCAACGATACGGCCAGTCCAGGGGTCGGCGTCAGCAAGCTGATCGAGGCAGACCGGGTCGTCAAGGTGATCACCAGCCATATCAGCACCAACTCGATCATGCAGAAGCTGATGATCGGCGGCACGGTCGATGTGGATCTGGTTCCGCGGGGAACGCTGGTCGAGCGGATCCGCGCGGCAGGCTACGGCCTCGGCGATGTGCTCACCTCCACAGGCGTCGGAACCCTTGCCGCCGAAGGTCGCCGGACGATCGAACTGGATGGCAAGACCTACCTGATCGCGCTCCCCCTGAAAGCCGACTTTGCACTCGTGAGGGCCAAGACCAGCGATTACCGGGGCAATCTGACCTACTCGCTGACAGCACGAAACTTCAATCCGGTCATGGCCATGGCCGCAGAGACCGTGATCGCGGAAGCGAAATCCATCGTTCCGACGGGCAGTCTTGCACCGGACGTCATCGTTACACCGCATGTGGTCGTCGATTACCTGTTCGCCAAGGAGCTTAACCGTGAATAGCCGCGAACTCATTGCCGCCCGCGTCGCCCAGGAACTGAAATCCGGCGATCTGGTCAATCTGGGTATCGGCTTGTCGACGCGCTGGAGCCCGCCTTCCTGCCGAAAAACGTCCAGGCCTTTCTCCAGCCCGAAAACGGCATCATCGGCATGAGCACGCTGCCGCACCCGGGCCTGTCGAACAACGACCTAATCGACGCCAACAACGATCCGATCGGAATCATGCCGGGCGCCTGCGCCTTCGATTCCGCGCTGTCCTTCGGACTGATCCGCGGCGGACATCTGGATGTCACCGTGCTGGACGGCCTGCAGGTTGACTAGCGCGGTTATCTTGCCAACTGGATCGTACCGGGGCAGCGCGTCCCTGGCATGGGCGGCGCGATGGATCTGGTAGCCGGAGCCAAGCGCGTGATCGTCGCCATGCGGCACACGGTCAAGGGCGCTGCGAAGATCGTCAAGGAATGCACTATCCCCTCACCGCAACACGGCGCATCGATCTGGTCGTGACGGAACTGGCCGTCATCGAGCCCATGACAGACGGTCTGATGCTGAAGGAAACCGCACCCGGGATCCGCGTCCAGGACGTGCTGGAGGCAACCGATGCCACGCTCATCGTACCCGAACAGGTGCCCGAAATAGTGATCCCGGCCTAATCCGCGGACCCGTTGAGAATTGAACGCAAGCGGACCCTGGTTCGCTTGCATTCAGGTCACCCGACGGCCTGAATCCAGGGCAGCAAATAGGTCGACCAGAAGCCCGACAGCGGCATCACGATAAAGAGCCCCGGCAGCATGTTGGCGATCGGGAAGGACTTGATCCCGCAGATCCTGAAGCCGGTGGCGAACATGATGATCCCGCCGAGCTCAGAGAAGTCGGCCACCGTTCCCGGGGTCGTCACCGACAGCAACGACCGGCCAAACAGCAATAGCAGCAACTGCACGATGAATTGCGGCACGGCGATCGCCGCAACCGAAAGACCGAGCGCGGTGGCGAAGATGCCCGCGGTCATCAGGTCCAGAAAGGATTTGGCGATCAGGATGGACGGATCGCCGGTAATCCCTTCGTTAATCGAGCCGAAGATACCGGATCCCGACGCCACGAACAGGACGAGGACACCGATGAATTTGTCCAGATACTCTTCCTGGGACAGGTTCGAATTCTGTTTCGGAGGCGAGATCTTGTCGAAGATGAAGCGCGTCTTCGACGCGGCGACACCGATCCTCTTTTCCAGCGAGAGGACCTCGCCGATGATTGCGCCTATCAGCAGCGACGCGATGACCGGCGGCAACATGTGAATCTTGATGGTCAACGTGATGCCGATTGCCATCGACGCCGCACCGAAGGTCATCGGCAACTGGGTGCGGAATTTTTCGCTCAGCCTGTCGACGAGCAGTCCTCCCACAACGCCCCCCACCAGCGTTGATGCCGAATTGACGATTGGTCCGATCATGGAGCGCTTATGCCTTATTCTCTCAAAATGCATCGAACACGGGCTCACGGAAGAGGCGCCACTCAGTGCGAAAGCGCGGATCACGCGAAATGGCAACACCTCGAGAGCGCGCTAGCGGCACTCCCCAACCTGTCGATGCGACCATTTCCGGACTGCGGCACTTCCTTTGAAATCAAGCGAAACAGTTAAGATGAAATATATGTAAATAATAAATATACATAATTTCCGTATCTTCAAATAAATTTTCTTTATTTATTTCAATTACGCCATTTTATACTGCGGATTTCATAAAATCCGTACCCAAAAATCATCTAACTTAATTTAAAAAAGCTAATTTCCATTCACAATAGTGATAAGAAGACACTTTTTGAATCACGGTATATTTCAACTCGGATGCGGAACATTGCCGCAGGAGGCCTGGGCGCGCTGAAAAATGCAATTGACCTCGCACCGCTGACGTGAATTCCTTGTAAAGGCAGCAGTCGGGCTCACGCTCCGTTTCTGCGACGCATTTCAGCTCGAAATGCTGCCACCAGGTGCTATCTTAGCGCTGAGGAGAAGACCATGACCCAGCACGATCTCATCGAGAAAATGGCACGTGCCATGTGCTCAGCGGAAGGCGTTGGTCCCGACCGTGAGGTGCGACTGGAGGCGTCGGACTTGTTTGACCGACCGGCGGGCCGAGGACATCCTTCTGGAGTCCAGCTTCGGCCCCGCATGGAAGCGCTACACACACACCGCCAGGCTCCACCTTGCCGCGCATGACGCCTTGTCCGGCGATATTCCGCCGCAAAGCCCTACCCCTTGGCAAGGCGGAAGCGAGTTCGGCAATCCGGCCTCCTGACAGAGGCCGGCGCTCCAGCATTCGGCAGTAACCTCTTAAAGCCTTGAAGCAGGGAACGCGCTCGAAAAGCGGCACTTGGCGGCAGTTCTCCGCCAGGTCTCGATCGCCTCTTCAGTAGATTCCGGGATAACCGCCGCCGTCGATCAGCAGGCTCTGCCCGGTAACGAAATCGGCCTGAGCGCTGCAGAGAAAGGCGAAATAGGCACCGATTTCCTCCGATCGACCGTAACGCCCCGCGGGATTTCCGGCCGCGCACGCAGCCCATATCTCGTCAAATGACGGGCCGCCGTCCGTGATCAGACCTTCCACATGCTCGCGCTGGGCGTCGCTGTCCACGATCCCCGGCAGCAGGTTGTTGATGGTCACATTGTGACGAACGGTCTGGCGCGCCAACCCGGCGGTGAAGCCGACCAGTCCCGACCGTGCACCATTGGAGAGATCGAGTTCGGCCTGCGGGCTCTTCACGCTGCGCGACACGATGTTGACGATCCGGCTGAAGCCGCGCTCCATCATGCCGTCCACAACGGCCCGCATGATCATGATCGGCAGCAACATCATCAGATCGATGACGTCGATCCATTCCTCGCGCCCCCAATCGCGGAAATCGCCCGGCAGCTTGCCACCCGCATTGTTGAGAACGATATCCGGCTGCGGACAGGCCTCAAGCGCCGCCGCCCGCCCGGCTTCCGTCGTAATGTCGGCGGCAACCGGCGTCACCGAAACGCCCATCTCGTCGCGGATGTCCTGCGCGGTTTGCAGGAGGGTCTTTTCGGTGCGCGCAACAAGCGTCACGTCCACCCCTTCCCGCGCCAATGCGCTTGCTGGAGCCGGTCAAGAGCGCCTTGCGTCCGCGAACGCCAAGATCCATTGATCGTCCTCTTTACTCAGATTACTGCCCAGCCGGCTCTATCCGCACCAGGGCGCTCAGAGCCGCACCGCCTGCCCCAGCCGCGAGGTGCGTCGGTCATGCGTCAGCAAATTCGGATTGCCGTTCATCTCAAGACCGTCCATGGAGATCGCAAACCACGCTCCCGTCGGCATGACCAGCGCGCCGGGGCGAAGGCTTTTATCGACCAGCGCACGCCCCATGCACGCACCGCGCTTATTCCAGAGCCGGACGTCTTCGCCATCGACGAGCTTGCGCGCTTGAGCATCCGCAGGTGAGATGCGGACCTCCGCCGGACCAGATGTGTGGTTTGCCTGAAAGAGCTGACTGTGGAGCTGCTTGGCAGGCTGGTTGGTGACCAGATGCAATTCGTCCGGCTCTGCCGAGCCCAGCCATTCCGACGGCTCCAGCCAGCTTGGATCGGGCGGGCAGTCGTCATAGCCGAAGCCCGCGATCGTGGGCGAATACAATTCGATACGGCCGGACGGCGTCGCCAGCGGCGCGCCTTGCGGATCGGCGCGATAGTCCGACAACTGCACTTTCGGCGTCTCGGGCAAGGAAACGTCCCATACGCCCTCGGCCCAGAACGTATCGAAGTCGGGAACGTTGATCCCCTCCGTCGCCCCGCGCCGTTCCGTCTGCGACCATAGCTTGCGCAGCCACCCTTCCTCATCGAGCCCTTCATCGAAGATCTCACGGCACCCGAGGCGTTCGGCGAGATCGCGGAAGATCACGAAATCATCGTGCGCCTCTCCAACCGGACCGATCAGCCGCGGCATGGCGGAGACATGCGGATCACGAGAAGTCCTGACAATATCGTTGCGCTCGAAGGACGTCGTGGCGGGCAGGACGATGTCCGCGCGCTCAGCCGTCGGCGTCCACCACGGCTCGTGCACGATGATCGTCTTCGGGCGCCGCTACGCGGCCTCCACCTTCCGCAAATCCTGCGCGTGGTGAAAGGGATTGCCGCCCGCCCAATAGACGAGCCGCACATCCGGATAGCGAACCGTCTTGCCGTTGAAGGCAATCTCCTTGCCCGGATTGAGAAAGGCATCGGTAAAGGAGGCAACGGGAATGCTCATCCCGTGCGCGTTGGAGAGCTTGCTCATCGAGGGCACAAAGCCCCGGCGCGCAGAGGCCTCGACCCCGTTCATGGACCCGTAGCCGAAATAGAAGCCGCCACCCGGCAGACCGATCTGACCGAGCATCGCTGCCAGCGCGATCAGTGCCCAGAAGGATTGTTCTCCGTGATCGGCGCGCTGCAACGACCACGCGGCAGAGAGCATCACCCGCCCCTGCTGGACCATCTCCCACAGCGTGGTGAGATCCTCGAGCGGAACATCGGCAATGTCCGTTGCCCAATCGAGCGTGTTGGCGATACCGTCGCTCTTGCCGGTCAGATAATCGACAAACTGCTCGTGACCGCTCGTGTAGCGTTCCAGAAACGCCATATCGGCCCGCCCGCTGACAACGGCCTCATGCGCCAGCGCCAGAATGATCGCGGTATCGGAATTGGGCCTCGGCCAGATCAGCGTCGCATCGAGACCGGGTGGAATATCGTCGGCATGCGGCGAGATGATCGTGAACCGCACGCCGCGCGCGGCCACCTTCGCGATCGCCTCAGGCATGTGGTGAAACCCGGCCCCGCCGGATGTCACCCGCCAGTTCTTCGGATTGAGACCGCCAAAGGCGACCACCACATCGCCGTCGGAGGCAATCGTCTCCCAGCCGGTTGCCGCATGCGAGACGGCATCGGTAGAGCCCAGAATATGCGGCAGGATCGCGTTGGCAGTCCCCCAGCTGTAGTTGCTGGTCTGATCCGTGTAGCCACCGGCAGCAGCCAGAAACCGGCGTATCAGCGTGCGCGCATGATGAAACCGACCTGCACTGGACCAACCGTAGGAGCCTCCGAAAACAGAGGTGGGACCGTGATCGGCATAGACACGGCGAAGTTCGCCCGCAACGAGATCGAGCGCCGTCGCCCAGTCGACAGGGATCATCTCGTCCCGTCCACGGCCGGCGCCTGCGGCACGTGGTCCGGCTTCCAGGAAGCTGCGGCGGACATGGGGACGGTCGATGCGCCGGTCGGAATGAACAAACGAGGGCAAGGCGCCGATCATATCGGGATCGGCGCCACTTCCCTCAAACGGCTCGGCCTTCCGGAGACGGCCGTCAACGACCGTCACCGAAAAGGCGCCCCAATGGGTGAGGTTCGTTCGAGCCGACTTATTCAGGACCATCAGGCCGCGACAGCCTCCGGCCACACCTTGAGGCCGTGCTTCTCCGCCAGACCCAGATCCGAGAACGCCTTCAGTCCGGCGTCAAGGATCGCGGGCGATGCCGGCTGCAGTGGCTTGCGCAGCGGACCCGAGGACAGACCGATGACGCGCATCAGGGTCTTCACTGCCACCGGGTTGATCGCGGAATAGACGAAGTGCAGCACCGGCAGGTTGGTGAGCCATGCCTCGCGGCATTTGAACGCGTCCTCACCGGTCTCCCACAGCTTGGAGATGACAGCCATCTCGCGCGGGATGAGGTTGCCGGTCATGTTGGCCGTGCCGTGCCCGCCGAGCGCCATGGTCGGAATGACGAAGGCCGAGGTTGGGCGAGCAGCAGCACATGATCGACATGTCGAGCTTGGCCGCACAGACCTGAGCCACCTGCCCCACGCGGGTGGTGGATTCCTTCAGCACGACCATGTTCGGGTGCTTGGCCAGCTTCAGGATGTCGGTCCAGTGCAGATCCGTCTTCACCCGCGGCGGGTTGTTGTAGAAGCCCATCGCGAGATCGGTGCTGTCGAGCACTTCCATCGTATAGTCGGTGATCGACGCATTGTCGGCACACACACACATATATATAGGCGGGCGCGGCGACGATCGTGCCGTCGGCGCCCTCGCCCTTGGCATAGCGCGCATAGTCGATCGTCGTTTCGGTGTTGTTGCCGGTGACGCCGTAATACATCAGCATCTTGCTCGGCTTCATCTTCACCGTCTCAGAGATGATCTTCTTGCGCTCTTCCGCCGAGAGCATGGAAACCTCGCCGGTCGATCCCATGATCAGGACCGCTTCGGTGCCGTTTTCCGCGTGCCAGTTGAGCAGAGTCCGGAAGCCTTCGAAATCGATGCTTCCGCCGGCGTTCATCGGCGTTACAAGCGCCACGAACGATCCCTTTGGTTTGATGTGAGCCATGGCTTTAGCCTCCGGATTTGATGAGATCGGGCACCAGCAGTTTCGGCAGCCCGAGAACGATATCGGGGAACCAGATCGAGAGAATGGCGACCAGGATCGTCAGACCGCATATCGGTGCGGCCGCCAGCATCGAACGTCCCAGTGACGTCTCGCCGATCTGGATAGCAACGAGAAGACAGATCCTGTAAGGCGGCGTCACCAGCCCAACGGACAGAACAATAGTGCTCAGCACGCCCATGTGAATTGGGTTCATCCCTGCGGTGTCGCCAAGTACCTGAATTATCGGCAGGAAAATCAGCGTCGCGGAGATCGAGTTCAGCACCATGCCGACAAGCAGCCGGAAACCGATCAGCAGCAACATGATCAGGAAGCCGTTCGAGGTCACGCCGAGGATGAAGTTCACGACGATCTGGGAAGCCCCCAGATAGGCGATCAGCCAGCCGAAGACACCGGCGCCCGAGACCGTGAACATCGGGATCGAGAAGTCGATCACCGCATCGGACGAGAGCTTCGGCACGTCCCGCCACTTGATGTCGCGATAGACGACGAGCGACAGGAACAGGGCCCACAGCACGGCACCGATGGCGCCTTCCGTCGGCGTGAAGAACCCACCGATGATACCACCGAGCACGATGACCGGGATCATCAGCGGCGGCGCACCGCGCACCAGAACCCGGCCGACCGCCGGAATGCCGGGAAACGGGTTGGTCGGGAAGCCGTAGCGAACCGCCAGCACGTAAGTGTAGGCCATCATGAACAGGCCGACGAGAAGAGCCGGCACCACGCCGCCGACAAACAGCACACCGATGGAAACGTTGCTGAAGGCGCCGTAGACGATGAGGATGATGGACGGCGGAATGATCACCCCGAGCGTCGATGAGGCCGCCGTCAGGGCGACGGCGAAAGGCGCGGTGTACCCGGCCTTCTTCATTGCCGGAATGAGGATCGAGCCCACGCTCGCCGTATCGGCGGCCGCCGAGCCGGACAGGCAGGCGAACACCATCGACACGAAAACGTTCACATGCCCCAGCCCACCACGGATGTGCCCAACGGTCGTATCCGCCACCTCAAGCAGCCGGTTGGTGATCGAACCGGCATTGAGGGATCCGCCCGAGCAGCATGAAGAAGGGCACGGCCAGCAGCGTGAAGCTGTCGATACCGGCGTACATCTGGTTGACGACGGAAACCAGCGGCAGCTCCTGCAGCACGATAACGAAGGCCGAGGACAGGATCAGCGAGAAACCGATATTCACCCGGATCGCGATCAGGAAGAGGAACGAGAGCAACAGGATGACGAGAGGGTTCATGCCACCCTCCGTTTCAGAAGACCCTGAAGCATCTCCGCAAAAAACAGAAGCATCATGGCCCCGAGACGGGAATGGACAGGAACATCCAGAAGCGCGAGATGCCGAGCGACTGAATGACGGCGGTGGAGCGGATGGCGGCCAATTCCCAGCCGAACCGCAGCAGCAGGGCCGCGACAAGCACGCCTGACAGAAAGCCGGTCCAGTCGGTTGCCACCTTCACGAAACGCCGATGCATCGGCAGCAGATCGACAGTGTAGTGCGCGCCGACGCGAAGGCCGGCAGCAGCGCCGAGGAAGATCAGCCAGGTGAAGAGGAGTTGGGCGACGTCGCCGGTCCAGATCATGGGAGCATGCAGAAGATCGCGTGCGAGAACCTGAAGGCCGACGGTAATAATCAGGGCTGCGAACGTGACCCACGCGAACACGCGCAAGGCCTCGGCCGCCCAGTCACAAAGACGGGTTAACATAAGTGTCTTCCGGCTGAAGGCATTAGTTTTTCAGGAGTTCGTATTCGTCCGTGAGATCAAGCTCCTTGGCGAGCTCGACCTGCATCGGAGCGACCTTCTCGATGAAAGCGGCCTTGTCCGGGTGCGTGACCTTCACGCCGTGTTCCGTCTCCAGCATCTTCACCAGATTGACGTCATAATTCCTTGGCCTTTTCCACTCCATAGGCATTCACCTTGACGACGGCATCCTGGACGACCTTCTGTAAGTCCGCAGGAAGCTTGTCCCAGGTGCGCTGGGAAATGGAGATATGATTGATCTGGATGGTGTGCTGGGTCAGCGCAAGGTTCGGAGCCACCTCATAGAGCTTGGATCCGGTATAGCCCGGTAGCGAGCTTTCCATCGCGTCCGCCACGCCGGTCTGCATAGCCGCATAGAGCTCGCCCCACGCCACCGTGACCGGCAGCATGCCGAAGGCGGCTCAGGTCTTGGCGTCCATCGGCGAAGGCGGAGTGCGCATCTTCAACCGTCGAGATAGGCCGGCGACGTCACGGCGACGAAGGCCGTCGACATGTTGCGGGTGCCGGACGCGCCGAGCGCCAGAAACCTCATGCCCACCGCATGTTCTTCGTAGACCTTTTCGAAATGGGCATGAACCTTGCTGCCCGGGCCGATTTTCGCCAGAGCGTCGTCCATGCCGTTGAAGAGGCAAGGCATGGTGAAGATGGAGAATTCCGGGATCTGCTGCGCGGCGTTGGAGACCGTGGAGATCATCAGGTCGATGGTGCCGAAGCCCATCTCACCGATCACGGCCGGATCCTGGCCGAGCTGGCCGGAATCGAAGATCTGGACGGCGATTTTACGAGCGTGTGCAGCCGAAGGGTGTAGTCGGCGGCCGATGCCGAGACATTGGCAGCGGCGAAGCCGATAAGTGTGGCCGACAGGGTCAGAAACGTGCGACGAGCGATATTCATTTTAATTTCCTTGGCTGGTGCTTTTTTTGATTAGAGATAGTTCCGAGGCGGTGGGATAAAATCAAATACAAAAATCCGAGGGTCCTATGCCGGAATGTTATGAATAATCTGTCCATAGTCATGTCGCTCCTCAATGGTTGCTAGAACTTCTTCCAAGAACCGCTTTCCCGCACGTGAAAGTGCAGCGTCCGCGGGTTTCAGAACTTGAAAATTGAAAGGAATTTTCGGTTCGAACGGAACCGTGCGTAAAGCACTTCCGAAAATTCCCGGCGAGATCGGGTCGACGATTGCCACGCCGAGCCCCAGTGCGGCCATGCCGCAAGCCGAATAGGACGGTTGCGTCTCCGCCACCACCTTCGGCGTCACCCCGGCTTCCGCGAAACGCTGGCTCATGAAGCTCCAGGTCAGCGTCCGATAGATCAACGCGATCAGCGGCTCGTCCTTCAAGTCCTGCGGAGTCAGAGACGTGCGCGAAGCGAGCGGATTGTCGGGCCGCATCACGCACACGCAGTCGGTTCGAAACGCCGCCAGCACATCCAGATTGTCGGCGGAGGAAGGAGGAAAAGGACTGACCGATACCGAGATCAATCTGGTGCGAGGCCAGAAGATCGAGGATCCGCGACGAGGTATGGAACATTGTGCGTGATGCTGATGCCCTGGGAGAGATCCGCCAGCCACTTCATCGCCTACGGTACGATCTCGAAACTCACCATCGACATCGAGGCGATCCGGAACGCCGCACGGCGCAGGTCGCGGATCTGCTCCGCCACCAGCGCCAGGCGATCGAAGCCGTAGAACATGCGCTCGACTTCCGGGAAGAACTCGTCCGCCTCCGGCTTCGGCTGAGCCTTGCCGCCCAGACGCAGCAGCAAGGGGAACCCGATGGCTTTCTCCAGGTCGGCCACAAAGACGGCTGACGGCCGGCTGGGAAACGTTGAGCGCGTTTGCGGCCGCCGTAATGGAGCCGTATCGCATCACCATCCGGAAAGCATTGATCTGCTTCTGATTCACGTTTCAATCCAAACCTGTGGGTATCGCAGAACTCGCCTCCGAACCACCCTCAAACGCTCCGTTCGCCGTCTTCGCGAAGACAGACGATCGGCTCGGATTTCGCGTTGAAGCGGACAATCCCGCGAGCATGACAGCGGAACTGAAAGGCACCTTGTCGACAAGATCGGCACTGCGCGTCTGCGACCAGATCGAAATACCGTATATTCAATTTGAACTATTGGGCAATTCCAGGTCGCCTAAAGCGCTTTCCGCCGCGTTTAATTGAAAAATAATTCTCATTTTCGCCCCCCGGAGAAAATGCCGAAACGTCTTCTAGGCACTAGGACCGCAGGCGCTCTCGGGACGAAATAAGATCCCCGCACATTCCCGCGACCATCGAATACATGTTGGCGCCGGCTATTACTCTTTTGTATTAAATACCGAACGGAGCCCCCCCGTTTTCGCCGACCGCCACAACTTATGAGCAATAGTGCCAATACTGCCGAACGTAATGCAACAGCCCTTTGCCAACAAAGAGCAAATATTCGAAACCCAAACCGCCCCGCACAGAGGAATTCCCTGCACGGCTCAGTCGGTTCTCCGGAATTATGACAGGAAATCTCGCGTTTACGTCATCTCGGTGCGGTGACACATATCTCCCGTTCCAATGAAGAGGAGATGTGTCAAAGCACAGTCATGCGACTTCATGCCCCGTTACGCACTCTTCTCGCCAGGAAATACGGTCTCGTCCGCAGGCGTTGATCTGGCTAAGGAAGATAGATGTGAAAAGACTTTATGTCATTGATACTTTTGATACAAAGGCGCCGGAACTGCAGTTTGCGGCCATATCCACTCGAAATGCCGGAGTTGAAGTCGTCCTTGTCGACGTCAGCACCCAGAAGTCGTCGGGAGGTGCGGATACCGAGCCCGCAACGGTCGCTTCTTATCACCCCGAAGGCGAGAAGGCCGTGCTCGGCCTGACAGACCGCGGCGCCGCAGTTGCAGGCATGGCCGATGCGCTGTCCGCCTTCCTCAAGACCCGCGACGATGTCGGCGGCGTGCTGGGCCTCGGCGGCAGCGGCAATACGGATCTGGTCACGCACGCGATACGCACCCTGCCGATCGGCACGCCGAAGCTGATGCTGTCGACCGTCGCCTCCGGCAACACCGCGCCCTATTTCGGCCCCAATGACATCGCGATGATGTATTCCGTCGTCGGCATTGCCGGCCTTAACGCGATATCGCGGCGCGTCATCGCCAACGCCGCCCATGCGGTTGCGGGAATGGTGAAGGGGGAGATCCCGTCTCACGAGTCGGACAAGCCCGCCATCGGCATTGACCATGTTCGGCGTCACAACCGATTCCGTAACCCAGGCCCGCAAACACCTTGAAGATCGCTTCGACGTCGCCGTCTTCCATGCCCACCGGCATCCGCGGGCAGTCGATGGAGAAGCTCGCTGAAAGCGGCTTTCTGCACGGCATGCTCGACATGACGACGACCGAAGTGCCCGACCATCTGATCGGTGGCGTCTTCCCGTGCACCGACGACCGTTTCGGTGCAGCCATCCGCACCAAGCTGCCCTGCGTGATCTCCGTGGGCGCGGTCGACATGGTCAATCTCGGCGCCATGGACACGGTGCCGAAGGAGTTCCGCGATCGCAACCTCCACGTTCACAATGCGCAAGTGACCTTGACGCGCACCACGCCGGAGGAAAACCGCGCCATCGGCAAGTTCATCGTGGAGCGGGTAAACAAGATGGAAGGGCCTGTACGGTTCTTCCTGCCGCTGAAGGGCGTCTCCGCCATCGATGCGCTGGGTATGCCCTTCCACGACCCGGAAGCCGATGCGGCCCTTTTTGATACGATCCGCGAAGGCTGGGTGGATGCACCCAACCGCGAGCTGATCGAACTCGGTAACAATATCAATAACAGCGCGTTCCCCGACGCGCTCGCCAAAGCATTCCTCGAACTGATCAAGTAGGATCAAGCCATGACATAAATGTCCAGAACCGCCATTCTCGCCAAGCTGAGAAAGAAGATTGCCGACAAACTGCCGATCATCGGCGGAGGCGCGGGGACCGGACTGTCCGCGAAATGCGAGGAAGTCGGCGGAATCGATCTGATCGTGATTTACAATTCCGGCCGCTATCGCATGGCCGGACGCGGTTCGCTCGCCTACGGCAACGCCAACGACATCGTCAAGTAAATGGCGATCGAAGTGCTGCCCGTCGTCAAGAACGCGCCCGTTCTGGCGGGCGTCAACGGCACCGACCCCTTCATGATCACCGAGCACTTCATCGATGAACTGAAAGAGCTCGGGTTCGCTGGCATCCAGAACTTCCCGACCGTCGGCCTGATCGACGGCACTTTCCGCGCCAATCTGGAAGAGAACGGCATGGGCTATGCGCTGGAGGTCGATATCGTCGGCGCCGCGCACAAGAAGGACATGCTGACGACGCCCTACGTCTTCTCAACCGACGACGCCAAGGCGATGACGGAAGTGGGTGCCAACATCATCGTGTGCCACGTGGGCCTGACCACCAGCGGCGCCATCGGGGCGGAAACGCCCGTCACGCTTGATGATTGCGTGGAGAAGATCTCCGCCTGGGCCGATGCCGCGCGCTCGGTGCGCGACGACGTCATCGTGCTGTGCCGCGGCCGCCCGATCTCCATGCCGAACGATGCGGCCTACATTATCAAGAACGTGCCGGGCATCGACGGCTTCTACGGCGCCAGCTCCATGGAGAGTCTGCCGACGGAAGTCGCCATCAAGAAACAGATCATCAAGTTCGGCGAAATCCGACGCTGACACGTTCGCGCGACAAAGAACGACAAAGCCGCCGGGACGGATCCCGGCGGCTTTTTTGTTGGGCACTATGCGTTGTGCGGAGATACCCGGCTCCCCTCAGGCCTTCGCCAACCGCCGTTCAAACCGAGGGCGATCAGCGTGCATAGCGCGCCTGACAGCAGATACAGCCCGCCCCGAACATCCAGGAGAGATCGGACGTCAGGGCCGATCCCGTATAGCGATATTCGTTGGAGAAACTGGAGGCCACCACCCCTGAGCACTGACCGAAGGAGAGCCCCAGAAGGGCGAACCCGACCACCATGAAGGCCACGTCGCCCGTGCCCACGAAGTTGAGGAGCAACGGCGCGACACCGCTGAAGAGCGCGATTGCGACGGCCGACCAGCCCAAGAGACGCCGCCGCCCGATGCGCATCGGCCAACCAGCCCGATGCGACGATGGTGACAAGGCACAGCAGCGCGGCCCCGACCTCGATCATCAGGAATTCCGACGTTTCGTGGCCTCTGACCAGGAAGACCCAGGACAGCGGATATACCGTCACCATGTGAAAGAGCGCGAAGCTCGCCAGCGGCGCGAAAGTACCGATGACGATGGCACGTCCCTGCGAACGGACCGTGGAGACGACCATGTCGGCTGAAGATCGCGGCTTTCGAAGAGGCGCCGGAATTCGTCCGTATCGACGATCCTGAGCCGCGCAAACAACGCCACCACGTTGAGAGCGAAGGCGACAAAGAAGGGATAGCGCCAGCCCCAGGAGAAGAAATCCTCGGCCGAAAGCTGTCCGACCAGATAGGCGAAGAGACCGCTGGCGACCATCAACCCGAGCGGCGCGCCGAGTTGCGGCACCATCGCGTACCAGCCGCGCTTGTCCGGCGGCGCACTCATCGACAGCAGCGAGGAGAGACCGTCCCAGCTTCCGCCGAGCGCAAGCCCCTGGCCGATTCGTAGCACGCAGAGAATCAGGATCGATGCGGCACCGACCTGTCCGCATCCCGGCAGGAAGGCCAGGCAGATGGTCGACGTTCCCAGCAGCAACAGCGCGATCGTCAGCTTTGTCTCGCGCCCGTAAGCCCGGTCGATTGCCATGAATATCGCGGAGCCGATCGGCCGCGCCAGGAAAGCCAGCGCGAAGACGGCAAAGGAGTAGAGCGTACCCGTCAGCGCATCGACGAATGGGAACACGACGACGGATGCAATCGCGTAAACAAAGAAATCGAAAAATTCTGAAGTGCGACCAATGATCACACCTGTCGCGATATCTCCAGGACGGACGGCACCGTGCCCCGCCGAGCTTCCCTTAGGGCTTAACTCCATAGATCCAAATGCCATTTTTAATTACGTCCCTATTTCCTCCCGGTACGAACTGCTCGTACACCTCTGGACGGAGCAATTATCTGCCGCAAGGTAACTCTGCGCAAGCGTGAGAACCCTGACTTCTCTTTCGGTTTTGATGCCCCCTAGATGCCCCCTATAAGAGCGCGACAAACCGTCACTGTTTGCGAATTATCAATGACGGCTGACGCACCTTCGCGGCTGCGCCGCCGCTGACCTTCATCGACCGAACCACAGGTAATGTCTTGAGTCGGACCCGCGCCTTTCTCGCCCTCCCCCTCCTGACGCTTTTGAGAGGCTGTAACCTCGTCGTTCTGAACCCAACAGGCGACATGGCAATCCAGCAGCGCGACCTCATCGTGCTGGCCACCATCCTGATGCTCATCGTCGTGTTGCCGGTCATGTGCCTTACGGTCTATTTCACCTGACGCTATCGCAAGGGGAACGATGCAGCTTACGAACCCAACTGGGATCACTCGCTGAAGCTGGAGCTGCTCATCTGGGCGACCCCCCTTCTGATCATCATCTGTCTCGGATCGATCACCTGGGTCACCACCCACATGCTCGCCCCCTACCGCCCGCTTGACCGCATCGCGGAAGGAAAGCGAGTGCCGGAGAACGTCACGCCGCTCGAGGTCGAGGTCGTCGCCCCCGACTGGAAATGGCTGTTCTTCTACCTCGAATACGGGGGCGCCACTGTCAACGAGCTTGCCGCGCCCGTCGATCGTCCGATCACCTTCAAGATCACGGCCTCTTCGGTGATGAACTCCTTCTTCATCCCCGCGCTCGCCGGTCAGATCTACGCCATGCCGGGCATGGAGACGAAGCTGCATGCGGTGATCAACAAGAAGGGCGTCTACGACGGCTTTTCCGCCAACTATTCCGGCGCCGGGTTCTCCAGCATGCGCTTCAAGTTCCACGACCTGTCGAAGGACGACTTCGCGCAATGGGTGGAGAAGGTGCGCGAGGGCGGCAGCGCGCTCGACCGCAAGACCTACCTCGCGCTGGAACGGCCCAGTGAAAACACGCCGGTCACCTACTACTCCGGCTTTCAGTCCGATCTCTATCTGCGCATCCTGAACATGTGCGTCGACCCGGTCAAGATGTGCATGGGCGAGATGATGGCGATCGACAACAAGGGCGGACTGGGTCTCGCCGGAATCCACAACGTGCTGCCCAAAGAGCTTGAATACGACAAGCACTCGCGCCGCGGAGCCATTTTCGGCCCCGGGCCGAGCTACATCGCAAGCCTCTGCACCAGCACGGATCCGTTCGGGACGCGTACGCGAAATGCGGACGGCACGCGAAAGGGCACGCCGGTCGGTTCCATCACCGGAATCGAACAGCCGATCATGCCCATTGCCGCAGACATCGTTCCTGCTGGGTCGGCTGGGTCTCGACTCGTTGCCCCTGGATATGCCGATCCTCTTGGTGACCTTCGCGGTCGTCGCCATCGTCGTGCTCGGCGCCATCACCTATTTCCGCCTGTGAGTCTACCTCTGGCGGGAATGGTTCACCACCGTGGACCACAAGCGCATCGGCATCATGTACATGATCCTCGGCATCATCATGCTGCTGAACGGCTTTGCGGATGCCATCATGATGCGCCTCCAGCAGGCCATCGCCTTCAACAGCTCGGAAGGTTATCTACCCGCCCACCACTACGATCAGGTCTTCACCGCCCACGGCGTGATCATGATCTTCTTCGTGACGATGCCGGTCGTGACCGGATTGATGAACTACATCGTGCCGCTGCAGACCGGCGCCCGCAACGTGTCGTTTCCGTTCCTGAACAATTTCAGCTTCTGGATGACGGCAAGCGGTGCCGTGCTAGTCATGATGTCATTGTTCATCGGCGAATTCGCTCGCACCGGCTGGCTCGCCTATCCGCCGCTGTCCAAAATCTCCTACAGCCCCGATGTCGGCGTCGACTATTATATACTGGTCTCTGCAGATCGCCGGTGTCGGCACATTGTTATCGGGCATCAATCTGGTCTGTACGATCATCAAGATGCGCGCTCCCGGCATGAAGATGATGCAGATGCCGGTCTTCACCTGGACCGCGCTTTGCACCAACGTGCTGATCATCGCCGCCTTCCCGGTGCTCACCGCCGTGATGGTGCTGCTGTCGCTCGACCGCTACGTGGGAACGAACTTCTTCACGAACGACTTCGGCGACAATCCGATGATGTACGTGAACCTCATCTGGATCTGGGGTCACCCAGAGGTCTACATCCTCATCCTGCCGATATTCGGCGTCTTCTCGGAAGTCACCTCGACCTTCTGCGGCAAGCGTCTGTTCGGCTACACCTCGATGGTTTACGCCACTATCGTCATCACCATCCTGTCCTACCTGTTCTGGCTCCATCACTTCTTCACGATGGGATCGGGTGCCAGCGTGAACTCCTTCTTCGGCATTACGACGATGATCATCTCGATCCCAACGGGAGCAAAGATGTTCAACTGGCTGTTCACGATGTACAAGGGCCGCATCCGCTATGAGATGCCGATGATTTGGACAGTCCCTTCATGCTGACCTTCGTGATCGGCGGCATGCTGTTCGGCCTCTTTGCGGCAATCAACTTCTGGTTCCCGAAGGCCTTCGGCTACAAGCTCGACAAGTTCTGGGGCAAGATCTCCTTCTGGTGCTGGGTCATCGGCTTCTACATGGCCTTCATGCCGCTCTATGTGCTGGGTCTCATGGGCGTCACGCGTCGCATGCCCGTCTTCGACGATCCCTCGCTGCAGATCTGGTTCGTGATCGCCGCCGTCGGCGCGGCCGTCATCGCCGTCGGCATCGGCGCCTTCCTGGTGCAGCTCGTCGTCAGCTACCTGAAGCGCGAAGAGCTTCGCAACACCACGGGCGATCCCTGGGATGCGCGTACGCTGGAATGGGCGACCTCCTCGCCCCCGCCGGACTACAACTTCGCGTTCACGCCCGTGGTCCACGACCTAGACGCCCGGTGGGACATGAAGGAGCACGGCTACAAACGGCCGCTGACCGGCTTCCAGCCGATCCACATGCCGAAGAACACCAGCGCGGGCATCATCCTGGCCGGCCTCAGCCTGGTCACCGGCTTTGCCCTCATCTGGTACATCTGGTAGCTTGCGGCGCTCGGCTTCATCGACCTTCTCTCCGTCGGTATCGGCCACACCTTCAACTACAAGCGCGACTTCCACATCCCCGCCGACACGATGGAGAAGACGGAAACCGAGCGTACGCGCTTCCTCGCCGCACAGGGTTGATCACATGACAGCAACTGCAAGCGCAGCGCAGGACACAGCACCGCGCATCTACCACCACGAAACGGAGCACGTTCATCCGAAAGGCTCCAGCACCCTCCTGGGGTTCTGAATCTACCTGATAAGCGGCTGCCTCATCTTCGCGGTTCTTTTCGCAACCTACGGCGTTCTCGGCAGCAACTATGCCACCGGGCCCGCCCCCAAGGATCTGTTCGAGTTGCCGCTCGTGGTACTCAACACCTCCATGCTGCTTCTTTCCTCCATCACCTACGATTTTGCCGTCATCGCGATGTAGAACCGGAATGTCAGGAGCACGCAGGGCTGGTTGCTGATCACCGCGGCCTTCGGCATCGCCTTTGTCGGCTTCGAACTCTACGAGTTCGCCCACCTGATCCACGAGGGTGCCACGCCCCAGCGCAGTGCCTTCCTGTCGTCCTTCTTCACGCTGGTCGGCACCCACGGCCTGCACGTGAGCTTCGGCATCGTCTGGATCTTCACGCTGACAATCCAGATCGCCAAGAACGGCCTGATCGAGGCCAACCGTCGCCGCCTGATGTGCCTGAGCATGTTCTGGCACTTCCTGGACGTCGTCTGGATCGGCGTCTTCACCTTTGTCTATCTGATGGGGATGCTGCGATGAGCGCCGAAGAGCACGTCATGAACACCCATGACGACCACCACGACACCGCCCCCGCGCATGCCACGCTGAGCGGTTACATAAAGGGGTTCCTCCTGTCCGTCATCCTAACGGCGATCCCCTTCCATCTCGTCATGACCGGCGCGTTGGATAACCAGACCACGGTCGCCGTGATCATGGCCATGGCCGTGATCCAGATCATCGTCTACATGATCTACTTCCTTCATATGGACGCGAAATCGGAAGGCGGCTGGAACTTTCTGTCGATGGTCTTCACGCTCATCATCGTGGCGATAACGCTATCCGGTTCGCTTTGGGTGATGTACCACCTGAACATGATGCCCCAGCACGACATGAGCCAACTGCCGTGACACAGTCCCACGACGGTGCGGAGGCGAGGCGCGACGCGGCCCTCAGCCCCCACCATCATCGCAAACCGGGGACGCTCATCTTCGTGAGCGTCCTCATCCTGATCCGCCTTTTCGGAGGTGCCACACTCGGCGTCTGGCAGGTCAAGCACCTCGCCTGGAAACTCGACCTGATCGACCGCGTCCATGCCCCGGCAAGCCCGGCCCCCGGCCCTGACACATGGTCGACCGTCACCCGCGACGCAGATGAATATCGTCACGTTCGCATCACCGGCCGCTTTCTCAATTCCCGCGAAACGCTGGTCCGCGCCACGAAAGATCTCGGCAGCGGTTACTGGGTTCTGACCCCGCTTGAAAGCGCGCGCGGTTTCACAGTTCTGATCAATCGCGGCTTCGTGCCGCCGGAGCGCAAGGATTCCGCGACAATCGCCTAAGGCCAGCCCGACAGCTCCGTCACGGTCGAGGGGCTGCTGCGCGTGAGCGAATCGGGCAGAGGTTTCCTGCGTTCAAACAATCCGTCGGCCAACAACTGGTATTCCCGCGACATAGCCGCCATTGCCGAGAAGCGGGACTTAAGCGACACAGCGCACTATTTCATCGACGCCGACGCCACGCCCAATCCCGGACGCTATCCCGTCGGAGGTCTGACCAAGGTGCGTTTCCATAACAACCACCTCGTCTACGCGATCACCTGGTTCGCCCTGTCGCTGATGTCCCTGGTCGCGGGACTCTTCCTCATCCGCGAAGAGCGGCGCGCACGGCGCGGCTAGAGACCTTCCGGATCGCGGGAAAACGCCCGGAAATTGGCACAATCCAAATCGCGGCCGGGTGCAGCTTCGATGAGCGCCCGCGTATAGTGATGCTGCGGCGCCCCGAGAACGTTCGCCGCCGTATCGAACTCCACGACCCGCCCTTCCCGCATGACCGCGACCTCGTCGCAGATCTGCGCCACGACCCGCAGGTCGTGGGTGATGAACAAGATCGCGATGCCCAGTTTCTCCTGCAGATCGTCGAGCAGGCGCAGGACCTGAGCCTGCACCGAAACATCGAGCGCGGAGACCGCTTCGTCCGCCACAAGGACATCGGGTTCCATAGCGATGGCACGGGCAATGGCGATACGCTGACGCTCACCGCCGGAGAACTGATACGGATAGCGCTTCACCGCATCCTCCGGCAGTCCCACCAGCCTCAGGAGTTCCCGCGCACGCGCCATCCGCTTGCTCGTGCGCACCCGCAATTGAGCGACCCTTCGATCAGACTTTGCCCGATAATCCAGCGCGGATTGAGCGAGCGGAAGGGATCCTGAAAGACGGTCTGGATGCGCGGACGATAGGGCTTGAGCGCGGACCGCGACAACGGCGCAATATCCGTTCCCCCAACCCGGATCGAACCGCTGCTCGGATCGACCAGCCGCAGAATGCAGCGCACCACCGTCGATTTGCCCGATCCGCTCTCCCCGACGATCCCGAGCGTGCGACCGCGCGGGACGGAGAACCCGACACCCTGGGCGGCCTCGACCGGCGCCTGCCGGGCAAACCAGCTTCGCGAACCGTAGCGCTTTCCCAGGTCCTCGATCTTCAGAACCGACTCACCGTCCGCTTCGGCACGCGGCGCGCGCGGCGACAAGCTCGGCACCGCCCGCAGGAGATCGCGTGTGTAGTCTTCTCGAGGCGCGCGAAGAATGTTCTCCGTCGTCGCGCATTCGATGATCCGCCCGCCCTTCATCACGTGGACGGTATCGGTGATTTCCGCCACCACGCCCATATCGTGCGTGATGAAGAGCACCGCCGTCCCGCGCCGCTCCTGCAAGCCCGCGATCAGACTGAGGATCTGCTTCTGCGTGGTGACATCGAGCGCCGTCATCGGCTCCTGAAAGACCATGGACAGTTGATCGACCCACCGCCTGCGCATGACCTTGGGGCTAAGATCGAGCAGGTTCTCCCCGCACAGATCGATACGCCCGCCCGCAACTCCCAGCGCACCGCCCGGCAAAAGCCCCATGACCGCCAGCGCCGTCACCGACTTGCCGGACCCGCTCTCGCCCACGAGGCACGCCGTCTCACCGGCACGGATGGACAGCGACACACCGTCCAGGATCAGCGATGCATTCGTCTTGCCCTCAAGCCGGACGGTCAGATTCTCGATTGCAAGAACCGGATCCGCATTGCCGAAATCGCGGGATCTGAACTCCATAGACCAGCCTCCGCGCGTCTTCAGACGTGGATCGAGCAGATAGCGCGCGGCATCGCCGAGAAGATTGATGGAGACGATACACACCGACAGCATCAGCCCCGGCCAGAAGATCAGCATCGGCTTGATCTGAAAGTAGAGCCGTCCCTCCGCCATGATGTTGCCCCAGGTCGGAATCTCGGTGCTCACACCTGCGCCCAGAAACGACAGGATCGCCTCCACCAGAATGGCGGATGCACAGATGTAGGTGCCTCGCACGATAAGCGGCGCACGCGTGTTCGGCATCAGGTGCTGCCACAGGATCTTGCCCCTGGAAGAGCTCAGCGTGATCGCCGCCTCCACGTAAGGCTCCTCGCGCAAGGACAGCACCACGGCCCGCACAAGCCGGACGACACGCGGAATTTCGGAGATGGTGATGGCGGCGATCACCGACCACAGCCCCGGCCCGTTGAGCGCCACCAACGCAATGGCCAAGAGAGGATCGAGGGGATCGCCATCAGGCTGTCCATGATGCGCATGATCACCGCATCCGCCGTCCTGAAAAAGCCAGAGACGAGCCCGATCACGAGCCCTACGGCAACACTGATCACGGCCGCGCCGACACCGATGAGAAGCGATATGCGGCCTCCCATCACGACCCTTGAGAACATGTGGCGGTCGTAGGAGTCGATTCCCAGAAGGTGCTCCGCGCTCGATCCTTTCAGCCGGTGCAGCGCATCGATGGCAAGCGGGTCGTAGGGAACGTAGAGCGGGGCGGCGAGGCAGGCGATCACGATCACGGCAAGCACGATGCCGGCAATCATCGGGGTCGGACCGACGCGCCAGATCTTCGGCAGCGACAGCAGACGGAGAACGCTCTTCAGACTGGAGGCGGGGCGCGGCGAGGACGGCATCAATAGCGGATCCTCGGATCGAACAGGCTGTAGGAGAGATCGATCACCAGATTGATCAGCACGTACAGGCAGCTCATCAGAAGGATGACGCCCTGAATGACCGGATAATCGCGCGCCAGGATCGCATCGACGGTCAGCCGCCCGATGCCGGGAATGTTGAAGACGGTTTCCGTCACCACCACCCCGCCGACGAGCAGCGCGAACCCGGTGCCGATCGTGGTCAGGATCGGCACCGCCGCATTCTGCAGCGCATGCCGGAAGAAGACGACGCGCTCCTTAACGCCCTTGGCACGTGCGGTACGGATGTAATCCTCGCCCAGCACCTCCAGCAGGCTTGTGCGCGTCATGCGGGCGATCAGCGCCACATAGATGATCGCAAGCGTCAGGCACGGCAGGATCGCGCGAGAAAGGAACGCGCCGAAATCCTCGGAAGGCGTGGTATAGCCCTGCACCGGCAGCCAGCGAATATCGATGGAGAAGACCTTGATTATCACATAGCCGATGACGAAGACTGGTACGGAGAAGCCGAGCACCTAAAAGCTCATCACCGCATAGTCGACCCATGTGCGATGCCGCCAGACGGCAAGAACGCCCATCGGCACGGCGATGAGAACCGAAAGGACAATCGATAACCATGCGATGTTGAGCGTCGGCCAGATGCGCTGGGCGATCATCCCAGCAACCGGCGTATTGGAGATGAGCGAGATCCCCAGATCGCCATGCAGCAACCGCCCGACCCAATCGACGAACTGCACGTAGATGGGTTGATCCAGATCGAGCGAAGCGCAGATCTCCTCAAGCTGGGCGGGCGTTGCCGCGTCGCCCACCGATATCGCAGCCGGATCGCCCGGCGTCAGCCGCAACAGCAGGAAGACGAACACGGCAACGATCAGTACGACCGGTATGACCGCCAGAATGCGTCTGAAAATGTAGCCCGTCATCGGCTGCAACTTTCCCGGCTACCCGGCAACGGGCCTGCCCGCGCCGGGTGCCGTGCGATCAATCCACCTTCTCGATGTTCCAGAACGAGCGGGGATCATGTTGATCAGCTTCTTGCTGCGTCCCTGCGGCGACAGGAGCTGGCCGAGTGGGATGTAGTTGACCACGTCGAGCGCATGAACCTGGATCTCATGCGCCACCCGCTTGCGCTCCTCCGGAGTCTTGGCCGCGATGAAATCCCGGCGCAAGTTTTCGAGCTTCTCGTCCGTCGGCCAGCCGAACCACGCTTCCTTGCCCCGACCGTTCAGCATCGGGTTGATCAGCGGCGTGGCGATTTCCGGCACGGACCAGTTGGTGAAGAACAGGTTCCAGCCCCCTTCCGACGGCTTGGCCTGACTGGCGCACCGCGTCACCAGCGTCTGCCAGTCCATCGGCTGCATGTCGACGTTGAACCCGGCCTTGCGCAGTGCCTGGGCGGCAACGACGGGTTGCACGACGATGATCGGCAGATCGGTGGTCTGCAACAACACGACGGGCGTTCCGTCGTAATCGCTTTCCGCCAAAATCTTCTTCGCAGCCTCGATGTCGCCGCCGTGGGTCAGCGTTTCGGCGCCGGTCTCGTCGCCCAGCGGTGTACCGCATCCGAAGATCGCACCGCAGACCTTGTAGTAGTCGGGATTGCCGATCAGCGCGCCGAGAATGTCCTGCTGGCTGAGCGCCATCATCGCCGCCTGGCGGATCTTCACGTCGTTGAAGGGCGGATAGAGGAAGTTCATGCGACCGATAGCCTGGAAGCCGAGCGGATCGCGCACCTCCGCGACGACGTTGTCGCTGGCCTGAAGGATCGGAAGGAGATCGACGGGGATCTGCTCCACATAATCGACTTCGCCGGCAAGCAGCGCGTTGATGGCGGTCTGGGTGTCGGGCATCGTCACCCACTTCACCTTGTCCACCTTCAACACCTTGCCCCCGGTCATCCAGTCGGCAGGCTCTTTGCGCGGAACGTAGACGTCGAACTTCTCGTAGGTGACGGAGACACCGGGCTTGTACTCGCTCGCCACGAACTTGAACGGGCCGGAGCCGATATAGTCAGTGATCGCCTGATCCAGCGTGGTCGCGGCAATGCGCGCAGGCATGATGAAGGGCGGGACGGCCGACATCTTCGACAAGGTGTCGAGCAGCGGCCAGTACGGCTTCTTCAGCGTCCAGACGATCGTCTTGTCGTCCTTAACAACGAAGCTCTCGGTCACGTCGAAGATGAGCCGACCGCCGGAATCGCGCTTGCCCCAGCGCTTGAGCGAGGCAACTGCATCCGCTACGGTGACCGGGTTCCCGTCGTGGAACATCAGCCCGTCGCGAAGCGTGAACGTGTAGACCTTCTTGTCGTCAGAGATCGTCCAGTCCGCCATTTGCGGCCTGGGCGTGAAGGTGTGGTCCTGGGCGACGAGCACGTCATAGATCATGTAGCCGTGATCGCGCACGATATGCGCGGTGGTGACGAGCAGATCGAGCATGCGCAGACCCGAATTCATCACCGCCGTGATCATCTTTTCCGCCGCCTACACCGCACTACCGGTGCCGGCCAGCAGAAACACCGCGACCAAACCGGCAGCAATCTCGACAGACAACCGTCGCAAATGCCGCCAAAGCTTTCGCGGCGCGATCTTGTTCATCTTGTCCGTCTCACTCCACATGGTCTTGCCTCGTCTCCTCGAAGGTCAATCGCACCATGACCGTTATGTACCACCGACCATATGGCTGTCGGTAGAGAGAGAACCGCCCGCATCCGGTTCTCCCGTCTTCAATGATCGCGCCGACGGACCAAACGGAGGCTTTCAGCCCCGTTGATGTGACACCGTAGCCCGGCCCCAACGACGACGAAGGACCACATCTAACCGGCTTTCGGCATTGTCTTGACTGGGCTACGCTCGGCCGGCAGCCAGTCTGGAGCGCTTCATGCCATGATAGACAAGCTTGAAATGTTCATCGCGTTGGCAAAGCAAAAACACTTTGGCCACGCGGCGGAGGAATGTCGCTAGACCCAGCCGACATTGTCCGCCGCCATTCAGCAGCTTGAAGACCTGCTCGGCGTCAAGCTCGTCCAGCGCGGTTCACACTTCCAGGGGCTGACCCCCGAGGGCATGCGGGTTCTCGACTGGGCCCGGCGCATCGTCGCCGACGCCCGCGCCATGCAGGAGGAAATGCACGCCGCCCGCCACGGGTTGACCGGCGACTTCCGCATCGCCGTCATCCCGATAGCTCTTTCCATGGTGAAGGATCTCACCGCCGCCTTCAGCGAACGCCATCCCGACATCCGCTTCACCGTGCTGGGCCGTTCCTCGGTCGAAATCCTGTCGCTGGTGATCAACCTGGAGGTCGATGTCGGCATCACCTATCTCGACAACGAGCCGCTGGGAAAGGTGACGAGCGTCCCTCTTTACACCGAACACTATCGATTCGTGACCACCGAGAACGGGCCCTTCGCTGATCGCGAAAGCGTCACATGGGCGGAAGTGGTCGGCGTTCCCTTGTGCCTATTGACCGAGGATATGCAGAACCACCGCATCGTTGATAAGCACCTTGAAGAAGCAGGGGTAACGGCGACGCCGACACTTGAGTCGGACTCCATCATTGCCCTTTTTAGCCATATCAGAACCGGAAAATGGTCCGGCATCATGCCCTCCCGGCTGGTCGAGACCTTCGATGCCTTCCTCTCCCTCCGATCGGGTCCCATTCACGCCCCCGACGCGGCTCATACCATTGGACTCATTGCGAATTATCGAGAACCCTACACCCCGGTGATAGCCGAAATGCTGCAGCAGGCCCGCAGCATTTCGGCGCTCATCCCACCTCATTGATAGACTTTTGCAATCGCAAAACGGCACGGCTTTATTGAATGCCGAGATGTCGCAGCCGAATAGCCGCATACCGCATAATAGATAAAGGACAATTCTACACTTTGTGCGTATGGGAGACGCCCGATGATGTACCCAGCCTTCGGCTGAAGAGGTCACAAAACATGTGACCGAAATCGTCGACACTCATATTGGGCGGGAAGGTCCGCTCCTGCCTATCCTGCACGAAGTTCAGGACGATTACGGTCACGTTCCCGACGAAGCCCTCCGGGTCATCGCCGACAAGCTCAATCTCAGCCGCGCCGAAGTGCATGGCGTGATGAGTTTCTATCACGACTACCGCGAGAGGCCGTCCGGCCGCCATGTCATCCGCCTGTGCCGGGCGGAAGCCTGTCAGTCCGTGGGCAGCGAAGCGCTTGCCGACAGAGCGCGCGAGCTCCTGGGCCTCGACTGGAACGAAACGTCTGCGGACGGCTCCATCACGCTTGAGCTCGTCTTCTGCCTCGGTCTTTGCGCCTGTGCCCCAGCAGCCACCGTCGACGGCAAGCTCGTCGCCCGCCTCGATGAAAACCGTCTCGATGACGTCATCCGCGAGGTGAAGGCATGACCACCCGGATCTTCGTCCCCCCCCCCCTCGATTCCGCATCCATCGCACTGGGCGCCGATGACGTCGTCGCCGCAATCGCCAGGGAAGCCGACAAGCGCGGTCTCGACATTGAGATCGTGCGCAACGGCTCGCGCGGCCTCTACTGGCTGGAGCCGATGGTGGAAGCGGAAACGCCGGAAGGCCGCATCGCCTAAGGTCCGGTTCTGCCGAGCAATGTGGAGAGCCTGTTCGACGCCAGCTTCCAGAACGGCGCCGATCACCCGCTCTCGCTCAGTCTGACGGAAGAAATCCCCTTCCTCAAGAAACAGACCCGGCTGACCTTCGCGCACTGCGGCGTGATCGATCCGCATTCGCTGAAATCCTACGAGTAACACAGCGGCCTGACGGGCCTGCGCAATGCCGCGAAGATGACGCCGGAAGCGATCGTCGAAACGGTCACCCATTCGGGCTTGCGCGGTCGCGGCGGTGCGGGCTTTCCCACCGGTATCAAGTGGAACACGGTGCTTCAGGCCCCGGGCGAGCACAAATACATCGTCTGCAACGCAGATGAGGGCGACAGCGGCACCTTCGCCGACCGCATGATCATGGAGGGAGATCCCTTCGTGCTCATCGAGGGCATGGCGATTGCGGGCATCGCGACGGGCGCGACCGAGGGCTATCTCTACACCCGCTCCGAATATCCCGATGCCATCCGCATCATGGAAGAGGCGGTCGAGATCGCACGCCAGGCGGGAGTTCTCGGCCCCAACGTTCTGGGCTCCGACCGCGCCTTCGACATGGAAATCCGCATGGGAGCGGGCGCCTAATGTCTGCGGCGAGGAAAACTCGCTGCTGAATTCGCTGGAAGGAAAGCGCGGCGTGGTGCGCCCCAAGCCGCCGCTCCCGGCCCTTGAAGGCTTCCTGGGCCGCCCGACCGTGATCAACAACGTCATGTCGCTGGCCAGCGTACCGATCATTCTCGACAAGGGCGCGGAATTCTACCGCGATTACGGGGTCGGCAAGTCGCACTGCACGATCCCCATCCAGATCGCGGGCAACGTGCGCCACGGCGACCTTTTCGAGACCGCCTTCGGCCCGCCGCTCGGCGAGATCGTGGAGGATATCGGCGGCGGCACCTTGAGCAGGCGACCGGTCAGAGCCGTTCAGGTCGGCGGACCGCTCGGCGCGTATTTTCCGCCGGAGAAGTTCGACACGATCTTCGACTACGAGTCCTTCACCGATGCCGGCGGCCTGATCGGCCATGCAGGCATCGTCGTCTTCGATGACACGGTGGACATGCTCAAGCAGGCCCGCTTCGCCTTCGAGTTCTGTGCCCTTGAGTCTTGCGGCAAGTGCACGCCTTGCCGCATCGGCGCGGTGCGCGGCGTGGAGGTCATCGACCGCATCGCCGCCCGGAAAGCCGAAGGAGAAGACGTCGACGCCCAGATCGAGCTGGTGAGCGATCTTTGCGAGACCATGAAACTCGGTTCCCTGTGCGCATTGGGAGGTTTCACCCCGATTCCCGTGGTGAGCGCACTGACCCATTTCCCGGAGGACTTCCGTCCCCACGCGATCGCGGAAGCGGCGGAGTAATAGACCCATGAAACTCATTCAAGAGCCCGATTTCGAAACCCCGCCGTCAAGTCCGACAAGACCGTCACGCTGACGATCGACGGCTTCGAGATCACCGTGCCGGAAGACATTTCCGTCATGCGCGCGGCAGCGGAAGCGGGGATCGCGATCCCGAAGCTGTGCGCGAACGACATGGTCAAGTCTTTCGGCTCCTACCGCCTGTGCCTCATCGAGGTCGAAGGAAAGCGCGGCACGCCGTCGTCCTGCACGCTTCCGGCAAGCTCCGGCATGGTGGTTCACACCCAGACGGACAGGCTGAAGAAGCTGCGCCGCGGGGTGATGGAACTCTACATTTCCGACCATCCGCTCGATTGTCTGACCTGTGCGGCGAACGGCGATTGCGAGTTGCAGGACATGGCGGGCGTCGTGGACCTGCGCGACGTGCGCTACGGCTATGACAGGGAAAACCACGTCAAGGCCGAGGCCTCCGACGGCGCCGACAATTTCCGCTGGATGGCCAAGGACGAATCCAATCCCTACTTCACCTACGACCCGTCCAAGTGCATAGTCTGCTCGCGCTGAGTGCGGGCCTGCGAGGAAGTGCAAGGTACCTTCGTGCTGACCATCGAGGGCCGCGGCTTTGAATCGCGCGGCTCGCCCGGCATGCACGAGAGTTTCCTCGGTTCCGAATGCATTTCCTGCGGTGCCTGCGTTCAGGCCTGCCCGACCGGTACGCTTCAGGAAAAGTCGATTATCGAGATCGGCCAGCCGAAGCATTCGGTCGTCACCACCTGCGCCTATTGCGGCGTCGGCTGTTCCTTCAAGGCGGAGATGCGCCGGCGACGAGCTTGTCCGCATGCTGCCCTACAAGGAAGGCAAAGCCAATCACGGCGACCGCATCCTCAACCCGATGATCCGCGAAAAGATCTCCGATCCCTGGCGCGAAGTGACCTGGTAAGAGGCTTTGGCCCACGTAGCGAGCGAGTTCCACCGCCTGCAGTACCAGCACGGGCGCGAAAGCATCGGCGTCATCACCTCCTCGCGCTGCACCAACGAGGAAACCTTCCTCGTGCAGAAGCTGGCGCGCGCCGTCTTCGGCAACAACAACACCGATACCTGCGCCCGTGTGTGTCATTCCCCCACCAGCTACGGCCTCGGCCAGACGTTCGGGGCCTCGGCCGAAACCCAGGATTTCGACAGCGTCGAGCAATCCGACGTGATACTGGTGATCGGCGCCAACCCAAACGACGGCCATCCAGTCTTCGGCTCGCGGTTGAAGAAGCGGTTGTGCGAGGGCGCAAAGCTCATCGTCATCGCCCCGCCCCGCATCGACCTGGTGCGCACCCCCATGTGGAGGCAGCCCACCATCTGCCGCTCCGCCCGGGCACCAATGTCGCGGTGCTGACCTCGCTTGCCCACGTGATCGTCACCGAGAAGATCTACGACGAGATCTTCATCCGCGAGCGTTGCGACTGGAACGAGTTCCAGGATTGGGCGGAATTCGTCTCGCGTCCTGAAAACAGCCCTGAGACGGTCGGCGCGCTTGCCGGTATCGATCCGAAAGAAATCCGCGGCGCAGCCCGACTTTATGCCACCGGCGGCAATGGCGCGATCTATTACGGGCTGGGCGTGACCGAACACAGCCAGGGCTCCACGGCGGTGATGGCGATCGCCAATCTCGCCATGGCGACGGGCAATATCGGCAGGCCCGGCGTCGGCGTGAACCCGCTGCGCGGTCAGAACAACGTGCAAGAGTCCTGCGACATGGGCTCCTTCCCGCACGAGTTCCCGGGCTATCGCCATGTCTCCACCGGCGCGGTGCGCGAGAGCTTCGAGAAAATCTGGGGCGTCAGCCTCAACGACGAACCGGGCCTGTGCATCAACAACATGCTCGATGCCGCCGTCGACGGCTCCTTCAAGGGTATCTACATCCAGGGCGAGGACATCCTGCAGTCCGATCCCGGCATCCACCATGTCGCCGCCGGGCTCGATGCCATGGAGTCCGTCGTCGTCCACGACCTCTTCCTCAACGAAACGGCGAACTACACCTACGTCTTCCTGCCCGGCTCCACCGTCCTGGAAAAGGACGGCACCTTCACCAATGCGGAACGCCGCATCAACCGCGTGCGCAAGGTCATGACGCCGAAGGCGGGCTATGCCGACTGGGAGGTGACCCAACTGATCGCCGACGCCATGGGGGCGAACTGGTCCTACAGTCACCCCATTGAGATCATGGCGGAAATCGCGGCGACCACGCCGAGCTTCACCGACGTCACCTACGACCTGTTGGAGGAGAAGGGCTCGATCCAGTGGCCCTGCAACGACGCAGCCCCCGAGGGCACGCCGATCATGCATGTGGGCGGCTTCGTGCGCGGCAAGGGCAAGTTCATCCGCACCGAATACGTCGCGACCGACGAACTCACCGGGCCCCGTTTCCCGCTGCTTCTCACCACCGGGCGTATCCTCTCCCAGTACAATGTCGGCGCCCAGACCCAGCGCACGGCCAATTCGGTCTGGCACGAGGAAGACCGGCTGGAGATCAACCCGATCGACGCGGAAGTACGCGGCGTGAAGGACGGCGACTGGGTGCGCGTCGTAAGCCGCTCCGGCGAGATGAGCCTGGGGCCCTGATCACCGACCGCGTGGCGCCGGATGTGGTCTACACGACCTTCCACCGCCCCTCCACGCAGGCCAACGTGGTGACCACCGACGATTCCGACTGGGTGACCAGTTGCCCGGAATACAAGGTCACGGCCGTGCAGATCTCCATGTCAAACGAACCGATCGACTGGCAGCTCGAATATGAAGAGCAGGCCCGCAGGATCGCAACCACGGTCGACGCCGTTGAATAACTGCCGGCAACGGAAACAATACCCGAGCCGCCACCTCCGGCCGTGAGCCGCCCCTTGCGGCGGGAGGCAATTCGTTCAACGGCCCCGCTTGTCGGGCACTACCGGGAGAAGCCGTCCATGTCGGCTGCAAAACTCGTCTACAAGGCGAACCAGATCGAGACCTTTTTCCAGTCCCAGGCCCCTGAAGAGGCCGCCGCCGGCGTTGCCGCTCACATCAACAAGTTCTGGGAACCGCGCATGCGCCGGGAGTTTTCCGAAACCCTCGGCCAGGACGACAACGGCCTGAAGCCGCTGGTCATCGAAGCGGCGAAAATGATCGAGTTCCCCGAGCCAGTTGCATGACCCGGATCGGCGGGTGCCTGGGCCCGATCGGCCGCCCCAGATAAAAAAACGGAACCAAATCGTGTCTCGTTGAGTTATATCGCCGAGTGGAAAGGTAGTGCGGGCTCGCGCTGCCTTGTAAGGGCTCCGACACGAGGCTCATATGGCGTCAAAACAACTTCGACCAGAGAGCTCTGTCGTCCGGATTCAATTGATCTGAACGGCAAGAGCGTGCACAACGCATCAAACTTGATTGGCTTGTTACCGTCCAGGCGGGGTCGTCTGGACGGAAGGTGTTATTTATTGCCGGAAATCCACAGGCGGTACCCGACTTAATTTTTCGCCCTCTCTGCCATTCTTTTCCTCCACGACCACCTCAAATCCCCCCCGTTGGCGCAATGGCGTCCGCCGGTTCCAGGCCCTGACCGTTCACGCACCCCCATGCATGGAAACGGACAGATCCGGAACCGCAGAAGGCGGAACCGTCTGAGGCGCGAGACTGCGCACCACGTTCACGCGAGCAGCCGTCACCGAACGGCGACGCGGCGTGAAACGGACATGAGAACGTTGCCGAACGCGGCACGTGATCAAGGTGCAGCGCACCTCGACATTCCCCCCGCGCATCCGACACCCGCATTCGCAAAAACCCGCGATCCACAAGATATTAACCTACATGGCATGATTGTGGCCGCGAATTATAGACAACCAACGCTTCAGTATTCATGTAGAGAACGATACTTCATGTGACGATCACAGTGAATCTAATTATGAAGACTCGTCCATATGCCAAATTAAACTACGTCAAAACAGAGTGATTGACGGTCAAATTTTTAATACAGTCACGATACTAAGAGAGCATGAAAGAAAAACTGATCGTCAAAAAACTCTAAAAGTTCTTCAATAATGATAATAGCGAGGGGCTGAAACGCCTGAAACGCGGCGAAACGAAAGAGGAAATATTTCGGGAAACTGGCGTTGTTGTCGGCGTGAACGATGTCAGCTTCGAGGTTCATGAAGGCGAGATCTTCGTCATCATGGGTCTTTCAGGGTCAGGCAAATCTACGTTGGTGCGCATGCTCGACGGCCTTATCCCGCCGACATCCGGTGAAATCTGGATCGACAAGAACGATGTCGCCTCCTGTGGCATGTCCCACCTGCGCGAAGTGCGAAGGCACAAGATCACGATGGTGTTCCAGCACTTTGCGCTGTTCCCTCACAAGACGGTCGGCGAAAACGTCGCCTACGGTCTGAAGATGAAGGGGGCGAGCAAGCAGGAACGCCGTGCGGCCGCACTGGAAGCGCTGAGCAAGGTGGGTCTTCAGGACCACGCCGACAGCTATCCTTCCGAACTGTCCGGCGGCATGCAGCAGCGCGTGGGCCTTGCCCGCGGATTGGCCACCAATCCGCAGATCCTTCTCATGGCCGAACCCCTTCGGCGCACTCGACCCGTTGATCCGGCGCGAGATGCAGGACGAACTGATCGTTCTTCAGAAGGAACTGAAAAAGACGATCATCTTCATCACCCACGACCTCAACGAGGCGCTGTTTCTGAGCGATCGTATCGCCATCATGAAGGACGACTCTTTCGTGCAGGTCGGTACCGCCCAGGACATCGTCTCCGACCCGGCCGACGACTACGTGCGCGCCTTCGTCGCCGATATCGACCGCAGCCGCGTCTACACGACTTCCGATATCGCGCTGGAAGCGCACAAGATTTCGCCCAGGGCGACGGTCGCCGATGTGCTCAAGGTGATGGTGATCAACGACGTCGACACCATTCACGTGGTGAAGGACGGCGTGGCGGGCGGCTACATCACCCGCCAGGACGCCAACGACGCGCCTCCGGGAACCCTCGTCTCTAAGCTGATGAAGCCCGAGCCGCCTCCAGAGAAAGAAGACGCCTACCTCAACGAGCTGTACGGCCCCGCCCAGGAGGGCGTTCCGGTTGCCGTCACCAACGAGGAAGGCAAGCTCGTCGGCGTGGTCACGCAGGAAAGCATCTTCGATGCACCTGGTCGGTGACGACGGAGAAAACCACTCCGAAGAGGAGGTCGAGGACGAAGACACGGCTGCGGAAGAAAGCCCCTCCGAAGCAAACGAAGAGCAACAAGACGACATGAGGTCGCAATGATTAGTCCACACGGACTTCTTGTCATTCCGTTCGATGATTGGATCAATACCTTCGTACGCGGGTTCCTGGTCCCGAATTTCCGGCCGTTCTTCCGTGCTCTTCAGGTCCCGGTGAATGAGATTCTGAACGCTCTCGACGCGTTCTTTGCCTAGATTCCGATGGTGGTCACGACCGCCGTCTTCGCGCTCATGTCGTGGCGTATCGTTGGTCGCGGCATGGCGATCCTGACGATTATCAGCTTCATCTTCATTAACATGATTCAGTTGTGGCCTGAAACCATGACGACCCTGTCGATGATCATCACGTCCGTGCTTTTCTGCACGGTCATCGGTGTTCCGACCGGCATTTTCGTGGCGAGAAACGACCTCGCCTGGAAGATCGTCCGGCCGATCCTCGACATCATGCAGACGGTGCCGAGCTTCGTCTATCTCGTGCCGATCGTCATGCTGTTCGGCGTCGGGATGGCACCGGGCATTATCGCAACCATCATTTTCGCGCTGCCGCAGATCATTAGCATGACAAATATCTGCATCCGCAACGTGCGCACCGACCTGATCGAAGCGGCGGAAGCCTTCGGCTCCACGCCGTGGCAGATGCTGTGGGAAGTGCAGATTCCTCTGGCCATGCGAATCATCATGGCGGGTCTGCACCAGACCCTGATCCTGGCCCTTTCCATGGTCGTCATCGCCGCGCTGATTGGCGCGGGCGGATTTGGCCTCGTAGTCAATACCGACCTCGGCCGGCTGGATGTGGGCGGAGCGACGGCCGGCGGTGTCGGCATTGTGATCCTGGCCATCGTCCTCGACCGCCTCACGCAGGACCTTGTCGAGCCGCATTCCGGCTCGTCCTTGCGCGAAGCTCTGCTGTCCTTCTTCAAGGGGCAGAACATGGAGCAGGAAGCGGCGTCCGCGACACAGGACAAGGCGGCTTAACTGCCGTCTGTACCCGGGCCTTTTCGGCCCGTTTTCAGAAGTAGCCAAAATTCCAGGGGGGGAGCCGGCTCCGATCATCGTTTCAAAAACGGAGAGACATATGCCTCATCTAATGCGATCCCTGACAGCCGCAGCCATATTTGCGATCGGACTTTCGCCGACGGCCGCTTCGGCTCAGGAGCAGCCTGGCGAAGGTGTCACCGTGAAAATGGCACAGGACACCTGGGATACAGGCTGGTTCCATTCCGAGATCTACAGCCAGCTTCTCCAGAAGCTCGGCTACGACGTCCAGGGCCCGACCACGCTTGATGTCCCGGCCTTCTACCAGTCCGTCGCCCAGGGCGACATGGACCTCTGGGTGAACGGTTGGTTCCCGCTGCACAACACCTACAAGTCCACCATCGACCAGGGTGCCGAGCTTGTCGGCGCCGTGGCCAAGGGCGGCGCCCTCCAGGACTACCTGGTCGACAAGGCGGCGATCGAAAAGTTCAACATCAAGTCGCTGGAAGACTTCAAGCGTCCGGAAGTCAAGGAAGCTTTCGACCGCAACGGCAAGGCTGATCTCGTGACCTGCCCACCGGGCTGTGCGCATTGCCGAGACGCTCGACAAGCTGAAGCTGCGTGACGACATCAACCCGATCAAAGCCGGCTACTCCACCTCCATGGCCGATGCGATCACTGCCTACCAGAGCGGCGAACACATCATGTTCTACACCTGGACGGTGAACGAGCTGAAGCCGGGCAAGGACGTCATGTGGATCGAGGCAACCACCAACCCGGACATCGAGATGCCCAAGCCCGCCACGGGTCTGGACACCTGCGTCGCCGACCCCTGCACCATGAGCTTCCAGGCCAACGACATCGTGCCGGTGGCCAATACCGAGTTACTCAAGAAGAACCCGGCCGTGAAGAAGCTTCTGCAGGAAGTCTCCATCCCGCTTCCGGACATCTATGCCCAGAACGCCGCGATGAACAAGGGCGACGACGACGTCAAGGCCCAAGCGACCGCCTGGATCGAGAAGCACTAGAAGGAAGTCGACGGCTGGCTCGCCGCAGCCCGCGCTGCGGCGAAGTAATCGCCGAACGAATAACCCTCTAACGGGTCACGATACCGGGCGCTTCGGCGCCCGGTATTTTTTGCCTGCGGTTTGGGGATGGCCTCAAGAACCGAGCCGACGGCGACACGGCACAGACGTATCCCCTCTCCCATGAGGAAAGGTTTAGGGTGAGGGGTTTCGATCTCTCAGGAATACGGAAAACGCGCATCCCCTCACCCGGCGCATACGCGCCGACCTCTCCCCATGGGAGAGGTGATAGAGCCAGGCTCTTGTGCTGATTTGGCTTTGAGCCGCACGGATGATGTCGTCAGCTACGCCGTTGTGTAGCGGAGATATTGCAGCACGTCTGGAGCGGCTCCCTCTCCCATGGGGAGAGGGCTGGGGTGAGGGGAGGAGATCTCTCGTGGATACGGAAAGCCCGCCCACGAATGCTACCGGTCAATCACGACATCCGATGTCGGCCTGGAGCAGCACAACAGGATCTGTCCCTGATCGACCTCGCGCTGGCGGATCCCGCCGCCGTGCTTCATGTCGACGGTGCCGGAGACCATGCGGCTCTTGCAGCTTCCGCGAAGCCCGCGTGCGCAGGACGACGGCAGCCGGAGGCCCGCCGCACGCGCCGCATTCAGGATCGTCATGTCCGGCCCGCATTCCAGAACTTGCCCGCTCTTGGCCAGTTCCACGCGGAAGACGGTGCGCTCCACCGTCTCGTCCGACTCGGGGATCTCGAAGTCGTCGTCCTCTTCCAGGGCGGCGAAATTGAAGCTTTCCTGGTGGTAGTGCGCCATGTCGTAGCCGAGCTCGGCCAACATCATGCGCACCGCTTCCATAAACGGCTCCGGACCTCAGCAATAGATCTCGCGCTCGTCGAGATCGGGCGCGATGAGCTGCAGCATGACGCTCGACAACCGCCCGGTCAGTCCGAGCCAGCTCTTTTCCTGCGAGAGGTTCTTGCAGATGAGCGCAAGCCGCATGCCTTCCTGCTGGCGCGCCATCATGTCGAGTTCCTGACGGAAGATGATGTCGCGCGGGCTGCGGACCGCATGGACGAAGATCATGTCGCGATCGTCACCGAGATCCGCGCTCGTGCGCGCCATCGACATCAACGGCGTGATGCCGCTTCCCGCCGACAACAGCAGCCACTTCCGCTCCGTATCAAGGTCGGGAACGAAATCGCCCATCGGCCCGACGGCGCGGATCTCGTCGCCCGGCTTCAGATTGTCGTGCGGCCAGTTGGAACAGATCCCGCCGGGAACGCGCTTGACCGTGATCGTCGCCCGGAAGGGCCGCGCGGCGGATGCGGAGATGGTGTAGCAACGCTGGATCTTCCAGCCATCCACCGGCAGATCGAGGGTGAGGAACTGCCCCGACTGGAAACGGAATTGGCAATGGTAACGTTCTGAAAAGATGAAGGTCTTGACGTCGTGTGTCTCCTCGCGGATCTGGTGACAGACAAGCACGTCGTCCACATCCGGGTTCCACTCGGGCAAAACGGCCTGAAATTCCCTCGTTTCCGAAGGCGGCGGCTGCAACAGCATGGCGGGCTCATCCTCTTGCCCGGATCCGGCGGCGGCAATATCGGCGCCAGGGCCTTCCCTCGTCATTCCCCCGCCACCGTGTCTTCGACCAGTGCCAGCGCATTCAACAGGTACGCCGACATGCGATCGACGTACCACTGGCAGAACTTGTCCACGAAGCTCTCGGTAAAGCGCGAATAGGGCCCCGGCTCATAGGCCGGTTGCGCGATGCCGGTATGGGCGAGCGCGACCAGATCCGCGTCCTGCTGGTTGGTCATCATCCAGACGCGGAATGAGGTTCTCCAGATCGTAGTCGCGGCCCTCCACGGCATCCTTGTGAACCAGCCGATTGGTGCGCACTAGAGTGCGGTCCGGCCCGAGCGGCATGCACATGAAGGTGACCGCATGATCGGCCATGAAGTGATACCAGGAATTCGGATGCGTCCAGAAGGACAGCCCGTCGAGCCGCGCATCCTTGAAATTCGACAGAAGTTTCTTCGAGTCGCGCCGCGTATCGAGCGTATGGGACTCGCCCGCTCCCATCAGCACCAGCCGCCGCGTGCGATAGCCGGTGGTATTGTCCAGCGCCTCGCATTCATCCGACGGCAGGCCCAGTCCGGCCCAGCGCGCATAGGCGACCTCCAGTTCCGCCTGATACTTGGCGATATCCGCCCGGCGGTAATCGTCAATATCGTCGGGCGAGAAACCGAAACCGTATTCCTGCAGCGGAACGGTCAGCTCGGGATGGTTGATCGCGCAGTGATAGCACTCGCGATTGTTCTCCATCGTCAGCTTCCGGTTGCCGTCTTCGATGAGATCGTAGGAATAGGCGACCTTGGAATTGGCGATGTCGTGCGGCGCGATATAGGGGGTGACGGCCTCCGCCATCCGGTCGAAATCGTCGGGCGCTTCCTCAGCCAGGCAGATGAAGATCAACCCGGCCAGGGCCAGGGTGCGCAGATGCACCGGCTTCAGCCCATGGCAGGAATGATCGAAATCCGGCCCCATGTGCTCGGCGAAAAACAGCTCGCCCGTCTCGCCGTAGGTCCAGCCGTGATAGGCGCACACGATGTTGCCGATCGTCGCCTTCGGCCCCGTGACGAGACGCGCCCCGCGATGGCGGCAGACATTGTGAAAGGCGCGGATTTCCATGTCCTCGCCACGCAGGATCAGCACGGGACTCGCGCCCACCTTGACCGTCATGCAGTCGTCCGGCTCCACGCCGACGAAGATCCAGTGCCGGTGGAAGATTAGGTCCATATCGAGGTCGAAGAAATCGGCGCGCGTATAGAGCGGCGCTTCAAGCGCTGTAGCCCGGAATGCGGCGTTGCAGCATCGCCTCGATGGAGGGTTGACCCGTCATGCAGATCACTCTCCCCTCGCGTGGGAACCTGAACTGCGACAGATTGTCCGCCCTCAAAAAGACGCCCGCGTATGAATTTGCGACAGAGTGTTTTCTGGAACCGACAAATTTCACAAAACAAGAGCTCAAACGACCTTGCGGATCTCGCAAGTGCCGCAAAGGGATATGCGCTCGTCAGGAGCGTCCCTTGTCCGCCTCCTCAAGCGGCAGAACGCCCTTGCCGGCAAGATAGTCATAATATGGCGGCGGCGGCCTCTTCAGGCTGAGGCCCGACCAGAAGCCGCCCCTCCCCGGCCTTGGCCTCCGTCATCGCCTTCATCCGTTCCAGCGCCGATCCGCCGCCGGGCATCGCCATTCGCTTCGGCCGGGCCCACCAGGGATGCATCTCGCTTGCCGCCAGAAAGGCATCATCCGGATTTGAAGCTGCAAAGGACAGGATCTGCCCGCGCCGTGCCTTGGCAAAGGCCGGGGCCCGCGGCACCGGCCCCGCCTCGTTGACCAGCAGAACCGATGGCAGCCGGACAGAAACCTCCCGCCGACGCCCGTGGGAAAGCGCCTGCACCACGCGCGCCGTCTCCCCCTCGCATGCGACATCCGCCGCATCGCACAAGAGCGACGTGCCCAGCGCCTCGGAGATCAGATAGGGCACCATCCCGCTCTGTTCACCTGCCTCCGCCCGCATGCCCGTCAGTACCAGATTGGGCTTTATCTCCCGAAACCGCGCAATCAGTGCCGGAACCGGATCGCATCCGGCAGAGCATGCCAGAACAGTCAAGCTCTCAAGCCCCATGCCGAGATAATCCCGCAAGGCCGGGGCTTCAGGATCGCCCGCGTGAACGGCATGGATTTCCGCGCCCGGCATCCGCAGAGCCAGTTCCAGCGCCCGGGCATCGAGCCCGGCGCACCGCGCCAGCCCGCTTGCAGGATGGAGAACGAGCGAGAGAAGCACCGCGACCTTAATCATCGCTCCTGCCCACATCGTTCGGTCCCCGCCACTCAGTCAGCAGTCGCAGAAGTGCGGGCATGACGGCCTGCGCATCGGCGACAATGGCGAGATCCGCCCGCTTGATCATCTCGGCATGAAGATCGGTGTTGACGGCAATCACGCTGCCGACCCGCGTGATCCCCTGCAAGTGTTGCGGCGCGCCGGAAATCCCCAGCGCAAAATAGCACCCGGCCGTCACCAGTATGCCGAATGCTCCGACCTGCCGTTCACCCGGCAAGTGCCCCTGATCGCACACGACCCAACTGCCCACCCGCGTCGCGCCAAGCGCTGCGGCAAGATCGGCGAAGACGTCTCAATCCGTCACGCCGTTTCCGCCGCTCAACAGGAAATCGGCTTCTTCCAGCGCGACCGTATCGGGATCGATCGGCAGACGCCGGGCACTGACGATGCGTCTCTCGGCCGGTTCAAGCGACGGCGCATCGGCAACGCGGCCCTCATGCGGCGCACCGTGATGGGCTGGAAAAGCATAGGGCACGACAGAGAGAAGACGCGGCAAAGTTGCCGACTATCCGAGGCGCCCACCATCCGCCTTGCGCACTCCGCGCATCTCGCCGTTTGCTCCCGACTCCAGGGTCTCTACACCGGAAAACAAACGGTCTCCCAACCGCGCCACCACCCGTCACGCGATATCGCCCCCATCTGGCGTCTCGGCAAACACCACATGGCGGGGAGAGAGAGCCGTGATCGCGGCAAGTACGGCGGCCGTCCGCCCTTCCGGATCATAGGCCCGTTCATCCTCCAGCAGAGCGCTCATGACGCGATCCCCCCCGGTGGGTCCGAAATCGCCGTCGCCGCCCAGCGGCAGAGCACAGACAGCCCCGCCGCCCACATTCGCCAGAACCCGGCCGGCCGCAATCAGTTGACGATCCGCTTCGCTCAACCCGCCGTCCGCCATGTCGAGCACGACGAGCACATGGAACGCGGGATCGGAAATGACATGCACCGTTTCCACCGGCGTGCGGGCCGCGATTGCCACGCCTGTCTCGCGCGCGGGAACGACTCCGCGCCATGCAAGCCTCAGACGCGGCGCTGTGGAAACCGCGCGGCCTGACGCAACAGGCGAGGTTCGCGCCGCACCCGGGCGCTCGACGACTTCAATGCGGACAGAGCGAAACGCAGACGCGCGCATCCGGTCTGCCGCCTCTCTTCGCGCTCACGTCTTGGATCCCGGCGTACTCTCATATCGCGGCCTCCAGCACCAATTCCGTGATTTCGCGAACCTGCGGGCGCGGCCCGACCACGCCTTCCAGCATCACCGTGCAATTCGGACAGGCGACAGCAACGCAAGCGGCCCCGGTTTCTCGCGCCTGATCCATGCGCACGTCCGGAATGCGCCGATCCCCGGCAATATCGGTCACCGGCGCCCCGCCCCCACCGCCGCAACAGCGGGAGAATTTGCCCGAAAATTCCATCTCGCGAAGCTCCACACCGAGTGCATCGAGCAGCTTGCGCGGCGCGTCCTTCTCGCCGTTGTAACGATCGAGATAACAGGGATCGTGATAGGTCAGCGCCTCCGGCAGGCCCTTGAGCGTCAGCCGTCCTTCCTCCACCAGATCCAGCAGGAATTGGGTGTGGTGGACGACATCGAAGACGCCGCCGAAGGCCGGATATTCGTTGCGAAGCACATGCAGGGCGTGCGGATCCATCGTCACGATACGCTTGAAGGACACGCCTTCCAGCGTCGCGATGTTCCGGCGTGCGAGATCCTGAAACGTCGCTTCGTCACCGAGCCTGCGGGCAAGATCGCCACAATCGCGCTCCTCTTCGCCGAGCACCGCAAAATCGACATCCGCCTTGTGCAAAAGCTTGATGAAAGCGCGCAGAGATTGCTGACCGCGCAGGTCAAAGGCCTCATCTCCCAGCCATAGCAGCACGTCGACCCCGTCCCGCTCACCGGCCAGTGGCAGCGCGAGATCGGAGGCCCAGTCGATCCGGCGGGAGAGCGGCAATCCGCCGGGATTATCGGCTGCGCGCAATTCTTCCAGAACGCCTGCTGCCTTTCGAACCGGCGCAGATCGACGACCGCATCCACATGCTCGATCATCATCGGACAGGCTTCGACACAGGCCCGGCACGTGGTGCAGGCCCACAGCGTATCGGGTGGATCGCCGCCCCCCACCGACCCACCGACCCACCGGCAGCAGCGGCTCGCCTTGTCCTGACGGTTCCCGCCCCGGATGCCCATGCCCCGCATAGCCGGTCGACCCGTCTCCCAACGCTCCGACGAAATCCTGGATCATCGCCTTCGAGTTCAGCGGCAAGCCCGTCGCATAGACCGGGCACACGATCTCTCACCGCCCGCATTGGACGCAGGCCTCGAACCCCAGAAGCCTGTTCCAGGCAAAATCGAGCGGCACTTCCGTGCCGAGCTTCGGATCGTTCAGATTAAGCGGATGGAGAGCCGTCTCACGGCTGCGCCTCTTGTCGGAAAACCGGTTGGCGCGCGGATGGACAACGAGATACAGCGCGCCGTGAACAGCATGTTTCAACGGTCCGCGCCCAACACCCAGCACGAGGTCCCCCCCCACGGAAGGCCGAGCACGGCAAAGGCCGCAGTCACCGGCTGAGGCAGGACACCGCCGGCAACACGATCGACTGCGACCACAAACAGCCCGACGGCATAGGCAAGCAACGAGAACGGCAGCCGCGCGAACCGCTCGCCTGAAAGCTCTTTCGGCCGCGACACCTGCCGTCGCTAGCCGACCATCAGCGCCCCCGCAAGCATCACCGCAAGAGCGAGCCCCGCCAGCGCCCAAACGACGGCCCCGCCCAATCTCGGCAAAACGGCCAGAACGATCAGGACCAACGAGGCAAGAAAGCCCCCGGCGGTCAGCGCATGAAACCGCGCATTGAAGGGTTTGCGGCCGACAATGTCATGCACATCGACCAGATAGCGCTTCGGCAGCGCCTTGAACCCGGCGACCAGATCGACCTCCGCCGCAGCCCCCGCCCGCCAGCGCCGCGAATAGAGCGCGGCGAGCGATGCACCCGCGACCAGCAACGCGATGACAGCCCAACTGACGAGCCCCGCGACCATGGTCTCACAGGTCCTTGCACAGCCGCGCCGCGTCATATATCGCGGCGTGAATGTTGCGGCTTGCCACCGCATCGCTCAGATAGAAAAGCGCAAAGCCGCCCGCCCCGTTCAACCCTTCGACCGACGGCTGCGGACGATCGCCCAGAAGCGCATCGATATCCATCTCGCCGCGATTGACCGACGTTTCTCTCAGGTCGTGATAAAGCCCGTCCTCGGGCAAGGTGCCGTATTCGACCACCACCTGATCGACGAGCCGTTCCTCCTCCTCCAGCGTGAATTCGTTGCGCAGCACCGCCACCCGCTTGTTACCCTCCATATAGATCTCAGTGAGCTGCAGGTTGGGCGAGAAGATCACCCCGTGCTTGTAAAGTTCACGCAGGTGAACGGATTGATTTGTGACGCCGATTTCCTCGCCGATCATCCGGTCGAGCGTGGCGATCTCGACGAGCGCCCCCTGCTTTGCCAGCATCTCCGCGCAAAACGGCGCCTGATGCTGACCGATCCCGTCATAGATGAGAATGTTTTCCGCAGGCTCCACCGCACCCGTCAGCATCTCCCAGATCGTATGCGCAAGCTCCGCGCCGGGTATGGAACCGCGGTTCGCCATCCCGCCCGTGGCGATCAGCACCACGTCCGGTGTCTCGGCCGAGATCGCTTCTGCGGTCGCGGCTTCTCTGAGCCGCATCTCGACGCCCTTATTCTCCGCCTGCTGCGCAAGCCAGCAGGTGATGCCCGACAGGGCCTCGCGCCATGTCGCTTTGGCTGCGATAGAGACCTGCCCGCCCGGTGCCGCGTTCTGAATGCACAGCGCATCGCCCCCGGCATAGATGCGATCGATGCAGTAGCCCGCGCCGACGCATTGACGGATATCGTCGGCCCGACCTTCCATCAGCTTCCTGACGATATGGGGATCGGCGATATGGGCCCGCGTCATCGCCACCATGTCGATATGGCCTTCGGAAACCGCACGTCCGGCCGTCGCCAGATCCGTGATGCGCTGGGCATGGAAGACCAGCACGCCGACCTCGCGCTTGATGGCGCTCGCCAGTGCAAGAAACGGCGCGACGGGAAAGGACATGTTGGGCAGCGAGATCGCATGGGCCAGATGATCGCGCGCCTGCCCGCCGATGAGATTGATGAAATCGACCAGCCCGCGCTCCATCAGCGTGCGGGCGATGATCAGGCAATCTTCATGGCTGAGCCCATCGTCGATCAACTCATCACCCGACATGCGGATGCCGATGATGTAATCGTCGCACACACTTTCGCGCGCCGCCTCCAGCGCCTCGATGGAAAAGCGCATGCCGTTTTCCAAGCTTCCGCCGTACTTGTCGCTGCGCTTGTTCGACGACGGACTCCAGAACTGATCAATCAGATGGCCGTGGGCGGCGGAGAACTCGCACCCGTCGAGCCCGCCTTCCTTGCAGCGGCGCACGGCGGCGGCGAAATCCTGCACCACACGCGCTATGTCGGTATCTTCCATCTCCTTCGGGGTAGAGCGGCTGGCAGGCTCGCGTTCGCGCGAGGGAGAAACTGTCGTCGTCAGCCAGTTTTCTGTATCCCAGCACGTGCGCCGTCCCATATGGGTGAGCTGGCTCATCAGCGCCGCGCCGTGGGCATGGATACGATCGGAGAACTCCCGAAAATACGGAATCACGCCGTCATCTGCGATGGAGATCTGGTTCCACGGCGTCGCCGGGCTGTCCGGCGAAACGGAGGAAGAGCCGCCGAACATGGTCAGGCCAATACCGCTCCGGGCCTTTTCCTCGTGATAGAGTTGGTAGCGCTCCTGCGGGCGACCGTCCTTGCCGTAGGAAGGCGCGTGGCTGGTGCTCATGATCCGGTTGCGGATCGTGAGCCCCTTGATCGTCAAAGGCCGGAGCAGGGCATCGTGCGGAGCGGACATCGGCAACTTCCTTTCACGATACGAGTTTGAAATCGCGACCGAACGCCTTCACATCCCTTTGCGACAAGTTTTGCGCCAATTGCGACAGACCGCCGCACTTTTTACCGATATTCCCCCATCGCATTCTCCAGCCAGCGCCAGAGATATTCGGCAAAGTAGCGCCTCGGCAGAATATCGAAGGTAGGGACGTCATCGATCTGGACAAGGATCACGCCCGAACGCGCCAGAAGCGTCTGCGCGCACTGACCGGACGCGAATTACGAGGGATGCAGATCGAGACTGCAACCCAGCGCCCAAAAGCCGGAAGATCGTCCGGTTGCCCGTCACATCGACCACGGCGCAATGGCGGTCGCCGAACGCTTCCCTGAGACATCCGACGAGACCCGTCTCCATTCCCGGCGCGCTCAGCACCAGCCATTCGTCCGGCCCTAGCCAGAGCACCAAGACATCCCGCCCTTGCGCCGCCGTGTTGGGCGCAAGCGGCAGAGCGCAGCTGAGAACCGAGGCGACGGCCTCCAAAAAGCCCGCATTCTTCGGGTCGCCGCGAAGATCGATCTGCCCGCCGAGCGGCATCTCGCGAAGGGTCAGAGGTCCGGCCTCGACAAACGGCTCCAGCCCCGCAAACGGCCGGGTTAGCGCTCCGGCGCGCATATCGCTCGTCATAATCGCATCAGCCATTGAGACGCTCTCCCTCGGCATCAAAGAAGATCGACGCCACCACCTTGCACAGCAAGGTTTTGTCCCCGAGCGACGCATGAACCGTCGCATCCATCGGGTTCCGGTCGCCCTTGATCACGGCAAGCGCGATGGAGCGGCCGAGCGTAGAACTGTGATAGCTGGAGGTGACGCGACCCAATATCGACACGGGCGGCGTGCCGTCAGCTTCCTCGGTGATCTGTGCAACTTCCGGCAGAACCTCGTTCGGGTCGTCGGTCAGAAGCCCGACCAGTTGCTTGCGATCGTCGCGCGCCGTGTCGGGCCGCGAGCAGGACAGCTTGCCGACGAAATCGGCCTTCTTCTTCGAGACGATCCAGTCGAGACCGAGATCGTAGGGCGTCACCGTGCCGTCGATCTCCTGCCCGACGATGATGAGCCCCTTCTCCGCCCTCAACACATGCATCGTCTCCGTGCCATAGGGCGTCAATCGTATTTTCTCCCCGGCCGCAAAGATTGCCTCCCACAGCGCCATACCCTGATAGGCGGGCACGTTGATCTCGAAGGAGAGTTCCCCGGTGAAGCTGATCCGGTAGACGCGGGCCTCGATCCCAGCGACCGTTGCTTCCTTCATCGACATGAAGGGGAAGGCCTCAACAGAGAGATCGAGATCGGGTGCCAGATCGCGCATCAGACCGCGCGCCTTCAGCCCAGCGATGGAAGCGATTGCCCAGTGCCCGGTCACGGACGTCAGATAGACCTTCATATCCGGCCATTCGATCTGAAGGTGGTCCTCCAGCCGGTCGAGCACGGCGGCCGCATTGCCGGTGATCGTCGTCATCAGGAAGTGGTTTTCGCCGAGCCGCAAGGTCACGCCGTCGTCGAAGGTCATGCCGTCTTCCTTGCACATGATCTCATATCGACACCGCCCGATGTCGAGCTTCGACCAGGCATTCGTGTAGACGCGGTTGAGGAAGTCGGCCGCATCCGGGCCCTGAATGTCGATCTTGCCGAGCGTCGTCGCATCGAGCACGCCGACGCTATTTCTGACTGCCAGACATTCGCGCGACACCGCATTCTGCATGCTTTCGGCGTTCTTCGGGTAGTACCAGGGCCGCTTCCACTGGCCGACATCCTCGAAGATCGCGCCACGTGCCAGCCATGCATCGGCGTTACGCGGGCAACATCCGACAACTCGCCAACGTCCCGCCCGGCGAGCGTGCCATAGGCCACCGGCGTGTAGGGTGGACGGAAGGTCGTGGTTCCGACCGCCGGGATCGGGCTTGAAAGTGTGCGGGACAGAATCGCCAGCGCGTTGACGTTCGAGGTCTTGCCCTGATCGGTACCCATGCCGGTCGTCGTGTAGCGCTTCAGGTGCTCGACCGAGCGATACCCTTCCCACGAGGCCAACATGACGTCGGCCGCCGTCAAGTCATTCTAAACGTTGACGAAATTCTTCGCCTTGCCGAACCCGACTGGCTTCTTGCCCGGAACGATCCAAAGCGGATGGATCGGCTGAGGCTCTTCCGCCTCCACCTTCGGAAACGCGGCTCTCTTCGCCGGGGTCAGCCCAGCAGCCTCGGCAGCCGCACGACCGGCCGCAGCGCCCTCGCTCAGAGCACCGAGAAGCGAAAAGGCTCCGTTCCAGGCCCCGGCCGAGCTTTCGGCCTGCACCGAGCGATCCGGTACGAAACAGGCCTTTTCATCGTCATATAGAAGCTTGCCGCCCGATTGCGACATCAAATGCACCGCCGGGGTCCAACCGCCCGACGCTGCCACGAAATCGCACGACAACCGCTCCACCGGGCCGCTGGCCGTTTCTCCGTCGGCGGCGAGCCGGACAATCTCCACGCCCTTCACGCGCTTGGTACCATTCACGCCGACGATCGCGGCCCCGCAGATGACGCGAAGCCCCACCGCGAAGGCGCGCTCCGCTGCCGGACCCATTGCCTGCACACGCACGTCCAAGATGGCCTCGATCCGACATCCGGCCTTCGCCAGATCGATTGCGACGTCATAGGCGCTGTCATTGTTGGTGAAGACAACGCCGCAACGCCTCGGCAGTACGCCGTAGCGGTTGGCATAGGTGCGGGTTGCTCCCGCCAGCATGATCCCCGGCCGGTCGTTGTCGGCAAAGACCAGCGGCCACTCATGCGCGCCGGTTGCCAGAACCACGCGCTTGGCCCGCACCTTCCAGAGCCGCTGGCGCACCCCGTCCGCGCCCCGCCCCAGATGATAGAACTTACGCTCAGCCAGCGTCAGATAGTTGTGGTCATAATAGCCCGCAACCGTCGTGCGCGGCAGAAGCCGGATCTCCGGAAAGGCCGCGAGGTCGGCCCGGATCTTCTCCACCCACTCAGTAGCCGGCCCCCCCCCCGTCGATCTCGCGAGCCGCGCCCAGAAGGGAGCCGCCGAATTCCGCCTGCTCATCGGCGATGATCACCCGCGCCCCGGCCTTGGCCGCCTCAAGCGCCGCCATCAAACCGGCAGGTCCCGCGCCCGCGACCAACACATCGCAATGGGCGTGCATCTTGTCGTAAGTGTCAGAATCGGCCTCCTTGGGCGCGACGCCGAAACCTGCCGCGCGCCGGATGATCGGCTCGTAGACCCGCATCCAGAAGCTTTTAGGATGCATGAAGGTCTTTGTAGTAGAAGCCCGCCACGAAGAGCTTGGAGAACAGGTCGTTGATTGCCCCCACATCGTGGGAGACATTCGGCCAGGCATTCTTGCTCGCGGCGATTAGTCCGTCGTAAAGCTCGATCTGGGTCGCTCGAAGGTCCGGCTCGCTGAAGGCACCCGTCTCAAGCTGAACGAGCGCCGTCGGCTCCTCCGATCCGGCCGACACGGTGCCGCACGGACGGTGATACTTGAAGCTGCGCGCAACGAGATGCACCCCGTTCGCCAGCAACGCGGAGGCGAGCGTATCGCCCTGATACCCCTGATACCGCTTGTCGTTGAAGCGGAACGAGAGAGGATTGGCACGGTCGATGCGACCGCCGGAAGAGGTCCACAAATCCGCCATCACCGTTCCTCCCCGACCGTCTCGGCATTGCAGGCATAGACCCGATTGATCCGGTAACTCACCGTATCGCGCTCGACATTGAACCCGCGCCGGCACCCGGCGCTATGACACCACCGTTCCTTGTGCGCCCCCTTCGGATTATAGCGCATGAACAGGAACTCGGTCCATTACTCGTCGGTGAGCGCGGATGGGTCTTCCGGCCGGGCGATATGGGCTTCCCCGCCATTAGGAGAATTCGATTTCGTCACCCGACCCGCACCAGGGGCATTCGATCAAGAGCATGACTGGGCCCCTTTCGAGAAAGCCGCTTCAAACTGAGCTATCCGGGCTCCGCCCCCTCCTCCGTCATTGCCCGGCGCAGTCCGGGCAATCCATGGGCGACGACATGCCGGGCCCGCGCGATGGATCCCCCGGACTACGCCGGGGGATGACGGCGGGGAGACTGAAAACCGAAACGAAGCCTGTCCCATATCCGTCCCCTCAGTGCGCCACGGCGGCGGCGGCGTGTTCGTCGATCAAGTGGCCGGAGGTGAAGCGTTCCAACGTGAAGGGCGCGTTGACCGGGTGCGGTTCATCCTTCGCGATCGTGTGCGCGAAGACCCAGCCAGACCCCGGCGTTGCCTTGAAGCCACCCGTTCCCCAACCGCAATTGATGAAAAGATTGTCGATCGGCGTCTTCGAGATGATCGGGCTCGCATCGGGCGTCACGTCGACGATGCCACCCCATTGCCGCATCATTCTGAGCCGAGAGAAGACCGGGAAAAGTTCCAGCAGCGCGCCCATCTGATGCTCGATCATGTGGAAGCTGCCGCGCTGGCCATAGCCGATGAAGACATCGATGCCCGCCCCGATCACCAGTTCGCCCTTGTCGGACTGGCTGACATAGACATGCACCGCGTTCGACATGACCACGCAATCGATGATCGGCTTGACCGGCTCGGACACCAGCGCCTACAACGGGTGGCTCTCGATCGGCAGCCTGAGGCCCACCATGTCGGCCATCACCGAGGAATGACCGGCGGTGACGATCGCCACCTTGCGCGCACCGATGAAACCCTTGACGGTCTCCACGCCCGTGATCTCGCCGCCTTCGCGGCGAATACCGATCACTTCGCAGTTCTGGATGATATCGACGCCGCGCGCGCTCACCACCCGCGCCAGCCCCCAGGCCACCGCATCGTGGCGCGCCGTGCCGCCGCGACGCTGCAACGTGCCGATCGGATAGCGCACGTCGTCGGACGCGTTGATGATCGGGCAGAAATCCTTCACGGCCCGAGCCATCCAGCCACTCGCTGTCGATGCCGTTCAGCCTGAGCGCATGGGTCCGCCGGTGCGCCTCGCGCACATCGGAGAGATTGTGTGCGAGATTGAGCACCCCGCGCTGCGAGAACATGATGTTGTAGTTGAGATCCTGGCTCAGCCCCTCGTAGAGCTTGAGCGAGGTCTCGTAGAGCGCCGCGCTCTCGTCCCACAAGTAGTTGGAGTGGATGATCGTGGTGTTTCGGCCGGTATTGCCGCCACCGAGCCAGCCCTTCTCGACCACCGCCACATTGGTGATGCCGTGTTCCTTGGCCAGATAATAGGCAGTCGCCAGCCCGTGCCCGCCCGCCCCGATGATGACGACGTCATAGGCAGCCTCCGGCGCGGCATCGCGCCAGGCCCGCTCCCAACCGGCATGGTGGGACAATGCATTATTCGCCAGTGCGAAAACGGAATAGGAGGCCATGCCCGATCATCTCCCCAACACGCCTCATGACAGGTATCGGCAAGCATGATCCCGAAACGGAACCTGCCGCTAGAATGGCAGGGCCACCGCACTTAAATAAACCCGACATCGACAGGTCGAAATCGACATCGCACGGCAACGCGGGACGGACAGCCCCCGCAAATCCGGCCTACTCGTAAAAACGCCGCTCCTGCGGGCCTTGCGGCTTGTCCGGCCGTCGCATTGGGATGGTCAGTCCCGGCCCCGCGGTCTCGCTTTCCTTGCGCACTTGCGACGGAGAGAGGCCGAACACTTCTCGGAAATAGCGCGAGAAATGCGCACAATCGGCAAACCCCGCCTCAAGCGCCACGTCGGTGACAGGGCGGCTCAACGTCTTCAGCATCCACAGCCCGTAGCGCAGGCGCAAAAGCCGCTAGAACCGATTCGGGCTCATGCCCGTCGCCGACTGGAAGACCCGTTCGCACTGCCACGTGCTAATCTTGAGCTTCGCCGCAATCTCCTCCATGGCGAGCGGACTGCTCAGATGCTACTCCATCATCAGCATGGCGCGGCGGACACGCTCATCGAGCACCGGCCCGCCCACCGGCGGCGGCGGTTGCGACTGGCCGGACGGGCGTCCGGGGTTCACCTGCAGGATATGCATCGCCTTTTGCGCCGCGGCCCGGCCGAGATGCCACTCGATCAGAAAGGCGGCGAGATCGACCACGCCCGCCCCGTCAGAACAGGTGATGCGGTCGCGATCCTCGATGTAAAGCTGCTCGGCCACCGGCACGAGATCGGGAAACTCCTCCACAAAATCGCCGAAGTGATACCAACTCACGCAGCACGCGCGATCCTGCATCAGCCCCAGGCGCGTCAGCACGAAACTGCCCGTGCACACCCCGATGAGCGGAATTCCGGCGCGCGCCGCCTTGTGCAGGCAGGCGGTCGCCGCCGGACCGATCTGCGGCCCGCGATGAAGCAGGCCGCCAACCACGACCAGATAATCGAGCCCCGAAGAATCGTATTCCACATCCGGCGAAACGGGGATCCCGCAACTGGACATACGTGCTTCGCCCAGACGCCCGAGAATGCGCCACCGGCATCGGATCGGACGGCTTCCGTCCCCCTCGTCGGCGGTAAGGCGCAGGACATCGATGAAGCTTGAAAGCGCCGTCAGCGTGAAGTTGTTCGTGAGCACGAACCCCACCGTCAAGACGGGGCGGGTCATCGTCCCGGAGCCGTTTTTCGAACTATCTGCCTTTCGCGTCCCGTTCCTCCGCGCTAACCACCCTTCGCGCTCCTCACCTTCCTCCTCGCCCGCCTGCGCAATGACCGCAACCGGCGGCATGGGAGGTTCCTCCATGCTCTGCGCGAACGCGCTCATGCGGTAGCAATGCTCGATCTAATCGGAGCGCGGCGGCACGCCGTAGTGATCGCGGTAGCACCGGCTGAAATGCGCGGCCAAGGAGAAGCCGCAGCAAACGGCCACCTGCTGCACGATCTTCGATGTCTGGTGGAGGTGCTGGCGCGCCCGAATCAGCCTGAGACCCAGATAATATTTGCCGGGCAAACAGTTCATGTAGGTGCGGAAGAGACGCTCCACGTTGCGCCGCGACTGTCCAAGCTTCTTGGACAATGTGAGAAGATCGAGCGGCTGCTCGATTATCACCAGCATCAGCTTGATCGCTACCTGAATATCCTGCCACTCCACGCCCAGCGGCTGCTGGATGACCGCATTCTGCTGCATGGCGGCGGGCGGATCTTGTCGTGCAGCATCTGCTCGGAAATCCGCGCCGCCAGATCCTCGCCATGGCGCGCCGCAATGCGATGCAGCATCATGTCGGCCACAGCCGTTCCGCCCGCACAGGTGAAGCGATTGCGATCGACGGCAAATAGCTCGCTGGTCACGACGAGTTCGGGAAAATTCTCCGTGAAGCTTGCCAGACTGTCCCAGTGAACGGTGCAGCGATACCCGTCGAGCAGTCCCGCACGCGCAAGAATGTGGCTCGCCGTGCAGATTGCGCCGAGCGCCATCCCTTTCGTCGCCATGCGCCGGAGCCAGGCCAGAACATAGAGATCATCGAACCAGTGCCCGTCAATCCCGGCGCACACGACAAGTGTCGACAGCAGCGGCGCGTTGACGTAGGAATGGTCGACGCCGACGGGAATACCGTTGCTCGCCCGTTCCCCGCCGCCTTCGCGAGATAGCAGCACCCAGTCGTAGAGAGGCTTTCCGCTCAGATGATTTGCAAGGCGCAAGGGTCCGATCGCGGACGCAAAGGCGATCATAGAAAATTGCGGTATGAGAAAAAAGCCGATCATTTCCGGTGTATTCCCATTCACTGCCAAGGCCGTCCCCTGAAGCGGATCGCGATCACCGGAGCCCCTCCCGTCCGATCGCCTGTCCGCATTACCGGTCAAAGCGGCTTGCCCGTAACCGGCGGAAATCGAGCCGGGACTGCAAACCGCGCGCACCAAATCCCCTTCCCGAACTTCGGAAAGCTCAACGGCACCCGACTTAGGCATTCTCCGTTTCGGCATTTGCGACACCTGCATTCAAACCGCAGGGCGTTGCCTGATCACCAACGCTAGCGCGATCATTCGCATCTCGCATCAACAATCTGCCGCTAAATACGTTGCGGCAATCCGTTGTTTTCGTGAGGATCGTTCACGAAGTGCAAAAAATAAGTGGTTCGGATCACCTTCGAACTTTTCGCACGGCATGCTAGGAGAACTCAGCGCCCAGACCTTGCCTCGCCACAATACCGCGGTAACTCAAGACCTGTCGGGCACCGCCCACCCTGCGGCCCGGTCTGTTTCTGACCGGGCCTCGCCGCTGTCACCATTCCGGAGGAGGAGCTAGAAGGGACCTTTGGTTATTGAAGGTTCTTGAACGAGGACGCTCTTTCCGGCCCCGACATGAACGCCCCGAAGATGGGTGCAAGATTCACAACTGGGAGATCCCAATGATAAACTACCCGAACGTCCAGCTCTTCATCGACGGAGAGTGGTGCGATGCCGCCGACGGCCGCACTCTGGAAATCATCAATCCTGCCACGGGTCAGGAAATCGGCCGCCTCGCCCATGCGGGCAAGCCGGATCTAGACCGGGCGCTCGCCGCCGTGGAACGCGGCTTCCAGGTGTGGAGCGAGACGCCGATCTTCAACCGCTACAAGCTGATGCGCAAGGCCGCCGATCTGCTGCGCGCGCGCGCCGACGACATCGCCTGGATGATGACCAAGGAACAGGGCAAACTGCTTGCCCAGGCCAAGAGCGAGATCCTGGGCGGCGCCGATACGATCGACTGGTTCGCCGAGGAAGGCCGCCGCACCTACGGCCAGACCATCCCGGCGCGCGCGCCCGGCGTCGTACAGATGACGATGAAGGTTCCCGTGGGCCCGGTCGCCGCGTTCACGCCGTGGAATTTCCCGATCAACCAGATCGTGCGCAAGTTGTCGGCCGCCGTTGCCACCGGTTGCTCGATCATCGTCAAGGCGCCGGAGGAAACGCCGGCCTCCCCGGCAGAACTCATCCGCTGCTTCGTCGATGCGGGCATTCCGCAGGGCGTGGTCAACCTCGTCTACGGCGTGCCCGCGGAGATCTCCGAATACCTGATCCCGCATCCGGTCATCCGCAAGATCTCGTTCACCGGCTCCACTCCGGTCGGCAAGCAGCTCGCGGGCCTCGCCGGACTGCACATGAAGCGCGCCACGATGGAACTCGGCGGTCACGCCCCGGTCCTCGTTTTCGATGATGCCGACATCGACAAGGCGCTCAAGCAGATGACGGTGCACAAGTACCGCAATGCCGGTCAAATCTGCGTGTCGCCCACCCGCTTCCTCATTCAGGAAGGCGTCGCCGATCGATTCACTGAAGGCTTCATCGAAGCCTCCAAAGCGATGAAGGTCGGCAGCGGTCTGGAAGACGGCGTGGACATGGGCCCGCTTGCCAACGAACGCCGCATCCCGGCACTGGAGGGCATGATCAACGACGCGGTTGATGCAAGCGGCACTCTGCGCACCGGCGGCAAGCGTATCGGCAACCAAGGCTATTTCTTCGAGCCGACGGTTCTCACCGACGTGCCGACCTCAGCCCGCATCATGAACGAGGAGCCCTTCGGCCCGGTCGCGGTGATCAACCGCTTCACCGACACGGACGAGGCGCTCGCGGAAGCCAACCGCCTGCCCTTCGGGCTTGCGGCCTATGCCTATACGAGTTCGAGCGAAACGGCGCAGACGTTAGGCGCGAGGGTTAAGTCCGGCATGCTGACGATCAACCACCTGGGCCTTGCTCTGCCGGAAGTACCCTTCGGCGGCATCAAAGATTCCGGATACGGCACCGAAGGCGGATCGGAAGCGCTGGAAGCCTATCTAGAGACCCGCTTCATCAGCCAGAAGAAGTAAATCGACAAGTCCGGCAGAGCGACTTGAACCTTTCAGCCGGCCTTTATCTGTCCGCAGAGAAAACGTCAGACGACCGCGACCATGCTTGCCGCCAGAAGGCGTTCAAGTTCCCCGACACCGACCGCGACAGCATCCACACCAGCCGCCGTCAACACGGCACGCTGATCGAGCCGCGCCTCGCTTTCCCCGATAAAACCGATTGCTGTCAGTTTCGCCGCCTTGGCGCAATGGATGCCCTACGTGCTATCATCGATGAAGACCGCCTGCGCAGGTTCCACATTGAAGGTTCTCAGACAATGGAACGCCAGATCGGGCACCGGTTTGGGGTGCTCCACCATATCCGCGCTGAAGATATGCGGCGAGAACGCGTCCCACAGATCGAGAATGCCGAGACTGTTTTCCAGCCGCTCACGCGTTGAGTTGGAAGCGACGCACTTGTGCGTATCAAGACCGCGCGCCGATCCCGTCGATTTCGTGAAATTCCTCGCGAAAATTGGCAAAGAGCGACGCACGTCAGCGCGCGCTGAACGCATCGGTGTCGGCAATCCCGCGCCACTGCAACTCCGCCAGCATCGGCTTTTCCATCATCCCTGTGAATTCGCGCTGCACGTCGTCCGGCTCCATCGGCAGTCCGGATTCCGTCAGGGCCACGGCCATGGCGCGCGCGGAAATTCGGCTCGCTGTCGATCAGCGCCCCGTCACAATCGAAAATGACGAGATCAACGCGGCGAAGCGGATTGAGGGGCATGAGCGATCAGCCTTCCGTGACACAGGAATATAACAAACCCCGGCTATGAAAGCGGGATCCCCATTCGGTCCGGTAGCCGCGCAAGCCGGGCATATGCCCAATACCAACGAAACGCCATGAGATGAAGTAATTTTTCACATCAAGTGAATTCATCGGAATAAAACTCCATATGGATCGGGTTCGACACGAGGAGAATCCGTCTTCCCTTGAAGGATGCGAATACAAAAACCGAGAGAACGCCGGCGGATTCAATAACCCCAATTACTTATCCGTCTAACTTCTTGTTCTGCAGGTACAGCCCGAGAGATCAGAAAAACTCCGAAATCGCGGAGATGCAAATCCAGTTTTGTTTAGCCTATCGTAAGATCTTTTATGCGTATCAATACAGAGGAACGGATCGAACCCGCCGCACTATCGCTTGCCGAGGATAAACTCCTTGAATTCCCAAGTTTTTCCGTCCCATTCCCGTTGCGAACCGGACACCGGCACGTCACGCCGCGTGATCGATTTCGTGCTCTTGCGCTGGCGTTCGGAACGCACGACTCCACCCGAGCTGCCGCCCTACGAGCATGTCGCCCTGGGGAACCTCGGCCATTTCGCCGACAGCCTGGCTCTGGTGGTTCAGGACGAGAACGGGGAGTTCAATCGCGCGCGCGTGGGCGAGATGTTCTGCAAATGGGGCGGAGTTTCGCGAGACGGCGCCGCATTCTCGGCCCTTCTCACCGTCCGCACCCATAGTCTGCGCGATGCGATCGAATTCAGCCGAACTTCCGGTGAACCGACACGCGTGACCACCCATCAGGTGGCCGCAGGCAATTTCGAGACCTACGACCTGTGGGCCCTGCCGCTTTCGAGCCTTTGGGGCCCGCCGGTCTTCATCATCGTGCTGGATCGGCGCGACACCCAGTATGACGTGCTCGACACCATGTTCGACGCCACCGATGACGGCATGATCGCCCTGACGGCAATCAGGAACGCCTGCAACCGGGCCGTCGACTTCCAGTTCGTCGCCTTCAACAACGGCGCCCCACAACTGCTCAACATGCCCGCCAACCGGCTCGAATGGGCCCGCCTGTCGGACCTCGGCCTCCGTCTGGAGGAGGCGGAGGTCGTGGGAAACCTCGCCCGCGCGGTCCAACAGGGCACGCGCGTCAATTTCGAAGTGACCTATGATGGCGAGAACGGAAGACGCTATTTCAAGGTCGGCGCTTCCCCCATCGGCGATCTCGTCTCGGTCACGTTGACCGACATCGCGGAAATCAAGGAACGCGAGCGTTCCTTCCGCCTGCTGTTTGAGGGAAACCCCAACCCCACATGGCTTGTGGCCAGCGACACCTTGCAGATCCTGCATGTCAACGAGGCCGCCGTGCGCCATTACGGCCACGCACGCGCCGACTTCCTCAACATGTCCATGCTCGACACGCTGCACCCGGAAAGCCGTGCCGATTTTGCCGTCTTCCTGAAGCGGCTGGACCAGCCCTATCAGGGCCAGGATGTACGGCGACGAGATCGAAGTCCACCCCTATGTCCGTCGCATGGAGATGGAGGGTCGGCAATGCTTCGTCATGTCCGTGGTCGACTTCACCGAACGGCGCAAGGTGGAAGCCCGCGTCGCGCATATGGCGCACCATGACGCCCTGACCGATCTGCCCAACCGGGTCCTGTTCCGCGAAGGGCTGCAGGATGCGCTCACCCGCACCCAGCGCAATCAGGGATTGGTCGCTGTCCTCTGTCTCAACCTCGATCATTTCAAGGAGGTCAACGACACGCTCGGCCATCCGGTCGGCGACAAGCTCCTGCAGGCGGTGGCCAAACGCTCCAAGACAATCCCTGCGCAAGACCGATTTCGTCGCACGTCTGTGCGGCGACGAGTTCGCCATCATCCAGACGGACATGGAAAGCCCGGTCGAGGCGAGCGAGCTCGCCGCCCGCCTGATCCGACTATATCGGCCAGCCTTACCAGATAGACGGCCACCACGTCGTCATCGGCACCAGCATCGGCATCGCGGTAACCCCCACCGACGGGCTGGAACCCGATCGCCTTTTGAAAAACACCAACATGGCGCTCTATCGCTCCAAGAATGACGGGCGCAGCGTCTTCCGCTTCTTCGAACCCGACATGGATGCCCGCCTGCAGGCGCGCCGCACCATGGAGCTGAACCTTCGCCACGCTCTGAAGGCTAAGGAGTTCCAGCTCCACTACCAACCGCTGATCAGCATGAAGACCGGCAAGATCTGTGCCTTCGAGGCGCTGCTGCGCTGGAACCATCCCATCCGCGGCCTGGTCTCGCCCGCCGAATTCATCCCGCTGTCCGAAGAGATTGGTCTGATCGTCGAAATCGGTGCATGGGTGCTGGAAGAAGCTTGCCGCGAGGCCTCGCGCTGGCCCGAAGAGGTCAAGATCGCGATCAATCTCTCGCCCGTGCAGTTCCGCAACAACGAGGTGGTGGAGGCCGTCGCCCATGCGCTCGGGGTCTCCCGCATTGCCCCGGAACGCGTCGAGCTGGAGATCACCGAATCGGTCCTCCTGCAGGACAGCGACGCCAACCTGCAGTCCCTGCGGGATCTCAAGAGCCTCGGGATCCAGATCGCCATGGACGATTTCGGCACCGGCGACTCATCCCTGAGCTACCTGCAGAAATTCCCCTTCGACAAGATCAAGATCGACCAGTCCTTCGTGCGCACCCTTTCCGAGCGCCCCGAAGCCAACGCGATCATTCGCGCCCTGACCGGCCTCGGCCGCAGCCTCGCCATTGACACAACGGCGGAAGGCGTGGAGACTGAGGAGCAACTGGAACACCTGCGCAGCGAAGGCTGCACCCAGGTACAGGGTTACCTTTTCAGTTGCCCCCCTGCCCGCCGGCAACGTGGACGAAACCCTGCGCCAGATCTTCCCCTGGTCGGACCGTTCCCGGCTCGAGGACTGCTCCTCTCAACAAAGTGAAGTCGTGTAACGTCCCCCTGAAACCTGCGTTTTAGACAAAGAAATTCGGCGGCTCCCGCATGCGTGACCATCGCGCTGCGGAAGCTTTATGCCTGTACATATTGCCTCACCAAGATGCGTCGCTCGAACGCAGTTACCTCTGGAATGCCCGAATTCTCCCGTGTTTCCGGCTTACTAGCCGACAAACCAACCAGGGGGAGACAAAAAGGCCGCTGGCGCCCGGCATTTATAGCGAAGACAATTCTCGGGTCGGCGCAAAATACAGTTGCACAATGCGTATTCCAACCAGATCGCATAGATCCGGTTGCATGGAATATGCTCCAGCCAATAACCTGGAGTTGTTACTCACCGGTCAAACTGGAGCGGTTTGACCGGAGGATACTCTTGGTGTGCTGCGACTGCCGTTATCTTGCGCAAGACATCTGGGAGGTAACTCTGGGAGGAGACGCGCACGGAGGAAAGGGGAACGAAAAATCCCGGACGCCGGGCCGATCGAAACATGCCCGAAGGTTCTCAATCTAATGTCTCTTTGTTTGAAAACGCCCCGTCAGTCGCCGAAGAAATCGAAGACTCCCCCCAACCGTCGAAATGCCTGCACTTCCCGACTACATGCACGACATTTACGACTGGGCTTCGTCAATCCGCGGCTTGTTCCGCTGCTTGACCGCCAGATCATCGTGCAGACGATCCTGTGGGGCAATGCCAACCGGCTAGTGAAATGCGCCGTCGACGAATTCAAAGCCGGCGACGACATCATGCAACCGGCCAACGTCTACGGCCATCTGGTCGTGCAACTCGCTGAGCGTGTCGGTCCCACGGGCCGGTTCGAACTGCGGAACGTGACGCCGATCCAGGTTGCGCGCAGCCGCAAGAAACTGGCGCGCTTCCCGCACGCTACCGTGCTGCACGCCAATGCGATCGAGCCCTACGGCCGCGAACGCGACGGCGTCTGCTGCTTCTTCCTGCTGCATGAAGTGCCGGACAACTACAAGTATCAGGTCGTCGACAATGTGCTCGCGGCGGTGCGGCCGGGCGGCAAGGCGGTATTCGTCGATTACCACCAGTGGAACCGCTTCCACCCGATGGGCCCAATCATGTGAGCGGTATTCCGCTATCTGGAGCCCTTCGCAGCCTCGCTCTGCGCATCGGAGATCCGCAAGTTCGGCAAGAACTCCGATCAGTCCTCCTGGACCAAGCAGACATTTTTCGGCGAGCTTTATCAGAAGGTCGTCGCCACGCGATTGTAGGCAAAGGGAGGCCGGGCGAATCCACGCCCATGCCTCAAACAATCCCCTGAATGCGGCGCAGCCCTTACCGCCGCCTTTTCTTGCGAAGATCGACCAGCGGCCTCACCGTCCAGCCGCCTCCCGCGAGCATGGGATCTTCCGCTGTCGTCAGTTCGATGACGGACCGCACGCCCGTCACCGCTTTGACGCGCTGAACCAGCAGTTTCGACAGTTTCTCGTCCGGCTTGCCGGTCGGCGCGACCTTGATGCGCAAGCGATCGCTCGACAACACGTCGCCTTCCTCTTCCTTTTCCACCAGAGCCTGTAAATCGGCCACGGACGCTTCGCCCGCCAGTGCATCACTCAACGCCTGGGGATCGACCAGCCGCCCGCGGATCTTGACGAGAAACCGTCCATCCGCCGCGGCAGGCCGACAATCCGCTCCGTCAGCGCGCCGCAATGGGGGCAGCGCTCGCGGGTCAGCCGCCCCACATCCCCCAGCGAATAGCGCAATATCACCGTGCCGCGCCGATCGAAACGGGTCAGCAAGATCAGCCCTTCCTCGCCGTCGGGCACCGGCTTGTGCGTATCCGGATCCACCGCCTCGAAGCAGAACTGATCGGGAGCCGGATTGTGGTAGCCCGACCCGGGCACGCATTCCACCATGCCCCCCTGCATCTCGCTCGCGCCATAGGAGACGCTGACGCGCGGATCGTTGGCGCTCAACCGCTTCAACCGTTCCACGATTTCGGTCTGGGCCTGCTCCGCAAATCCCTCGCCCGTGGCAAAGACCAGCCGGACATGGGCCAGAACCACGCCCATCTCCTCCGCCCGCGCCACTATCTTGCGGATATAGGACGGCACGCCCCACAGAATCGTCGCCTCGCTGCGCGCAGCGATCGCCACCACCGCATCGAGCGAATTGCCGATATCCGGCTGGCGCGCATTGGGCGATCCGGGCATGGCCGCGGTGACGGGAATGTTGAAGGCGGCAGCCGCGTTCATGACGCGCGCAAACGCCCCCTGCGGGTGACGCGTCAGCGGAAACAGGTTGAGAATGCTGTCGGCCTCGCTCGCCCCGCACAGACGCAGTATGTTGCGATTGAGCGCCAGGATGTTGAAGAAATCATAGTTGGTGGAGACTAACGGCGCCGGGGTTCCCGTCACCCCACTCATTCCGGCCGTATGCATCACATCCCAGATGATGCTCTCTTCGGCCGAAGCCGCTTCCGGCCACGCGAGGACGAAATTGCCCGGATTGGCGAGATAGTCCTTCTTGGTGGTCACCGGCAGCTTGGCGAGATCCGATATGCCGGAAATGTCCCTTCGCCGGAGTCGGGCGCGGGTCAGAAGATCCTTGTAGAAGGGATGATAGGCAAAGACCCTGTCGAGAGTTGCCGCGAACCGCGCATCGCGTTCGCGGGTAAGAGCGTCCCAGTCGTCAAGAAAAAGCGTATCAGCCATCGGATCGCCTTCGATGTCGCAAGTAGCCCGGCCCCATGCCGGATTCCACCTCCAGGCTGCGGTGCGGCGGCAGCTTCGCCCGCGACCCACGCCGTCGCGATCTGGTTCTGGGGTATGTCCCCGCAACAGAAGCCGGATTTGGAGAAACCGGTTTCGGAGACCACCCGACACCCGACGGTCCGCCGGAAGAAAGATGAGATTTCGCGCACAAAAATACCGTGTCGTCTGACGGGCCAGAAAGCCGTAGCAGCCGCTGGCACAGGACGAGACGGACCCGGTGGCGCAGGGGCGTGACCAGCCCGCTTTTACTAGTTACTATCTTAGGCAAGATATCAGCCCCCTGTCAATTGTCTTAAGGTTATAGACCCTCCCCTGACGACCATCAATCTTGGGAGTTGCCCTTACTCCCCCTCTTTTCCTTGCGTCAAACAGACATCATCACAGTCTCGCCAAATCAACCTGCAGTACTAGGTTACGAAGCGGCACTGAATCTCTACCGTGTACGGGGGGCTTGCAAAATGCGGCACGTCCGCCCCTGCGCCGACCGTCGGTGCCCACCCTCAAGAGGCCAATCATGATGGGGAAGTTTCCATGTTCGACCTGAAGGAGAATCCAGCCGACGAAACGGTGAAAGCGGATGCAGGCTGGCGAAGCCGGCTCGATGCATCCTATGCCCGCGTGCGCAGCGACACCGAAGCCCTTTCGGCCCCCTTGTCGGCCGAAGACCAGACCTTGCAGTCCATGCCCAACGCTAGTTCGACCAAATGGCACCGCGCACATACGACCTGGCTCTTCGAAACCTTCGTTCTGAAGCCTCATCTGCCCGGCTACGAGGTTTTCGACGACATCTTCTCCTATGTGTTCAACTCCTATTACGAGGCCGTCGGCCCGCGCCATCCACGTTCCTCGCGCGGGCTTCTCAGCCGTCCGGGCATCGCGGCCGTCACCGACTATCGCGCCCATGTGGACCACGCAATGCACACGTTGATGAAGAGCTGCGACCGCAAGATCGCCGATCTCGTCATCATGGGCCTTCACCAGGAACAACAGAACCAGGAATTACTGCTCACCGACATCAAGCACGCCTTCTCGCTGTCGCCCATTGATCCGGTCTGCGCCCAGTCTGACATGTCCCGCGCGCCTGCCCACCCGCTTGCCCCGATTTCCTGGCAGCCTCTGGAAGCCGGCATTCACGAAATCGGCTGGCGAGAGAACGAGGGCGAAGTCTTCCTCTTCTGCTTCGACAACGAGTTGCTCCGCCATGAGGCCCTCATCCGCGATATCGCCATCGCCGACAGGCCGGTGAGCAACGGCGAATTCATGAAGTTCATCGAGGACGGCGGCTATCGGTGCCACAACCTGTGGCTGTCGGAAGGTTGGGCGACCGTCAACCGGGAGGGTTGGGAGGCGCCGGCCTACTGGCGGCGCGACGATGACGGCTGGTCGAGCTACACGCTTTTCGGCCGTCAGAACATCGATCCGAACGAACCGGTCTGCCACGTCAGCTACTTCGAGGTCGCCGCCTATGCGCAGAGGGCTGGTCACAGGCTGCCAAGCGAATTCGAATGGGAACTGGCCGCAGCCACCCTTTCCCCTGGAACGCCCCTGCCCGAAGGCCCGCGCCCCACGCGCCTCAGGCCCGGCATGCGTCAGGAAGTGTGGGAATGGACCATGAGCCCCTATTCCCCCTACCCCGGCTATCGCGCACCCGAAGGGGTGATCGGCGAATACAACGGCAAGTTCATGGTTAATCAGATGGTGCTGCGCGGCCGCTCCTGCGCCACGCCCACCGCCCATGACCGCATCAGCTACCGCAACTTCTTTCCCACCGACGCGCGCTGGCAGTTTTCCGGCTTTCGTCTCGCAACGGATCTGTAAGCATGGCCATGTCGGACACATCGGACATCACGATGGAGGAGGGAGAAATCCCGTCCTCCGACGACCTGCTCCGCGATGCGATAGCCGGGTTGAGCGCATATCCCAAGACGCTACCGACCAAATATCTCTATGACGCGGAAGGCTCGCGTCTGTTCGAAGAGATCTGCGAGCAGCCCGAATATTACCCCACTCGGACGGAGACGGCGCTGCTCCATGCCATTTCCGAGGATCTGAGTGAGGCCATCGACAACGATGCCGTCCTGGTGGAATTCGGCTCCGGCGCCAGCACCAAGACGCGGACCCTGCTGGATGCCGCTCCGCAGATCTCGATCTACGTTCCGATCGACATCTCCCAGATCGCGCTCGACGAGGCAGCCAATTCCCTGAACGCCGATTTCCCGAACCTGAACGTCCTGCCGCTCATTGCCGATTTCACGGCCCCTCACACCCTGCCCGAGGCGACCCGCAACCGTCCTCACGTGGGCTTCTTTCCCGACTCCACCATCGGCAACTTTGCGCCCGAGGCCGCCGTCGACTTCCTTAAATCGGCCCTGATAACGCTCGGAGAAGACGTTCGCTCCATTCTCGGCGCCGATCTCGCCAAGGAGGAATCCGTGCTGATCTCCGCCTATGACGATGCGCAAGGAGTGACGGCCGCCTTCAATCTCAATCTCCTAGCCCGTCTCAACCGGGAAGTCGGCGCCGATTTCGATCTGGAGGCCTTCTCCCACCGCGCGATCTGGAACGCCGCCGAAAGCCGGATCGAAATGCATCTGGTCTCACGCAAGAACCAGACGGTGCATCTGGGCGGCAAGGAGATCGCCTTTGCCGTGGGCGAGACGATCCACACCGAGAATTCGCACAAATATACCTATGACATGCTGGCCGAGCTGGCCGCGGCGGCCGGCTGGCGGATCGAAAAGAGTTGGATCAGCGATCCTTATCCTTTCGCCGTCCTGTTGATGGGCGCAATGTAGAGAGAACAACAAACGCGCTGCTCGCAACGCACCTTGGGGGGAAGGCGATGCGGAATGTTCAATGACGCTCTGGAAACGGCGATAGCCGCCTACGCACCTCAGGAGGCGACCTTCGCCTGCAGGCTACCCGACGATTGTCAGCAGCCTCTAGTTTGCCCGCGAGGAAGCGGAAATCTCTCAGGCGGTTGCCAAACGGCGGCTCGGGTTTTGTGCAGGACGAAGTTGTGCGCGCAAGGCGCTTCGCGGCCTCGGCATCGAACCCTGTGCCATTCCGGCCGCTTCCAACCGCCGATCACTTTGGCCCTATGGCATCGTTGACTCGATTTCCCATTCCGATCGACTGGCCGCCGCGATCACCGGACGCGACACCTATTTCGCAGGCCTCAGCATCGATATCGAACCGTCGACGCCGCTGAAACCTTCTCTTGCCGAAGCCATTTGCCGGCCGGAGGAACGTGGGCTTCAGATGCCTGGCGTCGATGTCGCAAAGCTCGTCTTCGTGATCAAGGAAGCCTTCTACAAGGCCTACTATCCCGCGACCCTGCAGTTTCTCGACTTCCCCGACGCGCGCGTGGAACTCAGCCCCGATCGCCACGCTTTCGCCGTCAACCTGACGGATCCCGGCCACCCCTCGATCGAGGACAAACAACGGACCGCGGGCCGCTGGAGCATGGCCCGCAGCCACATCATCGCAATCGGCCGCGTTGAGACGCGGATAGATGGTCAGGGACGGCCCGGCCTCACCGTGCCGTTCCGATCCTTATCACCACTGGTTGTACGGCAGGAACTTGCCCAACATGGTGACCTGAACGCGGTCGCCCTTGGGGTTTCGGCAGGCGGTCGACCTTCAGGTCGAAATCGATGGCGCTCATGATGCCGTCGCCGAATTCCTCGTGGATCAGTTCCTTGATCGTGTCACCGTAGACATAGGTGATCTCGAAGAACCGATAGATCAGCGGATCCTTGGAGACGATCTCCGCCTCCTGGCCCTTCTTCGGCGGCAGCTGCAGGGCAATCTCGACGTCCTTGGTCCGATTGCTGAGACCAAGGAATTCCGCGACCTTGGCGGCGGCTTCCTTCGGCAGCGAGTTCTGGCCGAGGCAGGCGGAGACGACGAACACGTCCGACATGCCGGCCGCTTCGGAGATCTGCTTCCAGGTCAGCCCCTTGGTGAATTTCGCGGCCATGACCAGTTCGGTCATTTCCAACTTCGACATCAGCGGAGCCAGATCCGCTTCGGTAGTGCTCAGACTGGCGACGTTCGACATTGCCCTTTCTCCTCTTGAAGGTGAGTTCAGGTGATTTTTTGTCTCGCTCAGGCGAAGGCCTGGCGTGGTGACTTTTCCGAAGCCTACTGTGAGGTAAGCATCTTCCGCGCCATCATGTGCTGGCGCGGCGAATTGACCGTATCGACCGCCAGCAACCGGTCGCCCGCGTAATAGGAGAGCGCGAACTGCCCCTCATCCGGTGATCCTTCGATCTCGGTGCGATCATAGCCTTGAGAGAGCCCTGCGATCTGCAGCTTGACGTCGTACTGATCCGACCAGAACCACGGCACCGGATCGTAGGAGACATCCTCGTCCAGCATCGCCGCGGCCGCCGCCTTGGCCTGATCGCAAGCATTCTGCACGCTTTCCAGTCGGATGGTCCGGCCGAAGCGGGCAGAGGGGAAGACCGTGCAATCGCCCGCCGCATAGATGTCGGGCGCCGACGTGCGGCACGCCGCATTCACCGCGATACCGCCTTCAACCGCCAGTCCGGCGGCCGCAGCCAGTTCCGCTACCGGCTCCGCTCCCACCGCGACCAGCACGAGATCAGCAGGCACCATCTCGCCGTTTGCCAGCACAACGCCAGAGACGGCACCCTCGCCGTCAAGCCGTGCCACGCCCGAGCCCAGCTCCAGCCGCACGCCCTTGGAGCGATGCAGATCCTGCAGATAGTTGGAGATTTCCGGTGCGACGGAGCGCTCCAGAATGCGCGGCTGCACCTCGATGACGGTGACCTCCTTGCCGAAACCGACCGCCACGGCGGCAAATTCCATTCCGATATAGCCGCCCCCGACGATCGCAACCCATTCCGCCGCCTCAAGCGCTGCTCGGATCGGGGCAATATCGGCCATGGTGCGCAAGGTGAAGACACCGGCCAGATCCGAACCTTCGATGGGCAACGCACGCGCCCGCGTTCCCGTGGCGATGAGAAGCTTGGAGTAGATTAGGCTCTCTCCGTCTTCCAGCGTCACGGTGTGGGATGCCGGATCGATCTCGCTGACCCACGCGCCCTTGCGAAAATCGATCGCAGCGGTTTCGAAATAGGCAGGCGGACGCAGGAAAAGGCGTTCCTCGTCCATCTCGCCCTTCAGATAGGCCTTGGAGAGCGGCGGACGTTGATAGGGGTGGAACGGCTCGTCCCCGATCATGACCAGATCGCCCTCATAGCCCTTCTGGCGCAACGTTTCCACCGCCTTCTGACCGGCCTGACCGGCGCCCACGATGATGATCGGTTCGTTCATGTTCCTACCTTTTCGTCTCGTGCGACCGGGGCGAGATTGCCCCGGTCGTATGATGGATCGAGCCCTTGGCCGCGTGTCGGCATCGGACATCTTTGCCACGTCCCCTTAAGCGATAGAGGGGTACGCGGTGAGCTCACACCAGCATCCTTCGACCTAGTAGGGCAAGCCTTCCTCGATCGGCAGTTCGGGATCGCGGGACCATTCGTTCCAGGATCCGAAGTAGATTTTCACGTCCTTCACGCCCGCTTCCTTCAACGCCAGATAGGTGTTGGAAGCCCGCGCACCCTTGAAGTAGTAGAGATAAACTGGCGTCTCCGGCGTGATGCCGACAGTCGCGCATTCGGCCAGGATTTCCGGCTTGGTCTTGATCATCGGACCGGTCGCCGTCGGCTTCATCATCCGGTACCATTCGATCCGCTTCGCGCCTGGAACCCGCCCTTTCCGCGGGCAGAAATCCTTGCCGTAGGGCGAGGAGTTTTCCGCGATCCATTCATCGATATCGCGCACATCGAGCTTGACGATGTCGTCCGTCTTGATCGCATCCATCATGTCAGCAACATCAAGCATCAGATCCGCGCCGACTTCGGAAACGGGGAAAGTCTTCGGCGTCGGCGTGACCGCATCGGTAGAGACGGGAAGCCCCGCCGCGTCCCAGGTAGCGAACCCGCCGTGCAGCACCTTCACCTTCGGATAGCCCAGATATTGCAGCAGGAAGTACCCGCGGCACGACTGGCAGAAGCCCGTGGCCATGGACTGCTCGTAGATGACGGCGGTCTCTTCGCCGGAAAGCCCCGCAGCGCCGAATTCCTCGGCGAACTTGTGGCGCAGTTCTGCGATGCCGTCGGACGAGGACGTCGCAGGATAGGTGAAGATGTCGTGCATGTCGACCACACCGGGAATATGCCCCGCCGCATAACTCTCCGGATCGCGCGTATCGATGATCACGCAAGGCTCACGTTCCATCAGTTCCGCGAGTTCTTCCGGCGACAACAGGCTCTTGTCCGTCATGATGCGGTCCTTTCCACGTCTGGTCCCTCTGGTGGTGCGGCGGAGCCGGGAGACGTCGTTTGTCGCCTCTCCTCATCCCCGCCGGAAACGCTTACGCCTCGCCGAGATCGGCGAGCATCTTTCGCAACTGCTTGGTGGTGGGCGTCACGATGGCAACGAAATAGGCCTCGCGCAGACGCCGCTGCGCCGTGCCGCGTGACGTATCCGCGCGCGCCGCAATGGAGCATCGTGTTGTGGGCGGCGGCCACAGTCGCCTCGCCCGCGGCAAGCCGCGCCTCGATCACCCGCACGAAATACTTCTTGGAGAGATCGTAGGGGGTCTGACACAGCTCGAAGGCCTCGCGTTCGAACCCGGCAAGCTGCTCGAGGAAATCGTCCGGCTGATCCGGCAGATGACGGTTCACGTGCGACAGCGACTGCCCCGCCTGATCCATCAGGTCGATGCAGTTGCGGATGAGGCCGAAGGCCATGCCCGCCTGAAGCAGGATGAAGCCTGCACGAATGCGCGGGATGTAGTCGTCGATGGGGGCGGCCAGAATGGCCTCGTCCGGAATGAACGCCTTGCGGAACTGCTCCGCAAAGGTGCGCGTGCCGTCGAGCGCGACGAACTCGTCGTTTACCACGATCTTGAGCCCATCCGTGGCGCAATCGGCGACAGCCATCACCATGCGCCCGTCCGACAGGGAGAAGATCACGCCGAAATAGTGATCGTCACCGAGGTTGGAAACCCACGGCAGGATGCCGGTGACGACATAACCACCGTCCACCCGCTCCCCCTTGAACCGCAGCTTCTCGATACCGAAAAGCGACTTCATCGGGGTGGAAAGGCCCGTGCCGCCGAGAGTTTCGCCGGTGAGAAGCTTCGGCCTCAGCGTCGTCTTCAGCGTCTCGTTTTCCGAATTTGCAATGTACCAGCCCAGCGCATCCTGACACCACACGCAAAAGCCGGTCGAAAGACAGTGCTCGCTCACCACCGACATGGCGCGGATCGAGCTTTCCAGGTCCGGCGCGCTTCCGTCCATCGGCGCATGCGGCGCATAGGCACTGGCGGCACCCAGGCTGTGCATCACCTCTTCCGGATAGACGCCGGAAAGATCGATGTCGTGCACCTGAGGCACCAGAGATCGGTTCGGGAAATCCGAGCGACCTCTTCGATCATGGCGGAGTTCTGGGCGGCGGGGCCTCGGGACGCGCTCAGCGCCTCGTTGGAGGTCCGGATTTTCGTCTCAGTCGTCATGGTCTCGTTTCCTTGTGGTTGGAAGCCGCGGGAGCGGGCCCGTCCCCTCTCCCGCGGTTGGTGCCATAGGCCTCTCGACGGCCGGTCCGGCCGCCCAATCAATCAGCCCGATCAGGCCGCCGGATCATGCAGACTGCGCGACCATGTTCACGGGCCGCGAGAAGGTGTTGAACACCGGCAACCACTGCGTGACATGCGTGATCAGTTCGTCGATCGTCTCCTGCGACGCATCCGCATCCATGTGGACGATGATGCGCACGTCGGTGAACCCGACCGGCTTTTCCGACACATCGCCCGTTCCCCACACGGCCGTGATGTTGAGGTCGCCCTCAAGCTCCAGCCCCAGCGAGTTGATGGTGATGCCGCGATGGATCGCATTGGCATGCAGGCCGACCGCGATGCAGGAGCCGAGCGCGGCGAGCGAGGCTTCCGAGGGGTTCGGCGCGGTGTCGTCGCCGAGCAGGCCCGGCGGCTCGTCGACGATGTAGGCGTCGATCTTCTGGACCGCGAGCGCGGCAGGCATTTCCGGCGGCGGCAGGATCTGGAGGTTGCATTCGTCGGCCGCAAGCGGCTCGGTGGCCGACTTGATGACCGGCTTGATGCCCGACTGCCTCAGCGCGTACTGCAGCACGATATTGTGCATGGAGTACCAGAAATTGTGCATGGAGTACCAGAACGGCACCGCCACCTGCTTGCCGCCGAGCTGGGAGAAATCCTCGATGCCGGTATATCCGCCGACCACCAGCCCGGAGCCGTTGGTGTGCGCCCAGGCCGTCAGCTTGACGGGGATCTTGTTGTTGTAGCGCATCCACACCGGGGTGGGCTTGAGGAAGTGGACGAGGTTGAACTTGCCCGCGACGAACCCTTCCACCAGCGGCGACCAGCCGCGGATCAGAGTCGGGCGCTCCACCTTCAGGCCCTCGGCCTAGAAATAGCCCATGCCATGCGCGACCAGCAGCGCGGTGGCGTCGGTGATCGGCAGATAACCGATGCGCACCACCTCATCGTCGGCCGCGGCAAAGGCGGGAGAACTCATCGCCCCGATCAGGGGGCCGAGCGCCACCATCAGTCCGCCGGCGGCAAACATGTCGAGGGTCTGACGACGGGTGAAATCGCCTGTGAAATACTCGTCGTCCCAGTCCGTGCCATCGGTGCAGCTCTTGTCGTGATCGCTCATCTCAGTTCCCTTTTCCGGTCGTTCGTCGAGGTGAATTCCATCAGCGCGCCGCCAGGCGCGCCGCAGTCAAGCCGTGATTGTCGGAAAATCCGGTATCGCCCGCCGTCTCCGGAGCGCCCAGTTCGCGCCCCGCGGCGCGCTCGTAGGCAGCGGCAAGCCGACCGCACCCTTCCGCGTATTCCGGAGATCTCAGGTCGTCGCGATTGGCGAGATCGATATCGACGACGTCGGCAAGCCGTCCCGGATTGGCGGACAGCACCAGCGCCCGGTCGGCCATCACCACCGCCTCGGGCAGATCGTGCGTGACCAGCACGAGCGTGATGCCGAGTTCCTTGGCGATGCGGCGCACGTCGCGCTGCAGCGTCCCGCGGGTGAAAGCATCGAGAGCGGAAAACGGCTCGTCGAGCAGCAGCACTTCAGGGGCAGTCGCCAGAGAGCGGGCAAGTGCCACGCGCTGCTGCTGGCCGCCGGACAGATTCTGCACGTTGCGATCCGCATAATCGGAGAGTTCCACGAGCCGCAGCATCTCCGGCACGCGGGTCACTATCTCGCGCTTGCGGTCGGTGAACTTCAGCCCCAACGCCACGTTCTGCGCCACGCTCATCCACGGATAGAGCGAGGGCTGCTGGAACATCACGACCCATTTCGGCGACGGCCCGGTAATGTGCAGCCCGTCGATCAGCACCTTGCCTTGCGTGGGAAGGATCAGACCGGACATGATGTGCAACAATGTCGACTTGCCGCACCCGGGCCGGCCGACAAGTGCCAGCGCTTCGCCGGGTTCGACCTGAAACGTCACATCGCTAACGGCCGGCGCCCCGGTAGCTGTGCGTCATCGCCTCCACCGCCAGATGTGCTCCCTTCATCACCGACCTCCTGCAACGTGTCGCCCTGAAAGATTGGGCAGGAAACAAACCCTTCTGTTTCCCTATAAGCAGAAGGCGTGCCAACTCGGTAAATACGACATAGGCAATTTAAACGATTTCGCATTCCTTTTCATAAATGCGTTTTGGCGTTTTCTTCCCCTACGCAAAGGGGCGCCGGACGCCTACGGTAATCGCCTAATTTGTGATCGTGCGTACTTGAAGTGCACTCGGACGACTGTGGGGGGAGAAGAGAAGGAAGTGGAGCGGTTGTGCCGCCCTTGTTGCGCTGGATTTCAGATCAGCGTTCGGCTGCGCCTCACTTGTCCGGAATGAGGGAATGTGGGGCTGAATTAATTAGATTTTCTACAACAAAAATATTTGTATATATTCGGCAGAAGAACTATTTTATCTTCGCTATCGACGTGCCATTCAACGTTGACGCCGCCGTTGACATACAAACGCTGCTTTAACATTGAAATATATACCACTCAAAATTCCCATCTTTGTCTTCGTCTATTGTTTCGATGGCAACGTGGGTAACTTTGTCATTCTCGTGTCCATTCATAGGCTCGATATTCAGAAAACAAATAGCGGCGCCAGTGGAACAGTCCCACGTTCCAACAAAACTCCAAATGTGCTTCTTCCCGCGCCAAGTCTCAAATCGGAAATATCTCTCCCAGTTGTTTGCACCTTCCCAATGATAAAATATTACTCTTTCGCCACCGTCTTCATTGAGAAATATTTGACGATCTTCGTCACAACGCGGCGCCGCGGTAGCCGCGACAGCGTGAAAGGCGAAGAAAACCGCAAAGATAAAATTCTTCATATCCTCCTCCCCACGGGGACAACCAACATTTCTGCTAGAAAGCCAGAATACTATCTATTCATCTGACAAAGGCACATTTCCTGAAGTTCCGATATCGAAACAACCGACGGGAGCGACGCACAACCCGTCAGATGAGGTGTACAGCTAGCCTCAGTTCTTTTTTCATTCACCGCATTGACCCGCGCCCTCTGCCCTGCAATGAGTGCAGCCATGTGCGGATGTCGTTGCCTGCCTATATTATCAGGTAGAGCAAAAGACGAGGGACTGCGAATTGCCCGATATTCGGCCGACCGACAGCGATTGCCTCGTGGTGATCGATCTCCAGAACGACTTCATACCGGGTGGCGCGCTGGCCGTGCCCGGTGGGGATACGGTCGTGCCGGTGATTGACGACCTTCTGGATCGCTTCGACCATGTCGTCGCCTCGCAGGACTGGCACCCGGCCGGTCACTTCTCATTTGCCTCCGCGCAACCGGAGGTTCAGCCCTACGACACCATCGCTGCGGCCTACGGCCCGCAGACGGTGTGGCCGGACCATTGCGTGCAAGGCACAGAAGGCGCGGATTTCCATCCCGACTTTCGCATTGAGCGCGCCGAACTCATCTTGCGCAAAGGCTACCGGCGCGAGATCGACTCCTATTCCGCCTTCTTCGAAAACGACCGCGAAACGCCGACCGGCCTTGCCGGATACCTGCGCGAACGCGGTTTCAAGCGGCTTTTCTTCTGCGGGCTCGCCACCGATTTCTGCGTGCGCTGGTCGGTGGAAGACGCCGTGAAGGAAGGCTTTGACACCGTTCTGATCGAGGACGCCTGCCGGGCGATCGATCTGGACGGTTCCCTGAACGCGGCGCTGGCCGCGATGGATGCTGCGGGCGCGATCCGCATCGCCTCAAGTGAAATCGCGGCATGAGACCCATGGCAGATACTCTTTCCAAGACCGATTTCGGCCACAGCCTTCTGGTGACCGACCTTTATCAGCTCAACATGCTGGAGGCCTATCGCTCCGCAGGCATGGACGGCACCGCCATTTTCGAGTTCTTCGTGCGCTGCATGCCGAAGAACCGCGGCTTCCTGATGAGCGCCGGACTGGAACAGCTCATCGGCTTCCTGCTGGGCGCACGCGTCGATCAGGGCGAAATCGACTGGCTGCGTCAGGCCGACGACTTCTACGATCAACTGGCCGAATATCTCACCGATTTCCGCTTCACCGGCCATGTCGACGCCGTGCCCGAGGGCAGCGTCGTCTTCGCCCATGAGCCGCTGGTGCGCATCACTGCACCTGTCGCCGAGGCGCAGTTGATCGAGACCCGTCTCATCAACTTCCTGCAGTTCCAGACGCTGGTGGCCACCAAGGCCGCGCGTATGATGCTGGCGGCCCCCGGCAAGGGCATTGTCGATTTCGGTCTGCGCCGGGCGCATTCCGGCGAAAGCGGCATTCTGGCCGCTCGCGCCGCCTATCTTGCCGGGTTCAACGGCACCACGAGCGTTCCCGCCGGACGTCACTTCGACATCCCGCTTTATGGCACGATGGCCCATTCCTTCGTCCAAACCTTCACCGACGAGATTGAGGCCTTCCGCGCCTTTGCTGTGGCCCGTCCCGAGCAAACTGTCTTCCTGCTCGACACCTACGAAATCGAGCGCGCTGCGCGCCGTCTGGTGGAACTAGCGTCGAAGCTGCACGAACAGGGCATCCGCCTGAAGGGCGTACGCATCGACAGCGGCGATCTCGCCGACCATGCGCGGAAGGTTCGCAAGATCCTCGACGACGGCGGCCTCGGTCACCTGCAGATCGTGGCAAGCGGCGGGCTTGATGAATACGAACTGGCGAAGCTGATCGCCAAGGAAGCCCCGATCGATTTTTACGGCGTCGGCACCAGCCTCGTGACCTCCGACGATCTCCCCTCGCTCGATTGCGGCTACAAGCTGAAGGTCTACGAGGGAACCGCCCAGCGCAAACTGGCGGAAGGCAAGTCCTACTGGCCCGGCGCGACCCAGGTCTGGCGCACGCTCGACGCCGACGGCCTGATTGCGGGCGACCGTATCACCGGCACCGACGAGATCGCCCCCGGCGAACCCCTGCTGAAGCCGATCCTGCGCGACGGCGCTCTGGTGGAGCCGCTGCCCACTCTCGACGAGATCCGCACCCACGCGACCAACGAACTGGCCCATGTGCCAGAGGCGTTCAAGCGGCTGGAGAACACGCCCGACTACCCGATCACCGTCTCCCCCGCCCTGCGAGCACTGGCCGAAGATCTGGAAAAGGAACCGCACGGCCGCAGCATGGAAGCGTGCTGAGGCGGACCGGGCTTCTCCTTGAAGGAACCGGCCGGCTCCCAAAGGTAGCTGGCCGCTTTCGCCCCCTCTCCCGTGGGGAGAGGGTTGGGGTGAGGGGCGTCAGGCTCTCGGGGATACGGAGATATCTCCACCCCTCACCCAGCGCATGCGCGCCGACCTCTCCCCATTGGAGAGGTGACTGGCTCACACCTCTTCACGTGCAAAACGGGACGATCTAATCCGCATATATTACCCCGGAACATCTGGTAGGCAGCCGCCAGCAACAGCACTGCGACCGCGCTGCCGCGCAAGTCCACCAGCCCGGCCGAGCGGCGCCCCAAAGCCTGAGTCGATCTGCAGCGCCAGAAACTTGAGCCGAACCTCCAGTGGCACGGCCTTCGGTGGCGGGCCGATGCGCACAAGCCAGTCGTCCTGCATCGCCGTCAGAACGGCCTCGCTGTCCGCACACTCCACGATGAGGCTCGCCGTCGCCGGACGGGCAACGACGTGGCTCACTCCCTCGATCAGCGCGACTCGGTCGGCGAGATCTGTGGACCGGAGCGCATCTCCCTCGATCTTCGGCACCAGGAGGCGCAACCGGCGCGGCGTGCGATGGGCGATGCTGGCGCGAAGCGGTGCGGTTGCGGACATGTCAGGCCCTGTCGGCAGTTGCCGCCCCTACCTCGGCCGGAGTCGCGGCCGCGTCTTAGCCTTCCGCGTCCCCGTTCAGGTCTTCCTTCACCTCGGCCACGATGTCCTCAAGATCCTCGTAGACCTGCGCGCCCGTCCGCCGAGCTTCGGCAAACGCGGACAGGCCCACCTTAAGCGCTCCCTTGACCAGAGGGCGTCCGGTGCGAACCACGGTCGCGGCGACCCCCGGGCACCACGAGCAGCGGCCCCGTTGCGAGCGGCGCGCCCAGCAAGATTTTTCTGTCGACCAAGACACATCTCCAACATCGTTATCCGGATCACGAGCGGTCAGCCGGCCCGCGTTATCCAACCCGTGTCATAAAGTCAGTGCCCTTCTTATCGTAGGTTTTTTCGTAAAAATGTCAGAGATAATGTCTGCAATTCAAACTCTCTCATAGGGGGAGACGGCAAGCATGAGAGGTCTTTCGTCGAATCTTCTGTTCAGATGACAGCCGCCGGCAGCATCTTCCCGCTGCACCGCGACATTTTCCGGTATCCGCCACAACGCCACTGTATCGCTGTTACATAGGCCGCAGACCCTCGACAAGCCCCTTTCGCATCACGAAGCACGCCCGAAATGAAGATTACCGACAAGCGCTGGATTCCGGCCCTGATTGTCGCTGGTCTGATCGCCGGGGGCGCGGCTCTCTGACAGAACTTCACAAATGGCGACCTTCCCGAAGGCATTGCCAGCGGCAACGGTCGCCTCGAGGCGACCAAAATCGACATCGCCGCCAAGACCGCGGGCCGCATCGCCGAAATCACCGTTTCTGAAGGCGTTTTCGTCGAGAAGGGGCAGGCTCTGGTGAAGATGGACACCGACCAGCTTGTCGCCCAGAAGCGCCAGGCGGCAGCCGAACTGCGCCGCGCCGAAATCGGCATCGAGACCGCCGACAGTCTCGTCACCCAGCGCGAGGTGGAAAAGCGTGCGGCCCAAGCCGTCACGGAACAGCGCAAGGCCAAACTCGAGGCGGCTGAAAAGAAGCTCGCCCGCACGCAACATCTGGTGCGCACCGACGCCGTCTCCCAGCAGGTTCTCGATGACGACGAGGCGAGTGAGCCCCAATCGCGCGCAGCATAGGCGGCGGCAGAGGCCTCGCTTGCGGCATCCGACGCCAGCATCTCCGCAGCCAGGGCACAGGTCGTGGATGCGGAAGCCGCCGTCGACCCGGCCAAGGCGGCGCTCGACTATATCGAGACGCAGATCGCGGATTCCACGCTCGAAGCCCCGCGTGCAATATCTCGTGGCGCGCCCCGGCGAGATCGTTTCCAGCGGCGGCCGGGTGCTCAATCTCGTCGATCTCGCCGACGTCTATCTGACCTTCTTCCTGCCCACCCGCCAGGCCGGACGGCTGGCGATCGGGGCTGAGGCCCGCATCGTGCTCGATGCGGCACCGAAATACGTCATTCCCGCCAGCATCACCTATGTGGCCAACGTCGCTCAGTTCACGCCCAAGACGGTGGAAACCGAGGAGGAGCGCCAGAAACTGATGTTCCGCGTCAAGGCCCGGATCAATCCCGATCTGCTGCAGCGCTACATCACCATGGTGAAGACCGGCCTGCCCGGCGTGGCCTATGTGAAGGTCGACTCCGATGCCGCCTGGCCGACCTGGCTTGAGGACAATCTCGTCAAATGAGCGCCGAGGGTCCGGATCCCGGCGGCGAATAAGGACGCCGCAATCGTCTGCCTGCTTTAGGGCGTTTCCCACGCCTTCAAATACACGCGCGCCCTAGAGGCGCAGTCGACCTCACCATTCCCGCAGGCTGCATGGTCGGCCTGATCGGTCCCGACGGGGTGGGAAAATCCACTCTCCTGTCGCTGATCGCGGGTGCGCGAGCCATCCAGAACGGCACGATCACCGTGCTCGGCAGCAACATCGCCAATACGCGGCACCGCAACCGAACCTGCCCGCGCATCGCCTACATGCCTCAGGGACTCGGCCGCAATCTCTATGCAACGCTGTCGGTCTTCGAGAACGTGGAGTTCTTCGGCCGCCTGTTCGGCCATGCGCGGGAAGAGCGAGAACGCCGCATCAAGGAACTTCTGAAGGCGACCGGCCTCGCCCCCCTTCGCCGACCGTCCGGCGGGCAAGCTGTCGGGCGGCATGAAGCAGAAGCTCGACCTGTGCTGCGCGCTGATCCACGACCCCGACCTTCTCATTCTCGATGAGCCGACGACCGGCGTCGATCCGCTGTCGAGGCGCCAGTTCTGGGAACTGATCGACGATATCCGCGCCGGGCGGCCGGGCATGAGCGTGATCGTCGCAACCGCCTACATGGAAGAGGCCGCGCGCTTCGACTTGCTGGTCGCGATGAATGCCGGGCAGGTTCTGGCGATCGGCACTCCTCAGGCGCTGATGGAACGCACGGGCACCGACGACCTCGACACCGTCTTCATCGACCTTCTGCCGGAGGAAGAGCGCGCCGGTCACATCGACATCGTCATCCCGCCACGCACAGGCGATGGCGAGATCGCCATTGCGGCCGACCATCTGACCAAGTACTTCGGCGATTTCACCGCTGTCGATGCCGTCAGCTTCCGCATCCACAAGGGCGAAATCTTCGGCTTTCTCGGCTCCAACGGCTGCGGCAAGACCACGACCATGAAGATGCTGACCGGCCTTCTGCCTGCCAGCGAGGGAACGGCGGACCTGTTCGGCCGTGCAATCGATCCGAACGACATGGAGGTGCGCCACCGCGTCGGTTACATGTCGCAGGCATTCTCGCTCTATGGCGAGTTGACCGTGCGCCAGAACCTGGAACTGCACGCCCGCCTCTTCTCCATGCCCGCCGAGCGCATTCCGGCACGCGTGAAGGAAATGTTGGCCCGCTTCGATCTGGAGGAGGTCTCGGGCTCCCTGCCAGACGGCCTGCCGCTCGGCATCCGGCAACGCCTGTCGCTGGCAGTCGCCATGATCCATGCGCCCGACGTCCTCATTCTGGATGAGTCGCCTCGGGCGTCGATCCGATCGTCCGTGACGCCTTCTGGCAGATCCTGGCCGACCTTTCCCGCCGCGACGGCGTGACCATCTTCATCTCCACCCATTTCATGAAAGAGGCGGAGGCGCTGTGACCGCATCTCGCTGATGCATACGGGCAAGGTTCTAGTCAGCGACACGCCAGCGGCAATCGTTGAAAAGCGCGGCGTCGCGGATCTCGAAGAAGCCTTCATCGCCTATCTCGACGAGATCGTGGACAAACCGGAGCGCTGCACCGCTCACGTTGAAACCACGTCCGGCGAGCAGGTGCACGCAATACCCCGCCACCGGCCGTTCCACCTGCGCCGCATGCTCAGTTTCAGCCGCCGCGAGGCCATCGAACTGAAGCAGGATCCGATCCGCGCGACCCTTGCGATCCTCGGCACCGTCATCCTGATGTTCGTCATAGGCTACGGCATCAACATGGATGTCGAGAACCTCTCATTCGCAGCTCCCGACCGCGACGACACCTTGCTCAGTCGCGATTTCCTACTCGATATTTCCGGCTCGCGCTATTTCATCGAGAAGGCCCCGATCACCGACTACGAGGATCTCGACCGGCGCATGCGCGCTGGCGAAATCAGTCTGGCGATCGAGATCCCGCCGAACTTCGCCAGCGACGTGATGCGCGCGGAAACGGCATCGGGTTATGTCCAGGGCATGTTCGCCCTATGGCTGCAACGCAAGGCGAACGAGATCTGTCCCGAAGCCGCCGCCGCCGATTTCACAGTCGCCCTCCGCTATCGCTAAAATCCCAACGTGGAAAGTCTGGTCGCCATGGTTCCGGCGGTCATCCCGATGCTGCTGATGCTCATCCCCGCCATGCTCACGGCCCTGTCGATCGTGCGGGAGAAGGAGCTGGGCTCGATCGTCAATCTCTACGTGACACCGGTCACCCGGCTGGAATTCCTGCTAGGCAAGCAATTGCCCTATGTGGCGCTCGTCATGGGGAACTGCGTCCTGCTGCTGCTCTTCGCCATGCTGGCCTTCCAGGTGCGTTTCAACGGCAGCTATCTCGCCTTTCTGGCCGGCGGCTTCCTCTATGTCATCGCGGCCACGGCAATGGGGTTTGTCATCTCCGCCTTCTTCAAGAGCCAGATCGCGGCACTGTTTGCGACCGCGCTGCTGACCCTCATTCCGGCCGCGCAGTTCTCCGGCATCATGGATCCTGTTTCGTCGCTGCAAGGTGCAGGCCGCGTCATCGGCGAGATCTATCCAACGACCTATTTCGTGATGATCTCGCGCGGCACCTTCTCCAAGGCACTCGGCTTCGACTGATTGGCAGGATCCTTCTGGCCGCTCGTCGTCGCCATTCCCGTGCTGATCGGTGCAGGCGCTCTCCTCCTTCGCAAGCAGGCGAGGTAGATCATGCGCATCGCGAATATCTGGAACCTCGGCGTGAAGGAATTGCGGGGCCTGGTTCGCGATCCCGCCCTGCTCGACCTGATCATCTTCGCCTTCTCGGTGGTGATCTACACGTACTCCAAAGCCGTACCGGAATCGCTCTCCAAGGCCGCGATCGCCATCGTTGACAAGGACCGCTCGCCGCTTTCCGCACGCCTCACGTCGGCCTTCTACCCGCCCTACTTCCTGAAGCCCGAGCGCATCACCACCGACCAGATGGACGCCCGCATGGATGCCGGGCTCGACACGTTCGCGCTCGACATTTCGCCCAACTTCCAGCGCGATCTGCTGGCGGGAAAGCAGCCCGCGCTCCAGCTCAACATGGATGCCACCCGCATGTCGCAGGCCTTCACGGGGGCGGGCCACATCCAGAGCATCGTGTCCAGCGAGGTGAGTGAATTCCCGGACCGCCATTGCAGCGGCGATGACCTTCCGGTGACGCTTGCGCTGCGCTCCCGCTTCAATCCCGAACTCAATCCGAGCTGGTTCGGCGCGATCATGTCGATGATCGACAACGTCACCATGCTCGCCATCATCCTGACCGGGGCAGCCCTCATCCGCGAGCGCGAACACGGCACGGTCGAGCATCTACTCGTCATGCCGGTAACGCCGTTCGAGATCATGCTCTCCAAGGTTTGGTCGATGGGCGTCGTGGTGCTCGTCGCCTCCGCCGTGTCGCTGCTTGCTCATCGTGGTCAAGGGACTGCTCGACGTCCCCATTCAGGGGTCGATGTCGCTGTTTCTCGCCGGAACCGCGCTGGAGGTCTTCGCCACCACCGCGCTCGGCATCTTTCTGGCCACCGTCGCCGGGTCCATGCCGCAATTCGTCATGCTTCTGGTACTGGTGCTGCTGCCACTGCAGATCCTGTCCGGCGGCATGACCCCGCGCGCGCATGCCGGAAATCATCCAGTGGATCATGCTGGCCGCGCCCAACACCCATTTCGTCATTCTGGCCCAATCGGTCCTGTTCTGCGGCGCGGAGCTCTCCGTTGTCTGGCCGCAACTAATGGCGCTCATCCTTATTGGCGGGATATTCTTCTCCATCGCCTTGAACCGCTTCCGAGCGTTTCTGAAATAAGAATTGTAGGGTCCCTCAGGGAATGAGCCCGGTTCTGTTGACAGGAATACGAGATCCCTCAGTCACGGAGGCAATCCACAATGACGAAGCGTTCCCCTCAGACAGACAACGACCGGCCGGACCTGTCGATCCCGCTGGAAACCGCCTGCTACATCGCCTTCAAGGCCCGCGAGCTTGACGACAAGGACGACGGCAGCAGCGAAAACGGCTCCGGTCCCGACAACGACAACGCGATGGACGTAATCGACGAGGGCGGCGAGGATCCGACCTTGGAGGAACTGACCTCGCTGATCGAAAACCTGACGGTCGACGCCCAGATCGATCTCGTCGCGCTGATGTGGCTGGGCCGCGGCGGACTACACCACGGATGACTGGGAGAGCCTGGTGGAGGACACCACCGAGGCCCACAACAAGCACATCGCCGAATACCTGTGCGGCACGCCGCTTCTGGCCGACTATCTCCACGAGGGACTGTCGATGCTGGGCTACTCCTGCGCGGAGTACGAGGAACAGCACCTGTAAGGCGCATTCAGAGTTCGTGAGGTTCGAGGCGGGGCCGCGGTGTAGCCCCGTTCATGTGAATGCCCATCCTTCGAGACGCCGTCTGGCGACGGCTCCTCAGGATGACGTTGAATGTGTTGAGGACTTATTCAGTCATTACAACACGATAACGTCATCCTGAGGAGCAGCCGCAGGCTGCATCTCGAAGGATGGGCAACACACACCAAGCCCAGCGACCCCGCCAGATCAACAGCAGCCGAGACATCCTCCCACGGCGCACCGAGATCCTCCCGGCCCATTATGGCCGTAGGCGGCCAACCGCGCGTAAAAGTGCCCGCCATTGTCCGCAGGCAGCTGCCACAGCCGATAGCGCTCGGCGATCGCGGCCGGGGTGAGATCGAACCGACGCATCACCCGCCGAAAGATCTCGTCATCGGCAATCCGGCCGCTTGCGAAGGTATCGACTGCAAGGCTCACCGCTTCATCCTGCCCCGCGCAATAGGAAAGCTGAACCTCGCATTCACCCGCCAGATCCGCCGCCGCCACGCATTTGCCGATGTGGCGGGCCGCATAGGCGGCGGTGCGGTCGATCCGGCGCGGATCCTTGCCGCTCAGGCTCCCCGTCGCCTGACGACAGAAACCACCATAGCCGTCATCGGCCGTCTTGCGCCCGGTCAGGCCGGAATGGCGTCCCATTCCTTCACCAGCAGCGGGAACCGTGCGCACCAGAATGCGGGTTTCGTGGTCCGGTGCCACCGACAATCCCTCGAAGGCCGCAGGGATCGTCTCGTTCCGCAGCAGTTCCTCGACCATCCGGATCTCGTCGACACCCACGCCCTCACTCAAGGCAGCGGTGAGGCCGATATTGTGAATGCGGACGGGGCTGCGTTCGCGAAATTCCACGGCCACCTGCACCTGCCCGTCGGGTGAGAGGAACTGAGCGGCGCCGTCCTTGAGAGCGACCTCCAGCCTCCGGCTCAGCCGGTGGGCGGCAACGATCGGCAAGGGCATCAGTTCAGGCGTATGGCGGCAGGCATAGCCGATCTGCGTCGCGGAATGCTCCACATGCATGTCGTCCAGCGGATCAACGCCGCCTTGTGCATCCTGCGCGAGTTGGTCATCACCGTGCAGTTTTGAGCGTTGAAGCCTTCGCCCGTATAGCCCGCCGCCCCGATCGCCCGGCGGACGACGCCCGCAAGATCGGTCTGCATTTCGCCGCGACTGCGCACCGCCAGGACACGATGCCGGAGGCCAGCGCGCATTCCGCGTTGACGGAACGCGGCGGATCCTGCGTCAGAAACGCATCGACCATGCTGTCGGAAATCAGGTCGCACAGCTTGTCCGGATGCCCGACGGTGACCGATTCAGAGGTATGCACGAAGTTACGCATCGCCCGTCCTTTCCCTTTCCCGCACCCTTTCCGTGTCCCGCGCCCCCGCGACAGGGCCTGACGCGCCAGCGTCACGCCGACGGGGATCACCGCCGTTCCCATGGAGAAGGTGACATCGCTTTTGCGCAGCGGCGCAATGCCGAGAAGCAGCCCGAGCGAAGGCACTATGAAGGGCAACGCCTGCAACGCGATGGAGCCCACAAGCGCGGCATCCAGCGTCCTGTTGGCGAAAATCCTGTCGAGCCGCACGCCGCCGCGTTCGAACCGTTGCGCGCCCAGCGTATAGAGAAAGCTGGCCCATCACCAGTGTGTTGAAGGTTAGCCCGCGCAGATGCACCACGATCGCGCTTGCCGCGATCAGCGCCCCGTCCGCGCCCATGCGCTTGGCATCCTCGCCGAGAATGATTTGCTCCCCGCCGGCACGCGGCGGCACCCGCATGATGTCCTCGTCCAGTCGCGCCATGGCGAGCCCGAGACCGGGAAAGATGTCGGTGACGAGATTGATCCACAAAAGCTCCATCGGCGTTTCCAGTTCGCCCGGGCCGTGGATCGCTTCCACCATCTCCACGATGATTTCCGACAGGTTCGTCGTCACCAGATATTCCAGCGACTGGCGGATATTGCGATAGACCGCCCGCCCTTGCCCGATGGCAGAGATAAGCGTCGGCAATTCGTCGCCGGCAATCACCACGTTGGCGACATCGCGCGCCAGCGTCGTGCCGGACCGGCCCATGGCGATGCCCACATCCGCCGCCTTCAGCGCCGGACCGTCGTTGATGCCGTCCCCCGTCATGCCGACGATCGAGCCGTCCGCCTGCAAGGCCTGCACGAGGATGAGCTTCTGTTGCGGGCTGACGCGAGCAAAGGCGTGCGCTTGCCGGGCGAGCCCTGCGAGAACCGCCGGATCGATGGAGGCAAGATCGCCCGCATCGACCACCCGGATCGGTGCGCCCGCCCCCAGATCGAATTGCTCGGCAAGCGCCTGCGCAGTGGCGGCCTGATCGCCGGTGATCATCTTGGTGGCGATACCCGCCCGGTGGAGCGCGGCGACGAAATCCTTCGCTCCGGGTCGCACCGGATCGACCATCGCCACAAAACCCAGAAAGATGAAATCCGCCTCCAGATCACCCACGCCCGCCTGCGCGGAACCGCTTGCAAAGGCGAGCACGCGCGCCGGAAGAGCCGCCAGCGCATCGTTGCGCGCCAGAAATCGCCCGCGGGCAACGTCATCAAGCGCGACGCAGCCCCATCCACAGAGTGCCGCGCGCGCATGGACAGAACGTCGGCCGGGCTGCCCTTCACCGTCACCAGCCGGTCGCCGTCTCTCTCATGCACGGAGGCAGTAAAACGACGCCCGTTTTCCCGGTCGAGATAACGCAGGCGCGGCAAGGTTGCTCGCCGATCCCGGATCCCGCAGCCCGCATCGATCGCAAGCTGAAACAAGGCCCGTTCTGTCGCCGAGGAGACTGCTTCGTCTATCGCCCCTGCAACTGTGACCTCCGCCTCGCTGTTGAGCACGATCACGTCGAGAAGAGCATCGAGAGCGACCCGATCTCCGTCAGGCCCGGCAGGCACCAGTCCGGCACCATTCGCCTCGAACCGCACACCGCCGGCTTCCCCCACCCGCGCGACCATGGAGTTGACCGTCAGCGTGCCGGTCTTGTCGAAGCACAGGGTTTGAAGCGCGCCGAGGCTTTCCACCACGTCGAGACGACCGATCAGGATGCCGGATTTCTCCATCTGGCGGATACCGCGCGCAAGCATCGTCGTCGCCACCGTGGGCAGGCCCTCCGGCACCGCGACCGCCAACGCCAGCGCATCGCGCAACATCACCGAGAGCGAATAGCCCCGCATCCAGCCGAGCCCGAAAAACACCTCGCAGGCGGCGAGACTGGCGCCGACAAGCCGCGCACTAATCCGGTCGAGATCGCGCTCGATCGGCGCTCTTGGTCGCTCTGCCTTATCGGCCAGTTGCTGAATGGCGGCGATTTCCGTGCCCGCCCCCGTCACGACCACCACGGCGCGGCCCGAACCCGCCACGATCAACGTGCCCGCAAAGGCGATATTGCGCCGCTCCGACAATGCAGTCTCCGCATGGAGCCCATCGTCGGGCGCCTTGATCACGGCGACGCTTTCGCCTGTCAGCGCAGACTCGTCGATCATCAGACCGTCGGCCGCCGTCAACCGCGCATCGGCGGCCACATACTGCCCCGGGCGCAACAGCAGGATGTCGTCGGGCACGATGGCGCGAACGGCGGAAATCCGTTCCGCGCCCGAGCGCAGCACCAGACATTCCTGCTGCGAGGAATCAACCAGCCGCCGGATCGTGGGCTCCGCCTGCACCTCGGTGACATAGCCGAGCACCCCGTTGATCGCCACGACCGCCATCGCCGCCGCCGCATCCGCCACCCCGCCCGAGGCCAGCGACACGGCAATCGAGCCTGCCAGCAACAGAATCGGCAGACTGTCGAACTGCTTCAGAAAGATCACGACCGGCGAGCGCTCCTGCGCCTCCGGCAAGGCATTCGGTCCGAATCGCGCGAGCCGGTCCCGCGCCTCGCTCTCATCGAGCCCGCGCTCCGGATCCACCCCTTGTCCGCGCACGATCTCGCTCAGCGCCCCGAAATGAGGCGTCGCCCGCGGACGCTCGCCGCCCCCTCGGGCGACTGCCTGTCTCGTCGGTACAGCGTCCGCTCCCGGCGCATCTCGGAGCGCATCGAGCGCCTCTTCCAGACGGATCAGGATCTGGGCATGGGAGAGGCGGCGATCGAAGTCGAGGATGACGGACCCGGTCTGCAAGCGAATGCGGGCCCGTCCGATTTCATCGAATGCGGCAAGCCGACGCTCCAGCGTCTCGGCCATCGCCTTGTTTCCGCACAAACCCGCCACTTCCGCCCGCAACCGGCCGGGCACGGCATCATGGCGAACGGTAAGGCGGAACGCGGACATGAAAGGTCTCGAACTCACAGTCTCGTACGGGAACGTGCCAAGAAGTGACGATAGTCATATCGCACTGCAAGAATGTGACTTCGGTCAAGCCAAATTGTTCGAGAATTATCGAAAGTGCATCGCAGCCCGCGCAGTCGATCCCGGTTGCTTACGCAGGATCGACCAGCACCAGGCGGCGCAAGATGCGACGTCGCCAGCCGGGAACGGCCAGGATCATGCGCACGCTCGCAAAGACGGGATGGATCATCCTGCCGCCACCATATAGCAGCGCGCGCATCACCATATCGGTGAGCGGACGCAGGCGACGTTCCACCGTACGGCGCCGGGCCGCAACGTAGTCGACAAGCGGCTGGGGATGATCGACCGCGACCGCCTCCACCAACGCCTTGCAAAGTGCATACGCGTCCTGAATGCCCTCGTTCAGGCCCGCTCCGTCCAGCGTCTTGTTCATGTGCGCGGCATCGCCCGCCAGCACGATCCGACCCTTGACTCATTGGCTCGAAATGCGCCGGTCCAGCAGCATGTCCTCATAGCGCACGATCTCCTGCGGCGGGGCGTCAAACAGCCCCCCTGCAGGCCTCCGCGATTCATTTCTCCGGATCCGGTTCGCTCCGGTCGCAATGGGGAAGCATGATGCGCCACAGGTCGTCCTTGACCGGCAAGTCGATCGCCAGTCGCGGCGAGGTGGTCAGCCTGGGAAAATCGAGGCTTTCACTGCCGGGCATACGGACATCGGCCAGGGCGACGCTCGCCTCGTATCCCCGCCCCTCAAGCTGCCGTGGATATGCGTGCGCACGATGCTGCGCTCGCCATCGCATCCGACCACGTATTTCGCGCGAACGCGTTCTTCGTGCCCCAACCGGCGGCAAACGACATCGACACCGTAGGAATCCTGCACGAACCCGGTCATCTCACAGGAAAAGCGGATCTCCACGCCGACCGTGTTGCGAATTTCCTCGCACAAGAGCGCTTCCGTCTTGGCCTGGGGCAGAATGACGAGCGGTCGGCACGACCTGTCCCGCTCCAGATCGCTGAGCGGCAACGACACCAGCGTGCCGCCGTAATCGGCGTCCCGCATGCGCGGGCAGAGAGACAAAGCCCCTCCTCCATCAACCTCTCGACGACCCCCAGTTCCACCAATACGTCCTGGGTGCCCGACCAGATGAGCGATACGCACGCGGAATTTCCCACGTTCGCCGCTCTCTCCACGACGAGCACATCGAGCCCGGAGCGGGCAAGCGACAGCGCCAGCGTCAGCCCCACGGGCCCGCTGCCGACTATCACCACATCATGTTGTTCAGGACCGTACCGACAGTCGTTCATATTCCGCGTCCGGCCTCCCGGAGCATTTTGAAAATCCTGCGCCGTCTCCTTCCGGCGCTTTCGTACAATTGTGAAACCGACGACCGGGGTTTTGGTTCGAGGCAAAAAGCGAAAAAGATGAAACTGCGACAATGATGAAACTGCGACAATAAGGAGGTATCAGGGCACGTGACCGAAGGCCTTGCGCAATTCGGCCTTGGCCTTTTCCAGCACCGTCTTTCGCTCTTCGGAGAGATTGCGACCAGCCCGGTTGATGTAGAAGGTCAGCATGGACATGGCCGAGCGATAGGGCGCCGACTTGCGCCGGTCGCTCGCCTCCGCCGAGGCCTTCAGGGAGGCGGCGATCTCCTTGGGATCGTCCTTCTCGAAAACGCCCTCTTCCAGATCCAGCGCATCGCCCTTGCGCGTCGCCTCGCCGGACCACTTGTGGCTATCGTCCATCACCCCGCCTCGCCTTTTCGAGGTGAACCGCCCTTGCCTCTGGCCTTGTTCGTACCGGACGAGATCATATCTTTCCCTGCGGCGGCAAGCGAAGGTCCGTCCGGGTTTCGCGCCCTGCCGGCAGCAAGGCCCCTCCGGCACGGCTTAAATTTTTAATCGAAGCGAAAGGCCGCATGACGCTATAGCGGCAAGCCATGAGCGATGCAGAAACAGGTTGTAAGCTGACGCAGGAGCTGCTTCTCACACCTGCCAGCGAATTCCCCGCCATAAGTTGGAACCGGCCGCTGCCGCCATCGGGCCTTCGCGCCGTTCCCGAAGAGACCGCCATCGCGATCACCTATAACGGCACGACGCATACGGTAATGATGGCCACACCCACTGATCTGGAAGACTATGCCGTCGGCTTCAGCCTGACGGAGGGCCAGATCGAACTCGCAGATCAAGTCCGCTCCGTCGATGTTGCCGTGTTTGCGGAAGGCATCGACCTGCGCCATCTGGCTCGATACGCAGATGGCCAACAATTTTCGAGATCGACGGCGGCGCATCGTCGGGCCGACGGGCTGCGACCTGTGCGGCATCGAAAGCCTGATGGAGGCCGTGCCCGCCCCGCGCACCGTGGATGATGCGACCCGCTTTTCCGCCGATACCGTCTTGAAGGCGCAGGCGGAAATGTTCGCCGCCCAGACGCTGCACGCGATCACCGGTGCCGTTCACGCGGCTGCCTGGTGGACGATCAGGGACGGGCTCGTCGCCGTGCGCGAGGATGTCGGACGCCGCAACGCCCTCGACAAGCTGACCGGTGCGCTTGCGCGTAGCGGCAGGCTCAAGGAACCGGGCCTTCTGTTGCTGACGAGCCGGATTTCCGTGGAGATGGTGCAGAAGGCGGCGGTTCTCGGCGCCCCCGTCATCGTCGCCGTTTCCGCCCCGACCGCCCTTGCGGTGCGCATGGCGGATACGGCCGGCATCACGCTTGCCGCCACCGCCCTCAACGACGCCTTCGACGTCTATACCCACCCCGAACGCATCGTTATGAAATGACACGTCCTTGCCGTGCGCGCCAAAGGCGTGCACCGTCACGAGCAACCCAAAGCCTGCTCGACCTTCCGACCGGCAACGATTGAACGGCCCGCCTCATGACCACCGATAACGATCACCCCCTGCTTTCTCGCCGCCATCGCCTTCGAACCGCGCCAGGATGTCGACACGCTGCTCAGCGACGTCGCGGCCGCCCTGTCCGGCTTCCGCATGGCCAGCGTGGTGCAGATCGGCGGTAAGAACGAAGGCTGCGACGTAAAGACCATGGCGTTGAAGAGCGTGCGGGACGGCTGGGGAATCCGCATTCTGGAAGAGCGCGGCGAGCAGGCGCGCGGCTGCCGGTTGAGCCCGCATGCGATCACCGAGGTCGTCGCCCGACTGGAACGGGAACTTGCCGACGGAGCGGACATGCTGATCGTCAACCGATTCGGCCGCTCCGAATCCGAAAGCTACGGCCTGCGCCGCGTGTTTGAGCGTGCGGTCATCAACGGCGTCCCCGTGCCGACTGCGGTGCGCTCCGACTACATGGCCGCCTGGGCCGAATTCCACGACGGTCTCGGCCGCACCCTGCCGCGCGAAGGCGAGGCCGTCATCGCTTGGGCAAAGGCCCACGCGGCCGCCTAGGGTATCTCTTCGCAGAGTGCGCACGGCAGCAGCAGGGTGAACCGCAAGCCGCCCGATGACCGCCGTTCCGCGCTCAGATCCCAGCCCGCGTGGCGCGCCAGAGCCTGCGAGACGGCAAGCCCGAGCCCACGCTAAACTGCTTGGCGGCATAATAGGGCTCGAAGAACCGCGCCATATGTTCAGGGAGAGGGCGCCGGGCCGTCATCCTCCAGGCGAATGCGCACATGGTCACGAGACGATGCAGGTCCGCCATTCCAACTCACCGCATTTTCCGCCGTGACCGAGAAAGCACCGCCTGTGCCGATGCGCGCACGTGCCTCTTCTGCCAGAAGAACGAGAATTCCCTCAAGACGCTTCCGATCCCCGCTCACCGGCGGGAGGGGCGTCGACATCCGCACCTCAAGGCAGCCCCGCGTGCCCAGGGCTTGCCGCAGTCTCGGCTGGATCGACGTCAGCACCTCGTCCGGATCGGTCGTTTCCACCGGAACCGGATCGTGCCCCGCAATCGTCTGCAGCTGCCGCGTGAGCCTGCGCCCGCGTTCCACCGCATGTCGGATTCCCGCGATCTCGTCCCGCATGGCCGCAAGCTCCCCGTGCCGCTCGAGCGTGTCGGCATAGAACATCATCACCAGTAGCAGATTGTTGAAGTCATGTGCCACACCGCACGCCAGCAAGGTTTGCGCATTTGGCAAGGCCCGTGCATCTGCCTGCTCCGCAAGATCATCCATGCCTGGTCCTAACGCCTCACGCACAAATCGGCGTCAAATCCCCGACCGCCCGGACCGCTTGTCGCGATTGCGGCATCGCGCGGCGCGCCGAGGCTTGCTTCCAGCGCTTCCGACAATTCCTCCGGCGAAAACGGCTTCTGCAGCGCCTGCACCGCGCCGAGTGCGCGGGCCATGCGCAGATAATCCGGCGCCCTCCGACCCGCCGAAAAGATGGGGCGGACAGATCCGCACGCCCGACATGACGATGACCGGGGTCTGATGATCCGCCTTGCGCAGGGCACGCATGAACTCGAATCCGTCCATGCCCGGCATGAAGATATCGACGAAAACGGAATCGACCGGCCGCCAAGCGATTTCCCTCAAGCCCTCCACGCCATCCTGCGCCAAGCGCACGGTGAACCTGCGTCGTTTCAATGCAGCCTGCAGCGCATTTCGAATAAGCTTATCGTCATCGATCACGAGAACGCGCGTCATTCCCTTTATTCCTGCACTTTTCGGCTTAACCGTCGATTTTTATGAAGTAAAAACTGGAAAATAATTTTCTTTTTAATTATATTATGGTTAATATAATTTAAGAATTAACCTTCGTTCACAGGATAGAGGATTATGAAAACACGGAAGATCATTATAATTAGACAATAATGACGAAGTCAGAAAATCAGACGCCGAGGTAGCTATCGCAGATATCTTCGCTCAAAGCAGAAGGGGCTCCGGTCCAGGCTGTCGCGCCGCGTCCCAGGATCACGCAGTGGTCCGCAAGCGCCGTGAGATCGGCCAGCGACTTGTCAATGATCAGGATGGCGAGCCCGGCGCGCTTGAGATCCGCGATCGCCCGCCAGATCTCCTGACGCACCACCGGGGCGAGCCCTTCGGTTGCCTCGTCCGAAATGAGCAATTTCGGATTGGTCATCAGCGCCCGGCCGATGGCGAGCATCTGCTGCTCGCCGCCTGAGAACGTGCGCGCGGGCTGGACACGGCGTTCGATCAACCGAGGAAAGAGATCCCCGACCCGGGCCATATCCCATTCGCCCGGCCGCGCGGCACAGACGAGGTTTTCCTCCACGCTCAACGGCGCAAAACATCGCCGCCCCTCCGGCACAAGCCCGATGCCGATCTCACCGCCTTGTGAGAGTGCAAACCGGTGAGATCGGCTCCTTTAAAGGAGACACGACCAGCGGCAGCTGGCATCATCCGGCAGACGCATTTCACCGTGGTCGTCTTGCCCATGCCGTTGCGCCCCATAAGTGCCACGACCTCACCCGCCCCGACACGCAAGTCCACACCGAAAAGCGCCTGCGAGGCGCCGTAGAAGGCCGTCAGCCCGGCAACCTCAAGAAGGGTGCTCATGCTCCCGCCTCCTCGCCGAGATAGGCCGCGCGCACCTCACGGTCGTTGCGGATTTCCTCCACCGTTCCGCAGGCGATGATGCGGCCGTAGACGAGTACCAAAATCCGGTCGGCCAGCGCGAAGACCGCCTCCATGTCGTGTTCCAACAGCAGGATCGGAGCCTGGCTGCGCAATCCGTCGAGAAGCCCGGTCAGTTGCCGCACGCCTTCCGGTCCCATCCCGGCCATGGGTTCATCGAGCAGGAAGGCCTTCAACGTGATGGCGATTTCCAGGGCGCGGCGCTCGCCGTGCGAAAGATCGGCGGCACGAACACTCTCGCGCTCAGACAGGCCCACACGCGCGATCGCCTTGCGCGCCGGATCGATCACAGTCTCAAATCGGAAAGCGCGGGCCGGAGAAACCGGTAGGTCCGCCGCAAGCGCCCCTGCACCGCCAGCATGACGTTCTGCAAGACGGAGAATTCGCCCGCCACGGAAGAGACCTGGAACGTGCGCGCCAGCCCCATGCGCGCCCGCGCCACCGCACCCAGCACCGTCAGTCCCGCCCGGCAAAACGGATCGTATCGGCATCGGGTGAAAGCTCCCCGGCGATCTGCTTGATAAGGGTCGACTTCCCCACCCCATTCGACCCGATCAGCGCATGAATTTCACCGGGCCGCAGATCGAGATCGACGTGATCGCCCGCCCGCAGCGCGCCGAAATGCTTGCTCAAACCGCGAATATCGAGAACCGGATCAGCCATGCCGCCGCTCCCCAGCCAGAAGTCAGATCAGACCACCACGCGCAAACAGCACCACGAGCAGAAGCAGCAGCCCTAGCAGGAACTGCCAATGTTCCGACACCCAGCCCAGACTGTGTTCCAGCACGATATGGAACGCGGCTCCGGCCAGCGGCCCAAAGAGTCGCCCGACACCACCCAGAATGACGAAAACCATGATCTCGCCCGATGTCTGCCAGGACAGCATGGCGGGTGAAACGAAGCGGTTGAGATCGGCATAGAACACGCCGGAAAGCCCCGTCACCATGCCGGAGATCGCAAAGGCCGTCAGCAACACGCGGGTCGGGTGAATGCCGAGGTTTTTCAGTCGCTCCGCATTCTACCGCACACCGTGAAGCGCCAGCCCGAAACGCGAGCGCGTGATCAGCGCCGACAGGTCGAGAACGATCATCAGCAGAACCTAGCTGAGGAGAAAGAAGCTCAACGGATCGAGCGTATCGATGCCCGGAAAGGAGTTGCGCAAGCCCAGCAACAACCGTCCCCGCCGCCATAGGTCGGCCAGGAGATCGCGAAATAGTAGATTATCTGCGCAAAGGCGAGCGTGATCATGATGAAGAACACACCGCACGTCCTCAGGCTCAAGGCGCCTATGGCGAGAGCCGCCAGTCCGCTCGCGACAATCGCCACCGCCCAGATGACCGGCATAGATTGCGTGCCCTCGAGCGTGACGGGCCATGTCAGCACCGGCTCGTAATACATGGCGTGACGCACCAGAATGCCCGCCGCATATCCGCCGATACCGAAGAACGCCGCATGGCCGAAGGACACCAGTCCGCCGAAGCCGAGCGCAATGTTCAGCCCCGCATCTGCCAGCGCGAAGATCGCGACTTTGGTCGCCAGCGTGATCGTGAAGGTCTCACCCATCCCTTGCGCGATGAGCGCCACTGCCGGCAGGCCGAGTGCGAGAGCCGTGTTGAGCGCGATTTCCCGGTTCATGCGCCCGACGCCTCGCCGTAGAGTCCGACGGGTTTGAACACCAGCACGGCCGCCATCAGGATGTAGATCGACATGTAGGCAAGCGCGGAGCCGACCGACGTGGCGCTCGCCGGATCCATCACGAGGCCGAAGGCGGCGGGCAACAGGAACCGGCCGAGCGTATCGGTGACACCGACCAGCACCGCCCCGACAAGCGCGCCCTTGATCGATCCGATCCCGCCGATCACCACCACGACGAAGGCGAGGATCAGCACCGGCTCGCCCATGCCCACCTGCACCGACTGCACCGTGCCGACGAGCGCACCCGCGAGCCCTGCGAGCGCCACCCCCAGTGCAAAGACGATGGTGTAGAGCTTGGTGATATCGACGCCGAGCGCCGCGATCATCTCCCGGTCGACCTCGCCTGCCCGGATGCGGATGCCGAGCCGGGTGCGGTTAATGAGCCACATCAGAGCCCCCGCCAGCGCCAGCCCAATCAGAATGAGCGCAAGGCGAAAGAGCGGATATTCGATCCCACCCGGCAACAGCACCGCCCCGCGCAAGGCCACGGACAGATCGAGAAACAGAGGAAACGAGCCGAACAGCCAGCGCGTGCCTTCGGAAAACATCAGGATCAGCGCGAAGATCGCCAGCACTTGATCGAGATGATCGCGCCCGTAAAGCCGCCGGATCACCGCCACCTCGACAATCGCCCCGACCGCAGCCGCCGCGATGAGGCTCGCAATAAGCCCCAGCGAATAGGAACCCGTCGCCCCAACGACGCCCGCACAGGCGAAGGCACCGACCATGTAGAGCGAACCGTGCGCCAGATTGATCAGCCCCCATCACGCCGAAAACGAGCGTCAGCCCCGCCGCCATCAGAAACAGCATGACGCCGAATTGAAGCCCGTTGAGGATCTGATCGAAAAGAAGAGCCGCAGTCACGCTTGATGCCCCCGGTCACCAGATCGGCAGAGAGGAATGCGACACGCACCCATCACCTCTCCCATGGGGAGAGGTGATGGGTATCGGGCTCTCGTGGATACGGAAGGGACGACACCCCCTCACCCTAACCCTCTCCCCATGGGAGAGGGGACTGGGCCTCTGCGTGTCGCCCCACATGACAAGACGGGAGGCACAAGCCCCACCCCACGCCCGATTGTCATCCCCTCGAAACACAAGACACAGGCGGGGATCCAGTAACCACAGGATCGAAGTGAGGGACATCATTGAAAGGTCTCTGGAATGCTGGTTCCCCGCTTTCGCGAGGATGACATCGAGGGATGAGGAAGGCATCGCAGGACCGTTCGCAGATTCGGAAAAATCGCATCCAGGCGGTCGGCCCGCACCATACCAGCGCGAATTACCCCATCCCCGCCGCCGTCATTGCCCGGCTCCGTCCGGACAATCCATTGTGCTCTCATCCCGGCACCCTGACCGGATGGATCACCCGAACTTCCGCCGGGTGATGACGATGGAGAGATCGAACACGGCGCACCCGACCACCTCACTCACATCTTGCAGTCGCCGACATAGGCGTTGTCACAATCGGTGATTGCGGTGGCGATGATCTTGTTGGTGTAGATCTCGCCCTCCTTGATCACCTCGCGCACAAAGATGTCCTGCACCGGGTGGTGGTTGGAGGCGAAGGAGAACTTGCCGCGCACGCTCTCGAAATCGGCCGCCTACAGCGCCGCACGGAAACCGTCGGCATCGGAGATGTCGGCCTTGCTCATGGCCGAGAGCAGCAGGTTCGCGGTGTCATAGCCATAGGAGGCATAGATGGGGGGAAGCCGACCGTAAGCCTCCACGAACCCGTCGACGAATTTCTTGTTCGCGGCGTTGTCGATGTCCTTCGACCAGTTGGCCGTGTTCTTCACACCCATCGCTGCATCGCCCACGGCCTGCACGGTCGCCTGATCGAACGAGAAGGCCGGGCCGATCAACAGCAGGTCGACACCCGACTGCGCGTACTGCTTCATGAAGGCGATGCCCATGCCGCCGGGGGTAGGAAAAAGAACACGCTGTCAGCGCCGGAAGCCCGAATCTGGGCGATCTCGGCCGCATAATCCGTCTACCCGAGCTTGGTGTAGACCTCACCGGCAAGCTCACCCTCATAGAAGCGCTTGTAGCCGGTGAGAGAGTTCTTCCCCGCCGGATAGTTCGGCGCAAGGATGAAGCTCTTCTTGTAGCCCGCACTCTTGGCGTAGGCGCCCGCCGCCTCGTGCAGGTTGTCGTTCTGGTAGGAGACGGAGAAATAGTTCGGACTGCACCCCCGGCCCGCAAGCTGCGAGGGCGCGGCATTGACGGAGAGATAGAACTTGCCCTGCCGCGTGGCGGACGGCACCACCGCCATGGCGAGGTTCGACCAGATGATGCCCGTCAGAACGTCCACCTTGTCGGACTGGATCATCTTGTCGGCAAGCTGCACCGCCACATCGGGCTTGCGCTGATCGTCCTCGATGACGACCTCGACGTCCTTCGTGCCCGACTGCTTGAGCGCCAGCATGAAGCCGTCGCGCGCATCGATCACGAGGCTCGCCCCGCCGCCCGAAAGCGTGGTGATCATGCCGACCTTGACCGGCTCCGCCTGTGCCCCCTGCGCGGTCATCGCCGCACCTGCAATCATCATCGCGGCAAGCGCCGCCCGTTCCGTTCCGATTGATGCCATGTCCCTGTCCCCGGCGTTTTCGCCTCTTGGTTCTAACCTTTGGGAAAGTTGTAGCCGGGGAAATTCGACATATCATCGTTTGCGATGCGAAAACGTTGCGGAAACGGGGAATTCGAGAAGAAGGCAATCGTTCACTCCATACCTTTCGCCTTCCCCCCATTCCCGACTCCGGCTAGAAATGTGCCATGCGTCGACTTAACTGATCCCTTGCCCGAAATCCTTTGCCTGCCCGTCAGGAGACCAGCAGTCCTTTGCCCTTCCGTTTCATCCATACCGCCGACATTCATCTGGATTCTCCGTTGAAATCGCTGGCGTTGAGAAACCCGGATCTGGCGAACCTGATCGGCGCGGCCACCCGCACAGCCTTTTCGCGCACTGTCGATCTGGCTCGGGACAAACAGGTCGACGCGCTGCTGATCGCGGGCGATCTCTATGACGGCGCGCAGACCTCGATGAAAACAGCGCTGTTTCTTTCCGCCGAACTCGCCCGCCTGCACGAAGCGGGCATCAAGACCTTCCTGATCCGCGGCAACCATGACGCCGCCTCTCGCATCACCTGCGAACTGACTCTGCCCGACAGCGTCACGACCTTCTCCGGCCGCGCCGAAGCCGTGACACTGGAAACCGATGCTCCCTTCGACGTCGCCGTCCACGGCATCAGTTTCAACCAGCCGCACGCCCCCGAAAGCCTGCTCGACAAGTTCAAGCCGCCGGTCGAGGGCGCGATCAACATCGCCATGCTGCACACCAGCCTCGGCGGCGCGCCGGGCCACAATCCCTACGCCCCCTGTCAGCCTGCAGAACTGGAAGCCATGGGCTTCGACTACTGGGCGCTCGGCCACATACACCAACGTTCCGTTCAGTGCACGAAGGCGACAATCGTCATGCCCGGCATTCCGCAAGGCCGCGATATCGGCGAGGCGGGAGCGAAATCGGTCAACCTAGTCACCATCTCCGACGATTGCTCGATCACGGTGAAGGAACGCGTCATCGCGCCCGCTCAGTTCGAGCGCGTCGCAATCGATCTCACCGGTATCGAGGATTGGGCCGACATGGTCGCCGCGCTTGAACGGGCCTTGCGAGCCGCCCGCACCGAAGCGGTGTGCGATCATCTGGTCGCCCGCCTTGACCTGAGCGGGGAGACCCCGCTCGCCTGGCGTCTGCGGCGCGATACGGACCTTCTGGCAAGCGAGGCAGAGGCGATCGCGGGCAGTATCGACGGCACGTGGATCGACAAGGTCGCCAATGCCTGCCGCCTGCCTGCGGGCAGCGCAAACACAGGCGAGGAAACGTCAGGCGCCCCGGTGCATGAGCTGCGCGCGCTGATCGACGAGGAGATCCTGAAAAGCCCAAGCTTTCGCACCCAGATGGCGGATCTAGCAAACGCTCTGACAAGCCAGCTCCCCGGCGAGGTCCGCGCCCATCTCGGCGAGGACGAGGCCGCACGTGAAGCCCTACTGGATGCGCTGGCCGCGGAAGGGGCTGAGGACGTTCTCGCCCGCCTTCAGGCCGTGCCCGGACCGGAGGACGAGTGATGCGGATCGAACGCCTCGACCTCACCCGATACGGCAAGTTCACCGACCACGCGCTTGAATTCGGCCCGCGCGGCGAAGGCCCCGATTTCCATATCGTCTACGGCCCGAACGAGGCCGGCAAATCGACGCTGCTCTCCGCCTGGCTGGACCTGCTCTATTCGATCCCGATGAAGAGCAAGTACAACTTCCTGCATTCCTACGACGCGATGCGGATCGGCGCGAAGCTGCAACTGGACGCCGACACGCTGACACTCGCGCGCATCAAGAAGCAGAACCAGAGCCTGCTCGATGATGCCGACCGCCCGTTGCCGGAGGGCCTGTTGCAAGCAGCCCTCGGCGGCGTGGATCGCGATGCCTACCGCACCATGTTCTCGCTCGATGACGAGACGCTGGAAACCGGCGGCGACGCAATTCTGGCAAGCGAAGGAGATCTCGGCCAACTGCTCTTTTCCGCAAGTTCCGGGCTCGCCGCTTTCTCGCACACGCTGGCCGATCTGCGTGAGAAAGCAAGCGGCATCCACCGCAAGAACGCCCGCAACACGGAACTGCGCGCGCTGCGCACCCGGCTCGACGATCTGACCACGCAGCGCAAGGATCTGGACACCACGGCAGCTGCCTACAACAAGCTCGCCAAGGATCGAGATGCGGCTAAGGACGCCTACGAAAGCGCGTTGAGCGAAGGCGCGGCCCTGAAGCGGCGCATTGCCGAGATTTCCGCCCTTCGCTCGGCCCTGCCGCGTCTGGCGCAATTGCGTGCCTTGCGCGCCGATCTTGATCCCTTGAAGGATGTGCCGGAAGCTCCGCTTGGCTGGGCAGACGCCCTGCCGGGCCTGATCAAGGACGAAACCCGGCTTGCCGAGCGAAGCCGCGAGGCGGCCCGGCGCATCGAAACGCTGAGTGAAGAACTCGCCGCCATCGTTCCGGACGAAACGGCCCTCGCGCTTGCCGCTCGCATCGACGCGTTGAGCGAACAGGTCGCCCGTCAGGCCTCTTTCGGGGCCGATTTGCCGGAAGAACGGCTGAAGCTCGGCGAGGCGCAAACGCGCATCGCCCATATCCTGCAAGCGCTGGAGCGTGCCGACGAGCCGGATCCGGACCGCCTGATCGTGCCCGCGGCAAGCCTCGCACGCCTGCGCACGCTGATGGAGACCCGCTCCGGCATCGCGCGCGATGTCGAGACCGCCCGCCGCGAACGCGATGCGACCCACGAGGCGGAAATCGACGCGCAAAAGGCTGCCGAGAATGCCGGTGCGCGCGCCTCCGACGGCACCGCCCTTGCCAACCTCAAGGCCACGCTTTCCGCCTTGCGTTCCGACGACCATGCCGCCCGTCGCCGTCTCGCCGAACGCAATATCGCTCAAGCGCGCGAACGGCTCGATGAACAACTCGCGGCACTCAGCCCTTGGCAGGGCGATGCCGATGCGCTCGCACGCCTCTCCCTTCCGAGCGATGCCGATATCCGCGACTGGCAGGCGCGCGAAAAGGACCTGCGCGAAACGCTCTCCTTTCTGGAAGAACGCGCTGCCGATCAGTCGACCAAGCTCGCCCGGCTTGAAGCGGAACGCGACGCGCTGGAAAATGCCGCCGGTCTCTTCAATGAAGCCGCCGCCGCTCAGGCGCATGAGGCGCGCGAAATCGCATGGACCACCCATCGCGCAAAACTCGACGCAGCCACCGCCGATGCCTTCCGGACCGCCCTTAAACAGGATGACGCGCTCACCGCAGCCCGTCTCGCCCAGAGCACGGAACGCGCCGACCATCGCCGCATGACGGTCGAACTCGCGGGGCTCACGGCAGAAGCGACAGAGACCCGCAAACGCATGGATACGGCGCGGGAGAAGTCGGAAGCGCTTATCCACGAAATCGCAGCCGCCCTGCGCCATGCCGATCCGGCGTTGGCGGGGCTGTCGCTCTCCCATCTCGAAGCCTGGCTGGCGGCCCGCGCAACCGCACTCGAAACACGCACGGAAATCCGTCGGCACGACGGTGATCTGAAGCAGGCAATCGAAGACGGCAAGACGGCCTGCACACAGCTCGCCGCAGCACTCACCGCTGCCGGAGAGACGCCGGAGCCCGACGTCCTGCTTGATCGCCTGACGGATCGCGCCGAAATCCTGATCGATGCGGAAGCGCAGATGAAACGCCTGCGCGAGGACATCGACCGTCGCCGCGCGGAGACGGAACGCCGGGAACAGGCACTCAACCGCGCGCAAGAGGTTGAGCAGGCCTGGCAGACGGACTGGGCAGCCACCTGCGCCCGCTTCTGGTTCGTCGGCGCCAATGAGCCGCCGTCGCCCGATATCGTGCGCGCGCTTCTCGACCAAATTTCGGACCTCGCCCCGGCACTTGAGACCCGCAAGGCGCTGGTCGAGCGCATCGATGCGATGGAAGCCGACGCAAAGGCGTTCACGGATGCCGCCCGCGCACTGGCCGAGGAAATGGGCCTGGCAGCGGAAGCAGATTCGCATGATCTGAGCCGTACGCTAGCCGATCAAGCGGCCGCGGCCCGCAAGGCGCAGGAACGTCTCATCGAAAAGCGTGAGGCGCTGGAGGAAGAGCGCAAGGCACAGCATGAGACCGAGGAGGTGGGCAAGGCGCTTGCGCAGCGCAAGGCAGAGATGACCGCCCATTTTGCGGTCGAAAGCCTCGACGAAGTTGCCCGTAAACTCGAGGCCCTCGCACGCCGCAAGCGGTTGGCGGAGCAGACCGGCGCGCTGGAAAGCGAAATCGTGGCGACGCTTGATGCCCCCGACCTTGCCGAGGCCGAAGCCCGGCTCGACAAGGTCGACCGTGCGGCCCTGACGGAAGAGCTTGAGGAGACGAAGCGGCGCGCGGAGGATCACGACCAGCACACCCGTGAACTCTTTAGCGCGCAAAGGGAAGCGGACAAGGCGCTTGCCGCCGTCGGCGGCGGCGGCGACGCCGTCGCCCGTCTTGAAGAAGAGCGCGGCACGGTTTTGCTGGAGATCGAGGAAAAGGCGCGCGACTGGCTGCGACTGCAGGCGGGCATTCTCACCGCCGAACAGGCGCTTCGCGCCTATCGCGACCGCCACCAGTCTTCCATGATGGACCGGGCCAGCCGGGCCTTTGCGGAGATTTCTCGCGGCGCCCATTCCGGCCTCACCACCCAGGCGGACGGCGACCGGGAAGTGCTCATCGGCCTCGACCATGCCGGGCGTTCCAAGCTGGCGGCGGAGATGTCCAAGGGCACGCGCTTCCAACTCTATCTGGCGCTTCGGATCGCGGGCTATTACGAGTTCGTCGCCAACCGCGCGAGCCTGCCCTTCATCGCCGACGACATTCTCGAAACCTTCGATGACGATCGCGCGAGAGAGACCATCCGGCTTCTGGCGGAAATGGGGGAAAAGGGACAGGTCGTCCACCTCACCCACCACCCGCATTTGTGCGAAATCGCCCGGCAGGTCTGCCCTCAGGCCACTGTGCACGAGTTGCCCGATCCGCTGACGGGGTGAGACTTTGAACGCGACCGGGCATTTTCCCTATCCAGCCACGTTCTGAACGGAATCGTCAGACCCATTATTCTCCGTCGAGATCCAACTCACGCAAGGCCGCCAGCATTTCAACCGGGCGAGCATTGATGAGCAGAAGATAAGCGCGCAACGCGCGCACTGGGCGCGATCGATTCTGTTCCCATTGCTTGAGTTGGTCGAAACCAAAGCCGAAGGTAGAGGAGAAGTCGCGCTGTGACAGTCCGGTGCGGCCCCGGATTGCCTTCACGTCGATTTCGGCGGGCACGTGCAACTGGTACGCTGCACTCTGCCCGCAAGACACAGCCAGAGCTTCCTCCAGGCCTTCGGCGATCTGATCGAACACAGCCTTGCTCATGACCCTTCTCCAGCAGCAATGGGCGTTACGCGTCGCGCATACTCCTGAACGATATCCTCCGAGAGTATCCGCAGTTTATTGCATTCCGCCTTGGTGAGCGTAATTCTTTGGCTTTTCGCAAAAACGGTTATGAGAAACAACGGCAGATCCTCGCCGGAAAAGAGCGTAATGGTACGCCCGCCACCGCTCTTTCCTTTGTTGTTGCCCCTTATGGCGAAGCGAACCTTCCTGCAACCACCGGTACCCTTCAATTCCACACCGGCATCAGGATGCTTCGCCAGATAGGTGACCAGATTCCCGATATCCTCGTCCGACACCCCAGCCGCAAGAGCCACTCTATAAAACGCTTTGAGCTGGCAAACGGTGTGCATTGAGCGCCTGTTCATCCAGTTGGATACACATTCCATATGTGCGTAGATTACGCACAAGGTCAATACTCAACCGTTAACGCCAACTCTCCGAATCCAAACATCGGAAAGAGCAAGAGCGCGCCCGAACGCCCCCTCAGTACGGGCAGTCCACCTTGCCGGTCTCCACATACACGCCCTTGACCTGCGAATAGTGCTCGATCGCGGCCTTGCCGTTTTCGCGCCCGATGCCGGACTTTTTCACGCCGCCGAAGGGCATTTCGACCGGTGTCAGGTTGTAGTTGTTGATCCAGCAGGTCCCCGCCTGAAGCTGCGCCACGACCCGATGGGCGCGGGCGATGTCGCGGGTGAAGAGCCTCACCGCCAGACCGAACTCGGTCGCGTTCGCCCGTGCGATCACCTCGTCCTCGGTGTCGAAATCCAGAACGCACATGACGGGGCCGAAAACCTCCTTGCGCGCGATCCTCATGTGATCGGCCACATCGGCGAAGATGGTCGGCTGCACCCACCAGCCGTTCACAAAGCCGTCGCCAGCACCGCTTCGCCGCCATAGACGAGTTCCGCCCCTTCCGCCTAGCCGAGCCGCATGTAGGAGAGCACCTTGTCATACTGCGCCTTGGAAACGAGCGGCCCCATCTGGCTGGCCTCGTCCATCGGATCGCCGATGACGATCTTCTTCGTGCACTCCACCAGCTTCTCGATAAATTTCCCGTTGATCGAACGATGCACGAAAACCCGCGTGCCGTTGGAACAGATCTGACCGGTGGAATAGAAATTCGCCAGCATCGCGCCGGAAACCGCATCGTCGATATCGGCATTCTCGAACACGATCAGCGGCGACTTGCCGCCAAGCTCCAGCGTCGCCTGCCTCACGCCGCTGCCCGCAAGGGCCGCGACCTTCTCGCCCGTCGGCACAGAGCCCGTCAGCGACACCTTGTCGATATCGGGATGCGAGACCAGAAGCCGTCCCGTCTCCCCGTCGCCCTCGACAACGTTGAACACGCCCTTGGGCAGACCCGCCTCGATCAGGATTTCCGCCAGCTTCAGCGCCGAGAGCGGCGTCACTTCCGACGGCTTGAAGAGCATCGCATTGCCGCAGGCAAGTGCCGGCGCCGCCTTCCAATCGGCGATCTGGATCGGATAGTTCCACGCCCCGATGCGGATGCACACGCCCAGCGGTTCGCGCCGCGTATAGGCGAACGACCCACCCAGATCGATATGCTCGCCCGTCATCGTGGGGATCAGCGCGCCGAAATAGTCGAAGCATTCGGCAGCCGACGCCGCATCGGCGACCAGCGTTTCCTGCAGCGCCTTGCCGGTATCCAGCGTCTCCAGTTCCGACAGCTCGCGATTGCGCTCGCGCAGGATCTCGGCGGCGCGCCGCAACACTCGTCCGCGCTCGATCGCAGGCGTCGCAGACCAGACCTTGAAGCCCTCGCGTGCCGAAGCCACGGCCCGGTTCACGGTCTCTTCGCGCGCCGCGCGCATGCTCGCGATTGTCTCGCCGGTCGCCGGATAGACACTGTCGAATTCCGGACCTTCGGTCTCTTGCGAGTAAACACCGTGAATACAATTGGACGCTTCTGGTTGGGCGCGCATAAGGCGGTCTCCTGTTCTTATTTGACTTGAATTCTATCGAATGGGGCCCGAAAGGCCCTCAAGAGTCGAGTGTTGAATGTCGAGAGCCGGCCGCGCGTTTCACCGCGGGCCGACCCGATTTCAGATAATGGAGCATGGCGGAGGTCAAGAAACGGTTGCGATCCCGTTCCCGTCTCGCCCACTACCGCTGGGAGTTCTGCCAGTCCGGATGCCACCAGGCAGGCACGGCGCTTGCCGGCGGCAGGCTCTTGCCCAGGGTGTGATCTGCGATCTTCTCGCCGACCATAATTGCGGGCGCATTGAGGTTTCCGTTGGTGATCTGCGGAAAGATCGAGCTGTCGGCGACCCTGAGGCCTTCCACGCCGATGACCCGACCCTCCGGGTCCACCACCGCGAAGGGATCGTTCGCATCCCCCATTTTGCAGGTTCCGCACGGATGGTAGGCGCTTTCGGCGTGCTCGCGCACGAAATCGTCGAGCGCCTCGTCGCTCACCGCGTCGTCGCCGGGCTGGATCTCCTTGCCGCGATAGGGATCGAACGCGCTCTGGCCGAAGATCTCCCGCGTCAGACGGATCGCCTGGCGGAATTCCGCCCAGTCCTCCGTCTCGCTCATGTAGTTGAAGCGGATCACCGGCTTATCTTCCGGCTTGTCGCCGCCAAGCGTCACCGTCCCGCGCGACTTGGAGCGCATCGGCCCCACATGGGCCTGATAGCCGTGTCCCTCGGCCGCCGCCTGCCCGTCATAGCGCACCGCCATCGGCAGGAAGTGGAACTGGATATCGGGATAGGGAATGCCCGCCCGCGAGCGAATGAAACCGCAGCTTTCGAACTGGTTGGAGGCCCCGACGCCGGTACGCGTGAACAGCCACTGCGCCCCCACCAGAGCCTTGCCGAACAGGTTCCAGTACTTGAAGAGCGTGATCGGTTGAACGCAGGCCTGTTGAACGTAGACCTCCAGATGATCCTGCAGGTTGAGCCCGACGCCCGGACGATGGACGATCGGATCGATGCCCGCCCGCTTCAACTCCTCCGCATTACCGACACCCGACAGCATCAGGAGCTTGGGCGAATTGATCGCTGACGCCGCCAGGATCACGTCCTTACCCGAAAGCACCGTCTCCACCTTGCCGCGCCGCTCATATTCCACGCCGAGCGCGCGCTTGTCCTCGATGAGAACGCGCCGTGTCGCCGCCCCGGTTATGAGCGTCAGGTTTTCCCGTTTCAGGGCGGGCTTCAGATAGGCATCGGCGGTCGACCAGCGCTTGCCCTTCCAGACCGTCATCTCCATCGCGCCGAAGCCTTCCTGGCGTTCGCCGTTATAGTCCTCGATCTCGGCGTAACCGGCCTGCTTTCCGGCCTCGATGAAGGCAATGTAGAGTGGGTTCTTGCGCGCTCCTCGCGTCACGTGAACCGGCCCGTGCGTGCCGCGCCACGCGCTCTTGGCGTCGTGGCTCGTTTCCATGCGCTTGAAATAGGGAAGCACCGACGCGTAGTCCCAGCTCTTGGCGCCCATATTCGCCCAGGTATCGAAATCGCCCGCGTGTCCGCGCACATACACCATGCCGTTGACCGCTGACGACCCGCCGATCACCTTGCCGCGCGGGATCTGAAGCCGCCGCCCACCCAGATGTGGTTCCGGTTCGCTTTCAAATCCCCAATCATAGAGCGACATGCTCATGGGATAGGAAAGCGCCGCCGGCATCTGGATGAAGGGCCCGGCATCCGAGCCTCCTGTTTCCAGCAGCAGAACGGCATTGCGCGGGTCCTCGCTGAGCCTTGCGGCCAGCGCACAGCCGGCCGAGCCGGCCCCGACGATGATGTAATCGAACTGGTTCACGCGTCACTCTCTTCGTTGTTATCGTTGACCCTTCGGGCCACCCCTTGTTGTCGGCGCCTCGGCCTCGATCTGCCGTTCGACATAGTCTTCCACCAGGCGCATGGCGGTACGGGCATCAGCGGGCCCCTTGGCAAGCGCACGTTGCAGCCAGAGCCCGTCTATCAATGCGGCGGTGCCTTCCGCCGCCTGTTTTGCCGAACCGCGCCTGTGCACGCAGGTGCGGAACTCATGCGTCAGGTTGGAAATCAGCCAGCGGTGATAGACCTGCAGCAACCGCTGCGTTTCCGGATCCGTTTCCGCCTGCAGATAGAAGGCAAGCCAGGCGGAGATGACCGGCGCCCGGAACTGCGAGGGTGCGAAACTCGCCGCGATGACGGCGGAAATCCGTTGTCGCGGCGTATGTGCCTTCTCCCGCTCCTCTTTTAGCTCGCGAGCCAGATCGGCGAGCAGATGACGCATCGTCTCCGTCAGCAGCGATTTCTTCGATCCGAAATAGTGCAGCGCCAGCCCACCGGAGACACCGGCGCGACGGGCGATATCCGCCACCGTCGCATCGCAGAATCCGCATTCGTGGATGGTCTCCACAGTCGCCGATATCAGTGCACGCTTGCGCGCGCCTTCCATTCCAATTCGAGGCATATCCAATTTCCTGAGGCTTTGACTAAAGTATTTTTGATTGAACACTCAATCAATAAAAATTTGCCTTTGATGCGGGTTGGTGCTTATATGGTCTCAGTTTCGCGGCTTGGACTCAGGTTCGGCGTGCGAAGGTTCGAGGCGTCGCCGCCTGCGGGTCGGCCGGGTGGAATTCCCGGTTTTTCCTTATGTGGGCTGCAGAGACCTCGCCCGCGCTCGGCACCATGTCCGATGCTGCGAAGACCGGGATCCGTGGCAATCCGCCACATCCGGGTGGCCCGCCGCGTGGGCCTGTCGCATGTAGCGTGTCTTTCGGCGAAGTCGGCCGAAAAGGGCGGGGAGGGGCTCGCCCTTGGGATTGCGAAAATGCCGGGCATGTTGGCCGGTTGGATCATGCCGATCCGATCGCAACGGGTGTGTCCGGCGTATCGGGCTTGAAACGTGTTGTCGTGCGGGCGGATTCGCCCCGACGGCAATATCGCCCGCAAGGGTGTATCGCATTGACGGGAATGCGGTCGGGCGCGCGCTTCATCGCGCATGCGCGCGTAGTTTTATCGCGCCTGTCCTGTCCCTGTCTGTCCGGGGGCATGGTCCGGCACTTCGGACGTCCGTGCCGGGGGCTTTGACGGAGATCGTTTTGACCGCGGATGGCGACCGTCTTTCCACGGCTCGCAATGCGCGGTTCATAAAGTGCAGGGGCCTGAATAGGGCCTTGCAAAGCTCGCGATGCGATGACCCATTTGTCCGACGCGCCGATCCCGGTGCCGACCCAGTCCTTATCATGTGCCGCAGACGGCACGGTCTTGAGATAAATGAGGAGATATTATCGATGCAGACCCAGACGAGCAGATCCGCCCCCAGCGCGGTTGCCCGCACCCTTGTCCGCTTCGCCACCGCCGCGGCCTTCGCGGTCGGTCTGGCCGGTTCCGCAGCCGCGGCCGGGGACGCCTGCAAGACGGTACGCTTCTCCAACGTCGGCTGGACCGACATCACCTCCACCACCGCCGCCACTTCCGTGATCCTTCAGGGCATGGGCTACGAGCCGGACATCAAGCTGCTGTCCGTCCCCGTCACCTACACCTCACTCAAGAACAATGACATCGACGTCTTCCTCGGCAACTGGATGCCGACCATGGAAGCCGACATCAAGCCCTATCGCGAAGACGGTTCGGTTGAGACGCTGCGCGCCAATCTGGAAGGCGCAAAATACACGCTCGCGGTGCCGAAATACACGTTCGACAAGGGCCTCAAGACCTTTCAGGACATCGCCAAGTTCTCCGACGACCTGGGCGGCAAGATCTACGGCATCGAGCCGGGCAATGACGGCAACCGCCTGATCCTCGGCATGATCGAGAACAACCAGTTCGGCTTCGGCGGCATGGACCTCGTCGAATCCTCAGAGCAGGGCATGCTCTCGCAGGTCCGCCGCGCCATCCGCCGCAACAAGAACATCGTCTTCCTCGGCTGGGCACCGCACCCGATGAACTCCAACTACGACATCGAGTACCTGTCGGGCGGCGACAACGTCTTCGGCCCGAACTACGGCGGCGCCACCATCTACACCAACGTGCGCAAGGGCTTCACGGACGAGTGCCCGAACGTCGGCAAGCTGCTGAACAACCTCAAGTTCTCACTCCAGATGGAAAACGAGATCATGGGTTCGATCCTCAATGACGGCGAAGATGCCCAGCCGGCCGCCAGGGCCTGGCTGAAGAAGAACCCCGACGTTCTCGACGCCTGGCTCGATGGCGTGAAGACCATCGACGGCAAGGACGCCCTGCCCGCGGTCAAGGCCTCGCTGGGACTCTGAGGACACGAGGCCGGTGCGCGGAACTCCTTCGCGCTCCGGCCCTCCATGCCTTCCCGCTCATCATGTTGACGCACGCTCCCGCCCCACATGGCAGACCGTTCGAAACACGCCGCCGCTCCGCGCGACCGACGGCGCCCCGTGCCACCGGTTTATCCACCGGCAATCACGCATCGAACGCCCGGCGAAATCGCCGGAACGCAGCTTGCTATCGACCGCATGCATAAGCGCGCGCATCATTCCGTTTTGATCCTTTCGCCCGCATGCCCGCCTCCTCACGGGGCCGTGCGGACGGCTGGAAGCCATTTCGCGATCACGATCCCCTTGTCCCACACGAAGAATGAACAAGCATGAACTGGATAGCCGAGCACAAACTTCAGATCGGACGCAGCGTAGAATGGCTGGTCGACTGGCTGACCGATAACGCCGCTGGCGTTTTCGATAGCATCGCCTGGTTCCTCTCCCAACTGATCGACGGCCTTTTGTGGGTCCTGCTCACCCCGCCGCCACTCGTCGTCGTACTGTGCGCAGTGGCGCTCGCCTGGGTCGTCCGCCGCAACTGGAGCTTCCCGCTCTTCGTCGCCATCGCGCTCCTTTTCGTCATCAACCAGAGTTACTGGACGGAGACGATGGAGACGCTGTCGCTGGTGATTTCCGCCTCCGTCCTATGCATGGTCGTCGGCGTTCCCATCGGCATTCTGGCGGCCCGCAAGGCCACCTTCTACACCGTGCTGCGCCCAATCCTGGATCTAATGCAGACGATCCCGACTTTCGTCTATCTGATCCCGGCGCTGATCCTGTTCGGCCTCGGCATGGTGCCGGGCCTGATCGCCACGATGATCTTCGCAATTCCCGCCCCCATCCGCTTGACGCGGCTCGGCATCGCCTCCACGCCCAAGCCGTTGATCGAGGCCGGTCAGGCCTTCGGCGCGACCCCCTGGCAGCTTCTGTGGAAGATCGAGATGCCCTACGCCATGCCCTCCATCATGGCGGGCCTGACGCAGACCATCATGCTTTCGCTGTCCATGGTCGTCATCGCGGCGCTGGTGGGGGCCGACGGGCTTGGCGTTCCCACGCTTCGAGCCCTCAACCAGGCCAACATCGCCAAGGGTTTCGAAGTCGGACTGGCCATCGTGATGATCGCCGTCATGCTCGACCGTTTCCTGAAGATGGACGACCGCAAGGCAGGCCGCTGATATGGCCAACCAGGATATGACAGACCAAAACATTCCCAGTGTCAGCTTCGAAAACGTCGACATCGTCTTCGGCAAGAAACCCAAGGCCGCTCTGCCGCTCATCGACAAGGGAATGAGCCGGGACGAGATCCAGGCCGAAACCGACCAGGTCGTCGGCGTCACGGGAGCAAATTTCGACGTCTACGAGGGCGAGGTGCTCGTCCTGATGGGGCTTTCCGGCTCCGGCAAGTCGACGCTTCTGCGCGCCGTCAACGGCCTCAACCCGGTCATTCGTGGCCGGATTCTGGTGCGCGACGGCGACGAGCAGGTCGATCCGGCTGATTGCTCGGCCGAACGCTTGCGCCAGTTGCGCCGCTCCCGCGTCGCGATGGTCTTCCAACAGTTCGCGTTGCTGCCGTGGCGCACGGTTCTGGAAAATGTCGGCTTCGCGCTAGAGCTGTCCGGCGTCGACAAGAAGGAGCGCACCGAACGCGCCCGCGCCCAGCTCGATCTGGTCGACCTCACCGAATGGTCCGACAACCGGGTGCACGAGCTGTCCGGCGGCATGCAGCAGCGCGTCGGCCTCGCCCGTGCCTTTGCTACGGACGCCCCGATCCTGCTGATGGACGAGCCCTTCTCCGCGCTCGACCCGCTCATCCGCTCGCGCCTTCAGGACGAGCTTCTGGAATTCCAGGCCAAGCTCAACCGCACCATCATCTTCGTCTCCCACGATCTCGACGAGGCGGTGAAGATCGGCTCGCGCATCGCCATCATGGAGAACGCGCGGGTGGTGCAGCTCGGCACGCCGCAGGAAATCGTGCGCAAGCCCGCCACGGACTACGTGAGCGATTTCGTCGCCCACATGAACCCGCTCAACGTGCTGCGCGCCCGCGATGTCATGGGCGATGCGAACGGCATGAAGCTGAACGGCAACCCAACCTGCGGCGCCCGCACCCCGGTGCGCGAACTGATCGACATGTGCCTCGATGCAAACGAGCCGGTCATCGTGCGCGAGGACGACGAGGTGCTCGGTGTCGTCCGCCAGGCGGATTTGCTGGAGTGTCTGCGCTAGGGGCTTTCAAGGACTTGAAACCCCGATCCCTCCGTGGGGGGGGGGGGGGGGGGGGGGGGGGGGGGGGGGGGGGGGGGGGGGGGGGGGGGGGGGGGGGGGCGCCGGGCCCC
>NZ_JASJAV010000006.1 GCF_030066895.1 Breoghania sp. | reverse complement strand
CCCCCCCCCCCCCCCCCACGGCCACGAACTCGTCGATGACGCCTTCCGCCTCTCCGGTAACCCGGAAATCGGCATGCTCTTAGATCTCCGGACTGGTCGTGACGTCCAGTCCGCCGATGGCAACCGGCACACCCAACGCCTTGTAGCTTTCGATGATGGCCAGCGTGGAGGGTTGTTGCGGCAGCATGCCGCCGCTCATCACCAGATCGGCGGCGGAGATGTCTTCGTCACTGAGATCTTGCGTATTGTAGTCGATCAGCCGGATGTCCCAGCTTGCCGGAAGCATGGCGGCAACCGTGATCAGGCCGAGCGGCGGTGCGGGATATTTCGCTCCCACCATTTCGCACGTGCCTTGATAGTTCCAGAACGATCCGACCGAGTAACGCGGCTGGATCAGAAGGACCTTGCAGCGGTCTGTCGTCAAGGTGGGGGCTCCTCCGGTTGTGGACGCCAGGTTGAGATGGCAATGAGCCCGCAAAGGTTAGAGGAGGAACGGGGAAGACGGAAGACAAAATGACGTAGGGGTAGTTTGGTGCCAAAGAAAAAGCGCAGCTGCGGAAGGATTTACCGCGTGGCGTTGATGATGGTGGAAATGATGCTAGTCGTGATCGCCACGAGCACTTACTTATCGCCGTGCCGCACCCAGTGATAACCCTCCGGCGGCTTCTTCAGGTGATGGCGATGATAGTCAACCGGCTTGCCGCGATAGGCCTTCGGCATGTGCCCGCCATGCTCCATCCAGGACTGATGGCTGGGCTTCTTTTTCGCAGGCTTCTGGTGATGGCTGCTCGGTGCCTTGGGCTTGCTCTTGTGGCTACTGGGCGCCTTTTGCGGCAGTTTCTTCTTCTGCGACTGGAGCTCCGGGCCTTCGCCCGGGTTTCGGTTCTGCGAAGCGGCAAGCACGGGGTTGGCTGCAACGGCGGCGCTCAGGCCGATAATGACGGCGCTCAGGAGGATCTTGAATTTCTGCATGTGTTCAACTCCGGCGTGTCTGGCCCGTAAGATTGAAAGATCCGTTTGAATAACAGGGGAACGTAGCGTCCCCGGTCAAGAGCAACGGGGTTCCGGGCGTGGATATGCGGCGATTCGAACCGGTGCGGTTCAGATCATGTCGATGCTTTGGGCGAAGGAGGCCTTGTCGGCCTCTCTGATCGAACCCGGGACCACGCGTTGTGGTCCGTGTGCATCAACGATCTCGAAGACGGCCGCGGTCGGATTGGCAATCAGGATTTCGGGGCAGGTTTCTTTTTCGTCGCGTTCTTCTGCTTGTCGTTCTGATGCTGGCTTTTCTGTTCCTTGGGCTTGCTCTTCTGATTCGTCGACGACTTCTGTACCGGCTTCTTTTTCTGGACGTGGACTGCCGGGCCTTCGCCCTTGTTCTGAGTCTGGCTCTGGGCCGGGGGCGGCGAAGCAGCAAGAACGGGGCCGGCTGCGACGGCGGCGCTCAGTCCGATAACGGTGGCGCCCAGAAGGATCTTGAATTTCTGCATGTGTTCAACTCCGGTGTGTGTAACTCGTATGATTGAATGTTCCGTTTGAATAACGGATGAACGTGGCATTCACGGTCACGAGGAACGAATTTTCGGGATTTGGATGTGCGGCGATGGGAACCGGTGCGGATCAGGTCTGGTCTATGACATGGGCGAAGGAATCCATGACGGTCTCCTTCATCAACCCCATGGCCCCGCGTTGGGTTCCCTGGGCATCGACCGCCTCGAAGAGAGGCGGGTCTGATCGGCGCGTTCAGTGCTCGCATAATGGAATTCATGCGCGGTCAGTTCTTGGGCCCAGGGAAGAGGTCCACGCGGCGTCAATCTGCGGTAGCCCAGGTGAAGCCGGGGAGACCGGAAACTCGTTTCCAGCGGCAATAGCCCGGCCATGCGATGAACCGTGCCTTCGGCATCGCAACGCGTCTCGCCCAGAACCATGTAGCCGCCGTATTCGCCATAGACGAGCGCCTTGCGGGCCGCCGCAGCACGGAGATCGGAGCGAAAGCGGTTCGCATGGGCAAGCGTTCCGGCATGAAGCTCGGGATAGCCGCCCGGCAGATAGACGGCGTCGCAATCGGGACCGGGGCCTTCATCGGCAAGTGGCGAGAAAAAGGAAATCTCCGCCCCCCGATTGCGCCAACCCTGCAGGATGTGGGGATAGGCGAAGGGGAAGGCTTCATCCCGCGCAATGGCGATATGCTGGCCGAGCGGGGCCAGTCGCGTGGGGGGCGTGTCGCTGGAGACGCGGCGAAGCGGGCAGGCGATCGCGGCCAGTGCATCGAGGTCGACATTTGCCTCCACCGTATCCGCAGCCTTGTCGAGAAAGGCTGTAAGATCGGCATATTCGCCTGCCTGAACGAGCCCGAGGTGGCGTTCGGGCAAAACAAGTTCCGGCACCCGGGGCAGGGCGTCGATGACCGGCATCACGATCTCACCCAGCGCCTCTTCGATCATCTGAGCGTGGCGCGGGTTGCCGATTTGGTTGAGAATAACGCCGCAGATCCTGGCCGGGCCGTGGTCGCGAAAACCGCGCACCAATGCGGCCACCGACTGCGCCTGTCGGGCCGCATCGACGATGAGGACAATGGGAAGATCAAGAAGTTCGGCCAGTTCCGCCGTCGACCCTCTGCCGTCCGTCGCCGCATCATAAAGGCCCATCACTCCTTCCACGAGCAGCAGCTCGTGTTCCCTTGCCTGTTCGTCGACAAGAGCGCGTAAAAGGGGCTACGCATCGCCCAAGGATCGAGATTGACGCAAGCCACGCCGCTTGCTGCTTCATGGAATTTCGGATCGATATAGTCGGGCCCGACCTTGGCCGAGGCGACAGAGCGGCCGCCTCGCGCAAAAGCTCTCAGCAAAGCGAGGGTCACGACCGTCTTGCCCGAGCCTGATTGCGGGGCGGTAAAAACGAGGCCCGACGCGGCCGTCATCCGGCCTTCGACCGCTCGGCCGGCGATATCCCGGAGGCGTCTTTCCCGTGCCCGAGAGGATCGCAGACGAGTTCTCGTCCCTGCAAGGCGCCGAGCCAGTCGAGGCCCGCGTGCAATCTCACCATATCGCCGACACAGACGACTGCCGGCGGCTCAAGCCCCGCGTCGCTAGCATCCGTTGCCGCGCGCACCAGTGTCGTCTCCACGACACGCTGACCGTCGAGCGATGCGCGGGTCACGATGGCCACCGGCTCGTCGGCTTTGCGTCCGCCCTCGATTAGCTTGGAACAGATCGTCTCCAGATGCTTCATGGCCATGTACATGACGATGACCGGCGCGCCTTTCGCGATGGCTGCCAGTCGAAGGCATCCGGCGTCAGGCCGTTCTGATCGTGGCCTGTCAGCAGGTGACGGCCTGGTTGACGTCGCGATGGGTGAGCGGGATCCCCGCATAGGCAAACCCGCCGATCCCCGCCGTGACGCCGGGAATGACGCGGAACGGCACGCCCGCTTCCACGAGAGACAGAGCTTCTTCTCCGCCTCGCCCGAAAACGAAGGGATCGCCACCCTTGAGACGCAGCACCCGTTTGCCCTCGCGCGCCATCTCTATCAGTCGCAGCGAGATATCGCGCTGTTTCGGCGACGGCTTTCCGCCCCTCTTGCCCGCATAGACGGCTTCCACACCCGGACGCATCCAGTCCAGAATGCCCTTGTCGACAAGCGCGTCATAGACGACGACATCCGCCTGACGCAGCCCGTTCAGCGTGTGCAGCGTGACGAGACCAGGGTCGCCCGGCCCCGCACCGGCCAGCCAGACCCAACCGGGTTCGAATTTCGGAAGAAAGCCGGAGCGCTCAGGCTCGGCGCTTGGATCGAGCGGATACACCATGATCTCCGGTTTTAGCGGCTTGCGATAAAGGTGCAAGGCGGCTTGCCCGGTTTTGCAGCGGCAAACGCATGCTCGTCTTGTAAGACCGGTGCACCTATACTCCGCCGTCATGATCGATCGGACGAAGAAAGCGGCATCGCGCCCGTTGAGGTGCGGCTGGACGACGGGGGCCTGCGCCACCGCCGGGGCCAAGGCGGCATATCACGCGCTTCTGTGCGGAGACTTCCCCGATCCGGCCGAAATTTTGCTGCTCAGAGGAGAGAAGCCGAGCTTTGCGCTTGCCCGGCACGAGCGCGGGGCCGGGTGGTGCTATGCGACGATCGTCAAGGATGCGGGCGATGATCCGGACGTAACCCACGGGGTGCTCGTTGGCGTGCGGGTGCACGAACTGTCGCCGGGCGCAGGCGTCTGCTTCGTGGCAGGTGAGGGCGTCGGTACGGTCACCCTACCGGGCCTACCGATCGAGCCGGGAGAACCTGCGATCAACCCCGTACCGCGCAAGATGATGAAAGCGGCCATCGCCGAGGTCGCCGATTTGCTGGGCGGCAGCGGCGACGTCGAAATCGAAATCTCCATTGCCGACGGTGCGCGGTTTGCGCAAAAGACGGCCAATCCGCGCCTCGGCATCCTCGGCGATCTGTCGGTTCTGGGCACAACCGGTATCGTTCGTCCTTCTTCTGTGCGATCTGGATCGCCTCCATCCTCCGCGGCGTTGATGTCGCGCGCGCAAGCGGACTCAATCATCTCGCCGGATGCACGGGGTCGACGTCGGAAGCTGCGGTGCGCGCGCTTCACGGGCTTTCGGAAACCGCGATGCTCGACATGGGCGATTTCGCGGGCGGCGTGATCAAGTATGTGCGCCAGCATCCCGTGGCGCGCCTGACCATCGGCGGCGGACCCGGCAAGATGGTGAAACTCGCGCAAGGGCTGCTGGATCTTCATTCAAAGCGCGGAAGCGTCGATTTCGCCTGGCTGGTCGATACGATGGCGAAGGTCGGGGCTCCGGCCGCTCTGTTGGAAGAGACGCAAGGCGCCAACACGGCCAAGCAGGTCTTCGACGCCGCTGCCCGCCTGGATTTCGCGTTGGGTGATCTGATCGCCGCAAAGGCACTAGAAACGGTGCGGGCAACGCTTGGGAGCGCCTCCATCGCGCCGATACGGTCGTGGTCGATCGCGAAGGAACAATCGTCGGGAGGGCCGGTGAGTAGACCTTTCACGCTCCTCCTCCTTGCCGGAACGGCCGAAACCCGGGACCTGGCGGGCCGACTGTCGCAAGATGAGTGCATCCGCACGATCGCCTCGCTTGCCGGCGTGACCGCGCGGCCCCTGTCGCTCGACGTGGAGACCCGTAGCGGCGGTTTCGGTGGTATCGAGGGACTTACCGACTATCTGCGCAAGACGGGTGTCGACGGGATCATTGATGCCACCCATCCCTTTGCCGCGCGCATCAACTCAAATGCAGTTGCCGCCTGCAAGGCAACCGCGGCATTCCGTATGTGCGGCTGGAACGCCCGCTCTGGCAGATGTCTGAGGGCGATGTCTGGCATGACGTCGCCATGCTGACGGATGCAGCGGCGATGCTGCCGGAAGGCGCGCGCGTCTTTCTCTGCATCGGACGCAAGGAGGTCGGCGTTTTCGCCGCGCGTCGCGATGTGAGTTTCGTGATGCGAATGATCGAGCCGCCGGAAGCGGGCGCGATCTTGCCGCCCGGCGAAGTCCTGCTCTCACGGTCGGAAGCGGATGCGGCAGCCGAGGCCGCTCTCTTTCGCCGACATGCGATCACGCATCTCGTGGCAAAGAACAGCGGCGACCTCGCCGGCTATGCGAAGATCGAAGCCGCCCGCAAGCTGGGCCTCTCCGTCGTGATGGTCGCACGCCCGCCGTCTTCCGGCGGAACTTGCGTCACGAATGTTGAGGAAGCGGTTCGCTCAGTTGGGGCGTGGATTGCTGCACGCTGATCCCGGGTGAGGCCTGCTTTTTGCGTGCGCACAGAGCCTTGATGCCGGCAACGGAGAAAACCGTCACGTGGTCGGCGAAGCTCGCGATTTCCGCATCCGTGGGATGCGTCGTCGCCGTGGCGTAGAACCCAAGCTGGCTGAGTGCCATCAGCGCGCGACACTGGCTGAGGGTGCTCGTCACGCAAAGCCTGACCGTGGCTTCCGACAGAACGTTGGCGCCGGAGACCATTCGGACCGCTTCAAGGAAATGGGTCTGGGACTTTTCCAGTCCGGCGGAGCGCAAGTCGTCCACCAGACCAGTTGGCTGAACCCTTTCCGCGCGGATCAGGCGCTCCGGCGAGTTATCTTGCACCAGCCACTCCAGACGGTCGACGATGAGGCCTTGAGAACCTTCTCTCCGTCGGTACTCGCCCCGTTATCAGGAGGATGCGGGGGCTCGTAGAGATCGATCTGGCGCTGGAAAACCTGCCGGTACAAGCTCTACTTGTTACCGAAATGATAGTTCACCGAAGCGATGTTGACCTGTGCCGCTTCACAGATATCGGCGACGATAGTATCGCGAAGCCTTTTGCAGCAAAGATCCGACAGGTTGAAAGCAACAGTCTGTCTCGCGTAGAGGCGGCTTGTCGAGGTGGCATGACCATTGGGGCCCTTCCGTTGGGTGCGGGGAAATGCGTATCCTTCCTGACTATTCTCACATGCACTGCGAAAGCGTCTTTGTCCTTGTCGAGACCTCTTGATAGACGGGCCCTCCCAGATTGGATATCCGATACCATACGATTCCGCAATGTCATACCGAAGAGCGGCCAGTCAATATCGACTTTTAGCCTATTTCACGGATGAAAAGCCGTCGGTCCTGGCGCACATACCCCAGTTCCACCAGGGTGAGCAGAAAGCGCCGTGCGGTCGCCCGCGTGAGATCGACGTGACCAGCCACGTCGGTCAGCGTGAGCCCGGCGGGCGCATCGCCCAGGGCCTGCATCACCTTCAACCCACGTTCCTGCGAGCCGACGAACTCCCGCCCACGGGTGATGTCGTCGCGCTCGGCGAGGGCGGTCTCCGGTTGCGTCATTTCTTCTCTCTTCGTCGATGGTATTGTCGATCTTGACAGGGGTGCGGATTGGACGCAATTAGTAATACTATGCGGATTCTAGTTCGTTTTTCGAACAAATGCAACCGGTTCGATCGCTCTGTTTCGCTATGGAAAGGCCGCTTTTGAACCCTGAATGACGTTATGTAACGCTGCGGCTCTATTTATTTGTCTTATTATGTATCAAGCAAACTGACAGAGCGTCCTGCGACCGTTGGCCCGGCCGGTTCAGTAAGAGACGCCGGGAGGAGCGGGGAATGAACAAGAGCAGCGCAAGGCGGCCTCTGGCCGTGTCGCGCTGGCATGACCCAGGGAGAAACGGACGGGTAAAATGGCTAGTATCATGACATTGAAGGATGCCGTCGCTGAGCTGGTGCGCGATGGCGATACGGTGGCGATGGAAGGCTTCACCCACCTGATCCCCTATGCGGCCGGCCACGAGGTGATCCGTCAGAAGTGCACGGGACTGACGACCGTTCGCATGACCCCGGACATTCTCTACGACCAGCTCATCGGCATGGGCTGTGTCGACAAGATGGTCTTCTCCTGGGGCGGCAATCCGGGCGTCGGCTCCCTCCATCGGCTGCGCGATGCGGTGGAGAAGCAATGGTCGAAGCCGATCGTTCTGGAAGAGCACAGCCATGCGGTCATGGCGAACGCCTACGAGGCGGGCGCGGCCGGGCTGCCCTGCTCCATCTTCCGCGGTTACCGCGGCACCGACCTTGCGAAGGTCAATCCGAATATCAAGTCGATCACCTGCCCCTTCACCGGTGAGGTGCTGGCCGCCGTGCCCTCCATTCGCCCCGACGTGGCGATCATCCACGCCAACCGGGCCGATCGGCAGGGCAACGTGCTGATCGAAGGTATTGTCGGCGTCCAGAAGGAGGCGGTGCTGGCCGCCAGGCGCTCCATCGTCACGGTGGAAGAGATCGTCGACGATCTCGCCGCGCCCTCGCCGAATTCCTGCGTTCTGCCGTCCTGGATCGTCTCCGCCGTGGTGGAGGTTCCCGGCGGCGCGCATCCCTCCTACGTCCAGGGCTGCTATCCGCGCGACAACGCCTTCTACAAGAAGTGGGATCCGATCGCCCGCGACCGCGAGGCCTTCACGGCCTGGATGCGGGAAAACGTTCTGGAAAAGGGTCCCGAGGCCTACGCGGCTTTTGCCGGTAAGACGGCTTGAGGGAGGCGATGATGGATTACACTTCCACGGAAATGATGACGATCGCCGCGGCCCGCGCACTTTCCAACGACGACGTCTGCTTCGTCGGCATCGGTATGCCGTCGGCGGCTTGCAACCTGGCCCGTCTCACCCATGCCCCCGATATCACCCTGATTTATGAATCGGGCACCATCGGCACGAAGCCGGAAGTCCTGCCTTTGTCCATCGGCGACGGTGAGCTGTGCGAAACCGCACTGATCATCGTCGCCGTCCCGGAAATGTTCCGTTACTGGCTGCAGGGCGGGCGGATTTCCGTCGGCTTCCTTGGCGGGGCCGAGATCGACAAGTTCGGCAACATCAACTCCACCGTCATCGGCGACTACGACAATCCGAAAGTACGTTTGCCCGGCGGCGGCGGTGCGCCGGAAATCGCCACATCCTGCGGTCAGATCTTCGTGGTCATGAAGCAGGGCAAGCGCAGCTTCGTCGACAAGCTGTCCTTCCGCACGTCGCTCGGACACGGCGAAGGATACGATTCCCGTCAGAAGCTCGGTGTCACCACCAAGGGCCCGAACATGATCGTCACGGACCTGTGCGTCATGCGCCCGGACCCGGAGACGAAGGAGTTCTGCGTCGTTTCCATCCATCCCGGCGCCATCCGCGAGGAGATCGTCGAGGCGACCGGTTGGGACGTGAAGTTCGCTGACGAGGTGAGCGAGACGACGCCACCCAGCGAGCAGGAACTGGCGGTTCTGCGCGCCCTGAATGCCCGCACCGCCGCAGCCCACGGCGAGCAATCCTGAACGGGCGGAGCCCGCTCTGAGTGGATGAAGCCGGGCGCGGGACGCGTCTCAGTGAAATCGCCGCGCGTCGCTTCGTCTGCGCGCGGTGCGCACAAGGACGGCCGAAGAGGATTGGTCGTGAGAGGAAAGCGAAAATCATGAGTGAAGCCTATATCGTCGATTACATCCGCATGCCGATCGGCCGCTTCGGCGGCGCGTTGAGCGCGGTGAGTGCCGACGACCTTGCCGCCGCCTTGCGGGCACTGGTGGAGCACAACCCCTCGCTCGATTTCGGCGCCGTTGACGATGTCATCCTCGGATGCGCCAACCAGGCGGGCGAGGACAACCGCAACGTGGCGCGCATGGCCGTGCTGCTCGCCGGTTTGCCGGAGACGGTTCCCGTCACCACCATCAACCGGCTGTGCGGTTCCGGCATGGATGCAACCCTGGCGGCTGCGCGCATGATCAAGGCCGGCGAGGCCGATCTGGTGATCTCCGGTGGCGTGGAATCCATGTCCCGTGTGCCCTTCGTCATGCCCAAGGCGACCAGCGCCTTTTCGCGCAATGCCGAGATCTACGACACGACGATCGGCTGGCGTTTCGTCAATCCGGTGCTGAAGAAGCAGTACGGCGTCGATTCCATGCCCGAGACGGGCGAGAACGTCGCCGCCGACTTCTCCGTTTCCCGCGCCGATCGGGATGCTTTTGCCGTGCGCTCGCAGGAAAAGACGGTCGCCGCTCAGGAAAACGGACGTCTGGCGAAGGAAATTGTCTCCGTCACCATCCCGCAACGCAAGGGCGATCCGATCGTCGTCGACAAGGACGAGCATCCGCGTCCCGGCACCACGGTCGAAAAGCTCGGCAAGTTGCCGACCCCGTTCCGGGAAAACGGATCGGTCACCGCGGGCAATGCCTCCGGTATCAATGGACGGCGCGGCCGGTCTGATCATCGCTTCGGAAGTTGCCGTCAACAAATACGGCCTGACGCCGATCGCGCGCATTCTGGGTGGGGTGGCCGCCGGTGTGGCGCCGCGCATCATGGGCTTCGGTCCGGCCCCGGCCTCCAGGAAGCTGATGACCCGCCTCGGTCTCAAGGTGGCGGATCTCGACGTGATCGAGCTGAACGAGGCCTTCGCCTCCCAGGGCATCGCGGTGCTCAGGGATCTGGGCGTGGCGGTTGATGCCGATTTCGTCAATCCCAATGGCGGCGCCATCGCGCTCGGCCACCCGCTCGGTATGTCGGGCGCCCGCATCACGGGCACGGCCGCTCTGGAACTAGCGCGGTGCCAAGCGCGCACTTGCCACCATGTGCATCGGCGTCGGCCAGGGCATCGCCTGCGCGTTGGAAGCCGTCTAGCGCTCAAAAGGCCTTCCAGACCTGTCCCGAGAAGTCGCGGCACATGCCGCGGCTTTTCTTTTTCTGGGCCGTGAGCATCAAGGTCTCTTGATCGCCCGACCCGGTCGGATACCCTGAAACCTGTCGTTGCGTGATGGAGGGCACAGCATTGTCGTGCCTTCCCTGTTTAGCTTGAATACTGTCACTCTCATTTCGCATTTCGCCGGTGCGGTCCCTCATCCGGCGCCAATGGCTGTCACGCGAGTGACTGTCGTGCAAGCAAGCTGGTGCAACTGAAAAGGGCGGTATGCCTTGATTCGCCACCTCATTCTCGACCTCGCTCTGATAGGCCTTGCCCCCGGTTCGGTCGCAGCGGCGGAAGTGATCGGTTCGGCTTATGCGATCACCGGGACGGTTACCGGCCAGCCACCTGCGCAAGCCCGGCATCTCCTGTCGACTGGCAGCAAGGTCCATTTCAACGAGCGCGTTCAGGCGCGGCCCTCCGGCAAGGGGCAATTCCGCTTTGTCGGCGGCTCGCGTTTCGTGGTCGGCGGCGGCAGCGTCGTGGTGCTCGATGAGTTCGTCTTCAACGGGAACGCGGTACGCGCCAGGCTTGGTATCACGAAAGGCACCTTGCGGTTCCTTGGTTCCGGGGCACGGTCCGGGCGTGACGAGATCTCGATCACGACCCCCGTTGCCGTCGTTGGGATCCGGGGAACGGTCGTGGACGTGACCCATCATGACGGGCGCACCGCCTTCCTGCTGCTGCACGGCAGCGCGCAGGTCTGCCGGCGTGGCGGCGCCTGCCAACTGGTGACGGAACCGTGCACCGGCGTCATGGTGGAAAGCGGCGTTTCCGCAATTCAACGCCGCGATGCGTCCGCGCTGGAGAACGATTTCCCCTTGCTGGCGGCACAATCCGAATTGTGGCCGGACTATCGCGTCGATACGACCTGTGGCGTCAGCGCGAAGGCTCAACCCGTCGAGCGAGGCGGCGGTACGAGCGAGGGCCAGAGAGGGGGGCACTCCGGTTCCGGGCAGAGTGGCGGAGGCGGTGGCGTCGGTTCCACGGACTCGAAGGACTGACCGTCTGCTGGCCTGACCGAGGCGTGATATCTACAACCTCATTCGGGCGACGACACAATTTCTCCACCATGATGGTGAGCAGGAAATGGGCGTGTTCTTGAACAGGGAGAATAAACTGCCCATATTCATGGACGGAGGGCGGACCGACACGGTTCGACCGGATGCCGATTTCAGGTCCGGGTCTAGCAAGATCGCTAAGGCCAAGGTCGCTTAAGGAAAAGGACTTTGACAATGTCGCGTCTCTCGGCGTTTTCGAGCCCGTTGTTGCTTGGTTTCGACGATATCGAACGGGTTTTGGACAGCGTATCGAAAGCCGCCAATGATGGGTATCCGCCCTACAATATTGAGCGGATCCCACGCAGCGAGGACCAGGGAGAGATCCTTCGGATCACGCTTGCGGTGGCCGGGTTCACCAGCGATCAGCTCGATGTGACGGTCGAGGAAAATCAACTCGTCATCCGCGGTCGACAGACCGAGGACAACAACTGCCAGTACCTGCACCGCGGCATTGTCGCCAGGCAGTTCCAACGCACGTTCGTATTGGCGGAAGGCATCGTCATCTTGGGTGCCGACTTGAAGGACAGACTGCTTTCGATCGATCTGGTTCGTCCCGAGCCGAAACGCACCGTGCGCCGGATCGAAATCCTCGCGCACGATTGAGCAGGCCCGGGGCTTCGTCCGCCCGTGTTTCCTCAGCCTCGGCAGGGATCACGCAAGGTCGGGAGCGTATGACCGTAACGGCCCATAACCCAGGAGCGATCGTTCATGACCGATAACCTGAAAACAATGCATGAGGAAGCCTTCGCTCAGCTGGGAGACGGCCACGTCGCCTATATTCGCCAGCTCCGTTCGGAAGATGTCAATCACCTCTTCCCGACGGCGCCGCAAATGGCCGGGGGCTTGAAACTGTGGGCACTTCTGGGTGCCGACGGTTCGCCCATCATGCTTTCCGACAGCCGCGATGCGATCCTCGCCAATGCGGTGGAGAACGAACTGACGCCCGTCAGCGTGCACTGATTCGCCCGTCTCAGGGTTGATCGGAAATTCTGAAATTCAGCCGAGCGACGCCGGAGACGACGTCGCTTTTTCTTTGTCCGCCTCGATGCCGTGTCCGCACTCGATGACGGATGCCGGACGCGTAAGCATCCTCCGTGGCGAGCCGCTCCCTCGGCTGCTATCGGGAATTCCATCAAGGCCTTTTCGGTAAGTGTTTGCTGGTTAAAGCGGCCCGACTTCGAAAGCCTCAGGCGGCGTTGGATGCGCTGGACTGGGTCATCAACAGGGCATAGATTGCGGCCGCATCGATGCTGGCGCGCAGCTTGGCGGCAATGCCGGGATCGCGAAGCTGGCGCGCGATACGGGCAAGTGCCTTCAGGTGGTCGGCTCCGGCGCCTTCCGGGGCCAGCAGCAGGAACACGAGATCGACCGGCTGATCGTCCAGCGCGTCGAAGTCGATCGGCCGTTCCAGCCGCGCGAACACGCCAACGAGCCGGTTGAGCGCCACGGGTTTGCCGTGCGGTATGGCAATGCCGTGCCCGATGCCCGTCGAGCCCAGCCGTTCCCGCTGCAGCAGCGTGTCGAAGATATCGCGTTCCGGCAGTCCGGTGATACCGGCTGCCTTGGCCGCCAGTTCCTGAATGACCTGCTTCTTGGAGTTCACCTTGAGCGCCGGAATGATGGCGTCTGCGGTGATGAGGTCGCTCAAATCCATTTTATCAGCTCATATGGCTTTGCCGCGCGCACATATGTTCGCGCGGCCTGCTTCAAATGATCGTAGCCCGCTCAGGAAGCCTTGGTCTCCGAAAGGGAGGAAGCGATCCAACCGATATTGCCGTCCTTGCGCCGATAAACGATGTTGAGGCTGCCATTACCCGCATTCCGGAACATTACTACCGGAGTCTCGGTGAGGTCGAGGTCCATGACAGCTATGCCAACGGTCAGCGTCTTCACGCGAGACGGCGTCTCGGCGATGACGACGGGATGGAAGTTCTCCTCGACTTCCTCGTCCTCGTCCGGCGAGGCCAGCACATAGGACGTGGCTTCCGTCACTTCGCGTGCGGCGCCGTTCGGGTAGTGCTCCTTGAGTTTGCGCTTGTAGCGACGCAGCCGCTTCTCGATGCGATCGCAGGCCTGATCGAAACTTGCACGCGGATCCTGCGATTCAGCCGAAGCCTGCAGGACGATGCCGGTATCGAGCCGGATCTTGCATTCTGAACGGTACCCGGAGCCTTCGCGTCCGAGAGTGACCGTGGCGTCGTATCCGCTGTCGAAATATTTGGATAGGGCGTCATCAATCCGCTCTTCGACATGCGTGCGCATAGAATCGCCGACATCGACGTTCTTTCCCGAAATCTGCAAGGTCATGGAGTTCCTCTGACGTTGTATGGGTCGATTTGAGCGGCGAACCGTATTTAGGTGCCGTCAGCCCGGACCGCTTGCCGCGGCGTTCGAAGGATATCACGACCATCCTTCTTGTGCCGCATCTTCTGTCGCGTGAGGTAATCTCGATTGAACGAGCCCGGACTTCTAAGTCGGCCATGCCGGTAAGTCAATTGGCACTGTCGAAGCGTTTTTGCGCACTAGCGTTTCCTTGGGTTCGCGCTGTCTTATCCGCGTTTTTCTCGCCGCCACTGTACGGAGGAGGGGATGCGCAATGACTCGCGATACTTGGCCACCGTCCGCCGGGCGATATCGATGCCCGCCTGCTTGAGCAGACTCACGATCGTGTAGTCGGAAAGGATCGCATCCGGCTTTCCTGATCGATCATCTGCCGGATGCGATGGCGCACCGCTTCCGCCGAATGCGCGTCCCCGCCCTGGTGGTACGCGATTGCGGATGTGAAGAAGTACTTGAACTCGAATATCCCCCGCGTCGCCGCCATGTACTTGTTCGAGGTCACGCGTAAGACGGTCGATTCGTGCATGCCGATCGCATCGGCGACGGTCCTGAGGTTCAGCGGGCGCAGATACTGCACGCCGTGGGTCAGGAAGGCGTCATGCTGACGCACGATCTAGGTCGCCACCTTGACGATGGTCTTGGCGCGCTGGTCGAGGCTCTTCACCAGCCAGTTCGCCGTCTGCAGGCAATCGATCAGGTAGGCCTTCTCGGTTTTGTTGCGCGCCGTCTTCTGGACGGTGGCGTAATAGGTTTTGTTGACCAGAACCTTGGGCAGGTTGTTGTTGTTGAGTTCGATCGACCATCCGCCGTCGGCGGTCGGACGCATGATCACGTCGGGCACCATCGGCTGAACCAGCACCCGCGCCGAAGGCGCTGCCGGGACGCGGATTGAGCACTTGATCTCGCGGATCATGTCCGCCAGATCCTCGTCATCCACGCCGCACAGCTTCTTCAACGCGGACAGATCGCGTTTGGCGAGAAGCTCGATATTGTCGAGAAGCGCTGCCATGGCGGGATCGAAGTGGTTCTTCTCCTGCAATTGCAGGCGCAGGCACTCGGACAAAGACGCCGGTGGGCTCAAGCGTTTGCAGGCGTCCCAGAACGCTCTCCACCTGCTCGGGCTCCGCTCCAAGCCGCTCGGCGATCTCGCCGAGATCGGCGCGCAGATAACCCGCCTCGTCCAGATTGTCGATCAGGTTCCCGGCAATGACCCGCTCCGCTGATCGGTGATCACCAGAGCCATCTGCTCGTGCAGGTGATCGGACAGCGAAATGTCTCGGCGACGAAGCTCTCCAGGTTGTAGCCTTCCTTCCGAGGAGGTCGCCCCCCGGCTTGTCCCCTGTTGCCACGGATCTCCGGCCAGCGCCCCCGGATCGCTCGGGCCGGGCTGCGAATCGTCCTGATAGACATTTTCGAAATCGGTATCGAGCTTGTCGGCGATCGTCCCCGGTTCGCGCTCGATCTGCGTATCGATCCAGTCCGAGCCTTCCGCCCGTTCGCCCAAGCCCCTATTCCCGTCACCGGAAGAGCCTTCCGCGCCCTCCTGTCTGCCCTCTCCGCCCGTATCTCCCTGATCCCGGGTTTGGTCGGAGGCCTGATCCTGAGCAGAGCCCGGTGCATCCTCGCTCTCGCCGCGTTCCAGCAGCGGATTGCGCTCCACCTCCGCGTCCACATAGGCGACGAGATCCAGATTGGAGAGCTGCAACAGATTGATCGCCTGCATGAGCTGCGGCGTCATCACCAGGGGCTGGCTCTGGCGTACCTCTAGTCTGGGAGCGATGGCCATAGACGCTTGGCGGTTCTGTTGCGGTAAACTGGTTCAATTCTTACTTTTGCTTTCTTACACTACGTGCGAGGTTCGTTCAAAGTGTAAACGGCCCTGACGTAACCGTCGAAAGCATAAGAGGGGGATGACGGTGGAGGCAAAGCAGGCGCAAGGGTAGCAAATATCCTGAGAGGTTGCGGTGTTGCGCGCTGGAGATGTGGAGGAAAGGGGTGCGAAACCGTGCCGCGGTCTGCCCCGATCGCACATGCGGACAGGACAGGGCCGGTCTCAGAAGTGCAGTCTCAGACGCGCGATCTCAGAACGTGAACTGTTCGCCGAGATACAGTCGACGCACGTCCGGGTCGTCCACGATATCGTGCGGCAGTCCTTCGGTGAGCACTTTGCCGGACGCGATGATGTAGGCGCGGTCGATCAGACCCAGCGTTTCGCGCACGTTGTGATCGGTGATCAGAACGCCGATGCCGCGCTGGGTGAGATGGTGCACGAGCTGCTGGATGTCGCCGACCGCGATCGGGTCGATGCCGGCGAAGGGCTCGTCGAGCAGCATGAAGGCCGGACGGCTTGCCAGGGCCCGCGCGATTTCCACACGCCGCCGTTCGCCGCCCGACAGGGCGATGGAGGGGGATTTCCGCAGATGCGTGACGCCGAATTCCGCAAGCAGCGCATCGAGCTCTTCCGCCCGGCGCTTTCGGTTCGGCTCCACCACCTCCAGCACGGCGCGGATATTGTCTTCCACGCTCAGGCCCCGGAAGATCGAGGCTTCCTGCGGCAGGTAACCGATGCCGAGGCGCGCGCGCCTGTACATGGGCAGGCGCGTGATATCGAATCCGTCGAGACGGATCGCACCGTGATCGGGCTGGATCAGGCCGGTAATCATGTAGAAGACGGTGGTCTTGCCCGCGCCGTTGGGGCCCAGCAGCCCGACCGCTTCCCCGCGCCGAACCGACAGGCTGACGTCCTTGACGATCCGCCGCCGCCGATAGCTCTTGCCGATGCTCTCGACGATGAGCGCATCGCCTTCGGCCTCCGGCACGCGGCCGTCTCCGAGATCGCCTGAACCGACGTCGCTGGACCCGATATCACCGAGCCCGGCACCGGCACGGCGCTTTCGGGAAAACGGCAGCGGAAAAGGGAAAAGTCTCAAGAGCTCTTGTCTCGATCAGGGGCCGGCGGTAGCGGCTGCCCGGAGGACTTTTCGTAAAGCCTTTGTCCGAACCTGTCGAGACGCTGTGCACATTCAACAGGCACGTCCTGCAGCGGATTGCACGCCGGTTCGAGCAGATTATGGGCGGATATTCAGTTCGTACCCGCGTTCTTGTCCCGAAGGTTGTTGGGCGTGATCAGGACTTTCACGCGTCCCTTGCGCGGGGCTTCGAGATCGACCGTGCCGGTCTTCAGGTTCACGGTAAGCTGACTGCCCACGACCACGTTCGGGCCCTGCGACAGCACCACTTCCTTGCCGGACAGCACCAGCACCTCGCGGTTCATGTCGAAGGAGGCATGGTCGCCGGTCACCGCCTGGTCCTTGGAAGAGATCAGCACCGTGCCGCTCGCCTCCATGCACGAAATCCGGCTCTGCACCGCCTGGCCCGCCGCCGACCCCGCATAGTAGATCTTCAGGCGCTGGGTCTTCAGCGTGGCATCGCCCTGGCGCACCACCACGTCGCCGACGAACAGCGCCGTGTGGTCCTTGTCCTGGACGTTGAGTTCCTTCGCCTCGATTTGGATCGGTTCGCGGTCATTGGATCCAAAACCGGCGAAGCTGTCGGAAAAGGTCTGGGCGGCAGCGGGTGGAACGAGTGCGAAAGCCGCAGCGAGCAGAATGCCTGCGATGGGCAGGATACGGATCATCGGGCTTTTCCCTCTTTGGCCGTGTCGCTCATGCGGGCGGGGTGAAGGGTCATTTTTACTCCGTCCGTAAAATGGACGCTTTCGCCGTTGTCTGCAACCGAGATCCGACCGGCATTGAAGGTTCCCTGATCGGATGTCACATGAATCGTGTCATCCGACAGGATGGATCCGTCCTTGAGGTCGACTTCCGCCCCACTCAGCGTGACGTGGTAGCCGCGGCTCCATTCGAGCTTGATGCCATCCGACAGCTTGAGCCGTTCCCGACCGCTGTCATAGATGCCGTGCGGCGCGGTGAACGCCACCCATTCCTTGGGGCTCAGTTTCACCCGCGCATCGATTTCTTCCAGATTGATGATCTTTGGATTGATCAGGCTCTGGATCGCCCGCTTCGCGGTCACCCGGTAGGAGCGGTCACCGTCATGGCCGGAAAGCTCCGGATTGGTCATGACGATGCCTTCGGACGTGATGTCGACGGCGCCGATATCGAACCCGGGCAGGAGGTTGCGCAGCATCATCGTGCCGACGACCCCCAGCACGATCAGTCCGCTGATGGCGGGCAGAAGTCGCTTCAGCCAGTGCACGCGCGTGGAATGGCGCCGCGCAGAACGACGCTCGCGCTCCCGCCGTTCCGGGCTTTGCATACTCCAGAGCCGGGAAGGTTGGGCGGCGGCAACTCCCTCAGCGGAGTTCAGGCCGATCTGGTCCGTTCGCTGATCCATCTCGCGTGGGTACGGAATACGCTTGCGCACCCTTATAGGCCTTATTCTGGCGCTTGTAGAACGTAAGTGACCGGACGAACGCGGCCAAGGGGAACAAGACAAGATGGCACCGGAGTGCCGGGCCTCACGAACCGACCTTACGAATGGGCGAAGATATCGACTTCGGACCACCCGGCAAGATCGAGCGCCGCCCTTGTGGGCAGGAATTCGTAGCAGGCCCGCGCGATCTCCGTGCGTCCTTCCCGTTCCAGCCGGATCACGAGCTCGTTGCGCATCGCGTGCAGATATAGCACATCGGACGCGGCATAGTTGAGCTGCGCCTCGCTCAGCTCCTCGGCGCCCCAGTCCGAGCTCTGTTGCTGCTTGGACATTTCCACGCCGATGAGTTCCCGCGCCAGATCCTTGAGGCCATGCCGATCGGTATAGGTGCGCACCAGCTTGGAGGCGATCTTGGTGCAGAAGACCGGATTGGTGTCGATCCCCAGACCGTTCTTCAGCGCAGCGATGTCGAAGCGGGCGAAATGGAAGATCTTGACCCGGTCTGGATCGCTCAGAAGACGCGCAAGATTGGGGGCTTCCGTCTGGCTCTGGGCAATCTGCACCACGTCGACCGACCCGTCGCCCAGCGACAGCTGCACCACGCACAGCCGGTCGCGATGCGGCTGCAGGCCCATCGTCTCGGTGTCGACGGCAACAGCGCCCTTCTCGGGATAGGCGTCGAGAGAGGGCAAATCACCCTTGTGCAGGCGGATGGTCATTCGGGATGTCTCACTGGAATCGAAAAAAGAAAGCCCTTGGGAATATGGCTCCCCGGTGCGTCGGTCCCGTGTATGCCAGAACCCCGGGGCCCTGCCAACCGTCGCGGTGTCTCGCCTGCGGGCAAGATGCCTCGGCGCTGTGCGGATCCCGCAACGTGATTGCGCAAACGCCTGATCGATGAACCTCGCTCATCAATGGCAGTGGCGCACGAGGGATAGTTGCCCGCCCGCCAATATCTACATCACTCCGCGAGCAAAAAACTGAGTGCCCGACCCGGAACCTCGCCGCTTCCCGCGTTTGCGACGTCCGGCGAAATGGATCCAGCCGACGGCCTCGGTCCCGTTTGCCGATGTGTCGACAATGGCACTGTCGTCTCGGGTGATGTCACACGAAAAGAGGCGCGCAAGAATGGGGTGAGGGGAACCTTCAAGGTTAGGCGGCAGATGTTCGCGCCGTCTTGTTCTGGGCAGCGCTCTGGCGCCCATTGTTGCACCGAAGGGGCTTTGGGCCCAGGAAACCGAGGTTCGGATGCGTATTCTCTGCCGCTTCGCAGATCAGGAATTCACCGTCACACTGAATGACAGTCGGCCGGCGCGGGATCTCTTCTCCCTTCTGCCGCTCGATCTGTCCATCGAGGACTATTCCAGCAACGAGAAGATCGCCTATCCGCCGCGCAAGCTGGAACTGGGCGGCAGCGGCCATTTCTCCGACGGGCGCGCCGGGGACTTCTGCTACTACGCGCCCTGGGGCGACATCGTCTTCTTCTATCGCGATTACAGCTATGCTCCGGGCCTCGTGCGGCTCGGGCGACTGGACGGTCCCGTCGATCCGTTGCTGGTGCGCGGCGAATATCCCTTGAGGATCGAGAAAGCCGACTAGGAACGCCAGCGACCGCACTAACCCGGTGAGGTGAGGGGACGTCATTCATGAGTGGCGTTCATGCCCGGCATGTCATTTTGCGCCGATACCCCGCCCGGGGCCCGGCGATTATGGTCCGCTCTCACGATTTTCCAGATTGCCGAGCCTGCGCCCCGAGTGAGGCGGGTGGCCTTGTCTCCCGTGGCCGGAGAGCCCGCTTGTTTCCGGCCCGATGACGGCAATGGCAATCCATCCGAGCAATGAGCCTTTCGATGTCCGATGCTGCCGACACCATGATCCGTTTGCGCAACCGCTTTTACGAGGGCGAGCGCCCCCTTTTCGGGCTGACAGATGCGGAACTGGAGGATATCCGCTTCTATCCTGGTGAATCCGCCCTGAAGCACAGTGTTGACATTCGAGCACAGTGCTGACATTCGCGCACGCAATTGTGAATTCATGGGCAAGTACCCTTTCTGGCACAGCAAATGCGTGACCATCGAGGATTGTCTTTTCACCGTCTACGCCCGTGCCGCCATCTGGTATGCGCGCAATCTCACCATGCGCGATTGCCGGGTCGAGGCGCCGAAGATGTTCCGGTGCATCTCGCATCTCACGATCGAGAATTCGTCCTTCCCCAATGCGGCCGAAACGCTGTGGAACTGCGATCACGTCCGCCTGCGCAATGTGGATCTGAGCGGTGTGGACTATGTCTTCATGAACGGTGCCGACATCGAGATCGACGCAATGAAGCTCGCCGGCAACTACTCGTTTCAGGATGTCCGCAATATCGTGATCCGCAACAGCGAGATTTCCTCCAAGGATGCCTTCTGGGGCTCGCAAAACGTCACCATCCATGACGTCGTTCTCGACGGCGAATATCTCGGCTGGCATTCGAAAAATCTGCGACTGGTGAATTGCGCCGTCCGCGGCGAGCAGCCCCTGTGCTATGCCTCGGGATTCGTGATGGAAAACTGCCGCATGGACGAAACCGACCTCGCCTTCGAAATATTCGACGGTGCAGGTGGATGTGATCACCGCGATCCCCAGTGTGAAGAACCCGAGAGGGGGACGGATCCATGCCCGCAGCATCGACGAGAACTGTATCGATCCGAACCTTTGCAAGATCGAAACGGATCGTCACAACGCAGCCTGAAGCATGACCTACGCTTTCGACACAGTCATTCCCCGCCATGGCACCGATTCCTTCAAATGGAACGTGTCCGGCGATCCCGAAAACCTGCCCATGTGGGTCGCGGACATGGATTTCCGCACCGCCCCGGCCGTCATCGAGGCGCTGCAGCGGCGCGTTGCGCACGGTATCTTCGGCTATGCCCGCGTTCCCGATGCCTTCTACGAGGCGCTGGCGAGCTGGTTCCAGCGTCGCCACGGTCTCACGATCGAGCCGCGAATGGGTGCTGTGCACGACGGGCGTCGTGCACACGATCTCGGCCATCCTGCGCGCGCTGACCAAACCCGGCGACAAGGTGATTGTCCAGACGCCGGTCTACAATTGCTTCTTCTCCTCGATCCGCAACATGGAATGCGAGGCTTTCGAGAACCCGTTGATCAACCGCGACGGTTACTTCGAAATGGATTTCGAGGATCTGGAACGCAAGGCGGCCGAACCGGATGCCTGTGTGCTGCTTCTGTGCAATCCGCACAATCCTGTCGGGCGGTCTTGGAGCGAGGAGGAACTGCGACGGCTCGGCGAGATTTGCTTTCGCCACGACGTGACCGTGATCAGCGACGAGATCCATTGCGACCTCGTCCATCCGGGGCACAAGCACTGCGCCTTTGCCGCGCTAGGGTCCGAATTCAATGTCCGCTCGATTACCTGCAATTCGGCGAGCAAGACGTTCAACATTGCCGGCCTGCAGCTTGCCAATATCGTCATCGCGGATCCCGATCTCAGGGCGCGCGTCGACAGGGCCCTGAACGTGCATGAGGTCTCGAACGTCAATCCGCTTGGGGTGGAGGCGACGATCGCCGCCTATAACGAAGGCGAACCCTGGCTGGAGGAGCTGAACGCCTATGTCCACGAGAATTATCTGACGGTCGCCGACTTCTTGGCCCATGAGCTGTCCCATCTGCATCTGATCGACCAGGAAGCGACCTATCTCGCCTGGATCGACTGTTGATCGCTGGGCAAGAGCTCGCAGGAGCTGGAGACGAAGGGACGGATTCGGATCAACACGGGCTCCGCCTACGGCACCGCGGGAGACGGGTTCATCCGCCTGAATATGGCGTGTCCGCGCAGCACGCTTCTCGACGGGCTGTCGCGATTGAAGACGGTTCTTGCCTGAACCTGACCGGAATGGGGAGCGATCCCCGTTCCGGCCGTTTTCTCGCCCCCGACGGGACGTGAACCCGGCATGACCTCTCCTTCTCACGCAGAGGCGGGATGCGTGTCGGAAATCCATGCGGCCTCGATATGACATCGAAATCCACAACATGCTTGAGGTTGCTCATTCATAGTTATTTTTAACTATATAATTTTTTATGAGATATTGAGAAAATTTTCGGTCTTTCTCATGGTTTGGCCGATCTAGTGATGCTGAATTTATTTCAGAAGGTGAATATGTCTTCTGGATCGGAATTATTTCTTCGCAGTTCTGCCTTATTTGAAGAAAATAATTGTATATATTGTATTTTGTCGGCTGTTCCGTCATTCTCGTTGGCGCGGCCATCAACATGTTTGTGTCCAAAGGCATTTCTCTACGATCCAGACTTTCATCCAGTCAGGGCTAGCTGCCGTGCCGGGGCAAAGCTAGTCGCCGGAGGACACGGCCTGGCAAATTACGTCCAGACGAGCGACGAGAAGAAAGGCGGAGCGCGGCCACGGCGGACGCCTGGCTATGGCTGGTCGCAGTGAGCCGTCATGCCGCTGTCGACGACGATTTCCGTGCCGGTGATGAAGCGCGCTTCGTCGGAGGCAAGGAACAGGGCTGCGTTGGCCGTGTCGCGACCGTCGCCCATGAAGCCGAGCGGGATGCGGGCAAGGCGCGTTTTCAGGAGTGCATCGACATCGCCCCCGGCACGCCGGGCTTCGACCATCGGCGTGTGCAACTGGCCGGGGACGACTGTGTTCACCCGCACGCCCTTGGTCGCATATTCGACGGCCACCACCTCGGAGAACTGGATCACGCCCGCCTTGGTCGCGGCATAGGCCGATTGCGTCGCTCCGGTCCAGCGCAGGCCGGAGGTGGAGGAGGTGTTGACGATGGCGCCCTTGCCCTTGGCTTCCATGATCGGCAGCACGTTCTTGCAGGTCAGGAAAACGCTCTTCAGGTTGAAGTCGATCTGCTTGTTCCAGATCTCCTCGCTCATTTCGACCGGCCCGCCCTTGGCCGAACCGCCGACATTGTTGATCAGGATATCGACCGTGCCGAAACGCGCGACGCAGGCCTTCGCCATGTCCGCAACCGCATCTCCGTCGGTGATGTCGCAGATATGGCCGACGATCTCTCCGCCGACGGCTTCCGTGCGCTCGTTGGTTTCCTTGAGCGCGTCGGGATTGAGATCGACTGCGAAGATTTTCGCGCCTTCCTCAGCGAACCGGACGGAGACCGCTCACCCATTCCCCCAACCGGGACCGACACAGCCGGCACCGGTGACGATGGCAACCTTGTCCTGAAGTCTTCCAGCCACGGGGCCCTCCTTACGCCTCGAACTTGTAGAAACGCAGCGGATTGTCGACCAGAAACGCCTGCTGCAATTCCACGGTCGGCGCGATCTCAGGGATCAGATCCATCAGATCTCCGTCATCGGGCGGATCTGCGCGGAAATTCGGGTGCGGCCAGTCCGTGCCCCACAGCACCCGGTCGGGATATTCATCGACCAGCTTGCGCGCGAAGGGCACAGCGTCGGCATAGGGCGGGTTCTGGCGGGAGGCGCGTTCGCAGCCTGAGACCTTGACCAGGATGTGATCGTTTTCCATCAGGCCGAGCAGTGCGTTGAACGGCGCCTGATCCATGCCGAGAGAGGCGTCGATGCGGCCGATATGATCGATCACAACCGGCACGCTCGCCTTCGCCAGTCCCGGCGCCTTTTCCGCGATCAGCTCGTTGTCCATGTGGATCTGCAGGTGCCAGCCGAAACGCCCCAGGCGGTCGGCGAGACGCAGAAACTCGTCCATCGAGGCGCCGCCGGTCAGGTGCGCCATGTAATTGAAGCGGATGCCGCGAAAGCCCATGTCGTGATGCCGAGCGATCTCGTCGTCTGAAACGTCGGCGGGCAGCAGGGCAATACCGAGATACTTGCAGGGACGAGCGGCAATCGCATCGGCGGAAACCGCATTGTCGAAGCCGTGGACGCCCGACTGCACCACGACACAGCGCTCGATGCCGATCATGTCGTGAAGCGCAAACAGTTTCTCCTTGGGCGCATCGCCCGGTTGCAGTTTGCTCTGCGCGGAGTAGGGGAAGCGCGCGGCCGTTCCGAAGACATGGCAATGGGTATCGCAGGCGTCCTTCGGCATGACGAAGGACGGTTTGCGCGGGGCAGGATGAAAGGTGATCGGAGCCGAGTTCAAGGCTGGCCTCATGTAAAAACGGTACGAATGCGCGATGGGAGCGGAAATCGCTATTCGAGTTCCGGAGCAAGTCCGTCGGGAGGCGGTATCTGGAACACGTTGATCGTCATGGAAATCAGCGTGTAGTAGCCGAGCAGTCCCGTCAGATCGACGACCGCGTCCTATCTGAGCACCTCGACAGCTTCGGCATAGATCTCGTCCGCTGCGGTGAAGACGGGCGTGCGGCCGGTGCGGATCGCTTCAACGATGTTCTGCGAAATCCCGGCCTTGAGCGCGATCTGCTTGTGGGCGGCCCACTCGAATTCCGACATCTAGACGCGGGCGGTCGCAAGGATCGCCAGTTCCGACAAGCGCTGGGGAAGACTGCTGTCGTATCGACAGTAGCGCCCCAGTGCCTGGGCTCTGTCGGCAAAGGTCGGGGCGGTTGAGCCAGACGGCCAGAGGGCCCCGCACGCGTCCGCGCGGGCCGAAGGCGATGTCCTCGTAGACTTCCCTTTGACGGGGGCTCAGATTTTCCTGGTCGAGAGGGGGGGATGCGGGTCATGTGTTTGCCTCGTCCGGTCGACGGGTGCGGTTGAAGGCAGGTTCGGCGGCTGCGAAATCCTCAAGCCAGGCCGCGATATCAAGAAAACGGCTGCGCCATTCCACCGACTTGCGCCAGTCGAGATAGCCGAGCGCGCAGGCCAGACTGATGGAGACGATGTCCGTCTTTTTCGGATCGGGCAGATCGGCACGGATGGCGGCAAACCCCCGGTCGACCTTGCCGCGCTGATGGCTCAGCCAGACCTCGGAGACCTGCTCCGGCTCGCGGAAGCGATGTTCGTAGATCATCAGGAGTGCCGCATCGCCGATACCGTCGGCCAGGGGCGCCCGGGACAGGGCAAGTGCCCGTTCCATCGGGTCGCGCGGAATGAGGATGTTCCGGCCCGTCCAGGCATCCAGAAACTCCAGGATGACCCGGCTGTCGTAAATCGCGGTGCCGTCTTCCAGCAGAAGGCACGGCATATTGCCGAGCGGGTTATGCAGCCGGAGCGTATCGTCCACGTCCCGGGTATCGGCGGGGACGATCTCGATACTTTTCGACAGTCCGAGAACATCCATTGCGATGCGCACTTTTCGCCCGAAGGGGGGACATCAGGGTCGAGCGCAGGATCCGCGGAACGAGATCCGGTTCGCTCCCGCGGGTCGGAGAAGCATTCAGGCTCATGTCAGTCCCTCACTTCATCGTCTGCGGCAGGAACAGAGCGATTTGCGGAAACAGACACAGCATAAGCAGCATCAGGAACCCGGCGAGCACATAGGGAATGAGCCCGCGGAACACGTCTTCCAGGCGCACGCGCCCTTCTGATGCCGCCTGCACGACAAAGCAGTTGATCCCCACCGGAGGCGTGACCGGCTCCTATCTCGACGAGCAGGACCACGAACACGCCGAACCAGATCGGATCGAAGCCGAGCTTCATCATCACCGGATGGGTGATCGGCAGCGTGATCGCCAGCAGGGCTGGGCCATCCATCATCATGCCGAGCACCAGATAGATGCCGACGATGATCAAGACCACGACCCAGCGGTTGACGTCGAGCGTCGTCAGAAAGGTGCCCAGCGTATTGGCGACACCGCTGAGGGCGAGGAACTTGGAGAACACCAGCGCGCAGATGATGATCGCGAAGATCATCGCCGAGGTGCGGATGGTATCGAGCATCGTTTCGCTTAGCCTGACGCCCTTGATCCCGCGCTGACGGATGATGGCGAGGATCAGCGTCAGGCCTGCGCCGATGTCGCCGGCTTCTGTCGGCGTGAAAATGCCGAGATAGAGGCCTGCGATGATGCACACGATCACGAGGACCAGCGGGTCCGCCAGCCGGAGAGAATAGACCTTCTCCTTGAAGGTCGCGTCCGTGTGGGCGGGCGGAGTCAGTTCCGGCTTGCGCAGAACGGTGATGTAGGTCGCCAGGCATAGGATGACCGCGAAGACCAGCCCCGGGATGATGCCGGCGATGAGCAGGCCGCCGATGCTGGAATCCGTCAGGATGCCGTAGACCACGACGAGCGCGCTCGGCGGGATCACGACCGTCGGCGTACCGGCAATCGCGATGGACGACGATGCGAAGCTCTTGTCGTATCCGCGCGCCAACATTTCCGGCAGAGCCAGCTTGGTGAAGACCGTCGCCTTGCCCACGCTCGATCCAAAGGCCGCCGCGACCGATGGTCGTGGAGATGGCTAGTCCGCCCTTGAGGTTCCCCAGCCATTTGCTGGTGACCTTGAACATATCCTCCCTGAGCCCGGCGCGCATGGCGAAGAAGCCCATCAGCAGGAACAGCGGAATGACGGAAAAATGGAAGCTGTGAGTGGTGTCGAAAAACACCGTGGAGAGCATGGCCGTGGCGCCCTTGACGCCGACGATTGCCGCAAGGCCCGCTGCGCCGACCGCGCCGAGGGCCGACCATGACGTTGACGCCGAGCAGGATGGCCGCAAACAGCGCGACGATGTCGACGAGGCCGATTTCAAGATCGGTCATTACAGGCCCAACTCCTCATGGTCCTTGGTGATGAGTATTTCGCGAACAAATCCGAGGACATACTGGATCGCGAGAAGCGTCAGGCCGAAGAAAACCACGAACTTGATGGGGTAGAGCGGGTAGCGAACGGTGCCCCACTGCTGCTCGTTGATGAGGTAAGACTTCATGGTGTAGCCCCAGGCGACTTGCGCGCACCAGGCAAAGAAGAGGGCTCCGGCGAGCAGCGCGAACAGGTTCGCAGCCTTGCGGAAACCGCGGGGCATGCGGTGGGTCAGCAGCACCACGCGGATATGGCCGCCTTCGAAATGCGTGAGCGCGAGCGACAGGAAGATCAGCACCGTCAGCATGGACTCGGTCAGCTCGAAGGCGCCCAGACCGGCGCGCTGAAAAAGAAGCGGGAGGTGGCGTTCGCGATCACCAGCAACATCATTGCGAAGGTGGTGAAACCCGCGATATGCCCGCACCAACGAAGAAATCTGCCGTAACCACGCCAGATTCTTTCGAACATAGATATCTGCGATGTCTCCGAAAATGACGGGGGCGTTGTCCGCCCCCAAGATCGATGGGGAGTGGAGAGACGGGGGCAGGAACCGCCCCCGAGCCCAATTCGGAGAGGGCGAGTGCTAGAAGCTCAGTTCCTTGACGATTTCAGCGCTCGGAACTCCGGCGGCGTTTGCACGGGAGATCCACTCCTTGCGCACGTTCTGGATACGCTCGTCGCTGATGACCGCGGTCAGTTCCTCTTTGGGGAACTTGATGACCTGAACGCCCTTTTCCGGCCATCCGGCGCGGACTTCGGCAATGATCTTGTCGAGTTCGTCGAAATAGGCCTTGGCGTCGTCCTTGCCGAGCTAATCGACGACGGCGCGCGTCTCATCGTCCATTGAATTGTAGGTGTCGAGGTTCATGGCGATCAGGTGGCCGAAGGAGGCCCCTCCAGCGGAATCTCGATATAGTATTGAGCCACTTCATCGTATTTCCAGCCATGCGCCAGAGCCGGGCCGATCGGGGTGCAATCGAGGATGTTTCGTTCCAGCCCTCGTAGGCTTCCGACGTCGCGATGGAAACCGGGGTTGCGCCCAGCGCTTACACCAGAGCCGGATAGGCAAAGCCATAGGTGCGGATCCGCTTGCCCTCGAGATCGGCGACCGAGTGGATCAGCGACGTGCACAGCAGGCCGTAGGATTCCAGCGGACGATAGCCGATGGCCTTCAGGTTCTGGCTGGTCAGCTCCTGATCGAACTGCGGGTATTTCTTGTGCCAGACTTCCATCAGCTCGGCTATTTCCATCGTCGACTTCGGCTGCGGAATGAAGAAGCCCACGGCGTTATTCAGCGGGAACTTGTCCGGGAAATAGGGCGTGACGATATCGCCGAAGTCGCCGACGCCTGCGGCGAGAGAATCCGGGATCTCGTGGGTCTTGGCAACGCTACCGCCCCAGAAGACTTCGATCTCGTGCTTACCGTCGGTGTGCTTCTTGAACTCGTCGACGAACCATTGCGTCGAGATCGACTGCGCATCACCGGCGCCTTGCGGCTTGAAGGTGATCCATTTGTAGGTGTCAGCGGCGGCTTCTGTCGTCCAGGCTGCTGCAAGCATGCCCAGTCCGAGAGCTGCGGATCCGAGGAACCCGCGGCGCGGAAGTCCAGTCATGTTTCCTCCCATGGCGCCTCTTTCAGCGCCCTGTATTCAGAATGGCAACCGGGCTTCCCTAACCCGATGCCGGAGACGAGCCCGATTGAAAAGATCGGGAGATATAATTCAAATATAATAGAAGAATATTTTTCATGCCTGAGCGGCATAGCTTACCTCCAGATGCCCGTCGAGATGAGCTCCTGGACCACGTCCTGGATAAGCTCCTCGATCACCGCCAGCATCATTTTCTGGATCTGGTCGGTGCGCATCGCCACGCAAAGCGTCCAGTTCATTTCCGGGTCGCGAATGGGGGCGGCTTCCAGCGCTCCGCGCTGCACGTCGGAAATGATCGCGCCGTAGGTCAGGATGGTGAACCCGTGCCCGTATCTGACCAGCGACTTCGTGTGCCCGATGCCGTCGGACCGGGTGATGATGTTCAGCGGAAGGTTGAGCTGTTCTGCGTGTTCGTCGATCAGGATGCGCAGGAAATTGGGACGGCTTGGCAGGATCAGCGGATAGCTGCTGGCCTCCGCAAGCGTGTATTCGGTCTTGTTGAGCTTTCCCTTCTTGCCGACGAGGCAAAGGCTTTCAACCAGAAGCTCGCTGATGCGGATGTCTTCCCGGGGCGTGGGGTCGTGCATCACGGCCACGCCGATTTCGTTGTTGCTCAGCTTCTGTTTCAGCTCGCCGCTGAAGCCCTCCACGAAGCGGAGTTCGATATCCGGATAGCGTTCCTTTGTCCGTTCCAGCAGTCGCGGTGCGATGAACTCGCCGGGGGTCGGCGGCATGTCGACGGAGACGACGCCTGCGGGTCGGCTGGCATAGAGGGTGACGTCGTCGTGGGTCTGTTGCACTTGATTGAAGATCAGGTAGGCGCGCCGGAGCAGAATCTCGCCGGCTTCCGTCAGTTCTGCGCCGCGGGCATTGCGGACGAAGAGCTGAACCTGGAGATCGTCCTCGAATTTCTTGACCTAGCGGCTGAGCGCGGGCTGGGCGATCCGGAGCCGGTTTGCCGCGCGCGTGAAGCTCTTCATCTTCGGCCACGCAGGCGAAATACCGCAACGCTCTGAATTCGACTTGCCAATCGCCGTTCATATCCGCCTCGGGCAGGGGGAACACCGGATGCAATCAATAGGTGGTCAGAACTGACGTCCTCAAGTCAATATTCAAAAAATGCCGAGCGATGTTATCGGGCAAGATGACGCAATTGTTTTCGTGTTTATCCTCAGCCGCAGCTGCAATGAAAATCATCAATCTGGATCGGAAAAGGGCAGAAGATCTGGGTGATCTTCTTTCGCAACTAAGAAGAAATGCAGTATCCGAGTTGCCTCTTGTCGACCGTGTCGCGAATCTGAATTGACTCCAGGCGTTGATCCGTCAGATGTATTCTTTACCAAGTGTCGCCGGAAGGCATGCGTGTCCGAAGCCCTGCCGAAATCTTCTGTTCGCCGATGACGCAATCGGCCTGTCGCCACGGTCTTGAACCGGTCAGCGGGCCGAGCGGAACTGTCTCTCGGCCATGACGAATCCTGGTTCGTTTTGAGTCGGATCCGATGCTGCGAATGCCGTCTCACTTTCAACGCCGCTACGACGTTGGGTACTCGGTGAAGGTGTTGGGGAGTACTGCAGATGAGGGACAGATCCTGACGGACCCCAGATACGAAAAAGCTCCGGAGAACAGAAGCTTTTCCGAGAATTTCCGACTGTGGCAGTCCGTCTGAAACCGGAATTTGGTGCCCAGGAGAGGACTCGAACCTCCACGCCCTCTCGAGCACTAGCACCTGAAGCTAGCGCGTCTACCAATTCCGCCACCTGGGCCGATGGCGACGATACATACGAACACCGCCGCGGCTTGTCAATCACTTCCAACGGGACAATCGTACCCTTTTCAACATCCTGTTTGAAAATGCCTCTTTCACCCCCGCGCGGCGCGCGGCATATGGCGTCAAGTCTCCTGCTTACTTCACAGATCGGCGTCGAGGCAGTATGAGGAATGTGGAAAACGCCGCGTGGTCGAAGTCTTTGTCCTGGCGCCGGAAAACAGTATTGGCGGGACCGTCCGGTCCCCCCTGCGGCGCCTAGGGGTAAAACGGGGACTTCGACAGCCGACAGACCGCCGGGAGGTACGGCGGCCGGGGCCGGTTTCGTGCGGCATGCGGTGGGCTGACAGCAAGGGAGTGATAATGACCACTCCGCTCAACGGCGAACTCGTGAAGGTATTTGGCGGCTCCGGTTTCCTGGGCCGCTATGTGGTTCGCGCGCTGGCAAAGCGTGGTTGGCGGGTGCGTGTGGCGGTGCGGCGTCCTGATCTCGCCTTCCATCTCCAGCCGCTCGACATTATCGGCCAGATTCACGCCGTCCAGGCGAATCTGCGCTATCCCCAGTCGCTCGACCATGCGGTCGCCGGGGCGGATGCGGTCGTAAATCTCGTCGGCATCCTTGCCGAAGGTGGTCGATAGACCTTCGATGCCGTCCAGGCCTTCGGCGCACGCGCCGTTGCCGAGGCCTGCCGCGATGCAGGCATCACCGACGTCGTCCATGTCTCCGCCATCGGGGCGGATGCAAATTCGCCCTCCGGCTACGCGCGTTCGAAGGCTGCGGGTGAAGCTGCGGTGCGCGAGGCTGTGCCGGAGGCGGTCATCATGCGGCCTTCCGTTCTGTTCGATCCCGAGGATGATTTCTTCAATCGCTTCGCCTCCATGGCGCGGATCTCGTCGTTCCTGCCGCTGATAGGCGGCGGCCAGACGAAATTCCAGCCGGTCTTCGTCGGCGATGTCGCCGAAGCGGTCGCCCGCGCGGTCGAGGGCGGGGCGGAAGCTGATGGCGTCTACGAGATCGGCGGTCCGCAGGTGAAGAGCTTCAAGGAATGCATGAAGCAGATGCTGGAGATCACGGCGCGCAAGCGGCTGCTGATCTCTCTGCCCTTCGGGTTTGCCCGGGCGATCGCGCGCGTCGCGCAGGTGCTGCCGAAGCCGCTCCTGACGGTCGATCAGGTTCGCCTGCTCGAGACGGACAATGTGGTGAGCGAAGAGGCCGTGAAGGCCGGGCATACGCTGGACGGGCTGGGCATCGCGCCGGTGACGATGGCGGCGATCCTGCTGACCTATCTCTGGCGCTTCCGCGTTCACGGCCAGTTCGATTCCGCCTATCACGCGAAATAGGCTGTCCCGATAGTCGGCGAGACCGGATCGCTCTGGCGCCCGAGGGGCTCCGTGATTCGGTTTCGTCTTTTTTGCGACATCTTTATGCGGCAGGGCCCGGCGGCCCTGCCGCATTTTATTTGCCGTCTACGCCCCGTCAGTCGAGCGCATAGAGACCGGCGAACCCGGCCAAGCCGACGATGATACGCCACCAGGCGAACAGCGAGAAGCTGTGGCGGGAGACGTAGTTGAGCAGCCAGCGCACGACGATGACTCCGGCGATGAACGCGGTGACGAAGCCGACCCCGATGATCGCCACATCGTCGAAGGTGATGGCGTGACGGTCCTTGAAGAGATCGAGGGCGAAGGCGCCGGCCATGGTCGGCATCGCCAGAAAGAAGGAGAATTCCGCCGCCGAGCGCTTGTCGGTTCCCATCAACAGGGCGCCGACGATGGTGGAGCCGGAGCGCGAGACGCCCGGAACCATCGCCAGGCACTGACACAGGCCGATGCCGAGATAGAGGCGCATCGGATACTGTGTGACATTATGGTAGCGTGGCTTGAGGTCGAACCGGTCGACCCACAGCAGGATGATCCCGCCGATCAGCAGCGTCGTGCAGATCAGCGCGGGTGATTCGAACAGCACTGTCTTGATGAAGTCATGGGCGAGAAAGCCGATGACCGCCGCGGGCATGAAGGCGACGAGGATCCCGGCGACGAAATAGCGGCTGCGCGGGTCACTCGGCAAAGATGTGGCCAGCCCCCACAGGCGGGTGAAATAGACCGACAGGATCGCCAGGATCGATCCGAGCTGGATAAGCATTTCGAAGGTCTTGCCGGGGTTTTCGAAGCCGATGAAATGACCGAGCAGCAGCAGATGGCCGGTTGAAGAGACGGGAATGAATTCGGTCAGGCCTTCGAGCGTGCCCAGCACGAGCGCTTCGAAGATGGTCTGTTGATCCATGGAGTTGCGGTCCGTTGATGACTGGAAAGAGACTGGAAGATGGGTGTGAGGGACGACGGACGGGTAAGCGTATCACGTTCGATGACGCCGCCGCGCCGGGATAGCCGGGATAAAGGTCCTGTGGGTTACGTGGGTCCTGCTGCAACGTTCGCACCGTCTTCAGGATCCGTTTACCGGTTTCGCGGAATGGGTAGGTTGGCAATCGATCTGCGGCCCAACAAACCGCGTCACGAGTATATGAAGCCCGCATGTTGATCGTATATCACCATCCTTTCTCACCCGCCTCGCGCTTTGTGCGTCTGATGTTGCACGAATATGGCGTCAATTTCGAGGCCTACCTCGAATTCCCCTGGCAGCGCCGCCGCGATTTCCTGTTGATCAATCCTGCCGGCACCGTGCCGGTGGTGGTGGAAAACGACGGCACGCTGGTCTGCGGCGCCGGCGTGATCATGGAATATCTCGACGAGACGCGCGGCTACATGATCCCGGAAAAGCGACTCATGCCGGACAATGCCGAACGCCGGGCGGAAGTGCGTCGGCTGGTCGACTGGTTCCTCGGGAAATTCGATCAGGAAGTGATCGGCCATTTCGTGCGCGAGAAGGTCTACAAGCTGGAAATGCCGAAATCGGCGGGCGGCGGCGAACCCGATTCGGCGGCGCTCAGGGCCGCGCGCAACAATATCCGCCATCACCTGCGCTATATCGGCTATCTGGCCGCCTCGCGCCGCTGGCTTGGCGGCGACCGGCTGAGCTTTGCCGACATCGCGGCGGCGGCGGAATTGTCGTGCGTCGATTATCTGGGCGAAGTGCCGTGGGATGAGGACGAAAACGCCAAAGCCTGGTATGCACGGGTGAAATCGCGACCGAGTTTCCGTGGGCTCCTTGCCGAAACGATCCCCGGCATGCGCCCGGCCGCGACCTATGTGGATCTGGATTTCTAGCAAACCGCGCCCTGAGTTGTGGTTGACGGGAGCGGTCGGAGGAGAGCACGGCGTGCGGCTGAAACGGACTATAGCCGAGCGGGCGGCAGCACTGGGCTTCGGTGCGTGCCGCATCACCTCTCCCGATGCGATTCCCGAGGCACCAGCGCGCCTTACCCGCTTTCTGCGCGACGGTCATCACGCCACGATGGTCTGGATGGCGGATACCGAGGAGCGCCGCGCCGCGCGCGCTGTGGCAGGAAGTTCGTTCCATCATCATGCTCGGCATGAATTACGGTCCCGACCGCGATCCGCTGGAAAATCTCAAGCGTCCGGAGGTTGGCTCGATCTCCGTCTACGCCCGCCACCACGATTATCACGAAGTTATCAAGGGCAAGCTGAAGACGCTGGCCGGTCAGATCGTCTCGCTGGCGAAAGAGGGTGATGCGGCGGACGAACAGGCCGACGTGAAGGTTTTCGTCGATACAGCACCCGTGATGGAAAAGCCGCTGGCCGGTGCCGCCGGTCTCGGCTGGCAGGGCAAGCACACGAACCTTGTTTCGCGCGAATTCGGCTCCTGGCTGTTTCTGGGCTCGATCTTCACCACGCTCGATCTGGAGCCGGGCGAGCCGGAGAGGGACCATTGCGGCTCGTGTCGGGCCTGCCTCGATGCCTGCCCGACCAGGGCCTTCCCTTCGCCCTATCGGCTCGATGCCGGGCACTGCATTTCCTATCTGACCATCGAGCACAAGGGTCCGATCCCGTATGAGTTTCGCGAGGTCATCGGCAACCGGATCTACGGGTGCGACGATTGCCTGGCCGCGTGTCCGTGGAACAAGTTCGCGGCAACCGCCCGCGAGGCGAAGCTTCAGGCCCGCGCGGATCTGGAAGCCCCACGTCTGGCGGAGCTCGCGGATCTGGATGACGCAGCTTTCCGCGCGCTTTTCTCCGGCTCCCCCGTCAAGCGCATCGGGCGCGATCGATTCATCCGCAATGTCCTGATCGCGATCGGAAATTCCGGCGATCCTACCCTGGCGGAAAAGGCGCGGGCGCTGCTTGATGACCCTTCTGCGGACGTGCGCGGGATGGCCGTCTGGGCGATGTTGCGATTAGTGTCCCTTGAAGAATTTAGTCGGCTAAGAAATGTGCTCGGCGCGGAAGAAACGGAGCCTTCTGTTCGCGAAGAATGGGCGCACGCGAATTCAGAGTGAGTTTCTCACTCCACGTCGCCGTTACGCCTTGCCCCCTCCTTCCGTCATTACCCGGCGAAGTCCGGGTAATGACGGAAGGAGAATGCACGGGCAAGCGGCAGAATGGAAAAGTCCGAGAGCCCCCGAAATCACCTCTCCCATGGGGAGAGGTCGGCGCGAATGCGCCGGGTGAGGGGCGGAGATATCTCCGTATCCTAGACAGTCCGATACCCCTCACCCCAACCCTCTCCCCATGGGAGAGGGAGTCGTCGCCGCAACCCGCAGCCGCGCTCTACCCCCAGCTCCAGTACCCGTCGCCTTCCTGCGCATGGAAGCGCGACAGCACCATCTTGTGCACCTCCGAAGCACCGTCGACGAGGCGGGCGCAGCGGGCGTAGCGGTACATCCATTCCAGCATCGTGTCTTTGGAATAGCCGCGCGCGCCGTTGAGCTGGATCGCGGTGTCGATCGCCTTGTGCAACGTATCTGCCACGTGGATCTTGGCGCGGGAAACTTCCTTGCGCGCCCGCTCGCCCTGATCGATTTTCCAGGCCGCGTGTATCACCAGAAGCCGCCCGATCTGGATCTTGTGCGCCACTTCGCCCAGCGCCAGATCGACGGATTCGCGTTCCGACAGTCGAAGGCCGAAACCCTCGCGTTTCGAGACGTAGGCTTGCGCAATCTCCGTCGCCCGCTTGGCCAGGCCGAGCCAGCGCATGCAATGGGTCAGCCGGGCAGGGCCGAGGCGGATCTGCGTCACCTTCAGTCCGTCGCCGATCTCCATCAGGCGGTCGCCGTCGGGAATTTCCAGTCCATCGAATTCCAGCTCGCAGACGCCGTCGTGCTCGTCCGGTCCCATGTTTTCGATCCGGCGTACAATCCGCCAGCCGGACTGGTTGCGGTGGAACAGGAAGGCGGTCAGGTGGCGGCGCTTCTCGTCCGGGTTGTCGTCGGTGCGCGCGATCAGGATGAAGTGTTTGGCGACTGCCGCCCCCGAAATGAACCACTTGTGACCGTAGATCTTCCAGACATCGCCGTGTCGTTCCGCCCGAGTCCCGATCATGCCGGGATCGGAGCCGCCGCCGGGGTGAAGTTCGGTAATGACGAAGGAGGAATTCACCTCGCCCGCCACGATGGGTTGCAGCCAGCGGGTCTTCTGGTCCTCGCGGGCCACCGTTTCCAGAAGCCAAATGTTGCCGTCATCGGGCGCCGCGCAATTGAAGACCGAGGGGCCGAAGACGCAGCGGTTGGTTTCCTCGTAAAAGGTGGCCTGACCGACCATGGAAAGTCCCAACCCACCGCGATCCTGCGGCATTTGCGGGGCCCACAGGCCCGCCTCGCGGGCCTTTGCGCGCATCTCGTCGCGAAGCGGCAGGCGTATGTTCTCGAATTCGTTGAAACTCGCCGGATCGGCTTCCAGCGGCAGGAGATGCTCGGTCACAAAAGTGCGCACCCGTGCGCGAAGCTCCTCGTGACGGGGATCGAGCGTGAAATCCATCGTGATCGTCCTTCAAGGAAAAGGCGGGGAGTGCGGGATCAGGGCGTGCTGACCAGATGGCCGCCATCGACGGGAATGACGGCTCCTGTCATGAAGGAGGAGGCGTCGGTTGCCAGCAATTCGAAGGGGGCATCGAGTTCCGGCAGATCGCCGATACGTCGCATGGGAATGCGCTTGATCATCACCATCATCACCGCGCCGCGCGGATCGCCGAAAAAAGCCCTCGTTGATCTCGGTTGCGAAATAGCCCGGCGCGATCGCGTTGAAGCGCGTCAGCTCCAGCGCCAGCGACTTGGTCAACTGGACGACCCCGGCCTTGGATATCGCGTAAGGCGCCACGCCGACGGCGACGCGGAGGCCGAGCACGGAGGCGATGTTGACGATGGCGCCGGGCGTCGCGCTTTCGCGCCAGTAGCGAGCGGCTTCCGTCGCCATCAGCCAGACGCCGCGTAGGTTCACATCGAGAACCCGGTCGAAATCCTCGCTGGTCTGGTCAAGCGACAGGCTCTCGCTCGCCATCCCGGCATTGTTGATCAGCGTGTCCAGCCCGCCCATCGTCCCGGTCGCCGAGCTGTTGCGCACCGATGTCTCGTCGGAAACGTCGAGCCGCAGCGCGATTGCCTCCGCCGCACCTGCATCGCGCAGATCCTCGACCAGCTCTTCCAGCCGGTCCATTCGCCGCGCGGCAACCGCAGCGCGCGCGCCGTTGGCCGCACAAAGGCGGGCGAAATGAGCCCCGAGCCCGCTCGAGGCACCGGTGATGAGAATGCGGCGGCCTTTGAGCCGTGCGCCAAGATCCATGAAGTCCTCCCAGGTTCCGCCGGCTTCTCCCGAGCCGGTTCGGCCTCGACCTTAGAGGATTTTACACTGTCACGGGAAGAGGCGTGTCCTAGTGCTTCGGAGTGAGATCCAGCAGCGTTTCGACGAGTTTCACCGCCGCCGCAACCCCATCGATCACCGGTACGCCGATATCGTGGCTGAGCGTGTGCGCAAGGCTCGCCATGGCCGCGCAGCCGAGCACGATCGAGCGGCAATCGTTCTCCTTTGCCGCGTGTCGGATTTCTTCCGCGATTCAGGGATCACCGTGATCCGCCCCGCCCACGGTCAGCACGGGCACGCCCACTGCGCGCACGCGGGCGCATTGGTCGGAAAAACTGTATGTCGCGATGTTCTCCTCGATGATCGGGATGGAGACATCGAGTGTGGTGACCACGGAAAAGCGTGGTCCCAGCAGCGTGGCGACGTGAAAGGCCGCCTCGCTGATACCGATAATCGGGATCGGGCTTGTCTTCTTGAGAACCTTCAGCCCGACATTGTCGAAACAGGCGATGATCGCCGCATCGAACTGCACCGGCCCCGCCAGCATCCGTTCAAACAGCTCGCAGACGGCGGGCGGGCAGCGCGGCGTCTCCATCGGCCGCCCCCTGAATGGCCGGGGGCGCGTCTTGCGGATTGACCGCGGTGATCGCCATGCGCGGGCTAGCGGCAAGCCGCGCGGCTTCCGCGATTTCCTCCGTCATCGTCGCGGTCGAGCTGGAGTTTATGACGAGAACCTGCATCACATCATTCCCTTACTGACATCCGATGCCTGGCGCGCGCGCCGCACCCTGAGCACCACGGCGATCGTCAGGAAGATGCCGATGATCAGGAAGGAGAACAGCGTTGTCAGCGTGCCCAGCGCATAGAGCACTGGCGAGGTGACGTTCGTCGTCATGCCGAAGATTTCCAGCGGCAGGGTGTTGTAGGATCCCGCCGTCAGCAGCGTGCGCGCGAATTCGTCATAGGACAGTGTGAAGCCGAAGAGGGCGACGCCGATCAGCATCGGTCCGATGATCGGCAATACCACGTGGCGTACTGTCTGCCAGGGCGTCGCTACAAGATCGCGTGCGGCCTCTTCATAGGATTTGTCGAACCGGTTGAAGACCGCGAACATGATCAGCAGGCCGAAGGGCAGCGTCCAGGTGAGCTGCGAGCCGAAACCGGATGTTGCCCAGTGCACGTCGAGATCGAGAATGTTGAAGATCAGCCCGACGCCGAGCGAGACCAGGATGGAGGGAATGATCAGGTAGAACAGCACCGTCTGGCCGCGGAAGCGATTGCGGAAGGCGAGGCGCCCATCACCGAGAAGACGACGGTGACGACCATCACCATCAGCCCCAGTGCGAAGGAGCGGCGGAACGCGCCCCAGATGTCGCCCACCGCCTGCTGCTGGAAGAGATCGTAGAACCAGTGCAGCGACACCCCGCGCATCGGGAAGGTCAGCCCACCCTCCGGCCCTTGGAAGGACAGGATGCCGATGGTGACGATGGGCCCGTAGAGAAACAGAACGAACAGCGCGAAGAAGGCTGCCAGCACGTAGAAGGATCTGGAGCGCGGTTTCATCTCAAAGCTCCTTCCGGATATCGACGAAGCGCAGCATGATCGCAATCATGATGAGCACCGTGCACAGCAGCACGACCGAGCTTGCGGCGGCTGCCGGGTATTGCAGCAGGCTGATTTCGTTGGAGATGAGCCGCCCCACCGAGGCCGACTGGCCGCCCGACATGTGGTGCACGATGATGAAGTCGCCCATCACCAGCGTGACGACGAAGATCGAGCCGATCATGATGCCGGGTTTGGCGAGCGGAATGATCACGTGGCGCAGGATCTGAAAGCCGCTGGCGCCCGCATCGCGCGCCGCCTCGATCAGCGACTTGTCGATGCGCATCATGGTGTTGAAGATCGGCACCACCATGAACAGCGCATAGAGATGGACGAAGGCCAGCACGACGGCGAAATCAGAATAGAGAATATATTCCAACGGCTTGTCGACGATGCCGAGGTTGATCAGGGTGGAGTTGGCGATGCCGTTGCGCCCGAGAAACGGGATCCACGAGATCATGCGGATGATGTTGGAGGTCCAGAACGGGGTCGTGCACAGCAGAAACAGCGCGACCTGCGCCGTCAGCGTGTGCACGTGGAAGGCCAGGAAATAGGCCACCGTGAAGCCAATCGCAGTGCAGAAGGCCCACACCAGGATCATGTACTTGAAGGTCTTGAGATAGGTCGCCCAGGTCACCGCCGAGGTCAGGTGATAGGTGTAAGTTCTCAAGATTGAAGTCGGGATAGAAGGACCACTCGTTGTAGCTCCAGAAGCTAACGACGACGATGGTCAGGATCGGCAACACCAGAAAGAAGCCGAGCACCGCCGTGATCGGCGTGACCAGCAGCCAGCTGATCCTTTCGGCGCGCGTGATGGGATCGCGTTTCGACATGGCGATGAAGCCGTTCCGGCGATTTGCAAATGGGGGCCTGCCCGGATGGGAAGTCTCCGGGCAGGCAGGAGAGAACGGTTGTCACCGTGGAACTGATCGGGAGGAAGTGATCAGGCCGCGATGAACTCGTTCCACTTGCGAACCATGTACTGGTTTTCGTCCATGACGGCGTTCCAGTATGCGACGTGGCCCATACGCTCGTAGAAGGAGCCGCCATCGCGGGTCTCGCCCGCCTTGGCCATGGGGTTCGCCGTAGGGGTTGGTGATGGTGTCGGTGGCGGGCTTGCCCTCGAACCAGTAGCTCCATTCGTTCTCGCTCATGAACTCCTTGGACGTCGAAGGCACGGCCGAATAGTAGCCCTGACGCATCAGGAAGCCGCCGGCCCAGTCGTCGAGATACCCAGTTGATGTACTCGTAGGCGGCATCCAGTTCGAGGCCGGAGAGGTTCTTGGAAAGCCCGATGCCGCCGCCCCAGATGCGGTAACCTTCTTCAAGCGGCTGGAACACGCACGGGATGCCCTTGGTCTTGACAGCGGTGACCGCAGGCGACCACATGGACTGGATCACGACCTCGCCCGACGCCATCAGGTTGACGCTCTCGTCGAAGGTCTTCCAGAAGGCGCGGAACTGACCGGCCTTCTTTGCCTCGGTGAGAACGGCCATGGTCTTGTCGATCTCGTCTCGGGTCATGTTGCCCTTGTCGCCATAGGTGATCTCGCCCATGGATTCGCACACCATCGCCGCATCCATGATGCCGATGGCGGAGATGTCGAGGATCGAGGCCTTGCCCTTGAATTCCGGGTTCAGTAGTTCCGACCAGTTCTTGATCGGATGCTTGATGATATCGGGACGGACGCCCAGCGTGTCCGCCTTGTAGATGGTGGGGATTCAGCGTCATCCACTGGGTTTCGCCCTTGGCGAAGGACTTGCTGTCCGGGCTGTTGACGGAAGCCGACCGTGTGCGGGGCCGTGCCCTGCGCGATCTCCGATTCCGGCGTCAACTTGCCGCTTCTGAAGATGCCGACGATCTCGTCGTAATTCTTGATCTTGGTCGTATCCATCGCCTGCAGGTTGCCCGCACCCCAGATCTTCTTGCAGATCCAGTATTCGATGTCGGCGATGTCGAAGGATTTCGGCTGGGTGGCGGCGTGCTGGGTCACACTGTCGGAATCAAGCGCGGTCATTTCCAGCGTGAAGCCGAGGTCTTCCTTCACCGTCTGGGCGACCTCGTTGATGTTGGACACGCCGGTGCCGAACTGGCGAAGCGTCACGTTCTTGATGTTCTGCGCCCAGATGGTCGGAAACCCGGTGATCGCACCTGAGCCGACGGCAGCGCCCGCCAGAGCGCCGCCGCCCTTGAGCACGTTTCTGCGGCTGACCGTCTTTAAACCCTTGGGGGTGGTCATGTCTGCTACTCCTATTCCTCTTCCGGAGGTGTCCCCGTTGTGTTTCGGGTGTGTCAGGGGTGTTTGAGGTGACCCGATCTTCGGGTCCTGACCGGTCTTTGCCGGTTTCAGATAAGTGGATCAGGCGACGAGCCTGTGCGCGTCTTCCGGTTTCCAGCTGACGGAGACCGTCTCGCCGATTTCGATCGGGTTCTGGAAGAAGGTGGCGTCGGGAATGGCGGCGGTCAAGCTGCCTGCCTCGCCCGCATCGAGCGTCAGGTTCACCAGCGAGCCCAGATATTCGATTTCGCTGACCCTCGCCGTCAGACCGGCGGGCGTGCTCTGGCGTGCGACCGTCACCTTGTCCGCGCGAACCGCAACCTGTCCTGCCTCGCCGTCGACCACATTGTGCCCGCCGATGAAGCGGGCGATGAACTCGGTGCGCGGAGAATCGAAGACCTCGCGCGCGCTACCCTCCTGTTCGATCTTGCCGCCGTTCATGACGATGATGTTGTCGGCCAGCGCCTCGTCCTGGGAGTGGGTGACGTGAATGAAGGAGATGCCGAGTTCGCGCTGCAGCCGCTTCAGTTCCAGCCGCATGCGGATACGCAGGAAGGGGGCGAGTGCCGAGAGCGGCTCGTCGAGGAGCAGGACGGAAGGTTCGGTGATGAGCGCGCGCGCCAATGCCACGCGCTGCTGCTGGCCGCCGGAGAGCTGGTTGGGAAAGCGCTCACCGTAGTCGCCCATGTCGACGAGGTCGAGCAGCTCGTGCGCCTTTTTCAGCCGCGTTGTCTTGTCGACGCCCTTCATGCGCAGGCTGAAGGCGACGTTGTCGGCGACCTTGAGATGGGGGAAGAGGGCGTAGTTCTGGAACATCATCGCCGTTCCGCGCGCAGCCGGCGGTAGGTTCGGTGACATTGCGTCCGCCGAGCACTATGTTGCCGTCGCTCACCGTCTCGTGTCCGGCGATCATTCTGAGCGTGGAGGACTTGCCGCACCCCGAAGGTCCGAGAAGGCAGGAATAGCTGCCGGCGGGAAAGCAATAGTTGATGGCGTCGACGGCCAGTGTCGTGCCGTAGCGCTTCGTCGTGGCAATCAGCTCAAGCTCGGCCGGCTTGGTCATGGGCACCCATACTACATGTCATATCAAACAATGACAAAGCAATCGATGTGCCAAGGCGAAAAACTAGCTAACCCATTGAAAATAAATACTTGAAAATTCCGTGTTTCTATCCGAGAGGCAATCGTGCGCAAAAAATAATCATATCGCATACGATTTCATAAATTATTGTATATGATTTTGAATTGCCGATGTCTCGTCATTCCGCTACCTATGGCGGGGTAACGAACTGAAGAGGTGGACATCGATTGGTCATGCCCGTCGAGCCACGGTCCGGAGGCGGGTTCGATCAGATCTTTTCGCTACCGTCCGGTCGTGCCCTTGATATTGCCCTGGCGCTGCAGAAGGCCGTTCTGGAGCATCGTCTGCCCCCGGGGGTGAATCTGTCGGAGGACGAGGTCGGCGAGATCTACGGCGCCAGCCGTACCGTCGCGCGAACGGCCTTGCAGGCGCTCGCTCATTCCGATCTCGCCGCCATCGAGCGCAATCGCGGCGCCTTCGTCTCAAGCCCCACCATCCGCGAGGCGAACGAGGTGTTCGAAGCGCGCGGGCTGATCGAGCCTAGGGTCGCGCGCATGGCGGCCCAGGCGGTGGAGACCGCCGATATCGAGCGGCTGCATGCCCATATCGAGGCGGAACACGCGGCGATCGATGCCGGGGACATGGGGTAAGGCGCTCTATCTCTCCGGCCTCTTCTATATCGACATCGCGGATATCGCCGACCAGCATCTGTTTGCCCGCATGGTGCGGGCGCTGATCGCGCGCTCGTCGCTGATCATCGCGGTTTACTGGAAGCGGGCGGACACGGCCTGCGAAAGCCACTCCAACCATGCGCTGATCGAGGCGCTGGCCAGTGGCGATGGGACGGCGGCGGAAGAGATCATGCTGAGCCACATCATCGATCTGCGCTTGGGGCTGAACCTGCGTGAACAGCCCGCAGAGGCCGCCTCGCTGAAGGCGGCTCTGGCTCCTTGAAGGAGCCGCTAGTTTCCCATTTCCCCGTCGTCATTGCCCGGCTTTGTCCGGGCAATCCAATACGGGTTCCCGCAGATGTGGAGCATCCTGTGGATCACCCGGACTGCGCCGGGTGATGACGACGGAGAGACTGGTGCGAAGTCGCTTCCCTACTGCTTTCCGCGCCGATAGGCCCGTATCAAAGCCTGAGGCACCCGTGCACGCCGCGCCATCACGGCGAGTGCCACGATCGACATGATGTAGGGCACCATCAGGAAGAGCTGATAGGGCACGGCCTTGCCGACCACCGTCTGCAGCCGGAGCTGATAGGCGTCGAACAGCGCAAACAGCAGCGCGCCCAGAAGCGCACGGTTCGGGCGCCAGGAGGAGAAGACGACCAACGCAATGCACACCCAGCCGCGTCCCTGCACCATGGTGGGAAAGAACGAGTTGAAGGCAGACAGCGTCAGGAACGCGCCGCCCACGCCCATCAGCACGCTGCCCGCCCTGATCGCGCCGTAGCGCACCGTGATCGGGTTGACGCCCTGCGCCTCCGCTGCGTGCGGGTTCTCTGCCGTTATCCGTATCGCCAGCCCCAGCGAGGTGAAGAACAGCACGTAGCCGAGCACGATGGCGAGATAGGCCGGCGCCGTCTGCGCAAAAAGCGCAGGCCCGATGAAGGGCAGGTTGGACAGTCCCGGAATGTGGATCGGCTGGAAGGGGACGATGGTCGGCGGCGTGCCCGCGGCCGGCACGATCAGCCGGAACAGGAAATAACTGAGCGAACTGGCAAACAGCGTGATGCCGAGCCCGGTTACATGCTGGGAGAGGTCGAGCGTCACGGTGAGGGCTGCATGCAGGAAGCCGAAGGCAGCACCGGCAAGTGCCGCGACCCGCAGCCCCGTCCACAGATCCGTCCCCTTGAAGACGGCGAGCCAGCCGATCATCGCGCTGAAGGTCGTGACGCCCTCGATGCCGAGATTGAGCACGCCGGAGCGTTCGCACATCAGCGCGCCCAGCGTGCCGAAGATCAGCGGTGTGGCGATACGCAGCACGGCGGCCCACAGACCGGCGGAGGCGAAGATGTCGAGGATCTCCATCACTTAACGATCCTGTACTGCGTGAAGAAAAGGGCGACCAGCATGGTCAGCAGGGATAGCGCGACGGTCACGTCCGCGATGTAGGTCGGAATGCCGATGGCCCGGCTCATGCCGTCTGCCCCGACGAACGTGGCGGCGGTAAACACGGCCGCCGCGATGACGCCGATGGGGTGAAGGTTGGCGAGCATGGCGACGATGATGCCGGAATAGCCGAAGCCGGGCGAAAGGTCGGTGGTGACATAGCCCTTCACCCCCATCACCTCCACCGCACCGGCAAGCCCTGCCAATCCGCCGAAAAGGCAGGCGACCTTGATCAGCGTGGAGGCAAGCGGCACGCCGGCGAACTTCGCGGCCTTGGGATTGAGCCCCGCCGCCTTCGACTGCATGCCGAAGACCGTGCGTGCGTGAACGAGATGAACGACCACTGCAATCGCGATGGCGACGATCAGCCCGATATGAAGCCGCGAGCGCTCCACCAGCTTGGGCAGCACCGCATTGTCGGCAACCGGCAGCGATTGCGGCCAACCGAAGGCGAGCGAATCCTTCAGCGGGCCCTCGATCATCATGGAGACGAACAGCACCGCGACGAAATTGAGGAGCAGGGTCGTCACCACCTCGTCGACGCCGAACTCGAGCCTCAGGCCCAGCGGAAGAAGCAGCCGATCATGCCCGCGATCGCCCCGATTAGCATTAGGAGCGGAATGGTGAATGCGGGCGGCAGACCGGCGGTCGCCTGCGCCCCGAAGGCCGCGACCGCGATCGCTCCGATGAAGAACTGACTTTCGGCGCCGATGTTCCACACCTGCGCGCGGAAGGCGACGGCGGCGGCAAGCCCAGTGAAGATCAGCGGGGTTGCCCGTGTCAGCGTTTCGGTGATCGCCAGACGGGAGCCGAAGGAGCCGATGGAGATCTGGTAATAGGCTTCCAGAATGAGCGCGCCTGCGGCCGCGATCAGGATGTCGGAGATTGCCAGCGCGGCGACGATCGCGATGATCGGCGAGGGCGAAGGGATGGTGAGTGCGGCGTTCAAGACGCATGAGCTTCTTCCTGCGCAAGACCCCAGTCGCCCGCCATCATGAGCCCGAGTTTCTTGGCATCGGCCCCTTCGGCTGCAAGCGGCGGGGACAATCGTCCCTTGACGATGGCGCGGATACGGTCGGCCAGGCTCAGCACTTCGTCCAGATCCTCGGATATCAGCAGCACCGCGGTCCCGTGGGCGCGGGCTTCCAGAATGCGCGTGTGAACGGCGGCAATCGCGCCCTCGTCGAGCCTGTGCGTCGGCTGCGCGGCGATCAGTAGCTTCGGCTCGTCGTGCAGGTTCCGCCCCAGAATGAGCTTCTGCATGTTGCCGCCCGAGAGAAGCCGCGTGCGCCGGTCCGGCGCTCCGCCGCGCACGTCGAATTACTCGATGATGATGGAGGCGAAGGCACGGGCGGCTGCGTGGTCAACGAAGCCGTTGCGCGAAAAGCGCGGTGAACGTACCCGATCCAGAATGGCGTTTTCCCAAAGTGTCATCTCGCCGATGGCGCCTTCCGCGTTGCGGTCTTCGGGAATGCGGCCGACGCCCGCCTTCATCAGCGCTTCCACGCCGTCGGCGATCGGTTCGTCGAACAATCGCAGTTCGCCGGAGCTCGCCTGCGAGAGACCGGAAACGAGATGGGCGAGCTGCGCCTGCCCGTTGCCCGAAACCCCGATGATGCCGAGCGTCTCGCCCGCCCGGATCTTGAAATTGAGATCGGAAAGCCGTGTGACCTCGTCTTTCACCAGCGATGCGCCGATGGCCTCCAGAACCACGTCGCCGGTCTTGCCCGCCTCGCGCTTGGGCCACGCGACCTGATGACCGACCATCAGTCCGTCAGTTCCGACTTGATGGTCTCGCTCGCCTGACGTTCGGCGACGGCCTTGCCGCCGCGCGGCACCACCACCCGGTCGGCTGCCGCCAGAACCTCATGCAGCTTGTGCGAGATGAAGATCAGCGACAGGCCCTGCCGCGCCATTTCACGCAACGTTGTGAAAAGCCGTTCGGCCTCCGCATTGGTCAGAACGGCGGTGGGCTCATCGAGGATCAGGATATGCGCATCGTTGTAGAGCGCCTTCAGGATTTCCACGCGCTGCTGCTCGCCGACCGACAGATCGCTGAGCCGCGCGTCCGGATCGATCGCCAGGCCGAAGCGTTCGGAAATCTCTGCAAGCTTGCGCCGCGCCGTGCCTGTATCGGATTTCGGCTTCCACAGGCTCTGGGTTCCGGTCATGACGTTTTCCAGAACCGTCAGGTTCGGCGCCCGCGAGAAATGCTGGTGAACCATGCCGACGCCCGCATCGATGGCCGCACGCGGGCGGCCCGGCGTGAGCTTGCGGCCTTCCACCTCCACCGAGCCCGTATCCGGCGTGTAGTGGCCGAACAGGATCGACATCAGTGTGGTCTTGCCGCGGCGCCGTTCTCGCCCAGAAGCGCCAGCACCTCGCCACGCGCAAGGTCGATGGAAATCGCATCGTTGGCGACCGTGTCGCCGAAACGCTTGGAGATGTCGGACAGACGCAGGACGGGGGCATCGCTCATTGCGGTAACCCCGCGATCTCGAACTTGTGCTGCCAGGGCCTGAGCGCTTCAAGCGTTGCGCCGATGGCGAGAAGCCGCCGGTCGGCCCCCATCGGAGCGATGAACTGAACCGACAGCGGCAATCCTGCCTCGTCCGCGCCCGCGGGCATGGACAGGGCGGGCGTGCCGGTGATGTTGGCGATCGAGGCCAGCGGTGCGAAGGCTATCATGCGGTCCCAATGGGCTTCGATGTCATCGTGATCGGTCGGAAAAGAGCCGAGCTTTGGCGGCTTGTGCGCTAGCATCGGTGTCAGCAGGATGTCGACCTCGTCGAAGATATGCCACATCGCATGGGCGGCGAGCACGCCCTCGTGCATGGTGATCCACAGGTCGCCCACCTCCATCGCCCGTCCGCGGTTGAGCGCGGCGCGGGTCAGGGGCTCGATCTTGTCCTCATTCAGCCGCACGTCCTGGAACGTTGCGGCCATGGAGGCGTAGATGATCCGATCAAAAGCGCGCTTGCCGATGGAAACCAGCGGCGCCAGACGGGTGAAGGGAATGTCGATGATGCGATGACCGGCGCCTTCCAGAAGCGCGGTCGTCTCCGCAACCGCGTGGGCGCGGGCAGGCTCGAGCGCAAAGGAGTCGACTTCGCTGACAAGCCCGATGGTCCGCGATCCCAATGTCGCGGCCTCGATCTGGGGCTCGGGCGAAGGCCCGCGCACATCTCCGATCATGTGATCGAAGGCGACGCGTGCGTCCCGGATGGGACGGCACAGGGCAAGTTCCGAGGCGAGCCCGGCCAGATATTGCCGAAATCGGGAGCCTGCGGCATCACCCCGCGCGAGGGCTTCAGCCCGATCAGTCCGCAGCACGCCACCGAACCGCCGGAGGAGCCGCCGGGCGTGCGTTTAGGATCGAGCGGATTTCGCGCCGGATCGCGGCCGAGCGGCTCGGTGGATACGGACATGCCGAATTCGGGGACAAGCGTCGAGCCGAAGGAGATCAAGCCTGTTGCCCGGAACCTGCGGGCGAATTCGGAATCGGCGCTGCCGTCGGAAAGCCCGCGCAGCGCGTTCGATCCCGCAGCCTCCGGAATTCCGGCAAACGGACTGCCGAGATCCTTGACCAGCGTCGGAACGTCACCGAAGGGCCGCCCAGATAAGCTTTCGGGCGTCGTGCGCCGTTCCGCATCGAAGGCGGCGGCGACCTCAAGGCCGAGTTCGGGCTTGAGCACATCGACGGCGCCGAGGTCGCGATGCTTGCGCACGGCGGCGAGTGAGGCTTCCATCGCCTCGCTTGCGCTCACACGTGAAGACGCGATGGCTGCGGCAAGTGCCATCGCGTCGTTCTGTTTTGTCATGGTCTGTCCGGCGTTCACGCCGTCAATCGGTCCGGTTTCACTTCGGCTCGCTCATGTCGGGCGGAACCTCGAACGTGCCCGCCTTGATCTCGGCGCGACGCTTCTCCATGGCCTCTTCGGCTTCCTTCAGCGCCACATCCTTGGTGTAGACGATGTCCGAGCCGCCTGCCTTCATAAGGCCGTAGGAGGTGTAGACTTTGCCGACCGGCTTGCCCGCCTTCACATCGGCGATGGCCACATCCAGGATCGGGCGGAAGTACCACACGGCGTTGGCGAAGACCGTGTCGGGATAGCGGTCCGTGTAGTCGATCAGCGAACTGACAGCCTTGATGCCGCGCTCCTTGGCGGCGTCCGCCGTGCCGATGTGCTCGCCGAACAGGATGTCCGCGCCCGCGTTGATCTCGGCAAGGCCCGCTTCGCGTGCCTTCGGGGGATCGAAGAAGGTGCCGATGAAGGAGACCAACGTCTTGCACTCGGGGTTCACGTCGTGGACGCCCGCGTTGAAGGCGTTGATCAGTAGGTTCACTTCCGGGATCGGAATGGTGGCGACGGAGCCAACCACGTTGGTCTTGGTCATCTTGCCCGCCAGCATGCCGGCGAGATAGGCGCCGTCATGGTTCCACGTGCCGAAGACACCGAAATTGTCGCCGGACGGCTTGCCGAAGAAGCCCATCGGGAAGGCACGTTCAGGCAATCCTTTGCAACCTGGCGCGCTTCGCGCTCCACCGCGTAAGATTCGCCGACGATCAGATCGACGTCCTTTTCCACATATTCGCGCATGGCGCGCGGATAGTGGGTGCCGGACACGTCCTCGGAGAACTCATACTCGATGACGCCGTCCTTGACGGCAATGTCCATACCCTCCCGCCCGTCGGGCAGGTTGGCGTTTCGGATCAGAAGGTCAAACATGGAAGGTTCCGGAAGATGGGAGCGGGCAAAGCTGCTGGAGACGTTGTCGTCAATCGACGCGTGCAGCTCAAGTCCGTGACTTCGCCGAGATCGGCGCAAATGTGGGCATGCGGAGAAATCGTGCACAATTGACGTGCCGATTCATCCGGCAGCGTTCTGATTCCGCTGCGGTGGACCCGATGCGCGCTTTCGAGGTCTCACGGTCGTGGCGGGATGTCGCAGCCGCGCGGGGGCGCGGCTGCATCCTCGTGACGTCGGGCAAGTCGGGGCGGCAACCCCGGAGGGTAGGCCTGGGGACTCAGTCCAGCGAGACGTCGACCGGCTCGGCCAGATCGAGAAAGATCGTGTCGGGACGTCCGTCGGTCGGGCGCCAGATCAGCGAGGTGAACACGGTCTGCTTGTCGAGGGCGACGATACCGTGATGCCAGACGCCGGAATTGTAGACGATCACGTCCTTCGTGCCCGCGACGAAGACGATCGGCTCGACGCCGGGGGTAGGCTCCTATAGCGCTCCGCGTTGATCGGCACGAAGACCTGCGACGACTGCGGGTGCTTTTCGGCAACCGTCATGCGCAACGTGCCCGAGACGGGGGCGACGTCGTGGAAATCGATCGAGAATTCAGTGCCTTCCGCGTCATGGCCGATCTTGGCGGCGGTCTTGGTCATGAGCACGGATCCGTCGCGGATCATCTGGGTATCGCCTTTGCCGCTGTGCGCGACATGGCCGAAGGGGGCGAAGGCTTCGGGGGTGAGGGGGATCGGTTTGATCATGTCCGCTCTCGGCATGCTGTTGCGCTGTCTGCGAACCGGCGGCAAGGCGGGAGAGCCCGGCGCGGCGACGGTCTTTTGAGCGCTGGATGAAGCGTGAAAGACCGGGCAACGGAGCCGTGCCGGGTTTCGTGCGGTTGCCGGAGATGGCTTGGAAACCGGCACCTGTGTCAAGCGCCGATTTGGATCGATGGTTATCTGCCGCTAGGGTAGAATTCTGCGAAAAAGCGGGCGAAACCGACGTCTCAGGCGCCGCCGCGTACTGCCGTCCTGAGATACTCGATCATGCCGGAGAAATCCTTGCCCGCGCCGCCGTTCTCAAGGAAATGGCGATAGAGATCGAGCGCATGGGCGCCGAGCGGCGTCGCCTGGCCCGATTCGTCGGCCGCCTGCTGGGAAAGCCCCAGATCCTTGGTCATCAGCTCCGCGGCAAAGCCAGGCTTGTAACCGTTGTCGGCCGGGGTCTGCGGTCCGACGCCGGGAACCGGGCAATAGGCGTTGACCGATCAGCACGCGCCGGACGAGGTAGACATCACGTCGAAGGCGACCTGCGGCGAAAGCCCGAGCTTTTCGGCCAAGGAGAAGGCCTCGCAGGTCCCGATCATCGAAATGGCGAGCAGCATGTTGTTGCAGATCTTGGCCGCCTGTCCCGCACCGCCCTCGCCGCAATAGACGATCTTCGCCCCCATTGCATCGAGGATCGGGCCCCACTTTGTCGAAGGCGTCGCGCTGTCCTCCCGCCATGAAGGTCAGTGTGCCCGCCGCTGCCCCCGCCGTGCCGCCGGACACCGGTGCATCCAGCGAGAGAAGCCCGGCCTTGGCGCTCATCTTGTGGGCCTGACGCGCGCTTGCGACATCGGTGGTGGAGCAATCGATCAGTACCGCGCCCGCCTTGGCGGCCGGAACGATCTCGGCATAGACTTTGGCGACGATCGAGCCGTTCGGCAGCATGGTGACGACGAAATCGGTGCCGTTGACCGCCTCGGCCGCGATCCGCATTCCTTCCGCCTTCGCCTTGTCCAGCGCTTCCGGCACCGTGTCGAAAGCGGTGACGGAATGCCCGGCCTTGACCAGGTTGATCGCCATGGGCAGCCCCATGTTGCCAAGGCTGATGAATGCGACGTCGCTCATTTGTATTCCTCCCAGGATGTCGAACGCCCGCGCAGGGACAATGCCGCTCCCTCAGCACTTTTCCCTACTCGGATTGGACATGTTTTAGATGTCTTTTGAAGGCGATTAAAGCTGCACGCCGGTCGCTTTGTCGAAGAGCTTCGCCTTGCCCATTTCAACCTCGAAGCGGAACGGTGCGCCCACGGGGGCCTCGTCCTGTGGTCGCACCCGCGCGATCATCTCCGTCTCCGCGACGGTGAAGACCAGCATCGTTTCCGGCCCGGTGGGCTCCACGGCCTCGACCGGCCGCTCGAAGATGAAGCGGTCCGGTCCAGGCAACTCGCTGCCCGCCGCGAAGATCGTTTCCGGACGCAGGCCCAGGACGACCTCGTGCCCGTCCTCGATCGAGAGCCTGTCGGCAAGGTCCTTTGACAATGGGAAATGCAACTCGCCCGCATCGACGAAGGTGCCGCCGTCGCGCACCAGCTTTCCCGGCAGCATGTTCATCGGCGGCGAGCCCATGAAGCCGGCCACGAACAGATCGACTCGTCGAACAGTAAGACTTCCGGTTTGCGCACCAGGGAGCGCCCCATGGCGACGCGCTGGCGCTGGCCGCCGGAAAGCTGCCCCGGCCTTCGATTGAGCAGATGATCGATATGCAGCATTTCGGAGACTTCCTTGAGCGCCGATTGCTGCTCGGCTACAGGCACCTTTCGCGTCTGCATGCCGAAGGTGATGTTGTCGTGCACGTTCTTGGTGGGATAGAGGGCGTAGGACCGGGACACCAGCGCGATGTCGCGGTCCTTCGGCGGCACGGTGTTGACGCGCTTGTCGCCGATCTTCACGTCGCCGGAACTGATCGTTTCCAGACCCGAAATCAGGTTGAGAAGGGTGGAGTTGCCGCAGCCCGATGGGTCGACGAGCACGACGAATTCGCCGTCCTCGATCTCCAGGTCGATCCCCTTGATGACATCGACGTTGCCGAAGCGCTTGCGGACGTTTTCGAGGCGTATGCTGGCCATGGTTCCCTATTCTTTCACAGCGCCGGCGGCCAGACCGCGGACGAAATACTTTCCGGCGACGATGTAGACGAGGAGCGTAGGCAGCGCGGCGATGATCGCGGCGGCCATGTCGACGTTGTACTCCTTCACGCCGGTGGAGGTGTTGACGAGGTTGTTGAGCGCAACGGTGAGCGGATTGCTGTCGCCGATGGTGAAGATGACGCCTAACAGGAAGTCGTTCCAGATCTGGGTGAACTGCCAGATCACCGTGACCACCATCGCCGGCAGCGCCATCGGCATCATGATCATGAAGAAGATGCGGAAGAAGCCCGCTCCGTCGATCTTCGCCGCGTTCACGATGGCATCCGACACACCGACGAAGAAGTTGCGGAAGAACAGCGTGGAGAAGGCGAGCCCGTAGACCGTGTGCACCAGGATCAGCCCGAAGACGGAGCCCGCAAGCCCCAGCGCGCCGAGCGTGCGGGCCATCGGCACCACCACCTGGGAGGGGATGAAGGCGCTAAAGAGCATCAGCGCGAAGATCACGTTGGTGCCGCGAAAGCGCCACTTGGTGAGCGCGTAGCCGTTGATCGCGCCGAGAAACGTCGACAGCGCCACGGCGGGCACTACCATCATCACCGAATTCCAGAAATAGGGCTTCAGCCCGTCGCAGCGAACACCCGCGCAGGCCGTATCCCACGCCTTCGTCCAGGCGGCGAATGTCGGCGCATCGGGTAGCGCGATCAAGTACCCGTCGCGGATCTCCGCCACCGACTTCAGCGAGGTCGGGACCATCACGAAGAGCGGCACGAGATAGTAGAGGCAGAACAGCACTAGCAGCGCATAAAGCATATAGCGCAGGACGTGATGGCCCCAGCAGAAGGCGCGCAGATGCCGGAAGAGTTTGCGCCGCTCATCGGTTCGTCTCCCGCAATTCGGAATAGAGATAGGGCACGATGATTGCGAGGATGGTCGCCAGCATCATCACGGCACTGGCCGCCGCCGTACCCAGTTCAGATCGCTGGAAGGCGAAGGAATACATGAAGGTCGCGGGTTGTCGGTCGAGTAGCCCGGCCCGCCGTTGGTCAACGCGATGACGAGGTCGAAGCTCTTGATCGACAGGTGCGCCAGGATGATGAAGACCGACAGGAACACCGGCCGCAGGTTCGGCAGCACGATGCGCGAATAGGTGCGCCACGATCCCGCCCTGTCGATCGTCGCCGCGCCTTCAGTACGTTGTCGTCGACCGAGCGCAATCCGGCGAGAAACAGCGCCATCGCATAGCCCGACGACTGCCATACGCCCGCGATCACCACCGTGTAGATGGATGGCCATCTCCGGATTGACCAACCAGTCGAACCGGAAGCCCGGAAAGCCGAGGTCGTGCACCACCTTTTCCAGACCGAGGTCGGGATTGAGGAGTCACTTCCACGCCGTGCCGGTGACGATGAAGGACAGCACCATCGGATAATGGTGCGGATTGCCCTTTCCGCGCGGATGCGCTGATCGAGCAGAACGGCGAGGATCAACCCCATGATCGTGCACACACCGATGAACAGCGCGGAGAAGATGAACAGGTTGGCGAGCGCCACATACCAGCGCGGCGTCTCCCACAGTCGCACATACTGGATCAGTCCCGCGAAATCGTAGGTCGGCAGGATGCCGGAGCGGGTAAACGAGATATAGACGGTCCAGGCGATTAAGCCGTAGACGAAGAAAAGATTGACCGCGAATAGCGGCGAGACCGCCAGTTTCGGCAGCCAGCGCTTCAGCAGGCGTCCCATTGCAAATATCTTTCCGGAAAGGTGTTCGAACCGCAGGAGCGGAACCGGGACGCTGAAATGTCCTAGCCCCGTGCCCTGATCGGAGGACCCTTATCTGAGCCTTTGTAGAGAGGTTACTGCTGAGCGCGTTTGACGGCGGCGGCGAGCGTCTTGACCGCGTCCTCGGAGCTCATGTCGGAATTGAAGAAATTGGTCACGAGGTCGAGGAATTCGCCGCGCACGGAGCGCGGAACCGCCATTTCATGCGCCATGGAGGGCACCAGCGAGTCGGCCTTGATCGCCGCCAGAAGGTCGGCGTGGGATTTCTTGGCGCAATCGTCGAACTTGTCGAGCGTGACGTCGGTGCGGGCCGGAATGGAGCCCTTGGCCAGGTTGAACGTTTCCTGGAACTTGGGCGAGATGATCAGGCTCGCCAGCACCTTCTGGCCCTCGACTTTTTCCTCGCCGGTGACCTTGAAGAAGGTGAAGCTGTCGGAGTTGAGCACGAAGCCCTTGCCCGGCGTCGGCGCGCAGACGAAATCCTTGCCCGGCACCTTGCCGGCTGTCAGGAACTCGCCCTTGGCCCAGTCGCCCATGATCTGGAAACCGGCTTCGCTGCGCATCACCATGGCGGTGGCGAGGTTCCAGTCGCGCCCGGAGAAGTTCGGGTCCACATAGCCGCGCAGCTTGCGGAGCTGATCGAAGGACTTGACCATCGTGTCGCTGGTCAGCGCGTCCTGATCGAGATCGATCAGCGCCTTGCGGAAGAAGTCCGCCCCGCCGATGCCCAGCACCACGTCCTCGAATATCGTCGCGTCCTGCCAGGGCTGACCGCCATGGGCGAGCGGCGTAATGCCCGCTTCCTTCAGCTTGTCGGCGACCGTGTTGAATTCACCCCAGGTCGTCGGCATTTCGGTAACACCGACCTTCGCCAGCACTTCCGGATTGGCCCAGAACCAGTCGACGCGGTGGATGTTGACGGGAACGGCGACGTATTTGCCGTCATATTTCATGATTTTGGCAAGAGCGGGGGGAAGTTCGTCGTCCCAGCCTTCCTCGTCGGCCACGTCCTGCACGTCGTCGAGCGCGCCGAGAGCGGCCCATTCCTGAATGCCCGGTCCCTTGAGTTGAACGGCGGTTGGGGGATTGCCCGCGACGACGCGGGCGCGCAGTGCGGTCATCGCCGCATCGCCACCGCCGCCTGCGATCGGCGAGTCGACCCATTTCCCGCCTTCCGCCTCGAAGGCCTTCTTCAGTTCTCCGATTGCCTTGGCTTCGCCGCCGGAGGTCCACCAGTGCAGAACCTCGACGGTTCCGTCCGCGTAGGCAATGCCCGGAAGGGCAAGTGACGCTACGATAGTTGCGGCAAGGATATTCTTGAACTTGTTCATGGGACGTCCCTCGCTTTTCAGGTCTCAACCCGTAAACCTTGTTAGGCTACAATCTAGTATCGTTATGGTCCGGTGCGAGTCTCAATGGCATTTGTCATCGCTGAACATAATGAAGAGTCGAAAATCAGTACGGGAATTTAACTGCATCCACTTTGATCGATTGTCAATCAAAGGAACCTTCCGCAGCATACTGTCGCATTATAGGCGGCTTGTTTACGCGGTTGTGAAACCGCGAGTTGCACTCAGCGGAGCAGCGGCGCGAAAATGTGCAGACTGTTCGGAGAGCACCGCGCTCAGGCGTGGAGCGGCGAAATCGATGAAGGCGCGCAGCTTCTGCGGCACGAGACCGCCCGCGTAGAGAATGTTGACCGGCCAGGCTTCCGGCTCGTCGTCTTCCAGAAGCTCGTTGTCTTCCAGAAGGACGACAAAGCGCCCCGCAGCCACCGTTTGTACTGCCTGATAGGACAGACAGAACCCGGGTGATGCCAAGCCCGGCCGTGGCGGCATCGACCGCCGTCTCCGCCATGCGCGAGTGAACCCGGACCTGCCGTTCCCTGTGCCCCTTGCCGAACCGCCAGCGCTCCGCCGACATTAGGTTCTCGAAGGTGATGCAGTCGTGACCGGCGAGATCTTCGCCGCGCTCCGGCTGTCCCCGCTCTTCAAGATAGTCCGGACTGGCGCAGGTTACGCGCCGGACCTCTCCCAGACGCCGTGCCCGCAGGCTGCTGTCAGGCAGACGGCCGATGCGCACGGCGGCGGCGATATGTTCCTCGTGCAGGCTGATCGGTCGGTCGATCTGCTCAAGCCGGACATCGACCTGAGGGTAGGTCTTCAGGAAATCGGTGATCACCGGCAGAACGTGCAGGCGGCCGAAGACGATCGGTACCGTCAGGCTGAGCCGTCCCTTGACGGTGCTGAACTCGCCCGCCGCCGCCTTCTTCGCTTTCGCCACCTGTTCGAGAATTCCACGGCTGGCCGCGACATAGGTTGTGCCCGCCTCGCTCAGCGCAAGACCGCGAACCGAGCGGATCACAAGCTGCGTGCCGAGACGCCCCTCCAGTTCCGCAACCCGTCGGCTGATCGTGGCCAGCGGCATTCCGAGCTCGCGCGCGGCGACGGAAAGACTGCCGCAATCGACCGCTGCAATCAGGATGGACATGAAATCGAAACGGTCTGCCATGCTCTCACTTTTCGGGAGGAGGGATCTCGAAAGTACCATCTATTCGCGAAAAGCGGAATTCTTACCTTGGGGACATCGAGACGAACGATCCAACTCGATCCCAAGTAGATCCCCATGTCCCGCATCGATTACCCGGCCACCGTCGACGACGCGCCCGAAGCCTCCCGCCCGCTTCTCCAGCAGGTGCAAAAGCAGCTCGGCAGCGTGCCGAACCTGTTCCGTCTGGCCGCCCTCAGCCCGGCCGCGCTGGAAGGCTACCTCGGCATTTTCGGTGCGCTCGGCAAGGGCCGACTGCCTGCCGCCACCCGCGAACGGATCGCCCTTGCGATCTCCGAATATAACGGTTGCGGCTACTGCCTCTCCGCCCACACCTATCTCGGCGCCAACCTCGCCAAGCTGTCGCCGGAAGAGATTGCTGCGAACCGC
>NZ_JASJAV010000028.1 GCF_030066895.1 Breoghania sp. | reverse complement strand
GCCTTCGGCCCGACCTCTCCCCATGGGAGAGGTATTTCCCTCAGCCATTTCTGTCGGACCTTGGAGCGCTTTAGCCAATGGGGGAAGAAGGGTACACGCTTCACAAATGGAGACGCGTTGCCACCCCTATTCCTTGCGGAAGATGACGCCAGCCAGCCAGCCGGTGAAGATCGCCATCAGCACCGTGGTCAGGCCGTAGATGAGCGTGTTGGTGTGGGCCGTCGAATAGGTGAACTGTTCGAAGCCTGCCTTGGCGATGCGCAGATTCTGGCGCTGGGTGGTGAGAAGCGCGCCGCCGCGAAAGAGCGAGACATCCACCTTGTAGTCGCCGTCCGGCACGTTGGCGGGAAGCGGGACGGTGGTTCGAAACAGCGAGGACGACAGGAAGCCAACCGCGGAGGAGCGCTCGGCGTAGAGGCCCTCCTGCACCTTCAACCGCAACAGGGCATCGCGAAACGACTGTCGGTCGTCTTCGCTCATGTCGAACCCGGCATCCGAACGAAGCGTCAGGTTTTTCGCGCCGATGCCCTTGTCCTTCAGCAACGCCTCATCGGCGATCAGGCTCAGCCGACGGGTGCTGTGCAGGGCGTAGAAGGACAGGATATCGATGAAACGGACGGACTCGTTGTTGACCCAGACGCCGAAGACCCGCGCCTTGCGGCGGATGACGATGGTTTCCTTCGGCCCGTCGACGGTGACGACGATGTCGTAAGGCTCTGGTCGCTCGACGGTTTTGTCATCACGTTCGATCACGCCGAAGACGACGATCTCCGCGCCGGTGAAGTTCGAGGTGATCTTGACGGTGGGTTCGGAAAGAGCGGTGACGAGGGTTTCGGCCTGGCTGTCACTGATGAGGAATAACGCTGAAATGATCGTCAGCACGGCTTGTGCCAGACGCACATGCTTCAAACGCGCCGGGGTCAGAAGTCCGATCTCCACCACCCGTACCCTCATTGACCGCCTTCCGAAAGGATTGACAGAGAATAGAGGTCGGTCGGCTCCAGCACCAGATCGATGGCGAAGCGCATGCCGACCACAAGCACCACGAGAGCGAGGAGCGCGCGCAACTGTTCGCCGCGCAGATGCTGGCCGAGATGGGCTCCGAACTGGGCGCCGACCACGCCGCCGATCATCAGGATGAGCGCCAGCAGGGCATCGACCGACTGGTTCGACACTGCCTGCAGGACGGTCGCCACCACCATGGTCGCCAGGATCTGCACCAGCGAGGTGCCGATCACCACGTTGGTTGGCACGCACAGCAGGTAGATCAGCGCAGGCACCATGATGAAGCCGCCGCCGATACCCAGTACCGCGCCCAGAAAGCCGATGGTGATGCCAAGCCCGGCAATGGGAATGATGCTGACATAGAGCCTGGAGCGGCGGAAGCGGACCTTGAAGGGCAGCCTGTGCACCCAGTTGTGCTGGCCCGGACGGCGCAGCGTGGCGGGCTTGCCGGAATGGCTGTGCAGCATGGCGCGCACGGATTCCACCATCATCAGCCCACCGATCAGGGTCAGGAAGGAGACATAGGCGATGGAAATCGTCAGATCGAGCTGACCGAGCGCGCGCAGAACCGAGAACAGCCAGACGCCCAGCGCCGACCCCATGATGCCGCCGCACAGGAGCACGAAGGCGAGCGGAAAATCGATGGATTTGCTCCGCCAGTAGGTGAGCACGCCGGAAAAGGAGGAGGCGATGACCTGGGTCGTCACGGTCGCGACCGCAACGGCGGGCGGAATGCCGGTGAAGATCAACAGCGGAGTGAGCAGGAAACCGCCGCCGATGCCGAACATGCCCGACAGGAAGCCGACGACACCGCCCATCGACAGGATCATGAAAATGTTGACCGGTAGCTCGGCAATGGGGAGGTAGATCTGCAACGGCCCAGTCCGGTGCTAAGGATTGCGGCGGGCGCGCTCGTGCCGCCATTTCGCACCGCAAACAATGCCGTTTAAATCCCCCCTCGCCGGGCGCTGTCAATCGGCCTTTCGCGGTTCTGGTTCACTTTCGGTTCATGGCGCGTCGGCCATGGCACAGTTCGCAGGATTCGGACACATTACCGACCTTGAAACCCGTCCCGGCGTAGGCGCCGGGATCAGATCATTCGGCTGGCCAGAGCCCGGATGAGTTTCTTGTCGACCGCGCCGTTCACGGGCAGTCCCTCGCGGCTCTGGAACGTACGGATCGCTTCCAGCGTCTTGGGACCGGCAACCCCGTCGGCAGGGCCCGGATCGAAGCCGAAATTGCCGAGCAGAAGCTGGGCCTGCTTGACTAGCCCCATGTCGGCGGCCGACGCCGCATCGGCGGGCTTGCCCTTCCAGGCCGCGTCGCTCTCTACCCGATTGGCGTCCTCGTTGATCGCCTTCTCGTTCCAGGAGCTGACCGCCTTGCGCGCGTTGACCAGCTGGTCCTGCGGCATGGAATTGGCGATCTCGTCGTGCTTGGCCGCGGCATCGCCGTCGCCGAGCTTGGCGGCAATGGCGAACCACTTGTAGAAGGCCGACAGGTCCTTCTTCACCCCGAGGCCGCGGGCGTAGAGAACGCCGAGATTGAACTGGCTGTCGCGGACCCCGCGGTGGGCCGCCTTTTCGAACCAGCGTGCGGCGCGGGCGAAGTCGGGCTTGCCGAGAGCGCCGTCGGCCAGAAGAACGGCCAGATTGTGCATGACCTTGACGTTTTCCTGATCGGCGGCGCGCTGATACCACTTGCGCGCCTCTGCGAGATCACGGACAACCCCGCGACCCTTTTCGTAGAAGCTGCCCAGACGATACTGGGCCGGCGCAAGACTGCCTTCGGCGGCCAGGCGATACCATTCCGCCGCCTTGGCGAGATCCGCCGTGACGCCCTTGCCCTCGGTGTAGTGCAAGGCGATTTCGAACTGGGCGCGAGGGTTGCCGTCGGTTGCGGCAAGGCGCAGCGCCAGCGGGCCGACGGCCGCTCCGGGCGTGGGAACGGACGGCGCCGCATTCGTCCCACCCGATGAGGGGCTTTCGCTCTGGGGGTGTCACTGCCTGAGGAGCATTGGCCTGGGACGCGACAGGCGCGGCGCTGTCGGCACCGACCTTGCCGGTCGCCTCGGCGCTCGCGGTTTCCGTGCGAGCCGGCTTGGCAGGCGCGTTGTTGAAGCGTCCATAAGGCTGGACGGCATCGGGACTGGCGAACTTTCCGGGCTCCGCCGTGTGCGGCTGGAACGTCACCGCTTCATCAGGCGTGCTGCTGGGTGCGGGCGGGATGGCATGCCCGCCATTGTTGGCAGCGCCGGCCGCATCCGCGCTTCGCGACGCAGACGACGTATCGGTCTGACCGCCAGTGTCGGCCACCGGAGTGGGCTGCGGCTGGGAACCCTCGAACATCGTCGAAACCTTCAGCGCGCCGATGGTCAGGATCACGGCAGCTACCGCATAGATCAGGGGACGACAGAGACGCGAGGTCGAGCCGAACCCTTTGGCCGCGCCTTTCTCCTTGATCTTATTTGCCTTTTTCTCTTTTCCTGGCTTTTCGAAACCGCGCGCCAGCGCCTCTTCCTCGGAAACGGGGGCGACAGAATCGTCGCTGCGCGAGCGCTTCAGCCGGCTGCGCAGCCGAGCGCCGCGGTCCTTGGTTTCCCCGGCCCGTTCCTTTTCCTCTTCCGCGACCTCGGCGGATGCGGTCTGGACGGCGCAACGGGCGGCGGCGATGAAATCGGCCTTGCGATCGCCCGACGCACCTGCGGCATTCTCCTCCCCCGCCTGAGCACGCAGGAGGGCGGCCAGATCCAGCTTGCCACTGTGCCCGACTCCAGCGGAACGTCTTTCACCGTCGACAGATCGGGAAGCTCGTCCTCGTCGTGTCCGTTCTCATCGTGCCCGTTCGTATCGTGCCCGTTCGTATCGTGATCGGACAGGTTGCCGGAATGCCCGGTGAAGGGCGGCCGCGGGGGATAGCCCATCGACATCCGCCGACCGCCACCTGCGGCGACGGCGACCTCGGCATAGCCGATCTCGCCTTCCATCTCGTCGTCGTTTTCAAGAGCGGCAAGACGGGCGGAAATTTCGCTCAGAACCCGCGGGACCCGCTCCATCGAGGTGTCGGTTTCGCGGCGGTCGTCCTGTGCGGCCTCAAACAGACGGGCCAGATCGCCGCGCAACCCTTCGATGGCAGCATCGGGGCGCGAAACGGTTTGCGACGATGCGGCGAGGCGGCCGCCTCATGGACGTCCTGTCCGCGCGCGGAGACGACGGCATCGATGCGCCCGAGTGCGGCCTCAATATTAACGAGACCTGCGAGCCGGTCCTCCGTGGCGTCGAACTGACCGGCGATGACGGCGATCTGCTGTTCGATGCGCTGCAGCTTGGCGTCATCGGGCGCGCCGCGATCATCGGTGACGAGCGAGCGGACGAGCTGCTGGATCTGCGGCTCGATGGCAGCAACGAGCGTTTCGTTGTGCGTGACCTCGTCGCGCAGAGCCTTCACATCCTCGCGCATGGCGGCAAGGTCCTGGGCGGCGTGAAGGTCCTGTCCGTAGCCGGCGCTCAGCGCGCCTGCGATATCGGCGACCTGGCGCTGAAGTTCGGCGAGACGTTCGGTGCTCATCCGGTCGGCGGCGGCATCGATACGCGCGACGGCCCTTTCCAGCGTGTCGGCATCGAGTGCGGGGCCCTCGAAGGCACCGAGCTTGCCGGAAATGCCGTCGATGCGCATTTCCAGAAGACCTAGCGCGCGTTCGAATTCCGCCGGACCGCCGGACTGGCGTTCGATGCGATCGAGACGACCGAGGATTTCGCCGAGCCGCTCGTCGACGCGCTAATGGGCGCCGCCGGTCGAGGAGCGATTCTCCGCCAGCATGGAGGAGATGCGCTCCATGCGGTTGTTCAGCGTGTCGAGAATGGCGCGGTCGGGAAGACGATCCTCGAAGGTCAGCAGGCGTTCGTGGATATCAGCAGAGGCATCCTGCGACATCGCATCGATGCGGTCACTCAGGTCGCGAAGCTGGCCGTCGACGCTGCGCACCAGATTGGCAACATCGAGTTCGCGGATGGCCGTGCGCAGTTCGCGCATTTCTTGTTCAAGATGATCGAGCCCCTGCAGCGCACCGCGCGAGGACAGGTCGTGCAGACGATGCGCCATGTCATCGAGGCGATCGTCAAAGACGGCAAAGCTGCTGGCGCGCGGAATGTCGGCCAGGCTGCGTTTGATCTCGTCGAGACGGTGGTCGAGAGCGTGAAGCGCATCGGGATCGTCAATCCGGCGGCGCATGTCATCGAGCCGTTCGACGATGTGGGCGTAACCGGATTCCAGCGTCTTCATAGCGCTGTCAATATTGTGGCTCATCACCGTTTCGCGCAGATCGGCGATCTCGGCGCGCACCTCTTCGGCCAAGTGCGGATCGTGCGCCTCGCGCTGCATGCGCTCCACGGAGGCGATCAGGTGCGTGATCTCGCCGAGATCCCGGTCGCTGGTGCCGTCGCGTTCGATGGAACGGCGGAGCGATGCGATCTCCTCGCACAGATCGGCGAAGGCCTCATCGTACGGTTAGCGCAGAGAGTCGATGCACTCGGCCAGATCGCGGAAGTGATGTTCGATTTCGGCGTTGGGCGCGACGCGCCGTTCCGCAAAGACGGCGGGCTGCTCTCGATCCTATTGCGGGCGTGGCGCCGCGGCGTAGGAAGGACACTCGGACCGGACAACCGGCTCCTGGCGCGGCTCTGCGCGGAACTTGTCCGTCGCCCGCCGCCCGTCGCTGCGCCGGGTTTCGCGGCGACGATCCTCCCCGGGGACATCTTCGCGACGGCGGTCTTCCTCAAAGCGGGTAGCACGCTCGCGAACCTCACGGCGACGTCCAAGCCGGGGCTCGTTCCAGTTACCGGTCTCTTCGCGGCGCTCGATGGTGCGGACAGGTTCCTCGATGATGGCCTGGCTCGGGATTTGACCTGTGTCTTGGTTGGCGCCCTAACTGGCTCCCTGGCCGGCAGCAGTCTCGCCATTGCGGGCCGACAGGGAGCGCATGCGCTGAGCGAGCTTGCCGAGCGCGGCCAGAACACTCTCGATCCGATGGGAGCACTCTTCCGGCAACACGTCGACATGACGTTCCGCAGGCGCTGCGGCGCGGGCGGGTTCGACAACCCGGTCGCAGGACGCACGTTCATCAGCACGCCTTTCGGCGCGGCTTGCGGGCCGCACGGGCGGGGCACAGCGGTCATCGCCCTGGCGGGCGTCGTCGCGGACATTTTCGGCAAGCAGCCGATCGAGCGCGCTGGTGATATATTAAATATTATCATTGTCGGTAATGCGAGAGATCGAGCTTCCACGCAGACGCTCACCGCGCTCGCGCAAGGACGGGCGTTCGCGTTCGCGGCACTCAGGCGCGGCGGACGGGGCTGCACCCATGTCGGTCTGTTCGGAGCGGATCCCATCGCGGATCAGCGAATTGAGCCATTCATCGACTGTCATGCCGGCACGCTCGGCGGCTTCTACCGCCCTATCCCGAGCATCGTTGCCCAAGTCACGAATGCTCCACGACATGAGCAGTCCCCGCTATCCGTCATTCTACCGCGTGCCCACACGCAGCCATTTTTCTGGCAACCTTCTGGCAGCCTTTTGGCCCGGCAACCGACCGATGGACGCCACATTCGGCGCACCTAATCCCTCGGCGATTTCCTCCTTTCAGGGTAAACGCCGGGTTAATGTGCGGCATCTGATGGAACACTCGAGGGTATTTCGATTAACCATAAGCCGCAAGATGCGCAGAATTCCGCAGCTTTTCAGACAAGCATCGGCTGGGAAGGTACCGGAGCATCGCAGAGCAGCAATCACTGGACGTTTACGCAAACGTAAGATATCATGGGAGCCAAATCGACTGTCGAGCGCCGCTTCGCACGCGTGGAGCGCACGCTGCAACAAGAGACGATGCCATGAGCGAAGCACTTTTGATAGACGGGGATATCGCTTCGGCGATCTCTACCGCCGACGAGCCGGGCAAGAATACCACCTTCACCATCGGCGAACTCGCCAAGGAGTTCGGCGTCACCCTGCGCACCCTACGGTTCTACGAGGACAAGGGGCTGATCAACCCCAAGCGCGACGGTCAGAACCGGCTCTACAGCCGCCGCGACCGAGCGCGGTTGAAGCTCGTGCTGATGGGCAAGAAGGTCGGCTTTTCTCTCAATGAAATCTGCGACATGCTGGATCTCTACGACCTGCGCAACGGCCAGGTGGTGCAGCTTCGCGTGGCACTGGACAAGTTCAACCAGCAGATCGACGTGCTCAAGGAGCAGAGGAGCCATATCGAGCAGGCGATCGACGAGCTGTCGCGCACGGTGGAGGTCGTGTCCGGCATGCTGAAGGAGAAGGAAGCGGCGGAGAAGAAATAGCGCGAGAGGTCCATGAGCCTCCGTATTTCCGCCATGAGAGAAGATGGAACGGAGAGAACGTACCGAGGGGAGTTCACGTTTACGCAGACGTAATGTTACGTGCGATGATTAATGGGACCCTTGAACGGGCCGGCTCTGGGAGGATCACGTTTTGCCAAGCTATCGCGCACCGGTCGAAGACACCCTTTTCCTGCTGAACGATGTGTTCGGCATGGATCGCTATTCCAACCTGCCCGGCTTTGCCGACGTCTCGCCGGACCTCGTGGAGGCCATCCTCAACGAGGGGGCGAAATTGGCGGAGGAGGTCGTCCAGCCGCTCAACCAGTCGGGCGACCGCGAGGGCTGCACGCGGGCCGAGGACGGCTCGGTGACGACACCCAAGGGCTTCAAGGACGCTTTCACCAAATTCGCGGAAGGCGGCTGGATCGGGCTTTCGGCCGATCCGGATTACGGCGGACAGGGTCTGCCGCACACGCTGACCGTCGCCATGAACGAGTTCCTGTGCTCCGCCAACATGGCGTTTTCCATGTATCCGGACCTCACCCAGGGCGCGATCGCGGCGCTTCAGGTGCACGGATCGGACGAGCAGAAACAGACATACCTGCCCAAAATGATGTCGGGCGCATGGTGCGGCACCATGAACCTGACCGAGCCCCATTGCGGCACGGATCTGGCTCTCATCCACACCAAGGCGGTGCCGAACGGCGACCGATCTTACGCGATTTCCGGCACGAAGATCTTCATCTCCGCCGGCGAGCACGATCTGTCTGACAACATCATCCATCTGGTTCTGGCGCGCATCGAAGGTGCTCCGGCGGGCACCAAGGGCATCTCGCTCTTCGTCGTGCCGAAGTTCATGGTGAACGAGGACGGCTCTATAGGTGAGCGCAACGGCGTCGTGTGCGGCTCGCTGGAAGAGAAGATGGGCATTCACGGTAATTCGACCTGCGTCATGAACTATGACGGGGCGACGGGCTAGCTCGTCGGCAAGGAGAACAAGGGCTTGCGCGCCATGTTCAGGATGATGAACGAGGCCCGGCTCGGGGTTGCCGTTCAGGGGCTGTCGCAGTCCGAGGTCGCCTATCAGAACGCCGCCATCTACGCCAAGGACCGCTTGCAGGGCCGCGCGCTGACCGGGGCGCAGGCGCCGGACAAGGCGGCCGATCCGATCATCGTTCACCCCGATGTGCGCCGCGCGCTGATGACGGTGCGCGCCTTCAACGAGGCGGGCCGGGCGCTGGTTTTGTGGACCTCGCTTAAAGGCGACGTCTCGCATCGCTCCGACGACGAGAAGGACCGCACCGCGGGCGAGGGCGTGATGGGGCTGATGACCCCGGTCTTGAAGGGCGTTTTCACCGACAAGGGCTTCGACAACGCGGTCATCGCCCAGCAGATGTTCGGCGGGCACGGCTATATCGCGGAGTGGGGCATGGAGCAGTTCGTGCGCGATGCGCGCATTTCCATGATCTACGAGGGCGCGAACGGCATTCAGACGCTCGATCTCGTCGGCCGCAAGCTTCCCGCAAACGGCGGGCAGGCCGTGATGTCCTTCTTCAACGAGGTCGGCACCTTCTTGCAGGAAGCGGGCGCAGAAGAAGGCGTCGCTCCGCTGGCCGGATCGCTGAAGTCGGGACTTAAGGATCTGCAGAAGGCAACCATGTGGTTCATGCAGAACGCCATGACCAAGCCCGACAATGCGGGCGCGGGCTCGACCGACTACATGCACCTCTTCGGGCTGGTGGCGCTCGGCTACATGTGGGCGCAGATCACCCGCGTGGCGCAGGCGAAGCTGGCGGAAGGGGCAGAAGGCAGCGAGGACTTCTACAAGACCAAGCTGGTGCTGGCGCGTCACTTCATGGAACGTCAGATGCCGGAAACCGCAACGCGCCTTGCCCACATCCAAGCCGGAGCGGACACGGTGATGGAGCTGCCCGCGGAGGCATTCTGAGGAACGGGACGACGTGACGTCGGGCTTTCAGAGATACGGAAAGCCCGACACTCCTCACCTCATGGAAGAAATGATTGGATACGAGGCGACGGGAGCGCGTTTGCCCGCGGCTGTCATCCCCGCGAAGGCGGGGATCCAGTAACCCACAGGGCCTGGCTCAAAGGCACAACGTTGGCTCACGGAGTGCTGGATCCCCGCCTTCGCGGGGATGACAGCGGTGCAAGGGGCGATCGGTGGGAAAGAACAAGACCGACGAACCGGCGGGAAGGTCGGTTCCGAGTGGAGACTGCGTAACATATCGGTTGGGAGGACAATGCCATATGAGCGCTATAGAGGTACCGCGGCCGGAGTGGATGGATGAGGACCTCATCCTGCTGGAGGCGGTCACACGCCGGTTTCTAGAACAGGAAATCGCGCCCGATTACGAGGATTTCGTCGCCAATGGCTGCGTGAGCCGCGAGGCCTGGGAGAAGACCGGCGCAGCCGGACTGCTGTGCGCGGGGATCGACGAGGCCTATGGCGGCGCCGGCGGGACGTTCGCCCATGACGCGGTGATCGCGCATGTGATGGGGGAGATCGGGCTCAACCATTTCGGCGTGGCGCTGCATTCCACCATCGTCGCCCCCTATATCGCCCATTACGGCTCCGAGGATCAGAAGAAGTGCTGGCTGCCGAAGTTCGTTTCGGGCGAATATATCGGCGCCATTGCGATGACCGAGCCCGCCGCGGGCTCGGTCATCGCAATGGCGTGCGCACCACCGCGGTGAAGGACGGCAATCACTAAGTTCTGAACGGTCAGAAGACCTTCATCACCAACGGCCAGCTCGCCAACCTGATCATTGCCGTGACCAAGACCGACCCGTCCATGGGCCCGAAGGGTACCTCACTTTTCGTCGTGGAGACGGACCAGGTCGAGGGTTTCCGGCGCGGGCGCAACCTCGACAAGATCGGGCTGAAGGGCAACGACACATCGGAGCTTTATTTCGACGATGTGCGCGTGCCCGCCGACAGCCTGCTCGGCCCGGAAGAGGGCCGCGGCTTCTATCAGCTGATGGAGCAGTTGCCGCAGGAACGCCTGCTGGTCGCCGTGCAGGCCATGGCGATGGTGGAGCGCGCGCTCCCCATCACCATCGAATACCTCAAGGAGCGCAAGGCCTTCGGCAAGCGCATCCTCGATTTCCAGAACACCCAGTTCAGGCTCACGGAACTGAAGAGCGAGGCCACCATCGGCCGGGTGTTCACGGACCATTGCATCGCCCGGCACCTGAAGGGCGAACTCGATACCACCACGCCTCCATGGCGAGGTGCTGGACGACCGATCTGCAGTGCAAGGTCGTCGACGAGTGCCTCCAGTTGCACTGGGGCTACGGCTACATGAGCGAATACCCTATTGCCCGCGTGTATCAGGATGCCCGCATCCAACGCATCTACGCGGGCACCAACGAGATCATGAAGGTTCTGATCGCCCGCAGCCTCTGAGGCTTTTGAGACCAATCCATAAAACGGGAGCGATCCATGCCCGAAGCTTACATTTACGATCATGTCCACACCCCGCGCGGACGCGGCAAGAAGGACGGTGCGCTGCACGAGGTGCCCACCGTCCGGCTCGCGGCCTCGACGCTGCAAGCGATCGAGGAACGCAACAAGCTCGACACCAAGCTCATCGATGACGTGATCCTGGGCTGCGTCGATCCGATCGGCGAGGCGGGCGGCGACATCGCGCGCGCCGCCGTCTTCACCGCCGATTACGACAATTCCGTGCCCGGCATGCAGATCAACCGCTCCTGCGCCTCCGGCCTCGATGCCGTGAACATGGGCGCCGGCCAGGCGATGACCGGCCAGCACGATCTGGTCGTCTCCGGCGGCGTGGAGAGCATGAGCCGCATCGGGCTCGGCGCGTCGGGCGGAGCCTGGGCGGTCGATCCGCAGGTGGCGCTGCCCTCCTAGTTTCATGCCGCAGGGCGTGTCCGCCGATCTGATCGCCTCCAAGTACGGCTTTTCGCGCGACGACGTGGACGCCTATGCGGTGAAAGCCAGAAGCGGGCGGCCCATGCCTGGGAGAAGGGCTACTTCAAGAACTCCGTCGTTCCGGTGAAGGATATCAACGGCATCACGCTGCTCGACCGTGACGAGCACATGCGCCCCGACACAGACATGCAGTCGCTCGCCTCGCTCAACGCCTTGTTCGAGCTGATGGGATCCATGGGCGGGTTCGATGCGGTGGCCGTGCAGGCCCATCCGGAGGTCGAGACCGTCACCCACATCCACCATGTGGACAATTCGTCGGGCATCGTCGACGGAGCATCCACCGTTCTGATCGGCAACCGCAAGGGCGGCAAGGCGGCGGGGCTGAAGCCGCGCGCCCGCATCAAGGCGTTCGCCTCCATCGTGCTGCGCTACCGCCAGGCGCTGGATCTCGATGAGGAGATCGTCAACGTCAACGGCGGCGCGATCGCCATGGGGCATCCGCTGAGCCGCTACCGGCGCGATGATCCTTCCTGGGCACGGTGCTGGACGAGCTGGAGCGGCGCGATCTCTCGACCGCGCTCATCACCCTGTGCATCGGGGCCGGCATGGGCACCGCCACGATCATCGAGCGCGTCTGAGACGAGGGAGGCAGAACCAATGACCTACAAAAACTTCACGCTTGAGACGGATGTCGACGGCATCGCTCTGCTCATCTGGGACATGCCGGGCAAGTCGATGAACGTCTTCGACATGGAGGTGATGGACGAACTGGAAGCGGCGCTCAACGCGGTCGTTGCCGACGAGGCAATCAAGGGCGTCGTCGTCACCTCCGGCAAGGAGGCGAGCTTCTCCGGCGGCGCCGATCTGACCATGCTGGAGGGACTGCTGCGCCAGTTCCACGCCGTGCGGGGCAAGGATCCAGAAGCGGCCGTCAAGGAGCTGTTCGAGAAGTCGCGGCGCATGTCGCTGCTCTACCGGGCGATCGAGACATGCGGCAAGCCGTGGGTGGCTGCCATCAACGGCGTGTGCATGGGCGGGGCGACCAAGTTGGCGCTGACCTATCATGCCCGCGTGGCCTCCGATGCCGATGCGGTGAAGATCGCGCTGCCAGAGGTGAAGGTCGGGCTCTTTCCCGGCGCCGGCGGCACGCAGTGCGTGATGCGCATGGTCGATGCGCAGGCCGGGCTCCAGTTCCTGCTGCAGGGCCGCACGCTCAACGCCAAGAAAGCGCTCGGCATGGGGCTCGTCGACGAGGTCGCGCCGAAGAAGAAACTCATCGAGGCGGCGAAGAAGAAGCTCAAGGCGGGCGTCGATCCGTTCAAGCCGTGGGACAAGAAGGGCTTCAAGCTGCCCTTGGGCCCGATCTACTCCGCGCAAGGGTTCCAGTTCTGGCCTACCGCCAACGCCATCTATCGGCGCGAGACGGCCAACAACTATCCCAGCGCGCGCGGCATCCTGCAATCCGTCTACGAGGGTCTGCAACTGCCGATGGATCAGGCGCTGACGGTGGAAAGCCGCTACTTCGCCCATGTGCTGCAGACGCCGGAAGCGGCCGCGATGATCCGCTCGCTGTTCGTCTCCATGCAGGAGCTGAACAAGGGCGCGCGTCGCCCGGCCGATCAGCGGCCCAGCAAGATCAAGACGGTCGGCATTCTGGGTGCGGGCTTCATGGGCGCAGGGATCGCCTATGTCACCGCCAAGGCGGGTATCGACGTAATCCTGCTCGATCGCGACATGGCTGCGGCGGAAAAGGGCAAGGCCCATTCCGACGAACTGATGTCGAAGGCGGTCAAGCGCGGCAAGGCGACGGCAGAAGACAAGGAAAAGCTTCTCGCCCGCATCACGCCGACGGCCGACTATGCCGATCTTGAGCCCTGCGATCTCGTGATCGAAGCGGTGTTCGAGGATTGCGACATCAAGAAGACGGTGACGGAGGCGACCGAGGCGATGATAAAGCCGCGTGCGGTCTATGCGTCGAACACCTCCACCCTGCCGATCTCCTCGTTGGCGGAAGCCTCCAAACGGCCAAAGAACTTCATCGGCATCCACTTCTTCTCGCCCGTCGACAAAATGATGCTGGTGGAAGTGATCATGGGCAAGAAGACCGGCGACAAGGCGCTCGCCATGGCGCTCGACTACATCCGCGCCATCAAGAAGACGCCGATCGTGGTCAATGATAGCCGCGTCTTCTACACCTCGCGGGTCGTGATGACCTATATCCGCGAAGGCCTGATGATGCTGGACGACGGGGTTCCGGCCGCGATGATCGAGAATGTCGGCCGCATGAACGGCATGCCGGTCGGGCCGCTGTCGCTGGCCGACGAAGTGGCGCTCGATCTCGCCTGGAAGATCGTCGCCACCACCCGCAAGGACATGGGCGACAAGTACGTGGCCGGACCGCTCGACAACATCCTGGAAGAGATGGTGATCAAGCGCGAACGCTTCGGGCGCAAGAACGCCAAGGGCTTCTACGATTATCCGGCAGGCAGCAAGAAGCGGATACCTTCGACGTGGAAGAACTGAAGCAGCGGCTTCTGGTCATGCAGGCGCTGGAGACGGCGCGCTGTTTTGAGGAGAAGGTGCTGACCGACATGCGCGAGGCGGATGTCGGCTCCATCCTCGGCTTCGGCTTTGCGCCCTATACCGGCAGCACGCTTTCCTACATCGACGGCATGGGCGCGGAGGCCTTCGTGGAGCTTTGCAAGAAGTTTACGAAGAAATGGGGCCCCCGCTTCAAGCCCAACAAGCTGCTGCGCGAGATGGCCAAGAACGGCGAGGTCTTCTAGGGCCGCTTCGCACCCGAGCAGGCCGCGGAAAAGGAAGCCGCCTGAGCGGTTTCAACGTGATCGACCGGCCGGGGCGACCCGGCCGGTTTGAGCCGAGATCCGAGACGGGCAGGTTTTGCTCGTGACTGACGTCGCCTCCCGGCGACCGTCATCCCCGCACAGTCCGATCATACGCCTCAGTAACGCGATGGCAGACGCGGGCCGATCAGGACGGTGACCAGAACCAGCGCCAGATTGGCGACCAGCCAGCAGGCGACCGCCGTGGCGATCGCTCCAAGTCCGATCCAGACGGAAACAAGGGTAACCGCAAGACAAGCCCCCATCGCGACCACCACGAAGGCCAGCATGGTCAGGCCCCGGCGGTGCAGGATATCGACCAGATCCTTGGGCTCGCCGCGGTCGAGGAAATCCGCGGTTTTCACGCGCGAAGACGCCTTCGTATGCCAACCGTCGAGCCCGGCGCGGGCCGGGTCCGGGGTCAACGGGCTGTCTTCCACACGCTCGTCCACGAGAAATCCTCCTGCGACTGCATAACGGTAATACACAGAAATTTCATCACAGATATTACTTATATTTGTACGAACACGTGTATCTCCTCCTACACACTCAATTTAATATATCAATTATTACTTTCTGGATTTCCAAAATTACTAATAATAAATTGGGGATATCTGGTCGGATCTAGATATATGCCCCTCAACAAAGGCGTTCAATTGCCTCGACAAGCCAACAGTTCAGCGAGAATTAAGGAAATAGACGGCATTTTAATGAATTCGCGAATTGCAAGGCCGTGCAAAACGGACAACCCCGGAGCATCGAGAAAACACCAGTGCCCGTTCCGATCGTCGGCGGTCTTGCGTAAACCGCAGGAGAAACCCAATTATTCGTCTTAGGCGCGTGGCATTAGCCGTGCGCGAGGCTCCGCCTTCCGGCCGGACAACGCAGCGAAGACGTCTCAACCCGCGAACGGAAACCCCGATCATGCGCTCAGATTCGCTCCACAGATTCTTCGGCGGCTCACCCGGCCACGTCATCGTGCGCCTTGTCGTTATCTCCTTCGTGGTGGGAATCTATCCTGTCCGCGATCGACCTGGATCTGATGGGCCTGCTCTACTGGATCGAGGACGTCGTCATGGGCATCTGGAGCATGGGGTTCGATGCGGTGCGGCGGCTTGGCTCCTATTTCCTGCTGGGCGCGGTCATCGTGGTGACGCTGTGGCTGATCGAGCGGCTTTTGAAGATCGGCCGCGGCGAGCCCTGAGGCTCGCCCGAAGATCGACTGGGAGATCGACCCGAAAATCGGTCTCGACACCGTCTCTCTCCTGCGCGCTGACGGTGCGTATTGCACGAAATACGAATTCTGTTCTCGTTTTTCCCCAATGAGAGGTTATGATCGCAGGACGCTGGGTCCGGCAACCTCGAGGGGCTAGCTTGCCCTGAAACGGAAATTTCAATGAACGTTGCCACACGCCCCTTCACCGTGACCAATCGCACGCTCCTTGCCCTGGCGATCCCGATGACGCTCGCCTATCTGTCGACACCGATCCTTGGCGTGGTGGATACGGCGGTGATCGAGCAACTCGGCTCGGCCTCGCTGGTTGGCGGGATCGCGGTCGGCAGCATCATTTTCGATCTCATCCTCACCACATTCAATTTCCTGTGGTTTCCTGCGGTCCGGCATGACCGGCATGACCGCTCAGGCCGTAGGTTCGGGTGTCGGCAAGGAAGTTCGTGCGGTGCTGTTGCGCGCGCTGATCGTCTCCGCCGTCGCCGGCATCGGGCTGGTAGTGCTGCAATGGCCGATCCGCGAACTCGGCGTGACGCTACTTGGCGGCAGCGCGGAGGTGCAGGCGGCGACCCGGACCTATTTCGACTGGCGGATCTATTGCTCGCCGTTCACGCTCATCAACTACGCCATCCTGGGCTGGCTTCTGGGGCTCGGCCGGGCGGGAACAGGGCTTTTGGTCCAGACCGTTCTGAACGTCGTGAACATCGTGCTCTCGATCCTGTGCGTGATGGGATTCGGCTGGGGCATAGCGGGGGTGACATTCGTCACATTCCTGGCGCAAGTGGTCACGGCGATGGTGGGCAGAATGGTCGTCTGGCGCAGCTTTGCCAACACGACCATGCCGTCCCTGCAGCGGATCTTCAGCCGCGGGCGCATTGCGCGGATGTTCGGCCTCAACCAGGACATCATGATCCGCTCCTTCACGTGTTCTTCGTGTTCTTCGCCTTCTTCACCTCGCACGGCGCGGCACAGGGCGACATGACGCTGGCGGCCAATTCGATCCTGCAGAAGTTCTTTATGGTCGGCGGCTATTTTCTCGACGGTTTTGCCAGCGCGGCGGAGCAACTTGTCGGTCGCTCGGAGCGCGCTACAGACCGGCCTTCGACCGGGCGGTGCAGCTCACGCTGATCTGGGTCGTCGTGCTCGCGGGAGCGGCCGCACTCATCTTCTGGCTCGGCGGGTCGTGGCTGATCGACTTCATGACCACCAACGTTCCAGTGCGCGAGATGGCCGAGAACTACCTGATATGGGTGGCGCTGACCCCGTTGTTCGGGGTTCTGGCCTTCCAGATGGACGGCATCTTCGTCGGCGCGACGTGGTCGCGCGACATGCGCAACATGATGCTGATTTCCATCGCGCTCTATCTTACCGCCTACGAGATCCTGTTCCCGTTGCTCGGCAATCACGGGCTGTGGCTGGCGCTGGAGATCTTCCTGGGTGCACGCGGCTTTTCTCACTGTGGTGTATCAGCCGCATACGCGCGCAGGAAACCTTCGGTACGGCCTGATCCGACGGACAAGAGGCGCCTCAGGCGCCCTCCTCCACCGCCGCCCAGACATCCAGCTCGCAGCCCACGGCTTCCCGGAGAGAGTTGAACCCCTGCTGGGTCAGCTTTTCGGCCAGATGATCGAGAATGCGGCCGATCAGCTCCGGACCCTCGTAGATGAAGCCGGTGTAGAGCTGGATGAGATCCGCGCCGGCTGCAATCTTCGCCCAGGCGGTATCGCCGCTGTCGATGCCGCCCACGCCGATGAGCGGCAGGTCGGGACCGACAAGGCGCCGGGTTTTCGCCAGCATGCGGGTGGATTTCAGCAGAAGCGGACGTCCCGACAGGCCGCCCGCCTCGCGCGCCACCGCCGGATCGCTGACGCCCTCGCGCGCGAGCGTGGTGTTGGAGACAATCAGACCGTCGACCTTACGCTCCACAATTTCCGCGCAGATGCCCTCAAGCCCGGCCTCGTCCACGTCGGGCGCGATCTTGACGAGAACCGGCACCCGGCGGCCAACCCGTTCGGTGGCCTCATCGCGGGCGGCCAGCGTCTTTTCCAGAAGCCCGGAGAGCGCGTCGCGCGTCTGCAGATCTCGCAGACCCGGCGTGTTGGGCGAGGAGATGTTGACGGTGAAATAGGAGGCCAGATCCGCAAAGGCCTCGACGCCCGCCACATAATCGGCAACGCGGTCGGTCGACGTCTTGTTGGCGCCGATATTGATGCCGACGAGCCCGCCGCGCGCGCGGCGACGCTCCAGCCGACGATGCATTTCCGCGTGGCCTTCATTTTTGAAGCCCATGCGGTTAATCATGGCGTGATCTTCGGCGAGGCGGAAAATGCGCGGCGAAGGGTTGCCGGGCTGGGGACGCGGGGTGACCGTGCCCACCTCCACGAAGCCGAAGCCTTGTGCCAGAAGCGCGTCGGGCACTTCGCCGTTCTTGTCGAAACCAGCCGCCAGCCCCACTGGATTGGGGAAGTCGAGGCCGAAGAGGTTTTGCGACAGGCGCGGATCGACACGATGCCGGCAGGCGGGGACCAGCCCGATCGACAGCGCCTTGATGGTGATGTGGTGCGCGGTCTCGGGTGCGAGCTGCAACATGGCAACGCGCCCGAAGCGGGTGACGAAAGACCCGATCATGGTTCAAACTCCGGAAAGACATGTGCCCCGTCCGGGCCGAGCGGCAGCGGCTTTGCCCAGACGGCAAGGGCGGGGTCGAGTGGCGCGTAGAGGTGGGGAAACAATGCCCCACCGCGCGAAACCTCCCATTTGAGCGCATCTCCCAGCGGCGCATCCGGCACGGTGATCAGAACCAGATCCGATTGGCCGGCAAAATGCTTGGCCGCCGTTTCCGCAGCCTGATCGGCGGTGGAGAAATGGATGAAACCGTCCTTCACGTCGACCGGCGCGCCCGTGAAGACGCCGGCGGTCACGGCCGTCTCCCAATCGCACCGAGGGAGGATTTGTAGATCGTGCTCACGCGCTGCTCCGTCCTTGCGGGCGGGAAGGGAATCATCCGCCGCTTCCCGACCTTCCTAGCGCAGTTTCCGCCCGGCAGAAATGACACCGCCCCGTCGCCGGGCAAATCGGCCACGGTGGGCTCGACGCCTTCCGATGCGTTCGTTCAAGCGTTGTTGACGTTAGGGAATGTTTCGCGCGACCGATCGCACGATCGGCCGGACACCAGGCTCGATGCCGCGCTCCCGCCACACCGATGCGGTATGGAATACGGGTCGAATAAGGAATATATACCGAAACGGGATTGAATAGAGGTATAAATTCCTGCACATTCACCCTTCAAACACTCGGAGGCCGATCGATGCTTTCCCATGATCGGGTCTGGGCGACCATTGACGCGTTAGCGAAGATCAACGGCATGTCGCCTTCGGGGCTCGCCCGGCGCGCCGGTCTGGATCCAACCACATTCAACCGTTCCAAGCGGATTGCGGGCGACGGCCGCCCGCGCTGGCCGTCCACGGAATCCATTTCCAAGGTGCTGGAAGCCACCGGCACAGAAATCGGCGATTTCGTCATGCTCGTGACCTCGCCCGTGACCGAGACCCGTTTCGGGGACGGGACCATCGCCAAGCCGCTCCTGCAAAGCCCCGTCAATGCTCAGGGCTTCGGTGAGGACGGCCCGCCGGAGAGCGGACGATGTGATGACGCCCCCTTCCCCAGCTGCGACGAAAACGGGGTCTTTGCGCTGGAGGTTTCGGGCAATTCGCTGCTGCCGCATTACCCCGACGGCGACACGATCATCGTTTCGCCCAAGAGCCCGATCCGGCGCGGCGACCGAGTGGTGGTGCGCATGCAAGGCGGCGAAATCGCCCCCTGGGTGCTGCACAGACGCACCGCAACCACGGTGGAACTGACCCCCATCGGCGCCGACCGCACGAAGCAGACCGTGCCGGTCGAAGAGATCGAATGGATCTCGCGGATCACGTGGGCCAGTCAGTAAGGGGGCCAGTCAGTAGAGGCCCGCAAAGCATCTGATCAGGCGGCCTGAATTTCCCGGATGAAGTCCGAAACCTGGGCGTTCAGGCGTTCGTTCTTTTCCGCGACCGAGTGCGCGGTGGAGAGAACTTGAGAGGTCGCGGCGCTGTTTGTTTCCGCCGCCTCGTTCAACGAGACGATATTGCGCGAGACCTCGCCCGTGCCCTTGGCGGCTTCGCCGACATTGCGGGCGATTTCCTCCGTCGTGCTGGCCTGCTCCTCGGCGGCCGAGGCAACGGTTGCGGAGATTTCGCTCAGGTTGCCGATGACCTTGGAGATCTTCACGATCATCGGAACCGTCGACTGGACGTCGTCCTGCATCTTGCTGATCTGGGTGGTGATGTCTTCCATCGCCTTCGATGTCTGATTGGCGAGTTCCTTCACCTCCGCGGCCACGACCGCAAAGCCCTTGCCCGCCACCCCGGCGCGGACGGCCTCGATGGTGGCGTTCAACGCCAGGAGGTTCGTCTGTTCGGCGATGGTGCTGATCAGGCTGATAACCTCGCCGATCGTTTCCGCCCCCGTCTTCAGGGAGGACACCCGCCCGGATGCGGAGGAGACCTGCGTGCGCGCATCTTCTGCGAGTTCCGAGGTTTTCAGGATCTGGGCGCTCACCTCCTTGATGGAGGCCGTTATTCCCTTCGCCGCAGAGGCCACCGTTTCCACGTTCGAGGAAGCCTGCGTGGAGGCTGCGGCAACGCTGGAACTCTGCGTGGCCGTTTCCTCCGCCGTCGCCACCAGAGATTGGGCGGTTGCCTCCAGTTCGGTTGAGGCGGAACTGAGAACGCTCAGGGATTCATCGACATCGCCGCGAAACCGCGCGGTCAATGTCCCGATCCGCTCCGCGCGTGCCGCCTTGGCGCGCATGTCGGCCTCCTGCTCGGCCAACATCTTCTGACGCTCGGCGGCATTTTCCTTGAAGATCAGCATCGCCTTGGCGATGTCGCCGACCTCGTCCTCGCGTTCCGCATACTCGATCGAGAAATCGAATCCCCCGGCAGCCAGACGTTTGAGCCCGGACACCAGTCTCGTCACCGGCGCCACGATAAACCGGCGCGAGACGAGGAGCGCCAGGGCGACACCGACGACCACACCGGCTACCGCCAGCACGACGACGACGGTCGCGGCGAACACGGAGGTTTCGGCAGCAGCCCCGGACGCCTGCTCGCCCTTGGTGTCGTTGTAGCTCACGAAGGCGGCAAGGGTAGCGCGCACAGTTGACTGGCGAACGGACGGTTCTCCTCCCCACGCCCCACCAGTCGGTTGCGCATCTCCTCCGTTGCCGCCGCCTCTGCAGATTGCGCCAAGGACACGGTTTCATCAACCTTCTCGGCATAGATGTCGAAGGCGCCCTTGGCATCGTCCAGCAATTTGCGCTGTTGCGCGCCCACACCGTCCAGGGCCCGCTCGTAGCGATCCCGGAACGAGGCCTCGCTCTCCGCAACGACGGCGCGGATTTCGTCGAGAACATGCGCCTCCGCGGCGAGACGATATTCCGCGCGGTTCAGCTCCACCGCATCCTGGTTCATGCGGGCCCCGAGCCGGACCTGATTGGCGGTCTCGTCAACCGATACCACGGCACCGCCGACCTGGTTCAAAAACACGAAGCCGATCACGCTGTTTGCGACTAAAAAAATGCTGATAAATGCGACGATCACGAGAAGCTTCTTGGATATCGACATATTGGCTGGTGACATGGATAATGACCCTATGAATTGATAATGACCCTATGAATTCGATCGCCGCAGAGTGGCATTCGCGAACTGAGTCAGCCCCCGAATTTGGCCTTCCAGCCCTCCGATATTGCAACGATGCATCGTCATATTAAATGTCATGCAGACACGTTAAACGTGAGTTTACTTCCACATACGCAATAGACACAATGTATATTACGCAATATCTCTAGATATATATTATATATTTAATTCTTACGCTCGACTGTAGGCATGACAGCACGTCCGGAGGGGTTACGCCCAGCCGGAAAAGGCGGAAGCACGTATAAACTTGGAAGCAGCCTCCGGCAGGAGAACGCGGGGGCTGAAGCCGATGTCAAAACCCGTCCGGCAAACGCATGTGGTCGACCACATGGGCGCCCCAGCCTTCCATGCCGGAGGCAGACGGGTGGAAGCCGTCGGCGCAGAAGGCCGTCGTCCAGATGGTCGAGGCCGACGCCGGCGGCGGACGAGTCCCCCACCACCAGCAGCTTCAGGTCCGCGCCGTCTCCTTCGATCCGGCCGGTTTCATCATCGGGGGCGGGCAGAAGGCGATCGACGCGCAGGCGCACGCCGGTCCCTTGCCAGGCGTAAACGGGGAAAGCGAGCCAGCTTGCCAGTGCGGCGAGCCGGACGGCAGCACTCCCCTCCCCCATTCATCTCCTCCCGCTTGCGATCAGCCCAGTTCACCCTTCAGACATTTGGCAATAAGAGCGCGTGTCTCGTCAATGCCATAGAGGGCAATGAAGGACCCGAAGCGGGGACCGCATTCCTGGCCCAGCAAAAGCTGATAGAGCGCGGAGAACCAGGCGATCGACACACCGGGGCCGCCATCCGGGCCCTTCTTGTTCGGATCCTGATAGCGCTCAATCGCACGACCGATATTGAGGATCGTGTCCTGAAGGATCGCGGCATCCGCATCGGCGGGAAGTGCCGCGAGGCTTGCGTCAAGATCGGCAAGCGCCTGCCGCTCCACCTCGTCCGGCGTCTTGAAGGACTTGGTCGGCTTGACGAAATCCTCGAAGTAGCGGAGCGCGTAGCCGACCGGCCGGTCCAGCTCGGGATTGCTCTCGGCCGTCTCACCCGGCGCATAGCGCGAGATGAAGGCCCACAGCACGTCCTTGTTCACCGCGTTGAAGGCGGAGACCAGGTTGAGCAGCATGGCGAAGGGCACCGGCAGATTGATCTGCGGCACGTTGCCGGAATGGATGTGCCAGACCGGGTTGCCGAGCTTCTGCATCACCGGCATCTCGGGGTACTTCTGGACGAAGGTGTAATACTCGTCCACCGCCTTCGGGATGACGTCGAAATGCAGCTTCTTGGCGCTGCGCGGCTTCTGGAACATGTAGAGCGCGAGGCTCTCCGTCGGCGCGTAGGTCAGCCATTCATCGATGGTCAGGCCGTTGCCCTTGGACTTGGAGATCTTCTCGCCCTTGTCGTCCAGAAACAGCTCGTAGACGAAATGCTCCGGCGGCGTGCCGCCCATGACCTGACAGATCCGGTCATAGAGGCCCATGTTGGGACCGTGGTCCTTGCCGAACATCTCGAAATCGACGCCGAGCGCCGCCCAGCGGGCGCCGAAATCGGGCTTCCACTGCAGCTTGACCTTGCCGCCGGTCACTTCCAGCGTGACGTCCTTGCCATCCTCGTCGGTGAAGGTGACGGTGCCCGCCTTGGCATCGACCGCCTTCATCGGCACGTAGAGCACGCGGCCGCTCTTGGGCGAGATCGGCAGGAAGGGCGAATAGGTCGCCTGACGTTCCTCGCCGAGCGTCGGCAGCATCACCTTCATGATGTCGTCGTAGCGCTCGACTGCCCGAAGCAGGATCTCGTCGTAGCAGCCGGAGGTGTAATACTCGGTGGCGCTGGCGAATTTGTACTCAAAACCGAAGGTATCGAGGAAGCGGCGCAGCATGGCGTTGTTATGCGCGCCGAAACTGTCGAAATCGCCGCCGAACGGGTTCGGCACCGAGGTCAACGGCATGTGCAGATAGGGCTGAAGCGCGGCCTTGTCCGGCACGTTGTCGGGGATCTTGCGCATCCCGTCCATGTCGTCGGAAAAGCACAGGAGCCGGGTCGGGATCTTGTCCTCGGTCAGCAGACGGAAGGCGGTGCGCACCATGGTCGTGCGCGCAACTTCGCCGAAGGTGCCGATATGCGGCAGGCCGGAGGGACCGTAGCCCGTCTCGAACAGGACCGGCGCATCCCCTCCCCGTTTCTCGATCCGTTTGACCAGTTTGCGCGCTTCTTCGAACGGCCAGGCTTTGGAAGCCTGGGCCGCCTCGACGAATTCAGGCGACAGGTCAAGCGAGGGCAGGAATTGCTCGGTCATTTTCCGGTTTGTTCCATTGAGGTCATGATGAAGCGCGCTGTTGGCAGCGCGCCGGGACACTAGTGTGGATTGACGCAATACGAAATCAAAAAAAGCGGTAACGATGGGGAATCCGCTTCGGAACGGGGCGATGCCCGATTTCCATGCGCATGACAAGCGGTTCTGACTAACGTAGCGCCCCGGATCGATGCGATAGGCCCGGTCGCGCGCACTGCGTTTGCCCCAGGAGACACAGCGTCTTGAAACTCCGTCGTGTCCTCTTCGCGCTGCTGCTTGCTCCGGTGGTGGTGCTCTTTCTCCTCTTCGTCGGGATGATCGTGGCACCGATGTTCACGGCGGCGCTTTTCTTGCTGATGATCCCGCCGACGCCCGAGTTCGAGATGACCCACCGGTACGAGGCGCCGGACAAGCGGCATGCGGTCGTGCCGCTGCGCCAGACCAACACGCCCTTCATCACGCCCGGCCATGGCAGCGACGCGCCCGGTCATCTCTGCCTGATCGATACGCAGCACCGCATCCTGGCGGAAGCGCCGGTGGATATGATATTTCTGGTCGAGGAGGTGGACTGGCAGGAGGGAGAGATCCGGATCAGGGACATCGTGACCTGGGATGTGGAGGCACTTCAGGCCGCGACGGAAGCCCGCTTGCGGATGCCGGGTCGAACGCCTAACGTCACACCCAATGACAACTCGCTTTGCAGGACCCAGCTCCAGCCATGACCAATACGGTGTCTCCCGAAAAAGCCCTGATCTACACGATGGTCACGATCTCGGCCACCGACAGCACGATGACCGATTCAGAATTGCTGAAGATCGGAGAGATCGTTCAGACCCTGCCGGTGTTCCGAGAATTCGACGGCGACAACCTGGTGCAGGTGGCGGAGGAATGCGGTCGCCTGCTGGAAGCCGATGACGGGCTCGACACCATTCTCGACGTCATCGCGGCCTCCCTGCCCACAAAACTCTACCAGAAGGCCTATGCGCTGGCGGTGGAAGTGGTGCGGCCGATCTGGTGGTGGAGCAGGAGGAACTGTGGTTTCTGGCGCTGCTGCGCGACAAGCTGAACCTCGACAAGCTCACGGTTGCCGCCATCGAGCTGAGCGCAAGGGTGCGCCGCCGGGTGGTGTGAGGCGGCGGGTCTACGCTTGCCGGAAGGACGGGCGATTCTTGCCAGAAGAACTTGCGGCATTCGCGGGCGCGCTCGGCCTCGCTGATACCCACGACCCTCAGGCGATGGGCATCGAGCCCGGCCAATTCCCTGCGCCGGGCCGATCTTTCGAACCAGCGGTTCACAAGTCCGACCATCGCGTTTGCGGAAACCGGCGGGCGCGGGCGGGACGTTCTTGCGTATATGTTCAAATCGTTCATCATGAGCTGAACTAAAGCATTGAAATCCCGCCGCTCTAATCGAGCTTTTCGAAAGCCCCGGTTCCAAAAACGCAAATGGCGAGACATCTCCCTCCCCTCAATGCCTTGCGCGCCTTCGAGGCGGCCGGGCGGCTCGGCGGCATCACGGTTGCGGCGGAAGAACTTTGTGTCACGCCGAGTGCCGTAAGCCGGCAGGTGCGCCATCTGGAAGACGTTGTCGGCACGCCACTTTTCGAGGGCCCGAAGACCGCTCTCAGGCTGACGGAGGCGGGCCGCACGCTGTTGCCCTCCCTGACCGTCGCCTTCGATCAGATGGATGCAGCCATCTCGCTGATTGCGGATGACGAGGACGGGCCGTTCGATCTCTCCTGCCTCGGCACCTTCAAGATCCGCTGGCTCATTCCGCGTCTGCACCGCTTCCAGCGCGAATACCCCGAGATAGAAGTCCGGCTCAGCGCCTCGGGTCGACCGGTGGACTTCAAGCACGACGGTTTCGATCTCGCGATACGCACCGGGGAAGACGACTGGCCTGCCGACGCCGAGGTGACGACGCTTCTGGAGGAATGGGTCGGCCCGGTTTGCGCGCCGACGCTCGTCGGGAAACTGACCGGAAACGGCAACGGCCCGTGGGATGCACAGCTGCTGCACACCCAGACGCGGCCGGATGCATAGGCGGACTGGAGCGGCATTGCCGTGCCCGGGACGGGCGGGCGCTCCTACGAGCATTTCTATTTTCTGCTGGAGGTCGGTGGTTTCCGAGCTTGGCGCCTCGGTCGCGCCCTGGCCGCTGGTGGCCGACGACATCCGCGCTGGCAGGCTCGTCGCACCCTGGGGGTTCGTGAAGAGCGACAAGCGGTATGTCTGCCTGAAGCGGCAGCGGCGCAATCGAAAGGCGGCAAGGTTTCTCGCCTGGCTCCGGGAGGAAGCGGAGACGTTCGAACGGGAATGTCCCGCGCCTCGGGGATGAGTGGTGGGAGAAACGAGGGGCACGGCGTTATCGCCCATCCTTCGAGACGCCCGCTTGTGCGGGCGTCTCGAAGGATGGGCCCCACGCTCCACACTCCCCCGCCCCGGGAATTCCTCGTCACACTCGCCAGAAGCGCAGAATAAACAGAACCATCGCCGTCAGCAGTTCCAGGCGCCCCAGCAGCATGCCGAAGGACAGGATACATTTCGCCGGATCGTTGAGCGGCTGAAACGTACCCGCGGGGCCGATGATCTCGTCAAGGCCCGACCCGATATTGGAAATGGCGGTGGCGGCCCCCGACAGGGCGGTCAGATCGTCGAGCCCGGTCATGTTCAGCGCGATGGCAAGGCCTGCAAAGCTGCAGGTATAGAGAAAGAAGAAGCTCTGCACCGCGACGACGACGCCGTCGCCGATCGGGCGACCGTTGAAGCACGGCACGAAGATGCCGTTCGGATAGACCGACCGGTTGAAATGCTGGCCGAGGCTCGCCCACAGCACCTGGAAGCGGAAGACCTTGATGCCGCAGGACGTTGAGCCCGTGCAGCCACCGATGAACATGATGATGAAGAACAGTCCGGCGGAAAATGGCCCCCAGGAATTGTAATCCGCGTTGGCGTAACCCGTCCCCATCATCACCGAGACGACGTTGAAGGCCGCGTAGCGCAAGCCCTCCAGTCCGTCATGCACGCCCGTGTGGTGCTGGAACAGCCAGATGATCAGCGTGAAGACGGCCAGCAGCAGAAAGAAAAGGTGCGCACCTGGGTATCGCGCAGGAGCGCGCGCGGTTCGCCTTGCAGCGTCTTGACGTAGAGCAGGAAGGGCAGCGAACCGATGCACATGAAGACGACCACGACCCAGTCGATCGCCGCACTGTCGAAATGGCCATGGAGGCATCCTTCGAGGAGAAACCGCCGGTCGCGACCGTCGTCATGGCGTGCATGATGGCATCGTCGAGCTCCATGCCCGCCACGTGGTAGAGGATCGCGCAGATCGCCGTCAGCCCGATGAAGATCAGCGTCATGATGCCGGAGATCTGGGTCGCGCGCGGCAGGATCTTTTCCGGCGCATCAAAAGCTTCGGCCTTAAAGAGCTGCATGCCGCCGACCTTGAGCATCGGCAGCACCGAGAGCGCCATGACGATGATGCCGAGCCCGCCCCCCCAGCCATTGCAGGATCGCGCGCCAGAACACGACGCCCGGCGGCGCGGTGTCGAGCTCGACGACCACGGTCGCGCCCGTGGTGGTGAGGCCCGACATAGCCTCGAAGAAGGCATCCGTATAGGTGAACACGCTGCCCGACCATAGAAGCGGCAACGCGCAGAAGGCGGCCAGAACGATCCAGACCAGACAGGTTGACGAAGGCCTGACGCAGGCCAAGCTGGCCCGGAGAACCGCGTGCCGACATCCACAGGGCGACGCCGACCATCATCGTGAGCAGGGCAGAGGCGGTGAACACCTGCCAGTCTTCGTTGGCGGCGGCGAGATCGACCATCGCGGGCACCATCATGACCGCCCCCAGGGTGGCCAGAAGCGCCCCCGTGACAAGCAGGATGGACCTTAGATCAAGCACGGATGAAGCCTCGGGCGATCATTGGGTGCACCGGGGCCCGGCACGGGATAGGCGCCGGGAATGCACTGGCGAATGTCGACCGCCAATGACGATGCGTCAATGCTGCGATCGAGGTGCCCGTCCCCCAGATAAATGTCAATTCAAAACCCGGGGCATGTTCGGAATGTCGAGCGGAAAGGCCGGAATGGCGACGGAAAAGGCTTCGCCGTTCGCCGTCTTCATCTCGTAGCTGCCGACCATGATGCCGGAGATGGTGTTGAGCGGACAACCCGAGGTGTACTGATAACTGGCGCCGGGCTGCAGCACCGGCTGCCCGCCAACGACGCCCGCCCCACGCACTTCCTGCACCCGGCCAGAGGCGTCGGTGATCTTCCAGTAGGCGACAGAAGCCGAACCTCTTCCTGGCTCTGGTTGACGATACGCACGGTGTAGGCCCAGAAATAATGATCATCGCTCCGCGCGGATTGGTCGGCCAGGAAGGTCGGTTCGACCACGACCTCAATTCCGCGCGTCTCTTCGCTGTACATTGTGTGCTTCCGTGATAAGCGGGCGATACTCCCGGTGCCGATGTCAGCCCCGCCAGAGAAGAACGGAAACTGTGGACCGGCACCGATGAATCATTCTAACTCAAGCACAGGCAAAGAGGACTCGTCTTCGCACGGCCGCTGGATTTATCCGATCAGCCGGTCATATCGGCCCCAGCGCGTGGGATAAAGCCAATACGTACAATTCATCATTGCCGGTAGAGCGAAAGGTTAACCGCCCCTTCCAACCTGCCCGGCCAAGCCCTGCAGACCCCATGCTCGACGCCTTTGTCCGCCCGATGATCGACCCACCGCTCAACGCGACCGGCCCCTGGCTGGCGCGACACGGCGCAGGCGCAAACACGGTGACGCTCGCAGGCTTTGCCTTAGGCATTGCTGGGGCGGCGGCCATCGCGCTCCATCATCCGCTTGTCGGGCTCATCTTCGTGATCGCGAGCCGGATTGCGGATGGGCTCGACGGCGCGATCGCGCGCGCCACCAGGCCCAGCGACATGGGCGGCTATCTCGATATCGTGTGCGATTTTCTGTTTTACGGCGCGGTGCCGTTCGCCTTCGTCGTGGCGGACCTGCCGCCAACGCGTTCGCGGGTGCGGCGCTAGCGACGAGCTCCTACGCCTCGGGCGCGACGTTCCTCGCCTTCGCGGCGATTGCCGAGCGGCGCGGGCTATCCACCTCGGCGCAAGGGGTGAAGTCGCTCTATTATCTCGGCGGTATTGCGGAAGGAACCGAGGCGATCGCCTTCTTCGTGGCAATCTGCCTGTTTGCCGACCATTTCGCGCTGCTTGCCTGGATCTTTTCAGGCGTGTGCTATTTCTCCGCGCTAATGCGCGTGATCAACGGCGCATTGATGCTGCGCCGTTGATCTAACGGGTGCATTTCCGGCTCAGACGCCCGGTTCGGACTGCAACCATTGCCTGATCGAAATCGGCGATCAGATCGTCGATATGCCCAAGCTCGACCGACATGCGCAGCGTGCCGCCGGTGATGCCCATCTCCAGATGGGCCTCTTCGCTGACATTCTAGTGCGTGGTCGTTGCCGGATGGCAGATGATGCTCTCGGCGTCGCCCAGATTGTTTGAGATCTTGACGATATCCAGCGCGTTGCAGAAGGAGAACGCCGCTTCCTTGCCGCCGGCAAGCTCGAAGGCGGCGAGCGTGGAGCCGCCGCGCATCTGCTTCTTGACGATATCGGCCTGCGGGCGGTCGTCGCGGCCGGGATAGATCAACCGCGTGCCAGCCTTGTGCTCGACCAGGAAATCGGCCAGACGCGCAGCACTTTCCGTCTGACGCTCGACGCGCAGAGGACATCATCTCAAGCCCCTTCAGCATCACCCAGGCATTGAAGGGACGAGAGGCTCGGACCGGTATGCTTGAAGAGGGGGTGGAACTCTTCCTCAATCCACTCCTCGTCCGACAGCATGACACCGCCGAGACACCGGCCCTGACCGTCGATGTGCTTGGTCGCGGAATAGACGACCGTGTCGGCACCGAGTTTCAGCGGCGACTACCACAGCGCGGTGGCAAAGATGTTGTCGACCACCAGCCGCGCGCCCGCTTCATGCGCGATGTCGGCGACCGCCGCTATATCGACGACCGACAGTATCGGATTGGTGGGCGATTCAAAGAACATCACGCGGGTATTGGGACGAACCGCCGCCTTCCATTCCTCGATATTCGTGCCGTCGACCATGGTCGCCTCGACACCGAATCGCGGCAAAATCGTCTCGGCGATATAGCGACAGGAGCCGAACAGAGCCTTGGCCGCGACGATATGATCGCCCGCCTTGACGGAGGCCAGAAGCGCGGAGGTGAAAGCCGCCATGCCGCTTGCGGCCTCCGCTCCCTCCAGTTCGCACATGCGGTGTTCGAACATGTCGACGGTGGGGTTTGCATAGCGCGAATAGACGAAGCCGGGATCATCGCCGTTGAAGCGGGCCTCGGCCTTCTCGGCGCTCGGGCAAACGAACCCCTGCGTCAGATAGAGGGCTTCGGATGTTTCGTTGAAGGGGCTGCGGAGGGTACCACCGTGAACGAGCTTCGTTGCGGGGCGCCAATCTTTTTCCTGCGTTATTCCATGTTCCAGATACAAAAAACCCGGTCGCAAGCAGCCGGGATCTGAAGCACTCGGTCTTTTTAGCGACTTGTTTAACGTGGCTACAAGCCGACCGGCTCAAATCACCACGAGGATGCAATCCCTGGTTACGGCATGAGCGGCTTGGCGTCAATGCGGGGATCGATTAAGGGAGGACCGGACAAGGGGATCAAGGCGAGCATCGAGATGACAAACGCAGCGAAAGACGCAGCAGCCGGTATTCTTCCGGCGCACATGATCGAGGAGCTTTTCGCGTCAGGCGCCATCACTGCCGACCGCGCCCTCGACAAGGACCAGGTTCAGCCCGCAAGCCTCGATCTCAGGCTCGGCAAGGTCGCCTGGCGGGTGCGAGCCTCCTTCCTGCCGGGGCCGGGCAAATCGGTGGCGAGCAAGCTCGACCGGCTGAAACTGCACGAGTTCGACCTGATCGGCGGCGCGGTGCTGGAGACGGGTTGCGTCTATATCGTGCCGCTTCTGGAAGAACTCGACCTGCCGGGCGACGTTGCGGCGACCACCAATCCGAAAAGCTCCACTGGACGGCTCGACGTCTTCACCCGCGTGATCTCGGAGGAGGGCTGCGAATTCGACACGATCCCGGCGGGCTACAAGGGCGGGTTGTTTGCCGAAATCAGCCCCAAGACCTTCCCCGTTCTGGTGCGCACCGGTTCACGGCTGTCGCAGATCCGCTTCCGGCGCGGGCATCCGACGGTTTCGGACGCCGAGCTTGAGGGCATCGACGAGACGGCAGAGCTGATCTCCGGCGGTCATGCGCGCATCGGCAACGGCTTGCAGCTTTCTATCGATCTGGAAGGATCGGGCGAGGATCATCTGGTCGGCTACCGCGCCAAGCGGCACACCGGCGTCATCGACATGGATGTGAAGGCCGCGCATGATCCGCTCGATTTCTGGGAGCCGATCCATCGGCGCGGGGCGGCCGAACTCATTCTCGATCCCAACGAGTTCTACATTCTTGTCTCATGCGAGGCGGTGCACGTGCCGCCCGATTTTGCCGCCGAGATGGTGCCTTTCGATCCGCTGGTGGGCGAATTCCGCGTCCATTACGCGGGCTTCTTCGATCCCGGTTTCGGTCATTCGGAAATCGGCGGGGCGGGCTCGCGCGCGGTCCTGGAAGTTCGCTCGCACAACGTGCCCTCCATTCTCGATCACGGCCAGACCGTCGGGCGACTCATTTACGAGCGCATGGCGGAGCGGCCGAAAGCGCTTTACGGCGAAGGCAGCGGCTCCAACTATCAGGGCCAGGCGCTGAAGCTTTCCAAGCATTTCCACCCGGTAGAGTAACGACATTCCGCCACGGCGAAAACCCTGCAAACAGGAAACGACGTGACGCAGACGGGCCTTGATCCGAAAACCGTAGACCGGACCGACGCCGCCCGTGCGCGCGAACGCGGCCGGGGACGGAGCGCGGCATGGCCGTCCCAGATCCCGTTGCGCGGGCTTTTCGACGTGATCTGGCGGGTTGCGCATCAGATCGTCGTCGACCGTGTCATGCTGGTGGCGGCAGGCGTGACCTACTATTTCCTGCTGGCACTGTTTCCAGGACTTGCGGCCTTCGTCGCACTTTACGGGCTGATCGCGGACCCCGCTTCCATCGCCGACCATGTAGAAGCGCTGGAGGGCATTGCGCCTGCGGCCGCAATCGATCTCGTTCACGCCCAGCTCGAGGCGTTCGCCGGGCAGACGCGCAACATGCTCAACCTCGCCTTTTACGGCGGTCTCAAGGTGTCGTTGTGGAGCGTGAATTCCGCCATCAAGGCGCTGTTTGAGGCCATGAACATCGCCTATGGCGAGCGCGAGAGACGCAGTTTCGTGCGGCTCACGCTGATTTTGCTGGGCTTCACGCTCGGGGCGATCTTCACCGGGTTCCTGCTGATCTTCGCCCTCGGCGTCATTCCGACGGTGCTGGCCTTCGTCGATCTGGGGGATATGGCGGGGCGCACAATCGCGTTTGCCCGCTGGCCGCTGCTGTTGGCGGTGATCGGTTTCGCCATCACGCTGATCTATCGCCATGGCCCGGACAGAAGCCGGGCGAAATGGCGCTGGCTGACATGGGGTGGGACGCTCGCCACGCCGCTATGGCTCGCCGCCTCCTTCGCCTTTTCCCACTACATCGAGAATTTCGCCGACTACAACGCCACCTACGGCACGCTGGGCGCGGTGATCGGCCTGATGGTATGGATCTGGATCTCGGTCGTCATCGTGATCGTGGGCGCGGAGCTCAACGCGGAGCTGGAGCACCAGACCGCACGCGATTCAACGACCGGCGCCCCTAAACCGATGGGCGAACACGGCGCGGTGGTGGCCGATACGCTGGGCAAGGCGCGCGGGCAATAGGCGGCTCACGCCCCCGGCCGCACGGCCCACCGTCTTGCGCAGTTCCGCCAGTTCGCGACGTAGTTCCTTCACCTCCTGCAGCACGATGCACCTCCTGCAGCACGATGCCGGTTTCCGAATGGATCGCCTGGCGGTCGGCCTCCGCGATCTGGTCGTGTTCCTCCTGCATGGCAGAGACGATAATACCGATGAACAAGTTGAGCACGGTGAAGGCAGTGGACAGGATGAACGGCAGGAAGAACAGTCACGCCCAGGGATGCGCCTCCATCACGGGGCGCACGATGCCCATCGACCAGCTTTCCAGCGTCATGATCTGGAAGAGCATGTAGGCGGACGCCCCCAGCGAGCCGAACCATTCGGGGAAGGTTTCGCCGTAGAGGTTCGTCGCCATGACGGAAAAGATGTAGAAGGCCAGGCTCATCAGCAGCACGATGGAGCCGAGACCGGGAAGCGCTGCGATCAACCCGCCGATGACCCGCTGCAGCGAGGGGACGGCGGAGACAAGCCGCAGCACGCGCAACACCGACAGCGCACCGGTTGCGGGCACCAGCGCGACAGCGACGACGAAGAAGTAGAACAGGCTCCACGGTCTTTTGAAGAAGGACAGGCGGAAGACGTAGATGCGCAGCGCGATCTGACGAAGATCGCGATGACGATCTGATCGATAACGCCAAGCATGCCGCCAAGGGCCGCGGTGACGGTCGGGCTCGTTTCCAGACCGAGCGTTACGGCATTGAGGACGATGATCGAGATGATCGAGATGATCGCCCATTCCCACGGCTTCGACTGAACGAGCCCCTGCAGCCTTGCGCGCATCCTTCCACCTCGGTTTCAAAAGGCAGCCCCCGTCGGCCGCGATTGTCGATGCGATGTAGGTGGCAGTACGGCCCCTGCCAAGGGGCGGACAGTGGGGAAAGAGAAGGGAAGCGGGGCGCCTGCGGCGCAGACTGTTGCGCTGGATTCCAGATCAGCGTTCGGCTTACGCCTCACTTGTCCGGAATCCAGCGCGACAAGCTGCGGCAGAGCCGCGCCCCTCCCCGCCCCCGGACTGTTGAAAGCGCGGCGCAAGACACGCCGTTCCAATGCTATTGCGCTTGACAGAACGGGCCCGGATACGGAAAAGAGACGGTGCCTTTCGCGGGTGTAGCTCAATGGTAGAGCAGAAGCTTCCCAAGCTTACGAAGAGGGTTCGATTCCCTTCACCCGCTCCATCTCATCCATCTTGACCATTTCCCTTCGCTTTTGCGCGCCTTGGCCACGCCATGCTGCGTCTTGCGCCAATGGTAGGGCCGCCAGACGAGTTCGACGACCGCGACGGCGAAGGCAACGCTCATCATCAGCCAGTACACGGGAAGGCCCAGCCAATCACTGAGCCGGATCGACAGGCGGGGGAACCGCGCCGCACGGACCATGGCAAAGGCCGAGGCGCCATAGCCCCCGATGAGACAGGCCGTCCCCGGCTCCCATGAGCCGTGAAATCGACAACCCCCTGCAGGCGCGGCAGCAGCGTGTCGTTCACCGCATAAAGCACCACGGAAACAAGAAACGCCGGATGGGCAAAGAGCGCGAGCACGGTGCCCAGAAAGAGCAGCACCGTGACCGCGAAATTGACCAGCCCCAGATCCCGTCAGAGCTGGCGCGGGCTTCTCATGTGAACGAGCCAGGTCTGAAGCCAGCCCTTGTGCCAGCGCACCCGCTGATTGAGCCAGGCGAAGAAGGTCAGCGGAGCCTCCTCCCATGTGATCGATTCAACCGTGAAGATGCGCCAGCCGTCGCGCATCAGGTGGATGCCGATATCGATGTCCTCCGTCACGTTGTACGGGTACCAGCCGCCGCAATCCTCAAGCACACGGCGACGGAAATGGTTCGACGTACCGCCCAGCGGCAGAAGCAGTTCGCGCCCCGCCATCCAAGGCAGCAGAATGTCGAAGAGCGTGGCGTATTCCGGCGCAAACTGGCGAGTGAAGAAGGTTTCCTCCGCATGATCGACCGCCAGTCGCGCCTGTACGCAGCCCACGGGCGCCGGCGCGGAGGCGAAGAGCCTTGCGCATTTGAGCAGCTGGTTGGGATCGGGCCGGTCTTCGGCATCGAAAACGGTGACGAGATCGCCGCGCGCAAACCGCATGGCGTAGGAAAGTGCTTGGTGCGCGGGCCCTTGGGCGGCACGACCAGCGCCTCGAAGGGCGGGCCCGGCAGGGCGGTCGCCAGAGCGGTGCGGATCTCGTGGTCCTCCTCCTCCACCACCAGCTTGATGTCGAGAAGCTCGCGCGGATATTCAAGCCGCTGCATTGCGGCGATCAAATCCGGCGCGACGGCGGCCTCGCGATAAAGCGGTATGAGCACGGTGTAGACCAGCCAGTCCTGCGCATCGGGCGTGCGGCTCCGGCGAAGGGGGTGCTCCACGCCGTTGTAGAGCCCGGCGGAAAAGCGAGCGATCCCTCCGATGACGAAGAGAAGCCCCGCAAGTGCCATCAACGGGCCGGGCGCGAAGAACGCGGCTGAAGCGGCGGCCAGCGAAAAGACGACGGCGCGTGCGGTGGCGGCCGCATTGGCAAACAGGCGGATATGGGCAGCGGAGCGTTCCGGCCGAGCGACGGCGAGACCGTGGACGGCCGAGTGAATGGCCGCAGCCCGTACGATGTTGTTCGGTGTCGTGATGAACAGGCGGGCTGCCACGTGCGGGTTGCGACGAACCCGCGCGATCACCTCCGCCACGCTAGCCGGACGCGTCGCCATGGCGAGCGAAAGAGCGGCACCCTCCGTTTCCAGTGCCAGAACGGCGAGCTTGGCGGGTTCGGCGCGAACAAGCGAAGGCGCCAAGCGGGGATCCGGACGTAAGGCCTCGAAGGCGAGAAAGGGAACGCCGAGCGAGGCGGCAAAGCGCCGGTAGTAGTCATCGGCGGAAACGATGCTGCGGGCAATCAGGAATTCGGCGGCCTGTCCGCCCGTCATCAGCGACCAGCGGGCCGCCTCGTCCAACAGGGCGCGGGGCACGCCGGAGGCGGAGGCCGCATCGTCGGCCAGAAAGCGGATATCTTCGGGAAGGTTCAGTTCGGGGAGACGGTCGGGCGACGGGGCAAGCGAAAGCTCGAAACCGGATACGGCCATTACGGGCGGCGCGTGCTGAAAAGCGGCCTGCCCGGCATCCTGAAAGCCCGTAAAAGACGACGCGTGATCGTCGGCCCCATCCGACAAGCCACTCAACGGCTTCCCCCCGCCCTTGCAATAAACTAAGGTCTGCTCACGAATGCGGACGGTGGTTCGGCGACGTCGGTACAAACCAGCCCTTGCGGCGACTTCGCAATGGGTCGAGCCTTGCAGATCATCTATATGGAAAGATCATGTACCTGACTTCAAAAATGGGGACTTTTCTCGTTACCAATGCGCTTTACCGAAGATCACCACGGCGCAATGAATGAGTTTCGCTTTAAATGAGACTTGTACGTGTGATATTAAAATTATTAGCACTCTCGACAATATTTGTCGAGGGTACCCTTGCGGCGGACACGGGACCGATCATCCCGAATTTCTGGGATTCACGCGTACGACTTGACAAGCCGACGGAGACGGCGTGCACCATTCGTTTTCTTGCAAGCGATGACTTTCCGCCCTTTGCCTTTCGCGATCCGGCCGGTCGGCTGACGGGGTTCAATGTCGATCTGGCGCGGGTGATCTGCACGCTTCGGGTGAAACCGTTCAAGGAGCTTCTGCCCGCACTCGCAAGCGGCGAAGGCGATGCGGTGATCGCGAGGCTGGAGCTGGACCCGGACGCGAGCAAAACGCTTGCGAACGAAACGCAAACCGCGGACAAGCCGACCATCATCTTTTCCGCCCCCTATCTGAAGCTCCCGGCGCATTTCGTCGTGCGCAAGGCGGACGCGAGCGATACGCCGCTTTTGCCGGAGGACATGGCGGGCAAGTGGATATCGGTCGCCAACCACACCGCCCATGCCGACTTCCTGCAAAAGTTCTTTCCCGAAAGCCGGATCGCCACCTATTACGATCAGCAGAAGGCCCGCGATGCGCTGCGGCGCGGCGAGGTCGACGCCCATTTCGGCGACGGACTGGCGCTGAGCTACTGGCTGCAGGGCACGAGTTCTGTCGATTGCTGCGTCTTTGCGCCGGGCCCGTGGCTGGAACCGGGATATTTCGACCACGGCCTTTCGATTGCTCTGCGTGCCAAGAACGAAGGCCTGCGCACGGCCATCAATTACGCTCTGCAACAGGTCAACGAAGACGGCCGCTTCGGCGAGCTGTACCTGCGCTACTTCCCGATCAGCTTCTATTGAGCCGCGCCGGGGGCTCTTCCTCGCCGTCTCGCGTTTGCGGGCGAAACGGCAGCAGAAGCGACCAGAGAATGCCGGTCGGCGCCGCATTCTGGAAGGATGCCAGTCCGATGGTCATGCCCTCGTGGCCGTGCTCCGGCTCCGCGACATAAGTGCGGAAGAGCCGATCCCAGATCGACAGGTTGAAGCCGTAGTTGGAATCCGTCTCGCGCCGGATGACGGAGTGATGGACGCGGTGCATGTCGGGCGTGACGATAAACGGGCGCAACACGGCATCGAGGCGGGCGGGCAGGCGCACGTTCGAATGATTGAACATCGTCAGCACCGCCTCGAAAATCAGAACCGCGGTGGCGGGTGCTCCAAGCGCCACAACGAGGCCGGCCTTCCAGCCCATCGATATGAGGATTTCCAGCGGGTGAAAGCGCAGCGCCGTGGTCAGGTCGATATCGGGATCGGCGTGATGCATGCGGTGGATGGGCACAGGACCGGGCACCTTGTGGGAAACGAGATGTTCCAGCCAGACAGCGAAATCCAGCACCACGAAGGAAATGATACCGGCGAGAAAAGTCGGAATGCCGAGCGCGTGAAACAGGCCAAGCCCGCGCGTTTCCGCCCACAGGGCAGCCCTCACGGCGGCGAGCGGGAAGACGATGCGCATGACGGCGGAATCGATGACGACGATGGCCAGATTGGTCACCCAGCGGCGGCCGCGGCCGTAACGCAAGGGGCGGCACGGGGCCAGAACCTCGAAAAGTGCCATGGCGGCGAAGATGGCAAGCCGGATCGTCAGTTCGCTCAAGGTTCGGGATCTCCCAGGCTCATGGGGCTCGAAGGGCTCAACAGGCGCGCGTCGCGGCGTTGACGATGGCCGCTTGAGCGGGCCAGATGCAAGTCACGAGCGCGCGATTCCCCGCGCATGGATATCAAGATGACCGATTTTCTCTGGACACGACCCGACAGCGCGCCGGTCGCGACCCTTCTTCTGGCGCATGTCGCGGGCGCAGCGATGGATTCTCCGTTCATGGAGAAGATCGCGGCCTTTGCCGCAGCCGAGGGCATTGCTGTTGTCCGCTTCGAGTTCCCCTACATGGCCGAGCGCCGCAGAACCGGCAAGAAGCGCCCGCCACCGCGCGCGGACAAGCTGATCGACGTCTATCTAACAGTGATTTCCGAAATCTCGGGCGAGGCACAAGGACCGCTGCTGATCGGCGGCAAGTCGGTGGGCGAGCGCGTGGCGGCAATGATCACGGCCGATCCGGCGCTCGATGCCCATGTGGCGGGCGTTGTGTGCCTCGGCTATCCCTTCCATGCGCCGGGAAAGACCGACGCGCTCCGGCTTGAGCCGTTGCAAGCTCTCCCCCTGCCCTGCCTGATCGCGCAAGGAGAGCGCGACGCCTTCGGCAATCGCGAGGAGGTGCTGGGATACGGGCTGCCGGAGGCGATCGAGGTGCTGTTTCTGGAAGACGGCAGCCACGACCTCGCCCCGCGCGGCTCCTCGCCCGCGACATGGGACGGCAATCTCAAGCTGGCGGCGAAGGCGATCCGGAAGCTGGCGGACGGGCTTCACGCGTAGCAACGACTCTGGAGAAGCGCGCGCGATATTCCGCTCGTTTCGACTGTGCGGCCCATCCTTCGAGACGGCCTTGTCAGGCCTCCTCAGGATGACGTTGTGTATGTTGAAAGATTCTTTATCGCTAACAACACGATAACGTCATCCTGAGGAGGTCAGGTCAGCGACCGTCTCGAAGGATGGGCCAGACGTTGGAACGTCCGTTGCCCGAGACGCCCAAAAGGCCACTCCCTCGCCCCCTCACTCCGCCGGAGCCGTATCCCTTCACGGGTCGTAGATCCCGCGATAGACAGTGCGGATGTCGTGGTCGATACCGAGAAGCGCCGGGATCAGGAACAGCACCAGGAGCGTTGCCATCGCCAGGCCGAAAACGATGGTGATCGCCATGGGCAGCAAGAACTTGGCCTGAATGCTGGTCTCAAACAGCAGCGGGGTCAGGCCGCCGATGGTGGTGAGCGAGGTGAGGAGGACGGCGCGCAGGCGGTCCTGACTGGCACCTGTCGCAGCCTCCGCCATGGCCTCGCCTTCGGCACGACGCTCATCGAAACGCGAGATCAGAATGATGGAGTCGTTGACCAGGATGCCCGCCAGGCCCAGCAGGCTGATCAGCGACAGGATCATGAGCTGGAAGCCAAAGATGTAGTGGCCGAAGACCGCGCCGACGATGCCGAAGGGAATGATCGCCATGACGGCGAGCGGCGAGAAGTAGCTCGCAAAGATCCAGGCCAGGATCAGGTAGATCGCGCCCAGCGCGATCAGCGTGCCGAGCTTCAGATCGGTGAAGGAATCCGCCCTATCCTCCTGACGGCCGGAGAACCAGTAGTCGACGCCGTGGCGCGCGGCGATATCGGCCAGCGGACCGGCACTCAACCGCGCCACGATGGCGGCATTGAACGTTACCTCGTAGTTCACATCCGCCGTGACGCTGACGGTCGCCTTGCCGTCGCGGCGCAGGATGGTCGAAAAGCCCTGCCTGTCGGTCAGGGTGACGACCTCGCCGAGCGGCACGAATTCGCCCGATGCTGCACGCAGCGACAGACTGCGCAAGGCGGCCGCGCCCGCATCGTCGTTCAGACCCTGCCGCACGCGCAGGGTGACCTCCTCCTCGTCGTCGGCGAAGCGGCGCGCGATCGCGCCTTTGAAGGCATTGCGGATCTGGCAGCCGACGGAATTCACCGTGAAGCCCAGCGCCTTGCCGCGCGAGGTCAGTTTCATCACGAGTTCCGGCTTTTGCCGTAGGGGGCAGATCGTCGGCAACGCCCGTCACGCCGGGATAGCCTGTCAGAAGCTTCTGCACCTCCAGCGAGGCCTCCTTCAGGGCAGCGGGGTCATCGCCGCGCAGGCGGATATCGAGATCGCGCCCGGAGGCCCGCCGTGCCGCTCGTAGATTGCCACCCGTTCGATGCAGGCAATCGCGGGTAACGCCTGCCGCCATGCCTTGACGATGGCAGGGTGCGGACGGAGCGGAGTTCGAAATCCGTCAACTGCACGTCGATACCGGCGACATTGTCGCCCTTGTTGCGCCCGGACTCGCCCAGCGTGACATAGGAGGCGACGACGAGATCCTGCGGCGCATCGCGGATCAGCCGCGCCTCTGCCACACGCAGGGACGCCTCGATGCGCGCCAGTGCTGAAATCACCTCGGCCTCGGGAATGCCTGCATTGAAATGAACCGTGGCGCGGATGTTCTCCTCTTCCGGCGAGGAGAGAAGACGAAGCCCGCTGCCACGATGAGCGCGGAGACGGCAAGCGCCACGGTCACGTAGCGCCAATGGTAGGCGAGCGACACGAAGGCGCGGAACGGATGATCGCGGAACCACGCGAACCCGGCATCGAACGCCCGGCGCGCGAAGGTCGGCTCGTCATAGCTCAGTCCATGGGTTCCAGGCCCCAGCAGCGACAGGCCCACTTCCATGGCTCCGGCAATGACGAAGGCGACCGCGACAACGGCGAGATCGAATGGCAGCGCTCCCATCCCGGCGCGCATGTCGCGGCCGAAGCCGGCGAGGCCGTCGAGCGCGGGCGTCACCTCGATATCGGGGGGCGTGAGGACAGGCCGACGACGAACAACGTCATGACTCCGGCCAGAATGCCGTGCCGCCACCAGTGCCAGCGCCGCCGCGGCCCCGGCTTCAGCGAATGCGCAAGGTGGCCCGGCAGAACGCAGAAGCATTCGATGAGGCTGGCGATGACCACCAGCGGCATCGCCCCCATGATCTGCCCGATGGCGCCGCGCACCAGGAAGATCGGCGCGAAGGCGGCGGCCGTGGTCAGGCTGGCGGCGATGACGGGGGCCAGCATGCGACCGGCGCCGCTTTCTGCCGCCACGGCCGGTGAATCTCCCAGCGCGAACCGGGTGGCGGTGTGTTCACCCACCACGATGGCATCGTCGACGATGACGCCAAGCATCATGATCAGCGCGAAGAGCGACATCATGTTGATGGCCTGTTCGATGATGAACATGATGCCGAGCGTCGCCATGGTCGCCACCGGGATTCCGACCGCCACCCACAGGGCGATGCGCGCGTTCAGGAAGATGTAGAGCACGACGATTATCAGGCCGCCGATACCGTTGCGCACGAGAAGACCGATCCGGGCCTTGAGCACATCGGAGCGCACCTCGTATTCCACGATCTTGAGCGTGGGCGGCAATTGCGGGCGGATCTCGGCCAGATAATCTTCGAGGATCTTCGCGGTTTTCAGGCTGTCGGCCGACGCCGGGCGATCGATGGTCAGCTCGATGGCGCGCTCGCCGCCGGAAAAGCCGCGGATCGCGTTCTTGTCGTATTCGCGCGCCACCGTGCCCACGTCGCTGATGCGCACCTTCTCGCCGGTGGCATAGGTCTTGATGTCGATGCGGCCGATATCCTTCGGCCCGGTTCCGGGCGCGACCGTGCGGATCTGGCGTTCCACGCCCCCTTCCACGTTGCCGGACGGCAGATCGCGGGTATTGGCGGCGACCCGATCTGCGACGTCAGCGACCGTCATGTCGAGACGGCGCAATTCGCGCTCAGGCAGGCGAGCGACATATTCCTCCGCCCTGAGGCCGGAGAAGGTCACCCGGTCGATACCACGGTCGATCAGGTCGTCGCGGATGCGGCGGGCGAAATCTTTCAGGGAGCGTTCGGGGAAATCGCCGGTGATCGCGATGCGGGCGACGCGGTCGTACCATTCGCGATAGCTGGCCGTGGGCGTTTCCGCATCCTCCGACAAGGTGGTCACCGTCTTGACGGCCTGCTCGACATCGGACAACGCGCGGCGCATTTCCGCGCCCTCGACGAATTCCAGATGGATGCTGCCGACGCCCTCGCGGGCATAGGAGACGACCTCGTCCAATTCATCCAGGAAACAAACTTCTGGCTCGATCGCCTGCAGGATGTTGGATTCCACATCCTCCGCGCTGGCGCCCAGCCATTCGACGGTGATGGAGATGCGGTTGGTCTTCGACGGTGGGAAAGAACTGCGTGTTGAGCTTCACGAGCCCATAAATGCCAAAGAAAAGCATCAACGCCATGACCAGATTGGCGGCGTTGGGGTGGCGGACGAAGAAGGCGGCCACGCCGGTGGCCCTGCCAAGCCGCTTCACGAGGGAGCCCCCTTGCGCTTGGGAGCGGAGACGGTTCCCTCAGAGATCGCGGACGGCAGGCCGGGGCCGGAGGGGAGGCGCGCCTTCCTCACGCACCAGAAGGCCGTTGCCGATCCCGGAAATCTGCGTCGCCAGCACAGTGTCGCCATCCGCGATGTCACCGCGCACGATGACGTTGCTGCCCTCGTAGGCGATGACGTCGACCTTGCACTCCGATAGACGGTCCTCGACGACGGCATAGACGCGGTCCCCGCCGTAAAGCGCGGTTTCCGGCAGGCGGATGACATCGCGATAGAGCTTGTCCGGCACCTTCAGATCGACGAAGGCGCAGGGGCACCTTGGCATCGTCATTGCGGATACGAGCGAAGACATCGACGCCGCCGCGTTCCAAGGCGACGTCCGCACCCACGGGCACGACCTCGACCTGATAGGTCACCGGCTCGTTGCCGATGAACCAGACCCAGACAAGCTCGACCTTGCGGCCGAACAGGTTGCCGGTCTCGCTCAACAGGCGGCCGTATTGATTGTCGGAAAGCGTGAAGCGCACTTCCAGCGCGTTGCGGTCATAGAGAGAACGGCGATGCGTTGCGGTCATAGAGAACGGCGATGACGTCGTTGACGTTGACGAGACGGCCGACTTCCGCGGCCTCCGTGGGCACGACCGCATCGAAGGGCGCGGTGAGCGCGGTATCCGCCAGAGCCTGTTCGGCTTCTTCCAGCTTCCATTCCAGCCGCTCGATGGCCGCCTTCTGCTGTTCCACGCGCGCCTGCTGGACGGAGAGCCCGGACTGGCGCTGGTCGAGCTGCTGGCGGCGCTGGGAGACAATGAGCGCGCGGTCATCGAGCGTGCGTTCGGTTGCCGAGCCGCGCTCCAGCAGCTTGCGGCCACGCTCCAGATCGCGTTCGGCGAAGGCGAGCTGCTCGCGGGCGAAATCGGCGTTGGCGATCTCCAGGCGCAGTTCGCCTTCCGCCTCGATCAACTTCGCGCGGACTTCGGCGAGATTGGCCCGCACCTCTACCACCGCGCCCTCGTAGGCGAAGCGATCGATCTCGACCAGACGGTCTCCGGCATCGACCGCAGCACCGGCCTGAAGGTTGTCTCCGACCTTGACGATCTTGCCCGCGACCAAAGCGCGCAGGTCCACGGTATGGGCCGCCACGACCTCTCCGTAGAGGGTCAGCATCGGCTGTTCGTTGCTCACAACGGCGGGCACGGTGCGCACCACGTAGACGCGTTCGCGCTCCGCGCGCGATGGGATGCCCTCACGCGTTTCCAGGAGATGGAAGTAGGCGAAGACGGCGGCAGCCAGCACGCCGCTGGCGATCGCTATCTGAAGGATGGCCCTTGCGAAGATCAGCGCCGCGCCTTTGCCCCTGCCGACGGGGGATGCGTCGGCGGCGGGGGATGCGGGCTCTGCGGCCGGCTCATCAGCTGAGTTGCCTGTGTCGGTCTCGATCGATTTCAGCAATACGGAGCTTCTCCCAATACGACGTGCTCCAGAGGACAGAAGGCCGAATACGTCCTTCCGATTGTAGCGGAAAAGCACATTGCACCGGAATCACGATAACTTGGATTAAATTTCCGTAACGGAGCGTCGCGAGGCGTAACGGGCGCAATGCTACGGGAAACCCAAGAGGAGCGATCGAGGTCGCGATAGAGGAAGCGCCAAGATACCCACCGGGGCTAACTTGTGAAAGCGCACGCCCGAAACGGGCACGTTTTGCCCCAAACTGTCATCCCCGCGCAGGCGGGGATCCAGCACCCCGTGAGGAACGCTCGTTCATTCGATAAACGAAATCAGTCGGTTACTGGGTCCCCGCCTTCGCGGAGATGACAATTGTGCCTGCGGCATCTCCCACGGACATACGGGGCCTTTTGCCGGAACCCTTGCGTCGTCATCCCCCGGCTTTGTCCGGGGGATCCAGCACTATCCGCACACACAGCCGCCTGCTGGACTGCCCGGACGAAGCCGGGCAATGACGGGGGAGAGTGCGGGAGGGACGTCTAACGAGAGAGGTCGCGCGGCGGCGGCCTACTCGAACTCGACCGGATCGAAATGATAGGTGGAGTTGCAGAACTCGCAGGTCACCTCGATCTGCCCGTCCACTGTCATGTGATCGATGTCGTCAACGAAAAAGCCGCGCAACATCTCGCCGACGCGCTCATGCGAGCAACGGCACCGGTCGCGCAGGGGCTGGGGATCGAAGACCCGCACGCCGCGCTCGTGGAAGAGGCGGATCAGCAGCCGTTCGGCCGCCATCTGCGGGTCGGTCAGTTCCACGTCCTTGATGGTGTCGACCAGAGCCTGCGCCTCGATCCAGGCATCGTCCGGCTCGCCCAGCGGATCGGACAGGTCGATATCCTCCGGCGCATCGCCGGGATGGAGATCCGGCTAGCGCATGCGCTCGGGGCTTTCGGGCAGGAACTGCACGATCAGACCGCCCGCACGCCAGGAATGGCTGGGCGTTTCGCCGGGCTGGCGCTCCAGAACCTCGGCCAGCGCCAGGCGCACGCGGGCCGGGATCTGTTCCGACTGGGCGAAATAGCGGTGCACGACGTCTTTCAGCGAGCCGCCGTCGAGCGGCACGACGCCCTGATAGCAGTTCATGTGCCGGCCCTGATCGATGGTCATAGCCAGGGTGCCGATGCCCAGCAGTTCGGCCGACGACGTACGCTCGGCCGCCACAGCTTCGGCCACCGCCTCGTCGTTGAACTTGGCACAGGCGCGGATGGCGTCCGGGGTCTCGAAATCGACCACCAGCATGGAGACTGGACCGTCGGTCTGGGTCTGCAGGATGAAGCGTCCCTCGAACTTGAGCGAGGTACCGAGCAGCGCCGTCAGGACGATCGCCTCGCCCAAGAGACGGGACACGGGTGCGGGATAGGCATGACGTTGGAAGGATCGCATCGACCGTATCGCCCAGATAGACCGCGCGACCGCGCACGTCGAGCGGCTCCACGGCGAAGGGCAACACCGCATCATCGCCGGCCAGATCGATGCTGCCAACGTCCGTCGTCGCCTGTGTCTTGCGCATCATGTGTTCGGTATTGCTCCCAGGCACCACACCAGGACGCCCTTCTGGGCGTGAAGACGATTTTCCGCCTCGTCGAAGACGACCGACTGCGGGCCGTCCATGACCTCCGACGTCACCTCCTCCCCGCGATGGGCGGGAAGGCAGTGCATGAAGATAGCGTCGCTCTTCGCTTTTGCCATAAGGGCGGTGTTGACCTGATAGGGTTTCAGGAGATTGTGGCGGGTCGCCTCTTCCTCATCGCCCATCGACACCCAGCAGTCGGTGACGACGCAATCGGCCGCCTCCACCGCTTCCTCGGCATCGTTGGTCAGCATGATGTTGGCACCGGTGGAGCGGATCTTCTCCACCGCGTCCATGTCGGGCGACAGCTCCGGCGGGGTAGCCACGCGCAGTTCGAAGTCGAAGCGTTCGGCCGCCTGCATCCAGGATTCCAACATGTTGTTGGCATCCCCCACCCAGGCCACGCGGCTGCCGGCGACAGGCCCCTTGTGCTCCTCGTAGGTGAAAATGTCGGCCATGAGCTGACAGGGGTGAGAGATCTTGGTCAGACCGTTGATCACCGGAACGGTGGCATATTCCGCCAGTTCCTTCACCGCATCATGGTCGAGCATGCGGATCATGATCGCATCGACGAAACGCGACAGAACGCGCGCGGTGTCGGGAATGCTCTCGCCCCGGCCAAACTGCATCTCGTGGCCCGTCAGCATCAGCGGCTCGCCGCCGAGCTCGCGCATGCCGACATCGAAGGAGATGCGGGTTCGCGTGGAGGGCTGCTCGAAGACCATGGCCAGCACCTTGCCGGCCAGCGGCCCCTGCCCGCGGAACGCGCCGCGGCGCTCGCTCTTCAAGCGCCGAGCTTCGGTGAGGATTGTTCTCAGTTCGGTTGTCGGAACCTCGCTGAGGTCGAGAAAATCGCGCGCTGCGCCGTTCTTTTTCACGCGCTTGCCCCCGCCTCGAGTGTTTTCTCCATTGCAACGGCCGTTGCATCGAGCCGTTTTACCGCCTCGTCGATCTCTTCATCGGTCACGGTCAGCGGCGGCAGGATCCGCATCACGTTGTCTCCGGCAGGCACGCTCAGGAAACCCTGCTCGCGACCTTCGATGACCACCGCGCCGACATTCGCGCGGCATTTGATGCCGAGCATCAGCCCTTCGCCGCGCACCGTCTCGAACACGTCCGGATGACTGTCGACGACGGACGCGATTTTCTGCTTCAGGACCAGGCCCTTGCGCGCCACGGTCTCGATGAAGCCGTCATCGAGCACGATATCGAGCACGGCGTTGCCCACGGCCATTGCCAGCGGATTGCCACCGAAGGTGGAACCGTGCGTGCCCGGCACCATACAGGCCGAGGCCTCTTCCGTGGCAAGGCATGCCCCCATGGGGAAGCCGCCGCCGATACCCTTGGCGATGCCCATCAGGTCCGGCGTCACGCCCGACCATTCATGCGCGAAGAATCGCCCGGTGCGGCCAACGCCCGTCTGGACCTCGTCGAAGATCAGCAGAAGACCGTGCACATCGCACAGATCGCGCAGGAACTCGTGCGGGACGGGGCGAATGCCGCCCTCGCCCTGGATCGGCTCGATCAGGATCGCGGCGGTCGTCTCGTTGATCGCCGCCTTCAGGGCCTTGAGGTCGTCGAAGGGAACCTGCGTGAAGCCCGGCGCTTTCGGGCCGAAGCCCTCAAGGTACTTGTCCTTGCCGCCTGCGGCGATGGTTCCCAACGTCCGACCGTGGAAGGCACCCTCGAAGGTGATGATGTCGTAGCGGTCCGGCGCGCCCTTGCCATAGTGATAGCGCCGCGCCGCCTTGATGCAGGCTTCCATCGCCTCTCCGCCGGAATTGGTGAAAAAGACGCGATCGGCGAAGGTAGCCTCGCACAGCCGTGCAGCCAGCCGTCCCTGCTCGGGAATCGTGTACAGATTTGACACGTGCCACAGTTTCGCCGCCTGCTCCTGTACAACGGAGACCAGATGCGGGTGGGAATGGCCCAGAGAGTTCACCGCAATGCCGGCAGCGAAGTCGAGGAATCGTCGGCCGTCTGCGGTCTCCAGCCAACAACCCTCGCCCTTGACGAAAGCCAGATCACTGCGTGCATACGTACCGAATAAAACCGACGAACTCATCGTCCGATCCCCAACAAAATAGGGCTAGAAACAAAGCGTGCCGCCAAGATGGCGGCACGGCTACGAAGGGACTATATACACCGCTGTGGCGGCTGAGTGTCAATGCAAAGCTTGACCATATGCAATGCTGGGAAACGGCAAATCGTCGCTCCGGCTAATCTGGGGAAAACTACGGATTTCCGCCATTTTTGCCTCACTCAGGGTTGCGAGCGCTTTCCGGCATATTGTATAATCTCATCATTCAGATACGAAATCTCGTGTGGCGGACCGAGTTCGTAACCAAACAGTTAATTCTGACAGGTGTCTATGCGGCAGCTGAGATACAAGTATATCCGTTGAGCAGCGGCTATCCGGCGGAGTTATTATCTAATGTCTTGGACAACCGAACGCGTTGCTCTTCTGAAGAGGCTCTGGTCAGAAGTTCTTAGCGCAAGTCAAATCGCGACCGAACTCGGTGGCGCTACACGAAATGCAGTCATCGACAAGGTGCATCGGCTCGAACTTTCCGGACGGGCCAAGACCGCCAGCGCCCCGGCCAAACCGCGCCGCTCCCGTCCCGCAGCTCCTGCGTCCACCCGTCCGACGACCCCCTCGACACCGCGGACGGTTGGGGCGATGGCTCTGAAGGCCGAGCCGACGCCGGTTCCAGCCGTGGCGGCCCAACCCGCTCCCGTCGCCGAACTCGACATCCCCGAGGAGCAACGCGCGACGATCCTTCAGCTCAACGAGCGCACCTGCAAGTGGCCGATCGGCGATCCCAGCACGGACGACTTCTATTTCTGCGGTCACAATTCCGGGCCGGGCGTTCCCTACTGCCCGCACCATTGCCGCATCGCCTATCAGCCAATGAACGACCGCCGCCGCGACAAGCGCGCCCGCGGATAAGATCTTCCGCAAGATCGGTGAGTTAGAGAAACGGTCGCCCGAAGGCGGTCGTTTTTTGTTTGGGGGGTGAGGAACCGGGCAGCTGAGGCGACCACAACGGCGGTGTCCTTCAGGCAGCGCCTGCGCATATTTCTCTGGCTGTCATCCCCGCGAAGGCGGGGATCCAGCACTCCGTGAG
>NZ_JASJAV010000004.1 GCF_030066895.1 Breoghania sp. | reverse complement strand
GGACATCGATCCGCCTCCGTGGTCACGATCCTGAGGATCGCCTCGGTCTCCGCTTCCTGAAGCGGGTCGAGGTTGATTCGAAATATGTGCTCAAGCGCTTCGGAGGCGGACAGAACGGTATGTGGATCCGGCAGTGTGAAAATCTGTTTGCGATGGCATGCGATGATCCCGGCAAAAAGCTCGGTTTTGCTCTTGTAGAGCCGATAAAGCGTACGTTTCGATATGCCGCATCGTGCTGCGATTTCATCTGTCGTTGTTTTGCCATAGCCACGAGCGAGAAACAGCTCTCTCGCGGTTGCCAAAATCTCCTGTTTCTGAACGCAGTCGGATTTGACCTTAGGGCGACCGCGCGAGCGGTGTTGCTCATCCGGCTTCGTTTCTCTCGTTACGGCAGTGTTTTCTGACACGGCTGGTCTCGTCTACTGGAACAACATTGGCACAATTCCCAGGTCGTTGACATGGGTTAGCGGAGTGGTTTATGGGAAACTCCAGTTTCAAAAATAGGTGCGGCGTGCGTCAAAAGACAAGCCTCATAAATTTACGCTCCGCCTTCAGCAAGGATCGGGTCGTGAACTCCTCCGCAATCGGTTCGAAAATCCGCCGTCGCCCCTTGTTCGCCGCCGTCGTCGTCGGGCTTGCCTGCCTCGAGCTTGTCGCGTGCAACAAACAGAACCAGCAGGCGGCTGAAAAAGCTCCGACGAGCAAATACGAAGTCGGCGTCGTCACAACGAAACCGCAAACGGTGGCGATCACCGCGGAGTTGCCGGGACGTATTTCGGCATCTCTCGTCGCGGAGGTGCGACCCAGGTCGGTGGCATCATCCTGAAGCACCTTTTCAAGGAAGGCAGCCAGGTCAACGAGGGCGACGTCCTCTACCAGATCGACCCGGCGAGCTATCAGGCAGCCTACGATTCAGCCAAGGCTGCGCTGCAAAAGGCGGAAGCCGCGGTTCCGAGCGCCCAATCGAAGTTCGATCGCTACGACAACCTGGTCAAACAGGACGCCGTCGCCAAGTAGGACTATGAGGACTCCCGATCAGATCTGCTTCAGGCCAAGGCAGAAGTCGCAGTGGCCAAAGCCGATGTGGAAATAGCCCACATTAATCTGGACTACACCAAGGTGAAGGCGCCGATCTCCGGTCGCGTGGACGCTTCGACGGCCACCGTCGGTGCACTCGTGACGGCGGACCAGACCACCGCCTTGACGACGATCCGCACGCTGGATCCGATCAACATCGACGTCACCCAGTCGAGCACCAACTTCCTGCGGCTGCAGCGTTAGGTCAAAGAGGGCCGGGTCAAGACGTCGGGCGACAACGTCGCCGTCAAGTTGAAGCTTGAAGATGGGGCGATGTACGACCGCAACGGCTCGCTGGAGTTCCGCGAGGCGGCGATCGACGAGACGACGGGCACCTTCACCGTCCGTCTGCAATTCCCCAATCCCGATCACGTTCTGCTGCCGGGCATGTATGTGCGCGGTCTTATCGAAGAGGGCATCGCGGAAGGCAATTTCCTCGTCCCGCAGAACGTCGTGTCGCATACACCGGAAGGTGAAGTGACGGCGAAGTTCGTGAACAAGGACGGAAAGGTCGAGGTTCGGACCCTGTCGGTCCAGCGCTCCATCGGCAATGACTGACTGGTGGACGGTGGGATTTCCGATGGCGATCTGCTGATCGTTGAAGGGACCTCGAAGGTCGGCGACGGCCAGAAGTCAAAACGCGAGAAGTCTCCAGCGCCACTGCCGGTGCGTCTGGGACCAATGCGTCGGAGGGGGAGAGCGGAACCCCGGCCGGCGATAGCAACGACGCTGCTGCGGACAAACGCTGAGGACTGCTTTCAATATCTTTCAATGTCGCACTTTTTCATCGAGCGGCCGATCTTCACCGCCGTGCTTGCGATTGTCGTGATGCTCGGCGGCTTTTTGGTGCTCTACACACTCCCGATCTCGCAGTATCCGCAGATCTCACTGACGACGTTGCGGATTTCCGCGACCTACACGGGGGCAGACGCTCAGACGGTCGAGAACACGGTCACCAAGGTGATCGAGCAGGGCATGACGGGTATCGATTACCTCGACTACATGACCTCAAGTTCGTCTCAGACCGGCCGCGCTTCGATCACGCTAACCTTCACCAACGAGGCGGATCCCGACGTCGCGCAGATGCAGGTGCAGAACAAGCTGCAATTGGTGGAAAGTCAGCTTCCTTCGGCGGTCACCAACACCGGCGTGACGGTGACGAAGTCGTCCGAGAACTGCCTGATGGTGATCGGCTTCGTCTCCAAGGACGGAACGCTCAACAACACGGACCTTTCGGACTAGGTCGACAGCAACCTTGACGATCGCATCAGTCGACTGGAGGGCGTTGGTTCGACCCGCTTGTTCGGCGCCGAATACGCCATGCGTATCTGGCTCGATCCTTCAAGCTGGAAAAATACTCGCTCATGCCGAGCGACGTCAACTCGGCGATCGAGGCGCAGAACACGCAGGTCTCCGCCGGTCAGCTCGGTGTGTGGCCGCAGGCTCAGGGCCAGCTCCTGAATGCCACCGTGACCGCGAAGAGTCGACTGCAGACGGTCAGCGAGTTCGAGAACATCATCCTCACGTTCTCGTCCGACGGATCCATGGTCCGGCTGAACGATGTGGCGCGGGTGGAGGTCGGGTCCGACAGCTACGACATCCTGTCGAAGTACAATGGCAAGCCTGCAGCCGGTCTGGCCGTGTACCTTGCGACGGGCGCCAATGCGATCAGTACCGCGACCGCCGTCCGGAATGTGATCGACGAGGTTTTGCCGACGCTGCCTGCCAGCGTGGAAGTCGTTTATCCGTACGATACGACGCCCTTCGTCGAGCTTTCCATCGAAGAGGTGGTGCGAACGCTGTTTGAGGCGATCGTGCTTATCTTCTTCGTGATGTTCGTCTTCCTCCAGAATTTCCGAGCGACACTCATTCCGACCCTGGCCGTCCCGGTCGTCCTGCTCGGCACGTTCGGGATGCTGGCGGTGTTCGGCTATTCGATCAATACGCTCACCATGTTCGCCATAGTGCTGGCAATCGGATTGCTCGTCGATGACGCCATCGTCGTGGCTGAAAACGTCGAACGCGTGATGGAGGAGGAAGGGCTCTCGCGCAAGAAGTCGACCATCAAGTCGATGAACGAAATCACGGGGGCGTTGATCGGTATCGCCACCGTGCTCTCGGCCGTGTTCATCCCGATGGCGTTCTTCGGCGGATCGGTCGGCGTGATCTACCGCCAGTTCTCCGTGACCATCGTCACGGCCATGGTGCTGTCGGTGCTCGTCGCGTTGATCCTGACGCCCGCCCTGTGCGCGACGCTTCTCAAGCGTCCGAAAGAGGGTAGCAAGGAACGAGGACTGTTCGGTTTCTTCAACCGGAATTTCGATCGCACGACCCACGGATACCGCCGCGGCGCGCGCGGGATGCTGATGCGGCCGGTCCCGTTCGTGGTGAACTTTCTCGCCATAATCGCCGCCGCCGCGGTGTTTTTCAACAAGGTTCCGAGCGCCTTCATTCCTCAGGAAGATCAGGGCATTCTGATCGCCAGTATCCAGCTTCCGCAGGGCTCGACCACGCCGCAGACGGAAGCCGTTGCGGCGCGTGTGCGTGATCACTTCCTCAAGGACGAAAGCAAGTATGTCCAGGGCGTGATGAGCGTTATCGGTTTCGGCGGTGAAGGCCAGAATGTCGGCCTGATGTTCATCCGGTTGAAGGATTTCGACGAGCGGATCGACCCGCAGGCATCCGCCAGCGCCATTGCCGGACGGGCAATGGGCGTGTTCTCGCAGTACAAGGATTCACGGGTGTTCGCCCTGGCCCCGCCGGCCATTCCCGACTTCGGTGCCACGAGCGGCTTCGATCTCTATCTGCAGGATGCGTCGGGGCAGGGGCATGAAAAGTTGATTGCCGCGCGCAACGAATTGCTCGGTAAGGCGGCCAAGAGCCCGATCCTCGCCAATACCCGTCTGAACGGCATGGAGGATACGGCGCAGTATCACGTAGATATCGATGAGGAGAAGGCGAGTGCCTACAACATCTCCCTGTCCGATATCGACGACATCCTGTCGACTGCCTGGGGCGGTACCTACGTCAACGACTTCATCTACGAGACGCGCATCAAGTCGATCTACGTCCAGGGTGACAAGCAGTTCCAGATGCAGCCGGAGGACATCGACAAGTGGTACGTCCGCAATAGCGACGACGACATGGTGCCGTTCTCCACTTTCGCCAAGGGACATTGGACCTACGGTTCGCCGCGTCTGGCTCGCTTCAACGGGCTTTCGGGCGTGGAAATTCAGAGCAGTGCCGCGGCCGGTTCCAGTTCCGGTCAAGCAATGGATGAAGTCGAGCGTCTGATAAACACCCTGCCCAAGGGATTCAGCTTCGAATGGGTCGGCCTGTCCGCTCAAGAGCGGATCGCCGGTAACCAGGCAATGTACCTCTATGCGATCTCGGTTCTGGTCGTGTTCCTCGCCCTGGCGGCGCTCTACGAGAGCTGGAGCATTCCCGTTGCCGTGATGCTGACCGTCCCGATCGGTGTTTTGGGTGCCCTTGTCGTTGCCTTGTTGTTTAACCAGTCAAACGACGTCTACTTCAAGGTCGGCATGCTCACGACCATAGGTTTGGCGGGAAAGAACGCGATCCTGATCGTTGAATTCACACTAGATTGGCAGAAGCAGGGCAAGGACCTCTATACGGCGACCCTGGAGACGTCCCGGCAGCGTCTGCGTCCTATCCTGATGACGTCTCTCGCCTTCATCCTCGGCGTGTTGCCTCTGGCAATCTCCGACGGTGCCGGGTCGGGCAGTCAGAACGCGATTGGTATCGCCGTCATGGGCGGCATGATCGCCTCGACGGACCTCGGCGTCTTCTTCGCGCCGCTGCTGTTCGTCCTCGTCCGTCGGGTGTTCCCCGGTAAGAAGTCGGACGACAAGGACGAAGAGGGAGACGGCGAACCTCCGATACGGAGGGTGCTAAGGCCTGATCTTGGGGCGATAGCCTTCGTGCACACGGTGCGGGGCAGGACATTCCGTCCCGCTCTTGCACCATGACCCTGAGCAATCCTATCAAATGACCGGGTGGTTTTACCGCCCGGTCATTTGTTTTTGCTCGTCGGCATTTGTTGAGAGAGGATTGGAAGATGCGACCCTCCGAGTCATCCGTTGAGATCGTCGCGCTCGATCCGGAGAGTATCGACCCGGTGTCCTCCCTGTTACGGCTCAACAACGACCATGCGACGGAACTGAGTTATCTGGAGCCGGGAGATTTGCGCACGATGATTACCCGTGCCTGTGTCGCGGTCCGGGCGAAGGACATGGATGCCTTCGTTCTGGCCTTCGATGAGACGGCAGATTACGGCAGCCCGAATTTCCTGTGGTTCCGGGAGCGGTTTGATCGTTTCGTCTATGTGGATCGGATCTGTGTCGATCCTGCGCTGCGCGGCCGGGGGCTCGCGCGACGGCTCTACGAGCACATCTTCGACTATGCGCGCTCGGTCGGGGCGGGGCGCGTTGTTTGCGAGGTCAATGCGGAGCTGCCCAATCCGGCATCCGACGCCTTCCATGCATCGTTGGATTTTCACGAAGTGGGAAGCGTTCTTCTGCCCGATCGGAAAAAGCGCGTGACCTATTACGAACGGCGTCTGTGATCCGCTATTTGCGGATCACGATCTGCACGTCGTCCATGCCGTACTTGCGCACGAGCTTATAGAGCTTCTTCGCATTCTTGAGTGCCAGTCGCACGCAACCGTGAGAGGCGGGGCGCCCGAGGCGACGGATGGCATCAGTTCCGTGAATGGCCCAGCCCCTATGGAAGAAGACCGAATAGGGCATCGGCGCGTTGTCGTACTTGCGGGAGCGCCACATTCTATGAATTCGGTAGGGCTGGTAGCTCCCAACCGGGGGTGATATTCTCGCGCCGCGCCGTTGATACCTTCCACCGATGCAGGAGAACTCCGGCGCCATAGACGTTCAATCTCTGGTCCGACAGGTCGACGACGGCCACGATGCTAGGGCAGACATATCCCGCACCGGCAATTGCATTTGCCTGGGCCGTTGTCGCAAGGCCAAGGGCTATGGCAGCGGTAAGCAGCAATTTCCGGAACATGAACGTCCCACAAGGGGATAAATGATATATTAAATATAATGGGCGGCAGGAGTAAATAAATCCATGTTCGTTCGCGAGGTGAGGGTGCGGAATACCCCCTAGCAGGCGATCAAATCAAATTGAGCTATCTGCTTGCGTATGGAAAGGGTACGTAGGCGCACATCATCGATGACATGCCTACAAGGCAGATCATTTGGTCGAATATTGATTGGGAACTTGCGAGCAGTCGTCGCTCAGTCGTGGAACCGAAGATTGCGGATCTTCGGATCGTCGCTTTCGCTAATCGCGATTAAGCGCCCGTCGAAGGGAATGCCGACTTCGCGCGGCGAGCGCCAGACGACTTCGGCATCGACCAACATGTTGTCGCCGCTGTTGAACAGACGGATGTTGTCGGGAACGTCCCGGGCATTGGCCACCTTGAGACGGGCACCTTCCTCCGAAAGATCGCGGATCATGCAATCGATCAGCAGAGCGCTGCGCCCGTAGACGATCTTGCCGCCCTGCAGCATCCGTCAACGATGTGATTTACGTCGTTCCGAGTAGTCCATTGCCCGACTCATCTGAGTAGATATTCCAGTAAAATGGAATCGCGGAAGGTGAATATTTGATTACGTGCGACAGCAGTTTTCCGGGGATGGTCGTAACGGGAAGATCAAAATCCGGTCATGGCTTCCCGTCATTGCGTGCATTTTGCTATAGGACGGCTCTGGCAATACGGCCTGGCGCGGAATGCGCGCCGGAACGGCGATGGTTTGAGAAGGGAGGTTTTTATGCAAATACTCATTCTTGAGCTTGCGCTTTTCGTGGCCACGCACCTTATTCCTGCGCGACCGGCCTTGCGCGATGCGCTCGTGAGACGACTGGGAGGCGTCGGCTATCGGGCGGCCTTCGGCGTGGTGGCGCTGATCGGGTTCGTGCTGATCGTCTACGGCTACGGTCTAGCGCATGCCCAGGGTGTGCTCGTGCTCTATTATCCGCCGGCCTGGCCCCGGCATATCGCAATGCTTCTTTTGCTGATCGCCTTTATTCTCCTGCCGGCAGCCTATCTGCCGGGGAAGATCAAGGCGACAGTCAAGCACCCTATGCTCGTCGCCGTGAAGACCAGGGCTTTCGCGCATCTACTGGTCAACGGGGATGCGGCGTCACTCGTGTTGTTCGGAACGTTCCTTGCGTGGGCGGTTTACGACCGGATTTCGCTCAAGCATCGCCCCGCTCCGGCACCTGTTAAGGGGGCGGTTCGCAACGACATTCTGGCGGTCGTCATCGGTGTCATCGTTTACGCCGCATTCGTCTGGAAGCTGCACCTGTGGCTTATCGGCGTTCCTGTTATCGCGTAAGCGGGTCTCGATAGCCCCGCACGTATTCGAGTTCGGAGGAAAATACCCATGTCGGCCCATGGACAGACACGTCGCAAGACGGCGGTGAACATCACCAATCGCAAGGGGGGCGAGCCAATCGTGTCGTTGACCGCCTACCACGCGCATACGGCTCGTCTGATCGACCGCCACGCCGATTTCATGCTTGTCGGAGACTCGCTTGGCATGGTGATGCACGGGCTTGAGTCCACCGTTCCCGTCACCGTGGAGATGATGATCCTGCACGGGCAATCCGTGGTGCCCGGATCGGAGCAGGCGCTCGTCGTGGTCGATTTTCCCTTCGGCTCCTATGAAGAAAGCCCCGAACAGGCCTTCCACACAGCCACGCGGGTCATGAAGGAAACGGGGTGCGGGGCGATCAAGCTTGAAGGTGGGCGGCATATCGCGCTGACCGTGCACTATATCTGACCGAGCGTGGGATCCCGGTCCTCTAGCATATCGGACTGACGCCGCAATCGGTGAACACGATGGGCGGCTTCAAGGTTCAGGGCCGCGACGAACCCCGCTGGCCGGAGCTGGAGGAAGACGCCGCCGCGGTCGCGGATGCCGGGTCGTTTGGCGTGGTTCTGGAAGGCATGATCGAGCCGCTGGCGGCACGGATAACCAGTCAGATCGCGATTCCGACCGTCGGAATCGGTGCTTCCAACGCCTGCGACGGACAAATCCTGGTGCTGGAAGACATGCTCGGCCTGTCGCCGCGCGTGCCAAAATCCGTCAAGACCTACAGCCGGCTGGCGGATGCCATCGATTCTGCGTTGGGCGATTATGCGCAGGAGGTGCGCGCTCGCACGTTCCCCGCGTCCGAATATGTCTACGGCATGCCGAAAAAGGTCGCTTCCGGCGAGTAAAACCGGAAATTGCAGGCCGGTCCGGCCCCAAATTTGCCATGACCCCGACGCATGAGAGAAACGACTGACCCGAAGCAGCATCGCGCGGATTGGTCAGATTGCGTCGGTGGGGGCGAACATGTATGGTCCTGCGGCGTTCCGGGACCTCTCGCGCATGTGAGCAGGCCGTTGCAAAGTACCGATCCTCCAGTCGGAATTGGTCTGCTCGGGCTCCGACGCCGGAGGAGCCATTTGAGTTTTTGAGCGAGTTTCGATGTCCGACATTTTTCGCGAGGTCGATGAAGGCCTTCGGCGCGATCGTTATGGCAGACTGTGGAAACGGTTCGCGCCCTATATCATCGGCGTTGCGGTCCTGATCGTGGTGGGGACCGGTGGCTACCGCTACTGGGAATACCGGCAGGCACAAGAATCGGCGAAGGCAGGCGATATTCTGCTTTCCGCCATCGATGCGGGAAATGCCGGAGATCACGATACTGCCCGGCAGGAGCTTGCCGGTCTTTCCTATTCCACCGGAGGCTATCCGGTGCTGGCGCGCATGCGCACAGCCAGCGAGATGGCGTCTGCCGGTGACAAGGAAAGCGCACTCAAGGCGTTTTCGGAGATTGCCGACGACACCAAGATCGACAATCAGTTCCGCGACATCGCAGAAATCCGCGCCGGCTACCTCGCCGTTGATCTGGAGAATCGCGATCAGGTGAAGGCGCGCGTGGAACGCCTCGGCGATGCCGCGAATGCTTTGCGCGCGGCCGCCTGGGAGATCCTCGGACTTGCGGCGTGGAAGGCGAACAACATGGACGGTGCCGACAAGTGCTTCTCCATGATCCTGGATGACCAGCAGGCTCCCGCGGACGTGAATACCCGTGCGCGGATGATGCAGTCGCTCATCCAGGCGGCCAAGACGCCGGAAGTCGCCTCGAATGACGCCGATACCGCCAGTGACAAGGAAAAGGCCCAGTGATCAAGAAGTCGAACCTTTCACGCGCGTCCCGGCGTGGCGGGCATATTCGCGCGATCTCGGCCGCGGTTCTGACCGCAGTTCTGCTCGACGGCTGTTCCTCGGTTTCTTCGCTCAATCCCTTCACCGAGAAGGAAGAAATCCTTCCGGGCGATCGTCAGCCGCTGTTCAAGGGCGCGGATGCGCTGGCGAATGCCGGCAAGGTAAATGGCACCGCTTCGATCCCAGCCGCCCACAGCATCGGCGACTGGAGCCAGGCGAGCGGCAATGCCCAGAACAATCCCGGCCATGTGGCGCTCTCCGGCAATGGCACACGGGCCTGGAAGGCTTCGCTTGGCAGCGGTAGCAGCTACAAGCTCTCGACTTTCGGCAGTTCCGCGCCGCGCGTCTCCGCGCGTCCGATCTCCTATCAGGGCCGAATCTACGTCTATGAGCAGAACGGCACTGTAACGGCTCTGTCGAACAACGGCGGGCGTCAGTGGAAGGTCGAACTGCGTCCGGACGGTGAAAGCGACACTGCACTTGGCGGCGGCGTGGCCGCTGACGGCGGGCGTGTCTTTGCAGCGACCGGATATGGTTCGGTTATCGCGCTCAACCCGGGCAACGGTGCAAAACTCTGGACCGCCCCGCTCGAAGCTCCGGCTCGCGGTGCTCCGACGGCCGCCGACGGCAAGATCTTCGTTGTCACGCAGACCAATGAAATCGTGGCCCTCAAGCAGGAAGACGGCTCTCAGCTCTGGTCCTATGCCGGTATCCCCGAGACTGCTAGCCTGCTTTCGTCGGCCAATCCGGCGATTTCCGGCAATACGGTGGTCGTACCGTTCTCCTCGGGTGAGGTGACCGCGCTTGATGCCAAGGACGGGACGCCGAAATGGTCGGATGCGGTGAGCCGCTCCTACCGGACGCAGGCGATCTCCGGGCTGGCGGACGTGTCCGCAAGCCCCGTCATTGCCGGTGGCACGGTGGTTTCGACCGGTGTTGCGGGTCGCACGATCGACGTCAATCTCAAGACCGGCGAGCGGCTTTGGGAACAGAATGTCGGCGGTGTCCACACCCCGGTCGTTGCCGGAAACACGGTCTTCCTGATCGATCTGAACGACCGGCTGGTCGCGCTTGATCTGAAGACCGGCCAGCCGATCTGGGTGACGCAACTTCCCGTTGTGCGCACCAAGAAGAAGCAGTCCAACTGGGCCGGACCGATCCTTGCGGGCAACAGCCTGTGGATGTTCTCCAGCGACAGCCATCTGGCGCGGGTCAACCCGACGAACGGCGCGATTGTCACCAATCGCGAGGTTTCTGAACCGACCTACATGTCACCGATCGTTGCGGACGGACGCCTGGTCGTTATCAGCGGCAAGGGCGACATCGTCGCCTATAACTGAGGTTCGCTCCGGCAACCTTGCAGGGCGCCGATACTGAAAACAGGCCGGTGTGCTCTTCGCGCGCCGGCCGTTTTCCTGTATGCCGCTCGCCATCCGGTCGCTTTTGACCGTTTTATGTACTCACCAAGGAGCACGGGCGTGAACGCGACCGTCGCCATAATTGGCCGCCCGAATGTGGGCAAGTCCACGTTGTTCAACCGGCTCGTCGGCAAGCGTCTGGCTCTGGTCGACGATACGCCGGGTGTCACCCGCGACCGGCGTCCCGGCGAAGCGCGTCTGGGGGATCTGCGGTTCACGATCGTGGATACGGCAGGGCTTGAGGACGCCGACAAGGCGAGCCTCGAAGGCCGCATGCACCGTCAGACGGAAGAGGCCATCCAGGACGCGGACGTCGTGCTCTTTCTCATCGATGCGCGCGCCGGTGTGACGCCGCTTGATGCGCACTTCGCGGAAGTTGCACGCCGTATCGCGCGACCGGTGATCCTGCTTACCAACAAGGCCGAAGGCCGGGCCGGGGAAGGGGGCATCTACGAGTCCTATTCGCTTGGGCTCGGCGATCCCGTGCCGATCTCGGCCGAACACGGTGAAGGCCTCTCCGATCTCTATGACGCCTTGCGCGAGGCGTTCGAGAAGATCGGTGCGGATGAAGGCCCCAGTGATGAAGCGGAAACGAACATCGTCATTGACCCGGATGCGGAAGATGAGGAAGACGATACGCTGACGGGAACGGTGGAGCGTCCTCTCCGGATCGCCATCGCCGGACGGCCGAATGCGGGCAAGTCCACGCTGATCAACAAGTTCCTCAGCGAGGACCGCCTTTTGACCGGTCCGGAAGCCGGGATCACGCGCGATTCCATTTCGGTCGATTGGGAGTGGCGCGAGCGGCACGTGAAGCTGTTCGATACCGCAGGCATGCGCCGCAAGGCGCGCGTTCAGGAGAAGCTGGAAAAGCTCTCCGTCGCCGATGCCCTGCGCGCCATCAAGTTTGCCGAGGTGGTCGTCGTCACCCTCGATGCGAATATCCCCTTCGAGAAGCAGGATCTTCAGATCATCGATCTCGTTGTTCGCGAGGGCCGCGGGCTCGTCATCGCCTTCAACAAGTGGGATACGATCGAGGACCGAAACGAGGTCTGGTCCGAGATCAAGTATCAGGCCGAGCGCTATCTCAATCAGGTGCGCGGCGTCGCGATGGTGCCGATCTCGGCGACCACCGGCTATGGCCTCGACAAGCTGATGGAAGCGGTGTTCGACGCCTACAAGATGTGGAATACCCGCATCTCGACCGCACGGCTCAATCGCTGGCTGGAAGGTGTCGTCTCTCACCATCCGCCCCCGGCTGTCGCCGGACGGCGCATCAAGTTGCGCTACCTTACCCAGGCCAAGACCCGTCCGCCGCATTTCGTGGTGTTCTGCTCGCGCCCCGAGCTGCCGGACGCCTATCAGCGTTACATGATCAACGGTATCCGTGAGAGTTTCAAGCTGCCCGGAACGCCCATTCGGCTGAGCTTTCGCAAGGGGGAGAACCCCTACGCGAGTCGCGCGAAGAAGCGGCGTATCCAGTAGCTGTTTGGAAAACGTGGCCCTTCCGTCGTCATCCCCCGGCTTCGTCCGGGGGTATCCACAGTTAGCAGGCGGCCTCAATGCTCAATGTATTGCCCGGACTTCGCCGGGCAATGACGGTTGAAAGCACGTGCCGTATCAGGCCGCGGGAAACGATCGCAATTCGCGTGTCGGAAAATCGTAGAGCTTACCGGTCTCGTCAAAACCGGGTTCCAGCATATCCAGAATGGGGGCGACAAGTTCGCTCGGGTGGGGGAGCACCTCCGGATATTCGCCGGGCATCGCCTTGGCGCGCATGGCGGTGCGCATGGGGCCGGGATTGATCAGGTTGGCCCGCACGTCGCCCGTCGTCGCCGTTTCGCCCGCATAGGTGCGTACAAGAGTTTCCAGCGCAGCCTTGGAGACGGAATAGATGCCCCAGTAGGGTTTGCACTTGTGTGCGGCGCCCGAGGACACAAAAACGGCCCGTCCGGCGTCCGCTGTCCGCAGAAGCGGATCGAGCGAGCGCAGAAGGCGATAATTGGCGGTGACATTCACCGCCATCACCTCTTCGAAATCCTTCGGATCGATATGGCCGATGGGGGAGAGGATGCCGAGAAGCCCGGCATTGCCGACCATCATGTCCAGTTTGCCCCAGCGCTCGTAGATCGAGGCGCCGAGACGGTCGATGGCATCGAAATCCATCAGGTCGAGGGGCACCAGCGTCATGCTGCCGCCCATCGCCTGTATTTCGTCGTCGAGATCTTCCAAACCGCCGACGGTCCGCGCAATCGCGATGACATGCGCGCCCTCCTTCGCCAGTCCCTTGGCCACCTGATAGCCGATACCGCGCGAGGCGCCGGTAACGACGGCGAGCTTTCCGTCAAACCGCTTGGTCATGTCGTCAGACGTCCAGAACTGAGGAAAGGATAGGGTAGAAGGTTCAGCTCACCTCCACGAGACGGTTGAGCTGACGTATTTCACCGGCGCCGGAACGGTCAGTGAGGGGGGTGGGGTAGTCGCCGGTGAAGCAGGCATCGCAATATTGCGGCACTTCACCGTTTCGGCCCGCCTCGCCAACGGCGCGGTAGAGCCCGTCGATGGTGAGGAAGGCAAGGCTGTCGACCTTGATGTACTCGGCCATCTCCTCGATCGTCATGCGCGATGCGATGAGTTTCGATTTCTCCGGCGTGTCGACGCCGTAGAAGCAGGAATCGCGCGTCGGGGGCGAGGCAATGCGCATGTGCACTTCCTTCGCTCCCGCCTCGCGCACCATCTGCACGATCTTCAGCGACGTTGTCCCGCGCACGATGGAATCGTCCACCAGGATAACGCGCTTGCCATCGAGCATCGCCCGGTTGGCATTGTGCTTCAGCTTCACGCCCATATGACGGATGGAATCCGTCGGCTGGATGAAGGTGCGGCCCACATAGTGGTTGCGGATGATGCCCAGTTCGAAGGGCAGCCCCGCTTCGTGCGCGTACCCGATGGCTGCCGGCGTGCCGGAATCGGGAACCGGAACCACGACATCGGCATCCACGCCCGATTCCCGCGCCAGCTCCTCGCCGATCCGCTTGCGGATCGAATAAACGTTGGTGCCGTTCACCGAAGAATCCGGACGGGCGAAATAGACGTACTCGAAGATGCAGAACCGAGAATGGTTCGGCGTCTGCTCGAAGGGCTTCAGGCTCTGGATGCCGTTCTTGGTAATGACGACGACCTCGCCCGGCTCCACGTCGCGCACATAACGCGCGCCGATGATGTCGAGCGCGCAGGTCTCGGAAGCCAGAACGTAGGTGCCTTCCAGATCGCCCAGAACCAGAGGACGAACGCCGAGAGGATCGCGGACGCCGATCAGCTTCTTTTCAGAAAGCGCGACGACCGCATACGCGCCTTCAAGCTGGTTGAGCGCGTCGATCAACCGATCGACGAAGCTCTGCTGGGCGCTCATGGCGACCAAATGAATGATCGTCTCGGTATCGGAGGTGGATTGGAAGATCGAGCCGCGGTCCTGCAACTTGCGCTGCAACGTCTGAGCATTCGTCAGGTTGCCGTTATGGGCGACCGCGAACCCGCCGCCGGCCAGTTCGGCATAGAGCGGCTGAACGTTGCGCAGCACCGGGGCGCCGGTGGTTGAGTACCGGGTATGGCCGATGGCGCGATGGCCCTTCAGTCGGCCTATCACGGCCTGCTTGGTGAAGTTGTCGCCGACAAGGCCGATATGGCGTTCGTTGTAGAACTGGCGGCCGTCGAAGGACACGATACCGGCGGCTTCCTGCCCGCGATGTTGAAGCGCATTCAGGCCGAGGGCGGTCAACGCGCCCGCATCAGTGTGCCCGTAGACGCCGAAGACACCGCATTCATCGTGAAAACGATCGTCGCCCTCGGCATCGACCGGGGACACGGTCAAGGTTTCGGGAGAAAGCGTATGCTCGCTCATAGCTACTCCTGGGGGCCGGTACACAACACCCGGCCGTCGCTGCGGCCTGAGACAAACTCGGCCATCGCGTCAATTACTCGCTCAATTCGCAGATTGCGAGGCTTCGATTTGTTGTTCGATCCCGTTGCGCTCACGGTCGGAATAGCCGGTGTTGTCGGCTCCGTCTCCGGACGGTGTAGCGGCATCGTCGTCGTTCGTCGCGCCACGTTTGCGGAACAGGTTCATGATTTCCAACTCCGGATCCTCCGGCAGCGCCGCGATCAAGCGGACGCCGATGGAGTTCAGAAGCGATTTCGACTTCGCGTTGGCGATCCAGCTCGGCTGCTTAGGTTCCTGCACGAACCAGTTGAAGAACATCATCGCGACGACAACGAGCAGCAGACCGCGCGCGGCGCCGAATACGAACCCGAGCGAGCGATCCAGCGCGCCGATCCGGCTGTCGAGCACAAAGTCGGAGATCCGCATCGTGATGTAGGAAACGATGACCAGCATCACAAGAAAGATCACCGCCACGGTTGCGGCCAGCGCGATTTGATCGTTCGAGATGTACTTCTTCGCCAGCGGCAGCAGCGAGCCGTACAGCATGTAGGCGGCGACGGCTGCGGCGAGCCATGAAACGATGGACAGAACCTCGCGCACGAAGCCGCGGATCATCGCCAGCACTGCCGAGATCAGCATGATGATAATCAGAATTCCGTCCAGAATGGTAATCGGCATGGGGTACCAGGCTCCCGCGCTTCGTCAGCGGTTTGTCTCAGAACTCGATATCACGCTCGTCCCCGCGCGACGAGATCGCGGAGGCGTTTTCCTCGACCGGATGCGCATCAAGGAGCGGTCAGATGGGTGTCACCCCTCATCCAGCATGCCCGCGGCGACTTCGGCGACCAGATCGCCCAGTTCCGCCATTCCATGCACCGCGATGTCGCGACCCGATTCGTCCTTGGCGTTCGTACGCGGCACATAGGCGCGCGTGAAACCCAGTTTGCCGGCTTCCTTCAGGCGAACCGACCCCTGAGCCACGGGTCGAACCGCTCCGGACAAGCTCACTTCGCCGAAATAGACGCTCTCTGCAGGAAGGGCAACCCCACTGAGCGAGGAGACGAGCGCGGCGGCGACCGCGAGATCCGCTCCCGGTTCGTTGATCCGCAGGCCGCCGGCGACATTCAGATAGACGTCGGACTGGCCGAAACGCACGCCGCAGCGCGCCTCCAGAACGGCCAGGATCATGGAAAGACAGCTCGATTCCCACCCAACGACGGCCCGGCGCGGGGTGCCGAGAGGCGAGGGCGCCACGAGTGCCTGGATCTCGATCAGCAGCGGGCGGGAGCCTTCAAGCCCGGCAAAGACGGCCGCGCCCGGCGTCGCGCCGCTGCGTTCGCTCAGAAAGAGCGCGGATGGATTGGCGACTTCCGCCAATCCCGTGCCGCCCATCTCGAAAACGCCGATCTCGTCCGTGGGCCCGAAGCGGTTTTTCACAGCCCTCAGAACCCGGTACTGATGCATACCGTCGCCCTCGAAGTAGAGAACGGCGTCGACCATGTGCTCGACCACGCGCGGACCGGCGATCTGCCCGTCCTTGGTCACGTGACCGACAATGACGACGGTTGCACCGGAATTCTTGGCGAAACGCACCATCGCCTGGGCGGCCGCGCGCACCTGGGTCACGGTGCCGGGGGCCGAATCCACCTGATCGCTCCACAGGGTCTGAACGGAATCGATGATGACAAGGGCAGGGGCCGGCCCTGCCTCCAGCGTGGCGATGATGTCCTCCACGCTCGTTTCTGCCGCAAGAGCGACTGGCGCATCCGCCAACCCAAGACGTTCCGCGCGCAGACGCACCTGATTGATCGCCTCTTCGCCGGAAACGTAGATCGAGCGATGGCCGGCGCGTGCAAGGGCTGCAGAGGCCTGAATGAGAAGGGTTGATTTGCCGATACCGGGATCGCCGCCGACCAGAAGCGCCGAACCGCGCACGAACCCGCCGCCGGTCACCCGGTCGAGTTCAGTCAGGCCGCTTTCGATGCGTGGCGCTTGCTGGGTTTCTCCGATCAGGCTGACGAGGGGCACGACCCGGCCGCGCGATTTCGCCTTAAGCTTCGGGTTCGCGCCGATACCGCCAAGGTTTTCCTCGACGATGGTATTCCATTCGCCGCAGGAATCGCATTTTCCCGCCCAGCGCGCGGTAACCACGCCGCAGTTCTGACAGACGAATTGGTGAGTGCGTTTGGCCATGAAGATCCGAATTGGTTAGCGGCGTCTCGATCGGTCGTTGGCGTAGCCGGAGTTCCGTCCCGGGGCAAGTCTCCCTGCGCTGACTTGTTCATCCGGCTCGACAGCAGGACCGTACCACGCCGCGCAACCAGCGGTGGGCCGGGTCTGCGTCCATCCGGGGATGCCAGATCTGAGAGATCGTGATGCCCGGGACCTCGATTGGAAGGGACAAGCTCGCAAGTCCCTGGTGGGGGGGGGTAGGCGTCATAAGCGCTTCTGGTTACCTGGGCCACCAGATCCGTTGCTTCCGCGACAGCCATCGCAGCAGAAAATGACGGCACGATGGTGCAGACGTTGCGGCTCAAGCCGTGCTTTGAAAGTTCGTCGTCGACGGGCCCGTGCATATACCCGCGGCACGATGCAACGACATGGTCGCAAGCTGTATATCCAGCGGCATCGACGATGCCGTGGGTCAATGGGTGTTCGATCCGTACGACCGCGACGAATTCGTCGTGCAACAGCGTTTGCAGTCTGAGTTCGGGCCCGGCGGCCCCCAGAACCCCGATTTCCAGATCCAGCCGACCGTCGCACAACGGTTCGACATCCTTGTCCGGTTTCGGCGCGAAACGCAGGCGCACACGGGGCGCCACTTTTCGCACTGCGTCCACGAGACGTCCGGCATGGAGGTTGAGAAAGCCTTCGCTCGTGCGAATCATGAAAGTGCGCTCCAGCTTCGCAAGGTCCAGCGCTTCGGCGGGCGGACGCAGGACCGATTGCGCGGCACACGCGATCTCCGCGGCACCTGGTCGCGCAGCGCACGCGCATGCGGCGTCAGTACCATTTACCGTCCGGCACGTACCAGCAGCGGATCGTCGGTTGCCTCGCGCAATCGCGCCAGCGTGCGGCTTATTGCCGAAGCGCTGAGGCCCAGCCTGCGCGCCGCTCCCGCAACGCTGCATTCCGCCAGAAGCACATCGAGTGCCCTGAGCAGGTTGAGGTCGGGTGTTTCCATGGGCAAACCTACCTTCGAGCATCCCGGAGAAACTTATATATGGCGTCCCATGCATTTATAAAATGCAATCCATGCGCCTTCCGCCATCTCGGCATCGAAGCATATAAGCTCCCGAACGCTTGGGAAGGGTATGCAATGTCGGCAACACAGCCGTTGACCGCGTCTGAGGAAGACCTCCTGGCTCCGTAACACAAGATCGCTTCTTTGGCGATTTTCGCCACTCTGGTGCTCGTGGTTCTCGACGGGGCTATTGCCAACGTCGCCCTCCCGAGCATTTCGACGGCGCTTGATGCGTACGCATCCGATGCAGTCTGGGTCGTGACGTCCTATCAACTCGCTCTCGTGATGGGTATCCTGCCGAGCGCGACCCTTGGCGAAAGCCTTGGGCATCGCAAGGTCTATGTGGCTGGATTGATCCTGTTCACGCTCGCATCGATCCTGAATGCGATGGCGCCGTCGCTCCCCTGGCTCATTGCCGGGCGTTTTCTGCAAGGTGTTGGAGTCGCGCCGTTGATGGCACTGGGAAGCGCGCTGCTTCGTTTCATCTATCCGACCTCGCGGATGAGCGCGATCGGCTGGATGTCGATGGTCGTCGCGCTTTCCTCCGCCTTCGGCCCGACGGTCGGGGCGGGGATCCTGTCGGTTGCACCCTGGCCCTGGCTCTTTGCGATCAACGTGCCAATCGGGCTGATCGCGTTGTTGACAACCGGCTCATTGCCCAAGCCTGCCGCAAGTGATCTTGCGCTTGACGCGATCAGCATCATCCTGAACGGTGAGGCCTTTTCCGCGCTCGTCATCGGCGCCGGGCAGATCTCCGTGCGGTCGGGGTTGTGATTGTCCCTGTTCGCTATCACCGCCTTGTGCTTCTGGGGGCTCTTTCGTCGCGAAAGCTCGCGTGAGGCGCCGCTCTTTCCGCTCGATCTTCTGAAGGAGCGATCCTTCAGGATCTTCGTCATCGCCTCGGTTTGCTGTTTCACCGGCCAGATGGGGAGCCTCGTGGCGCTACCGTTCCTGTTTCAGCATGAGTTCCGGCAAAGCGTGCTCATGACGGGGCTCGCGATGACGCCCTGGCCGCTCATGGTCGCCTTTTCCGGGCCGCGAGCGGGCCGTCTGGCGGACAAGGGCGTCTCTCCGGTGGATTGCTCTGCGGGATCGGTGGGGGACTGCTGGCGCTCGGGCTAGGTCTGACGGCCATCTGGCCGGATGGCTGGGGGATCGCTCCCATCATCGTGTTCACGATGATCTGTGGCGCAGGCTTCGCGTTCGTGCAGGTTCCCAACAACCAGAACATGCTCATTTCCGCACTGAAGGCCCGCAGCTGTGCCGCGGGCGGGACTGGGCATTGCCGCGACCCTGCCCCTGCTAAGCGGAGCTGTCAGCCTCCTGCACATCAGGACCGACAGGAGGCGAGACGGACAAGCCTCCTGAGACCAGAGAACCGCGAAGTCCGCGACCTTACGCTTCCGCGCCCGGATCGCCGATATAGGTGCGGGAATAGCGGGAGCCGAAACCTGTCAGCAATTCGTAGCCGATCGTATCGGCGCACCGCGCCACTTCGTGCACCAGGATATGCGGGCCGAACATCTCCACCCAGTCGCCGCGCTTGCAGTCGGCTTCCGGCACATCGGTGACATCGAGCGCAATCAGATCCATCGATACGCGCCCGACGAGAGGAACCGTGTGGCCGTTGATCCAAGCCTTTGCCGCGATCCGCTTTTCACCGGCGCCTGCCAGGCGGTGATAGCCGTCGGCATATCCGACGCCGACGATGGCAATACGGGAATCGCGCTGAAGCGTTTCGACTGCGCCGTATCCGACGGTCTCGCCCTTGGCCGCGCCATGGGTGATCAGGATACGTGCCTCTGCCGTCACGACCGTCCGCATCGGGTTCGGACCGTCATCCATGGCATCGCCGCCATAAAGCGAGATGCCGGGGCGGGCGACGTCAAAATAGTATTCGGGCCCGAGGAAGATGCCGGAAGAATTGGCAAGCGAGCGCGGCACCTCTGGGAAATACGCCGTCATCTCCTCGAAACGGCGAAGCTGCAGCCCGTTGAGCGGATTTGCCGGATCGTCGCCGCACACGAGATGACTCATGACTAGAACGAGATCAAACCGCGCGAGCACGTCCTTTGCCGCGGCAATGGCACGGGTCTCCTCAAGATTGAGGCCCATGCGGTTCATGCCGGTATCAAGATGGATCGCAGCCGGAAGCCGTTCGCCGATGCTCGCGCAATACTCCGCCCATTCATGAATTTCGACCGAGCAGTTGAGAACGGGAATGAGCCCGGTTTCACGGTAGGCTTCCGCCATGCCGGGAAGAAGACCGGCCAGCACGAAGACACGGGTCTCGGGCGCAGCAGCGAGCGCGCGAATGCCCTCCTGCGGAACGGCGGTGAAGAACGTGCGGCACCCGGCACGTGAAAGAGCGCGTGCCATCTTCTCAAGGCCAAGGCCGTATCCGTCGCCCTTGATAGCGGCTCCGCATTCCGTTGCCCCGGTTCGATCCGCGAGGCTTTGCCAGTTATCGGCCAGAGCCTCCAGATCGATGGTCAATCGACCGCAAGCAAGGCCGTCGGAAGGGGTATTCGCCATTGAACTATTCCGTACGTTCGGGCAGGTGCTCGACCTGAGCCAGATCGGAGAAGCGGGTGTACTCGCCGGCGAACTGCAGATCGACGGTGCCTGTGGGACCGTGACGCTGCTTGCCGATGATCACCTCGGCCCGTCCGGCCACGCGGTCCATGTCCGCCTGCCACTTGAAGAAGTCTTCCGAGCCCTCCTGAGGCATGGTCTTGCCGAGATAGTATTCCTCTCGGAACACGAACATGACCACGTCGGCATCCTGCTCGATCGAACCCGATTCGCGAAGGTCAGAGAGCTGAGGCCTCTTGTCGTCACGCGACTCGACCTGACGAGAGAGCTGTGAAAGCGCAATGATGAGGACGTTGAGCTCTTTCGCGAGAGCTTTCAGGCCCGTGGTGATTTCCGTGATTTCCTGCACGCGGTTGTCGGAGCGTTTGCCGGAACCAGAAAGAAGCTGAATGTAGTCGATCACGAGCAGATCGAGGCCGCGCTGGCGCTTCAGACGGCGCGCGCGGGTCACGAGGTTCGAAATCGAGATGCCACCGGTCTGGTCGATATAGAGCGGCACCTGCTGCATATGCTGGGAGGCCGCGACCAGCATCTCGAAATCCGCTTCCGAAATATCACCGCGCCGGATCTTGGACGACGAAATCTCCGTCTGCTCGGAAATGATACGGGTGGCGAGCTGTTCGGCCGACATTTCCAGTGAGAAGAAGCCGACGACCCCGCCATCGACCGTTTTCATCGTGCCGTCGGGCAATTCCTCCGCCCGATAAGCGGATGCCACGTTGTAAGCGATATTGGTGGCAAGCGAGGTCTTGCCCATGCCCGGACGTCCGGCAAGCACGATAAGATCCGAATGCTGCAGGCCGCCCATGCGGGCATCGAGATTCCGCAGGCCCGTGGAGATGCCCGACAGCGCACCTTCGCGCTGAAAGGCGGCCGCGGCCATATCGATGGTCGACGTGATGGCCTCGCCGAAGGTGACGAAGCCTGCGCTCGCACCACCCGTTTCCGCCAGTGCGAACAGACGTCGCTCCGCATCGTCGATCTGTGCCGACGGAGGCATGTCGATCGGCGCATCGAAGGCGATGTTGACCATGTCTTCGCCGATGCGGATCAGATCGCGCCGTATGGCCAGATCGTAGATCGTACGTCCGTAATCCTCAGAGTTGATGATCGACGTCGCATCCGCGGCCAGCCGCATCAGGTACTGAGTCGCGCTCAGGTCGGCGATCTGGGTGTCGGCGGCGAAGTAGGTCTTCAACGTGATCGGGGAGGCGACCTTGCCCGCCCGGATCAGCTTGCCGATCATCTCGTAGATCTGCTGGTGCGGCGTCAGATAGAAATGCGCGGCCTCGAGAAAGTCGGAGACCCGATAGAAGGTTTCGTTGTTCACGAGAATGGCGCCCAGAAGCTGCCGTTCGGCTTCCGCGTTATGAGGTGCGGTGCGCGAAAGCGTATTGGCCGGCTCCAATTTGGGCGCTGCATTGTTCATATGCAAAGTCTCCTGGAGCGCACCTGCGAGGGCGCGCTCACCTGATATCCGGACGCGGGCTTGATCTACAAATGCCCGAGCCCCATCGTCGTCCGCTTGTGTCGCGAACGTCGTGCCCCGGCCTATTCTGGTTAGCCTTATGCAGGCGTCTCCGAAACCCCTGTCGTAGGGAAAAACCGTACGACGCCGATTCCGTTGGGCAGAGTTGTTAATTTAGTGCGATTCGCTTGGGTAACTGCAGAAAACTCATCTTCCGAGCGTTGACAGATAATATATCATATTTATGCCGGAGTCCGGAATCATGCCATTTATGATCATGAAAAATGAAGGCGCTGAAAAGGAATAATGAATAGCCGGCGTAGAAGGCGGATCTCGCGGCGATACGAGCTTTTCGTTTTATTACTCTCCGGCGAGGCGGAGATGGGGAACCTTCCGTTCGCGTTCGCGCAGCCGCGCTTCTGCTCCCAGAATGTAGTCGCATGTCAGAGGCACCGCCTCCTGATCGCGCGTGATCTGGATCTGGAACACCATCATGTCCTGATAACGGAACGCCGTTTCGGATGCGGCGAGATAGAACTCCCACATCAGGCAGAACCGTTCATCATAGAGAGCCTTGGCCTCGTCGCGACGGGCCAGGAAACGCTCGCGCCAGGCTTTGAGCGTTTCGGCGTAGTGCAGCCTCAGGATCTCGATATCGGTGATCTTGAGACCGGATTGCTCGATGACCGGCAGCACCTCCGACAGGGCAGGGATGTACCCGCCCGGGAAGATGTACTTGTCGACCCAGGCGTTCGTCGCCCCCGGATCGTCGAAGCGCCCGATGGAGTGAAGAAGCATCACGCCATCCGGCTTCATCAGCTGCCGTGCGGTATTGAAGAAGGTCGGGAAATTCCCGACGCCCACATGCTCGAACATGCCAACGGAAACGATACGGTCGAACTGACCCTTGCAATCGCGATAGTCCTGCAATTCGAAACGAGCGCGATCGGAAAGGCCGGCGTCAACGGCGCGACCGTTGGCGATACCGTACTGTTCTTCTGACAGCGTCAGGCCGGTAACATTGGCGTCGCAAAGGCCCGCCAGATAGAGGCCCATACCGCCCCAGCCGCATCCGATATCGAGAACGTCCATTCCACCCTCGAGGCACATCTTGGCCGCGATATGCCGCTTTTTGGCGAACTGCGCATTTTCAAGATTGTCATCGGGGCTTTCGAAACAGCCGCACGAATACTAGCGGTCGGAATCAAGAAAGAGCCGGTAAAGGCTCCCATCCAGATCGTAGTGGTGTGCAACGTTGCTCTTGGAGCGTCGAAGCTTGTTGTGCTGGTGGATTCGGCGGGTCGCGACCCGCAGCTTGTCCAACATGCGCCACAAACAGGTAACGGGGAGACCGTAGGTGTTCTCGGTGATCACTTCCAGAAAGTCGTAGATGCGCCCTTCAGTGACCCGCATCCGTCCGTCCATGAAAAGCTCACCAACCTTCAGGGCCGGATCCAGGATCAAAATCCGTTCCGCGGCCTTGTTGACAAGTTCCATGGTTACAGGCGTGCCTGTACCATCGCCATAGGTTTCACGCTTTCCGTCGGGGTATCTAACCGTGAGAGAACCAAATTTGATAAGTTTACCTAAATAGGTGGCACGCAACCGCCCCATTGCCTATCCCTTCGTCTACTGGTGACGACAGCCGTCACCTCCTCGAGCAGCTCATCATCGGTTGATATACGACTGGTGACTAGACGAGGGTCGCTCCATTTCAATTTTAAATCAAGAGTTTGCAAGGCAGGATTATATTGACGTCACGGCAAAGAAAAACGGCGCCCGCAGGGGAGCCGTTCTCAACAGCTGGGAAAAAACAAGCTGATCAAGGCCTTGAATTAGGTCTCAGCAGGCTCTTCACCCTCGGCCGCGCCTTCGGCTTCTTCGTCTTCCTCGAACTCGAAGTCGTCGACATCACGCTGCGTCAGATCTTCACCGCGCGCCTGGCGCTCGGCTTCGTCCGCAGAGCGGGCGACGTTGACCTGAACGGTGACCTCGACTTCCGGGTGCAGGACGATGATGACGTCGTGCAGACCGATCGTCTTGATCGGCGCATCCAGGCGAACCTGGTTACGTGCTGCAGAGAAGCCGCCGGCGGTCAGCTCGTTGGCGATGTCACGCGTGGAGACCGAACCGTAGAGGTGGCCGGTGGCGCCAGCGGAGCGGATAACGACGAAGGCCTCGCCGTCGAGCTTGGCTGCAACCTGCTCGGCTTCCTGACGACGCTCGAGGTTGCGGGCCTCAAGCTGGGCACGCTCGCTCTCGAAGCGCTGCTGGTTCGCCTTGGTGGCGCGCAGTGCCTTGCCCTGGGGCAGGAGGTAGTTGCGAGCATAGCCGTCGCGCACGCGAACAGTGTCGCCCATCTGGCCGAGGCGCGCAACGCGCTCAAGAAGAATGACTTGCATGTTGGATGCTCCTATCCGTTTGTCCCGCCGGACCGAGCGGTCGGACGGTTAGGGGCAGGTCTCGGGAAACCCGGTCTGTCCCAGAGGGGTCCGGCGGGTCGTGTCGACGGGCCGTGAAAACCAGGCCGGATCGAAATCCGGCCTGATGAAGCTTAGCTGATCACGTAGGGCAGCAGAGCCAGGAAGCGGGCGCGCTTGATGGCGCGGGCCAGCTCACGCTGCTTCTTGGCCGAAACGGCCGTGATGCGGCTCGGCACGACCTTGCCGCGCTCGGACACGTAGCGCTGCAGCAGCTTGATGTCCTTGTAGTCGATCTTCGGAGCGTTGGCGCCGGAGAACGGACAGGTCTTCCGACGGCGGAAGAAGGGCCGGCGAGTCGGGAGTTGTGCGATATCGATCATTAGTTCTTACCCTCGTTCTCGCGGTCCTGACGGCGTGCACCGCCGCGATCACCACCCCGGTCTCCACCGCGCTCGAAACGGTCGCTGCGGCCACGGCGACGATCGTCGCGATCGCGCTTCTGCATCATCGCGGACTGTTCTTCTTCGTGCTTATCGACCTTCAGGGTCAGGAAGCGCAGCACGTCTTCGTGCAGGCGCATCTGACGCTCCATCTCGACAACCGCCGGATAGGGAGCTTCGATGTTCATGAGCGTGTAGTGCGCCTTGCGATTCTTGTGAACGCGATAGGCGAGCGTGCGCAGGCCCCAGTTCTCGACCTTGCCGACGGTGCCGCCACCATCGGTGATGATCGTCTTGAACTGCTCGACGAGCTGCTCGACCTGCTGCGCAGAAATGTCTTGGCGAGCCAGGAACACGTGTTCGTAGAGGGCCATGAATGCCTTTCCTCAGTTGTACGCGATCCCGGCGCGAAGCCTCTTCAAAGCCTGGGAAAGGCCTTGCAGGACGTCTTTGAGAGCGGAGACACGGGAAGCAGGATCCCTTGCGGATCCTGTCCGGTCGACCATGCTTTCATCAAGCGGTGATCGGCCGCGACCTCCCGTTCAGTCCCCAGCCGGGAATCGTTCGAAGCGCTGTCTATACGCATTTGGCATCGAAATACAATGCAAAAAACGCGAAATCCGTGGTTAACGGCCTTGCGGACTTGACATGCCCCCCCTGGGCCCGCTCATAAGCCCAACTTCCCGGTGTGCTGAGGTCGCCGGCGAGGCGCCTTTTCTTGTCGTGCGAATGCGGCGTCAAAGATAACAGAAAAAGCAGGGCCTTCGATCCACATGAGTATCGCATTTACCTTTCCCGGGCAGGGATCGCAGACGGTCGGCATGGACGAGGCGCTTGCCGAGGCGTTTCCGGAAGCGCGTGTGGTCTTTGAAGAAGTGGATGATGCGCTCGGTGAATCGCTGAGCCGGGTGATGTGGGAAGGTTCTGAGGACGAGCTGACGCTCACGACGAACGCGCAGCCGACCCTGATGGCAGTGAGCCTCGCCGCGATGCGCGTCCTCGAAGCTCGCGGCCTCGATCTGAAGGCGTCCATGGCTGATCTGAAGGCGTCCATGGCTTATGTCGCGGGGCACCCGCTTGGTGAGTACTCCGCTCTGGCTGCGGCCGGCAGCATCAAGCTTGCCGATACCGCCCGTCTGCTTCGCACGCGCAGCAAGGCCATGCAGGAAGCCGTTCCCGTCAGGGAGGGCGCCATGGCCGCACTGCTCGGACTCGATTTCGAAGCCGCGAGCGAGGTCGCTGCCGCGGCCGCCGTAGGAGAAGTGTGCGAGGCGGCGAACGACAACGCGCCTGAGCAGGTCGTCGTGTCGGGGCACATTGCAGCCGTTGAGCGTGCGCTCGGGCTTGCCAATGACAAGGGTGCGCGCCGCGCTCTCCTGCTGCCGGTCAGCGCACCGTTTCATTGTTCTCTTATGGCGCCTGCGGCCAAGGTGATGGCCGAGGCACTGGCTGAAATTGAAATCGCATCGCCTGCCGTGCCGCTCGTAGCGAATGTTCTGGCTGCCCCGATCACCGAATCCTGCGGGAATCCCCACGCGGTTGGTCGAGCAGGTGACCGGACGCGTGCGTTGGCGCGAATCCGTTGCCTGGCTGGCGGCGAACAGTGTCACGACCATCGTCAAAATCGGCGCGGGCAAGGCACTGACCGGCATGGCCAAGCGCATCGACAAGTCGCTTGAGGGTATCGCCGTGGGCGGTGCGGAAGACATCAATGCGCTTCTGGCGCGGATTGCAACAGAATAGAAACCGAAAGAGGCTCGCATGTTCGATCTGACCGGAAAGACCGCGCTCGTTACCGGAGCGACCGGAGGTATAGGCGAAGCCATAGCCCGCACGCTTCATGCGCGCGACGCCACCGTCACCCTGTCCGGCACGCGCGAGGAGAAACTCAACGCGTTGGCCTCCGATCTTGGCGAACGGGTTCACATCGCCGCGGCGAACCTGTCGTCGCGCGAAGCCGTCGACGATCTGGTTCCCGCTGCCGAAGCCGCGATGGGCGGTCTCGACATTCTCGTGAACAACGCCGGCATCACGCGCGACAACCTCTTCATGCGCATGAAGGATGAAGAGTGGGACCAGGTGCTTGAGGTCAATCTCACGACCGTCTTCCGTCTGACCCGGGCCGCGATCAAGGGCATGATGAAGCGCCGTTATGGCCGCATCATCGGTATCACGTCGATCGTCGGCGTCGCCGGCAATCCGGGGCAGGGCAACTATGCTGCCGCCAAGGCAGGGCTGATCGGCATGTCGAAATCGCTTGCCCGCGAAGTTGCGAGCCGCAACATTACGGTCAACACGATCGCCCCGGGGTTCATCGAGACTGCCATGACGAACGCTCTCAATGAGAAGCAGCGATCCTCGATTCTCGAGACTATTCCCGTGGGTCGGTTGGGTATGGGCGAGGAGATCGCGAGTGCGGCTCTTTACCTTGCCAGTACGGAAGCTGCCTACGTGACCGGTCAGACCATCCATGTGAATGGCGGTATGACCATGATTTAAAAGGGTAATTTCCTTCGTTTTGAAAGTCTGGTTCAGGCTTTCCAACAGCCCCGCGGCGTGTCTGGTCAAGGCAAACAAAGTGTGTTACCTAGCCGCCGGCCGGTCGATACGCCGCCGGCGCCGATCAATACGCCGCCGGCAAGGTCGGGCTACCATTCGGCTCGACCGGGGTACGCGGAATGCTAAGTTGTCGTGTCATCCGGGTTCTACGACCGGGACTTTTAACAACACGCTGGACGTTCTCCGAAAAAGTGGGGCGCCAGCGCCGAGTGTCTTGAAGACCATCAAGGAAATCGAAAATGAGTGACATTGCTGAGCGCGTAAAGAAGATCGTGATCGAGCACCTCGGCGTGGATGCCGAGAAGGTGACCGACAACGCGAGCTTCATCGATGATCTGGGCGCTGACAGCCTGGATAACGTTGAACTCGTCATGGCCTTCGAAGAGGAATTCGGTGTCGAGATTCCGGACGATGCCGCTGAGGCGGTTCAGACCGTCGGTGACGCAGTCAGCTTCCTCGAGAAGAACTCGTAATCGGTTCCAGGGCAGACCGTCGCTTGTGTGTGCGGCCTGACAGGAACTGATCTCCGCTTTGGAAGGAAGAAGATGAGGCGTGTAGTCGTCACGGGTCTGGGGATGGTGACGCCACTTGGTTGCGGCGTTGATCTCACCTGGTCGCGGATTCTGGAAGGACGCAGTGGAGCGGGAAGGCCCGACTCGTTCGAGATCGATGATCTCGCATGTCAGGTCGCTTGCGAAGTTTCCCGTGGCGACGGTTCCGATGGCACCTTTAATCCCGATCAGTGGATGGAGCCGAAGGAGCAGCGGAAGGTGGACGATTTCATCGTCTACGCGGTCGCTGCTGCTGATCAGGCTCTGGCTGATGCGGGCTGGAAGCCGGAAATCTACGAAGATCAGATCAGCACCGGTGTGCTGATCGGATCTGGTATCGGCGGGCTGATCGGCATTGAAAAGAATGCCATTCTGCTCAAGGAAAAGGGACCGCGCAGGCTGAACCCGTTCTTCATTCCGGGACGGCTGATCAATCTGTGTTCGGGACACGTCTCCATCCGGCACGGTCTCAAGGGGCCGAACCACGCGGTCGTTACCGCGTGTTCCACCGGTGCGCATGCGGTCGGCGATGCCTCGCGGCTGATTGCGCTCGGTGATGCCGACGTGATGGTGGCGGGCGGTGTGGAATCGCCTATCGGACGTCTGGCGCTGGCAGGCTTTGCCGCATGTCGCGCTCTTTCGACCGGGTTCAACAACGATCCCCTCCATGCCTCGCGCCCCTATGATCGCGATCGCGACGGCTTCGTCATGGGCGAGGGCGCCGGCTGCGTCGTGCTTGAGGAATACGAGCACGCCAAGGCCCGCGGCGCCAAGATCTATGCCGAGGTCGTTGGATACGGAATGTCGGGCGACGCCTATCACATCACCGCTCCGGCGGAAGATGGTGACGGCGCCTACCGGTGCATGCAGGCCGCATTGAAGCGTGCCGGTATTGCTCCTGCCGACATCGACTACGTCAATGCGCACGGGACTTCGACACTGTTGGGCGACGAAATCGAACTGGCCGCCGTCACCCGTCTCATGGGTGATGCTGCCGGTGGCTTGACGATGTCCTCGACCAAGTCGTCGACCGGGCACCTCCTCGGTGCCGCCGGTGCGGTGGAAGCCATTTTCTCGGTGCTCGCCATTCGCGACAATGTTGCGCCGCCGACGATCAATCTCGAAAATCCTTCTGTGGAGACCGAGATCGACCTGGTGCCGCACAAGCCCAAGCAGATGCAGATCGATACTACGCTCTCGAATTCCTTCGGGTTCGGCGGCACGAACGCATCGCTGGTCTTCAAGCGGGTGGCCGACTGATCGCACGGTCGTGACAGCTCGGAGGCCGCGTCAAAATTGACGGTGCCTCTCAATTTGGACAGACAGATTCTTACGGCGACGGGTCAACCGGTCGCCGTAAATCTTCAGACCGGATATTCCGGGGCTGAATGCGGATGGCACATCTGCAAATCCGCGAAATGACACAATCTCGGCGCACCCGTGCGACCTCGGGCGTATGCGCAAGTTGAAAACTATGGAAATAGGGCAGACGGGTCCGGCATAGTTCTTGTGTTTTTCCATGGTTTCATCACCCATTGACCACGAACGTCCGTGGTCATGGGAATGCGAGGCGCTCAAGGGTGTTTTCGTCGAACAGGTAGACCGTGCTAATGCAAGACTCGCCAGAAGCGCCTGACCATCAAAACGTGTCTTCGCCGGAAACCGAAACGTCTTCGACAGATACCAATCAAGCGACGAACCAGACCTCGGGCGGCGGCGAAAGCCCGATGCGGCCCGCGCCCAAGAGCCCGCGTGAGGCCATCCAGCCGGAACGCGTACCGGAACCTCCCGTGCGCTCGCGCCATGCGCGCAATCCGTTCGTCGTCTTTTTCAATTTTCTGCTGACATTCGCCGTCCTGGCGGTGCTCGCCTGCGGCGATCTTCTCTACTGGGGGAAGACCGAGTTTGACAGCAAGGGGCCACTTGCACAGGAAACGACGATCATCGTCGCGCCGGGCTCCGGGCTAGAGACGATCACCAACACGCTCGATCGCAGCGGCGTGGTCGACCAGGCCTGGATCTTCATCGGGGGCGTGTGGCTCTACAAGAATACCGACCGGTTGAAGGCGGGCGAGTATGTCTTCCCTGTCGGGGTCAGCATGCGCGGTGTCATGGACATGCTGGTGGAGGGCAAGGCGGTCCTTCACTCCATCACCATTCCGGAAGGCTGGACCAACGCACAGATTGTCGATCGCGTGAACAAGCATCCGATCCTTGTCGGAGATCTGACGGAAATGCCGCGAGAAGGGGCCTTGCTGCCGGAGACCTACAAGTTCACGCGCGGCACGACGCAGCAGGAGATCATCGACCGGATGCGCCACGCGCAGGAAAAGGTGCTGGCAGAGATCTGGGCGCGCCGGTCCGAAGGCCTGCCGATCAAGACGCCGGAAGAACTGGTCATTCTCGCTTCCATCGTGGAAAAGGAAACCGGGCGCGCGGATGAACGGCCGCGGGTGGCCGGTGTGTTCGTCAACCGGCTGAAGAAGGGGTGGCGGCTGGAGTCCGATCCCACGATCCTCTACGGATTGCACGGCGGCGAAGCCTGGCAACGCTCGCGCACGCTCCTGAAGAGCGAGAAGGAAGCTCCGAACCGCTACAACACCTATCAGATCCGCGGGCTGCCGCCGGGACCAATCGCCAATCCGGGCCGCAAGGCAATGGAGGCGGTCGCCAATCCCTCGCGCACCGAAGAGATGTTCTTCGTTGCAGACGGTCGCGGCGGGCATCTTTTCGCCAAGACGCTGGAAGAGCACCAGCGCAACGTCAAGCGTTGGCGCGAGGTCGAGAAGGGGCGGCGGGACGCTGCCGCTGCCGCGGAAAAGGCGGACGAGGCCGTTGCGGCCGGAGAGGTTCGCCCGGAGGCAAAGCCTGCGAACGGTGCGGCGCAAGACGCTGCAAGCTGATACGAGCGACGCTCGGCCGGTAATCGTTGAATGTGTTCCGGCGTTCAGGAGCGCTTGTTGAAGGTGCCCCCCGTCGGGCGGTATTTCGAACGGCCCGACAAACGAGCAGAGAGAAGCCAATGACCAGAGCAAGCATGACCGGATTTGCCCGAGCCGAGGGCGCATACGGAGCGATCCGCTGGACATGGGAATTGCGCTCGGTCAACGGCAAGGGGCTGGATACCCGCTTTCGTCTCACCAATGGTTTTGAAAGCCTTGAGCCCGCACTGCGGAAAGCCGTGGGAGCGGTACTGACGCGCGGAAACGTCAATGTCACCCTTTCTGTGCAGCGCGATGCTGGCGAGGCGATGCCGCGGGTCAACGAAGGCACGCTTGAAGCCGTCATCGAGGCGCTTGAGGCCGTGCGTAGGCGCACCGGCGTCGCGCCCGCGACCGCAGAGGGCATTCTCGCCTTTCGCGGCGTCTTCGAGGTCCAGGAAAGCGTTCTCAGCGATGAAGAGCGCGCCGCCCAACACGCCGCGCTCCAGGCCTCGTTCGAAGAGGCGCTCGCCGCTCTCGCCGCCATGCGACAGTCTGAAGGAGCCGCTGTCGGGCACGTGATCTCCGGACATATCGACCGGATCGACAGCCTGACGGATGCGGCAGAGGCATGCCCCGCGCGCCAGCTGGATGCCATTCGCACTCGCCTCGACGAGCAGATTCGCCACCTCATGGAGCGTAGCGAATTCGATGAAGACCGTCTCTATCAGGAGGCGGTTCTTCTGGCGACAAAGGCGGACGTTCGTGAGGAACTGGATCGGTTGAAGGCTCACGTCGCAGCCGCACGCGAGCTGATGGCGGGAGGCGGTCCGATCGGTCGGCGCTTTGATTTCCTGGCTCAGGAATTCAATCGGGAGGCAAATACCTTGTGCTCCAAGTCGAATGATACCTCGCTCACTGCGATCGGCCTCGACCTAAAGACCACGATCGATCAGTTGCGCGAGCAGATACAGAATCTGGAATAACGTTCATGTCCGCCAACGCCTCTCTCGCCACTCTCGAAGTTCCGCATCGCCGCGGCCTGATGTTCGTGCTATCGTCCCCCTCCGGGGCCGGCAAGTCCACGATCGCGCGCAGCCTGCTGGAACAGGACCGCGAATTGACGCTTTCCGCGTCGGTAACGACCCGCGAGCGGCGCGGCAGCGAGATCGATGGGGCGCACTACCGTTTCATTTCCAGGAAGCAGTTCCTGTCGATGCGCGATGAGGGCAATCTTCTTGAATCGGCCAAAGTGCACGGCAATTTCTACGGCACTCCGCGCGAACCTGTCGAAACCGCTCTTTCGGGCGGAAAGGACGTTCTGTTCGATATCGATTGGCAGGGTACATTGCAGCTCTACGAAGCTGCCCGCGCAGATGTGGTTTCCGTGTTCATCCTGCCGCCTTCCATAAAGGAGCTGCGGTCACGACTTGAGCGCCGTGCCGAAGACAGCGCCGAAGTGATCGACAAGCGTCTCCAGAATGCCCGCTCTGAAATCGAGCACTGGAACGAATACGATTACGTGCTGATCAATGATGATCTCAACAAGACCTTCCACGAGATCCAGAAGATCCTGAGCGCCGAACGCCGCCGCCGGGTGCGCAATCTCGGTATGAAGACGTTCGTGGAAGCGCTTCAAAACGAAGCGCGAAAGGGCGATCTCTCAGGATGCGTTTGACGTAGCAGCCTTTGCTACATCGAACGCATTGGCGAGCGCCACAAATCCTTCAACCGGAATTTCCTCGGCACGCGCGGTTGGCTTCAATCCGGCCTTCTCGATGAGTGCCGAGGTTTCGCCCCCCAACGATTTGAGCGCGGCGCGCAGCATCTTGCGGCGCTGTCCGAAGGCTGCGGCCGTCACGCGCTCCAGGGTCTTCATATCGCACGCAAGAGACTCAGCGCGCGGCAGGAGCTGCACCACAGCCGACGAGACCTTCGGATACGGTGTAAAGGCCTGCGGAGGCAATTCCAGCACGATCTCCGCATGGGTGCGCCATCCCACCAGCACTGCGAGCCGCCCGTAAGCCTTGTCGCCCGCATGCGCGACGATGCGCTCGGCGACTTCCTTCTGGAACATCAGCGTGAGTGAGTCCCAGAAGGGCGGCCAGGGGCCTTCCAGCCAGCCGCTCAGAAGCGGCGTCGCCACGTTGTAGGGCAGGTTCGCGACAATCCGGGCGGGCCCATCAGTGAGGTGCGTGGCATCCACCGTCAGAGCGTCATCTTCGATGATCTCCAGACGGCCGGGATAGGCGGCGGCTATTTCCTCAAGTGCCGGGCGACAGCGACGGTCTTTCTCGATCGCGATAACCTTTGCCACGCCTTCCGCCAGCAGGCCGCGCGTAAGCCCGCCCGGGCCCGGACCGACCTCGATCACCGTTATGCCCTCCAGCCGACCAGAGGCACGGGCGATCCGGGCGGTGAGGTTCAGATCAAGCAGGAAGTTCTGGCCGAGAGATTTGCGCGCATCGAGCCCGTGACGGCGGATGACATCGCGCAGCGGCGGCAAATCGTCGATCTGTGCCATCAGCGCACGTCGCCTTCGCAAAGCGTGGCCGCAAGACGGATCGCCGCGACCAGACTGTCCGGGCACGCAATGCCCCTGCTGGCAATATCGAAAGCCGTGCCATGGTCGGGTGAGGTGCGCACGAACGGCAGGCCGAGCGTCACGTTCACGGTTTCATCGAAGGCGAGGGTTTTCACCGGGATAAGGGCCTGGTCGTGATAGGCGCACAGGGCCGCGTCGTATGTTTTCCGGGCTCTTGCGTGGAACAGGGTATCGCCCGGCAGAGGGCCGGCGATATTGATTCCTTCCGCCCGCAATTCTTCGACCGCGGGATGTGACACGTCTTCGTCTTCCGTGCCGATGGTGCCGCCTTCGCCCGCATGCGGGTTGAGCCCGGCAAGGACCAGACGCGGTTCCACAATACCGAAACGATTACGCAGATCCTTGGCAACGATCCGGGCGACGGTCGTGATGCGCTCCTGCGTCCACGCAGCGGAGATCGCGTCGACCGGGATATGAACCGTAACCGGTACCGTTCTCAGGTCGGGCCCGGCGAGCATCATGACGGGTTCTGCGGGCTCTACCGGCCAATACTGTTGCGCCAGGGCGCCGAGGAATTCCGTGTGCCCCGGATGCTGGAAGCCGGCCGCGTAGAGTGATTTCTTGGTAATCGGGGCGGTGACGACACCGCTCGCCCGGCCTGCCTTCACGTGCTCCACAGCCGTCGCGATTGCTTCCACGATCACTTCGGGAGAGGCGGGGATATCAGCACCGCAGCGCGTATCGGCGTAGTTTTTCAGGGCGACGACGGGAAGTCGTCCCTCGTCAAAGCGCTCGCTCGCTTCCTCGGGCGTGCAGACGGCAATGGGAATATCGAAACCGAGATCGGAGGCGCGCGCTTCCATCACCGCAGAATCCGCCAACACGTAGAAGGGCGGCATGGAAAGCTGAGCGCGGTCACGCCAGATCGCCAACAGCAGCTCCGGACCGATCCCCGCAGGATCGCCCATGGTGACGACAAGCGGCATGGTACGCCTCAGCGATATTCGATGACGGCGTCCCGGCGCAGGTCGCGGATATAGCGGCGGGAAAGCATCTGGCCTTCCTTGTTGCGCAGTTCGTCCTTGATCTGAGTGCGAAGGCCCGCGTCACTGTCGATCTCACGCTTCTTGCAGACCGCGTAAGCCTCGACGCCGTTTCCGGTTTCAACCGGATGGCTGAGATGGCCGGACGGCACGTCCTTGATCAGATCGATCAACTGATCGGGCAGTTCGGGAGCAAGCCGCACGCCTACGGGCTTGACCACCACCTCTTTCAGGCCCTCGGCAAGCTTCAGGCCCCTGTCGCAATCGGAGAAGCGATTGCGGAGCTGGTTGGCCTCCTGCTTGCAGCGTGCCTTGAAACCGGTCGATGCGTTTTTCGGGACGACGAAAATGACCTGCGAAAGGGTGTATTCCGTGGTCTTGCTCTCGTCCTTCTTGTCCTTCTTCAGCATCGCGGCGACGACGTCCTGTTCGGACACGTTCACCTGGGCCTTGAAGCGCCGCAACACGACGTTGTGCCAGGCAATCTCGGAGCGGATCCGGGCCTTGAGCGTGGACGGATTGACGCCCGACTGCAACAAGGCTGAGGAAAGCTTGGACGGCAACATCTTGGTCCTCTGCGCTATCCGCGCGAAGACCTGTTCCACCTCGGCGTACGAAACGGTCACGCCGCGACGCTTGGCCTCCTGCATCTTGAGCCGCTCTTCGATCAGCTCATCCTGCGCCATGCGACGGGCGATCCCGGCAGGCTTACGTGCCGTGAGTTGGATCAGTCGCGAGCGCTGGGCAATGTCATAGCTGGTGATCGGCTGATCGTTGACGATCACCTTGATGCTCGTCGATGCGGAGGCGACCTGGGGGGCTCCGGCCAGAAGGGTGCAGGCGAGCACGGTCATGCAGGTTGCTGCGAGCCAATGCCGAACCGCGGGGCGTCCACACTGGCGTTCCGCACGGTCTGCTGTCGTCGGCGGCATATTCATAACATCTCCCTTGTCGCGCGGAGGTTCCTGCCTGTCGGACGAATTGCGCGTAACCTTAAATTCCCGATGGCGTCTGCTGTCGGCACGGCGCCCGGAACTCGTTGCCTGTGTGGTGTGGCAAAAGCTTGACGCATTCACGTTTCGATCGTCGGACGAATAAAACATGTCGTGCATCTTGGAGCCAGCTTAACGGTCGGCATCGGTCGAAAGTTGCGTGTCGCCTAGTGTGCGCAGGCCGATGCGGAGATAGATCTTCTTGTCGACCGGATCGCCGTCGTTGCGGCTGCGCTCTTCGGCATAGGCGAGGGAGGCAGAGAAGCCTTCGTCGTCGTAACCGAAGCCGAGCACGTCGCGCACGGTCGTGGAATTGCGCAGATCGTAGCGCACGGAACCGAACACCCGCCAGTTCGTCAAAAGCCGGAGGGAACCTGCGCCGAGGATCTCTTCGCGATCATCATCGATACCCTGAGCCGGTTTGGCACCCAGGAAGACGTAGGCCAGCGACGCGGTAACCGGACCTCGTGGTCCGCTCGCCTGGATCTCGGCCCGGTGTACCGAGAAGTCGTCGTTGTCGAAGCGAGCCCGAGCGCCGAAACGCATGCCGATATTGGTGTCGAAATAGATGCGCGAGACGTAATCGGAATCAGATGAGTCCAGCCCAGAATTCGCGCCCGTGGCAAGCACGTCCTCGGTCGAATAGGAGTTCGTTCCCGCCAGATGGAAAGACTGCCCGAACAAGGCGTTGACGGAGCCGAAGCCGCGGAATTGGCCCTTGTACTGGAAGCCGATATTTGCAAGCGTGCCGCCTTCGGTGCGGTCGTAGCCGGAGAACTTGTCCCACTGGAACAGGTTGGTGTCATCGAACACCAGGCTCTGCGCATCGTCGTTGGGCAGTTCGCCGATTCGCTGTTCGGAGGGGCGCACGATGATCTGGGCAATCGGCTCGATCACGTGACTGGTGCTGCCTACCGTGAGCAGGAAGGGATAGCGGTATTCCAGCCCGACCGCGGATATGGCACGGGCAACGAAGGCCTCGTCGGTCAAGGCGGACATGTTCTTGTCAGCCGACTGCAGGGAATAGCGATCGGCTCGCATGTAGGCAAACGGCGTGAACATCTGGCCGTAGGGATCGATCAGCGTCCGCCGCCACTGCGCCTTGAACGACATGCGAGTGAAGGTGCCTTCGACACCGCAGAACCGGTTGACACCGGCATAGGAGAAAGCGTCCGTCTCGTTCCGGGTGAGGCTCGTCAGGTTGCCGGCAAAAGAGAGCTCACCGCCGACGACCGGATCCGCCCATATGTAGTTGTAATCCACAACAGGATGGACGATCGGCTGCTTGTCCTGCAGGTTCGCGCCGACCTTGGAGAAGGGCGCGCCAGCATTCGGATCGTCGTCATCCGGATCGTCTTCCTGGGTGATCTGGAAGGCGTATGTGTGAATATCGAAATAGTTGCGCTCGCTCTGGCCGGTCAGATAGAGGCTCGACGTCAGAGAATCGCTGTCGATTTCATAGTCTTTGACAAAGGCACGGTCGGACACCCGCGAAAGATCCCAGCCCCATTTCCAGCGCTGATTGATCGTGAATTCACCCTTGGTGTTGATATAGCCGCGCCATTCGCGTTCGCCGCTGGAGCCAGAGAAGTTCTCCGGGTTCGTCTGGTGGATGCCGGCGGCCGATATCGAATATTTGCCGTTCTCCAGCCTCTGGCGCCACATCGCTTCCAGCAACGGTCCCTGTTTCGACAGAGGCGTCGCCGTGAAGGTCAGATCCTTGTCCGGTCCCAGAACCCAATGATAGGAGACCGCAACGCCGATACCGATCTTGTCGTCGTAGACGGTCGTCGGCGTCAGAAAGCCGGACTTGCGCGTTAAGGTCGGATCGGGATGCGACATGAAGGGCAGATAGGCGATCGGGACGCCCCAGAACTCTATGCGCGCGCCTTCGTAATAGACCGTCCGTTCTTTCTGATTATGGACGATCTTGGTCGCACGAATGCGCCACAGAGGCGGCTTGCCCGGAGGGTTGGTCGGCTTCGTGTAGACCGTATAGGTGCCGTTATGGAATGTCGTCGTCTCGCCATTCTTGCGCTCCGCGCTCTCGGCGGTGAAACGGGTACGCTGGATCGTCTCGATCCGAAGTTGGCGAACGAACCCGTCGTGAAAATCGTCGCTCAGTTCCAGAGAGTTCGTCTTGACCACGTTTCCATCAGGTGCCGTCAGGCGTACATTGCCTTGCGCAAACAGGCGGGCCTTCTTGCGATCGAGCGTGACGCGATCCGCCTCCAGCACCGTGCCGTTGTAATAGATCTGAACGTTACCGACGGCGGAGACGATATCCTTGTCGAAATCGTACTGAAGCTCCGTCGCTTCCAGAAGCATCTGGGCGTTGGGATCCGCGTTGCGAGTGAGCATGTTTTCGATGGTCTGGTCGTCGCTCGTCTGCGCGCGCGCAATGTCAGGCGCCGTGGCCATGACGGCCAGCATCGCGACAAGCGAAATCGAACCGAACAACACCCCCTGCAACCGGCGCGTGGACGCACTGCGGGAGCGTCGGTCATCGATCCTGTTGGGCGGGAGAACGGACACACCCGACACTAGCCGTCCTCCTGATACAGTAGGATCGTGAAACCCATCAATGTCGCTACTATCCCCGGAGACCACGCGGCAACGACCGGAGATACAATTCCGGCGCCACCAAGATCCTTTGCAAGCTCGGTGAGCACATAAAGCATGAACCCGGCTGTTATTCCACCCAGAATCATCCCTCCTAAACCGCCAAATCGCGATACCCTAAGGGAAACCGCCGCCGCAATCAGCACCATTGCGGCGAGTAGTAGAGGGCGTGCAAACAGCGTTTCGTACTGCAAAGTGTAGCGGTAGGCGGGTAATCCCGACCTTCGGGCGAGTTCGATCAGTCTGGGAAGGTCCCAGAAGGAGACTGATTCGGGCGATGCTATGCTCTGGCGCACCTCCAGCGAACCAAGATATGTGGATACCAGATAGGACGCATATTCCTTGGGATCATCGTCTGTCGTGTAGACGGTGACGTCCTTCAGCCGCCAGGCCTCGTCGCCCAGCATTGCCTCGCGCGCCTCGACGCGCTCGCGGAAGACGCCGCTCTTGTCGAAGGCAAAAATCGTGACGTCGTAAAGGTACAGGCCCTGGTCCGTCGATTGGCTGGCATGGAGAATGGTTTCCCCGTTCAGTCCGTCCTGTCGCAGCCAGGCATTGTTGGACGCCTGCAGAAGCAACTTCTCCTTGTTGCCGAAGAGCTGGTCCGAGTTGTCCTTCAAGGCGACGGCGAGCGGATTGTAGACGACGATTGCCAGCGCCCCGACAGTCACGGCGACAATCAGGGCTGGGGCCGTGAATTGCCACACCGACATGCCCGATGCACGCGCGATGACGATTTCGAGGCTCCGACTCAACGTGACGAACGCGAGGATGGAGCCGAACAACGTGGCGAACGGCAAGACCTGTTCCAGCAGCACCGGGATTCGCAAAAGCGAGATCAATGCGACGCGCATCACCGTGAAACCTTCGCGGTCGCCGCCACGGCGCACGAGCTCGAGAAAATCGAAGATGTAGATCAGCACCGCCGCGAACAGGAACAGTCCCAGGATCGAGAGCAGGAAGCGGACGGCGAAATAGCGCCAGAGGGTGAAACCGACTGTCATGGTGCTAGGTTCGCCCGTTCGCAAAGCGGGCCGTTAGCCGTTCGGCAGAGGTCTCGACCGCTCCGACGATCACGTGCATGGCGTGACCGATGATCCGTATCCAGACGGGCGTCTTGTCGGCCAATGAGAGCCGTCCGGCGATCGCTATGATGGCGAGCGGTAGCGCATAGACAACGAATATCAGGTCGGGATCGGAGACCGCCATATTCGTCGCACCGAAACCCGCAACCCGTGCGAAGACGCAACCGAACAACGCGCCGAGCACGCCCGTATGGCGACTTTGACGGGTGGTGCGCGCCTGTCCGAGGAAGACGAAAACGATCAGCCCGAAGGCGAGCGGATAGAGGGGCACTGCGAAACGGTCGTGAATTTCGGCGCGGAACCGGTCTGCGTAGCGCTTGTAGTACTCATCGCCCGCCGGCGGGTTCAGCAATTCGCCGATCGTGCGTTCCGACGGTTTGAAGGTCGGCGCGGAGGCCTGCGGCATCAAGCTCGTCAGATCGAAGGCGTATGATTCGAATTTGACGATCGAGATCGCTCCGGTCGCGTTGGTGCGTCTCTGGATCGTGCCGTCATGCATGACGAGCAGCATCCGGTCGCCGATCTCCGCCACCTGACCGCGCTGGGCGAGATAGGTGAACGTCGTCTCCAGATCGCGACGGTCATCCATCATCAGGCTTTCCAGCGTTCCGTCGCCGGACCGGTTGCGGATGTGGAACGTGAGACCGTCGTCGACCTCGATGAATCGACCGGGCCGCACGATGTTGGCCACCAGATCGATGCGAACTTGCGTCAGCTCCTCGCGAAGCTGCGCCAATCCCAGCGGGGAAACCCACAGGGAGGCGACGAGCGTCAGCACGCTGAGCACGACCGCAAACGCCATGACGGGTTTGAAAACCTTAATCTTGGCAGCACCCGTGGCGTTGATGACGACAAGCTCGTTATCGGAGTTGAGCGCGTTCAGGACGATGATGAGGGCGATGGCAAATACGAATGGCGCCACGATGACGCCTAGAAAGGGGAGGGCGAGCATCGTCATTTTCAGGAACTGGACGATTGTCTGGCCCTTGGCCGTGACGAGATCGAGCTGGCGCAGCGCCTGCGTTGCCCACACAACGCCGATCATGGCGCCAAAAGCGAGCAGAAAGGCGCCTGTAATCCGCCGTAGTATGTAGCGCTCGATTGTCTTTATCATGCGTCCGAAGGCCGTCCCTGCCGCGGCCTGGGGATTTGGTCGTGCGTGCCGCGCATCTGCACGCTCGCGGCTCCGCGTTCCTCATTGCGGTGCCGTCTTTTAGCTATACCCCGACTGTCGTCAATCGTCGTTTTAAACATGACGAAGGGCGCATGCCGTCCCCCTGACGCTGCGCCTTGGCTGCGGGTGTGGTCGCCATCTGCCGATACGACCGGTTCACACTTGTTCTAGTTAACACATCTTCGAATGAAGACGCTCTCAAGAAACAGGGTTAATGGTTCCTTGCACGCCCGGTGTTGCTCAATCGGCGCAGGTTCGGTGCCAGTTGCCGATGCGTCTTCAACGCTTACGCACCTTTGCTAAACACCGTGCCGTGGCCTATGTCTGTCGACGAGTTTTGGAACGAGCAAGGTCTGGATATCCGATATGGCAGAGCTTCCGAGTATTAGCTTTTCGAAACCCACGGCCCCGAAGAAAGGAACCGCGGTCATTTTCACCGATGAGTCGCTGGCGTTGGGGATCGCGGCAAGCGAGATCGATGCGGCGACCAACGGGGCCGTTACGCGCGCGATCAAGGCCTCGGCATTCAAGGGCGCATCCATGGCGAGCCTTGATATCGTCGCGCCTGCCGGGGGCAAACTGGACCGGATCGCGGTGATCGAGCTCGGCAAGATTGCCGATCTGACCGAATACGACTGGACGCGTCTCGGTGGGGCTGCGATGGGCGCGATTGCCGCGGCAAAGGCCGCGCATGCGTCGATCCACCTGGAACGCCCGGACGGTGAAGCGATCACGGCCGCTCAGGCGGCGGATATCGCCGTCGGCGCCAAACTGCGCGGCTACACCTTCGACAAGTACAAGACGAAAAAGAAAGGTGACGACAAGCCGAAGTCCGCCAAGGTGGCTGTTTGCGTCGCCGGTCACGAGGAGGCCGCCAAGGTCTGGGAAGCCGAGGAAGGCGTCGCCGATGGCGCGATCCTGGCCCGTGATCTCGTCAACGAACCGGCCAACGTGCTGGGGACTGAGGAATTCGCCAAGAAGGCTAAGGCGCTCGAGAAGCTCGGCGTCGAGATCGAGATGCTCGGCGAGAAGGAAATGGCCAAGCTCGGCATGAACGCGCTGCTCGGTGTTGCGCGCGGCTCTGCCCGTCCGCCGAAGCTGGCGGTCATGCAGTGGAAGGGCGGCAAGGCCAAGCAGACGCCCGTCGCCTTCATCGGCAAGGGAGTCGTCTTCGATTCGGGCGGTATCTCCATCAAGCCGGCCGGCGGCATGGAAGACATGAAGGGCGATATGGGTGGTGCCGCCGCCGTGACCGGCCTCATGCACGCCCTTGCCGCGCGCAAGGCGAAGGTCAACGCGGTGAGCGTGATCGGGCTCGTTGAGAACATGCCCGACGCCGATGCGCAGCGCCCCGGCGATATCGTGACCGCGATGTCCGGCACGACGATCGAGGTGATCAACACCGACGCCGAAGGCCGTCTCGTCCTGGCCGATGCGCTCTGGTACACGCAGGACCGCTTCAAACCTGCCTTCATGATCAACCTGGCGACGCTGACGGGCGCCATCATCGTTGCACTCGGTAATCAGCACGCGGGCCTCTTCTCCAATAACGACGAATTGTCGGGTCGCCTGACCGAAGCCGGTCTTGCGACGGGAGAGAAGCTGTGGCGCATGCCGATCGGGCCGGAATACGAGAAGCTGATCGAGTCGAAATTCGCCGACATCAAGAACACCGGCGGTCGTCCGGCAGGTTCGATCACCGCGGCGCAGTTCCTGCAGCATTTCGTCAACGACGTGCCGTGGGCCCATCTGGATGTGGCCGGGACGGCCATGGGCTCGACCGAGACCGAGATCAGCAAGACCTGGGCGTCGGGTTTCGGCGTGCGTCTGCTCGATCGGCTGGTGCGGGATCACTACGAAGCTTGATCGTTTGTGCGATCCGATAAACGAGAAAAAGCCCGCATCGCCTTCTGCGAGGCGGGCTTTTTCACGAAAGCGACGACGGACGGCATCCTGTCGTACCCTCCAGTTTCCAGATCGTGACGTGAGTCACCAATCTCACGAAACGGGGCGATGCTGAACCCGGCGGATGTCTATTGCGTTAACGATGAGCCCGCGCAACAGCGAATTGGCCATTGTGCGTGGAGAAGGGGGAGATCACCGCCACCTGTTGCCCGTATGCCGCAGTCGTGCGATCACGGGACGAGGCGAGATATCCGGAGGAATCCAGCGCCGTCCTTGATAACGCTTTGGAGCGCAGATGTTCAGTTTTTTGGAAAATCGGGGACTGTCTTGAGCGAAGTGCTGTTCTACCACCTGCAAAGGCGGACACTGGAAAGCGTGGTTAAGGACCTGGTGGAAAAATTCCTGGAACGCGGATGGCGGGTGGTCATTCAGAGCGGCGGACCGGAGCGCCGCGATGCGCTCGATGGTTACCTGTGGACATACCGAGAGGATTCGTTTCTGCCTCACGGAACTGCGGCCGACGGGCGGGAAGGCGATCAACTCGTCTATCTCACCGACGGAACCGAAAATCCGAATGGCGCGAATGTGCGTTTCCTCGTCGACCGCGCCATGCCGCCCGATCTGACGCCCTATGACAGGGGGGTCTACATATTTGACGAGAACGACGAGCAGTCGGTCGTCGATGCCCGGCATCGCTGGAAAGAGGCGAAGGCAGCCGGTCACGAGGTGACCTACTGGCAGGAAAACGACCGCGGCGACTTCACCAAGAAGGCGTGAGAGGCCCGGCCTGCTCGTGATGCCCTTTCTTTTCCCCAGAACTTTATTTGCCTGATCGTTCCCGTGTTCCCAAATGATTGCGACATGGGAGCGGGAGAATGAATTGACGCAGTCTGGATCTGGCGACGATCACATGGACGGTGGATTTGCGCAGCGCCGGGCGGCTGCACCCGAACGAGCCGGCGCGCGGCCCGGCGCGACGGGCGATGATCCGGAAGAACGCCGGGCGTGGTTTCGAGAAATCTACAAGGCGGCGAAGGAAGACCCGCCGCCGTGCCGTGGGCCGATCTGGCGCCCAAGGAGATGCTGGTCGACTGGCTTCGCAAACATGCGGGCGATGGGAGGCAGGCCGTCGATATTGCCTGCGATCTCGGCGACAACGCCCATGCGCTAACGCAGGCCGGATGGAAGATCACGGCATTCGATTTTGCCGAGGATGCGATTGTCTGGGCGGGAAAGCGGTTTGTCGATACCGACATCGATTTCCGCGTCGCCGATCTGTTTGATCTTCCCGCCGATTGGGAGAACGCGTTTGATCTCGTGCATGAATGCTACACGCTTCAGGCCTTGACCGGCGATATGCGCGAGGCGGCCTTCACATCCGTGGCGAGCCTGGTGAAACCGGGCGGCAAGTTGCTGGTGATCACGCGCGTGCGGCCCGACGGATCTGAGGCAGCAGGACCTCCCTGGCCGTTGACCCCGGCTGAACTCTCGCGCTTCGCGGACCTCGGGCTGGAGGAGGAGGGGACGCTCTATTACTACGTTGACAGGCCCAACAGCCGCGTCATTCCCCATGCACGAATTGTATATCACAAGGTGTAGGATCGTCGTGCGGGAGACTGCTGTGGATGTCGTTTTGCCCTTTCCGAGACATCCGGCCGGTATCCGGGTAAAGCTCTATCTCGCGAAATGTGCATATGCATATCGCGAAATGTGCATATGCATCTCGCGAAATGTGCATATGCGCCTTTGACTGGCAGTCTTGCGGAATTGCGTCTTCCCCCGTCGCATCCGGACTGTCACATTATCTCTATATGAGGAGATGTTTGAGAATCCGGAGGCACAAGAATGAACGAGAAGGCTGAAGTGACAACGTCCAGCGAAAAGACAACGGTCAACGGCCCCGAAGGGACGCCCACGCACTCCGACTCACTCACGCCCGAAGTTGCGCGGCTGATGAACAGCCCGGCGCGCTTCATAAACCGTGAGCTTTCCTGGCTTCAGTTCAATCTTCGCGTTCTCGAAGAATCGATGAACCCGCGCCATCCGTTGCTGGAGCGGCTGCGGTTCCTGTCGATCTCTGCCAACAATCTCGATGAATTCTTCATGGTGCGTTTCGCCGGTCTCAAGGGTCAGGAACGCGCCAATGTCCGCACGATCTCCGATGACGGTCTGTCGCCGTGGGAACAGCTTTCCCAGATCAGCGATCGGGTGAAGACGCTGCAATCCGAGCAACAGCGCAACTGGGCTGTCCTGCGCCGGAAACTGGCGAACAACGGAATAGTCCTTGTCGATGCGGGCGATCTCGATGAGAGCGAGAGGGCGTGGCTCGAGACCTTCTTCCTGACGCACATCTTCCCGGTTCTGACGCCTCTGGCGATCGATCCGGCGCACCCGTTCCCCTTCATCCCCAATCTCGGCTTCTCGCTCATTCTGGATCTGGTGAAGACGGGCGGCGGTGCGGCCATGACGGCTTTGCTGCGCATTCCCGGACAGGTTCAGCGCTTCGTCGCCCTGCCTGCGCGAGACGGCGAGGATGAGGCGCATCCCACGCGCTTCATCGCGGTGGAGAGCATTCTCAGCCTGTTCATCAAACAGCTCTTTCCGGGCTACGAGGTGCACGGAAAGGGCGTCTTCCGGGTCATCCGCGACAGCGATATCGAGCTGGAGGAAGAGGCGGAAGATCTGGTCCGCTTGTTCGAAAGCGCCCTGAAGCGCCGGAGGAGGGGATCCGCGATCCGGCTGGAAATTGAATTGGCCACGCCCGTCTCCCTGCGCTCCTTCGTCGCCGAGGCGCTGCAGGTCGGAGAGGAAGATACTTTCCTCGTGGAAGGACTGATGGCGCTGACCAATCTGTCAGAACTCGTCAGCATCGACCTCTCCGATCTGAAATTTCAGCCTTATTCAGCCCACTTCCCCGAACGCGTTCGCGAACACGGCGGAGATTGCTTCGCCGCGATCCGCGAGAAGGACTTCCTCGTTCAGCACCCCTACGAGTCCTTCGATGTCGTCGTCCAGTTCCTGCGTCAGGCGGCGCAGGACCCGGATGTGATGGCGATCAAGCAGACGCTCTATCGCACCTCCAACGATAGCCCCATCGTCAAGGCGCTGTCTGAGGCCGCGGAAGCCGGCGAGTCGGTCACGGCGCTGGTGGAGCTGAAGGCGCGTTTCGACGAGGAGGCGAATATCCGCTGGGCGCGCGATCTGGAACGCGCGGGCGTGCAGGTCGTCTACGGCTTCATCGACTTCAAGACCCACGCGAAGCTGTCAATGGTGGTGCGTCGCGAGCAGGGGCGCATGACGACCTACTGCCATATCGGAACCGGCAACTATCATCCGATCACCGCTCGCATCTACACGGATCTGTCCTACTTCACGGCCAATCCGGTAATTTCTCAGGACGTTGCCAAGGTCTTCAATTTCATCACCGGGTACGCTCAGCCCTCCAAGCTGGAGAAGCTGGCAATCTCGCCGATCACGATGCGCAACCGCATCTCGGAGCTGATCGAGGCGGAAATCGAACACGCGCGTGCCGGTCGCCCCGCTCAGGTGTGGATGAAGACCAACTCGCTGGTCGATGCCGGCATGATCGACGCGCTCTACAAGGCGAGCCAGGCGGGCGTGCAGGTTGATCTCGTGGTGCGCGGCATCTGCTGTCTGAGGCCGGGGATCCCGGATTTCTCGGAAAATATCCGGGTAAAATCGATCGTCGGCCGTTTTCTTGAGCACAGCCGGATCTACTGTTTCGGCAACGGCAAGGGGCTCCCTTCGCCCGAGGCCATCGTCTATATCGGGTCCGCCGATCTGATGCCGCGGAACCTGGACAGACGCGTGGAGGCAATCGTGCCGATCGAGAACCCGACGGTTCACGAGCAGGTGCTCGATCAGATCATGGTTGCCAACATGAAAGACAATCAACAGAGCTGGCGCGTATTGCCCGACGGCAGCCATGAGCGCATAGTGCCGGCGACCGACGAGGAGCCGTTCAATGCGCACCAGTATTTCATGACGAACCCTTCGCTTTCGGGACGCGGCAAGGAGCTGCAGAAGAACTTCCCGAGGCTGTTCGTCACTCACACGAAGCGGACCTGAGCCCCTATCTTCAACCATGTGTGAATACTCTCCGGGTCGCCTGCAAGGTGCGCGATCCGTTGCCGTCGTCGATATCGGTTCGAATTCCGTACGGCTTGTCGTCTACGAACAGCTATCTCGAGCGTCGACCGCATTATTCAATGAAAAGGTGTTGGCCGGTCTGGGGCGCGGAGTAGGCGCGACCCATCGCTTGTCCGACGAGTCCGTCGCGATGGCACTGGCCGCGTTGAAGCGCTTTCGCCGGTTATGCTACCAGATCGACGTCAAAAGTGTCCGCGTTCTGGCAACCGCTGCCGTGCGCGATGCCGACAATGGCCCGGAATTCCTCGCCAAGGCGGAAGAAATCCTAGACGGATCAGTCGAGATGCTGTCCGGCCAAGACGAAGCGCGTCGATCCGCGCATGGCGTCATTGCCGGGTTCTGGAAGCCGGATGGCTTCGTGGGGGATCTCGGTGGCGGCAGCCTGGAACTCATCGACGTGAAGGACGGCGCCATCGGCAAGGGGGAAACCTTTCCGTTGGGCGGTATCCGGCTTGAGGAAGCCTCGGGCGGCAAATCGAAGGTCGCCTCCTCGTTGACGCAGGATGCCTTAGAGGGCGCGGATTGGCTTGCTGAAGGCCACAAGCGCAACTTCTACGCGGTCGGCGGCACCTGGCGCTCGCTTGCCCGCCTTCATATGGCGCAGACCGGCTATCCGCTACATGTGATCGACCACTACGCGATCCCTGCCGATGAGGCCCTGGAGTTCTGCCGGGTCATCGCGCATAGCGAAATCGATGCAGTCGACAGCATCGAAGTCGTATCCAAACAGCGCCGTCCGCTTCTTCCCTACGGCGCCGTGGTGCTTGAACAGGTGATCCGCAAGGTGCGCCCGTCGCAGATCGTGATGTCGGCGCTGGGCATGCGCGAGGGCCTGCTCTACGAAATGATGTCACCGGAAGAGCAGGAAAAGGATCCGCTCAAGGTCGCGTGCCGCCAATTGGCGCTTCTGCGCTCGCGATCGCCGAAGCACAGTGAGGAGCTGATCACCTGGACGGATCGGATTTTCGCGGCGCTGGGGATCGAAGAGACCGAGGAAGAGCGGCGCTTGCGGGTCGCGGCCTGTCTGCTGACCGATATCGGCTGGCGTGCGCATCCCGATTATCGCGGCACACAGAGCCTTTCGATCATTTCGAACACTGCCTTTATCGGCATCGATCACCCGGGACGCGCCTATCTGGCGCTTGCTGTCTACTATCGCTACGCGGGGCTGGTGGAAGAAGCGCTGAGCCCGCGCATACGCGAACTCGCCCCCTCGCGCCTCAAGGAGCGGGCACGGATCCTCGGCAGCGTCCTGCGCGTGGGATATCTGGTTTCCGCCGCAATGCCGGGAATTATCCTCGGATCCGATCTGATCGTGCGCGACGATACGCTCGTGCTTAGGTTGCCCGGCGATCTTGCCGATTTCGATGGCGAACGGATCCGGAAACGGCTGGCCCGGCTTGCCAAGATGCTCGGATTGGGGGACTCGGTCACCGAGACGGATTAGCGGGATGTCCTCCGCCGTGGATTGTGTCGGTGTTGTCGGTTAGAGGCTGATGGGCTATGGGCGTTCTTTCATCGCTGAATAGGTTGGCGATATCCCGATCGGTCTCAGGAGCTTCATCCCGTGTCAAATGAACCGAGAAAACCTAGGGTGATCCATCTCCTCGTCGGCGAGTCCTGGGGCGGAGCCGAGCGGTTTTTCGTGAAATTGGCCGGTGCACTCGAAAAGCGCGATATAGATTCGAAAGTCATCATCAAGCGGGATGAACAACGCGCACGCGACCTGCGGACGCTTGGCGTGGAGCCGGTTGAGCTCGATTTCCAGAAAGGTATCGGCGACATATTCGCGCGCATGGCGCTTGCCCGCGAGGTCAAGGCCTTCGCTCCGGAGATGTCGTGGTGGCGTGGATGAACCGCGCCGTGCGACGAATGCCACGGGGAAACTTCGTGAAGGTTGGGCGTCTTGGTGGCTACTACCCGCTGAAATACTACAAGAAATGCGACTGGCTGATCGCGAATACGCCCGATCTGGAACGCTACATCAAGGACGGTGACTGGCCGGCTGACCGGGTACGCATGCTGACGAACTTCGGCGAACTGGAGCCGATGCCGCCCACATCGCGCGCCTCACTCGATACGCCGGAGGACGCGTTCGTCCTGCTCTCCATGGGCAGACTTCATGTCTCGAAAGGTTTCGACACGCTGATCGACGCGGTTACGAAGGTCGAGGGCGCCTATCTGTGGCTTGCTGGCACGGGCGAACTTGAAGCCCCGTTGAAGGCCCAGGCGGAAGCTGCGGGCATCACCGACCGTATTCGTTTCCTGGGCTGGCGCGATGACCAGGCAGCCCTCCTGCAGAGCGCAGACATCTGTGTGGTTCCAATTGCCTTAATCAAGATGGACATCGAGGGGATGGAGTACCGCGTCATCAATGCATTGCTTGACGCGGGTGTGATGGATCAGATCAACATGGTCTACGTTGAGGACCATTGCAATCGTATCCCGGATCTTTCAGTGCAACGCGATTCTACCTTGGCCAAGATCGAGAAACTCGGGCTGACTGAGAAAATCAATTTCGACTGGCCGTGAGTAGCTCTCATGAAGCTCTGCATCGTAACGTACGATTTCCCCCATCCGCATCACACGATGGTCAACGCACATGTGCGGGGACTGTTTGAAGGGAACACGTGTGTATGCTGTTGGAAGGAGCGGAGAGCGTTCGACCGGAAGGTATCGGTTCTAGAACTGAATAGCATCGCCCCCGGGCTTATCGGCAAGGTCTTGCAGCCGATAAATATAATCTCGGACCTCCTGGGCGGTGTGCAGAAATGACGCGTATTCGGAAATCGGAAAAAGGCTGCGGAGCGGTTTTTGAAGAACGAAGGCGTAGACGTCGTCCTTTGCGAGTTCGGAAGCGTTGGAACCGCGCTTGGTCGTGCTCTGTTAGATTCAGGGGTTCCCGTCTTCTGCTATTTCCGCGGTCAGGATGCTTCGGAGAAGCTGAAGTCCAAACGGCAGAGGAAGTACCTCCCGAAGTTCGCGGGCATCTTTTCGGTGTCGCGGTCCCTCGTGGACAATCTGGCTCGCGTAGGAGCGACGCATTCCAATACGCACGTTCTGCCCAGTGGGGTCGATACACGGCGGTTTACGCCCAGAGAAAAGACGCCCAACAGCTTTATCGCCATCGGGCGGCTGATCGCGAAAAAGCGACCGGATATAACCGTTCGGGCGCTCTGCCAGGCTGCACGGAGTTGCGACGACGCAACATTGACCGTTATCGGCGCCGGCGAGATGAGGAACGAATGCGAAGAAATCGTTCGCAAGGAAGGCATGACTGAAAGGGTCCATTTCCTCGGGGAGTTGTCGCATCAGGAAGTCTGCGAGCACCTCGCAGCGAGTGAATATTTCCTGCAATACTCCGTCACCAGCCCTTCGGGAGATACGGAGGGCACGCCGACCTCGATTCAGGAGGCGCTGTCGGCCGGGTGCGTGGTCATCTCAACCCGGCACGCCAGTATTCCCGATCTCATCAGCGAGGGAGAAACGGACTTCCTTGTGGCTGAACGTGACGAAGCCGCGTTTCGCGATCGGATCGCCGAGGCGATGTCCCGTCGTATCGATGTCGAGAAAATGTCCGCAAACAGCCGGAACTACGTTCTGGAGCACCTCGATACCGAAAAGCTCTACCGGCAGCTCGAAGAGATCATGTCTGCGGCTGTCGGGAACGCTTGAAGGTCAGAGCCTCGCGGGCTACGGGCGCCACTGCACTGCATGGCCTGCATTCCCCTCACGACGACATGATCAGTCGCGCGACAGGAAGACCACGTCGTCGACGGAATAGTCCAGGCGCAGTATCAGACCCTTGTGTCCGCAAGCGTTGCGATGAGTTTGTCGATCGCTTCCTGACCGACGATCTTCGGATGAACTTCAAGCAAGATTTTCGAGACGTCGTCGAGCGGGGGCGTCGGCGAGCAGATTCGTCTCGGCACCTTCCACATCCATGACGATCGTCGTGGGGGCGAATTCGGGGATCACCTATGCGAAGCCGTCACACGCAACCGTGGTCGCCCCGCCGAAACCGCGGTCTATGATGGACGATGAAACGACATTGTCGTTGAAATAGAAACTGATCTCACCGCTTTGCGTGGCAACCGCCTTGTTGCGCAAATTGGCGATCATTCCGTTCAACTCGAAGTTCCGGCGAATGATGTCCGCCATCTTCGGATTGGCTTCATAGGAGAGAACCGCGTCCGGGCCGCAAATGCGGGCGCAGACGAGGCTGATGAGTCCGATACCGGCGCCGATTTCGAGAACCCGGTTACCGCGCGACAGCGTCGCGGTTGCAAGCTGGTGTTCCAGATGCTGGTGGCACTCCTTGTAGAGGGCCTTGCAGATGTCTTGCGGCAGGGAAGGGGCCCCGGTCCACAGGGTGAGGAGGCCTGCGTAGCTGACCGTCTTGGGCTTAAACAGCTTGCGTGCGGTGAACTGCAGCTTCTTGAGCTGAGACACACGACGTTTCTTCTGCAGGGCCATTCACGACGCTCCTTCCCGAAACCGCCGGGATAGCTTCAGCCACCCCGGCGGTACGGATCCTATTCCTGAACGTTCAAGCGAAGGCTCAGTTCGCGGAGCTGCTTCGGGGTCGCCTCGGACGGTGCTCCCATCATCAGATCCTGGGCCTGCTGGTTCATCGGGAAGATCGTGACCTCACGCAGGTTCTGCTTGCCGGCGAGCAGCATGACGATGCGGTCGAGACCGGCTGCCATTCCACCATGCGGGGGCGCACCGTACTGGAACGCGCGGTACATGCCGCCGAAGCGCTCGTACAGCACTTCCTCGCTGTAGCCCGCGATACCGAAGGCCTTCACCATGACTTCCGGCAGGTGGTTACGGATCGCGCCGGAGCCGATCTCGTAGCCGTTGCACACCACGTCGTACTGATAGGCCTTGAGTTCCAGAGGATCGGTGTTCTCCAACCCGTCCAGGCCACCCTTGGGCATGGAGAAGGGGTTGTGCGAAAAGTCGATCTTCTTTTCCTCGTCGTCCCATTCGTACATCGGGAAATCGATGATCCAGCACAGGGCGAAGCGGTTCTCGTCGACAAGGTTCAGTTCGGTGCCGGCGCGGGTGCGCGCAGCGCCCGCGAAGTCGGCGAACTTCTTCGGATCGCCCGCCAGGAAGAACGCGGCATCGCCCGCTTCCAGGCCAAGCTGGGTGCGGATCGCTTCGGTGCGCTCCGGCCCGATTTTCTTCGCAATGGGGCCTGCCCCCTGGATCTCGTCACCTTCCATACGCCAGAAGATGTAACCGAGGCCCGGCTGGCTCGCAGACTGCGCCCAGGAATTCATCCGGTCGCAGAAGGCGCGGGAGCCTCCGGTCTTGGCCGGGATCGCCCAGACTGCGGTCTTGGAATCGGATTCGATCATCCGGGCGAAGACCTTGAAGCCGGAACCGGCGAAGTGCTCGGTCACGCCCTGCATCTCGATCGGGTTGCGCAGGTCCGGCTTGTCGGAGCCGTATTTGCGGATCGCCTCGTCATAGGGGATGCGCGGGAATTCCTGCGTGACGGGCTTGCCCTCGGCAAACTCCTCGAAGATGCCGCGAATGACCGGCTCCATCGTGGTGAGGACGTCTTCCTGCTCGACGAAGCTTATCTCCAGATCGAGCTGGTAGAACTCGCCCGGCAGACGATCGGCGCGCGGATCCTCATCGCGGAAGCAGGGGGCAATCTGGAAATAGCGGTCGAAACCGGCAACCATCAGCAGCTGCTTGAACTGCTGCGGCGCCTGGGGCAGGGCGTAGAACTTGCCCGGATGGATACGCGAGGAAACCAGGAAGTCACGCGCGCCTTCAGGGGAAGAGGCCGTGAGGATCGGGGTCTGGTACTCGGTGAAACCGGCACCGTTCATCTGGCGGCGCATGGCGGCGATGACGGCGGAGCGCTTGACGATCGTGTTGTGCAGCGTCTCACGGCGCAGGTCGATGAAGCGATACTTCAGCCGCGTCTCTTCCGGATATTCCAGCTCGCCGAAGACCGGCAGCGGAAGCTCCTTGGCAGCGCTGAGCACATCGAGCTCATCGATATAAACTTCGATCCGGCCCGTCGGCAGCGTCTCGTTGATGGTCTCGTACGACCGCTTCTTGACCTTGCCTTCGACGCGGATTACCCATTCCGAACGAACGGTTTCCGCGATCTTGAAGGCATTGGAATCCGGATCGACGACACACTGTGTCAGGCCGTAGTGGTCGCGCAGATCAATGAACAGAAGCCCGCCATGATCTCGAACGCAATGAACCCAGCCGGACAGGCGCACGGTCTCTTCGACGTGGGTATCGCGCAGTTCCCCGCAAGTATGGCTCCTATAGAGATGCATGGATTCCTCGGCAATTGGGCTTTTGACGTCAAATCACGCGCTGTTTGCGCGCAACAATGGTCGCATGGTGCGACCGGCGCAGAAGACATGCTCGAGGCGGGTTGTCAATGCAAGAGCGCCGTTGCGTGCGGGGTGAACGATTTGGTTGGTAAAATATCCGCCATTGATGATCGAAACGGGGCCCGCGCGTGTCATCCCAAGCCGGGCGCGACGGAAAGTCGATCGACAAGCAACACCCACGATAGTGACGATATCCTTCGACCGATTTCAAGAGGGCCGGCGGCGCGGCCGTGCGAAAAGGCCATACGGACGCAGTCTCGGTACCAATCGACCGAAAGACAAGGCACCGCGCGCGCGAGTCGTTTCCCTCAGGCGTCGAATGCCAGCAGGAGCGGTTGCCACTGATTGCGCAGTGGGGCGAACTCCCGTGTGGTGCTGTCGAAGATGGTGAGCCCCTGACCTGCGAGATTGGAGTAGGCGACGCGATCGCTGATATGTGCCAGCAGGGGCCGTCCAGTTTGCGCAAGAGCTTGGCTCTTGAGCCGCACGCGATTGGCTATGACCTGAATATCGGCCTTTCCCTTCCGCACCTTTTTCAGCTTCGCGATCTTCTCCAGAAAACGATCCGTGGAATCCATGTCGAAGATTGATCCGTGGAATCCATGTCGAAGATTGAAGGCAGAACCGGCACGACAATCTCGTCCACCTCCTTGATCAGGCTTTCGGCATGCGCCGTCGACAACGCTCCGGGGCCGTCGATAACGACTGTGTCGATGTTGTCCGGCGCATCGCCCAACGCCTTGTCTTTCGTCCAGTTGAGCTTCGTGATCGGCGTTGCGACCTTCGGTCTCAGATCGATCCACTTCAAGGATGACTTCTGTCGATCGGCATCAGCGAGCGCGATCGATTGACCGCGCGCGGTGAGTGCGGAAACAATGGTCGTCGCTACGGTGGTTTTTCCGCAACCACCTTTGCGGTTCGCAACCAGGATCGTGCGCATCTGGGCCTGCCTCCCTCTTTTTAAATCGTGTTTCAACCATATAAGCGCACCTTGTGCGCTTCTCCAAGGCGCGAATTGCGGCGTATTGGAGGCGAAGGGGCGACAAGGCATTCAAGCTGCGCTATAGCTCTTGAATTATGACGCCGATTACAAAAACATCCGATCTTGCAGCTGCCTGTTCCCGCTTCGCGAAATTCGATTTCGTCACCGTCGACGCCGAATTCATGCGCGAGAGCGCGTTCTGGCCGAAGCTTTGCCTGATCCAGCTGGCAGGCCCTGAAGACGCCGTGATCGTCGACCACATGGCCAACGGTATTGATCTCTCACCCTTTTTCGATTTGATGCGCGACGAAAGCGTCGTGAAGGTCTTTCACGCCGCCCGTCAGGATATCGAAATCGTGTTCCATCTGGGCGGCTTCGTTCCCCAACCGGTCTTCGATACGCAGGTCGCAGCCATGGTGTGTGGCTTTGGAGATTCCGTCTCCTACGACCAGATCGTCGGAAAGATCACCGGGCACCGCACCGATAAGACGCACTGCTTCACCGATTGGGCGCATCGCCCGCTGACCGAGAAACAGCTCGTCTACGCGCTGGCCGATGTGACTCACTTACGTGAGGTCTATCTGTTCCTGAAGGCGAACCTCGAGGAGCAGAACCGGGCGCACTGGGTTTCGGAGGAAATGCGGGTCCTGACCTCGCCCGAGACGTACCGCATGGCGCCAGAGAACGCCTGGAAGCGCCTAAAGATACGCGTGCGCAAGCCGATCGAGCTGGCGGTTCTCAAGGAAGTTGCCGCCTGGCGCGAGAAAGAGGCCCAGCGCCGCGATGTGCCGCGCAGCCGGGTTATCAAGGATGAGGCGATTTACGAGATCGCTGCCCAGCAGCCGGGCGATCCCGCTGCGCTCGGTGCGTTGCGCACGATCCCGCGCGGTTTCGAACGCTCACGTGTGGCCGACGATATTCTGGCCGCCGTTGCTCGTGCACGCGCCATTCCGAAGAAGAATCTGCCGCCGGTGCCGCGCGACTGTCTTCAGGCGGAAGGATCCGCGGCAGCGGTGGAACTGCTGAAGGTTCTGCTGAAGCTCGTGTGCGAGGATCACGGCGTCGCCGCGAAGGTGGTCGCAACCGTGGACGAGTTGGAGCAGATCGCCTCCGACGACAATGCGGACGTCGCCGCGCTGAAAGGCTGGCGCGGAGAGTTGTTCGGACAGGCCGCCATCAAGCTTAAACACGGACGGTTGGCGCTGGCATTTGCGCACGGCCGCACTATTTTGATTGACCTGCCGCAGGACGAGCCCGCGGGCAAGGGCAACAAGGAAGTTGAGGTCGCTGCCGTGGAATAGAGCGGTAGCGTTTTTCATTTCTGGCTTACATAAGAAGGCCCGCTCCTCATCGGAGCGGGCCTTCTTTTTTGTTTGATTGGAGGTCCGGAGGTCCGGCCACCGCTAGTCGGCGCTGACGTTCGCGCCGAGCACGTTCGGGATCGCCTGCGGCGCGGTCGCCGCCATGCCGAGAAGCTGGGTCACGGGAATCGGGCTTTTCTGATCCAGGCGGACTTCCAGACGTTCCGGGTTCTGCATGAACCTGTCCGCCGCATCGCTCAGGTCATCCGCAAAGGTCGACGATGCGAGGGGGCCGAGAGCGTCCCGGATCTGCGCGACGGTAGCCGCGCGAATTTCAAGCTGCGAAACATTGGCCTTCTTGGCCTGCAACTCGATCATGCGGATGATCGTCGAGGCGTCTTCGATCACGATGGAGCCGCGCTTAACGGTCAGGGTCGCAAGCGATTCCTGCGCCCGGCGCGGGTCCTCGAAGAGGAATTGCGGTACGCCGCCCAAGGTCAGCTTCACGGTCGCCGTCGCGCCGTTCTCAAGAGAGACGTGAGCCTGCTCGAGATCAAGATCGCCGGTATCCTTGTCCCAGTGGACGGACAGATCCTGGTTGATCTTGAGAACGTCGAAGCCGAGATCCTTGAGCGCGGCGCGGCCCTGCGGATTGTTCACCAGCGAGACGGGCATATCGAGATCGGTGAGCGTGCTCGAAATGCTCGTGGGGATCGGGCCGATATAGTTCTCCAGCAGCAACCGGTATTTGGCGAGTGAGAACAAGCCCGTCCGGGTGATGCCCGAAAGCACGGCATCATCGAGTTCGATGCCGCCAATGGTGAGAACCACCGCCATACGCTGGGCAAGGTTCGTAGAGTACTTGTTTTCCGCCACCGCGAAGATGGCCTCGCGGATGGGAAAGCGCAGATTGTTCAAAGCGAAACGCGCTACGCCCGCCTGCGAGGTGTTTTCAGGATTCAGACCGCCTGCGCCTTCGATCAGAACGGTCCCGATACCATCGTTGTCGATATCGGCGACTTTCAAGTGATCGATCTGGCCGACAAGCGTGTTCTTCACCTTGACCTGGAGCCCGTGCATGTGCGCATCGGCAAGACGGTAGCCGCTGATGAATTCGAAAATCGGCTCGACGAACTACTTCGAATCCACTTCCTGCCCCGATGCCAGATGGTCGAGCAGCGTCAAAAGCGAACCACTCTTTGCAGCCAGCCCCATATCTTTGAAGGACAGGTCATCCATGGTGAGAGTAAGGTTTTCTTTCGGTACTGTGACCGTAATGCCCTTGACGGACAGGTCGCCCATAACGGTATCGCTTGTCGTTTCCTTTGGAAATGAAGGGTCGAGGGCGCGCAGTATCGGGCGGTAATCGACATCCGAAACGGTGCCGGAATTGATCGTCGTGTGCGTGATCCGCGTTTCACCGCCAACCACGGGCGTCCGTTCAGTGATCTGGTAATCGCTGATTATTTCGCGTCCGAGATACCCGTTCTTGTAATTGGTGACCTTCAGACCGGATGCCGTACCCGAGCTGGTCATCCCGTCAGGCAGCTTCTGTTCCGTTTGGACACTTTGGCGACGGTGAAGGATGCCAGACGCCACCGTATAAAATTCTGCGAAATCATGCGCAGCAGGCCAATGACCTGCTTGTCCGGAGCGATCGGCACTTCAATGAACCGCGGCCATTCGATGTCAGAGATCACAGCCCCGTTATAGACCTGAGACACGTGGGCGACTGGGGCCTCGATCGTGCTATCGTCTTCAACCGTTTCGGGGGACTTCGACGTGCCCTCCTTGGCCTCTCCGGAGCTCTCCGGTGTAGTCTCTCCGGCGGGAGCCGTCGGCTCCGTCTCCCTCCGACCTTTGCCTTCACGAGGAAGGTTGCCATCTTGAAATCGAGAGTAAGCCCGTCGGCGGACGTGATCTCTTTGGCGGAGAATGTCTTGTCGGTTTCGGTCAATCCGGTGAAGCGGATTTCCGGCGAGGTGGCCTCGAATTCGAAAAACAGGTTCTTGAAGGTATGGAAGTCGTAGTTGAAGGAGAACTTCACATCGACATTGTCGACGATCGTCTCGTTACCGTCCTGGCGAATCTCGCCGTAATCCGCGGTGACTGCACCCGCCGAGAGCATGTCTTCGAACCAGCCGGCAACGATCTCCGAGCCTTGGCGTGCTGCCAGGGCAGGGGACGTGGTGATGAGTAGACCGGCCAGCCCGAAGGCATAAAGGCCGCTTGCGTGTGAGCGCATGGAATAACTCCTATCGAAAGACAGCCTTATGCTCTCAAGCCTGCCGATCTGATGCCGCAGATTACTGATTGGCCGTGACTTCGACCGACAGGACGTCGGGGATCGTCTGCGGCGCGATCATGGCCGTGCCGACAACCTGAGCCACGGGAACCGGCTGAGCGGGATGCGTCGAAGCGGTCAGCGTGCCCGGTTCCTTCAGGAAGGTCGTGGCGGCCTTGGCAACCTTCTCCTGGAAGCCCGGGTTGCCGAGCAAGCTGAGAATGCCGGGCAGGGAGGAGGAAAGCTGGTCTACGAGACCGGCACGATCCGTGCCTACTTCCTTGGCTTGACAGTCAAGAACGCGTTCCACAACCGTGTCATTCTTGAAATGAATGCGGATATCGGAGATCGAGAGCGACTGCAGGAGCTCCATCAACTTGCCGAAGTTCTCCTGAGCGGTGTCGAGCTTGCCGATGAAATCCGGCGTCACGCCTAGGATCGTGGCCGACAGGTGCAAAGCGCCCATGTCCTGACCGGAGATCTGGAAATCCTCGAGGTTCAGACGGCCGTCGGCCGCCGACCACTCGCCCTTAGCCTTGACGTCGAGCTGGAGGGCGTCATAGCCGAGATCAGCCAGCGTCTTACCGAAATCCTCGTCATCGACACCGGCGGGATCGAGCGTGAACTTCTCGATCGCGAAGGAAGCCTTCGCAGAGCCGTCAGTGCCCATGGTCTCGAACGTGCTGGAAATTCGCTCGATCGGGACGTCCACTTCGTCTTCCGCCTTGAGGGTGATCCCTGTGATTTCCAGCGACTTGTACGCGGGCTTCACGTTGAGCGCCTTGGACGGGTTCTCGATTTCGGCCGGGGAGGGTATTCGCACGTCCGTTACCACGGCTGCAGCGAATTCGATGGTGTCTTCGTCATCGACGAGGTTGGCGTCGGTCAACGCCAGGGCCGCCGCACTGATGCTGCCGTCGGTTGCAACGGTTGCATCGGAGAACGCCAGGTTGCCGATGGTGACGTTGCCCGTGTCTCCGTCGCTCTCGTAGTCGACCGTCAGATTGTTCAGGACAATCTGATTGCCGGAAACCGCGACATTCTCGACGGCCACGTTCTTGGCGTCGCCGGCTTCCAGAGAGGTCAGAAACACATCCGCCACGGGGTTGTTCGTCGATTCGAACGCGAAAGCAGTTTGCGGCAGGGCAAGCGCTGCGCCGAGGATCAGGGCGTATCCGGCCTGCGAGAATTTATGGGCACCCATTCGAGGTCTCCAAGCTGAGGTTCAGGTCTTTCGCGTGTAGACCTTCTCGGGATCCGGGACGCGAAAACGGCTCTGTGTGTTCAAACGGCGACAAACGTGAGGCGGGATCGCGTCATGTTGCGTTTTACGCAATTTCTGCGGAAGCAGCCTCGGGGAACATACCGTTAGCGGTCTGAACGTTTTCAAGGCTCGGCAGGCTGGCCTCGTTGCCCAGATGCTGGATGGCATGGACGGAAGCCGCCCGCGAAAAGCGAAAATGATCGCTCCAGCGTGCGTCAGGCTTGTTCAGGTAAGAATAGATGTACGCACCGTGGAAAACGTCGCCGGCGCCGTTCGTGTCGACGATCTTTTCCAGAGGAACGGCCAGCGACGGCATCACCTGCATGGTCCAGTCTTCATCGTACCAGATGAGGCCGCGCTCACCCATAGTGTTTCCGCCGATGCGGCAGCCCCGGCTCCTCAGATATTCGAGCGTCTGATGGGCATTCAGGTTCATCTGCTCGCAAAAGCGCTCCGACACGATCGCGATATCGATGTAGCGCAGCAGCTCGTCGGTATTCGCGCGCACCGCACCGCCGTCAAGTGATGTCAGGATGCCCACTTCACGGCACGTCTTCGCGTAGTGCAGGGCCGCGTCGGGGAGATAGCCGTCAAGATGCAGGGCGCGGCAGCCGTTGAAATTGAGCTGGGGGAAGGGGTGGAGGAAGCTGTCGTCCCGGCAGCGCACGATGGCACGCTGCGAACCCTTCGGCATGATGAAGGACAGCGATGATTCCCGCACCTTGCGGCCGTGAATCTCGATCCCGTACTTGCCCGCCATGTCGTTGAACATGTGGATGAGCCAGTCATTCGCCTGAGAGCCGATCAGATCGGACTTGAAGCCAAGCTTGGCACAGCAAAAGGCAGCGGTGACGGCGTTGCCGCCAAAACTTACGGCGTAGTCCTCCGCAATCGTCTTCTCGTCACCGGTGGGCAGGTGGTCGGTGATGAAGGTGATGTCGATAAGGCTTGACCAATGAACAGGGCTTCCATGCATCCTCTCTGTCGGACAATCACGGGCTTGGGAATGGGTGAGAAAGTTTTTGCAAGTTTGGATATCAGTGCAACCGGGTCTCGTATTTTTCGCGCGATTTAGTCGGCATTTACGTTCATTAGGCACTCTTAACAGATCAGTCACCCTATGCGTTTCGGATCCACAGCTTGTCCCGTCGGTATAAAACCTTTTTCAGAGCACTTTTTGTCGCGGTTCTACTCGCGATCGCGCCTTTGTCGGTGGCCAAGTTCAGTTTGGACCACTACGCCGAATCGCGCGCGCATACTGAACTGCGGGTCGCGGCCGAGCGATATGTGAATCGCGCCGAAGAAGCGTTGTCCGACGGTGTGACGGCGCTTCAGACTCTGGTCGGCGAGAGACATATCACGTGTTTGCCGCACGATCATCTGGCCTATGGCGAGGTCATCCGCGATCACGTCTTCGTCCAGGCGATCGATGTCGTTGATTCCAACGGCGTGCCGATGTGCTCAACGCCAGTGCGCGAGCGCTCGGGAGAGGCGATCGTGCCCGCCTACCGCGAGGACGCGGCGATGGTCGGGCTGGGCTTCTCGACAAGTCCTTCGAAAGCGTGCACCTGGCGACCGTGGCATGGCACGTCGGAAACGGCGTGCGCCTCATCGCGGAGATCTCCGCCCCGTCCGTCTCAATCTATGCAGGACCCGAATATCTCCGGGCGTACTGGCGGGTGGAAGTGCGGCTCGCGCAGAATGTCCGGTGGTTGACCGTCGGCGAAAGCAAGGACGAACAGGCGGACCCGACGGCGGATGGCGGCGAAGAGATGGTCGAATACGTCCGGTCCAAGCGCTACCCGTTGCAGGCGACCATCGTCGCGCCGCGCGCTGCGGCCACGCTCCTTGTCTCCAATCTGAAAGTCCTGACCGCCGTGGCCGCAGGCGGTCTCGCGATGATTTTCATCATCATCGCGCTCTGGATCTCGTGGCAGCCGGATCAGGAAACGAACGATGAATTCGTCGCCGCTATCCGCAAAGGCGAATTCATTCCCTACTACCAGCCAGTCATGGATATCGAAACCGGCGGCCTGCGCGACTGTGAGATGCTGATTCGCTTGGAAACGTCCGGACGGATCGATCGTGTCTCCGGGACATTTCATGCAGTACGCCGAGACGTCCGGCCACATCTTTGAGATGACGCGCCATATCATGCGTCAGACGCTTGTCGACGTCGGCAACCTCTATTCGAAAAATCCGGATCTGAAGCTTTCCGTCAATCTGTTCGCGGGGCACTTCGAGGATCGGAGGATCATCGAGGATCTGATCGAGATCTACGGGGACTCGCGGATCAGCTACAGCCAGATCGTGCGGCAGGTGACCGAGCGCCAGCCGCTGCGCGACATGAACATGGCGCGCAAGATCATCGCGGAGATGCAGTCGCTGGGCATTCGGGTGGCGCTCGACGACGCAGGCACGGGCCACGGCGGCCTGGCCTATCTGCAAAAGCTCGGTATCGACATCATCAAGATCGACAAGATGTTCGTCGACACGCTGTGGACGGAGGTGAGTTCCTCCTCCATCGTCGACATGCTTGTGGAGCTCGCCGGGAAGCTTGGCATGGGAATCATCGCCGAAGGTGTGGAGATGATGGAACAGATCGGACGCCTGCGGGAATTGGGCGTCACATCCGCGCAGATTGGGCGTCACATCCGCGCAGAGATACATCTTTGCACCGCCCCTGCCAGGCCATCTCTATGTCCAGCTTGCCGAAGCGCTGACCAACGGAGAGGCCTTCGAAGGCAACGCCGAACGCGAGCTCGATGACGCCATGGAGGCGGGCGAAGAAGGGTTTGACGAGATCGTCAACGCCTAATTCGTCATGCGGTAGCCCGCCACAGGGTGTGGCCGGCGTCCCTTATGAAACAGCCGTTTTCGCATTGCGAAGTCTCAGACGCGCTCTCGCGTTGGTTGTGGAAAGAGAGCGCACGCGCGCGATGCTCTATAGTTAAATTTATCAATTTATTTATTTGTCTGACAGATCAAGATCGCGGGTGGCTGCGCGAGAGGGTCGTGGCGCATTGGGAGAAATTGGTACTTCACCGATGATCGGGACTTTAGGGTTTACTGGTCGATTTCAAAACACTATCGAGTGATCGCTTGGCCGCAGCCCGGTCGCGCGCCTTGGAGCAGGTCGCCTGGCCGGGTGTATATTGCGATGACAAATGATCGTCGCCGAGCAATCACACTTGTCGTGGACAGAAGGCGCCCCGAATGGACATCAATCCCGACCGCCTGGGCAAAGTGGCGATAATCGCTGCTATCAGCTCGCGCGAGGAAGAAGAAGAGACCTTCAAGCAGTATGTGGCTGCCAACACGCGATTAAAATTAGGTATAACTTTCATCAGCGGCGTCCGTACCGCTGTGACGAAGACCTTCGTGAACTCGTTGGTCGCGTGTCTGCTCTTCATGGGCATCGGCACGATGGCGGACATTTCGTTCATCCTGGCGCGACCCTGGGCCTCGATCACCGTGGCGGTGTGCGCCGAGCTCGGCACGTTCGTGACCCTCGTCATCGGCTACTACTTCAGCCTGACGCCGGGCCAGGCCGCTGCCGTTGGCTCGATCGGTGGTGCTGACGGCCCGATGGTGCTGTTTGCCTCGCTGATCATGGCGAAGGACCTGTTCGTCCCGATCTCGATCATCGCGTATCTGTACCTGTCTGTCGCTTTGCTACGTCGGTTACCCATACCTGGTTCGTTGGCTGGTTCCCGCGAAGTATCGCGACCTGGAAGTCCAGTTCGAGTTCCCAGACGTGAGCCCGCAGGCGAAGTTCGTCTTCACCATCGTCGCTGCGGCTCTGCTTTGCCTGCTGCTGCCGGTCGCCACTCCGCTGATTCTGTCCTTCTTCATGGGCGTTGTGATCAAGGAAGCCGAGATCGAGCCGTATCAGCAGCTCCTCGAGCACACGATCACCTACGGTTCGACCCTGTTCCTGGGTCTGGTCCTGGGCGTGCTCTGCGAAGCTTCGACCCTGCTCGCCCCCCGCGTCGCGATCCTGCTGCTCCTCGGCATCACCGCTCTGGCCGTTTCGGCTCTCGGTGACCTCGGCGGCGGTTGGCTGATGTGGTGGCTCACGAAGGGCAACTTAAACCCGGCGATCGGTATTGCCGGTGTGTCGTGCATGCCTTCGACCGCGAAGATCGCGCAGCGCTGCGCCTTTGAGGCCAGCCCGTACGCAATGATCATGCCCCTCGCAATGGGTGCTTCGATCTGCGGCGTAATCGTCTCCGCCATCGCCGTGAGCGTGTTCGCCTCGACGATCGGCCTGGTCGGTTGATCCTATGTCCGGCGCCCACTTCTCAAACCCGGTGGGCGCCGGACACCTGCGGCTTGTCCGCGAAAATGTAAACCAAGAAGCGTAAAACACGATGCTGACCCAAACTGCCAACGCTTCGGTGTTCTACGGCCTCGCTAATTTCAGCGACATGGAGAGGCGTGTAGGTCTTATCGACCCGATCTGCTTCCTGTCGGAAGTAGACTCCACGAACCGCCTCATGTCGGACCTCCAACAAGGCGGCGCTGAGACGGGTCTCGCATTGGTAGCTGCTCACCAAACCGCGGGAAAAGGCAAGGGCAAGCGTTTCTGGTTCTCCAAACCGGGCAAAGGGCTCGAGATCTACATTCTTCTGCGTCCCGAGCGGCCGCTTGAAGAAATCTCCAAATACACACTCCTACTCGGAGTCGCCGTGGTCGAGGCCGTAAGGCAAACAACAGGAATCCCGGCCGAAGTGAAATGGCCGAACGATATTCTTGTCGCCGGGCGCAAGCTGTGCGACATTCTGTGTGAACTGGTACTGACCGATGAAGGCAAGATGGCGCATGTCATCGCCGGGATCGGAATTAACGTGAATATGGCGGCAACTGATGTGCCGCCGGTGCTTGAAGGGGATTGCTACCTCTCTTGCAATGGAAACGGGACGCGAGACTGACGAGCACGTCCTTCTGGAAGCAATTTTCCAACAAATCGAGATCTGGACTGCCCGTTGGGAACAGGAGAGGTTCTCTCCCGTTCGCGATGCCTAGCTGGAGCGCTCCTGCACGATCGGACAGGACGCCCTGTTCGATGCGGGTAACGAGCGCCTGGAAGGGACGGCAACCGATCTCAGACTCGATGGGAGCCTAAGCATTCGCGATAGGAGCAGCGTGACACACAGCTTCTACTACGGAGAGGCATTTCAATCACCGAACACTTCGGTTCTGAAGCGCTAATACAAATAAACAGATCTTGTTCCATATCCACTAACGGTACAAAGAAGAAGTGGGACCGCCGATCTACAGATACTGCAGATTTGTTGGCGGCTACTGCCCATTTTATTGGCCCGGGCAAGCAGTTTAAGCCGGAAAATACGGTGGACCTGCTTGAGGCGGTCATCCGCCCCGGCGACCGCGTCAATATTGAAGGTAATAACCAGAAACAGGTCGACTTTTTGGCCGAGTGCCTGAACAAGGCAGATAAAGGCAAGATCCACGATCTGCACATTGTGCAGTCCACGGTTTCGCTTCCGATTCACCTCGACCTGTTTGAAAGCGGCATCGTCAAGAAGCTGGACTTTGCTTTCGGTGGCCCTCAGGCCGGCCGTGTTACTGAGTTCATCCGTGACGGCAAGATGGAACTGGGCGCAATCCACACGTACCTGGAACTGTTCGCCCGTTACTTCCTCGGCCTGACCCCGAAGGTTTCTCTGATTTGCGCCTACAAGGCGGACAAGAAGGGCAATCTGTACACCGGCTTCAACACCGAGGATACGCCGACCATCGTCGAGGCGACCAAGTTCAGCCAGGGCATCGTTATCGCCCAGGTGAACGAGATCGTTGACGAGCTGCCCCGCGTTGATATCCCGGCCGACTGGGTCGACGCTGTCGTGCAGTCGCCGAAGCCGTTCTTCATCGAACCGCTGTTCACGCGTAACCCGGCTCTCATCACGGACAACCAGATTCTGCTGGCGATGCTCTGCCTCAAGGGCATCTATGCCGAGTACCGAGTACGAAGTGAAGCGGCTGAACCATGGCATCGGCTTCCTGACCTCCGAGATCGAACTCATGCTGCCGACCTACGGTGCTGAGCTTGGCCTGAAGGGCAAGATCTGCACGCACATGGTTCTGAACCCACATCCGACGATGATCCCCGAAATCGAAGACGGATGGGTGCAACAGATCCACTGCTTCGGCGGTGAGCTGGGCATGGAGAAGTTCGTTTCGGCACATCCGGGCGTGTTTTTCGTCGTCCCGGACGGTTCGCTGCGGTCCAACCGTGCGTTCTCGCAGGCTGCCGGTCAGTTCGCTTGCGACATGTTCATCGGCGGCACGCTGCAGATCGACAAGTACGGCAACTCTTCCACAGCTACCGCGAACCGCGTTGCCGGCTTCGGTGGTTCCCCAAACATGGGTTCTGACTCCCATGATCGTCGTCACTCCACGGATGCCTGGCTGAAGTGCGGTGAGGAACAGCCGACCCTGGATCGTACGCTCGACAACATGCCTGGCGGCAAGAAGCTGGTCGTGCAGGGCGTTGAGACGTTTGGTGAGGGCCGCGCTCCGGTCTTCGTCGAGGAACTGGATGCCTGGAAGCTGGCCAAGAACGCCAACCTCCCGCTGCCTCCGGTCATGATCTACGCCGATGACCTGACCCACATCGTGACCGAGGAAGGCATCGCCTACCTCAACCGCGCTCCGGACATCGAAGCCCGCATGGCTGCCATTCGTGCGGTCGCAGATTACACGGAAATCGGGCTCCAGGCCGATCCAGCCGAGACCAAGCGCCTTCGCGAGCAGCGCATCTTCATGACGCCGGAAGATCTTGGCGTCGATCGCAAGCGTGCGAACCACTCGATGTTGGCTGCCCGTAGCATCCAGGACCTCGTGACCTGGTTTGGTGGTCTCTACAACCCGCCGGCTCGGTTCCGCAACTGGTGATACGAAGGATCATTAAACCATGGCTTTGAACACACTGGAATTCTACGTCAAAATCGGCGCGGCTACCAAAAGCATCGACAAGCCGCTTCACCTCGGTGTTGTCGGCTCGGGTGACATGGAAGTCCTGATGGAGCCGAAGGACCTGAAAGGGGCCGCTTCGGTAAAGGTCGTCACCCCGGTTGCGGGTTTCGAAGAGCTCTGGAAGCGGCTCATCGAGACCTTTGCGACCGAAACGCTCCTCGGCGACGTCCAGTTCAAGATCAATGACAACAACGCTACCCCCGCCGTCGTCCTGCTGCGCTTGCGCCAGGCCTTTACGGAAGCGACGGAAGAGTAAGAAGATATCCTATGCCGAAATGGAATGACCTTCAGGAACAGAACTTCCTGGAATCGGACGCCCGGGCCCGAGCGATCGGCTTGGTCGACGAAGGCTCCTTCACGGAGTTGGCTGGTCCGTTTGACCGCTTCCACTCTCCGCACCTGGAGACGCTTGGCGAAGCGGTCGAGTTCGATGACGGTATCGTCACCGGCGTCGGCAAGATTGGTAAGACCCTGGTCTTCGTGATCTCGCAAGAAGGCCGCTTCATCGGCGGTTCCGTCGGTGAGGTTGGCAGTGCGAAGATGGTGAACACCATCCGTCTCGCCACGGAGTTCTACGACAAGCTCGTTGCCGAGCATCCGGACGCAACGGACGAAGAGAAGCCGATCGTGGTGATCTCGTTCGAGACGGGCGGTGTGCGTCTGCACGAGTCCAACGCCGGTCTTCTGGCCCACGCCGAGGTGATAGATCAGATCCAGAAGGCCCGTCACAAGGTGCCGGTGATCTCCGTGATCGGTTCGAAAATCGGCTGCTTCGGCGGCATGGGCTTCGTTGCCGCCGCGACCGACGCGATCGTGATGAGCGAGTACGGCCGTCTTGGCCTGACCGGTCCTGAAGTGATCGAGCAGGAGATGGGCAAGGAAGAGTTCGATTCTGGTGATCGTGCTCTCGTGTTCCGCACCACCGGTGGTCGTCACAAGTACATCATGGGTGACTGCGACGTCCTCGTGAAGGGTTCCATCAAGGACTTCCGTGAAGCTCTGCAGAAACTTGCGCCTCTGCCGGTCTCAGACTTCGAGGCGATGCGTCGCGTCGCCTCCCCCGAGCTGGTCGAGAAGCAGCTGAAGCTCGTCGCTCTCACGGCCGAGCTGCAGCCGAAGGACGCCCGTGATCTGTGGGCCAAGGCCGGAAACGCAGACCCGATCGCCACCGAGAACAAGCCGATCGACGAGTTCCTCGCCGAGACCAAGCGTCTCACGATCTAATCACGGTCAGATATCCCAATTCAGGAGAAAATCATGGAAGCCAAAGAAACCATGATGGGACGAGGTCGGGACGCGATCGACATGATCGTGGATGCCGACAGCTTCAAGGAAGGCACCGTTGGTGCCAAGACCTTCGACGATCCGGAATTCGGTCCGCCGGGTGCAGTCGTCGGAACGGCGGCGCTTGAAGGCAAGGATGTCACCATCATTGCTTCCGACGCGCAGGCCTTCAACGAGAAGTTCCCGGTCGTCTATGCGGGCATCATCGGCATGGAAGGAAGGGTACAAGATGGCTCAGGCCGTCTACGTCTCTCTTGCTGCCGACGCCGACAAGCCGGCTGAGGAAAAGCGTGCTCTGGTCTTTATCGTCGACACCCCGGGCAACGGCCCCGGCAAGGTCGAAGAGATCATCGGCATGAACAAGGCCACGGGCGCCTACCAGCTCGCGCTGGCAGAAGCTCGTCTCGAAGGTCACCCGATTGTGGCGATGGTCATCGGCCGCGCCATCTCCGGCGCGTTCCTGTGTCACGGCCTGCAGGCGTCGAACATCCTGTCGCTGGAATCGTCCTTTGGCACGATGATCCACGTGATGCCGCTGACGTTGATCTCTCGCATCATCAAGAAGGATCTGGAAACCCTGGAAGAGCTTTCCAAGGGCAACCCGGTCTTCGCGGCTGGCCCGCAGTTCTTCTATGCCCTTGGCGGCGTGGAAGAGCAGGCCTCCGAGACCGATGGCATGCGTCCCACGATCATCAAGCACATTGCGGAGATCCGGAAGGCTATTGCCAACGGTGAAGCCGACAAGCTCGGCCCCTGGGGCCGCGGTACGCTTGGTGCCGAGCGCAACGGCCGTGTCGTGCGACCCAAGGTCATCGATCTGATGAACAAGGAGTTCGCTGCAGTCGCCGAGAAATACGCTCCATCTCGCTGACGATCCTTTTTAAGGGACGATGATCATGTCCGACGATCTGACGGTACTTGAAGAAGCCCTGAACGCTTTCGGAACAGTTCCCACCCTTCAGGAGGTGCCGAGGCGGACTCTGGCGGACAAGGGAATCGACGGCCCGACGGCCGCCCATGTCATCGAGGAGGTGCATACGCCTTTCAATTTGGCGTATCTCACCTTCACGACAGGCTCTTCTGCGTTCCAGAACATCGTTGGCGTGACTCATAGCGAGATTTCCGGCCGCTGCGCGGTGGTCCGGACCCTTTTCGAAAGACTCGGGTCCGGACCACAAGCGAAGATGCTGGTGAGCTATCCTCCGCTTGTGAACGTTTTCGCCGCAGACGCTTTGCCTGCCTGCGGCGTTGAATGGAGCTTCCTGAAACGCTCCAGCCGGGATGCTTTCATCGTTTCGGCCTGCCGCGAGCAGCCGAAGATCATCCTGGGTGAATCCTCTTTCCTGCGGGCGAACTTCGAGCAGGCCAACAAGCTCGGGCCAAGGCTCAGATGCCGAAGGGCTCGATCCTTCTGACCGCCGGCACTCCGCTCGATCAGAAACTGCTGCCGGTTGCCGAGAGCTACGGCTACTCGGTGCGGAATTTTTACGGTTGTCAGGAATTCGGCTGGTTGATGCTTGATGGCGTGCCGCTGCGAGACGACATCACGCTCGTCACTTCGCCGTGCGGCGATACCTATCGCGAACTGGTCGTCGGCGACCTGCCCATGGGCGACAACTTTATCATCTCCAAATCCGACCACGTCTGTAATCCGGCCGGTGAAATCATCACGTATCGGCGCGAGCGCACCTATCCAGAATACGAAGTCGTCGTCACCGCGACCACCACGCATGCGGCTTCGACCATCGAGAAGGTTGCGCGCACGATCCTGCGCATCAAGGGGCGGGTGGTGAAGATCTCCAAGGACCTTCAAGACCAACATTCCGGCCACAAAACTAAAACTGCTCCCTGGCGTCCCGGCTGACGAAGCCAAGTGGGACGAAAAGATCGAGATCGAAGGGCCCGAGAAGACCCTCCTGTTCGACACGCTCCTCGAGGCCCAGGCCGACCTGCAGAAATCCGCAAAGACGGATCCTGCCTAGATCAAGGGACGGTAACGATGTTGAACCGGTGCCATGTCCTCGCAGAGCAGAAACCGGGAGTGCGCGATGCACTCGTGCCAGCTCTGCTCGAGGGGCTGCCATACACGATGCACGACGAAGCGATCGAGAAGGCCGTTCTCAAGACGTTCCTCGAGGATCGCATTCCCGGCATCGTCTGCCACCCGACGCGTCCGTGCGGGGAAGGGCAGGGGCAGCTTGGCTTCGGGTTCCCGCTCCGGATCGGAGAGGAACGCGTTCGCTCTTCGCTGATCGTCGATGCCGATCAGGTAAGCGGGTTCATTACGCATTATGAGGTCATGGATCGCGCGGTGGCGGTGACGCCCCCGTCGCATCCGGGGCTCGAGCCCATCGCAAAGCTCGGCGAAAGCTGCGGCGTGCGTCTGGGCCTCATCGGATCCGCCGCTCTGGCGGCGGTAACCGGCCTCGCGTACGTGCGGCCGGAATCTGACCTCGACATTCTCGTCGATGCTGAGCACGGCGGCGATGTCAAGGCTTTCTACAAGCGCGTCACCTCGTTCAGCGAGGAACGCGGAATCTCCATCGACGTCGAGATGGAAGTAGAAAACTCCCTCGGTGTAAAGTTGTAATAGTATTACTCTGAAGGAAAAAATATTTATAAATATTGTCATTTTATATAAATTTTTTAAAATAATAAAATTAATATTTTCTCGAATTAATTGGCGTTTGAAACGTTTAGACTCAGAAAAATATATGGTAGAACAGAATAATTACCCAAAATCTCAACCATCTAACCAATGGAGTGTATGATGGATGTTAAAGTGAAGATGCCGTCTACGGTCATCTCGATCGAGGTCGCTGTTGGTGACAAGGTCACCAAGGGTCAGAACCTTGCCGTCGTCGAAGCGATGGAGGTGAAGAACAACACGCTGGCCCCGCAGGACGGCGAAGCTAAGTCCATCGCAGCGGCAGCAGGCGATCGCCTGGAGACCGGCGCTATTCTGATGACTATCGAGTGATTGCGTGAAACCGGGGCGGCGATCCTCGCCGCCCCGATAACTCGAACTCCTAGTCTCCTGGAGTTAAGTGATATGGTGATTTATGGGCTAGCCCTGATGGGCGGTTGCATGATCGTAGGTACCGGCCTCAGCTACCTCATCGGTCATCTGGTCGGCATTAACGCCAACGTCGGTGGCGTTGGTATCGCGATGCTGCTGCTCGTCGTTATCGCACGGCACCTCATGGACCGTAACCAGCTCTCCAAGCTGGCACAGAACAGTATCCAGTTCTGGAGCATGATGTACATTCCGATCGTGGTTGCCATGTGTGCCCGTCAGAATGTCGTAGCCACCTACAACGCAGGTGTGCTTGCGTTCGTTGCCGGTCTTGGTGCTGTCTTCGCTGGCTTCTTGCTGATCCGGCCGATCACGACCCTCGGCGAGAAAAGTGATTCTCTTCCTCCGATCGAGGAAGATCCCACTTATTCGACTGAATCTGTTGCGAAGAGAAGTAATTAAGCCTGGATATTATTGCACACGCAGTTACTAAGTATTTTCTGGTTACTGCTTTCGTGGTCGTCGACATCTTCATGTATGTCGCGTCCATCGTCGCGAAGCTCTTCATCGGCTATTGCCATCGTGTTCGGTCTTATCCTGGCCTTCGTTGGTGGTAAGTACACCGGCGGCAAGCACGGCATTGCTGACGTTTCCCTCTTCTCGGGCATCGGCCTGATGGGCGGCAGCGTCTTCCGTGGCTTCGCGATCGTCGCGACTGCTTTCGGCGTGAAGCTGGAAGAGCTGAAGAAAGCCGGTGTGCCGGGTGTCGTCGCTCTGTGCATTTCGATGATCCTTTCGTTGATCATCGGTGCGGCCGCAGCGTACGCCTTCGGGTACACGAGTCCAGTCGACATGGCGACCATTGGCGGTGACGCTGCCACCTTCATCGTCGGCCCTGTTACCGGTAACGCTCTGGACGCTTCGTCTGACGTGATCGCGCTTTCGGTTGCGGCTAGCGTGGTGAAGTCGATCTCCGTGATGATCCTGACGCCGTTCCTGGCGAAGATCGCCGGTCTGGATAAAAAACCCGGCTTCGACCGCGGCTTATAGTGGCCTGATGGGCACCACAAGTGGCACAGCGGCAGGCCTCGGCGCGACCGATGCCCGGCTGGTTTCCTTATGGTGCCCTGACCGCGACCTTCTACACCGGCTTCGGTTGCCTGGTCGTCCCGTCGCTTGGTTACATGGCTCTCGTCGCTCTGTTTGGATAATCCTTTGGCGAGGGCCAATCAGAGAACGAAGCTTGGAACCACTCCAAATTTGAAGCGCAAACGCTAGCGTTTCAAGGGTTGGTGTTAAAAAAGAGGCAAGTTTAGTCCTTATCCGGGATAAGCAACTCAAAATTGCAAATGACTTGTCTTGCAATCGCCGCGTACCTCTCCCTACGGAAGGCGTGTGGCGACTTCAAACGTTCTAAGGGCAGAAACCGAATGACGACGTTCGAAGTCCGCGATGTGCATGTGCATCAGCGGTTTGATACTTTCGAAGCTTTGAAAGGAATCGATCTTACGCTGACCGAAAAGCGGATCGGGATCGTCGGATCGAACGGCTCGGGCAAGAGCACGTTCGCAAGGTTCCTCAACGGGCTCCGGGTTCCCACGAAGGGACAAGTTCTCGTGGATGGGCTCGACACGGTGAAGAACGGCAAGGCCGTCCGCCGGAAAGTCGGATTCGTATTCCAAAACCCAGATAATCAGATTGTCTTCCCCATTGTGGAGGAAGACGTGGCCTTCGGGCTCAAGGAACTGAAGCAGCCCAAAGCTCAACGCGGGGCGCTCGTGGAAGAGGTGCTCGACCGGTATGGTCTGGGCCCGTTCCGCTATCATCCCTCTCACGCTCTTTCCGGCGGCCAGAAGCAGCTTCTGGCGCTTTCCGGCGTGCTCGTCACCCGTCCGGACTGCGTGGTCTTCGACGAGCCAACAACGCTTCTCGATCTGCGCAATGCGCGCAAGGTGGCGCGGGTGATCGCCGATCTTGAAGAGACGGTAATCATCGTTACACACGATCTGCCGCTGCTTGAGCATTTCGATCGCGTCATTGTCTTCGATCATGGCAAGGTGATTGCTGATGACGAGCCTGACCCCGCGCTCAAGTTCTATGTGGAGCGGATGCAATGAGTGAGATTCGCGATCCCTTCACCGTGTCGCCCATTCACCGCCTCGGTGCGGGAACGAAGCTCGTTGCATTGGCAGTCGTCGCCTCCGGCATCATGCTGCTCGGCGATTGGCGCGAACTGGTCGTGGTACTCGCCGTTGCGCTTGGATTGTATCGCGTCGCCAAGATCCCGATGCGGCAGGCGTATCAACAGATCAGCCCGCTGAAGTGGCTGCTCGTTCTCATCTTCGTCGTCCAGGGATTTATCGAATCGTGGGATCTCGCGGCAATGGTGGTCCTGCGGATCGCGGCTCTGGCCCTGCTGGCGATGCTGGTGACGTTGACGACGCGATGATCGCTGTGATCGAAAAGGCGCTCGGGCCCTTCCGGCGTTTCGGCGTCGATCCGAAGAAGGTCAGTCTGGCCTTCTCCCTGGCGTTGCGGTTTATTCCGGTCATTGGCGGACAGAGCCAGGAAATTCGCAATGCGCAGCGCGCGCGGGCTTGGTTCCAATCCGATCGCGCTGGCGCTGCCGCTTGTGTTGCGGTCGCTGCGGATGGCGGAAGATGTCGCCGATGCAATTGAAGCACGCTCGCCTTATGACGATGACGATGAACTGCCGGCGCGGTTCGCAAACAGGGCGAATACAACCTCATCGAGGAAAACATGCACGGACAACGAACCTCCACTAGAGACATCGTCTATATCGCGCTCTTCTCTGCTTTGACGGCAGCGCTGTCGCTGTTTCCGCCGATCATGCTGCCGGTCATCGCTGTGCCGGTCACCGCACAATCGCTCGGCGTCATGCTGGCCGGCGCCGTCCTGGGCGCACGACGCGGCACGTTTTCCATCCTGCTGTTTCTCTGGCGCTGGTTGCCGTGGGGTTGCCGCTTCTGTCGGGCGGCCGCGGCGGTCTCGGCATCTTCTATGGCCCGTCGTCCGGCTACATTTTCGGCTGGATCGTCGCCGCATTCGTGATCGGACTGTTGCACGAGTGGGGCTGGCGTCAGCTGAACGTGGTGTCTTCGTTCATCTACTGCGCCATCGACGGGATCATCGTTCTCTATGCGATCGGTATCGTCTGGACCGCCTATTACGTGAACCTGTCGATTGTCGACGCCACGATCGCCTCGGCGTTCTTCGTCATCGGCGACGTCGTCAAGGCAGGGATCGCGGCTGTTGTCGCCGTCACCGTCAAGCGCTCCTATCCGATCATCCAGAAGACGTCGGCCGCCTGATAGCGGAACGATCCATCCGACGGAGCGGCACGGGCATCAGAAGCGTGTGTCTGTCGTGATTACGGCCACAGCCTCCATCGCGGGAGACTGTGGCCGTTTTGTTCTGTCGGCCGTGCGAGCTCGGAGCTGCGACCATTGGAGCATCGAGACGGCAAGTAAACCGCCAGACGACGCCGAAGCCTTTATCCGAGATAGAACATGCCGGCGGCAACGAAGCCGGCAAGCTCGATGATGGTCGGCACGATGGTGCCGCCCTTCCAGACGGCGATCACGAAGGCGACGACCACGCAGACGATGGCCACGACCGCACCGATCGTGGGCTAAATCTTGAAAAGGTTGTGGCCGGAGCGCAGCGCCGACGTTGCGACGATGCCGCCGAGAATGCCGTAACCCGCACGATCGAAGAACTCGCGGATGCGTTCGCCGCCGATCTGGTCGCGTGCGATCAGCGGGATGATCCGGAGCATCAACGTGCCGAGCCCGGCTCCGGCGGCAACGGCCCAGAGCTGCCATTGAGCGAAGACGACATTATGCATCGGACTTCTTCCTCTGATCGACCACCATGGTGATCGCCGCAACGATCAGAGGTAGAATGAGAAGGGCAAGCGAATCCAGTTCGGGCACGGCGAGCAGGACGAGGATGGCGCCGAAGAGGGCGTTGACCATCAAGGTGCGCTGTTTTTTCTGCCTGGCGATCAGAGTGGCGAAGTAGATCGGAATGATCGCGCCGAGGGTGACGCCGACGATAACCGGCACGGAGGCCGCAAGCTGATGCCCGGCAACGGCGCCGATGGTGGCGGAGCCGGAACAGAGCCCTCCGACGATGCCGCAATAAAGAAGAGGGCGCGGCGGACGCTTTTCCATCAACCGGGGCAGGATGACGGCGAACTAACTCGCCGAAATCAGGTCGACGCTTCCCAGGCCGCGCACAAAATTCGTCTCCGGCAGACGGCCGAGGACGGAGGTGACCATGACGATGAAGCGCAAGATTGATGACGACGACGGCCGCAACCCAGGCACCGGCGACTGCGCCGTCGTTGGTCAAAATCTGCATGGCTACCGCCTGCGCAGGGGCGGCAACGGTCAGACCGGTCATGAGGGCAGTCTGCAGGGCGGACAGCCCGGCTTCGGCGCTGATCTGACCTACGCCCATGAACATGACGAGAAATGTTAGGACAACGACCAGGGCATCGCTTGCCGCTATACGAAAAACGGTTGCGACGGATGCCTCGGCCTCAGGAGTAGAGAATTGTGTCTTCATACCGACCGACTTTGAGTGGAGACTGATCTCGTGTCGTTGAAATCGTTCCATTTTGAAATGAAATTAGTGTCAATATTTCTGGAGTCAAGGGTGCATAAATGTAATGCGAGTGGTTATCTGTTTTCACTAATTACTTAAAGATATATGAAATATTCTTAATAAATGCTATTCCCGCTGTGAGTTTAGACGAATTCGAAAGGACATAATGACGCGGTACAGTCATGGGGATATGAAACCGCCGTCTGATCAGTGAAAGTTGCGTCCTTTCGGAAGGGCATGTTTCACCGTTTCGGTGATTGTCAGCCGTTCCAGATCCTGCCTGATTTCAGGGGCATCCTTCAGCAATCGGGTGAGGGGCGATGTCGCTTGCATTGCGGGCAATCTCTCGGGAATGGGACGGCGAACCTCGTCGGCATTGGCGAGTGTGACCATGTCCGCGGCCTCTATGGAGAGCGCGGCGAGCCAGGGCGTCAGGTCCTCCAGGTGGCTGACGACGATATGAATGACGCCTTGCTCGTTCTGCAGCTTGCCTCTGACGCCGATACAACGGCTTCCAAGAAGCACTGCTCGATAGCGCTTGAAAACCTTCGGCCAGACGATGATATTGGCCACGCCGCTTTCATCCTCGATGGTGGCGAAGATGACGCCGCGGGCCGATCCGGGCCGTTGTCGCACGAGAACCAGCCCGCTGACCTGCACATGCCGACCGGATTGAAGCGTCTGCAGTTCGACGTTGCGTCGATATCGGGCTCGGGCAAGGCGCTCCCGGATGAAGGAAAGCGGATGAACCTTCAGGGAAAGCGACAGGGCGCGATAGTCGATGATGACATGTTCGCCGAGCGGCATCGGCGGAAGATCGACATCCGGCTCCCGCGTCTCGGTTCCGGCGAAAAGCGGGAGCCGCTCGTCATCTGCCAGAGGATCGAGTGCCTTCGTCGGCCAGAGCGCGGCACGCCGGTCAAACCCCAGGGAGCGGAAGCAGTCCGCTTCCGCCAAGCGCTCCAGAACGCTTCTTGAAAGGCCTGAACGCAGCCAGAGATCCCGTATGCTGTCATACCCGCGCGCCCGGTTATGAACGAGCGCTTCCGCGTCCGCCTCGCTGAACCCCTTGATGCGATTGAACCCGAGGCGCACTGCATGGGTGTTTTTCACGGTGCCGATCATTCCCCGGTGCTGAGGGGCGATCTCGGTTCGTGCCGCGTCCGGCTCCAGCGTCGTTTCCCAGTGCGAATGGTTGATGTCGACCGGGCGAAGCTCGACCCCATGCTCACGGGCATCGCGCACAATCTGGGCCGGGGCGTAGAAGGCCATGGGTTGCGGGTTGAGCAGGGCGGCGCAAAAGGCGTCCGGGTAGTGGCATTTCATCCAGCAGGAAACGTAGATCAGCAAGGCGAAACTCGCCCTGCATGGCTTTCGGGAAAGCCGTATTCGCCGAAGCCCTCGATCTGGTGGAAGCAATGTTCGGCAAAGTCACGCTCGTATCCCCGTTGGCGACCATGCCTTCCACCATCTTGCGACGGAATGAGCCGATCGTGCCGACCCGTCGGAGCGTTGCCATGGCGCGGCGCAGCCGGTCGGCCTCTCCGGGTTTGAAATGGGCGGCAACGATGGCGATGTTCATCACCTGCTCCTGAAAAAGCGGAACGCCCAGCGTCTTGCCAAGTACCTGACGCAGTTCCTCCTTGGGATAGCTCACTGGTTCCAGCCCCTGCCGTCGACGCAGATAGGGATGAACCATGTCGCCCTGAATGGGGCCGGGGCGCACGATCGCGACCTCGATGACAAGGTCGTAATAGCAACGCGGCCGGAAGCGCGGCAGCATGGTCATCTGCGCCCGACTTTCCACCTGGAAGGCGCCGATAGTATCGGACCGGCAGATCATATCGTAGGTGGGCACATCGCCTTCCGGCAGCGAGGCGAGCGTTTCATATCGCCCGTAATGCGCCTCAAGCAGAGTGAAGGTCGGGCGCAGGCACGTCAGCATGCCGAGCGCCAACACGTCGATCTTCAGTATGCCGAGACCGTCCAGACCGTCCTTGTCCCACTCCACCATCGTGCGATCTTCCATGGCCGCATTCTCGATCGGGATGAGCGTGGACAGCCGGTCGCGCGTGATGACAAAGCCGCCGACATGCTGAGAAAAGTGACGGGGAAAAATGAAAATTTGTCGTCTAATATCAATAATTTGAAGAAAATTCTTCTACTTTGAGTTTAAGCCCGCGCGTTCGACGTCGGCCAGCCCAATGTCGCGCGAACTGCTTCCCCATCGCGTACCCGACAGCGCGGTGATGGCATCTTCCGATAGCTCGAAGACTTTGCCGACATCGCGAATGGTGGAGCGCGCCCGATAGATGATGACGGTCGCGGTCAGCCCTGCGCGCTCACGCCCGTATTTGCGATAAATGTACTGGATCACTTCCTCGCGCCGCTCATGCTCGAAATCGACGTCGGGCGGCTCCTGGCGCTCTTCAGAAATGAAGCGTTCGAACAGGAGATCGACCTTTTCCGGATCGACCTCGGTGATCCCTAGGCAATAGCAAACGACCGAATTGGCGACCGACCCACGACCCTGACACAGGATCCCTTGCGAGCGCGCAAAGCGCACAATGTCGTAGACGGTGAGGAAATAGGGGGCATAGGCGAGCTTGGCGATCAGTTGCGTCTCGTGCGCGATGGCCGCAAGCACCTTTTGCGGCGCGCCGTCCGGATAGCGCCGCTCCAGCCCGATTGCAACCAGCTTCTCCAACGCTTGCTGGGAGGGCAGGGGGATGCCGCCCAGCTCCTCGAAGATCGGACCTTCGGGGTATTGGTAACGCAACTCATCGAGCGAGAAACGGATGCGTTTGAAAAGGGCCTGGGTGCGGATAAGGGCCGCCTCGGATCCCGCAAACAGCCGGAACATTTCCTCCGGCGCATGCAGATGACGTTCGGCATTCGGTTCGAGCCGTCGGCCGATATCCGTCAGTTTCGCGTGTTCGCGAATGCAGGTCAGGACATCCTGCAAGGGCCACCGATCCGGATGATGGTAGAGCACATCGCCCACGGCAACCGTCGGAATATCGAGACGGCGCGCGGTCTCTGTTATGTGGGCCATGCGGCGTTGGTCGGTAGATCCGTATCGGCGCACCAGAGCGAGATGCACATAATCGGGATAAGCCTGTTTCAGCGATGTCAGACAGGCGGTGAGCGTCTTGTCGAGCCGTGCACCCGGCAAGACAGCCATCAGAAGCCCCCGACCGAGGGCCAGAAAATCATCCAGCATCAGATGAAACCCACCCTTAGGCGCGCGGCGCTTGCCGAGCGTCAGCAATTCGCACAGGTTGCCGTAGACTTTGCGATCTTCCGGCCAGACAGGGATATCCGGCGTCTTGTCGGCAAAGACCAGTCGGTAGCCAGGGGCATAGGCAATGCCGGCTTCCTTGGCCGCCATATGCGCGCGCACCACGCCGGCCAGCGAATTGCGGTCGATCAGGGTTACGCCGGAAAGTCCGAGACGCGCTGCCTGCGCGATCAATTCTTCCGGATGCGAGGCCCCGTGCAGGAACGAGAAGTTTCTGCACATCGCCAACTCGCAATAAGCGGGATCTGGTCGATAGGGCAACGTGCGGGGCGTGTCGGGCTCGCTCATGCAAAGAGCCCGTGCATGTACCAGCGTGGGGTTTCGGTCTCACGCTCGTAAAGGCCGTGGCGAAAGAGCCAGAAGCGATAGCCGCGCGTATCCTCGACGCGGAAATAGTCCCGGCTGAAGGCCCCGCGCCCGTCGCGCCACCGTTCGCAGGCGATGCGCTCCGGCCCCTCAGAATGGCGCGTCTCGTAAAGCGCCTTGCGTCAGCGGATGGGCGACCCGTCCGGCACGGGCGCGATGGCTTCCACCGGTTCCGGCTGCCACAATAACAGCAAGGGGCGCGTCGAGCCGTATTCCGGCTGAGCGTCGGGCAGGGGGATGTTCTCGCAGGGGCCTGCCTGCCCGACGGAAAGCAGCGCGAAGCTGCGTTCGGGAATATGGGTATCGGCGAAGGCGAATTGACGGATGCGGTCCGTGTCGAGGCGCGCGCCCAGTCGGTCGATCAGGGCGGCCCGCTCAGCCTCGACGTCTCCGGTACTCCCGAAACCCGACTGACTCTCCTCGAAGGTATCCGCATGCAGGATATCGAGACGCAGGACATCGAAACCGAACCCCACGTCCCAGTCGTCATGCAGGCTGGCAAGTCGCTCGCGGAACAGGGCCGCAATCCGTTTGGGCGTGCGCAGCGGAGCGGAGGCGCTGACCGCAAGCTTGAGAATTTGGCCGTCGACCCGGAAGAGCTTGATCTCACATTGCCACACCCCAAGCCCGCGTCTTTGCAACAGCGGCAGGATATTGGTGGCCAGCTGATCGATCGTGTGTAGGATGTCGTCTTCATAGACGATCGGTTCGGCAAAACGCTTTTCCGATGTCAGATCGGCGACAGGCATCAGGGGCGAGAGAACTTCGTCCTGATGGCGCAGAAGATCCTGCCCGAACCGCCGGGCAAGAGGTGCGCGCGGAACGTCGATCAGGCAGCCGATCATCTTGAAGCCGAGTTGGGCGAGATCCGTCACCAGCGCCTCGTTCAGGCGCAGGGCGGTAAACGGCAAGGGGGCTAGCGCCTCGCGTTGTCCACCTAAGGCCGCGGGCGTGCCGAAGCTCGAGGCGTCGCTCCAGATCCAGGAGCAACTCTTCCTCGCCGCCGAACAGGTGCACACAGCCGCTGATATCCAGGAACAACCCATCTGATCCGCTGAGCCCGGCCAACGGCGTGTAGCGTCCGCACCACTCGCAAAGCACTTTCAGCAGAGCCTGCAATTCCTGCGGCTGATGCGCGACGCTTTCCAGATCCGGGGCCAGCGCGCGCATCGCTCAGGCTCTACCCGACCTTGATACCGAGGCTGGCAGCATGTTCGTCGCAAGCCACGATGCGCAGGGCATTCCTTATCGTATCGACCACCACGATGGGCGGAGCATCAGAGCGCGGCCCCAAACGCCACGACTGCCCCATTTGCCCCGTGGTCGCTCGGCAGTGCGTGAAGCCGGTACCCTTTGCGGAACACGTGTCGGGGACATGTTCGAAAGCCTTACATCCGCTGTTCCATGCGAGTGACCATTCCTCCGTCCGACCCTCGCGGTTCTTCTCAAGCGTTACGCGCCAGCGCGGCGCCATCGTTTCCGGCATTTCGCCCGCATGAACGTTCGGCCAAGCCTCCACCCGCCAACGGGTCAGGTCGGCACTGGCCTCCACCTCGCCGCTCTAACGTAACATGCAGGCGAACCCACCATTGGCCTGCGCCCGCAACATCAGGCGTCGCGTCGCGGTCATGTCGAAGCGGTGCGGATTACCCTCGATCTGGAGCACCACCGCGGCAACGCCCCGGCATTTCAATGTCTCATCGGCGGCCCACAGCGCTCCGGACAGGTCATTGGGCGTGACGAGAACCAGCCCGGCCGGATCAAGGCCCGTCTGCGCCAACCCTTGCGGGAAAAGCACCCCGCATCTGCAGACGCGGCCAATGTCGCCACCCAGATGACCCGCCCGTGCTTCGTTTCCTGCAGACGCGCCAGCAACGCGGATACGAACCACGTCGTCGCACCGATCTCGCGACTGTGAGCGCATCGCACCTCATGCAGATCATTGCGCACGAGCCCACCGCCGAGCATGCGATCGATCCTCTCGATTCCAATGGACAATCGAGGCCCTTCGGGTGTGCGGGCATGCGCGATTTCGCTCAGAGCGGAGAGGCTGCTCCTTCTTTCCATGATCCGTGCCTGCTCCGTCCGGCCATGCCGGGCTGTATAAACATTCTCATTTTGTTCTATTAGAACCAAATGCACGGAAAAGAGTCAAGAGAGGAGATATCGGGAGGTGGGAAACGTGCCCTCTTCAGCGGCAGGGCAAACAGAGCCGCTTCCCGCCGCAAACAGGCACATGAATACGCCCGTGTGTACCTCGTTGTGTAGCACAACGCGTACCTGGACGACTGCCTGATGAAAAAGACGTTTTTGAAATCAGAGGCTTGGGAAGGGAATTGGCTCCCCGGGCCGGACTCGAACCAGCGACCAAGCGATTAACAGTCGCTTGCTCTACCACTGAGCTACCGGGGAACAGGTCAACCGCGTCAGTGGCGCGGCGATGGACGAGGCTATATCAATGCCAAATGCGCTTGCCAAGTCCCGATGCGCAAAAAATGTGGATGAACCGAAACCATCCTGCTCCGATAAATGGCACGGCACCAGAGGGAATGCCCGTATTCCAAGGGTTTTGCCAGCTTTGCAAGTGGACCGCACTGCGCGCGCCCTCCTTATACCTTGAGGGCATTTCCACAAGCGGTTACAACATCCGGACCGGTTCCCCGACGGGTCACATTTGAGGGGATCAAATGCGGTGACGGTGATCCGAACGGATCCCCCAGGCCGCAGCTGCCCCCGCAACTGTAAGCGGCGAGCATCCCCGCAAAATGCCACTGGAGACGGTCGGTCAAGCGCATCGCAACCGATCAAATCCGGGAAAGCGTGGGAGACGTGGGAGATGTGACGACCCGCGAGCCAGGAAACCAGCCGACACACGATGAAATCCTGCGAAAATACCGTCGGGCGGACGGTTGAGGAGAGGTTTGATGATTCCAGTCGTTTTCCCCGAATCTTCGTGCGGCCTTCGACGTGCGCGCGTGCTGCCTGCATGGAACCGGCGCAGCGTTTGCCTCCGGTCGAGCGGCATCGCTGGCTCCGTCGGTCTCGGTTGGGCCTTGCCCGGCCGCTGAGCCTCTCCCCTGTCGAGCGCGGGTGCGTTCTTCCGATGAAATTTTTGTTTGCCAGTCGCTCGTGCCCTCCACGGCACGATCGCGGCTCGCCCGATACCGATGGGCCGGACGGCAAGGAAAGCCAGATAGGGCGTTGAGGCGGCACGAATGAAACGAAAAACACTGAATTCTCGGTGGAGCACGGTCAGGCAAGAGCCGCCATGCGGAAAGCTTGGTGGAAAATTCCGAGCTTGAGAGGATCTATGTCGCGACCGGCCGCGCCATGGATGAGGAAATGACGGAGCGCATAGCCCACCATCAGGCGCGGCGGCGAATGGAAAACGATCGAAGAACCGTTCGATGTCGCCGGCGTGCTCGATCTTGAAGGTGGGGAAGGCCGCGCGCTGCTGGTTGATTGCCTGACCCTGTGGCTCACGAACGTGATGCTGGATGAGCGGGACGTGGAGAGCGAAACGGACCGCCTGGTCGCGGCCATCGCGGCCTGCAAGGGGCCGGTCATTCTTGTCTAGAACGAAATCGGGCTGGGTCTCGTGCCTGAAACGGCGCTGGGCCGCGCCTTTCGCGATCATCAGGGCCGCCTCAATCAGGCGGTGGCATCGGTCGCATCCGATGTGATTTTCATTGCGGCGGGACTGTCGCTGACGCTCAAGAGCGATCAAACCCGAGGAGGCCAGTCATGAGGCCCGCAAAGATTCCCGCCACGATTATCACCGGATTTCTGGGAGCCGACAAAACCACTCTGGTACGCCACCTCATCGAAAGTGCCGCGGGCAAGCGCATCGCTCTCATCGTCAATGGATTCGGCGATATGGGGTTCGATGGCGGCATGCTGTCGGAGTGCGGAGTGCCGGACTGTGGCACGGATGAGGTGATAGAGCTCACCAACGGCTGCATCTGTTGCACGGTGGCCGATGAATTCCTGCCCGCGATGCAGGCGCTTCTGAAGCGAGATCCGGCGCCTGAGCACATCGTGATCGAGACTTCCGGTCTCGCTCTGCCGCAGCCCCTGGTTCGGGCCTTCCAGTAGCCGGATATGCGCGAGCGGGTCACGGTGAACGGGGTCGTCACGGTCGTCGATGTCCGCGCGGTGGCAGACGGACATGTGGCGATGGACGAAAGCGCTGTCGCTGCCCAGCGCGCCGCCGATACGGCACTCGATCACGAAAGCCCGATCGAGGAGCTGTTCGAGGATCAGTTGCGCTGCGCGGACCTGATCGTGTTCGCAAAATCCGGTCTGTGCGACGAGAGCGAGATCGCGCAGATCGAGGCCCGGGTGGCTCAGGACGCGCGCACCGATGTCGCCATGCTGAAATCGGATATGTGCCGACTGCCCGCCGAGGTTCTGCTCGGACTGGAAAGCGGGGCGGAGGACGACATGGACAGTCGCAGCGCCCATCACGACCACGACCATCATGATCATCACCACGACGAGTTTGAGAGCTTCGTGGTTCACGTGCCGCCGGCGGTCTCGCTGGCGGATGCCAAGGCGCGGGTTGCGGCGGCGGTCGCGGTTCCGGGCGTCTTGCGCGTCAAGGGGCACATGTGGGTTGCGGCAAAGCCTGCTCCCGTCGTTGTGCAGGCCATGGGCCCTCGGGTGGAGGCATGGTTCGCACCGGCTGCGGAAGAGAAGCCGGGGCTCGTCGTGATCGGTCTGAAGGGCATCAACAAGGCGCGCATCGAGGCCGTGCTTGAGGCCGAGCCCGTCGAATAAGGGTTCGCTTCGCCGACCGGCGAGATCACCGCGAATTCACCCTGCATTGCTCAAAAAGATGATGCTTCCTCACCATACATATTCAGGTCTCTCAAACGCGACGTGTCGATGATGGCGACGAGGCGATCGATCTCGGTCAGTCGCCCGGCGATATCCTCGTGTTGTCGGTTGCGGACACGGAGCTGTCCGGGCTTGCAGAGGCTGCGCACAAGCTGGGTGAGGCCACGAGCGTGCGTCTGGCGAGCTTGATGGCGCTGGGCCATCCCTATTCCGTCGATCTCTATGTCGAGAAAACGGTTTCGCGTGCAAAGCTCGTTTTCGTGCGTCTTCTGGACGGCAAGGCCTATTGGTCCTACGGGCTGGAGCGTCTTGCCGAGACGGCGCGGGCGGAGAAGATCAAGCTCGTCGTGGTGCCCGGCCACGACAAGTGGGATGAAAAGCTCGCCGCCTGGTCGACCGTTGAACCGGAGGTCACCGAGCGGCTCTGGCGCTACTGCGTGGAAGGCGGGGCGGATAACCTTCTCCATGCGCTTCGTTTTGCCGGATATCTGATCGGCAAGGCAGAGGAACCGCCGTTGCCACGCCTGATCCCACGGGCGGGCCTGTGGTGGCCCGGCGTCGCCGCGCCGACCATCGATAGTTTGAAGGCCCGCTGGCGCGATCCCGCTCAGCCTGTCGCGGCGATCGTTTTCTATCGGGCCTTGGTGCAAGGAGCTGCGACGGAGCCCGTCGCGCGCCTGATCGAGAGCCTTGATGCTGCCGGAGTAAACGCGCTCCCCGTTTTCGTGGCGAGCCTCAAGGAGGCATCTTCGGCGGCCGTCCTGGAAGGGTTTTTCGATGAAACCCCGCCAAGCGTCGTGATCAATGCCACGGCCTTTGCGCTTTCCACCGTGGCAGGCGTGTTCCGCCCGACGATTCTCGACGGACCTAGGCGGCCGATCTTGCAGGTGGTTTTTTCATCGTCATCCGAAGATGGCTGGGCGGAGAGCGATTGTGGCCTGTCCACGCGCGATCTCGCCATGCATGTGGTGCTGCCCGAGCTGGATGGTCGGATCTTCACCCGGGCCGTTTCCTTCAAGGAGGCGGGCGACGTCGACTCGCAAACCCAGAGCGCGCCCATTCGTTTCGTTCCCAAACCGGACCGGATCTGTTTCGTTGCCGAACTGGCCGCGAACAGGGCAAAGCTGGGGAGGAAAACGTCCAGGCAACGAAAGGTTGCGTTGCTTCTGGCGAACCATCCCAACAAGAACGGGCGACTTGCCAAAGGCGTGGGACTGGATACGCCCGCCTCAACGGTCGCAATCCTAAAGGTGATGGAAGTGGCGGGGTATGCCCTGGCACGCGTGCCGGAAAATTCCGATGCGTTGATGACCGAGATCAACGTCCGGGCCGACCAACGCGCTGGGCGGGCCCCGCAGCGGCGGCGAGCGCATGACGCTTGCACGCTTATCGGGAATTGTTCGCGGCTCTGCCGGCAACCGTCCGTGAGGCCGTGACGGCGCGCTGAGAAGGACCAGAGGAGGATCCATTCCTGGCGGATGGTGTTGTCTTTCATCTCGCCATTCATCGGTATGGCTCTGCGGTCGTCGCGGTGCCGCCCGCGCGCGGCTACAACATCGATCCCAAAGAGACCTACCACTCTCCCGATCTGGTGCCGCCACATTTCTATTTCGCGACTTATTTCTGGCTCCGGGAGGAGTTCGGTGTCGACGCGGTCGTCCATGTCGGCAAGCACGGCAATCTGGAGTGGCTGCCGGGCAAAGCTCTGGCGCTATCTGAAAGAGTGCTATCCGGAAGCGGTGCTCGGTCCCGTCCCGGAACCTCTATCCGTTCATCGTCAACGATCCCGGGGAGGGCTCGCAGGCCAAGCGGCGGTTGTCCTCGGTCATCATCGATCACCTGACGCCGCCCATGACCCGAGCGGAGAGCCACGGCGTGGCGGTGGAACTGGAGGGCCTGCTCGACGAGTACTATCTCGCCTCCGGCGTCGATCCGCGCCGGACCGAGGCGCTGGAGAACGAGATCTTCGATCCGCCCGCCCGCCATGGTCTCGATGCGGATGTCGGCATCACGCGAGACATGGATCGCTCCGACAAGCTGACCCGCATCGACGCACATCTGTGCGATCTGAAGGAACTGCAGATCCGCGACGGATTGCACATTCTGGGAACCGTTCCCGACGGAGTCCAGTTGCGCAACCTGCTCTTGGCGCTCGCGCGCGTGCCGCGTGGATCGGACGAAGGCGAGGGAAGTCTCCATCGTGCGATCGCCGAGGATCTCGGATTGACCAATGGTCCGACAGCCTTGTCCCGTCCTTTCGATCCGCTGGATTGCGATATGGCCGAGGCCTGGACGGGGCAGAGGCCGGAGGCCCTCGCAAGCTTGAGTGACAGCTTGTGGCGTACGGCCGGAGATACGATGGAACGCATCGAACTGGCCGCAGTTGAAATTATCGAAAATCTAGAAAAAGCAGAGGCTTATGTGGGAAGTCAAAAGCCGTCTTAAACCAGGTTCTTAGACACCTTAATAAATCTGTCGAACTATCTGGAGACGAGGAGATATCATCCCTTCTGACCGGGCTTGACGGTAAGTTTGTCCAGCCGGAACCTTCCGGGGCGCCGACAAGGGGGCGGTCAGACGTTTTGCCCACGGGCCGCAACTTCTAATTCCGTCGATGTGCGCGCGGTGCCGAGCGCCTTGGCCTGGCGGCTCGGACGTCTTTCCGCCGAGCGGTTGGCGGAGCGCTATTTCGAGGAAGAAGGCGAATGGCCGATCGCCATCGCGCTGACCGCATGGGGTACATCGAACATACGCACCGGCGGCGATGACATTGCACAGACGCTGGCCTTGATCGGCGTGCAGCCCATATGGGGAACCCGGATCGGGACGGGTGACAGGCTTAGAGATCATTCCCCTGTCCGAACTCGGTCGTCCCCGCATTGACGTGACTTTGCGCATCTCCGGTTTCTTCCGTGATGCTTTCCCGCATCAGATCGATCTGTTCGACAGCGCGGTTCGATCGGCGGCGGCCCTTCATGAGCCGGAGGACGGGAACCTGATCGCAGCGCGCGTGAGTGCCGAAGCCCATCGTCTGGAGGCGGACGAGCTTCCTACCGGGTGTTCGGATCCAAGCCAGGCGCCTATGGAGCAGGGCTACAGGCGTTGATCGACGAAGGCATCTGGGATGAGCGAGTCGACTTTGCCGACGCCTTCCTGATCTGGGACAGCTACGTCTATGGCGACGGCACGGAAGGCGCCGGGGCCCGGCCGGAACTGGAAACCCGTCTCAAGGCGATCGACGCCGTGGTCCACAATCAGGACAACCGGGAACACGACATTCTCGATTCCGATGACTACTACCAGTTCGAAGGCGGGCCTTGCGGCGAGCGTGGAAACGCTGAAAGGCAGCGCGCCGCGTGTCTTCCACAACGATCACTCGAGACCCGAGCGCCCCGTGGTGCGCACGCTGGACGAGGAAATCGCCCGGGTGGTGCGCGGATGGGCGGCCAACCCGAAATGAATCGCGGGCGTCATGCGCCACGGCTACAAGGGCGCCTTCGAGATCGTGGCAACCGTCGACTACCTCTACGCCTTCGCCGCGACGACCCACGCGATCAAGGACCATCATTTCGATCAGCTTTACACCGCCTATCTGGAAGATGAGACGGAGCGCGATTTCATCGAAGAGAAGAACCCGGCAGCGCTTGCCGAAATCGCCGATCGTTTGCGTGATACCATAGACCAGGGGCTGTGGCGACCGAAGCTCAACAGCGCCTATGATTATTTGAACAGGCTCGCGCGCCCATCGCGGGAAAACGCCTGAGCGCCACGCGCCGGCAACCCCGTTCGGGTGCGCACCGTCTAGGAATACGAGACCAGGAGAGGAAGGGCCGCGACAAGCGGTCCCCCGTTACACGACAAAGAGACGCCATGGCGAAGCAGGACATGAGCGAGGCGGAATTCGATGCCCGTCACGCGGAAAAAATGAAGAAGAAAAAGGCCACTCGCGACAAGATCATGTCGACCAAGACGATCGAGAAGGGGCTTCTCATCGTCCACGCCGGCAAGGGCAAGGGCAAGTCGACGGCCGGTTTCGGAATGATCTTCCGAGCTCTTGGCCACGGCATGAAAGTGGCCGTTGTGCAGTTCGTGAAAGGGCGCATCGAGAGGGGTGAACGTCAAGCGATGGAGCGTTTTTCCGATCTCGTCACCATCAAGCGGATGGGGGAAGGCTTCACGTGGGAGACGCAGGATCGCCAGCGCGATATCGCGGCCGCCCATCAGGCGTGGGACGTGGCCAAGGAGCTGATATCGTCACGCGAGTATCGCATCGTCCTACTCGACGAGCTGAACATCGTGCTGCGCTACGACTACATCCCGCTCGATGACATCGTGGCCTTCCTGCGCGATGAGAAGCCGGAGGATGTTCACGTCATCATCACCGGCCGCAACGCCAAGGAAGAGCTGATCGAGATCGCCGATCTCGTCACGGAGATAACCCAAATCAAGCACCCGTTCCGCTCCGGCGTGAAGCCGCAGATGGGCATTGAGTTCTGAGGTGGTTTCGGCCGTCACGATGCCATCGAACGCATCGCGACGGCCGGGAAATTTAGCTGCCCACCATCATGATCACTTCGAGGACCACGAGCAGCACCAGGACGATGTAGGTCCAGGCTGCGATGGGGATGAAGAACAGGCTGGAGCGGCCCTTCACGATGACCGTCTCACCACTCTGCGGATCGACAAGCTGGCGCGTGCGGGACGGGTCGTTGCGCCAGCGTGCGAGAAGGAAGTTGCCGATCGCGGTGAGGCCGAAACCGATGGCGAAAGCAGCCGGAAAGCCGAGCGACTGACTGGAAAGGGCCGTGATGAAGGCCCCCACAAAACCGGTGGCAAGGATGGCGATACCCCAACCGGACCAAATAACGAACACTGGTCTTCTCCGTTGGATCGTTCTCATGCAACCGCCGGTCTGCGAGGGCCGCTTCATACGGCCGCCGGAGGTGCGGGGATGGATGATCGACATGCCACCGGATACGGTCGGCATCGGATGGGCTCAGCCCGATCGATCGACGCAGCACCCGCACGAATGAGACATTTCGCGTCAGTGGTGCGTAGGAGGGCGCGTCTAACTTTCCAGTTGGCGGCAATCAAGACAGATACGGCCACATCTCTGTATGTTTCGTGGAAAAGTAGTGGAAACATCGAGGCTTATCGGCAGATATCCGGAGAGCATTTTACGCTGACTTAACGGCATACGAAGGCCTGTTGAATATGAAATCGTCGCGTGGTCCTCTCTCTCCCATCATGTGACACGAAAACCCCGCGGAGGCCCCATGCCGACCCTTTTTGACCATGACAACCGAACGCTCACCCCCGGTGCACGCCCTGACCACCACGCGCTACGAAATGGCTCGGACGGGTGTGGAATTCGCGGCGGCCGTGGCCTTCATCGTGGGAAACATCTTCTTCTTTTATGACTCGCTGCAATACGCGGGCACCTGGTTTTTCGTGATCGGGTTGGTTCTCTTCGCCATGCGTCCGGCTGTGCGGCTGGCCATGGAAATCCATCTCGTCTCATTGCCGAGCGATGGTGAGGGCGGGGAATGACACGCCCGCCCGCGGTGATGATCCAGGGAACTGAATCGAATGTCGGCAAGAGCATGATCGTCGCCGGTCTGGCGCGCGCCTTCGTGCGACGCGGTCTGAAGGTCATGCCGTTCAAGCCGAAAAACATATCAAACAACGCCGCCGTGACCATCGATGGAGGTGAGATCGGTCGCGCACAGGCCTTGCAGGCGAAGGCCGCCGGAGTTGAACCGTGCGTGCACATGAACCCGGTTCTCTTGAAGCCCGAGACCGATACCGGCGCGCAGGTGATAGTGCAGGGCGCCCGGATCGCGACCTCCATGGCCCGGGACTACGGACGCATGAAAGCCGATCTCCTGCCGAAGGTTCTGGAGAGCTTCGCCTGTCTGGAAGGTCAGGCGGACCTCCTCCTGGTGGAGGGCTCAGTCAGCCTGTCGGAGACTAACCTGCGTGCCGGTGACATCGCCAATATGGGCTTTGCGGAAGCCGCCGACGTCCCCGTCGTGCTCATCGGCGATATCGATCGCGGCGGTGTCATCGCCGCCCTCGTCGGAACCCATTGCGTTCTCGAACCGCAAGAGAGAAGTCGGATAAAGGGTTTTCTGATCAACAAGTTCCGGGGTGATATTTCACTGCGCACAGGCTGGCAGGCGCTGGGCACGATCCCCTGGTTTCCGCACGCGGCCGACCTACCTGCCGAGGATGTGTTGGGATTGACCGGAAGCACGGCCAACGCCCCGTCTGCTCGTGCGGTGAAGGTAGCGGTTCCCGTCATCGGACGAATCGCCAATTTCGACGATCTCGATCCCTTGCGAATGGAAGCGGGCGTCGAGTTCATTCTGGTCAAGGCGGGCAAGCCGCTCCCCGGCGATGCCGATCTCGTGCTGCTGCACGGTTCGAAATCCACGGTAGCGGATCTCGCTTTCTTCCGTGCGCAAGGGTGGGATGTCGATCTCGCCGCCCATCACCGTCGTGGGGGAGCCGTGCTCGGTATCTGCGGCGGGTATCAGATGCTCGGGCGCAACGTTGCCGATCCGCAAGGCGTCGAGGGCGCGCCCGGCGTTGCCGAAAACCTCGGCCTGCTCGATGTGGAAACGGTGCTTTCCGGGGACAAGACGCTTTCCACGGCTACCGGTCGCCACATGGCATCGGACACGCCAATCTCCGGCTATAAAATCCATCTTGGAACGACATCAGGTGCCGATTGCGCCCGACCTCTGATTGAAATCGAGTGCCACCCGGACGGGGCGATCTCCGCCGACGGTCTGGTTGATGGGAACCTATCTGCACGGTCTGTTCGGCAGCGACGTGTTCCGGGCAACGTTTCTGGAAAATCTCGGCGGCGCCTCGGACCTCGGCTATGAAGCCCGGGTCGAGCGCGCGCTCGACGCACTCGCCGATCACCTGGAACGGTCGGTCGATCTCGACGTGCTCCTGCAGATCTCCAGGAGCCGCTGAAACAAAACTCAGCCGCCCGTTCAGTTGTGTCGCCAGACAAGGAGCTGATTGTTCGCGGGCATCGCGTGATCGTGAATGAATTCGAACCCCTGAGCCTTCGCCAGCGCGTCGATCTGTTCGAAGTCCCGGATGCCTGCCGCCAGATCCCGCTCGCGCAGAAAGGCGTCGAAATCGGCATTGCTCTGCGTCGTGAAATCCCCGCCATATTTGAAAAGGACCGTAAACGGCGAGCGTTCCGCCCGCAGCCAGCGTCCCACCGGCTCCCTCGAAGAAGGCCTCGACCAGCGGCCACGACACGATATGCAGGCAATTGGCGGCAAAGATCGCATCGGCGCCCGTCTCGGGCCAGGGCAGATGAGATATGTCGAACTCGATGGGAGGCAGGAGATTGGCCGGAGCTTCCTGCGCGTGGCGCAGCCGTAATCCGGGCAGGTTTTCGCTCAAATCGCTCGACTGCCACGTCAGAGCGGGAAGTTGAGCGGCTATGTGGACGGCATGCTGTCCGGTGCCGCTGGCAATCTCCAGAACCCGATGAGCGTCCGCAAAGGCGTCGCGCAAGACCTCGGCGATCGGCTCCTTGTTGTTTTCAGCCGCGGGCGAAAACGGCGATACGTCGACGGAACCGGCAATATGGATCGGTGTTCTGCGGCATGGCTTCCTCTTCAAAACAACAGGATGGCAATAACGAGTACGAGGGCAAACAGAAGGCCCCACGCGGCCCATGTGATCCGGACGGACCGGCGAATGTCGGCAGCCGTTGCATCGGCCGATGCTGCCTGATTCAGCCAATCGCCTTCGGTGACCCCTCCCGCATATTGGCGAGGTCCGGCAAGCGCCCGGTCCAGAGCCCCCGCCATGGCGGCCTCCGGGTATCCCGCATTGGGCGAGGCGAGGCGGCGAGCATCGCGCATCATAACGTGAAAGGCAGCACTCGGGGAACCTCTGCCGAAGGGGGAGCCGCCAGCACGATCAGGAGGCCTGCTAGGCGGGCGGGCAGGTAATTGGCGAGATCATCCAACCGCGCCGCTGCCTCGCCGAATGCCCGGTAGCGTGGTGATTTGTGTCCGATCATCAAATCCGCCGTATTGAACGCCTTGTAAGCCAGCAACCCCGCAACCGCGAACCAGAAGGCGGGCGCCACAAGACCGTCGGAGAAATTCTCCGCATCGGATTCAATCGCCGCGCGTGCCACGGCCGCTTCATCCAGCACGCTCGGATCGCGTCCGACGATCATCGAAACGGCTTTCCGTCCCGGTTCAAGTCCCGTGCGACCGCAGCGACATGCCGAACGAGGCTGTTCTGCGCCAACAGCACCGAGGCCAGAACGGCAAGAACGAACGGGCCAACGGAAACCATCGCCAGCCCCCATTCGATCGCAAGGTCGATACCACCGCATACAAAGATACCACCGCATACAAACAAGAGAATGAGGGCGCAGATCCCACCGAAGGCGCGCCGCGTGCCTTCACTAAACGCCGGCGTGTTAGCATGCCTGTCGATGAAACCAATAAGATGCCCAATAAGCACAACGGGATGGGGAAGGCGCTGCCAGAGCCTCCGGGGATCGCCGATGACGGCATCGAGCGCAAGAGCAAGGGCCAGAACGGCAAAGGCGTCGGGAGAGGTGAGGTGAGCATGCGTGTGCGCCGGTCCTCAGCCTGCAAGGTTGCGTTGGGCGGCGGCCAGTGCGTCCGCCAGGCGGACACAGGCGTCCCTCGATCCGGGCAAGCCGATCCGGAGCCACGTCGAATGATCATCGAACTGACGGGTCCAGATACGGCGCTGGGCCAGGGCATAGTGCAGCGCAAATGCATCGCGGTGGCCCGTCAGCCGGAAGAGGGACGTTCCGCCGATGATCTTGAGCCCGTCATTCCGGAGAACGTCATCCAGCACCGCGGCTTCGCGCTGCAACCGGGCTCGCATGTTGATCTGCCAGTCGATATCGGTAATCGCGGCGCGGCCGATGGACAGGGCGGGGCCCGATATGGCCCATGAACCGAAGCATGCCTCAAGAGCCTTCGCAAGAGGCGGTTGCGCGGCGATGAAACCGAGCCGGAGACCGGCCAGCCCGAAGAACTTGCCGAAGGAGCGCAGCACCGCGATGGGTTCGTCTCCTATATGCGGCAGGACACTGATTTCGGGCGTCACGTCGGCAAAGGCCTCATCGACGATCAGCAGGCCACCGCGCTTCTTGAGATCGCGCGCGGCAGAAAGGATTTCATCCGGCGAAAGCCGTCTTCCATCGGGGGTTGTCGGGATTGACGAGGATGACCGTGGTCGCGTCGCCCGCCCCGCTCAGATTGGCGATGTTTCGCAACGGGCGTCCGACCGCCGTCCATGCCTCGCGGTGGCCCGTATAAGTCGGCGCGACGATCGCCGCATCGCCTTCAGGCGCCAGGTTCGCCATCCAGGAAAGACCGGCCTGCGTACCGGGCGTTGCCACAACCGTTAACGTTACGGGCGCGCGACAAATTTTACTGACCGAATCCACCAATAGCTGCTGCGAAGCGGTATCCAGCAACCGCGTCAGGTCGTTTTCCACAACGAGGTTTGCAAGGGTTCCGGTGCCCCATGCATGGGGATTGATGCCGGTGGAGAGGTCGAGCCAATCATCTATTACGAAACCGTAACGATCCTTCGCCTGCTTGATGTTACCGCCGTGATTCATGGGAACAACTTTTGGAAATCATTTCGACCGTGGCATCGGTTATTTTAACCGCCGCACAAAAAACGGAATACGTTATCTCGCGACCATAACGAAATCTTCGGAGCGGAATTGACCGAACAGACCGGCGCGGCCGTAAGGATTAGCTTGCGGAGAGATTAACGGAACCGGATCGATTCGGCTCCGATACGGCTAAAACGTATCGCGAATGTCAAATGCGAAAATTGCAAAATGGGAACCAGCCCTGGGTGGATATCGCCGAAGAAAGTCTGGTTTCCCAATGTGGTCATGATTCGCCTGCGGAAGGATTGCCCCCGGTGCAACCGCCGACTGGCAGCCCATGTCAGCGGATATGCCTAAGGGAAGAGGTAGCGATTGCAGCCTGTGCGTTCGGGGGAATTAGAACGCGTGACAGGCCTGTATCGCTCGATACACGAGCGATCCGCATCGCTGGCGAATTTTGAAGATGGGAGGAATAAGGGGAGGTAAGAATTTGGAGGCCACGCCCGGAATCGAACCGGGGTACACGGATTTGCAATCCGTTGCGTCACCACTCCGCCACGTAGCCTCGAAGGGTCGATCGACAAATCACGTTTTTGCGAGGTGACGACGACGTCCGGTTGCTTAGCAGAGCTTCCGTCTACCGACAATGGGCAAGCGAAACTAAATTGGGGGTGAGTGGATAGTTCGGTATGACTGTGACGAAACCTGGTGAAAAGTCTACTCTATAGTCGGTATTTTAAGACGATGTTTTGGCACCGGGTGGCGGGGGAGGCGGCGCGATGCTTGTCACGGGCCTCTAGGAGAGCTAAGGAAAACGTAGCGGACAGGACACGCGTCATGGGCGAATTCGATGATAAGCGCCGCCGTATGGTGGACAACCAGCTTCGTACCCGCGATATCACCGACTATCGTATTCTTGACGCTATGGGCACCGTCCCGCGCGAACTTTATGTCCCCCGAGGCAAACGCACCTTCGCCTATAGCGACGGCGATATTGAGATAAAGCCGGCGGATGAAAACGGTCCTGCCCGCTATCTCATCTCGGCACAGGTTTTCGGAAAACTCGTTCAGCTTGCGGATATCGACAACACCGACATCGTTCTGGTGGTCGGTTGCGCGTCCGCCTATGCGACGGCGATGCTTGCACGCATCGCCAATTCGGTGGTGGGCGTCGAAGCCGACGAGTCGCTTGCCCAAGCCGCCAGCGAGAAGCTGGTGGAGCAGGGGATCGACAATGCGGCGATCGTGAGCGGCGATCCGACCAAGGGACTTGCATGCGAAGGCCCCTTCGATGTGATCCTGATCGAAGGCGCGGTCGACGAAATCCCGGACGCTCTCAAGGAACAGCTCAAAGATGGCGGTCGTCTCGTCTGCGTCAGAGGACGCGGCGGTGCGGCGGAAGCCGTGCTGACGGTCTGTTCGGAAGGCGAGATCAGCACCCGGGCCTCGTTCAACGCCTGCGTGCCCTCGCTGCCGGGATTTGAGAAATCACCCGAATTCGTGTTCTGAGGTTTCGCCGGTAACGGCGCTTCCCGACATGTCCCGGCTTCGGCCGGGGCGACTCTCGATCGTTGAAAGCCCTGCGCGAGACTTCGGATATTCGACGCAGGGTAAGGTTTTATCCCCGCATCCTTCTGGTCCATTCGAATACGCGCCACTATGCCGCAGGGCGGCGCGGCGGCAGAATGCCGCGGTTTGGCTTTCAAATCGCTGTTGCGGTTTCGCCTCATCCCTCTTTTTTGCCCCTTGTTGCTCAAGCAAGGGTTCAACTGTCATCTCTCGCAGCCTAATCTGTTTTCCCAATAGGGATAAAAGTTGCGCCCGACCTCGGGACGGTTACGTTAACGTAACGGCTGTGCGCTAGCCTCTGGGAGATCAGATGACGCTACGTTATATGCCGTTCCTTCGGGGGGAGGCGAAGGCGGGACGAACAGGGGCCGTGCGACAATGAGGCGTGGCGTAATGACCATTCGTACTTCGGCCGTCGCTCTGGCGGCAGCTTCCACCGTGTTCTTTTTCGCAGCCGGAGCACAACAAGCGCAGTCGATCAGCGATGCGCCGGCCATGGCCTATTCGAACAATCCCTCGCTGAATGCGGCCCGGGCACAGTTGCACGCCACCAACGAAGGCGTGAACCAGGCGCTTTCGAGTTGGCGTCCGCAGATTTTCGCCAATCTCAGTGCTGGCCACACCTCTTACAGCTTCAAGCCGGGCGGAGAGCTTTATTACAACACCGCGACCGTTGGGCTACGGATCCAGCAGGCGGTCTTCCGCGGCTTTCGAACCGTCACAGCACTCGGCAGACAGAAACCCTCGTCAAGGCTCCGCGCACCTCGCTGACCTCGTCCGAGCAGAGCGTCATGCTCTCGGCGGCGCAGTTCTACATGAACGTGATCCGCGACACCGCGATCGTTTCGCTCAACCGGTCGAACATCAAGTTCCTCGGAGAGCAGGTGCGGGCTGCGAAGGACTGCTTCGAGGTCGGCGAAGGAACGCGCACGGATATCGCCCAGGCGGACGCTCGTCTGGCCGCCGCCCAGTCCCAGCTCAATCTGGCGCTCGCCAATCTCAACGCCGACCGTGCTGTCTTCCGGCAGGTCATCGGCGTGGAGCCGGGCCGGATAATGCCGCGCACGAATATCAGCTCCATACTGCCGCATAATCTGAAAGATGCACTCGCAGCCGGTGCCGGACAACCATCCCGACATCATCGCCGCCCAGTTCAATATCGATGCGGCCCAGTTCAACGTGAAGGTTCTGGAGGGCAACATGCTCCCGACCGTCACGGTGGAAGGCAATGTCGGCCGTATCTGGAACCCCTCGACGACGACCAGCTACGACTATGCGGACAGCGCTTCCATTGTCGGGCGGGTGTCGGTGCCGCTCTATCAGGGCGGGCAGGTGTCCTCGCAGGTCCGACAGGCCAAGGAAGAGCTCGGCAACGCACGGGGATCTCCTTCTGGATTCCGCACGCGACAGCGTGCGGGCCTCGATCGTGGCTGCCTGGGGCAACTATCAGGCAGCGGAAGCTTCTGTGACGGCTGCGCACGCACAGGTCGATGAGGCCCAGCTCTCGTTGAACGGTGTCATCGAGGAGTAGCGCGTCGGCCAGCAGACCACACCGGACGTGTTGAACGCACAGAACGAACTGATCGACGCCAAGTCCACGCTTGTCACCGCGCAGCGTGACAGCGTTGTCGCCGCGTTCTCCCTCGTCTCCGCCGTCGGACGTCTGACCGCGCAGGATCTCGGTCTTCATGTCGCAGCCTATAAGCCGCAGAAGCATTATGAGGCGGTGCGGGACAAATGGTTCGGTCTGCGTACTCCGGACGGGCGCTGAGGCAGCTCCCGTCTGTTGTCGTGGTTTGAAGTGCGGTTCTGCAAGGGATGAGTACTTCTACGAAGAACCGCCATTCCGAAAATACATCCGATCATGTGCAAGCACCGGGCCGAATTGTTTCGGTAAATCGGGGGAAGATTCCAATAGCAATGACCGGAATTTCCGAACTGGTTAAAGAATCGTTATAGTCAAGCGGTTGAGAATCGTCGCGTAACTCAAGCGTTTCGGTTCTGTTTGGTCAGTTGACGCGGTATAATTGCGTAGAGCCGGACGTCGATGTTCTGGTTTGCGATCCTGCTAGAACAAGTTGGTGAGGGGTAAAATAGCGAAAGCCGGGCAGGCGGAGGAACCCTCGATGGAGGAAATCCTGGCATCGATTCGCCGGATTATCTCCGATGATGACGCGCCTCAGGACAACGCCGAGGCAAGTGCGGCGGTAGAAGAACCGGATATGTCGGCTGATCTCTCCCAGGACGATCTCGATAAGCTGTTCGACAGCGATGGCGGCGATTTCGACGTAGAAGAAGAAATCGCAGAGCCGGAGATGGAGGCAGAGCCTGAAGAGGACGTTGCGACTTCGACATGGCTGCCGCGATGTCCGACGAAGAAGAGGACGACGAGGGCGCTGGCGACGATGTCCTTGAGCTGACCGAAGACCTGGCCATGGAAGAGGCTGACGAAGCCCCGGACATGGTGGAAGGGCTTCCGGAAAATACCTAATACCGGCGATGTGGCCTTCGTCTCCGACGAAGAGGAAGCCGACGAGGCTTTCGAGATGGCCGAAGCTGCGGTCGAGCCCGAGCCTGCGCCCAAACCCGCCTTCGACTACAAGCCTGTTCGCGACGACGTATAGTCTTTGACATCGGAAGCGCATCTCATGTCGGAAATGACCGACAGCGCGGTCAACTCGGCGTTTTCCAGCCTGTCCAACACGATCCTGTCGGCGAATTCGCGCACCCTTGACGATCTGGTGCGTGAAATGCACCGTCCGATGATCAAGGCATGGCTTGACGACAATCTGCCGACTATGGTGGAGCGGATGGTCCGTCAGGAGATCGAGCGGGTTACGCGGAGGCGTTAAGCTCTCGCGCAAGCTGTTCGCAAGCTCTGCCCGCCCGGGCGGCGTTTTCATTTAAGGTCCTTTTCGGCTGTGACGCCGCGTGCAGGTTGACTTGACGGCGACCATCCGATTTACACGAGCGAATGCGGCGTTGCGCGCTGACTTCTCCTTTTCGCGCGCCGGCAACTAGAATGACGAGACAGGGTTCCATGCTCGATAAAACTTATGATGCCGCGGCGACCGAACCGCGGATTTCGCAGGATTGGGAAACAGCCGGGGCGTTTCGCGCGGGCGCTGGAGCGCGCGCGGGGGCCAACCCCTACAGCATCGTCATTCCGCCGCCGAACGTAACCGGCTCGCTCCACATGGGGCACGCCCTCAACAACACGCTGCAGGACATTCTGATCCGCTTCAACCGGATGTGCGGCAACGACGTTCTCTGGCAGCCGGGCATGGACCATGCCGGCATCGCAACGCAGATGGTCGTGAAACGCCAGATGGCCCAGCGCCAGGAACCCGGCGGCCGCGCCATCGGCCGCGAAACCTTCGTTGAGAAGGTCTGGACGTGGAAAGCCGAATCCGGCGGCATGATCCTCAACCAGCTCAAGCGGCTAGGCGCCTCCTGCGACTGGTCGCGCGAGCGCTTCACAATGGATGACGGGCTGTCGAAGGCGGTCCTCAAGGTTTTCGTCCAGCTTTACCGCGAAGGCCTGATCTATCGCGGCAAGCATCTGGTCAACTGGGACCCGAAATTCGAAACCGCAATCTCCGATCTGGAAGTGGAGAACACGGAAGTCGACGGCCACATGTGGCACTTCAAGTACCCACTGGCCGGAGGTGCAACCTACGAGTACGTGGAGAAGGACGAGGACGGCACCGTCACGCTGCGCGAAACGCGCGACTACATCTCCATCGCCACGACGCGTCCCGAAACCATGCTGGGTGATGGCGCGGTTGCCGTGCATCCCTCTGACGAGCGCTATGCGCCGATCGTCGGCAAGTTGTGCGAGATCCCGGTCGGGCCGAAGGAATACCGCCGCCTGATCCCGATTATCCAGGATGAGTATCCCGATCCGGACTTCGGCTCCGGTGCGGTGAAGATCACCGGAGCGCACGACTTCAACGACTATCAGGTCGCCCGCCGCAACAATATCCCGCTCTATCGCCTGATGGACGAGAAGGCTGCCATGCGCACCGACGATCCCGCCTACGCCGAGTGTGTGGCAAAGGCCAAGGCGATCGTCGCCTACGGCGAGCTTCCTTCCGAATCCGAGGTCGATGCGATCAACCTGGTGCCGGATGAATATCGCGGTCTCGATCGCTACGAGGCGCGCGAAAAGATCATCGCCGCGATCAACGCGGACGGTCTCGCCGTTACGGTCAAGGACGAGGAAGGCAACGACGTGCCGCTCGTCGAGAACAAGAAGGTCATGCAGCCCTTCGGCGACCGCTCGCACGAAGTCATCGAGCCGATGCTGACCGACCAGTGGTTTGCCGACGCCAAGACGCTGGCCCAGCCGGCCATCGCTTCCGTGCGCGAAGGCCGCACGAAGTTCGTGCCGAAGAACTGGGAAAAGACCTATTTCGAATGGATGGAGAACATCGAGCCCTGGTGCATTTCGCGCCAGCTCTGGTGGGGCCATCAGATCCCGGCCTGGTACGGCCCGGACGGAGAGGTCTTCGTCGCCTACAACAAGGACGAGGCGGGCGAGCTTGCCGAGAAGCATTACGGCAAGAAGGTTGACCTCGTTCGCGACGAGGACGTGCTAGACACCTGGTTCTCCTCTGCGCTGTGGCCGTTCTCAACGCTCGGCTGGCCGGACGATACGCCGGAAGTGAAGCGCTATTATCCCACCAGCGTGCTGGTGACGGGCCTCGACATCATCTTCTTTTGGGTCGCCCGGATGATGATGATGGGGTTGCACTTCATGGACAAGGAGCCCTTCGCCGACATCTACATCCACGCTCTCGTGCGCGACGAGAAGGGTGCGAAGATGTCGAAGTCGAAAGGCAACGTCATCGATCCGCTCACCCTCATCGACGAATACGGTGCGGATGCTCTGCGCTTCACGCTGGCGGCAATGGCGGCCCAGGGCCGCGACATCAAGCTGGCCACGAGCCGGGTGGCCGGATACCGCAACTTCGCGACGAAGCTGTGGAACGCGATGCGCTTCCTGCAGATGAACGAATGCGTGCGCGTGGACGGGTTCGACCCGACTGCCACGAAGGGAACGCTCAACCGCTGGATTGTCACGGAAACGGCGCGGTGCGCAGCCGACGTCACGGACGCGATCAAGGCCTATCACTTCAATGACGGGGCGAACGGCATTTACCGCTTCGTCTGGAACACGTTCTGCGACTGGTACATCGAGGTTGCTAAGCCCGTTCTGTCCGGCGACGACGAAGCCGCCAAGGCGGAAACACGCGCAACCGCTGCCTGGGTCGTCGACGAGATCCTGAAGCTCCTCCATCCCTTCATGCCCTTCCTGACCGAAGAGCTGTGGGCCCGCACGGGTGAGGAGGGGCCGGCGCGTGCCGGACTTCTCGCGCTCGCGCCCTGGCCGGAACTCTCACCGCTTGATGACGACAGCGCTGAGGAGATCAACTGGCTGATCGACCTCATCACGCATATCCGTTCGGTTCGCGCGGAAATGAACGTGCCCGGAGGTGCGACCCTGTCACTCATCGTCGTCGGTGCAGACGAGGAGACCAAGACGCGGCTTGCCACCAATGAAGCGGCGATCATGCGTCTGGCGCGGGTGGAAAAGATCGAACATGCCGATACCGCCCCCAAGGACTCGGCGCAGATCGTTCTGGAAACCGTGACCTTGTGTCTGCCGCTGGCCGGGGTGATCGATCTCGACGTGGAGAAGACCCGGCTCGCCAAGGAGCGCGGTCGGCTGGACGGAGAAATCGCGCGAATCGACAAGAAGCTCGCCAATCCGAAATTCGTCGAAAAGACACCCGCCAAGATGGTCGAGAGCGAAAAGGAAAAGCGGGCGGAGTTCGTTGAGCTGCGCGGCAAGGTCGAGCAGGCCGAAGCCCGGCTTTCGCAGATGGGATAAGACCGAGTTCGGCGGTTCCCCGGCCTTCGGGGAACTACCGATTTCGGATTGTTCCCAAGGCTGCCATTTTCCTAGCCGGGGATGATGCTACACCATGCGCGAATCGCAGGAACTCAACCGGCAAAGACGGTCGCGGGAGAAAATATGACGATTGGCAGGATAGGTCGTTTGGCGGCGCCCCTTATCGCGAGCGTCTTTACGGTGGCCGCCGGACCCGTTCATGCGGAGCGGATCACCAATCCGGTGGCGGAGTTCGCCGGTCTCGACAAGATCACCGGCCGGATCATTTCGTTCGATGTCTATATCGGCGAAAAGGTTCAGTTCGGCGCGCTGCAGGTTACCCCGCGCGCGTGCTACTCGCGCCCGCCGACGGAACAGCCTCAAACCGATGCATTCGTTGAAGTGGACGAGGTGACGTTCGACAAGAAGGTCCGCCGGATCTTCACCGGCTGGATGTTTGCGGCAAGTCCCGGTCTGCATGCGGTCGAGCATCCCGTCTATGACGTGTGGCTGACAGACTGCAAGCAGTCCTCCAACGTGCCGCCGCCGGACAATTATGACGGACCGCCGGTGATCGAGAAGGTTGCCCCCGACGATCCGCTGGGCAACGCTCCGCGCGACCCGAACGCGCCGCCGCCGAACATTCCGCGCGAAAAACCTCAACTTGAGCCGTAACAGATCAAACCGGCGTCGTTCACCAGGACGGCGCCGGTTTTGCATTTGATGCAAGGATCAGGAACGAAGGCGGATCAGAGGTGATGAGTCGTTCTGGTTTCCAGCGTGGCCAGCGCCTCGACACCGATCATACGGTTCGGCACGGCATAGAAGCTCGCGGCATCGTTCATGACGGCCTGATCCAGCAGCATCGAATAATTGTACCTGGAAATTTCCACCGCGCCGAAGGTCATCAGATGTTCGGTGACGAACTGCGTATCGAGCAGAGAAAAGCCGCCGGCTTTCAGACGTGCGACCAGATGGACGAGCGCAACCTTTGAGGCGTCGCGTTCGCGCGAAAATATGCTCTCGCCGAAAAAGGCGCCGCCCAGCTCGATGCCGTAGAGCCCGCCGACAAGCTGACCTTCGCGCCAGCATTCCACCGTATGACAATGGCCAAGACAGAATAGCTCGCCGCAGAGCTTGCGGATCGGCGCATTGATCCATGTCTTCTGTCGTCCGGGGCCGGGCGCGGCGCAACCGTCCAGAACGGCATCGAAATTGGTATCGATCACGACCTCGAAATGATCGGAGCGAACGGTACGCTTAAGTCTGCGGGGTACATGGAAAGTATGCAGCGGGAGGATGCCGCGCCAGGTCGGCTCGATCCAGTGGAGTTCCTGGCTTTCCGCCGACTCCGCCATGGGAAAGATCCCGCAGGCATACGCTTTCAAAAGCACCTGTGGGGTTATCTGGAGCTGCGGAGAATCGTCATGCAATGCCATGAGAGGCTATGTGACTCGAGATGAGGAAGTATCACTCAATCTTTAAGTAGGTCGCCAGCCGCAATAAGACCAGCCGAAATCGTCGTTTGAAGCAGGCCGCGGTCAAATTTCTCCGCCTGCCTTAAGGGAATTACAGGCGGGATCACGCGTGGCGCGGTCCCTGCCTTAATCTTGGCGGCTGTCTATTCGTCAGCCGACTTGTTCGCCAGGTACTTTTCCAGCCAGTGGATGTCGTACATACCATTGGCGATGTCCTGATTGTCCACGAGATCGCGGAAAAGCGGGATCGTCGTCTCGATACCGTCAATGACGAACTCGTCGAGGCACCGGCGCAGACGCATCATGCATTCCACACGATTGCGACCGTGCACGATCAGCTTGCCGATCAGACTGTCGTAGTTCGGCGGGATGGAATAGCCCGCATAGACGCCGGAATCGACGCGCACGCCCAGACCTCCGGGCGGATGGTAGTACGTGATCTTGCCGGGCGAGGGCGCGAAGGTGCGCGGGTGCTCGGCGTTGATACGGCACTCGATGGCGTGGCCGGAGAGATGGATATTCTCCTGCTTCATGGACAATTCCGCACCCGACGCGATCCGAATCTGCTCGTTGACCAGATCGATGCGGGTGATCATCTCCGTGACCGGGTGCTCCACCTGAAGACGGGTGTTCATTTCGATGAAATAGAACTCGCCGTTCTCATACAGGAACTCGATCGTTCCGACGCCGGAATATTTCAGCTCCGCCATAGCCTTGGCGACAAGGCCACCGATGCGGTTGCGCTGCTCGTCATTGAGGGCGGGTGAGGTCGCTTCCTCAAGCACCTTCTGGTGGCGGCGCTGCAGCGAGCAATCGCGTTCACCCAGGTGCACCGCATTGCCCTGACCGTCGCCCAGCACCTGGATCTCGATATGCCGAGGCTTCTCCAGGTACTTTTCCATGTAGACAGCGTCATCGCCGAAGGCGTTGCGGGCTTCCGAACGGGCGGAATGGAAGGCTTCTTCCAGATCGTCTTCGGACTTGGCCACCTTCATGCCGCGACCGCCGCCGCCGGCGGCAGCCTTGATCAGCACCGGATAGCCGATCTCTGCGCCGATGCGCTTGGCTTCCTTGACGTCGGTAACGCCGTCGTCGGAGCCGGAGACAACCGGAATGCCCAGACGCTTGACCGTCTGCTTGGCCTCGATCTTGTCGCCCATGATGCGGATATGTTCCGAAGACGGACCGATGAAGCCGATCTTGTGGGCTTCCAGGATTTCCGCAAAGCGGGCCTTTTCCGAAAGGAAGCCATAACCGGGGTGTACCGCGTCCGCGCCGGTGATCTCGCACGCCGCCATGAGGTTGGGGATGTTGAGATAACTGTCGCGCGCCAGAGGCGGGCCGATACACACGCTTTCGTCGGCCAGACGCACATGCATGGCGTCGGCGTCGGCGGTGGAGTGCACAGCGACGGTGGCAATACCCAGTTCCTTCGCCGCGCGCAGAATGCGCAGGGCTATTTCGCCGCGATTGGCGATGAGGATCTTGCTGAACATGAACCCTGCCTATTCGATGACCAGCAGCGGCTCGCCAAATTCGACCGGCTGACCGTCTTCCACCAGGATCTCCTTGACCGTACCCGCCTTGGGAGCGGAGATCTGGTTCATGGTTTTCATCGCCTCGACGATCATGACCGTCTGTCCGGCACGTACCGTCTCACCGACATCGACAAACGGCCGCGCGCCCGGCTCCGGAGCAAGATAGGCCGTGCCGACCATCGGGGAGGGGATGACGCCCGGACGGTTGGCAGGATCGGCCGCCGCGCCTACAACCTCGCCACCCGCAGATTGCGGCGCGGCGGCAACGGGCGCCGGAGCGGCCTGAGCCGCAACAGGAGCGGTGATGGAAAGCTGCCGCGCTACACGAATGCGCAGATCGTCCTGCTCCACCTCAATCTCCGAAAGATTGGTCTCGTCGAGCAGGGTCGCGAGTTGGCGGATCAGATCGTGGTCAATCGGTTTATTTTTGCTTGACATATTTCTTTTCGTTTCAGACCGGCTGCCCTTTTCAGGCCCGGATAACTTCGGAGAGGACTTCGATCGCCAATCGATAGCCAGTGGCGCCGAATCCGCAGATTACGCCATAGGCTACTGGTGATACGAAGGAATGATGGCGAAATGCGTCCCGTGTGAAGATGTTGCTCAGGTGCACTTCGATAGTGGGTATATCGGCCGTCATGATGGCGTCGCGAATGGCCACTGAAGTGTGGGTGTAGGCGGCGGGGTTGATGACCAGCCCCTGCGCCAGATCCCCGGCTTCCTGGATCCATTCGACCAGCATGCCTTCGAAATTCGTCTGGCGGAATTCCAGCTCGAACCCGATATCTTCCGCCGTGTCCTTGCACAGGCGTTCGATGTCGGAGAACGTCAGGCGCCCGTAGATTTCCGGTTCGCGCGTGCCGAGCCGATTGAGGTTCGGTCCGTTCAGAACGAAGATGGGTGAAGCCATAGGCCTTCCGCCACAATGACCCGTCCGACGATGCTGCGAGGGACTGACGGTCCTGAGTTTCGCTGACTGTGCGCGTCCCGGATATCAAAGCGCCGGGCGACGCCGCGGTTTGCCCCTTATATTGGGTCACAAGGGGCAGGAAAACCCCCCGCGCGTTTAAGTCAGCCTTCATGTGAACGGTAGCGCAAAAAAGCAGGACCTGAAACGCGCCAGCCGCACCTCCCGGCTACAAATCTCGCCGTATCTGCGACGGACCCGAATACGGGAAACACGATGTTTTCGGATTGTGCTTGCGCTCCAGATCCATGCTCCCACAGCATGTTGAGCGCGGGCAAGAGTATATAGAAATTACTTTAAATCAATAATTTGGCGGAAGTTTCAATCAAAAATCCAAGGTTTGTGATCTTGAAACCTGAAGAGGAGGAAAGCGGCGCGGAGCGTCGATATATCGCCTGCGCCGCCTTCCTTAATATCGAAAATACCAGGATCAGCAGGATGTGGAGCCGCAGGCCCGAATGTCGTCGATCTTGGTCTTCAGTTCGTCATAACCCACAGCGCCGAAAACGATTTCTTCGCCAATGACGTAGGACGGCGTGCCGGTAAGTTCGAGCGACTTCGCAAGGCCATACGATTCGTCGAGCGTGGCGCCGATTTCCGGATCCTTGAGAGCCTTGGTCAGGGCCGCCTGGTCGATGCCGATCTGCTCGGTGACCGCAATCGCCTTCGCGCCGTTGGCGCGTCCCTTGGTGGTCAGAAGCGCCTGATGAAACGCGTCGTACTTCTCCGGGGCGATCATGTTGACGGCGGTCGCCACCTGCGCGGCTTCAACCGAGCCCTGACCGAGAACCGGAAATTCCTTCAGGACGATGCGAAGGTTCGGATATTCGTCGATCAGACGGTTCATGTCGCCAAGCACCCGCTTGCAATAACCGCAGTTGTAATCGAAAAACTCCACCAGCGTGACGTCGCCCTTCGGATTGCCGAGAACGGCCTGACGGGTCGAATCGAACAGGATCGACTTGTTTTGGTCGATCGTCGCGAAGCGCTCCTTCTGTTCAGCTTCCGCCTTGCGGCGCTCAAGCTCGAAGAGGGCGTCCCGGATGATTTCCGGATTTTTCAGCAGATAGGTCCGGATGAAATCGCCGTTTGCGGGCTGGGACGCCACGTCTGCCGGAGACGGCTGGCTGCGCATGGCATTGATGGTGAGCAGCGAGGCGGCGGCGGCGAAGATGATGCCAGCAACGAAGGCCACGAGACGGCCGGTGGTGATCATGGTCGTGTTTCTTTCCTAGTGGGCGTTGGCCCTGTTGGAGTCCTGCCGTTGACGATTGCGAGCCGACCGAAGCCTTCCGGCCGGACTTTCGTGATACGTGCAAGGCCGCAAACTGGACGCCAAGAGGCCTTTCCGCCTTCGGCGCCCCGGGTCAATCGCGCAAGCGGTCACAACTGCGCGTTTGACATCGAGATCTTGTCATCGGTTACGGAAATCGGACGGCTTGTAGGAGACGATGTCATCCGCCTGGAGCCAGCTCGGCGAGCCGCGCTTCAGCCTCTTCTGGGCGCGGGCGGCGAATTGGCGTGCGGTCTGATAGTTACCCGAAAGCATCATGCTCTTTGCGGTCGCCACGTCTGCCAAAGCCGGATTTCCCCGCCGGGCTTCGGCAATGGCAAGCTGACTGTAGGCTAGCGGCGAATTCGGTTCTTCCTGCAAACCGGTCCGCAACAGGCTGACCGCCCGGTTGAGGTAGGCATCCTTTCCCGTCGCGACCAGAGCATAACCAAGCCAGATCTTCATCAATCCTTCCTTCGGCAAATAGGAAACCGCCTTTTCAAAAGAGGGGATGGAAGCTGGAGGGTTGCCGGATTCAATCAGCGCCTGACCCTTGAGTTCCCAGAAATAGGGATTTTGAGGCTGGGTTTTCAAAAGACCGTCGATGGCCCGCTGCGCATCGCGCGGGTTTCCCGACTGCATGGTGAAGATGGCGCGGGCATAGCGGGCCGGAAGGCCCTGCTTGTTGCCGTATTTGCGAGCAACGGCCCCCTGTCGTCCGGCAAAGGCCAGCAGCTTCGCCCGCGCAAGATCATGACGCGCCTTAAGGGCCGGGGGATCCTTCTTGTTGTAGTACTTGCTCTGCTTGGCGAGCGTTTCCAGCATCGCAACGCGGTCGCGCGCCATCGGGTGGCTCTGCACATAAGGATCGGCGTGGCGCGAGGCGAAGAGCTGCTGGTCGACCAGTCGCTTGAACGTGTCCAGCATGCCCTTGGGCGATTGGTGGGTGGCGTTCAGGTATTTGACCGCCGACCGGTCCGCCGTGGCTTCCTCCGAACGCTGATAGGAAAGCAGCGAGCGCTGAGCAAGACCTGCGCCGAGGTCGAGCATCGCGCCGCCGCCCTGACTGAGCCCGCCGGATCCCGACGCAGCACCTGCGGCAACCGCTCCGGCTCCGAGCAATGTTCCCAGTACCGCCATGATCTGCGCGTTGGCCGCCGCCTGGCGCAGGCGCACCAGATGGTTGCCAGCAATGTGGCCAACTTCGTGGGCGATGACCCCGATCACTTCATTCGGTGTCTCCGCGTCGATGATCACGCCGACATTCATGAACATACGGTGCCCGTCAACGACGAAGGCATTGAAGCTGAGGTCGTTGACGAGGATGATCTGAAGGGAGCGTTCGCCGAGGCCCGCCGCCCGCAGGATCGGTTCGGCGTAATCCCTGAGCAGGTTCTCCACCTCCGCATCGCGCACCACCGGCAAACGTCGGCCGCGCACCTGTGCGGCAGCGGGCAGGGGAGCGATCACCTGAAATGCGAAAAGAGCGGCAATCAGAAACGAAAAAAGACGTGTGAACATGGGCGTGCGCGATCGCCGGGCGTGGCAGTTTGCGTCAGCCATCGGCAGCGATACTTTCTGGAACAAGTGCCATTTCTGCGTTAGGGGACGTGTTGACACGCGCTGCATCCTCCTAGATCGGCGTTCGGGGGAAAGTAGGTGGGCCGGATCGCCACGGTCAACAGGGACTGAAGATAGGAACCGAAATGCGGCAAATCGATTGCGGTCAGAAATTAGGCGGAACACCTCCCGCCTCCAAGAGACAGTACAGTTGACGTTGAAAGCCTCACATCGTTCTGAAGTCGATCCCTTCCTCACGATGGATATTCTCGAAGAAGCCTGCAAACGCGAAGCGGCAAACGAAAAAATCATCCATATGGAAATCGGCCAGCCGGGAGCACGAGCTCCGGCAACGGTGATCGAGGCAGCCCAGGTAGCACTGTCGGACGGGTATTTCGGTTATACCGAAGCGCGCGGAATTGCGCCGTTGCGCGATCGAATTGCGCGGCACTATCGCGAAACCTACGGGGTCGACATCCTGGAGAACCGGATCATCGTAACGACCGGATCGTCTGCCGGGTTCAGTTTCGCATTTCTGGGGGCGTTCGATTCAGGAGACCGGGTCGCTCTCACGGCGCCGGGATATCCCGCCTATCGCAATATCCTCAAGGCGCTGGAGCTCGAACCGGTGGAGAGCCCCGTCGAGGAAGAAACCCGCTGGGTCCTGACGCCGGAACTGCTGGAGTGGGCACATACGGAAAAGCCGCTGAAGGGCGTGCTTGTGGCAAACCCCGGCAATCCGAGCGAAACTATGATGCAGCCGGTCGCCCTGAAGGCGCTTTGCGAATCCACGCGCGATCTCGGGATCACCTTCATCTCCGATGAGATCTATCACGGGCTCGTCTACCGGGGCGAAACGGCTTCGGCGCTCAATTACTCCGACGAGGCGATCGTCATCAATTCCTTCTCCAAATACTACTGCATGACAGGCTGGTGGATCGGCTGGATGATCGCGCTGGAAGCTCTCGTTCGTTCCATCGAGCGGATTGCCCAGAGCCTCTACATATGCGCGCCCGATATCTCCCAGCGCGCCGCGCTGGCCGCATTCGACGCGACGCCGAAGCTGGAAGTGGTCAAGCAATGCTATGCGAAAAACCGGGAGCTTCTGCTCGATGTGCTGCCAAAGATCGGGTTCAACGAGCTGCTCCCCGTGGACGGCGCATTTTACGTCTATGCGGGCGTGCGGTCATTGACCAACGACTCCAGCAATTTCGCACGCCGGATGCTGGCGGAAGCGGGCATCGCGACCACACCGAGCGCCGATTTCGATCACGATCGCGGCCCCGGATACCTGTGCTTCTCTTTCGCGGGTCTGCATGAAGACATGGTCGAGGCGACAGAGCGACTGGCGCGCTGGCTAGCCTGACAGCCAAAGGGGGTAGTGTCCCGCTATTCCGGTCTCTGATAACTTGAAGCAGAACATAAAAAAGACGGCCAATCGGACGTCTTTTTTTCAATTTGCGATGCTTGGGCGCCCTCAGAAGAAGGAGCGCCGTTGCCACCAGCCGGAGCGCTTGCGCGGTTTTTCCTTGCCGTCGCCAGTCGCACCTTCCAGCGCCTGACCGGCCTGCGTCGCGGTCGTCGGCTCGGCCTCCAACGTCGCGATTGCGCCGTCCTTGTCCGAGGTCTCGGCTTCAGCAGCCTCCGCCTCGACAGGTTCGGCCTCACGGACGGGTTCCGGGCTCTCAGACGCGGCAACCGGTTCGGCTTCCTCAAGCGTCACGTCGGCAGCGATGGGCTCTTCCGCCGGTTCTGCCTGCTCCGTTTCAGGTGCTGCAACCTCGGTTTCGGCTTCTGCCGGCGTCTCCGCAGCCGCTTCTTCGGCAACCGGCTCAGAAGTCGGCTCCTCAGTGTCGGCGACCTCCTGTGAGGCGCTCTCGTCAGTAGCCTCCTCGGAAGGAGCCGACGCCTCGGACTGAACCTCTTCGGGCTTCGAAGCTTCCGTATCCTGAGACTGGTCGACTTCAGCCGGGATCTCACCGGTATCGCTCTCGCTCACGGTTTCGGCCGACTGCTCGGTCTCGGCAGTCTCGCCGTTTTCCTGAGCGGTTGCCTGCTCCTCGCGATTGCGACGTCCGCGACGTCCACCGCGACGACCGCGCCGCCGCTTGCGACGACGGTCATCACCGCCTTCGGAGTTGTCGTCAGATGAAGCCGCGGCCTGGTCCTCGCCTTCCGCCTCGGCCTTATTGCCCTCGGCTTCGGCCTGATCGCCGCTCTCGCGATTTTCTTGATCATCGGAGGACGGACGCCGACGCCGACGACGCTTGCTGCGGCCGTTCTCTTCGGAGCGCGCCTCTTCGACCTCGCCGCCGCTCTCGTTGTCGGCAGAGGTCTCGCTCTCTTCGATCTCGTCCTCGTCGTCCAGCGAGATCGTATCCAGCTGCACGATCGTGGGCGCAGGCGGTGCGTTCGGATCGCGAACGACAGTCTCTCCGCGCTCCAGCACATAGTACTGCGTGCCGATATCCTCATCCGCCGTGATCGAGACGTTGAGGCCGAACCGTTCCTCAAGCTCCATCAGATGATGGCGCTTCTGATTGAGGATGTAGAGCGCAACCGGCGCCTGCGTCTTGACGTTGAGATGGTGCGAGGAATGGCGCAGCAGGTGATCTTCGAGAGCGCGAAGCACATGCAGGGCAACCGATTCTACCGAACGGATCATCCCCGAGCCACGGCAGTGCAGGCACACTTCGGTGGAGCTCTCCAGAACGCCGGTACGGATGCGCTGACGCGAAATCTCCAGAAGGCCGAAATGCGAGATCCGTCCAACCTGGATACGGGCGCGATCGGACTTCAGGCAGTCTTTCATGAGGTTCTCGACCACCCGGTTGTTCCGGTTCTCTTCCATGTCGATGAAGTCGATGACGATCAGACCGGCAAGATCGCGCAGCCGCAACTGGCGCGCGACTTCTTCCGCCGCTTCCAGATTGGTCTGGGTCGCGGTGTCCTCGATATTGTGCTCACGGGTCGACTTGCCGGAGTTCACGTCGATGGCGACGAGTGCTTCGGTTTGGTTGATGACGATATAGCCGCCAGACTTCAGGGTGACCTGCGGCGAGAACATCGCATCGAGCTGCGGTTCGATGCCGTAGCGGGTGAAGATCAGCGTCGTCGAGCGATAGGGCTGAACGTTCTTCGCATGGCTCGGCATGAGCATGCGCATGAAGTCCTTGGCCTCGCGATAGCCGTCCTCGCCGGACACCAGAACCTGATCGATATCCTTGTTGTAGAGATCACGGATCGACCGCTTGATCAGGCTGCCTTCCTCATAGACGAGGCAGGGGGCAATCGAGCGAAGCGTAAGATCGCGAACGTTCTCCCACAGGCGCAGCAGATATTCGAAGTCGCGCTTGACCTCGGCCTTCATGCGGCTGGCGCCTGCGGTGCGCAGGATGACGCCCATTCCCTCCGGCACATCCAGCTCGCCCGCGATCGCCTTCAGGCGCTTGCGGTCCTGAACGGACGTGATCTTGCGGGAAATACCGCCACCGCGTGCCGTATTCGGCATCAGGACGGAATAGCGACCGGCCAGCGACAGGCACGTGGTCAGAGCCGCGCCCTTGTTGCCGCGCTCTTCCTTGACGACCTGAACCAGCAGCACCTGACGGCGCTTGATGACTTCCTGGATCTTGTAGTGACGACGAGCAGGGCGCGACTGGCACTCCGGAACCTCTTCCACGCCAAAGGATTCGACCTGATCGTCGCTCTCGCCATCGTCGTCGGAATTGTCTGCCGAATTGGTGTCGTCATCGCTCGCGGCGGCCTCGGCATCCTCTGCCTCGTCGCCGGCGTCCTCCGCCTCCACTTTCTTGCGGGCGCGGGAGCCACGCTTGCTCCTGGCGGGCGCGGCCTCAGCCGTTTCCTCTTCGGCGTCGTCCTCGTCTTCCAGCAGCGCTTTGCAATCCGCAGTCGAGGTCTGGTAGAAATCGGGATGAATTTCCGAAAAAGCCAGAAATCCATGGCGGTTCCCACCGTAATCGACAAATGCCGCCTGCAGCGACGGCTCCACCCGTGTGACTTTCGCCAGATAAATATTGCCGCGCAGCTGCTTGCGGTTCGCGGCCTCGAAGTCAAACTCTTCTACGCGATTGCCGCGCACCACGACGACCCGGGTCTCTTCCGGGTGCGCGGCATCGATGAGCATCTTGTTTGCCATTTAAAGGGGTCTCCACGACCACCTGGCGGAACCGGCGCTGTCCGCTGCCGCGTATATGTTCCATGTGCATGGCCGCTTTGTTTGTCTCGGTTGTGTTTGAAGCTTGTTGCGGGCGTTGCGTGCACCGGAACGGACGGGAAGGCGGCCTTTGTCGAGGCGCCTGTCGTCTCCAATCTGCTCTTCGGTTCAGCGCGGTCGCTCATCGCAACGCTCGTTGATTGTCGAATTTCAGTAAGATCGGCGTATCGCCGACCGTGCAGTCCGTGCCCGGTTTTGCCGCATCCGGCACGGTATGAATCTCCGGACTGTCACCTCGCTTATTCCGATACCTGTCCCATGATCCCAGCGGTTCACCGTGATGGGAGTGGTCAGGTCAGACCGGAATGCGGGCAAATGTCTTCGAAAACGTGAATGCGAAGACCGCCCCGCATCAAGTCCCGTCAAGAAGCGGCGCCCCTGACGGCAGAATGAGTCGCGCGGTGACCTAAATCCAACTTGTTCTTTTAAGGATGCCAGTGCCGGTTGGCAAGATAACCTGTTGCACTACCTCACGCGACGTTCGTTCGATATCTGTACGCACCTGTTTGGCAGCAGACTGCGAACTCGGCAACAACATCAGGGAAGCTGCGTATCTCCTGTCAATACGCAAAAGACCCGGTTAACCATGCCGCCCTAATGTCATATGATTGGATACCGTGTGCCTCGAAAGGATATGGGTACGGCGGTCGTCGAACTTCAATCATGGGCCCCGGCGGTGCGCCGGGTAGATAAATCCGCATGAGGCTCAAGGATATCTCCGCAAAGCTGACCGTCGCCTTTGCGGCTGCATTCGTGCTGTTCTGCGCGATGGCGAATGCGGAAACATCGCCGCCTGGAGACGCTTCGCCTGAGCCTGCCAGCAAGACGGAAGTCGTTGCAACCTACGCGCGTATCACCGGGGATGGCGACCGCACGCGTTTCATCATCGATCTCAGTCGCTCGGTCACCTTCACTGCCTCGGCGCTCGCCAATCCCGACCGGGTCATTCTCGACATGCCCGAGGTTCGCTTCGACCTTCCGCCGAAATCCGGCGAAGCAGGGCGCAGCCTCGTCAAGGAATGGCGCTACGGACTGATCGCACCGGGCAAGTCCCGCATCGTGCTCGACATGTCGGGCCCGGCACGCATCGACAAATCCTTCGTTCTGCCCCCGGTCGACGGCCAGCCCGCGCGCCTTGTCATTGATTTCGTCAAGACCACCCGGGACAAGTTCCTGGCGGATTATCCGCGCCCCGACGCGGTGCCCGTCGATGAGGCGGCCACGAAAAGCGACCAAAAGCCGGTGGGCGCCACGGTATCGACGAAGCCCATTATTGTGCTGGATCCCGGTCACGGTGGCATCGATACCGGGGCTATCGGCGTCGACAGCGTCTACGAAAAGGCCGTCGTGTTGCAATTCGCCAAGCTGCTAAAGGCCAAGCTTGAGAAAGAAGGCGCCTACAAGGTGCTGATGACGCGCGACGACGACCGCTTCATTCCACTTGGAAAGCGGGTGGAGATCGCTCGCAAGCTCGGGGCGAACCTCTTAATTTCGATCCACGCCGATTCGGCGCCGCAGCATTACGTGCGCGGCGCGACCGTCTACACATTGTCGGAACGCGCATCGGATGCCATCGCGGCCGCCCTTGCAAAACATGAAAACAGTTCCGATGTCCTTGCCGGGGCCGATCTCGAGGATGGACCCGACGGGGTCGCCGACATCCTGATCGATCTTGCTCGGCGTGAAACCAAGAGCTTCTCGATCCTGTTCGCCCGCACGCTGGTCTCCGAATTTGAAAGCGCGGTCAAGCTGATCAAGAACCCCTGGCGTTCGGCCGGTTTCCGCGTTCTGAAAGCCTATGACATGCCGTCGATTCTCGTGGAACTCGGCTACCTGTCGAACAAGCACGACGAGAACCTTCTGGTTTCCGACGCATGGCGGGAACGAGCGGCGGACGCTATGGTGGCGAGTATCGCGCGCTTTTTTCGCCCCCGGCTGGCACAAGGCCAATAGGCGGAGCCGATAGGGCGCCTTGAACTGTAGCGCGCTGGCAACAGTGACGCCTCAGCATCGCCACAATAGTGACCGATGCAGACGATGATCAGCCTGGGGTATGGTAGGTGCCCCGCAAGAGTCGGAAGACGAGCGAGAGCCGCGGGGCAAGGCGCATGAAGGCCCTGCACCGCGAGTGCCCGTTGGAAAGCGGCCCGGTTTTCGATCCTTCGATGGTGCACGGTTGCCGCTCACCGGGGGTGCGCGAACCGGTAGCACGACGGCGCTGCCAGAATGTGACGGAGGACCTGAGTGCGGCAACACCGGTTGACGCCACCGCCGGTTCTCCACTCCAAACGAGCCTGATACGGACGAGTCCGGTGTATGAAATTTCTGCTCAAGTTTTTCGGTTATCTTTTCGGGATCGGCGCGGTCTGCTTCCTCGTCCTTGCGGCGGGCGGAGCATGGTACCTGTCTAAGATCCCCGAGGATCTGCCCGACTATACGGCGCTGAAGAACTACGCCCCCCCGGTGATGACGCGTGTCCACGCCGCTGATGGCAGCCTGGTTGCCGAATATGCGGAACAGCGGCGCATGTTCCTCCCGATCCAGGGCATCCCGGATCTGGTGAAGGACGCTTTCATCTCCGCCGAAGACAAGAACTTCTACCACCACCCCGGCATCGACATCACCGGCGTGGGGCGCGCGGTCCTCGTCAATCTGCGCAACAGGCTAACCGGCAGCAATCGCCGGCTCGTTGGCGCGTCAACGATCACCCAGCAGGTGGCGAAGAACTTCCTTTTGACCAACGAGGTCTCCTACGAGCGCAAGATCAAGGAAACGATCCTAGCGCTGCGGATCGAGGATACCTACACCAAGTACAAGATCCTCGAGCTCTACCTGAACGAGATCTATCTCGGCATGGGTGCCTATGGCGTTGCCGGGGCCTCGCTTCTCTACTTCGACAAGTCCGTTCACGAGCTGGATGTTGCCGAAGCAGCCTATCTCGCGGCCCTGCCGAAGGCGCCGAACAACTACAATCCCTTCCGCCACCCGAAGGCGGCGATCGCCCGGCGCAACTGGGTCATCGACCGCATGGTCGAGAACGGGTACGTAAAGCCGGAAGACGGCGAAAAGGCCAAGGCCGAGCCGTTGAAGATCACGCCGCGCGAAACTGGTCCCCAGCTTTTTGCCTCGGAGTACTTCTCCGAAGAGGTGCGCCGCGAAGTCAAGGACATGTATGGCAAGGATCGCCTCTACACCGGCGGCCTTTCCGTTCGCTCGACGCTTGACCCGAAGATGCAGGCCGAAGCGCGCAAGTCGTTGATGGACGGTCTGATCCATTTCGACCGCAAGCAAGGCACCTGGCGCGACCCGGTCGACCATGTCGATCTCAATGCCGGTGAATGGGGCGGCCTTATCGGCGATATCGACCATCTGACTGATGTTCCCGAATGGAAGCTCGCTGTGGTTCTCGACGTGAACGCGGATCGCGCCACCATCGGCGTGCAGCCGGAAAAGCTGGCGAACGGTCATCTGTCGACCGATCGTGAACGCGGCCACATCGATTTCAGCGAAATCAAGTGGGTGCGTCGGGTCAAGGACGGCACCCATTCGGTCAAGAGCTCGGACGATGTGCTCAAGGTCGGCGATGTCGTCTACGTGGAGAAGATCCCCGATCCCGCTGGCGGCAAGAGCACGGCGTGGAAGCTGAGACAGATCCCCGAGGTGTCTGGCGCCATCGTGGCGATGGATCCCTTCACCGGGCGCGTTCTCGCGATGGTCGGCGGCTTCAGCTACAACCAGAGTGAATTCAACCGTGCAACGCAGGCCTATCGCCAGCCGGGATCCTCGTTCAAGCCGTTCGTCTATTCGGCCGCGCTCGATAACGGATATACCCCGTCGAGCGTGATCATGGATGCCCCCATCTCGGTCGAACAGGCCGGGGGCGAGGTCTGGCAGCCGCAGAACTATGGCGGCAAGTTCTACGGCCCCTCGACGCTCAGAACGGGCATCGAGAAGTCGCGGAACATCATGACCGTACGCCTCGCACAGGACATGGGCATGCCGCTGGTCGCCGAATACGCCCGTCGTTTCGGCATCTACGACAAGATGCTTCCAGTGCTCTCCATGGCTCTTGGCGCGGGTGAGACTACGGTCATGCGCATGACCGTAGCCTATTCGATGATCGCTAACGGCGGCCGCAAGGTCACGTCGACGCTGATCGACCGAATTCAGGACCGCTATGGCCGCACCATTTTTAAGCACGATTCCCGCGAATGCGTTGGGTGTAACGCGACCGACTGGCATGGCCAGGATGAGCCGAAGCTGATCGACAATCGCGAGCAGGTTCTCGACCCGATGACCGCCTACCAGATCACGTCCATGATGGAAGGCGTGGTTCAGCGCGGCACGGCGACGAGCGTTCATGCCGTCGGTCGCCCGATCGCGGGCAAGACCGGCACCACGAACGATGAACGCGATGCGTGGTTCATGGGGTTCTCTCCGAACCTGACGGTCGGTGTGTTCGTCGGATACGACACGCCGCGGCCGATGGGACGCGGTCAGACGGGCGGCCACATCGCTGCACCGATCTTCACCGAATTCATGAAGCAGGCGCTGGCGGACAAGCCCGCCATGGAATTCCGCGTGCCGCCGGGCATCAAGCTTATACCGATCGACAGCCACACCGGCCTGCGTGCAACCGCAACCGCGGATTCTCCCGACACGATCCTGGAAGCCTTCAAGCCCGGCACAGCCCCGCCGGACAACTATTCGATCATCGGCTACCAGGACGAGATGGGTCAGCCCGGCGCAGTGACGCCCGAGGCCGATCGGGCCATCATGACGGGGACCGGCGGGCTCTACTGAGCCCGGCCGGGGTGGGGCGCCCGGTTTACACACGGAGGATGTGCTCAGTATGGTCGCCGCCCTGACTCGAGGGCGGCGGCACTCAGCCTGTCCGCACCTTCAAGAACATCCCAATTCATGAGGCATATGCGATGCGTCCGGAAACGCAGGCGATCGTTGAAGAGATCAAGCAGGCACTCAGCCTGCTGAGGAGGCATCTTTAACTGGGATCGCGCGATCTCACGTCTGGATGAACTGAACACGGTAGCTGAAGGCCCCGATTTCTGGAACGACCCGACCAAGGCGCGCAAGCTGATGCGCGAGCGGCAGTACCTGGAAGAGAATATCGGCGCTGTCCGGCGCATGGAAACCAAGCTATCCGACAATCTGGAGCTGATCGAACTCGGCGAGATGGAGGATGATGCTTCCGTGATCGAAGAAGCCGAGGAGGCGATCAGGGCCTTGCGATTGGAAGGCGATCGTCGTCAGGCCGAGACGTTGCTGTCCGGAGAAGCCGACGGCAACGATTCCTACGTCGAAATCCATGCGGGCGCGGGTGGCACGGAAAGCCAGGATTGGGCCAGCATGCTGCTCCGGATGTATCTGCGCTGGGCTGAAAAGCGTGGCTACAAGACGGAAGTGCTGGAAGTGCACGACGGCGAAGAGGCTGGCATCAAGTCCGCTACGATCCAGATCAAGGGCCCGAATGCCTATGGCTGGATCAAGACGGAATCGGGCGTGCATCGTCTCGTGCGAATCTCGCCCTATGACAGCCAAGCCCGGCGGCACACGAGTTTCGCAAGCGTCTGGGTCTATCCAGTCGTCGACGATTCGATCAATATCGAGATCAATGAGAGCGACTGCCGGATCGACACCTACCGCGCATCCGGTGCCGGCGGCCAGCACATCAACAAGACCGACTCCGCGGTTCGCATTACCCATAACCCGACCGGCATCGTCGTGCAGTGTCAGGCAGAGCGTTCCCAGCACAAGAACCGGGCAACGGCGTGGTTGATGCTGAAGGCGCGTTTGTACGAGCGCGAGCTGCAGATCCGTGAAGACAAGGCGAACGCCGATGCGGCCGCCAAGACCGATATCGGCTGGGGCCATCAGATCCGGTCCTACGTGTTGCAGCCCTATCAGATGGTCAAGGACCTGCGGACCGGCGTTGAGAAGAGGTCTCCCGGCGACGTCCTCGACGGGGATCTCGACGACTTCATGGAAGCAGCACTCGCTTTCCGTGTCGGCGGCGAGACGGCGGAAGTGGCCGACATCGACTGAGGCCCGTCACGCAGCGAACAGAGCCTTTCGCTCTGCCTCCCGTTCTATCCTATGGCGGATAAGCGGGAGGCAGAGCGAGAATTCCGAGAAAATGACGTCACCGCGTTGTTTGTGCGAACTAATTCCGTTATCGACCTTAAGTGGTTTGGGCGCGAATTGGTGTCTATATCCGCAATTTTCTCTACCATTTCTCTTTTCCTCCGTTCGCGGAGGTAAATAACTACCTCAATACCAAAACGCCGCCGGCATTATCCCGTTACCGGTAATATTGGTTGTGATTTATCGACCATCTCAACGCTCCGTTAATGCTGTTGGACGAGGATCGATACAGTTCAAAGTGTGTTGCGTAGAGTTCGCGTATTGTGATGTACACCCGTCAGCGTAAGCAGTCGTTTCTCCGTCGCCTGATCCTGCCAGGCCTGTCAGCGGCGCTTCTTTTGTATTTCGCCCTGCATGCCCTTTCCGGCGACTACGGGCTGATCGCGCGCGGACAGTTGGAAAACAACTCACACGCGCTTGAAAGGAAGCTTGCCGATCTCAAGCAGAAGCGGGAGACATTGGAGCGCAGGGTCGTGCTGTTGCGTCCGGAAAGCCTTGATCCGGACATGATCGACGAGCGTGCCCGCGACAATCTGAACCTTGTTCATCCCGATGAGATAGTTATTTTGCGCAATGACCGTAGCGCGCAGAAATAAATCGAAATTTCGTTAATATAAGTAAATTAATCTAAATTATGTTAATTGTTTTATTAACCATCATATACAATAGCTTACCCTGTTTTAAATAGACCGTTTTACGTTCTTGGATTGACAGCCCCTCTCAACTAATTTCCGCTACACGCTTGAGGGAAACGTCACCGAGACGAGGGCCTATGGCTACCAAACCCAAAACCGCTGCCACCCGCAACCAGGGAGGCACGCATTCGCGTTCCCGCCAATCGACAAGCCGGACCGCTAAGAAGACTCCGGCCATCGCGGAATTCTCCAAGGAACAAGAGCTTGCCGCCTACCGCGACATGCTGCTGATCCGCCGTTTCGAAGAAAAGGCCGGCCAGCTTTATGGCATGGGCCTGATCGGCGGCTTCTGCCACCTCTATATCGGTCAGGAAGCCGTGGTGGTGGGAATGCAGATGGCGCTGAAGCCGGGCGATCAGGTGATCACCGGGTATCGCGACCACGGCCACATGCTGGCAACCGGCATGGAAGCCAAGGGCGTGATGGCCGAGCTGACCGGCCGCCGCGGAGGTTACTCCAAGGGCAAGGGCGGCTCGATGCACATGTTCTCCAAGGAGAAGAACTTCTACGGAGGACACGGCATCGTCGGCGCGCAGGTGCCGCTGGGCACGGGCCTCGCCTTCACCAACGTTTATCGCGGGACCGACAACGTCACGCTGACCTATTTCGGAGACGGCGCCTCCAACCAGGGCCAGGTCTACGAGAGCTTCAACATGGCGAAGCTCTGGCACCTCCCGGTTGTCTACATCATCGAGAACAACAAGTACGGCATGGGCACGAGCGTGGAACGCGCTTCGTCGAATGTCGACCTGTCCGAACGCGGCGCCTCTTTCGATATTCCGGGCGAGCAGGTGAACGGCATGGATGTCAGGGCCGTGAAGGCCGCCGGCGATCGGGCGATCGCCCACTGCCGGGCGGGCAAAGGCCCCTATATCCTGGAAATGCTGACCTACCGCTATCGCGGGCACTCCATGTCGGATCCGGCCAAGTACCGATCCAAGGAGGAAGTGCAGAAGATGCGCACCGAGCACGATCCGATCGAGCAGGTCCGCAAGCGCCTCCTCGACAAGAAGTGGGCCGGCGAGGACGAGCTGAAGAGCATGGACAAGGATGTTCGCGGGCTCGTCGGCGAAGCCGCCGAATTCGCCCAGACCGATCCGGAGCCGGATCCGTCCGAGCTTTGGACCGACATTCTGCACTGAGGCGAAGGGACAAGAAAATGCCGACTGAAATTCTGATGCCGGCCCTCTCGCCGACCATGGAAGAGGGCAAACTGGCCAAATGGCTCGTCAAGGTTGGCGACGAGATCTCCGCTGGCGACGTCATCGCGGAAATCGAAACCGACAAGGCGACCATGGAAGTGGAAGCCGTTGACGAAGGCACGGTTGCCAAGATCCTGATCGACGAAGGCACCGAAGGCGTGAAGGTCAATACCGCGATCGCCGTGATCGCGGGGGAGGGCGGGGACATCTCCGACGCGGCCGAGGCCGCGGCAAGCGCTCCGGCTGCACCCGAAGCCGCGCCGTCCGAACCAGCCGCGCCCAAGGGCCCCGAGCCGGAAGATGATCCGGAAGTGCCGGAAGGCACCGAGATGGTCTCCACGACCGTCCGCGAGGCGCTTCGCGACGCCATGGCGGAAGAGATGCGCGCCGACGGCGACGTCTTCGTCATAGGCGAGGAAGTGGCCGAGTACCAGGGTGCCTACAAGATCACGCAAGGCCTGCTCGACGAGTTCGGCGCCAAGCGCGTGATCGACACGCCGATCACCGAGCATGGGTTTGCCGGTCTCGGCGTCGGTGCCGCGCTCGGCGGGCTGCGCCCGATCGTTGAATTCATGACCTTCAACTTCGCCATGCAGGCGATCGACCAGATCATCAATTCGGCGGCCAAGACGCTCTACATGTCCGGCGGTCAGATGGGGTGTCCGATCGTCTTCCGCGGACCGAATGGTGCCGCGGCACGTGTCGCCGCCCAGCACAGCCAGGATTACTCCTCCTGGTATGCGCACGTTCCGGGCTTGACCGTCGTGCAGCCGTGGTCGGCAGCCGATGCCAAGGGCCTGCTGAAATCCGCCGTCCACTCGCCCAACCCGGTGATCTTCCTCGAAAACGAGATCCTCTACGGGCAGCACTTCGACGTTCCGAAGCTTGATGACTGGACCGTGCCGCTCGGCAAGGCGAAGGTCGTCAAGGCCGGGTCGGACGTGACGCTCGTCTCCTTCGGCATCGGCATGGCCTACGTCACCAAGGCGGCGGAAGAGCTGAAGGGACTGGGGATCGATGCGGAAGTGATCGACCTTCGCACGGTTCGCCCGCTCGACATCAACACCATCCTCGCCTCGGTCAAGAAGACCGGGCGTTGCGTCACCGTCGAGGAAGGCTGGCCGACCTGCTCCATGTCGTCAGAAATCGGCTTCCAGATCATGGAAAAGGCGTTCGACTATCTCGACGCGCCGGTCGCTCGCGTGACGAGCAAGGACGTGCCCATGCCCTACGCCGCGAACCTGGAAAAGCTGGCCCTGCCGTCGGTCGCGGAAGTGATCGAAGCGGCCAAGGCCGTGACCTACACCGCGTGAGGAGAGACGAAAATGGCTATCGACATTCTGATGCCTGCGCTCTCTCCCACGATGGAAGAGGGCAAGCTCGCCAAATGGCTGGTCAAGGAAGGCGACACGGTTTCGACCGGTGACGTCATCGCCGAGATCGAGACCGACAAGGCGACCATGGAAGTGGAAGCCGTTGACGAAGGCAAGGTCGGCAAGATCTTCGTCGCCGATGGCACCGAGGGCGTGAAGGTCAACGAACGGATCGCAGTCCTGCTCAAAGAGGGCGAGGACGCAAGCGCCATAGGAGACGCCAAGCCCGCCGCGCAAGGGAAGGCTCCCAGGGAGCCCGCGACCGAGGCGGCAGTGCCTGCGAAGAACGCGGCTCCGGCCGAGGCTGCGGCCAAGACCTCCGCACTGCCGACCGGCGGCACGGCGGGGCCGGTTCCGCGTTCTGACGGCAATCGGATCTTCGCCTCGCCTCTGGCGCGCCGTATCGCATCGCTGAACGGTCTCGACATTTCCGAGATCAAGGGCTCCGGCCCGCGCGGCCGTATCGTTCAGCGCGACGTGGAGGGGGCCATTGCATCCGGCGGTGCGAAAGCGTCCACGACAACGGCTGGCAAGGCCGCTCCGCAGGCTGCAAAGTCCGCCCCGGCAACGCCTCCCAGCGACGGCGCGATCCTCAAGCTGTTCGAGGAAGGTTCCTACGAGCTTCGTCCGCATGATGGCATGCGCAAGACGATCGCGCGCCGGCTCACCGAGTCCAAGCAGATCGTGCCGCATTTCTACCTGACGGCGGACTGCAACATCGATGCATTGCTGGCGCTGCGCGCTCAGATCAATGACGGTGCACCGCGCAACGCAGACGGCAAGCCCGCCTACAAGCTGTCGGTCAACGACATGATCATCAAGGCGCAGGCGATGGCGCTGCAGGCGGTGCCAGAGGCCAATGCCTCGTGGACCGACGCGAACATGGTGCTTCACAAGCACTCCGATATCGGTGTCGCGGTGTCCATTCCGGGCGGCCTAATCACGCCGATCATCCGCCGGGCCGAAGAGAAGACCCTTTCCGTCATCTCCAATGAGATGAAGGATCTCACCAAGCGCGCCAAGGATCGCAAGCTGCAGCCTTCCGAGTATCGGGGAGGCTCCACGGCCGTGTCCAATCTCGGCATGTTCGGCGTGCGCGACTTCTACGCCGTGATCAACCCGCCGCATGCCACCATTCTGGCGGTCGGCGCGGGCGAGAAGCGGCCGATCGTCAAGGACGATGCCGTCGCCATCGCCAACATGATGACGGTGACGCTCGCAACCGACCACCGTGCGGTGGACGGCGCGCTCGGCGCACAGCTTCTCAAGGCCTTCAAGGGCTTCATCGAGAACCCGATGAGCATGCTGGTCTAGGACCGCAATTGAGCCGGCCGGGGCGCTCCGACTTTCAATGCCGCTCCGGCCAGGCCAACGAGACTTTGTGATTTCAGACCGCACGCGACCCTGCGTGCGGCGGACATTTCGCGACGGTGCGGCCCATATTCCGCCGACCCTCGCTGAAGATCAGGAAAGGGTGGGGCATGGCCGATACCTCTTATGACGTCATCGGTCGGGTCCGGGCGGATACGTGACCGCAATCCGCGCCGCACAGCTCGGTTTCAAGACGGCGATCGTGGAGACCAAGCATCTGGGCGGCATCTGCCTCAACTGGGGCTGCATCCCGACCAAGGCGCTGCTGCGCTCCGCCGAAGTCTACCACTACATGGAACACGCCAAGGATTACGGGCTGTCAGCCGACAAGATCGGCTTTGACATCTTCGCGATCGTCAAGCGCTCGCGCGGCGTCTCCAACCAGCTAACTACCGGCGTCGGCTTCCTTATGAAGAAGAACAAGATCGACGTGATCTGGGGCAGGGCGGAACTCACCGCGCTCGGCAAGATCAAGGTCAAGGACGCGGAAAATCCGCCGAAGGGCGCGCTCAAGGGCGGCGACTATTCGGCCAAGCACGTCATCGTGGCGGACGGCGCGCGTCCGCGCGTTCTCCCCGGCATCGAACCGGACAACAATCTGATCTGGACCTACTTCGAGGCGATGGTTCCCGAAACCATGCCCAAATCCCTGATCGTGATGGGCTCGGGCGCCATCGGCATCGAATTCGCCTCCTTCTACCGCTTCATGGGGGCGGAAGTGACGGTCGTGGAAATGATGCCCCAGATCCTGCCCGTCGAGGATGCCGAGATCGCCGCTCAGGCGCGCAAGCGCTTCGAGAAGCAGGGCATCAAGATCCTGACCGATGCCAAGGTTTCCAAGGTCACCAAGGCGGCCGACAGCGTGACGGCTACGGTCGAGACCAAGGACGGCAAGAGCCAGGAGATTACCGCGGATCGAATGATCTCCGCCGTCGGTGTGGTTGGCAATATCGACGGACTCGGCCTTGAGAAGCTCGGCGTGAAAACGGACCGCGGCTGCGTCGTCATCGACGAGTTCGGCCGCACGAACGTTCCCGATCTCTACGCCATCGGCGATGTCGCCGATCCGCCCATGCTCGCCCACAAGGCGGAACATGAAGGCGTTATCTGCGTTGAGAAGATCTAAGGGGCTCGACGTGCACCCGATGGACAAGAAGAAGATCCCCGGCTACACCTACTGTCAGCCGCAGATCGCGTCGGTCGGGTTGACGGAAGCCAAGGCAAAGGAAGAGGGACACGAGGTCAAGGTCGGCCGCTTCCCCTTTGTCGGCAACGGCAAGGTAATCGCGCTTGGCGAGCCGGACGATCTGGTCAAGACGGTTTTTGACGCAAAGACCGGCCAGCTTCTCGGGGCCCACATGGTTGGGGCGGAGGTTACGGAGCTCATTCAGGGCTTTGTCGTCGCCATGAACCTGGAGACGACAGAAGGAGAACTGATGGAAACCGTCTTCCCGCATCCGACCTTGTCTGAAATGATGCATGAAAGCGTGCTCGGCATTCTGGGCGCCGTTGTCGCGAACGCCATTCTGATCGGCCTTATCGACCATACGATTGGTGGATTCATCGGACAGCTCGTCGTCGCGGTCGTCGGCGCCTGCCTTCTGATCTTCGTTTTTCGCGCCATTCGACGTTGATTGGCGCGGACAAATGCCTAAAACGGCGCATAAGAAATCCAATATAGCGGTAAGCCGCACTTGACGGCGACCGCAGTCCACGAGATGTGTTCGATAATGGTCACAGTCGTCGATACCGTTACAAACGCCGATGCGCGGGCTCAACGTCCGCGCCATCCGGAAAAGCAGAAGAACGTCGATACGCCAATGAAGCGGAAACCGGCCTGGGTCCGCGTCAAGGCGCCGGGGTTCTCGCCGGTCTATCGCGAAACCCAGGACGTGGTGCGTTCCAACAAGCTCGTGACGGTGTGCGAGGAAGCCGGTTGTCCCAATATCGGCGAGTGCTGGTCGAAAAAGCACGCAAGCTTCATGATCCTGGGCGACACCTGCACGCGCGCCTGCGCCTTCTGCAATGTGCGTACGGGCATGCCGGGACCTATCGATCCCGACGAACCGAAGGGGATCGGGGAAGCCGTTGCCGCGATGGGGCTCGATCACGTGGTGATCACCTCCGTTGACCGCGACGATCTTGCCGATGGCGGAGCCCGGCATTTCGCGGACGTCATCCACGCCATTTGCACCCGATCTCCGGAAACGACAATCGAGATTCTGACCCCCGACTTCCTGCGCAAGGAGGGCGCGCTGGAAATCGTCGTGGAAGCCAAGCCCGACGTCTTCAATCACAATCTGGAGACGGTGCCCTCGAACTACCTGAAGGTTCGTCCAGGCGCGCGCTATTTCCATTCGATCCGCCTGTTGCAGCGGGCCAAGGAACTGGATCCGACGATCTTCACCAAGTCCGGTATCATGGTGGGCCTGGGCGAAGAGCGGAACGAAGTGCTGCAGCTCATGGACGATCTGCGCTCCGCCGATGTCGATTTCCTGACCATCGGTCAGTACCTGCAGCCCACGCGCAAGCACCATCCGGTGATAGACTTCATCACGCCGGGAGCCTTCAAGGGCTATGAGCAGATCGCTTATGCCAAGGGCTTCCTGAAGGTGTCTGCGAGCCCGCTGACACGCTCCTCGCACCATGCGGGCGAGGACTTCCGCGACCTGAAGGCCGCGCGGCTTGCCCGCGACGGCAAGACCGCGAAGGCCTGAGCCGAAGGGCAGGGGCCCCGCGTCAGTCGACGAATGGTGCGGAAGAATGCCGTTTTCCGCATCGTCTGCAAACTGTAATCCGGACCCTTTCTGAGGTTCCGGATTTTCCTGCGGCGTGACACGTCGAGGAACCGCGAGAATCTCCAGAATGCCGAGTTTTCAGACAAGCCGCCGTGTTCTCCATTCCGCCGGGAACATGTTCGATCTCGTCGCGGATGTTGAGAAATACCCGCAGTTCGTGCCGTTGTGCCAATCCATACGGGTTCGCGGGCGGCGTGAGCTTGAGGACGGACGGGTCGTCCTGATCTCGGACATGACGGTCGCCTACAAGGTCTTCAGTGAGATCTTCGCGACCCGCGTGATGCTGGACAAGGCCGAGCACAGGATCACGGTGGAATATCTGGAAGGTCCGTTCCGGCATCTGGAAAACAAGTGGAATTTCAAACCGCTTGGTGAGAATTCCTGCGAGGTCGGGTTCTACATCACCTACGAGTTCTGCTCGCGGGCGCTCGGCTCGCTGATGGGAACCATGTTCGATAAGGCATTTCGCAAATTCGCCACCGCCTTCGAGGCGCGGGCGGACGAGATGTACGGCGCCGCCTGAAGACGGAGACCACATCTCCTGCCTCCAACTCGGGAGGCAGGTTCGCGCAAGCTTTCATCGGTAATATGAAAATCTAGCGGGCGGCGCGCTTGTCGAGAAGCCCAATCCAGCCGTACTTGTTGCCTTGCCGCGCGGGATATTCCTCTGGCCCTGCTCCTTGGGGCGCTCTTCTTCCCGGATATCCGTGATCTGTTGCTCAGGGTTGCGGTTGACCAGGTGCCAGCTCTTGCCGTTGGAATATTCAACGCCGAGATTGTGCCCCTCGAACGCCTGGTTATCGAGCCAGTCGATCGTGTCCCAGTAGACGAAGTAGGTGCGCCCGCAATAGTCAACCGCGGTCATCTGCTCACGCGGCTGATCTGACAGAAAAATCTGGTGGCTAGAGAGAAATCTGCCCCCCACTGTCACGCGAGATTATATGCACTTCGCCCGCCAGAGCAGGAGAAGCTGCCGTCGTGGACAGAGCCAGTGCCAAAAGCAGGTATACGCATTCCCCTCTCCCGGAACCGGTGCCCGCCCCCCGTCGGCGTCATGCCGAACGTCGATATCGTACCGATCCGAAAAAAGACTATAGTTTACGTGTTAATATTTCACGAAGTGAATTGATTGAATTTGAGAGAATTTCTAAAGCGAAGCCGGCTGCATTCATGCGGATCTGTGAACGGTCTGAAACAAGGAAGTTTTTTACGAAATCCTCAACGAATTGAATGATGCCGGAGTAGCGACCGGCGATTGCAAAATGCACAAGGCCGACCGGCTTGTCGACTGTACCGCCGCCGGGACCGGCAATGCCGGTAATGGATACGGCAAGATCGGCACGCGAATGCAGCAAAGCGCTTTCCGCCATTGCCCTTGCAACAACGGAACTGACTGCGCCGTGCTCCTTGAGCATGGCGGCTGGGACCCCGAGCATGTCCATCTTGGCTTCGTTGGAATAGGTGATGAAGCCGCGTTCGAAAACCGCCGACGACCCGGCGAGCTCGGTCAAGGCCGCACTCACCATTCCGCCGGTGCACGATTCCGCCGCCGTGACCATGAACCCGGCCGCACCTGCGTTATCCAGAATCTCCCGAGCCTTTGCATGGAGCGGAGCCAAATCGGTCATTCGTTTCCGTCCTGATCAGGACTGCCGTTCTTCACGATCGCCTGTGCCGGAAGTCAGGCGAGCGGCAGCCGCACAGTTGCACCGGCAAGAGCGGCGATGCCTTCGCGCCGTCCGGTGAAGCCCAGCCGTTCCGAAGTCGTTGCCTTCACCGCGACACGCCCGATCTCGATCCCGCAAATCTCGGCGATCCGCGCACGCATTGCGTCGCGATGCGGTCCGATCTTCGGAGCCTCGCACACGATCGTCAAATCGAGATGACCGATTATTCCACCGCGCTCTAAGACACGATTGACGGCCTTGCGCAGGAAGATGTCGGAAGCCGCTCCCTTCCATTGCGGATCGGTGGGCGGGAAGTGGAAGCCGATATCGCCTTCCGCCAACGCGGCGAAAATGGCGTCAGTGATCGCATGGAGCGCCACGTCGGCATCCGAATGGCCCGAAAGTCGGCGGTCGTGCGGAATTTCTATCCCGCCCAGGACGACATGGTCGCCATCGGCAAACGCATGGACGTCGTAGCCTTGCCCCATCCGAATATCGGCAAGGGACGCCAATTCATCGAGAAGCACGCGCGCCTCCGCCATCTTGAGATTCTCGGCCGTCGTGATCTTGGTGTTCGTCTTCTCGCCTTCGACCACGCAAACCTCCATTCCCGTCCATTCCGCAACCGCCGCATCGTCCGTGAAGGCCGTCTCGCCCTCGCTCGCCGCTTTGCGATGAGCCGCCAACAGAGGGGCGAATCGAAAGCCTTGCGGGGTCTGCGCCGCCCAAAGCGCCTCCCTCGGAACTGTCGCCGTTACCCGGCCGTTCTCGCCTTCGACGCGTTTCAGCGTGTCGACGATCGGGGTCGCCGCGAGGGTTGCATCGTTGCCCTCAAGAAGCGCATCGATTACACGCTCCACCGTAGCAGGGGAGACAAAAGGTCTCACACCGTCATGAACGAGAACGAAATCGGGCTTGTGATCACTTAGTGCCTCCAGTCCCGCACGGACGGATTCCTGACGGGTGGCACCGCCGGGAACGGGAGGCACAAGTCGTTCATCATGGGAGAGATCGGCAATCGCCTGTCGGTAGGCATCGTCATCATCGCGATGTATCACCACGGCGATGGTTGAAATTCTGTCAGATTTAGCAAGGGCCTCGAAGCTACGCGCCAAGATCAGCTGTCCGCCCAGGGGCAGGTATTGTTTGGGCACAAAACCGGCGGCCCCCATACGGGTCCCGCGTCCTGCGGCAACGAGAAGAGCGGCTATGCGAGGTGGCGTCGGCACGATAATTGCGTTTCCCAGCTTGATTTTAGCCCATCACGACATCACTACCGCCGGATCGGGCAACCGTTTGTCGTTCAAAACAACCGGAGAGACAATTTTCTTGTACAAATTGTACGCAATCCCTTGCCGAGCACCAAACTATGGCTAATATATGTGCAATTAAGAGCAACGCTCACCAAATAAGCATGGCGACCGAACTAAGGTGTGGAACAGGATTGTTGATCGGCCGAAGGGCGGGCAGGTGCGTCAGAGGCGGAAGCGGTGATGCCGGAGCGCGATGAGCAACCGGCAAAGGGTGCGCCATTGGTAATCGGCGGCGTAGCTTTGCGCAACAGGTCCTTTTCGGCGCCGATGTACGGGGTAAGCGGTCTGCCATTTCGCCGCATTGCAGCGCGGTTCGGCTCCGGTCTGGTAATCTCCGAAATGGTGGCGAGCGACGCACTGGTCGACGGCAACGAGGAAACGGTTCTGCGCTCGGTGAACGAGGGGATCTTCCCGCGTGTCGTTCAGTTGGCCGGCCGCGGGGCGTGCTGGATGACCGAAGGCGCACGCGTGGCGGAGACCACGGGCGCTGACATCATCGACATCAACATGGGGTGCTCGTCCAAGCAGGTGACGACCGGGTATTCCGGCTCCGCGCTGATGCGCGATCTCGACCACGCTATGACGCTCGTGGAAGCGACGATCGCCGCCACCTCGATCCCGGTGACGCTCAAGATGCGCCTTGAATGGGACGCCTCCATCAACGCGCCGGAACTTGCGCGCCGCGCCGAAGAGGCTGGCGTCGCCATGGTAACGGTACATGGGCGCACGCGTTGCCAGTTCTACAAGGGGCAGGCGAACTGGGGTGCCATCCGCGCCGTACGCGATGCGGTGACGATCCCGCTGGTCGCCAACGGCGATTGTGCCTCGGTTGAAGATGCACGCGATATGATGGCGCGATCGGGCGCCGATGCCGTGATGGTCGGGCGTGCCAATTACGGCCGTCCGTGGCTGGTCGGTCAGATCGGCGCCGCGCTGAACGGCGAGAGCGTGCCCGAAACACCGCGCGGTACGGCGCTCGCCGATCTCGTGAGCGAACACTACGAAGCGCTGCTTGCGCATTACGGCATCCACATCGGATTGCGCGCAGCCCGCAAGCATCTTGGCTGGTATCTCGATACCGCCGGGAATCGAATGCGCAGGCGGAAGCCGTCGAATCCTCATGACGGCGGAAGATCCCGCCGTCATTTTGCGTCTCTTGGAAGAGATCTTCTGCGACGGCGATGTTCGGAGTGCCGCATGAGCGATAATTCTGACAAGGAGCGCACGTCCGCTCCCCGCCAAGGGCGAGACAACGGTTCTGGATGCTCTCCCGCATCCGATCCTGGTCGTCGCGCCGGGCGGTGAGGTGGAGGCCGCGAATACGGCGGAGGAGGAGTTTTTCGGGGCGAGCGGAGCGGTTCTCAGGCGTTACAAGCTCAGCTACTTCGTCCCCTTCGGAAGCCCGCTGCTGCCCCTCATCGAGCAGGTGCGCGAGCGTGGCGCACCGGTCAACGAATACAAGGTCGACATTTCCTCCCCGCGCATCGGCACGGAGAAGATGGTCGATATCTACGCCAGCCCGATTGCCGAACACCCCGGCCACGTGGCCCTGATGCTTCAGGAACGCACGATGGCGGAGAGGGTCGACCGTCAACTCACTTCCCGAGGAGCAGCACGCACCGTCACCAGTCTTGCGGCAATGCTTGCCCATGAGATCAACAACCCGCTTTCCGGAATCCGCGGAGCGGCGCACCTTCTGGAACAGTCCGGCGACGACAATGATCGCGCGCTCACCCACCTGATCATGGAAGAGGCGGACCGGATCGTGAAACTGGTCGACCGGATGGAGATTTTCTCCGACGAGCGGCCGATCGATCGCGAGCCGATCAACATCCACGTCGTGCTGGACCACGTGAAGCGGCTGGCGGAATCTGGCTTTGCCCGGAACATCACCATCGTGGAGGAGTACGACCCTTCCCTTCCGCCGGTTTATACCAATCGCGACCAGCTCATTCAGGTCTTCCTCAATCTGGTGAAGAACACCACCGAGGCAATCGGGGACGACGCGGAGGGCGAGATCGTTCTCTCCACGGTCTTACAGCCGGGCATTCGCCTGTCGGTCCCAGGCGCGGCGGAGCGGGTCTCCCTGCCGCTAGAATTCTGCGTCCGCGACAACAGTCCCGGCGTGCCGGAGGACCTGCTTTCCTATCTGTTCGATCCCTTCGTAACCACCAAGATAATTCGTAACCACCAAGATAAACGGTACGGGGCTCGGGCTGGCGCTGGTCGCCAAGATCATCGGCGGTGAACCGTCCGACAGCGACAGGAACGACTGACCATGCCCAGCGGCACTATTCTCGTAGCCGACGACGACGCAGCTATCCGCACCGTTTTGAACCAGGCCCTGTCGCGGGCAGGCTACACCGTGCAGTTGACCTCCAACGCCGCAACCTTGTGGCGTTGGGTGTCGTCCGGCGACGGAGACCTCGTCATCACCGATGTGGTCATGCCGGATGAAAACGCCTTCGATCTGCTGCCGCGGATCAAGAAGCTCCGACCCGATATGCCGATCATCGTCATGAGCGCGCAGAACACGTTCATGACCGCGATCCGCGCATCCGAACGCGGCGCGTACGGATATCTGCCGAAGCCCTTCGATCTGAAGGAGCTGATCTCCATCGTCGGTAGGGCTCTGGCGGAACCGAAATCGAAGCGGGTGACGGGTGCCGACGACAACGGCGAGAATATCCCGCTGGTCGGCCGCTCTCCGGTCATGCAGGAGATCTACCGCGTTCTCGCCCGTCTCATGCAGACGGGCCTCACCGTGATGATCACGGGCGAATCCGGTACCGGCAAGGAACTGGTGGCCCGTGCACTGCACGACTATGGCAAGCGTCGTAACGGACCCTTTGTCGCCATCAACATGGCCGCGATCCCGAAAGATCTGATCGAGGCGGAACTGTTCGGCCACGAGAAGGGGGCCTTCACCGGCGCCCAGGCGCGCAGTGCCGGCCGTTTTGAACAGGCCGACGGCGGCACGCTGTTCCTCGATGAAATCGGCGACATGCCGATGGAGGCGCAGACCCGTCTGTTGCGCGTTCTGCAGCAGGGCGAATACACGGCGGTCGGCGGTCGGAGGCCGATCAAGACCGACGTGCGCATCATTGCAGCCACGAACAAGGATCTGCGGCAACTGATCAATCAGGGGCTTTTCCGCGAAGATCTGTATTTCCGCCTCAACGTGGTGCCGCTCCGCCTGCCGCCGTTGCGCGAACGCGGCGAGGACATTCCCGATCTCGTGCGCCACTTCTTTGCGCTCGTGGAAAAGGAAGGGCTTCACGCCAAGCAGATCGAGCAGACCGCTCTCGACCAGCTTCGCCGCTATCCCTGGCCGGGCAACGTGCGTGAGTTGGAAAACCTCATCCACCGGCTGGCAGCGCTCTACCCGCAGGAAGTCATCACCGCCAATCTGGTGGAGCAGGAACTCTCCCAGCAGACCGCTGCTCCCCAGGAGCAGGACGGCGATGCCTCCGAGACGGATCTCTCCGGTTCGGTGGAGCGCTTCCTCAACGCCTATTTCGCCAACTTCGGTGATGCGCTGCCGCCTCCGGGTCTCTATCACCGTGTGCTGCGCGAGGTGGAATATCCGCTGCTGTCGTCAGCCCTGGCCGCCACGCGCGGCAACCAGATCAAGGCGGCGGAGCTTCTTGGCGTCAATCGCAATACGCTGCGCAAGAAGATTCGCGACCTCAACATCCAGGTGATCCGCAACTCGCGCTAGGAGCGGCAAATACCTTGATCGAAATTCGGTCCTCCGGGCTTTCGATCCGGAGGACGCAATGTCGCGCACGGCATCGCGTTACCGGTCGCAGGCTACGCTAATTTTTATCTTACTAATCCGTCCGTTAGGCCGAACGTCACTTCTCGACCTGTTCTTTCTCTGCGGCAGCCGTCCTCTCTTCACGAAAATTCGTCCTCACAAATTCGGCATCGCGACGCTTTGCGGGCTGCTTTTTTCGCGCCTTTGCTATGTCGCATTTTCGCTACACTGTGTGATATTCGTTACGCGATCTTCACGGCGCATCCTCGCGCTGAAAAGCCAGGTTTCGGGCATTTAATGACGGCTTCAGACGACTCGGCATCCGACAAACCTCCGCGCATACCTGCGCGCGGAAACCGGATGATCCGTTCCTACGGCCTTTTCTTCATGTTGCTGTCGCTGATCTCGATCGGCGTCACCTTTGCCGTGCTTACTGGCCTGACCCCCATCCGGCCGACCGGACAAGTCGTCTGGATCGCCCTTGCGACGAACGGCGTGCTCGTTTCCGGCCTCGTCGCGGCGATTGCCTGGGAGATCTACGGCCTTTGGGTTGCGCGCAAGAGAGGGCGGGCCGCGGCACGGCTACAGGGGCGGATCGTCGGGCTATTCTCCGTTATTGCCGTCATCCCGGCCATTCTGGTCGCCGTCGTTGCCACGATCACACTGGACCGGGGGCTCGACCGCTGGTTTGAGGAACGCACCCGCTCGATCATCGACAACGCTCTGACGGTTGCCCGCGCCTATCTGCAGGAACATGCCCGCGTCCTGCGTGCCGATCTGATCGCGATGGCCAACGACATCGACCGGGCAAAGTCGGTCTACGATTTCGAGCCGACGCGGTTCGACAGTTTCTTCGAGGCGCAGGCCTCCCTGCGCGGCATCCCCGTAGCCTTCCTCTTGAAGAGCGACAGAACGATCGTCACCCGCACCGCCGTCAATCCCAAGGCGGAAGTGCTGATGCCGCCGAAAAGCTCTTTCAAGCAGGCGGATTCCGGCAATCCCGTCCTCATCGCTCCCGGCGTGTCGAGCCAGGTCGGCGGCGTGATGAAGCTCACCGCCTACAACGATATCTATCTGTACGTGACGCGATCGATGGATCCGCGCGTGGTCGACTACCTGCGCATGTCGCAGGAGGGGGCGAAAGAATACAACGCCCTCGACAAGAGTCGTTTCGGCGTCCAGGTGGCCTTCGCACTCGTCTATACCGGCGTCGCACTAGTGCTGTTGTTATCGGCCATCTGGATAGGATTCGGTTTCGCCAACACGATGGTTTCGCCGATCCGACGATTGATCGCTGCCGCAGGGCAAGTGTCGGAAGGCAATCTCTACGTTCAGGTGCCGATCGATCGCCGCGAAGGCGATCTCGCCAATCTCGGCGCGACCTTCAACAACATGACCGCGCAATTGCGCAACCAGCGCGAAGCACTGCTGTCGGCCAATGATCAGATCGATCAGCGCCGCCGCTTCACCGAAGCGGTTCTTGCTGGCGTCACGGCAGGGGTTATCGGCATCGATGACGTAAGCCGGATCACCCTGGTGAACAGGTCCGCCAGACTTCTGCTCGAAGCGGAAGACGAGACGCTGCTCGGCCGCGACCTGACCGACGCCGTCCCGGAAATCGGTGAGATCATCGAACCGGCCCTGTCTCACGCCTACGGGCGGACCGTTTCCGGTCAGATGATGCTGATGCGCGGCGGTATGGAGCGGATCATCAACGTGCGCGTGACGACGGAACAGTCCTCGCGCAACGAGCACGGCTATGTGGTCACGCTCGATGACATCACCGATCTAGTCAGCGCGCAGAGAACCTCGGCCTGGGCGGATGTCGCGCGCCGCATCGCACACGAGATCAAGAACCCGCTGACGCCGATCCAGCTTTCCGCCGAACGCATCCGGCGCAGATACGGAAAGCGGATCGAGACCGACCGTGAGGTTTTCGATCAGTGCGTCAACACGATCGTGCGCCAGGTGGGCGAGATCGGGCGCATGGTGGATGAATTCTCCTCGTTCGCCCGCATGCCGAAGCCGACGAAGAAACAGCAGGATCTAGTCACCGCGGTGCGCGAGGCCGTGTTCCTTCAGTCCGTCGGCCATCCGGATGTGACGATCGAGGCCGATCTTCCCGATCATCCGGTCGAGGCCTATTTCGATCACAGGCTCATCGGGCAGGCGCTGATCAACGTCATCAAGAATGCGGCCGAGGCCGTCCTTGCCGTGCCTGAAGTAGAGGCTGGCAAAGAAAAGGGGCAGATCACCATCGCGTTGCGCGTCGAGCCTGATCGCCTGTTCATCGATGTGATCGACAACGGCATAGGGCTGCCACACGAGAACCGGCAACGGTTGCTCGAACCCTACATGACGACGCGCGAGAAGGGTACGGGGCTCGGTCTCGCCATCGTACGCAAGATCATGGAAGACCACGGGGGCGGGATCGAATTGATGGATGCACCGCAAGTGGCTGAAGGAGGGCACGGGGCGCTGGTGCGGCTGATTATTGCCGCCGGAGGCCCGGAGACCCGTGACGAGGTCCCGCAGGAGGCTATGGAAGAAGCTGCGGAAGGCCCCCAGGACATTTCAAACATTCAAGAAAACGAACCGGTGCACTCAAATGGCGTCTGACGTTCTGGTTGTTGACGACGAAGCTGACATTCGCGAGCTGATTGCCGGCATTATCGATGACGAAGGCTATCAAACCCGCACCGCGTGCAACAGCGACGCTGCCCTTGCCGCGATCGAGGAACGGCGCCCGTCGCTGGTCATTCTGGATATCTGGCTGCAGGGAAGCCGGCTCGACGGGCTTGCCTTGCTTGACCAGATCAAGCAGCAGCACCCCGATCTGCAGGTCGTCATCATTTCCGGTCACGGCAATGTGGAGACCGCCGTCTCGGCTATCAAGCGCGGCGCCTACGACTATATCGAGAAGCCGTTCAAGGCCGATCGTCTGGTCCTGATAACCGAGCGAGCGCTCGAAGCCTCCAAGCTGCGCAAGGAGGTCGCCGAACTTCGCCAGCGCTCCGGCGGGGCGGACCAGCTCATCGGATCCTCGACCGCCATTCATCACCTGCGCCAGACCATCGAACGCGTTGCCCCGACCAACAGTCGTATTCTGATCTCAGGCCCCTCCGGTTCCGGTAAGGAACTGGCGGCGCGCACCGTTCATGCATTGTCGAACCGTGCCAACGGCCCATTCGTCGCCATCAACGCGGCTGCGATCACGCCTGAGCGGATGGAGGAAGAGCTCTTCGGCGTGGAGCCCGATGCCGAGGGGCATCCGCGCAAGGTCGGCGCGCTGGAAGAAGCACATGGCGGCACGCTCTATCTGGATGCGGTCGGCGACATGCCGCGCGAAACCCAGAGCAAGATCCTGCGCGTGCTGATCGACCAGACCTTCACCCGGGTCAACGGTGCGACCCGCGTCCACGTCGATATCCGCATCATTTCCTCCTCCTCGCGCGATCTGGAGCTGGAAATCGCGGAAGGGCGGTTCCGGGAAGATCTGTTCCATCGGCTCGGTGTGGTGCCTCTGCGCGTGCCCGGGCTTGCGGAGCGGCGCGAAGACATTCCCGAACTCGTATCCTTCTTCATGGACCAAATTTCTAGCAGCTCCGGACTGCCGATCCGCCGGATCGCACCGGATGCCATGGCCGTCCTTCAGACGCACGATTGGCCCGGAAACATCCGTCAGCTCCGCAACAATGTGGAACGGCTAATGATTCTGACGCGCGGCGACAGTGAGGCGGAAATCACGGCGGACATGCTGCCTGCGGAAGTCGGATCAACGCTGCCTCCGATGACCTCCAACAATGGCGGCGAACACCTGATGGCCATGCCTTTGCGCGAGGCCCGCGAGATGTTCGAGCGCGACTACCTGGAGGCCCAGATCAAGCGCTTCGGCGGCAATATCTCGCGTACGGCTGAGTTCGTCGGAATGGAGCGCTCGGCCTTGCACAGGAAACTGAAGTCGCTCGGCGTTTCGTGATCGAGTCTTTGCAGTAACGCTAAGGCACCGGCGATCGACCATAGAGATTCTGCACATATTCGGGATATGATCGCCGTGTCCGGCACGAAATCAGTGCCGGGAGAATTCACGTTGAAACGGCCGAAGTCAGCCGCCGGGCCAAACCTAATCCTTGCAATCGGGCACAATCGTGCTACCCGATCGGGGCATGCGCCGGTGACGACGGGCGTGCGCAAGCTCAGGAGCGCGCGATGAAAGTGGTGATCTGCGGAGCCGGCCAGGTTGGCTATGGCATTGCCGAGAAATTGGCGGCGGAACAGAACGATGTCTCCGTCATCGATTCCTCGCCCAAGCTGGTCAACGCCATCCGCGACACGCTCGACGTGCGCGGCTTCGTCGGCCACGGGTCCCATCCGGATACGCTGGCGCTGGCCGGAGCGGATCAGGCCGACATGCTGATCGGCGTGACCCTCTACGACGAAGTCAATATGGTCGCTTGTCAGGTGGCACATTCGCTCTTCAACGTGCCGACCAAGGTCGCCCGTATCCGCGCGCAGAGCTATCTTCAAACCCATTGGCGCGATCTCTTCTCGCGCGATAACATGCCGATCGACGTGATCATATCGCCCGAGATCGAAGTGGGCGAAATGGTCCTGCGGCGCATGTCGCTGCCCGGTGCCGTGGAAACCATCCGCTTCGCCGATGACGAGGTCGTGGTGGTCGGCATCCTGTGCGAAGAGGATTGCCCGGTCGTCGACACGCCGCTCCGTCAGCTCACGGAGCTGTTCTCCGATCTGAGCGCCGTCGTTGTCGGCGTGCTGCGCGGCAACCACCTTTTCGTGCCCAAGAGCGCCGATCCCATGCTGGTCAACGATCTGGTCTATATCGTTGCCAAGCGGGAACACGTGCGCCGGACGCTTGCGATCTTCGGACACGAGGAGCCCGAGGCGAACCGCGTGGTCATCGCCGGCGGCGGCAATATCGGGCTTTATGTGGCGCGCAACATGGAGCAGCGACAATCGCGCTCCAAGATCAAGATCGTGGAGAATTCGCGCGACCGCGCCATCCAGATCGCGGACGGCCTCAAACGCACGGTGATCCTGCACGGCAGCGCGCTCGACCATGAGATCCTGCGCGAAGCCGACATTCAGGAAGCCGACACGATAGTGGCCCTGACCAATGACGACGAGGTCAACATCCTGTCCTGCGTCATGGCAAAGAAGCTCGGTTGCCGACGCAACCTCAGCCTTCTGAACAACACAAGCTATCCCCCGTTTGCCCATGCGCTTGGCATCGACGCCTTCATCAATCCGCGCGCGGTGACGATTTCGAAGATCCTTCAACACGTTCGTCGCGGCCGTATCCGGGGCGTTCATTCGCTGCAGAACGGCCAGGCAGAGGTCATCGAGGCGGAGGCGCTGGAAACGTCGCCCTTGGTCGGACGCCCGCTTTCGGCGGTCGATCTGCCGGACGGGATCCGCGTCGGCGCCATCTATCGCGACAAGACGGTGATCACACCCAGCGGCGACACTCAGATCGAGGCGAACGACCGCGTCGTCATCTTCGCGACGGCCGATCGGGTGCGTCAGGTGGAACAGATGTTCCGCGTCAGCCTCGAATTTTTCTGATACGGCCGGACGCGCGACATGACCGGCACCCTCTATTTCCTTTCGCTCCTGCTGTTGGTGTTCGCCGGCGCCATGACGCTGCCGGCCGCCGTAGCGGCTGCGGAAGAGAAGGGGACCGCCGCCCTCGATTTCCTGATGATCGCCGCGCTCGTCGCCTTTGTGGCTGCCGGATCGGCCGTCGCATTGCGCGGGTGGCGCAAGCGGTTTGACCGGGTGCAGAGCTACGTGCTTCTCGTCGCCGCATGGATCACGCTGTCGGCCGTCGGCGCTCTGCCGTTCCTCACCGTCGGTGGGTTGAAAATCGGCGATGCGATTTTCGAGGCCGTTTCCGGACTGACCACGACGGGCGGCACGGTTCTGACCAACCTCTCTACCGTGCCCTACGCGCTGATTGCCTGGCGCGCCGAACTGCAATGGATGGGCGGTCTGCTCACACTGCTCGGATTGACGCTGATTCCCGCCCCGGCCGGTACCGGTGGCTTGCCGGACCGATATATCCGGCTGGTCGGCATCGAGGGCTACCGCGATCGGCAACGCGTTCTGGCCGCGATGCGCGACATCACGGGTTTCTACACCGTCGTGACGCTTGCCTGCATCATCATGCTGATGGCGACCGGAATCAGGCCACTCGACGCTCTGTGTCTGTCTTTTTCCACTGTTTCCACCGGTGGCTTCCTGCCGATCAACGGCACGATCTCTTCCTATGCGAACCCGATGGCGGAAATCGTCCTGATGGTCTTCATGCTCATCGGCGCGACCAGTATTCTGTGGCAGCGGATGGTTCTGCTGGGCCGCATGCAGATGCTTCGACAGCATCGCGAAAGCTATTCGGTGATCATCGTTGGCGCCGTACTTGGATTACTCTATGCGGCCGTCCTCTTCCGCGCCGCCGGATCTTCTTCCGCCCTCAGTCCCTGGCAGGCCCTGCGCGAAGGGCTTTTCACCGCGATCTCCCTTGTCACCACCACGGGATTTGAAGTGCGTGAAGCGGGCTTTGCCGTCCTGCCGCTGACGCTTGTCCTGTTCGTCGCCTTTGCCGGCGGCGGCACCTTCTCAACGGCCGGCGGGCTGAAGCATTACCGGGTCGGCGGCATGGCTATTCAGGCCTATCGGGAGCTTGGACGTCTCGTCTATCCGCATGCGATCCGGCCTGCGCATTTCTTCGGGTCGCAGGCTTACGATATCCAGTTGATGAAAGCGATCTGGAGCTTCTTCGTGGCCGCGATCTTCGTCGTCGCCCTCGGTTCCCTGGCTTTGGCTTTGGAGAACATAAACTACGAAGGGGCACTGATCGCTGCGATTGCATCCTTCTCAAATATCGGAATGCTCTATTCGAGCGGGTGGTTGCCGATCGATGCGCCGCACTGGCCGGGGTACTCGGACTTCAATACTCACACCAAGATCATCTTGTGCGCGCTGATGATCTTCGGTCGTATCGAAGTTCTCGCGCTTTTCGGAGCCCTGAACCGAACCTATTGGCTTCGGCGCTGATCGCTCGAGTTCGGATCAAACCTGCGATTCGTCCGGAAAGAAGTGGAAAACTTGCCTACTATGTACAGTATAGTACACTGGTAATTTTCACGTGTTGTTTATTTGACAGGGGATGTGTACGCAAAAGGGTGCGTTCCGCAGCACGGCATCCGGTGCGACATTTTGCGCCATTTTTCTTGGAATCATCATATGAATTTTGCTATTGGTACGGATAACGCAAGACTTTTACATCCGCAGGCCCTTCGCCGCATCATTCGAACGGATTGGGGCGCCACCTTGCGGGCGTGGGTCGTTAGACCGAAAGCCAAGTTCAAGGAATTGTCACTATTGTTTAACCTTATTGCCAGTGGAACCCAGGTAGGCGACACGCTTAAATTGCCACGGTTGATGCATTCGCATGCGGAAATAATTCCGTTATGATCGGCTCAGGTTTGGTATTCGCCGTTTGCGCCGATGACGGGTGGATATTCAAGCGGTACACGATTTGAACAACGAAAACGGATGTGGGCAGACATCCGGACAATCCGTGAAGCAGATACCGGTGGTATGGAGCCGTTGGAATATTCTCACGACCAGAGGGAAAACAAGCCGGAAGATGCGGACTCATCGGGACACGCTCGCTGACAGGTCAACCGGCACAACGAACCGACCGCACGGCCGCTAGAAAAGACGCGGAGATTTTCGGGGAGCTTGCGTCCGCAGGTTAGACTCGGTTGCCAAACGCAAGGCTGGGGCAGTTCTCACGGGACATCTTCGGGATCTACAGAACGGCGGAAGGCCCTGTTTTCAGATGAAGGGGCAGGCTTTCCGGTGATTTTGAACGCGAAGGCACATTTGTCCGGCACACGGCCGGCAATGGTCCGAAAAGCATCCATGTAACAAGACTAGGACGCCGTGGCCGCGTCCGCGTAGAACAGGAAAATAACAAGTATGGCAGACCGCGCTCAAAATCTTCAGGATACGTTTCTCAATCATGTTCGTAAGGGGAAAACTCCGCTGACGATCTTTCTCGTCAACGGTGTTAAGTTGCAGGGCGTTGTGACGTGGTTTGATAATTTCTGCGTGCTGTTGCGTCGGGATGGTCATTCACAACTCGTCTACAAGCATGCTATCTCGACCGTCATGCCGAACCAGCCGGTTCAACTGTTCGATCCCAGCGACGACGAAACGGAAAAGGCCCAAGGCTAATTGAAACCTGTCGACAGGCGGCAGTCCGACACTACGGGCGATCCGGAAACGGAAGGCTCGGATGACGGCGTGGCCCATGGAACGCCGGCACTGGTTGTCGTGCCAATTCTGATTGGGCGGAGATCGGGTATCGGGTGAGGAAGAGGGGGCTCGCCGGGGAAGCCCGGTTGGAAGAAGCTGTCGGGCTCGCCGCCGCTATTTCTCTCGATATTCGCCATTCCTGCATCGTGCGGCTCAGCGAGTTGCGCCCTGCAACGCTCTTTGGCACCGGCAAGGTGGAAGAGCTGGGCGTTCTGGTAAAAACCGAAGGCGCCAGCCTCGTGGTGGTCGACCATGTGCTATCCCCCGTCCAGCAGAGAAATCCGGAGCGGGCCTGGGGTGCCAAGGTGCTGGACCGTACCGGATTGATCCTCGAAATCTTCGGCGAACGCGCGCGCGAAAGAAGGCCGACTCCAGGTGGAACTGGCCCATCTCACGTGGCAGAAATCGCGGCTCGTGCGCTCCTGAACCCATCTGGAGCGCCAGCGCGGTTCGCTGGGCTTCATCGGTGGCTTCGGCGAAACGCAGATCGAGGTCGATCGCCGGATCATTCAGAAACTCATCACGAAGCTGGAGAAGGAGCTGGAGCAGGTACCCGCACCCGCACGCTCCACCGCGAGCAGCGTCGCAAGGTCCGCACCCCATCGTTGCGCTCGTTGGCTACACGAACGCCGGAAAGTCCACGCTGTTCAACCGGCTCACCAAGGTGCATGTGATGGCGGAGAACCTGCTTTTCGCAACGCTCGATCCGACCTTGCGCAAGATTACCTTGCCGCACGGCATGGATGTGATGCTGTCCGATACCGTGGGCTTCATCTCCGATCTGCCGACGCATCTCGTCGCCGCGTTCCACGCAACGCTTGAAGAGGTGCTGGAAGCGGATCTGATCCTCCATGTTCGCGATATCAGCCATGAGGACAGCACCGCTCAAGCCGCCGACGTCGCCGTGACGCTGGAACATCTCGGCGTGTCCCCGAAGGATGGCACCCGGATCGTCGAAGTCCGGAACAAGATAGACAGGCTTCCGCCTGAAAACCGCGAAGGTTTGCTCACCCACACCCAGACGGGAGAGAGGAAGCGGTTGCTGTCTCGGCTCTGACGGGAGAGGGCGTGCCCGCCCTGCTGGAGCGGATCGAAACGCTTCTGACCGCGGGACGTGAGATCGTGGACCTGCACTTGCCGGTCACTGACGGGGAGGAGCTTGCGTGGCTTTATCGTTCCACGGAAGTCCTGTCACGCGACGAGCATGACGGCATCATGAACCTTCGTGTTCGTGTGCCGGAAAAGGCGCTCGGACGGTTCCGGCAGCGTTTTGCCGGGCAGATCGCGACTGTGAAGTAGCGCGCGCGGCCTACTCGGCCGCGTGTTCCTTTTCCTTCGCGTCCTGCCAGACGGCCTCCATCTCATCGAGGCTCATGTCGTCAAGCGTTTTGCCGTTGGTTCTCGCGCTGTCTTCAATAGCCGCGAACCGCCGGCGGAACTTCCGGTTGGTTCCAGCAAGGACTTTTTCCGGCTCCAGTTTCAGGTGCCGCGCGAGATTGGCGACCGCGAACAGCACATCGCCGAGTTCATCTTCCATGCCGGGCGTGGCGTCCCCTCCGGCAGCCGCAATTTCGACCTCCAGTTCATCGAGTTCCTCGCAAATCTTCGCGATGACAGGGCCGGGCTTTCCCCAATCAAACCCGACCTTTGAAGCCTGTTTCTGCAGCTTTTCTGCTTCCATTAAGGCGGGCAGGGCGTGCGTCACCCCATCGAGAAGCCCCGACGCCTTGTCCTCAAGCCCCGCGGCGGCACGTCGCTCCGCCCGTTCGCGCTTTTCCTCCGACTTGATCCTCTCCCACAGGCCCTTGACCATGCCCGCATTACGGGCTTCGACATCGCCGAAAACGTGCGGATGCCGACGGATCATCTTGGTGGTGACAGCTTCCACGACATCCGGGAACGCGAACTTACCTTCCTCTTCCGCCATGCGGGCGTGATAGACGACTTGAAGCAGGAGATCCCCCAGCTCCTCGCACAGGTCTAACGGATCGCCGCGATGGATCGCGTCGGCGACTTCATAGGCTTCTTCAATGGTGTAGGGCGCAATCGTCTCGAACGTCTGCTCCACGTCCCACGGGCACCCCGTTTCGGGCTGACGGAGCGCCGCCATGATTTCAATCAGGCGGGAAATATCGCGGGAAGGCTGCATGGGATGCGTCCAATGGTAATGGGGGAAATGAGTCCCCCAAAGCTTATCAAACGTCGCGCCCAGCGACGAGGCCACAAGGCGCTTCTCCCACTAGCCCTCGGGCACGCAGATCTGGCCGGCCCGCGCAGCCTGAACGGTCCTTACGATCAACAGAAGAATCACGCAGACCAGCAGGCAGAAGAGATCGACGCCCAGCCCGCGATAAAAGGCGGAATGTGCGAGATCGGCATAGAAGAGCGTTGCGATCGTGAAAGCCGCGATGGGGAAGGAATACGCCCACCAGGACAAGCGTATAGGCCAGGCGCCCGAGCTTGGTGATCTGCATGGCGATGATCAGGAAGAACGGGGTGGCGGCGTAATAGAGAATGCGCGTGAAGGGATCGAGCGTACCGGTGAACTGCAGATAGGCGATGAAACCGACGGCCGGCGGGGCGATGAGGATCACCAGGGGCGGCATCAGCTTGGCGGGCAGCAGCACGATCCAGCAAAGCAGACCGACGGAGAAGAAGAACCAACAGATCTCGGTAAACCCGAAGCCGACACCGGCGACCGGAACGAATATGTTGCCAACGGCTGGAATAAACCACGCCGGATTGATGTGAACGACTTCGAAGGGGCGATGCCCGATCCACGCGGAGACGACGGCAAGCGTTCCGATCAGATGAAGCACGGTGCCGATACCCCAGATCGTCACGGCCATCGAGCCGGGGGCAACGCGAGCCATGGCCGTACCGATCAGGATCAGGCTGATGGAAATGGCGGGAAAGAAGCTGATGCGGACCGGATGGTTCCATTCCCAGACGATCGCATCCGGGTATCACGCGGCCTTCGTGCCGTAGAACACAGCGATCACGATGAAGGCCAGGATGGTGATCCCGAGCAACGTCAAAGGAACGAGTGCGCTGCCACCGAACGTGTGCTCCAGACGTTGCGTGGCGAGGGTTAGCCCCGCCAGTCCCATAACCACGGCAAAGAAACTCACCGGGAAATTCTTGAGGTGGGGTTCGGCGACGGCATGCTCATGGGCGACGGCAGTCATGGGCATCGGAGTCCTCACATGATATTTTGTGAATATATTTACCCCGCCGATAGACCGTCGCAAATCTCTCCACAATGAGGATCGTCAGTCGCGGCACCAAAATCCGTCGCCAAACGAAAAAAGGCCGGCAGATTGCCGACCTTTATCGAATTCCTGACGGTTTGCTCATAACGTCAACCCGATGCGTCCCGAAGCAGACCAGATCTGCGTATCCTGCCCAACGCCGCGGACTTCACCGCCGAGCGAAATGTTGAGCTCATTCGTGGCCGTCACCGAAAAACCGGTGCCGAACCGCGCCGACCAGCTGTCTTCCAGACCGGTATCCGCGATCTCGGTGATTTCGGCATCGTCGCTGAAGAAGCGCCAATCACCATAGGCAGCAAGATATACGGGGCGGCGAGAAGTGTATTGGTCAACGCAAAGCCCTTGCTGATCTTCCCGCCGAAGGACGCGCGACCGATGTAGAAATCCAGCTCATCGTGATCGGTCGAATTACTGTCGGTGTAGGAATCCTGATCTTCCCAGAACACATACAACGATGCGCTGGGGCTGAGTTTGAACCCGCCGAGATCATAGGTGTCGCTGAGCTTGCCGGACGCCGTCCAGCGCGAGGCATCGTAGCTCGCGTCGCCCAGATCGGTGGACACGTCATACGAAAGACCGCTCCAACCGACCATGCCGTCGAGACGAACCGTCTCGGAAAGCCGCCAGCCCGCATAGGCGCCCACCGATCCGCCGTCACCTTCGCTGTGAACCGTGGTCGTGGTAGCTCCAAAATCGTAGTCGAAGTTCTCGTATCCGGTGTAGGAGCCGATGACGAGGTTCGGCAGGATCTTGTATCCGACGCCGACTGTCGCATTGATCTGATGACTGTCAACGGAATCGCTCAGCCAGGATCCGCGCAGACTAGCCCAGACATTCCACGGACTATCCGGCGCAGCACTCGAAGCTTTTCCGTCGTCCGCAAACCCCAGCGCGGAAAAAGCGGCATCGGTGCGTTTGCTGAAATCGGCGGAGGAGAGGGGGGCGGTATAGTTCAGCGTGATGCCGTTGCTCCCGGCTGTATATGTATAGCCGCACCGTCGAAGGCGGCATATCAGTCCCCGCCTCTTTCGCTTCATATGTGGCCGCCGCGGAGTTCACGTCACCGATATGGGATCCGGCCGACAATGTCGACGTATTGACCGTACGCCTCATTTCGGCGAGCGCCGGCTGGCAAACGAGCGCCGCCGCACCGAGGGTCAAGGTAAAGCCGACCGCGTGCGCCGCGTACGGATGAATGGACAGATGTGGGGAAGTCATTTGTTGTTGCGTCTCAGACTGTCCCAACCACATTTCCGGATGATCGACGGCGCTTACTCGGAAAGACAGCCGGGGTTCAGGCGCGAGATGGCTGGAGAGATTGAACGGACTTACAACTCACTATGGAGACCGTGCAAATAGTACCGGTCAACCCCGACGCTTTTGTCCGGATAAGCTATTGCGATTTGCTGTATCCGAAATGTCACGAGTACCGTTGCGGAAATGATATCAAATAGATAGTTATGCACAGTTCCGGCAAATACACCGACCGTTACGGCATGGAATCAGAACAGTGGGCGTTCAATTGCCGACATTTGCCATTGCTGACTGCAATCACGCGCGATGTCTTTCGGAGAAGAAAGCCGCACGGACGGGACATCGGCGTGGCTTGGCGCCCGTCGCATCAAGAGGCTGTCCGGGAGCAATTGAATATCCGGCGCCGGATCAATCGTCAGGTCGGAACATCTCAGCCAAAGCGCAAGCGGATGATCGATGGGAAAGGTACCGGACGCGATGGAGGCCGTCCGTCGCAGTGAGATGCATCGGTATCGGCTGCCGGGCGGCAGCGCCATCCATCAGACACAGCGGAGCTCCAGGACGCACGTAGATCCCGCGTGCACGGTAGATAGCCGGAGACGACGGACCACGTTGGTTGGCCTATGCGGCTACATCATGAGGGGATAAACCAGTGCGCAGGGAGCGACCCGATCCACACATTACATTATCGGCACACCTCTGCTTTGTCTCACATATAATACGCATAAGATATATTATGGAATATTATAAACGGCTTAGCGACGTGCAACACCCCGCCGAGCCACATCGATTTTCGCATTCGTCACGTCACGACACATCGTCGACCCGACCTTCGATCACGTCACGTGCCACGTCGAAGCCGAAGCCTGGACCTCGTTCGTATAATCCTCTTCGATCACACGCCTGATCAGCGCGTTCTCGACACCCTTGGTCGCCAATTTCGCGGCGACCTGACGACGGGAGGCTCCACGGCGGCGCAGACTGTATGTGCGCGTCTCCGCATAGGTGCGGAATGAATAGCTCCCAGAAATCCCAGTCTTTCGTGACGCCGGTGATCATCCAGATGCCGACCGCAAATCCCGCGAAGCCGCCGAGCCCCACCATGGCACACGGATCGAGAATCGACATCAGCCGCCCAGCCAGCGGAGCAGCAAGAAAAACATCGCCGCGCCCGAGACGAACATGGTCTCGCCGATCTGGAGCGCGTTGTAGTCGCGGATCGCCGCCAGATAGACCGGATAGAGATAGGTCAGCCCGTAAAGCCCAATACCCATGATGAAGCTGAAGATGCTGCCCATGGTGAAGTTCGTGTCGGAAAAGGCCCTGAGATCGACAATTGGCTCTTCACCCATGGAACAGCGAGAAATCCGGTTCATCGAAGTCGATCAGGAGAACCGCTGTGATGGTGACGAACAGACCAGGCACGACGTTGATCAGGAACAGCCAGTGCCAAAAGAAGAATTCCGTCAGATAGCCGCCAAGCGTGGGCCCGATCGTCGCCACCAATCCGATCAACGGCAAGACAATATTGAACTTAGCCCGTGGGAAGATCAGGTAGGCGGAGGCGAAAACCGTCGGGATCATGCCGCCGCCGATAAAGCCCCCTGCAGTGCACGATAGACGATCATTTCATCGATCGTCTCGTCGCCGTCGAGCACAACAGGCTCATGGCGGTGAAGCCGCCGGCGGAAATCGCGAACATCCACCGGGTCGACAGCATCCGCGACAGATATCCAGACAGCAGAATCATCACGACTTCCGCGATCAGATAGCTCGTCTGTACCCAGGGAATTTCATCCGACGACGCGCTCAGGCCGGAGATGATCCGGATATCCAGGATCGCCATGGACATACCGAACACCATGCACATGAAGAGGTGAACAGCTTGCGGCCGTCAATATGCTCGTCCTCAGCGGGCGCGGCTGTAGTCCGGTTGGTCATGAGCAGACCGCCTTAATGGCTCAGATTAGCGACATTGGCAGGCGATGCAATCGTGCCCGTGCGCGTGTCGACGCTGGTTACGACAGACATTCCCGCCCGCAGATGCCCCCCGCTCCGCCTCCGCCCACGAAACCGCGATGCGGACCGGCACGCGCTGAACGACCTTGGTGAAATTGCCCGTCGCGTTTTCGGGCGGAAGAAGCGAAAAGACCACGCCCGTTGCCGGAGAGATGCTCTCCACCGTGCCGTGGATCGGCTCACCGAGAAAGGCGTCGACTTCGATATCAACCTTGGCCCCCGGCTCGATTCCCTCAAGCTGGATCTCCTTGAAATTCGCGTCCACATAGACCTTTTGAAGCGGAACCATCGAGGCAATGCGGCTGCCCGCCTGCAGGAAGTTGCCGACCTCGGCCGCGCGGTTGCCGACGACCCCGTCGATGGGGGCGCGGAGACCGTGAACTCAAGATCGCGATGGGCCTTGGCAAGTGCGGTCTCGGCCGTACAGACCGCCTGAACCACTTCCGCGCGCTGGGCGTCCAGAACCTCGATATTTGGCAAGCGCCAGCGTGACGGAGGCCTTCATCGAGGCCACGTCCGCGCGCATCTCCTTGATATGGACCTGCGCGGAATCGAGTGCCGACTGACTGGCCGTATCCGTCTCAACGAGACGCTTCTGGCGATTGTAATCCGTCTGGGCCATGCCGAAATTGACCTGAGCGGCATCGATAGCTGCCTTGGCCTGGTCCACTCTGGCCTGGCCTGCGGTTATCTGCTTGTCGGTGCGCGCAACCGTCGCCTTCGCCGTGGCGATCCCGTCTTCGGCAGAGCGAACGGCGAGACAGTAGTCGCCGTCATCAAGCCGAACCAGCACGTCGCCAGATTGACCGCCTGATTGTCCGCGACCCCAACGGCCTCGACATGGCCGGAAACCTTCGACAGAACCGTGGTGATATCCGCACTGACATAGGCGTCATCGGTCGTCTCGAAAAAGCGGCCGTGTGTCCACCACGAGTAACTCTCAATACGCGCCGAAACCAAGCCCGCCTGCGAGCAGGACAAGCAGCACAAGACGCGCCTTACCCCCGCGCTCGGGAGTGCCCCCTTTTTCCGCTTCTGAGTAGTGGCCTCGCCGGACGAAGCTTCTGCAGAGCCCGATTTCGCGACGGCGGACTGATCGTCAGCTGCAGTGCGCGCCACCTCTTCTCCCTGGTCCTCGCCATTCCCGTCGGGGGCGGAGGGCGTGGAGCGGTCTGTACGATATGCTACTGAAAGCGCCTTTGCCTTGGTCGTCATAAGAGAGTAGAAAAACGTTGACTGAACGATTCGGTCAATGCCTATATGCCGCATTATGACGTGTAGGGTAAGAGCTCTCGTGAACTCTTTTTCGCGCCGCCTATGGTGGCCGGGGATGTTCTGAGACGCGCCACAGGGGTGCGCCGAGCGGCGATGCGCGAATATTAGGCGTGCGGCCGAAGATCTTGGAGCAATCCAGGGCCGTAGTGGGAAGAATGCTTTCGTGCCGACGATTGGAATCGCGGCATGAAACGAAGCGTAGAAAGTCACGGTAAACTCTACCTATCGATCACTACTGTTTGAATCGATAGGCTGGCTTGTCGGTATGCCCGATCGGGAATCAGGAGCCTTGGAAATGCGCGGAGCGCGGCCATGAACATTGTTCATGAACCCAAACGCGCACAACCGGGCGATGGCGGGGTGGCGCCAGCGGGACCATAACCACGACAATGCGAAATACCGCCAGATCCTCGAGGGCGCGCTACAGGTCTTTCGAACCAAGGGGTTCGACGGCGCCAGCATGGAAATGATCGCCAAGGCGGCAAATGTTCCCAAGGGCACGCTCTACGTCTATTTCGACAGCAAGGAAGTCCTGTTTGAATCCCTGATCATGGTGGACCGGCACCGCCAGGGAGAAGCCCTCGTTGACGTGGAATCCGGCGGTTCATATGAGGCCTGTCCGGTATGCGGCGCGACGCGGTTTGCCGGATATCTGGGTACGCGCGTCGACGCGGGCGACCTGAAAAGCTGCGACACCTATAATCGCCGCCATCCGTTTCTTTGACCTGTGCGTCACGCACACGGTGAAACGGATGCTGTTTGCGATCGGCCCCGCGCCCGATGAGGCCGAAATTGGCCGTATCGTCGATCTCGCCGTCGAAGTCTTCCTGGCGGCCTATGACTCCGAGAGGGTGAAGGCCGCAAAGGACAGCTGAGCGGAGCAGGGGGACAGCTTGCCCCCTTCCCGCTTGCGCGTCAGGCTTCGGCGTGAGCGGCGACTTCGATCTGCATTCCGTCAAATGCAGGCGAGACGCCTTCGGGGAGCGTCGCGACGAGCTGGTAATAGTCCAGATCCAGATGCAGATTGGTGACGACAGCCCGGCGCGGTTTCATCCGCTCGATCCATCCGAGCGCGTCTTCCAGTGAGAAATGGCTCGGATGATTGCGCGGCCGCAGCGCATCGACGATCCACGTATCGAGCCCTTCGAGCATCGATACGCTTTCCTCCGGAATGGCCTTCACGTCGGGCATGTAGACGACATCGGCAATCCGAAAGCCGAGCGCCTTGATCTCACCGTGGTTGACCTCGATCGGCAGGGCCGTGATCGGGCCCCCTTCCCCCTCGATCGTCACCGCCTCGCCCGGCTTCAGCCGGTGTTCCGACAGGATCGGCGGATAGCCGGAGCCAGGAGGTGCGGAGAAGCAGTAGCCGAAGGCAGCACGCGCGCGCTCCGACGTCATCGCATCCATGTAGACTGGAACGCGGCGCCAATTGTGTATCGCGATCTGGCGAAGATCGTCGATGCCGTGGATATGGTCCGCATGGGCGTGAGTGTAGAGCACGGCATCCAGATTGCCCACATCCGCATCGAGCAGCTGCTGCCGCATGTCCGGGCCGGAATCGATCAGCACCTTGGTCCGGCCGCCGTCAGACGCGACGCGCTCCACCATGAGCGCGCACCGTTTGCGACGGTTGCGCGGCTCTTTCGGATCGCATTCGCCCCAGACATTGCCGATACGCGGCACGCCGCCAGAGGATCCACATCCGAGGATGGTGAAGCGGTATTGAGACGTCATCGCTGCGCTCCCGCGCCTTCCGGCCAGCTCCACATCAGGTCGCGGCCTTCTTGCGGTCGACTTTGGAGAACAGCCGATAGAAATTCTCCGTCGTGGTCGCGGCGATTTCCTCGTACGAGACGCCCCGCGTTTCCGCCAGAACCTTCGCCGTGTTGACCACGAAGGAGGGCTCGTTCCGCTTGCCGCGTTTCGGCACCGGCGCGAGATAGGGGGAATCCGTCTCGACCAAAAGCCGGTCCGCAGGAATTTCCTTGGCGATGGAGCGTATCTCTTCCGACTTTTTGAACGTCAGAATGCCGGACAAAGAAACGTAGAGACCAAGCTCCACGCCGCGCAGGGCCAGGTCCCGGCCGGAGGAGAAACAGTGCAAGATGGCCGGAAAGGCCCCCTTCTCCATTTCCTCACTCAAAATGGCGATCATGTCGTCATCGGCATCGCGGGAATGGATGACCAGCGGCAGCCCGGTGCGCCGCGCCGCATCGATATGACGACGGAACCCCGTCGCCTGAGCATCGCGCGGCGACGAGTCGTAGAAATAGTCGAGCCCCACCTCCCCGATCGCCACCACCTTGGGATGCGCCTCGGCCATTGCCACCAGATCGTCCGCACTGAGATCGAGTTCCTCATGTGCGTTTTGGGGATGGGTGCCGATGGAGCACCACACGCAATCGTAGCTTTCAGTGATCTTGCGGATCGTATCGAACTGCTTCACGCGCGTGGAGATGGTGACCATCGTCTCCACCCCGACCTCGTTGGCGCGCGCGACGATGGCGTCGCGCTCTTCCTCAAAGTTGGGGAAATCGAGATGGCAATGACTGTCGACGAGCATCAGGACTTACCCTCGTCCTTCTGCTCTTCCACATAGCGCGGGAACACGCCCGCAGGCTTCGGCAGATCGATACCGGGCTTCAGACGCCCCGCCTCGCCGAGCGTTGCGAACCCGCGCTCATCCACCCCGAGAGCCAGAAGATCGAGCAGCTTGGCGCAGGAGGTCGGCATGGTCGGCTGGGCAAGGATCGTCACCTGACGAACCACTTCCGCCGTCACATAGAGAACCGTGCCCATCCGCGCGGGATCGGCCTTCTTCAAGGCCCACGGTTCCTGCGAAGCGAAATAGCGGTTGGCCTCGGCAACCACCGACCAGATCGCGGCCAGCGCGTGATGGATTTCCTGCTTCTCCATCGCCGCCCGGCAGGTCGCCAGCAGAGCATCGGCCTGAGCCAGGATTTCCTTGTCCGCGTCACTGAATCCGCCCGGCTCCGGCAGCTTGCCGCCGAGGTTCTTGCTGATCATCGACAGCGAGCGCTGCGCCAGATTGCCGAGATCGTTGGCCAGGTCCGCATTCGTGCGGTTGACGATCGCATCGTGGCTGTAGTTACCATCTTGACCAAAGAGCACTTCGCGCAGCAGGAAGAAGCGCAGCTGGTCGAGACCGTAGTTCTCGATCAGCGCGAACGGATCGATGACGTTGCCGACCGACTTCGACATCTTCTCGCCGCGGTTGAACAGGAAGCCGTGCGCATAGACGCGCTTGGGCAACGCAATGCCCGCCGACATCAGGAATGCCGGCCAGTAGACGGCGTGGAAGCGCACGATGTCCTTGCCGATGACGTGCAGGTTCGCGGGCCAGTATTTCCACTTCGAGTTTTCCTCGTCGGGAAAGCCCAGCGCGGTGATGTAGTTGGTCAGCGCATCGACCCACACATACATGACGTGCTTGGGATCGTCGGGCACCGGAATACCCCAGTCGAAGGTGGTGCGCGAGATCGACAGATCCTTCAGGCCGCCCTTGACGAAGCTAACCACCTCGTTGCGACGCTCAGACGAGCCGATGAAATCGGGATTGGCGTCATAGTGGGCGAGCAGCTTGTCCTGATAGGCGGAGAGGCGGAAAAAGTAGCTCTCCTCCTCAACCCATTCCACTGGCGTGCCCTGGGGGCCGTAGCGAACGCCGTCGTCACGCACCTCGGTTTCCGCTTCCTGGTAGTAGGCCTCGTCGCAAACCGAATACCAGCCGGAATAGGCACCCTTGTAGATGTCGCCGTTTTCCGCCATGCGCCGCCAGATCTCCTGGCAAGACTTGTAGTGACGCTCTTCCGTGGTGCGGATGAAATCGTTGTTGGAGCAACCGAGCGCCGCAACCATGTCCTTGAAGCACGCCGCATTGCGGTCGGCCAGATCGCGCACAGCCATGCCTCCGCGCGCGGCCGCCTGGTGCATCTTCTGGCCGTGCTCGTCGGTGCCGGTCAGGAAGTAGACGTCGCGGCCGTCGAGGGCCATGAAACGTGCGAGGACATCGGTCGCGATCGCCTCGTAGGCGTGGCCGATATGCGGCACCCCGTTGGGATAAGAAATCGCGGTCGTGATGTAGAACGGCGTGGTCTCGGTCATAAGATTCCTGTCATGCGCGGCGGAGCGATCACCATGCCCGGAGCGCAAAACGAACGACGTTGCCGGCCGGACGCCGTTCGGCTTGTGATCTTTATCGCAAAAGGCCGGCTGAAAACTGTCTCAAGCAGCGGGTCGGCCGCGCGCTGCCTCGCCCAGTGCCTGAAAGCCACCCAGAACCACTTGTTTGCGATCGAGGTTGAGCGCATCGGCGAGCGTCGCCGCTCGGTTGGCCTTTTCCCACACCTCGCTCCACCTGACAAGGCGCGCCGGGGTTACGCCCGATGCCGCATCCTCACGCACCCGGCGGTCAAGCCAGTCGCGCAGTAGATCGAGGAAAATCCGGTAGGATTCCTCGGATTTCCGGTCGCTGACAGCATCCGCGAAGCGGTGGATCTGACGCAGATCCGGCTCCGGCAATTGCCCGATCAGCCGCTCCAGCCCATTGGCAATTTCAACCCCGCCGGAATCAAGAAGCTGGATCGCCCGGCGCAGCGAACCGTCGGCAAGAACTGCCGCATGGGCCACCTCCCCGTCCCCACGCTCGAACATCTCAAGCCCCTGGCAGATCTCCTCCTCCGACATCGGCTTCAGATCCAGCCGACGACAGCGCGAGCGAATCGTGGGCAGTAGACGTCCGGGTGAATGGGAGAGGACGAAGAACAGGCATTTCTCCGGCGGCTCCTCAAGAATTTTCAGCAAGGCATTGGCCGCACTTGCATTCATGTCGTCCGCAGCATCAACGATACAGACACGCCAGCCGCCATAGGACGACGTCGAACCGAAGAAGGAGATCGTCCGACGGACCTCGTCAACGGTCAGGAATGACTTGAAGCATTTGGCCTTTTCATCCCACGGGCGGCGCAGATGGAGAAGATCCCCGTGACTGCCCGCAATAACCCGGCGCACGATCGGATCGTCCTGATCCACGGAGAGATCGGCAGCAAGCATCAGGTGCGGCGCATTGCGATCCGGATTGACCAGGACGAACCGCGCCATGCGGAAGGCGAGCGTCGCCTTGCCGATGCCCTTGGGGCCGCCGATCAGCCAGGCATGGTGCAAACGCTGAGACCGGTAGGCATCCAGCAGCGTGCGTTCCGCCTGCGCATGACCGATGAGCCACATCTGCTCGCGCGGCAACGGCAGTCCGTCGATCCGGTCGATTTCCGGAGCCGCTTCAACATCGTTTGCCGCCATCACTCAGCTCCTGACGCCGTCTCGCGAGGACGTGACGCTTTCCGCGATCGGTCCGAGCCGCGTTTCAACGATCTCGATTATCGCCTCGGCCACTTCATCCGGCTTTCTGGAGCCGTCGACGACCGCGCACCGCTCCGGCTCGGCCCTTGCGATGTCGAGATAGCGGTCGCGTCGATTGGAATGAATTTCGAGAGTTTCGCGCTCAAAGCGGTCCTTTTCGGCGCCGCCAGATAGCTCGTCCCGTCCGGCAATCCGCTTGAACCCCAGACGCGGAGGAATATCGACGATGAGTGTCAGGTCCGGCGAAAGACGACCGACGGCGACGGCTTCAAGCTTCTTCAGAAATGCCGGCTGAACACCGCTTTCGCCCTGATAGACGCGGGTTGAATCGATGAAGCGATCGCACAGAACCCATTTCCCGGCATGGAAGGCCGGTTCGATCGTCTGGGCAATATGATCGGCACGGGCTGCGGAAAAGAGGATCGCCTCGGTTTCCGGACCGAGGGCTTCGGCAGCCCCCGACAGCAGAACGTGGCGCACCGCCTCCGCACCGGGTGAGCCGCCCGGCTCGCGCGTAATGACGACATCGACCCCGCAACGACGCAGGTAATCGGCAAGCCGGGAAATCTGCGTGGACTTCCCCGCCCCCTCGCCGCCTTCGAAGGTGATGAATTGTCCTCGCAAAATCGTGTCCTTACCGTCCCCGAACCATCCGGAGACCCCACAAATCCAGGTTGCCGCGATGCGCCCCTGCCAGTTGGTCTCGCATTTATACGGGCAACGCCCACCCGTTACCACCAGCCGATCAGAAGTTCCAAGGCTCCGTCCACCGCGCGTTGCTTGATATCGCCGACCACGATCTCCGATGCGGTGAAGAGCGGAGCCACATTGACGAGCTCCTTACCCTTGTAGAGCCGCAATTCCCCTACCTTCTGGCCTTTCTTGATCGGAGCCGGGATCGGCCCCGTGTAGACGACCCGCATCCGATAGACTTCGCGCCCGGCATCGAGCAGCGTCATCTCTACCGGCACATAGGAGACAAGCGGTACGTAGCTCTCGGCGCCGCCAAAGACCCGGGCCTCCGCCACAACCTCATTGGCCTTGTATACTTCAACCGTATCAAACTGCTCGTAGCCGGCGCCCAGCAGATCGACCGCGGCCTGATCCCGTGCGTCCTGGTCGGCAAGTCCGGCAACGACCGTCAGCAGACGGTGGACGTTCTTAATCGAAGACGAGACGACTCCGTGCCCCTCGCCTTCCACGAACCCGTCCTTCAGACCGTCAATGCCGATGGAATTGCCGAACAGAGCCATCCGATTGCGCTGGTAGATGCCGTTCCAGGTGAACGCCTCTTCGCTGAAGATGCGATAAAGCTGCGGGTGCGCCTTGATCAGGTATGCCGCGAGGATGAAAAGACCGCGCGCTGTGGTGCGGATCTGCGCCCCCGGAAGCCCCGTCGCATTGCCGAAATGGGAATGCGTCATGCCCAGTTCGCGGGCGCGTTCATTCATGCGCTCGGCAAAGGCTCCCTCAGACCCGGCCAGTCCTTCCGCCACGATGATGCAGCCGTCATTGGCATTCTGAATGATGATGCCGCGAATGAGATCGGCGACAGGGACCTCGGAGTTCAAGACGGCGAACATCGTCGTCGTTCGCGCAGGCGCGCCGCCTGTGCGCCAGGCATGTTCGGAAACCGGAAAGGTCGTCTCCAGTGTCACGGTTCCCTTGTCCAGCGCTCCGAACAACACGTCCAGCGTCATCAGCTTGGCCATGGCAATCATAGTACCCGGCATGGTGCCGCCAGGCGTAACCGCACCCGGACCGCGATAGGATGCCAGAAGATACTGCTGATCGCGGCCATCCATGCGGGCCCGACCGACATATTGCACCCGAACCTTCGCCGTTCCCTTGGACTTGAAGTTCAGCATGTCGGCGACGCGGCTCGACAGGTCGATCACGCGATTGCCGTGGAACGGCCCGCGATCGTTGACGCGCACGATCATGGAACGGCCGTTGCTCAGGTTCGTCACCCGCGCATAGGACGGCAGCGGCATGGTGGTGTGAGCCGCGGTCAGCGCGTTCTTGTCGAAGATCTCGCCGTTGGCCGTCATCCGGCCATAGAACGTCGGTCCGTACCACGACGCCAGCCCGACCTTGTCATAGTCGGGATCAAGCTTCGGGCGATACCACTTCCCAGCGATCTTGTAGGGTTTGCCGACCACGTAGCGGCCGCCGCCCTTGGGCACGGCGCCATTTTCCGAAACGACGCGAGGGCTCCCTTTCACGCCGTACTTCTTCGGGTCGAATTTGTTCTTCGAGGAAGGCGTGGTGCTGCAGGCTGCAAAGGCAAGGCAAGCCGCAACAATCGTCACGCCACACATCAACTTGCGAAAACGGCTCGCGCTCATGTTTGCGCGCGTCACCGCTCTCCCGCTCAGGGCGTCGTTCGCATCCATCATGCCGTCATACTCGATACACTTTGCCGGCTGAGGGACGTCGTCTCGAAAACCGCACCGCGCCAAAGCGCGTCCCCTGTCCCAAAACTACGGCAGTGACGGAATCGATCCGGAGCCGTCCCCACAAACTCCGGTACAATATATCGCGCAGATGTCTTAACCGACGGCTAAGTCCTGACCACATTCGGTTTTCCGGCTGTCCCCGATTCTAAAGAGGCCCCAATGGACCGGCGGCAAGGCAAGATACAACCGGTTGCACACATTCCCCATCGTTACATCCTTTTGCATTTCTTGTGTGGCGAAGAGACGTGCGAACCAAGGCGAAAAAGTGACGAAGAAGAGCCGACCCACATCGTTTTCAAAGACAGGTGCTTTAGGTTATATCGGCCCCACGCAGTCAACCGCCGATGATGTTTTCGTCTTTCGTCAGTTGAAATGCGAAGGGAAACGTCGCTATCCCGCTGATATTAATGGGCGCCGTGCCCCGTTACACGAATCTCGGTTGCGAACAACGATGCGATCCCGACGTCCGCAATTTCTGATCTCCCGCGTCGATTTTGCGCACCCGTGCGGCGCCGATCGCAAAGACTTGCCGCAGCCTCAGGGGCGCAGGAAGTCCGGCAGAACCGGCAATGCGGTCAGATCGTTGATTTCGATATCCGCACCGTCGAAGCTCGGCGACTTGTCACCTTCCGGGCGATAGAACGCCACTCGCAGCCGGGCACTGCGGGCAGCCCGCGCTCCGGTCGGAGAATCTTCCACTGCCAGCACTGCCAGCACATTCGTGCGGGGAACGCCAAGCGCCGAAACGGCTTTCAGATAGGGCTCGGGATCAGGCTTGCCGCGCATCACGTCTTCAACACTGATCGAGCCTGCAAGCAGCGACCCGATACCGAGCCGCTCGATATTGGTGTCGACGACCCGCCACGCCAAATTGGAGACGCAAAACTGGGCGACGCCCATGCGCGCTAGAACGTTGACGGTCTCCACAGCCCCCGGCATCGGGGTCAGACGTTCCGCGTTTTCGACGTACCAGTCGACGATTTCCCCGTTCCATCTCTCTTCGGTGAGACTGCCCGGGAATTCCTCGTGCAATGCGAACCACACATCGGACATGTGCACGCCGCGAAAGCGCTCCTCCGGCTCCGCGGACAGATCGACGCCATACCGTTTGCTCACCGCAATCAGCGCATGGAGGTGCAGCGACTCGCTGTCCATCAACGTGCCGTCGATATCCCATGCCACGGCATTCAAAATTCGCTCCGTCACGAATGAAATCCCTTCAGTCGTTCGTAAGTTCCCTGAACCGCGCATACCCGCGCTCATAGGCGGCGATGTTCTCAGCCGTCGGTTCGATCTGTCCTGCATCGCTGACAAAGGCCCCGATGCCTTCCCAGTCGGCAAGACCGACGCCGACCGCCGCCGTCCAGGCCGCGCCCAGACAGGAGCCGGGATGACCACCGAGACGCTGAACCGGCGCACCCATCACATCGGCAACGATCCCCATCCAGGCCCGGCTCTGGGAACCGCCGTCGGAAACGAAGAACCGGTCCGCCGGATGTCCCATGTCGCGGAGCACCTCCACATGGTGCCGCAAGGCATAGGCATAGGCCTCCAACACGGCGCACCAGAGGTGGCCGATATCGTGTGACAGGGTCAGCCCCTCGATAACACCGCACACGGATGGATCATGCAGCGGGGGTCTTCTCGCCCAGGAAATAGGGCAAAATCGTCAGATCGTCCGATCCGGCGGGGCGCTCCGCCGCCTTTTCATCAAGCCAGGCATGGACCAATTTACCCCGCGTGTCGGCATTGACCGCAAAGGTTTTCACAAACCAGTTCAGAACGGATCCGCCCGTCGACATGCAGCCGTTGGGCATGTAGAGGCCCGGGATCAGATGATAGTCGAGATAGAGCCGCGCATCGGGCACGACCCGATCCGTCGCGGTCATGATGTCGACGGCACCGCCGAACTTCAGAAGGACGTCGCCGGATTTCGTAACGCCGGCCCCGAGCGCGGAGGCGATCATGTCCGCAGCGCCACCGACAACCGGCGTTCCTTCCGCCAGTCCCGTGGCGGCTGCAGCCTCGGGCGTAACCTTGCCCAGAATCTCGTGCGAGCCAATCTTCGGCGGAACGGCGGCTTCCGGGACACCCGTCATGCAGGCCAGCTCCGGATCGAGACGGTCGCTTTGACGTCCACGAGCCCGGCTTCAAGCACCCAGTTCTGCTCGATCGCCTTCTCGCCGGTCAGACGCCAGTTGATGAAGTCGTAGGATCCGAAGACGGTTGCTACACGCGCATGGTTTTCCTGCTCATGACACGCGATCCAGCGCATCTTGGCGTCGACGAGCTGCTGATTGACGCCGTTGCCGGCCCGCTTGATAAACGCTGCCTCATCGATCTCGGCGCGCATCTCATCGATCTCGACGCCGCAGCGCCCGTCGCTCTGCTGGATCGAGGGGCGAATCAGCCGGTCGTCCTTATCCAGAAGCACGACCGCCGGAAGCATGCCGGAAACGCCGATCGCGGAAATCTCATCCGCGCCGCGCCCGCTCTTCGACAGGAGTTCCGGCACGATCCGGCAAACATTCGCCCACCATTCCTCAGGATCTTCTTCGGCCCACCCCGCATGAGGCGAGTTCAGGTTAACCGGAAAGGAGGCGGTGGCGAGCACCCGGGCAGGCAACTCGATCAGAATGCCGATGGTCGATGTGGTGCCGATATCGAGGCCGAGGACAAGCGACATGGAAGATTCCGTCAAAACAGTGCGGAAAAGAGAACATCTTGTCCGACCACGCCGAAACGGAACGGGCTCCCCTCCCCCGTCAATCTCTCCAGCACGGGGCCAGGGACTGATGTCAAAGGGGTCGTTCCGAACGGCGTGCGGTGAAGTGAAGGTCAGCTCAGCGCAGACCTTCGACCTTGTCCATGAACCGTTTGACGCGGGCTTCGTCGACATGGTTCCAGGTGTTGCCGTCGACCTTGAAATGCGTGCCGATGACACAGCCGCTGGCAACCGACATGACGTCGGCCACATTGTCGATGTTGACGCCGGTGTTGGCGAAAACAGGCACATCGGTCACGGTCTCGCAGACCTTGCGCAGATCCGACTGATTGGCCGGCTGGCCGGTGATCGACCCGGAAACCAGAACGGCATCGGCGAGCGAGGAGAAGACCGCGCTCTTGGCGCGCAGCTCGATCGGACGCTAATCGAGCGAATGGGCGAACTCGGCATTGATGTTGAAGAGCATCTTCATCTTCTTGCGGCCGAGATTGGCGCGAAGCCGCGATGCGGAGGCGCAATCGGATTCCCAGATGCCCATGTCGGAGGCGAAGACGCCGGTGAAGATCTTCGGCTTGATCGCCATGACGACGGCGGTCATCGCGAAAATGCTCTCGGGCGTCCCCTTGAAGACGTAAGGACGATCGTTTTCGTTACCGAACGTAAAATCGCACCGACTCCGCCAGCCTGCAGCTTCTCGACGTCCTTGGACGCGTCCTCGATCAGTCCGCCCATGCCTCGGTCCGATATGAGCCATAGCTATAACGGCTTTCTTCTTCGAGCCGAAAAAGTCGAAAATCATCGAATTCCCCTTATGGGTATGCGAGAGGCAGGACGCTTTCAAAGGGCCGGCTCAGAAGCCAGCAATCTGTACATCGACATTGGCGGCGGCGAGAGCTGAGGCGAGATCGGCGGGAGGCGGCGCATCGGTCACGACCACGGAGGCCGCCTGAAGAGCGGCGACGCGGGCAGTGGACATGCGGCGGAACTTGGAGGAGTCGCACAGGACGATGCGCTTGGCGGAACGCTCTATATAGACGCGCTTCATTTCGATCTCTTCGAGCGAGTAATCGAAGAACCCCCTCGCTCGCCATGCCGGACGTCCCCAGCACGCTGACCTCGAAATAGAACTGGGAGAAGTATTCCACCGCGACAGGCCCGTTCATGGACATCTCGTCGGCGCGTATGCGACCCCCGGGCACATAGACTTCCGCCGAGATTTCTGCGAGCGTCTCGGCAATGCGCAGGCTGTTGGTGAAGATCCGCTTGCGACGCAAAACCTCCGGTGCGGAGGTTATCTTCTGAGCGGCCATCAACGTGCTCATGCCCACATCCATGGCGATGGTGCGATAGGGCGAAAGCAGTTCCGTCGCCTTTGCCGCGATACGCGCCTTGAACGTCGGCTCGACATCGTCGATGACCTGCAACGGCCCACCTGCGGGCGGCACCGCGCCGCCATGAACGCGCTCAAGAAGGCCCTCACGCTCCAGCTCTGTCAAATCCCGACGCACTGTCATGTCCGAGATCCCGAAATCGCGCGCGATTTCGGCAACAGTGACCGAGCCGCCCTTAATGCAGGCGCTTGAGAATCTCGTTCATCCGTACCTGCGCAAGCGTTCTGGCCTTTTCGGAAAAGGTCATCGCAATTTCTCTACCCATGTCTGGTCGCTGCTTCGGGCGCACACTGCCTATGTGTTCAATTCACCCTCACGGTACAGACACAAGGCATGAAAATCAAACATTTATGTTGTTTTTAATGTTCGTTTTGTTTTCTTACTGCGGCAAAGGAGAGCACCTGATGTCCCCCAACCAAGCTTCCCGCCCAGAGTTATCCCGATTTGAAGGCCAAGAAGGCCATCGTCACCGGCGGCACCGTCGGTATCGGATTCGCAATTGCCCGCGGCCTTGCCGCCCAGGGCGTCACCATCACGATCGCCAACCTCAACGAGGATGCGGCCAGGAAGGCGGCGGAAGCCCTGCCCGGCACGCATTATGCTCAGGCAATCGACGTGCGCGAACGCTCTTCAGTGGCGAACGCCTTCTCCGCCGCCATCAAGGAGATGGGCGGGCTGGATATCCTGATCGCGAATGCGGGCGTATCCACCATGCGTCCCGGAATCGACCTCACCGACGAGGACTGGGACTTCAATATGAACGTCAACGCTCGTGAATATGAACGTCAACGCTCGTGGCTTTTTTCTTTGAAATCAATGTTTTGCGTGGCACTTTCTTGAGCAGGGCCACGGCGTGATCACGAACACCGCCTCGCTGGCCGCCAAGGTCGGCGCCCCGTTCCTCGCGCATTATTCCGCCAGCAAGTTCGCCGTCGTCTGCTGGACGCAGGGGCTCGCCCGCGAGCTCGCGCCGAAGGGAATTCGCGTCAACGCCGTGTGCCCCGGCCTCGTCAAGATGTCCATGCAGGATCGCGAGATCCAGTGGGAAGCGAAGCTGCGCGGCATGACCCCGGAAGAGGTCTTTCAGGACTATATCGATCAGACGCCGCTCGGCCGTATCAAGACGCCGGAAGACGTGGCGGGCGTCGCCGTCTTCCTGTGTTCGGGAGCGGCCCGCTTCATGATGGGGCAGACTCTGAACGTCACGGGCGACATCTACACGACCTGATCAACATTTGTTCGAATGTAAGCTTGTAAGGTTTGTTTATGTTCGATTACTCTCAAAGAAAACACCGCGACGAGCCCATCGGGAAAGCGTATGGCAAACATCCAATTGCAGACGGTCACAAAGGCATTCGATCCGGACGTCTACGGCGTCAAGGACGTGGACCTTACGATCGAGGACGGCGAGTTCATTTGCTTTCTCGGTCCCTCGGGATGCGGAAAGTCCACGACGTTGCTGATGATCGCCGGTCTGGAAGACGTGACCAGCGGTCGTATCCTGATCGGAGATCGGGACATGACGCGCACCGCGCGATCGCAACGTCGCGGTGGTGTTCCAGAGCTATGCGCTCTACCCGCATATGAATGTTCGCCAGAACATGGAATTCGGACTGAAGATGCGTGGCCTTGCGCCTGAAAAGCGCAATGAACGGATCGATATCGTCAGCGGCATTCTGGGGCTCACGCCGTATCTGAACCGCAAGCCTGCTGCCTTGTCGGGCGGACAACGTCAGCGCGTGGCGCTCGGCCGGACGATGGTGCGCGAGCCCAACGTCTTCCTTATGGACGAGCCGCTGTCGAACCTCGATGCGAAGCTGCGCGCCGAAATGCGGCTGGAACTGATCAAGCTCCACCGCCGTCTCATAGGCACCACTGTCTTCGTCATCCACGATCAGGTCGAGGCCCATAACCATGGGCGATCGGATCTGCATCATGCGCGACGGCCACCTTGTGCAGGTCGGCAAGCCGCTGGACGTCTACGCCAATCCCGTCAACACCTTCGTCTCTCAGTTCCTCGCCTCTCCGGCCATAAACCTGCTGGATGCGACGCTGGAGGAAGTGGACGACACATGGCAGATTGCCTCTCCGCTTGGCCGTTTCCCGCTCTCCGAGGCCCAGGCCAAGGCCTACGAGGCAGCGCGCGGCCGGAAGCTCCTCATGGGGCTTCGCCCTGAAGAGATCCATGAGGAAGACGGGCCGGGTCGCGTTGCCTTCGAGGCGGAGATCGTCGCAGTCGAGGCTCTGGGGACGGAGAAACATCGTCGTCTTCAACATCGCCAACCTGGAATTCAGCACGCGGCTTGGGCGGCGGTTCATCCCCGTGTCGGGGACATAGGTCCAGCTCTACGCCGACCCCTTGCAAATTCACCTCTTCGATGCCGAAACGACGCGGGCTTACCCCCGCCACTCGAGCGAGGAAAGCTAGGGACATGCGCAAGGTCATCTCCCATCTCGGGCTCCTCTTCTTCTGCGCGGTGGTGGTGCTGCCGATCCCGTGGATGGTAAGAACGAGATTGGTGCCGGAGTACCTGTCCTACAGCACCGAAATCCTGCCGGACCTGACCTTCGAAAATTACATAGCGCTCTTCACGACCAAGCATTTCGGCACGAACTATCTGAACTCGATCATCGTCGCGGTCGGCTCAATGATCATATAGCCATACCGCTGACCTGCACGACCGGGCATGCCTTTACCCGCTTCCGCACCAGCAGCCGGGCGGGCCGTTTCACGGTTCTGGCCACACAGATGCTGCCGCCAGTGGCGCTGGCGCTTCCCACCTTCATGTTCTACCGCACCATCGGACTCACCAATTAGCTGCCCGGCCTGATGCTGGTCTATGCGGCACTGAACCTGCCGTTCCTCACATGGATCGTCATGGGCTTCTTCGAAGCCGTGCCGGCAGATTTCGACGGAGTGGCCATGACCGACGGGGCAACCGCCTGGGGCGCCTTCTGGCGCGTCATGTTGCCGGTTGCAGCCCCTGGCATTGCGGCGGCGGCCGTGCTCGGCTTCATCCTGTCGTGGAACGAATTCCTCTTCGCCCTGATCCTGGGCGGCCGGCGAATGGTGACGGTGCCCGTCGCGCTCGCCTCGCTTCAAACCTCCAACGGCGTCGAAATCGCCAAGGTCTCCGCCGGTGTCTCACTCGCCATATTGCCCATGATGATCGCTTCGCGCTTTATCCAGCGCTATCTCGTCCAGGGGCTCTCCTTCGGCAGCGTAAAGTGATTGCCGATTTGGCCGTAAAGGCCCCCCGCATCCCCTTGCCAGAGAGGTTGCCCCATATGATCACATACAAATTCACCTTCTGCGGTGCGCTAGCAGCGGGTCTGCTTGCATCCACCGTCATGGTCAATGCGCAGGACATCACCCTCCACGCCCTGATGGAGGACATGCCGGAGACGACCATCATCGAAGGCATGCTGACGGAATTCACCAAAGAAACCGACATTAAGGTCGAATTCGAAAAGGTCGGCTACGGCGACATGCACTACAAGCTGGTGGCCCAGCTCGTGTCCGGCGAGAGCTACTACAACGTGCTTTCGGTCGATTTCCTGTGGGCGGGCAAATTCCCGGCAGCAGGCTGGCTGACGGACCTGAACCCTTATGTAGAGAAGTCGGGCTTCGACACGGCGCCCTTCATTTCCTCCACCATGGACCTGCTCGGCTCCTCCGAGGACTCCATGCCGATCCTGCCCATGTACAACTATTCCATGGGCGTCATCTATCGCACCGACCTTCTCTCCGACAAGAAGCTCACCGACGCCTACAAGGCCAAGTTCAGCAAGAAGCTGGAGATGCGTCGACGCTGGCCGACTATGTTGAACTTACCAAGTTCATGAAAGCCAATGCGGGCGTGGCGGGCGCCGCCATGCAGGGTCAGAAGGACGACCCCAATGCGATGGAATTCTCCAACTACCTGTTTGCCGCCGGCGGCGATTATCTCGACGGCGACGATATCGTCCTGAACAGCGATGCGGGCGTGACCACGCTCGATCTCTATGTCGATGCGATCCAGAACGCAGCCCAGATCAGTGCGCTGTCGGCCACGCTCAACAACACGATCGCCTGATGTGCTCCGGCGAAGCCTTCTCCATGGTCACCTACTGGTGGATGCTGCCGCAGCTCGACAATCCCAAGACCTGCCCGGCGGTTGCGGGCAAGCTGAAGCTCGGCGTCATGCCCGGTGGACATGGTGAAAGCGGCGGCTGGGGCTGGGACATTCCCGCCAACGTCTCCGATACCGACAAGGACGCAGCCTGGAAGTTCATCTCCTGGGTGCAGGGCAAGAAGGTCGCCATCAAGCGAGCACTCGAAGGTCATGTGCCGGTTCACTCCGACGTGTTCGAGGACGAGGCCGTGCTGAATAAGTACCCCTTCTATGTCGACGGCATGAAGATCGTGGCAAGCGGCAAGTCCTTCCCGATCTTCACCTACTCCGCCCAGTATGAAGATGTGCTCGGCACGCAGATCTCGCTGGCCGCCAGCGGCGACGCAACCTCTGAAGACGCCATTTCGGCGGTGGCTCAGGGGCTCGACGACCTGCTGTCCAAGTAATCCGTCTTTCAAGAACGACCCAGGCCCCGAAATCGGCGGGGCCTGGGACTTTTGCCTTATTCGCGCAGGAGAGCGTGCATGTCTCTTTTCAGCTCGTTGGATCTTCGCAGACGCACCGGCTGGGCCTTCGCCGCCCCCGGACTCTCCGCGCTCGCCATCACAATGGGCTTTCCGCTCCTCTATGCGCTGGCGATCTCCCTGTCGTCCATGACCCTGTTGAAGCCGCATCTCGCGCCCTTCGCCGGTCTCGACAATTTCCTCTCGATCATGAGCGAGAGCCTCTTCTGGCATTAGCTCTTTCTGACGATCCGCTACTCCGTCGCGACCGTGGTCGGCGAATTCTTCATCGGGCTAGCGATCACGCTAATGCTCAACCGGACCTTTCACCTGAAGCCGATCTATTTCGCGATCCTGACGCTGCCCATGGCCATGTCGCCAGTCGCCGTCGCCCTGATCTGGCGCATGCTGCTTCAGACCAACCTCGGCATCGTCAACCAGATGCTCGTGGGAGCCGGTCTGCCCGCCGTCGATTGGCTCGGCAGCTCCGATCTTGCTTTGTCGACCATGGTGGGCATCGATATCTGGCAGCAGACATCCTTCGTCGTGCTGCTGCTGTCGGCGGGACTGGCGTCGCTGCCCAAGGATCCGTACGAAGCCGCGGAAGTGGATGGGGCCAGCACCGTTCAACAGTTCTGGTACATCACCCTGCCCCTGCTGAGGCCCATCTCGGCCATCGCGATCATCATTCAGCTGATCAACGAATTCCGGACCTACAACCTGATCTACGTTCTGACGAAAGGCGGGCCGGGCGTTTCCACCGAGCTGCTGTCCTTCTTCGCCTACAAGCGCGCCTTCCAAGGGCTTTCGCTCAACGAAGGCAACGCAACCGCCTTCATCCTGTTGCTGATCGTTCTGGTGATCACGGTCGTCTTCTTCATGCGTCTGGAACGCAAGGACTGAGCAAAACGCGTGCCCCGGTTTCCGGGGCATTGCATCTGCGTAGCAGCTCTCTTTCGGTTTTTATGACTTTACAGGCGCTGCGCTCATGTAATTTATGCGCCATCCATGCATTTGCAGAATACTTGACCAATCGGCGCGAAGCTCATGAACACCCAGATCACCCTCAAACAGTTCGAAACCCTGTTCTGGATTTCTCGCCTGGGGACATTCGAGCGCGCGGCTTCACGCCTGGCGACCTCGCAATCGGCGGTCTCCAAACGCATGCAGGAGCTGGAGCGCGCCTCAAGCATCGAGATCTTCGACCGCAGTCAACGCGGAGCGCGCCTGTCGTCAAAGAGCGAGGAGCTCCTTGCCATTGCCGAAAAGATGCTCGATCTGCACGATCAGATCGCCGACGTGCGCCAGAGCGATGCCGGCCGCCCTCACCTGCTTCGCCTCGGCGTGACCGAATTGACCGCGATGACAGAGCTTCCCCGCCTCGTCGGTACGCTGCGCGACCGCTATCCGGCGCTCAAGATCACACCGACCGTCGAAATGAGCCGCACGCTGTTTTCCGCACTTGAGGACGATCAGCTTGATCTCATCATCGTTCCCGGAGCCTTCCGCCTGCCGGAATTCTTCTCCCTCCCTCTGGCAGCGGTGGAGAATGTCTGGATGGCGAAGAAAGGGTTGATCGATACCAGCCAGGCCCGCTCTCTGCGCGAACTGGCCGATTATCCGATGCTGATGCAGGAGACGAAATCGGGCTCGAGCATTCTGTTCAACAAATGGCTTCAGGCACAGGGAATTGCGGTCCAAGAGGCCATGACCTCCGACAGCATGACCGCGCTTCTCGGGCTTCTTGTTGCAGGCTTCGGTGTCAGCTACCTACCCGCGCGCTGTTTCTCCTATCTGGTCGATGAGGGCCTGCTGGAGGTCATTCCGACCGAAGAGCGTTTGCCGCCGGTGCCCTATGCTGCGATGTACCGCGAAGATCGCCCGCACTCCCTGATCCACAAAGTTGCGGAAGTCGCCGCCGAATGCGCCTATTTCGATCGCAGCTACCAGAGCTGACGGACGTAGCGGACATCAGGATCATACCATGCCGGAATGTTTTGCTAGTCGGTATCATCTCTTTTTCTTGAATATGAGCCCGGACTACCTTTTCGCCTCGTTCGTTCGAGGTATCAAGGTTCCCCCAAAATGGCGATCGCGCTTTCTAAGAAAGTCCAGACTCTCAAGTCGTCGGCGAGTATTACTGCCAAGCAGCGTGTTACTGAATTGCAGGCCCAGGGCCGCACCATCCTCGATTTTTACTCTGGGCGAACCCGATCAGGATACCCCAGACGCGATCATCGAAGCAGGTGTTGCTGCGCTGCGCAGCGGAGACACCCACTATACCGGCTCTGCCGGCAAGCTGGATCTGCGCAAGGCCATCTGCGAGAAGCTAGCGGGCGATAATGCGGTCACCTACACGCCCGACGAGATTGTCGTAACCTCCGGCGTCAAGCAGATCATCTTCGAGGCTTTCGCAGCGACCCTTCAGCCCGGCGACGAGGTCATCATCCCGGTTCCCTACTGGGTGAGCTATCCCGACATCGTCCGCCTCAACGGTGCCACGCCGATCGTCATCGAATGCCTCGCCGAATCCGAGGTCATCCTGACGCCGGAAGCGCTGGAAGCTGCTATCACGCCGAAGACCCGCTGGTTGATCATCAACTCGCCCTCGAACCCAAGCGGCGCGGTTCTCAGCGAGGCGCAGTGGAAGGGACTTCTGGATGTCCTGGCCCGCCATCCGCATGTCGCGGTCATGACCGACGAGATCTACGAAAAGATCGTCTTCGACGGCGTGCAGAACAAGACGCCGGTCGCCGTCGCGTCGGACATGAAGGACCGTTGCCTGATCGTCAACGGCATGTCCAAGGCCTATGCGATGACCGGCTGGCGTATCGTCTATGCGGCCGGTCCCGCGCCCCTCATCAAGGCGATCGTCAAGCTGATCCGCCAGTCCACCACCTGCACCTCGGCCTTCGTGCAGATCGCAGCCGCCGCCGCCCTTCGCGGTGATCAGGAGCCCGTGGCGAAGATGGTTGAGATCTATCGCGAACGGCGCGACCTGATCGTGTCGCTGCTGAACGATATCGACGGCGTGAACTGCTCCATGCCGGGCGGCGCATTCTACATCTTCCCCGATATCCGTCAGGTTCTCGGGCGCAAGGGGCCGAACGGGGCGATTTCGAGCGATCTCGAACTCGTCAACTACCTGCTCGACGAGGCGGGCGTCGCGGTGATGGACGGCACGTCCTACGGCATGCCGGGCTTCCTGCGCCTCTCCTTTGCGACCTAGGCCGACACGATCAGTTCCGGTTGCGCGGCAATCGCCAAACTTTCCGACTAAAATTCAGAAAGCCAGTCAGATGACTACGTCCAACCCCGACAAGGAAACCGTTGACCACCTGATCGCGGCCTTCAAGGAATGCCCTGTCCCCAATATCAGCGACAACCTCGAGCGCGCCGTCGGCACGCGCGGCCTGCGTCCCTTACACAAGGGTGGCCGCATGGCAGGCCGCGCGCGCACCGTTCGTACCAATGCCGGTGACAACTTCTTCATCTACAAGGCGTTCGAGCAGATCGAGCCAGGTGATGTGGTCGTCGCCGATGGCGGCGGATACAAAGAACGCGCGCTGATCGGCGAGATCATGTCCGCGATCTCCCAGTCCAAGGGCACGGTCGGCATGGTTCTCGACGGCGCCATTCGCGACGCGGATGCGCTGGCGGAAAGCGATTTCCCGATCTTCGCCCGCGCTGCCTGCCATCTCGGGCCCTACAAGAACGGCCCGGACAAGCTCAACGAGCCGGTGAGCATCGGCGACCTCGTGATCGCACCGGGCGATATAGTTGTTGGCGACTGCGACGGCATCGTCGCCTTCCCGCCCTCAATCGCCAACGGCACCTACGCGGGCGCCTACGGTAAGTAATTCAAACGAAGGTGCCGCGCCGGGAACGGCGCGGCATTATTGTATTTTCGACGGTATGATGCGGACCGTTTGCGTCACACCCGCCAATCGAAGCAATCCACCATGAGTGATCCCGACCACCGCATTTCCTATCTCGGAGAACGGGCGCTGTTGTTCGACGTCGCCGGTCCGATGAGCCTTGAAGTCCAACGACACATCTGGGCCTTTGCCCGCGCGCTCGACCAACGTGACGAGGTCAAGGAAACGGTGCCGGGCGTCCACAGCGTGCTGACGATTCTGCACGACAAGCAGGTCGTCGAGGCTTTCGAGCCGACGCTTGCCCGTATGTGGGACGAAGTTCAGCCTCTGGACGAGCCCAGTCGGTTGATCGAGGTTCCCGTCTCCTACGGCGGAGAGATGGGCGAGGCTCTCGCCGATATCGCGGCCGGACGCGACCTGACGATCCGCGAGGTCGTCGATATCCATTCCGCTCCCGAATACACGGTCTTCGCTTTGGGAAGTCAGCCGGGCCTCGCCACGCCGCGCCGCAAGACGCCGCGCCTGAGCGTCGTTGCAGGCAGCATCATCATCGGCGGGGCGCAGGCGGGCGTCCTGTCGCGCACCTCGCCTTCCGGTTGGCACATCATCGGCCATACCGAACTCAGCTTTTTCGATCCCGATTCCGAGACCCCGTCGCTGATCGCGCCGGGCGACCGCATCCGCTTCTGTCCCGTGGAGGTGTTGAGTTGATTGAAGTCATCAATCCCGGCCCCATGGCCAGCATCCAGGATCTCGGCCGCGGCGGCTATCGCAGCATCGGCGTCGGTTCTGCCGGAGCGATGGATACGCGCTCGCTGCGGATCGCCAACCGCATGATCGGCAATGATGACGACTCAGCTAGACTGGAATTCACGTTCGGCGATTTCGAACTGCGGTTCACCGAAGACATCGACATCGCAATCGCTGGTGCCGAGGCCGACGTTTTCGTCGATGACGTCCAGGTCCCGAACTGGTGGGCACAAACGATCCGCAAGGGCAGCCGCGTGCGTGCAGGCATGTCCAAAAAGGGCATGCGCATCTATATCGCCGTGGGCGGCGGTGTCGACGTCCCCTTGGTGATGGGAGCCCGCACCTGCGATCTGAAGGGACGCTTCAGCGGCCTTGAGGGACGCATGCTGCAGGCGGGAGACCTTTTGCAGGTCCTGCGTCCGCGTCTCTGCGCCGCCATCGACGGTATCGGCGTCACCCCGGAATTTCATCCGGAGCTCTTCGCCACAGACGAAAGCGGACGCGTTCTCCGCTTCATTCCGACCGCGGAATGGGACGACTACGACGAGGCCAATCAGCGGCTCTTCACCGAAACCGATTGGATCGTTTCCTTCTACAGCAACCGCAACGGATGCCGCCTTGAAGGGTCGCAACTGGTCCCACGTGAGCGCCGCGAACTGCTGTCGCACGGGATCCTTCCCGGAACGATCCGGCTTCCCCGCCCTCCGGCCTCCCCGTCGTCCAGCTTCAGGAGGTCAATACGTGCGGCGGCTATCCGAAGCTCGGCGTCGTCATCGAGGTCGATCGGCACCGCCTGGCGCAGGTCCCTCTCGGCGAGACGATACGCTTCACGCCCTGCACGCTCCGTGAAGCCCGTGCAGCCGACGCCAAGGAAGAACACCTGATCCTGTCGATCTCCCGATAAACGATTTTCCAGTTCCAACTGGTCCTTTCACTGAGAAGAACAAATCGAATGAAAACCATCGACGTCAATTCCGACCTGGGAGAAGGCTTCGGTCCCTATGTCATCGCCGACGATGCGGCTCTCATGCCGCTGGTAAAATCGTCAAATATGACAACCAGCGGCTATGCCGGTGATCCCGCCACCATGGATCGCACCCTGACCCTGGCAAGCGAGAACGCCGTCAGGATAGGGCCCATATCGGCTATCCGGACAAGGCGGGCTTCGGACGGCGGAAATTCCAGATGTCATTGAAAGATCTGGAACTGATGGTGATCGCCCAGCTCGGCACGCTTTCTGCGATTGCAGCCCACCGGGGCGCCCGGCTGACCCATGCCAATTTCCACGGCGCGCTCGGCAACCTATCTTTTGCCGATGTCGATGTCGCAAAGACCCTCATCGGCGCGATCAAGGCGTTTGATGCCAACCTGAAATTCATTTTGGCCTGCCGGATACGGAAGCCTCGCGCGAGGCCGAACGTTAGGGATTGACCGTCATCTGGTCGTTCCTCGCCGATCGCGGCTATACGGCGCCAGGACGGCTGGCACCGCGCGGCGTGCCGGGCGCTGTCATCGATGAGCCCGACGCCGTCCGTCGCCGGGTCGCGGAGGTCCTGTCGAGCGGCCACCTGAAGACGGTCACGGGCGAGGAAATGAAGATCCCCGTCGATTCCATTCTGGTCCACAGCGATACGGCCGGGGCCCTTGAACTGGCCCACGCCATTCGCGCCGGCACTACCGACGCTGGCTGCACGATCGCGCCCTACGCCGAGTGATCGGCCCGCAATAGGCAGTACCCCAAGCTTTTCGACATGTTTAAAACTGCCACTGTGGCCTTGGCTGTTTTGTCCGTCGCCATGATTTCGAGTGCAGCCCAGGCTGAAAACTGGGATCTCCCGCTCTCCTGGCCGGACACGAACTATATCAGCGTCAGCGCTCAGAAATTCGCCGACGAAGTCAAGACGGCAACCGACAGCCGCGTGGAGATCACGCTGCATACCGGTTGGTCGCTCGGTTTCAAGGGGCCGGAAATGCTGTCGACGGTCGGCGACAGGCTTGTGCCCATCGGCAACATGCTGCTCAACCAGCAGGTAGGCACCGAACCGCTTCTGGGCATGACGTCCCTGCCCTACTTCCTCGGTTCGTTCGGCGAGCTGAAGCAGTTCAACGACTACTTCCACCCGACGCTTGAAAAGCTGATGGAAAAGAACAACCAGAAGCTTCTCTACACGATCCTGTGGCCGCAGCAGCAGATCTGGACCAAGACCGAGGTCACCGACCTCAAGTCTCTGTCCGGCATCAAGATCCGCTCCTACGACCGTGCCTCCACCGACGTGTTTGCCTCTGCCGGCATGACGCCCGTGCAGCTGCCCTGGGGCGAAGTCATCCCCTCCCTGGCTGCCGGTGTCATCGACGCGGTTGCAACGTCTTCGCCGTCCGCCGTCGACGGATCCTTCTGGGAATTCATCAAATACGGATACCCGACCCGTCATACTTGGAACATGAATGCGATGACGGTCAACCTCGATCGCTGGAACGCACTCAGCAAAAAGGACCAGAAGGCCATCACGGATCTCGCTTCCAAGCTTGAGCCGAGCTTCTGGCAGGCAGTGCAGGACGAGGACGCCAAGAACATGGCGACCCTTAAGGAGCCATGGCATCACGCTCGCTCCGATCTCCGACGAGCTTCGCAAGGAGCTTGCCGACCGCGCCGCACCGCTGCGCAAGGCTACTCTCGACAAGATGGGCGCCGATGCGAAGGCGATCGTCGAAGGCTTCAAGCCGGAATAACAACGCGCGCAGCCCGGGTGAATTGATTTCGCGCGGGCCGCGTTTTTGTAACCACAACCTGAGAGACCGATAAGGAAGACGAGCCCAATGCCGTTTCTTAATCTGATTGACCGGCTGTCCAGAGTTCTTGCGTTTCTGTCGGGGGCCGTGGTGTTTGGCATCGCGTTGCTGGTCTGCACCGAGATCGTGTTGCGCAATATCTTTGACGTGAACCTTTCCTTCGTCTGGGAAGTTTCCGTCTACCTGCACATGTCCGCGATCTTCCTTGGCGCGGCCTGGACGTTGCGCACCGGCGGCCATATCCGGGTGACGCTGCCGCGCGGGGTTCTGCCCGGCATCTTCGAGTGGCTCGCCACGCTGATCAACCTCGTGATCTTGGCTTACGTGACAAACGCGCTCTTGCAGTTGGCCTGGGGCTACTACGCCACCGGCCACACCTCCAGGCCCACTACAGATATTACGCTGGTTTATCCGGCAGCTTTCATCGCGTTCGGGTCTCTTCTTCTCACTGTTCAGATTGCCTTGCGGCTCGTTCACTTGGTCATGGGAGGACCAGTCGAACTCGATAGTTCGCATGAAGGCGACAACGCGCCCATCATGGACTGAATTATCGTATGTCCCTTCCTTCAATCGTGGCCCTCACTTCTCTGCTTGTCATTCTCGCCTCCGGCGCATGGGTTGCGCTCGGGCTGATGGGTGTCGGCATCTTCTCCCTTGAGCTGTTCCGCTCCATTCCGGTCGAGAAGCTGCTGGCTCAAGCCATCTGGGACGGCGTCTCCTCGGCGGAACTGCTGGCCCTGCCGCTATTCATCCTGATGGCCGAGCTGCTGTTCCGCTCCTCCTTCATCAACGATCTGTTCTCCGCACTCGAACCCTGGGTGCGTCGATTGCCGGGCTCGTTGCTCCACACCAACATTCTGGCTTACGCGTTCTTCGCTCTTTTTTCCGTGTCCTCCGCAGCCACGACAAGCTCCGTCGGCCACATCACGATTTCGGAACTGGACGGTCGCGGCTACGACCGTCGGCACGCTGGCCGGTGCCGGTACACTCGGGTTCCTGATCCCGCCCTCGATCGTCATGATCGTCTACGGCGTGATGTCCCAGACCTCCGTGCTCAAGCTGTTTACCGCCGGTATCGTACCGGGGTTTCTGCTGACCGCCTGCTTCATGACCTTCATCGCCGTTCTGGCGAAGGTGAAGCCGACGCGCGTGCCCGCTGCAACCGGCGACAATTCGAACATCTGGCGCGAACATCTTCAGGGCATGCCGAGCCTGCTGCCCTTCCTGATCCTGATCGGATCGATCCTCGGCTCTATGTATGGCGGCATCGCCAGCCCGACGGAGGCTGCCGCGGTTGCCGTCGTCGTCACCATCGTGCTGATGGCAATCGAGCGCTCGCTCACCTGGAGCTTCCTGAAGGACGCGACTGTTGGAACGGCTCGCACCATTTCCATGCTCGGCCTGATCATTGCGACGGCGAGCTTCCTCGCCTCGGCAATCGGCTTCCTCGGTATGCCGCAGGCCGTGTCCGCCTTCATCAACGGTCTCAACCTGCCGCCGCTTGGGCTGATCGCACTGCTGATGGTCGTCCACATCGTGCTCGGCAGCTTCCTGGAAGGCATGTCGATCATCGTGATGACGATCCCGATCGTCATGCCTCTGGTGGTGCACGCTGGGTACGACAAGATCTGGCTCGGCGTGTTCCTGATCCTGATGGTGGAACTGGCGCAGATCTCGCCTCCGGTGGGCATGAACCTGTTCGTGTTGCAGGGATTGACGGACCGGCCGCTTTCTTCGGTCGTTCGCGCAGCCTTCCCCTTCTTCGTGATCATGCTGTGCTTCGTCTACTTCCTGGCGGTCGTCCCCAAAGTCGTCAGCTTACTGCCGAACCTTCTGTAAGCGCCCCCCAAAAGTCGGAGCCATAGTTCGCAAGCCACCCTCGCAGATCGCCGGGGCGGCTTGTTGCGTTTCAAATGCATGTTAAGTGTTTCGACCATCCCTGACATGTGTTACCGTTGTGCCCAGCGAAGATGCAGAAAGCCGGAACGGCGCGCTCTTCGCGGACATCAGCGATGTCGCGAGAAGAAGGACAACGTGACGGGAATCGCAAAAGGCCTGAACAGGCGCTCGATGTTGCGCGGAACGGAGATCGCCGCATTGGCCGCCCCCGCGTTCATTGGAAAGGAATTAGCGAAGGGAACCGTCACCTGGCGGGTGCAGTCGCACTGGCCGAAGGCCTCCAGTTCGTTCACCAAGAGCCTCGGCGTATTGGCGGCAGAAGTCGACAAGCGCACCGACGGCGCCTTCAAGCTGGAACTCTTCGGCGCCGGTGAGTTCGCCAAGGGCTCAGGGATCTACGACCTCGTGCACCGCGGCGTTCTTCCCATGGGAAGCATCAGCCCCTCCTACATACAGGACGACGCGCAAGCCGCGTCCTTCATGTACGGCATTCCGGGCACCTTGCGCCAAAGCTGGGAAATGCAGCACGCGGTGAAGAACCTTTGCATCGAGGCGCTGGTGAACGAGGACCTCGCCCCCAAGGGCGTGCGGATCATGGCGGAAAAGGTCCTGCCGACCGAACTGACCGTCAAGAAAATCGAGAATGCCGACGACTTCCGCGGCCTGAATCTTCGCTCATCTGGCACGATGCTCGACTATCTGGCCCGCGCGGGCGCCGCCCCGCAATACATCCCCGGATCGGAACTCTATCAGGCGCTCAGCTTCGGCACCGTGGACGGCGCCCACTGGGGCGCTGCAGTCGGGGCGAAATCCATGTCGCTGTGGGAAGTCTGCAAGTACCACGTCAAACCTCCGCTTGCGCAGACGACCGACGCCTACATCATCAATCTCGATGCGCTGGAAGGCCTCGACGACAACATGCGCACCGCGCTCATCGACGCGATCGAGATGCGGTTCTTCGCGCGCTCGGTCGAATACGTCCACGCCGAGGCCGTCGCTCTGTCGCAAGGGATCGAGGAAAACGGGATCAAAGTGATCGAACTTCCCGACGACGTCCTGTCCGTTCTGACCAAGGCCTCGACGGAGATCCTCGACACGGAAGCCGAAAAGGGCGAGCGCGCTGCCCAGGCGGCTGATGTCTACAAGGGCCTGATGGCCGATCTCGGCTACGCCTGAGCGGCGTCGAAGAGCAGGCCGGCGCATCTCTCGTTGCGCCGGCCACACCTTCCAAACAGATGGCAAGAGATCTTGGGGCGCGCCCGCGCTCCGGTCTGCTCGTCATGAACCATCCGGTGTTCCTGTATGCTGCCTGTCGCTCGGGCCATCACCCGATTGAACCTCTGGGTCGGCAAATGGGCCTCGGTGGCCATTTTCGCCGTCTTCGTTCTGCTGCTCACGGATGTGGTGCTGCGGTATCTCGTCGGCCGCCCGGCGATCTGGACGGCAGAGTTAGCCGTCGACGGATGCGAGAAACTGCCTGATTGGCCGCCCAACGCCCTCGAGGGCGACGAGAAACGTGTCGTGTCCCTGGATTGCAGTCAGGCGAACCATCTCGGCATCCACGTTGCCGAGGTTCAGACCATCCGCAATGGCCTGTTGCTGCGAAATCGGAAACAGCAAGTCCGACTCCACCCCGATGACAAGGGCGTTCTGCAACCGGATGCACGACAATGCGAGATCGAGATCTTCGACCACAGCCTCGCTTAGATCGAAACGATCAAGCGCCCGACTGAGATAGAGATAACAAATTGGGATCGTAGGAGTCGACGAACCCGTTCGCCTGATGCCGAAGGTAGCTTTCGATCATGAATTCCGGGTCGCAGAACTCGCCGGTTTGTTCCCAGGTATCCCATTCACCGGCAGAATCGCGTCCGAACCGCAACTGGAACTCATCGGCCGACCGGTAGCTCAGCGTGCCCAACATTCGTGCCATGGCCATACCGTTGCGCAGATCGAGCAGATCCGTGTACCTGCCTCGTCGCCACCCCGGATCACGACAGATTGCCTGACGTTGAAGCGATCGCAACGCGATCGCAAAGGTTGTCGCATGAGCAGCACCCGAAATGTTGATATGACTGCGCGCACAATCGGGATGGCGACTGAGCAGCGACAGCGCACTCACCCCTCCCCCCATCGAGGCATCGACCAGACAGGAAGCTGCTCGCCCCCCAACACATGCAGAACGATCGCCGCAGCATCGACAATGTCCTCAATGCTGAGATCGGGGAAATCGAGCCGATATTCTCGACTCGTCTCCGGGTTGATCGAGGCCGGCCCCGTCGACCCGAAACACCCGCCGAGCGCATTCACGCAAATCGAGCGCATTCACGCAAATGACGTACCACCGGTCCGTATCAACCGACTTGCCCGGGTCAACCACTTTCTCTCACCAACCGGGGGTGTTGTCGTGCCCATGCGAGGCCGCATGGGCGCTGGCGGAAAGCCCGCTCAGGATGAGAACCGCGTTGTCACGCGCCGGCGACAGCCGTCCCCAAGTCTCATAGGCCATCCGCGCCTGCTGTAATTCTCCGCCGCACTTCAACTTGAAGCCATCCGGCAAATTCACAAAATGCGTCGAAACAGGAACGATCTCACGTGTCGGATGTGGTGAGCTTAAACCCGTCATCGAACCACCCACCCGTCACTTTGCCGGTTCGAGTAAGCGCTCAGATTCGAACGCTGCGAGCCATTTGTCATCCGAACCCTCGTTCAAATTGTCGAAAAAGAAAGTCGAGAGATAGCGCTCTCCAGTATCCGGCATCATCACGAGAATGACCGAGCCCTCGGAGGCAGTTTCAGCCACTTCGAGGGCCGTGACAACGGTCGCACCTGCGGAAATCCCGATAAAGATGCCTTCCTCGGAGGAAAGACGGCGCGACATGTCCCTTGCGGCCACATCGTCGATCTTGCGCAGTTCGTCGATCACGGTCCGATCCATGACGCTCGGCATGAAGTTGGGCGCGAGCCCCTGGATTTCGTGGATATTCCAGACCCCGTCTTGAAGGATCGCGGTATTCGCCGGCTCAGTCGTGACGATCCGCACATCAGGGCGCACCGTCTTGAGCATCTGGCCGACGCCAGTCAGGGTGCCGCTGGTCCCGAAGCCGGTCACGAAATAGTCGAACCGTCGGCTTGCGAAATCACTGAGGATCTCGGATGCCGTCGTCATGCGGTGGAATTCCGGGTTCGCCGGGTTGTCGAACTGACGAGATCGGAACCAGCCGTAGCGCTCGGCCAATTCGTCGGCGATCTTGTTTCCGCCGTTGCTGCCCAATTCGCTGGGGAACAGAATGACCTTGCCACCATAAGCCCGGATCAGCTTGCGCCGCTCCACCGAATATCTGTCGCCCATGACGGCAACGAACTTGTACCCCCGCGCAGCGGCAACCACCGCCAGCGCGATGCCGAAATTGCCCGACGTGCATTCGATGATCGTGTCGCCGGGATTGAAGGCCTCAACCTTGGCGTAGACTTCAACGTGTTTGGGCGCGATGTGGTTCAGGCGGACGATCGGCGTGCGGCCGGTCGTGTCGAAAATGGAATTTAAAATAGTTATATTTACTACTCTTATCTGGTTGCGCATTCAGCAGGGGCGTAATGCACCGGACTGTCCTTGCCGATTGCCGGAAGAAATGCTGGTTGCCGAGGAACAATGAGGCGTCGAGAGACTTTGGATCATTCGGGTCGGCTCGACGCGGTGGAAACGGCGGACTTGGCGCGAACCAAGAAAGGCAGGTTCTGGTTCACCGCATAACCAGTGAAAAGGATCATCAGACCGCCCACGATCTGCACCGGGCTCATCGCCTTGCCGTAGGCGAAGTAATCCACCAGGATCGCAACCACGGGATAGATATAGGAGAGAACGGCGATCAGCGGCGTCGAAAGCTTCTGGAAGGCCGAATACATCAGGATGTAGCTCAGGCACGTGTGGAACGCGCCGAGGATGATCAGATCGCTCCACTGGCCGCCGGAGAATTCGGGCATTGCGCCGACATCAGCCAACGGCGCCAACATCACGGCCCCGACGGAAACCTGAATGAATGCAATCAGATGCGGCTTGATGCCCTTCAGGCGCTTCACGATGATCGACACGATCACGTAGAAGATCGCGGCACCGATCGCCAGCGCGACGCCCTGGATATGGCTCGCCGTGAAGCTCACCTCTTCCATGTCCGGAGCAACGATCAACACCACCCCAATGAACGCGATCAAAATCCAGGCGACCTTGTCGCGAGTGATCGTTTCTCCAAGGAATATCACCCCCATCAGAACGAAGAACAGCGGCTGGGTGTGATAGATCACCGTCGACGTCGAGATCGATGCGACGTCGAAGGACGCAAACAGCATCACCCAGTTGGTGACCAGAAAGACGCCGCTCAGAACCGCGAGCAACAGAGATTTGCGGGTCAGCCCGGTGTTTCGGAAAAACCCGCGCGCAAAACAGAAAAACACGAGAAAGAAGGCTCCGAAGACACAACGGAAAAAGACGACGTCATGCGCGGCCAGGTGGGATTCAAGCACAAAATATCCGACCGTCCCCATGACGATCATGGCCACGATCATTTCCAATAACCCACGACTTTTCTCGGCCGGGTTGTGCATGTCAGTTCTCCTGATTGCTAGGTGAGAAAGAGTTGGCAGGTTCGTCGTCCCGGTCGATCTCGCCGGAAGGAGAAAAAGTGACGACGTGCGGTACCGTCAGGCCGGGCGAACCGTGGAACGGGCATTTCGCCGGCCTCGGCACATCCGCTTCTTCCAACTGGTACTGCGTCCATTCGCGGTTTTCGGCATTGCCGTAGAAACCGAGATCCGGCGGAACCACTCCGTTGGTATAGGCGGCCACACGTGCGCGGATCCGCTCGCGGATAAGATGATCGAAATTCTCGCGCGGATTAATGATGAAAGTCAGGTACTTGCCCAGCTTCCTGTTGCGCAGGACGCGATGTTCGGGCATGCTCATGTCGGTGAAGAGCTGGACACCGTTGAAGCAATAGCTCCAGTCGGAATGGTCGGCAGACATCGGCACCGTCTCCGGCCAGGCGGCAGGGTCCATCCGGTGGGCCTAGTTGAGGATTTCTCACCCGAGCGCATGGAGCGAACCGGCATGAGGTGATTGGCTCCCATTGAAAAACACAACCAGCGGGGCAAGCAGGCGATCTTCGATATCAACGCGGTGCACGAAATTCGTGTAATCCGTCAGTTCCGCGAGGAACTCCTTATACCCCGCCGCAGCCGAACATTCGACGAACACGGACCGTACGGAACTGCTCTTCCACGCCCTTCGAGCAAACGGGCAAGGAAATTCCTCGTCGTTCAAGCACGCTGCGAAGTCGTCGAGGGCATCGCGCTACCAACCAGTTAAGGAGACCCGACCGTCGAGGAGCTTCGCCATGGAAACAGTCTGTCCGAAAGAGAACTCGGAGTCCGAGCATTCAATTTCACATGACGTATCAGAACGAATTTTCCATAACTATAAAATAAATATTTATTACATCTTCGAACGCGAAAATTTTCAGAACATATATATCGATTAATTATTTCAACAAGATGTAATGCACGCTCCTGTATATGAATAATTTCTCAAATTGCAGCCACGGAAACTTCAGTAAACAGAGGTTCCACAATATTCAATATCGTTGCGATCTCAGCTTCTCTTTCGGCTGGATCCACAGAAGCCTGATACTCCGCGAGTTCAAGGCCCAGAACCTGCTTCTGCGGCAAAGCTTGCAGCGATGCCCGAAGCTGTTGCGGCAGCAGACCGCCCGGCACCTTGTAATCCGCCGATACATATCCGGGTTCGAGCACGTCCCAGTCGATGTGGATCCAGACCTTACGGTCCTCGACGGCCTGAGCGAGGGCATCCGACGCCACGGCGCCGGCAGGAATGATCCGGGCCCCGGCGCGGTTTATGAGCTCTTCCTCTTCCGGATCGATATCGCGCGCTCCGACGAAGATCACATTCGTCGGATCCATGCCCGCACAGTGACCGCTATCCCAGAGCCCGCACACTGCCGCCACCACCCCATCCCACCGAGATACCCGGAGCCTGTGCTCAGCGGCGTGTTGAAATCGCCGTGCGGATCGATCCAGAGGAGCAGGGTATCGGGGAAATGCCAAGCCACGACAGGCAATGAGCTCAGGCTTATCGAACAGGTATTCGACGCAAGCACCGTCAACCCGCCGCCCGCAAGGCTCGCGTCCAACGCCCCGGCGACCGCATCGAGTGTGGGCCGGGCCTGCGGCAGGCTTTCCGTCCAATCGTCTTCCGCCGGAGGCGAGGGTTCACCGAGAAAATGCGCCGTCACGCCGAACCGGTCCTGCAACGTACGCCCGGTCAGCGCAGCCCCCTCGATGATCCGCACGGTCTTGTCGGCCGCTCTCCCCTGAGACACGAGAAGGTTGATTCTCATGACGCTATTTCCCTGCTGATTTTCAGATATTTCAATCGTTGCGACCGAGGACCTGGCGCATCGTCCAGTCCCGGGCCCGGATGCTATGACTCATGACCATGCGGCACCGCGTCAAGCCAGTAATAGGCATCCGGCGTCGGCCGTTCTCCGAAAATGGCCTGACCGATCCAGACGACGATCGCACCTTCGCGGATAGCGTCCTCGTAATCCCCGGACATGCCAATCGACAATTCGCAGATCTCCGGGTTTTGCTGTAGAGCACGGTCGCGCAGATCCCGCAGCACGCGAGAGCATGCGCGCACCCTGTCGCAGCTCGCGCTGAACACCGCCAACGTCATCAGCCCCCGCGGCCTCAGATGTTCAAAAGCGGCCAACTCGGTAATGAAATCCGCGACCGCATCGGATTCCAGCCCGTACTTGCTAACTTCGCCGGACGTGTTGGCCTGGACGAATACGTCAAGCGTCCGATTGGTTCGTGCGAGTTGGCGGTCGAGCGCCTCGACAAACCTGAGACTGTCCAGCGCGTGGAATTCGGTTGCGAACTGGACCATCTGTTTGACCTTGTTGGTCTGCAGATGACCGACCATGATCCACCGTATCGGCAGATCATCGAGCAAGACCACCTTGCCTTGCGCTTCCTGCACCTTGTTCTCGGCGAAATCGTGCATCCCCGCCTCGAAGGCATCGCGCAGGATATCCGCGGGAACCGTCTTGGTGACCGGCAGCAACCGCACGTCGGCGCGGCTTCTGCCGACTTCTTCGCAAACGTCGGCGATCCTGCGATCGATCGCTTCCAAACGCGTTTGAAATTCCCGACGTGAATCGGGTCCGAATCTGGGGGCGGAATTAAACATTGAAAATGAGCTTCAAATGCCGGTGGCGGCAATGTTTTGGTTCAAACTCTCGTACGGGTTGCCCCCTTCCTATCCTTGCGATAGCACTTCCAAAACTGCCAGATATTGAAATTTTCGGTGATCCAGTTGAAGAGAAATGAATTGTTGTCATTGCACACCGGGGCAAAGGACATTTGGCGGATTCTGCGCGAGCAGATCGTCTCACGCGCCTATTTGCCGAACGAACCGATCCCCTCTTCGCGCGCACTGGCTCTTGAACTCGACGTTTCCCGCACGACCGTCTCTGCAGCCTACGAACAGCTCGTCGCCGAAGGTTACATCGAGGTTCGGCAGGGAAGGCGTCCGCGGGTGGCTGCGTCATTGGCGATCCGGTGGCGCCAGAAGCCCTCGGCGCCCCGAAACGAGAAAGGCGAAATCCACCTGCCGGAATTCGGAAAACGGCTGATTTCCTCCGGTCCGGTCGCATTGCCGACGATGCGGGGTGTTCGGATCAACTTTCGCTACGGCGAAATGGCATCGCGGGATTTTCCGATCGCGGCCTGGAAAAAGGCCGTGCAGAGCCAGAGGGCTCTTTCCGACTGCGCAAGACTCTCCAGGGTTATCTCTGGCGCGCCCGCTTCATCCATTGCGACATCGAGCGGATCATTGTCGTGAGCGGTTCGCAGCAGGCGCTCGATCTAACAGGGCGGCTGTTGCTGAACCTCGACGACACCTTCGTGATCGAGAACCCGGCCTATGCTCTGGCCAGAAAAGCGCTTGAGGCGACAGGAGCCCGCGCGATCCCCGTGAATGTGGATTGCGACGGGCTGGAAACCTCGCTGCTCGACGGAGTGAACGCACGCCTCGCCTATGTGACCCCGTCGCATCAGTATCCGCTCGGCAGCATCATGTCTGCGGAACGTCGCCTGGAATTGATCGGCTGGTTCCGGAAATTCGGAGCCTGGATCGTCGAGGACGATTACGACAGCGAATACCGCTATGATATCAAACCATTGCCACCGCTTCAGGCAATCGGTGACAACAGTCGCGTGATCTATATCGGGACGGTGTCGAAAATCCTCTCACCGGCCCTGCGGATAGGCTGCGTCGTGGTGCTGGAATCATTGAAACCGGCATTCATGACGGCAAAGCAGCTCGCCGACCGCCATACGAGCTTGAACGATCAGGAAGCCCTCGCTGACTTTATCGAAAGCGGCGCCTATGAACGGCACGTCCGTCGACAACGCAACAAGAACAGCCAGCGGCTCGAAGTATTGATCGAGGCACTCCACCTCAATTTCGGATCACGGATTGAAATCGAGAGCACCAAGGCCGGGCTACATGTCGTCGTCTGGATCAAAGACCTCCCCCGAACATGTGAGCCGGAGCTGATCGAGAGAGCCCGAAGCCTCGGCCTCTATTCCGTCCATTCCCTTTACAACCCGCCATGTCCCGGTGAGCGCGGCAATCAGGTCGACCTGGTGATGGGTTACGCGGCCCTGTCGCCGGAATCGATCACAAAGGCATCGCCTCCCCGAAGCGGAAGGCCCCAAAGGCACGTCCGATGGCGGTCAGGGACATCTGCCGCAATGCCATGTCGTCGCCGAGCTTTGATCCGCGAAACCGGCGACGAACCGCACGCCGTCGTCATACGGAAATGAGCTCGAGGCGCTGATAGGCCTTGAAGCGCTCGGAAATCGCCTGTGCGAACCTGTCCGCGCTCCCTTCACAGAAGGGCAGGCTCAACAAGGGTTCCGATATTTCCATTTCGAGCAAGATCGGGTTTCCGGCATCGTCTTTCACGAGATCGACGCGCGCGTACAACAACTCGGAGATCTCTGAAACGATCTTCCCGGTCGCGATCAGGGCGTCGGTTGCAAGCGCGATTTCATCATCGCCGGGCATCCGGCTCTGACGGAAATTTGCCGTCGGCGCATTCACCGTACCATCAGCATCGAGCAACGCCCCCTTGCGGATGGCATGGCTGAAAGATCCGTTAAAGAAGATGAGGTCCGTCTCACCGAGAACCTCGATGGACCCGAGATAAGGCTGTATGAGCGCCACAGCCCCCAGACGATGAAGAGCGGCAACATGCTTTTCCTCATCCCAAAGCTGATCGCGCGTGAAGCGAAGCACATCTCTGGAATAGGCTCCGACCGAAGGCTTTACGACAAATTCGCGGGACCTGGGGTAACGATCAAAGAAGTCTTTCAGCTCCCCGATCGCGTCTGTCGCTTTCGGTTCGACGAAATAGGTCGGCACTATCGGAATACCGTAGGCGTCGAGATCGGAAAGATAGTGCTTGTCCAACCCCCACTCCACGACTTCCAAGGGGTTCTCAAGCATGGTCACTTTCGAGACCCACCGAGACAACCACGCGATAAAATCCTGCAGTCGCTCCGTGTAGCTCTACGGGGACCGGAGCAGTACCATGGAGTACGACGCCCAGTCGACCGCGGGGGGCGTCCCAACGCTGTATCGTGACCGGCAAGGCAAGTTTTTCACAAGACGCCTGAAGACAATCCATGTCGTAATCAACGGGCAGGCTCGCATCATCCATCACAAGAGCGATGACCTTCATTTCCTACTCCAAATATTTTTCGATGCTTTTCGGGCCGCCGTCGCCCAGCAAGGCCAATCGAACGCTTGTTCGGGCACCTTCGGCGGCGGGTTGATCCCCCTCTCCGTAGTTCATGTCCGTGCGCGTATAACCGGGATGCGCGGAATTCACCTTGATCGGCGTTTTCCGCAATTCGTAGGCAAGGTGAGCGATCCAGGAATTGAGAGCGCTCTTCGATGCGCTGTAGGCAGGCAGCGACTTGAACATATCGCTATAGGCATACGAGGCCGGATCGCTGTGGGTGGTGATCGAACCGAGAAGGCTCGACACGTTGACGATCCGCCCCGCCGGAGATTTCCTCAACAAGGGCAGGAAGACCTGCGTTACCGCGACAGTACCGAAGATGTTGGTGTCGAACGTTATCCGCCAGTCATCCAGCACCTGCTCGGACGGCCGAGTACCGTACGGCTCGATGCAGATCGCTGCGTTGTTCACGAGGATATCGAGCTTGTCTTCCCGGTCAGACAGGTACCTTGGTGCGTCGCTCACGCTCTGTTGCGACGTGATATCCAGCACCAAGGGGTGGACATCCAGTTTTTGAGACCGGAGCAGCGATATGGCCGACGCAACGCGTTCCTCGCTGCGTCCGGCGAGATAGCAGCGTATTCCGAGTTCGGATAACTGCTTCGCGATCTCAAAGCCGATACCTTTGTTTGCACCGGTAACCACGGCAATTTTCTGCATCGAACCATTCTTCATGATTTTCAAAATTGTTCTTTCAAAACAATATTCATGAACATCCGCCGCTTAACGAGCCAGACAACTCCAACTCCATCCCAAAATCCCCGGAGAAAAAACTCTGAAATATTCGGTCGAAATGTTTTTTTCAGAATTTTTACTGGCGCAATGGGTTTCTTGCTTGTCGTCCTAACTTCCGACGCGGCTCATGATCACCGAACGCTTTTCCGCCGCTCATTATTCCTCCCGGGGAAAGGGAAATCCCGATACCCGTTTCGCGACGAAATTCAGCGCTCGATGATCTTTACTGAAAAAGATGATCTTTCCTGAAAAAGACGTCGTGTCTCGTCGTCTCTCCGGTCAGATCCCGAGTTGAACCCTGCGGCTCTTCCATAGCGACACCGTCACCAGCGTTATGACCGCAAGCGCGACACAGAAGATCGATAGGGTCGGAATGAGCCCGAACCGATCCGCCAGAAACCCACTGATAATGACCGGAATGGAAAAGCCCACATACGCATAGACGAAGAGACCTGCCGTCGCCCGCGCCCTGTTGTCCGGCGCACGGATCGAGAACTCGGAAAGGGCGGCGAGATAGGTGAAGCCGTAACACTGGCAGCACTCGTGACGGCGGTTCCGATAAGAACGAGCGCGATCCAGTCGAATTCGGCACCGATCACAAGTAGGACGAAGCCTGTCGGAACCAACACGAAACCGACCGACAGCGCCGCATGATTGCTGAGCGATTTTGCGATCGGCTGACACAGGAACCCGACGAAGATCGCCATGAAGATTACCAGCCCGGTCCATGTCCCCAATCCGTGCTCGGCAAGTTGGAGCGGAACGACGGCAATCGAAGCAACGAAACGTTCTTGGGTTCGTCCACCCTCGGCAAGGTGAAGGCCAGCAGCGCCAGGATCGAAAATATTGTGATAAAAGTCACAAATATCACTGGCACGAAGGTCGCCCCCTGTATCGCGAGGCATATGCTGGTCGCAAGCGCTCCGCCGCCGAAGCCGAGCGACGTAGCAGAGATCACGAAGAGAGCCGCGCGGCGGGCGTTCTTCTCACCGAGTATCTCGGTCATGTAAGCGGTCCCCGCAGTCGTCGCCAGCGCGGTGCTTACCCCCAGCATCAGACGCGCGAATACGAGATTGCCCCAGCTCAGATAGAGCGCGAGCAGAACCATTGCGAGGACCGATAAGGCCAATGCGCAGCCAAGAGGAATTCAACGGCCGATCCTGTCGGAAAGCCCACCGATCAGCATCAGCGTCGGCATCAATCCCGCAACATAGGCGGCAAAGGCAATCGTGACGGCCGCAGCCCCCATGCCGCTGACTTCGGCATAAGCATTGTACAAGAGAGCCTGGAGGTTAACCGCAAACGTTACGCTGAATAAAATGAACGCAAGAAGCGCCGATGAAATCGTCTTCGCATATATCATACCAACATTGGAAATGTATCCTTGGGTAAGCGGACAATGCACGGTTCCCATATCGCCTGCATTACAATTTTTATATTGTACTTAAGCACGCTTTTAGGGCGGCATGTTTCCAATCGGGCGACCATCGGACAGAGGCGCGCATCCATGGCGAAAAATACGTACAAGGCACTTGCGGAACGCCTGTCGGATCAGATCCACAACGGAGAACTCCGCCCCGACTGCAAATTACCTCCGCATCGCAAATATCAGGAACAATTGAACATTTCGCTCGGCATCGCAACGTGGGTCTATCGCGAACTCAAGGACCGGGGGCTCGTAGTCGGCGAAACAGGCCGCGGCGTCTTCGTCAGGGATCAGGGCGTCCCGCTCACCCTCGGCGTTGAGCAAAGAGCTCCGGACGGTCTGGTCGACCTTGTCTTCAACATGCCCAGTTCGGACGGAGATCCGGAACTTCTGAGAACGGCCCGCAGGAAGATTCCGACGGCCGGAGATCTGGATGCGATGCTCCGATATCAACCGCACGCCGGGCGGCCCCCCCACGAGAGAGCCATCATCGCCGACTACCTCAAGGATCGCATCGGAAAGATAAATTCGGAAAATCTTCTGGTCATCTCCGGAGCGCAGCACGAGCTCGCCTTGTCCTTATAACGGGGTTTCTGAAGAGAGGAGACACGATTGCCGCCGACTATCTCAACCTATGCGGGATTGAAGTTGGTCGCATCGATTCACGGCATCAATCTTGTTCCGGTGTGCCATGCCGACGGCGCCCTTGGTCCGGACGATCTGGCGCGTATCTGTTCAAAGCGCCGGATCCACGCGCTCTATACAATGCCCATGGTTCACAACCCCATCGGCTCGACGATGGACGATCCGACCCGCCGAGCCATTGCCGGGATTGCCCGCAGGCATGACCTGCTGATCGTCGAAGACAGCGCCTAGCCTTCCTCGAAACCAACCCGCCATCCAGCTTTGTCGAGCTCGCGCCAGAGAGAACGATTTATATCGGCGGGTTCTCCAAGAACATCGCGACCGGGTTGCGCCTCGGTTTCCTGGTCGCGCCGAACAATTGCGTCAATGCGCTTATCCGCGAGATCCGCGCGATAACATGGAACGCCCCGGCACTGATATCCGGTTTGGTCACGGGGTGGATCGAGGACGACACGGTCGCTCAACTGGAAAAGAAACGACACTCCGACGGTGCCCACCGCCAGCAGCTTTGCAGAAAACTGTTATGGAACACGGGGATCAAGGCCCATCGCAATGCCGGATTCGCCTGGATCCCGCTGGAGGACGGAATTCGCTCCGAACCCATCATCAGGCGCCTCATGGAGCTGGGATACGCCGTCTCCGGCGGTGAGGCATTCTTCATTTCCGAAAACATCCCGAAAGAGAATATCGCGAAGCATGACCAGGAACCCACCCCGCGGATTTTCTTCTGTCCGCAGGATCACCTCAAGCGCTTGAATTCAAACTGGCCTTGAGCATTGGCACCCCTCCCAGAGATTATGTCTGCCATCCAACCTCTGTTCTCTCCGTCGCGCTTTCCTTGCGGCTCATGCGAACCCAGCGCCAGCGAGGTGTGATGTTTTTCCCCGGCCGCCCTCCAAGTCATAGCAGGGAATTAGGAGTGCGAGATTGCTTCCAGGCTCGCCACACTTCCCGGCGCCGTACCGATCATGTTCTTCCGCCGAGAAATGACACACCCGCTTCTCGCGTGTGAAATGGAAGGCGTGTCATTCATCCGGGAACCGTTCGCAGATCCAGGCTAGCCGACCTCGCCGAATTCCTGTGTCGCCTGCTCGGCAAGCTGCCTCCATTGCAGCTTGCCGCTGGCGTTGCGCGGCAGGGCGTCGAGAAACACGATCTTGCGCGACACCTTGTAGGCCGCCATTTCCTCGCGACACCAGGAAATCAACTCTTCTTCCGAGACCTCGGCGCGCTGCACCACATAGGCCAGAACGCTCTCACCCCGTCGCGGGTCCGGGTAGCTGACGACGCAGATCTCCGCAACCGTCGGATGATCGTGGATGATCGCTTCCACCTCAGTCGGCCAGATCTTGAAGGCGGAGGCGTTGATCATCCGCTTCAGCCGGTTGATGATGTAGAAGTACCCCTCCTCGTCGTAGCGCCCGATATCTCCGGTCCTGAGAAAGCGCTTGCCGTCGATCTCCATGAACGCGGCTGCGGTCGCCTGCGGATTGTTCCAGTAACCAAGGAATACCTGCGGTGCGCTGATGGTGATTTCGCCGGCTTCGTTCGGCCGTGCCTCGCATCCCGTCTCGGGATTGATCACGCGGGCATCGACGTCGAAAACCGGTATACCGAGGCACTGGCGGTGCGGCCGGTCGGTCGGGTTGATGTGCATTGCGGCCATCGTCTCCGACATGCCGTAGCCCTCGATATAGTCGAGCCCGGTCAGCTCTTTCATCCGCTTCGCAATCGGTGCAGGCATTGCCGCGCCGTCGCCGCTGACGACCTCAAGACTTGCAAGGTCGGACGCCTCAATATCGGGATCGTTCAGAAGATCGATGATCATCGTGGTAATGCAGCGCCAGCGTGCGATCCCGTGACGCTTGATGAGCTCTGCCGCAGTGCGCCGATTCAAGCGCGACATCAGCACGACGATCTCGCCGCAATAGATCGGGCAGTTCATCGAGCCTTGCATTCCGATCACGTTAAAGAGCGGCAGGACGGCGAGCGACGGCTCCCCGCGCCCGTTCGGGTTCCACATCACCCCGCCGATGAGCATCGTCATGACGGTGCGATGCGTGTGCATGCAGCCCTTCTGCTGACCCGTAGTGCCCGACGAATAGGGAATGACGGCTAGATCGTCGGCACCGGTCGTCAATGCGCCGGGGAAAAGCCCCATCGCTTCCGCCTCAGGCCAACCGATCACGCATTCGGCACCGTAGTCGCTGCAACCCGGCGCATCCAGTCCGGTGGGCAAGGGAATGTCGAGATCTTGCCCGGCCTTGTCCGCATAGGCGGCGACCAAAACGTGCTTGAGTTTGCCCTGACCGACAAAGGGCAGGATGTGGTCCAGCAGTTCCTGTCCAACGAGAGCGACCGTTGCTCCGGTATCCTCGATCAGATGCTTGAGCTCGTGCTTCCGGTTCATCGGATTGACCGGTACGACCACCGCATCCGCACGCAGCGTCACATAATATCCCCGGAATATCCCATTACCGTATCCAGAAGCGCCGCATAGACCCCGCCATGCGGCGTTCCGTGCCGGTTCGCGAACTTGTCGCTCAACGGCAACTCGAACCGGGCCCAGTCCTCGCGCCATTCGATCAGTCGGAACCCGAGCAACTTCTGGAATAGATAGGCAGGCTCTCCGAGCGATGGCTGAGTGGCCACATCGTCCATATTCGTATCCTTTTGTTTTTGTTCACGCATAGGTGAGGAGTCGCGTCTACACCTGCCCTTGGAGATGCGGGGTTTCGTTGAAACTGTGCAGGTATTGAATATCATCACGGCCCACAAGCCGCGAGACCACGCAGTTCTTCAACTGAAGCTGCAACAGGATCATCTGGACCGGTGGTGCCTGCATGACATCTGCAAGCATCCGCGAAATTGCGCCGCCGGAGCTGACGACAAGAACCGTACCGCCTTTCGAGATCATCGTTGACCGCGCGCTCAAAACCCGTTCGGTAAAGGCGGAAAAGAGCTCCGGCGGCCCGTCAATCTCGTCGTTCTGCCAGGCGATGACCATCTCGCGCATGAGACGAAAATACAGGCCGCGATCATTGCGTTCTTCGTGGGTAAGCCCATCGGGAAAGCGCGCGTTCAAAAGGCCGGTCACGTCGAACTCGTTGAGCCCCTCAAGAACCGTCGCCTGTGCCGGATCGAGCTTCAGTGTGGGCGCCATCCCTTCAAGCGTCTCGCGGTGGCGTCGCTGGGCACCGATGAAGATGCAATCGGGAGAAAAGCCCGAAGCCGCCAGCTCATCGCCGAGCCTGCGGGCCTGTTCATGCCCGAGCGGCGAAAGCCGGTCATAGTCATCCGATCCGAAAGATGCCTGCCCATGACGGGCGAGAACCAGTTCGCTCATACGTCCTCCGCGATCCGGATATTATCGAGAGCCGCCTGATATTCCCGCTCCATTCACTGCACCAGTTCGCCGGCAGGAACGGTGTTACGAACAGCCCCGATACCCTGCCCGGCGCCCCAGATCTGGCTCCACGCCTTCGGCTTGGAACTACCTTTGCTGAAACTCATCGCCGCCGCCCCACCTGCGCGCAGAGCGTCCGGATCGAGCCCCGCATTCGTGATGGACGGCTTGAGATAGTTGCCGGAAATGCCCGTGAAGAGCGACGAGGTGACGATGTCTTCGGCCCCGCAATCCCCGATCATCTGCTTGTAATCGGCAGGTGCATTCGCTTCATCGGTCGCGATGAAGGCGGAACCGACATAGCCGAGATCTGCCCCGAGCACTTACGCGGCAAGCAAAGCCTGCCCGGTCGCGATACTGCCGGACAGAAGCAGCGGCCCGTCGAACCAGCTCCGGATTTCGGTGATGAGCGCAAACGGCGATTGCGGCCCCGCATGCCCTCCGGCTCCAGCAGCCACCGCGATCAACCCGTCGGCGCCCTTGTCGATCGCCTTGTGCGCGAAGGTATTGTTGATGATGTCGTGCAGCACCACACCGCCCGCCTCGTGCGCAACAGCGTTGACCTCCGGCCGCGCGCCCAGCGACGTGATCCAGATCGGCACCTTCCAACGGGCACAGATCTCCACATCCCTCTCCAACCACGTATTGGAGCGATGAACGATCTGATTGACAGCGAAGGGAGCCGCCGGGCGGTCCGGATTTGCCTGATTGTGCCGATCCAGTTCCTCGGTAATGCGCTGCAACCACATGTCGAGCATCGGCGCTTCGCCCTCACCCTCCCGCGCATTGAGCGCGGGGAAACTGCCGACGATCCCTGCCTTGCATTGCGCAATCACCAGATCCGGGCCGGACACGATGAAAATCGGCGCGGCCACCATCGGCAGGCACAATCCTTTGAGGATTTCGGACAGTCGGGCATTACGGCGCATCAAACGTTCTCCTCCATGTGACGCAGGCCCAGCCAGTCGGCGGCAAGGGCGGGCTTGTCGCTGCCGTCCAGATCGATCCTTGTCTCCCAGACTATCAGAACGGACGCGGGCCCCCTTCGTTCTAGCGTCTTGAGACGGAAACGGCCACGGATTCGACCGCCGGCAGGCACGGGAGCGAGGAACCGGACGCGATCGAAGCCGTAATTCACGCTGGAACGAACGCCCGACAATCTCGGCAAGGCCGATTGCGACAGACGCGGTAGGAGCGACAACGTCAGGAACCCGTGCGCCACCGTTCCGCCGAACGACCCCTCAAGAGCCGCCCGGCGCGGGCCCACATGGATGAATTGCCGATCTCCCGTCAGATCGGCAAAGGCGTCGATCACCTCCTGATCGATGCTCACCCAGTCGGAAACGCCGACTTCATCCCCAAGCCGCGCCTCCAGATCATCAAGCGTGATCTCCCCGATCTCCACCCCTCATCCTCCGTTTCCCCCAAGACAAGACGGCGTGAACGGTCACGCGGCATAGCTTCGGACGATCTCGCCCTCGCACTGATCGGTATCGCCGAGCTGATGGTCGATCATGGCGAGCCGCTTGGCATAGTGCGAAGCCGCGTATTCCCAGGTCATCGCGATGCCGCCATGCATCTGGACGGTCTCTTCCGCCACGAGCCTGGCTGCCCGTCCGATCAGGCTCTTGGCCATGGCCGAGCGATAGGCAGCGTCCGACGTACCAAGACTGTCCGCAAGGTTAATCGTTATCGAGCGGGCCTGCTCGATCTCCGCCAGAAGGTCGACCGCGCGGTGCTGCAGCACCTGGAACTTGCCGATCACGACACCGAATTGCTTGCGCGTGCGCAGGTAATCGAGCAGCAGCGCATTGGCGACGTCCATCGTCCCGACCGCTTCCGCGCAAAGCGCCAAACGACCGGTCGCATACATGTCGGCAACGGCGTCCTCGGCCTCGCGGATCAGCAAGGTCGCCGGCGTGCCATCGAGCACGACCTCGGCCGCCCCTCCACTATCGATCATGCCGTAGCCCGTCAGTGCGACGTCCTTCGGATAGACGCGGAACACCGCCGGGCGACCATCAAGCAGGGCGACCACCAGCAGCGCGTGCACGATATGTCCGCCATAGACAGCCGTCTTGCGTCCCTCCAGCACATAGCCATCACCGGACGGCGTCGCCGATATGCTCATGAAAGCCTGGTCGTAAGGTTCATCGATCTCGGAAACCGCCACGGCGTAGCGAACGGATCCGTCGACAAGATCCTGCTGATCCATCCCCGCAGACGTCAGCAAACGACTGGCCAGAAGCGTCCCCAGAAACAGCTCAGGGCAGAGCGCACGACCCAGTTCCTCGAAGACGATGGCAATATCGAAACCGGTTCCGCCAAAGCCGCCATTCTCCTCTCCCACCAGAGCGCCGGGGATCCCGATCTCCGCCATTTCCGCCCACATCTCCACACTGTGAAACGGCTCCGCATAGGCGATCGCGTTCCGTCGCTCGATCGCGCACTTGTCCGCCAGGTAGCGGCGCATGGTATCGGCAAGCATCTGCCGGTCTTCGGTCAGATCGAAATTCATGATCTAAAGCTCCAGCATCGTCTTGGTGAGAATGTTGCGTTGGATCTCGTTCGATCCGCCTAAGATCGCGGTCTTGCGGTTGTTGAAATAGACGGCAACATTGTGCTCACTGTCCTTCGGCCCCATCACCAGATGGCCCGTCGGTGATATGACCGGGGAACGGTGCCGCGACCGGCCCGAGTGCGCGGCGCGCGAGATCGCGCAGCTCCTAATTGATGATCGTTCCCTTGATCTTGAGGATCGAGGTTTCGGGCCCGGGCTGACCCTGCTTCTGCGCGGTGTAGAGCATGCGAAAATTGGTGATCTTCATCGCCTCCAGATCCGTCTCCACCCGCGCGATCCGCACCGCAAAAAGCGGATCCTCGATCAACGGACACCCGCGACGGCGCACGCTGCGCGTCAACGCCTTAACCTCTTCCAGGGCCTGCATCGAAATCCCGACGCCGGCAATGTTGGTGCGTTCGTGGGTCAGCAGATACTTGGCGACGGTCCAGCCCTTGTTCTCCTCCCCGACAAGGTTTGCGACCGGAACCCGCACATCGGAAAAGAACACTTCGTTGACCTCGTGACCACCATCGATCAACCGGATCGGGCGGACCTCGATGCCCGGCAGATCGATATTCATCAGCAGGAAGCTGATGCCTTCCTGAGGCTTGCCGTCCTGCTTCGTGCGTACCAGACAGAAGATCTTGTTGGCGTGCTGGCCGAGCGTCGTCCAGGTCTTCTGACCGTTGATGACGTAGTGATCCCCATCGCGCTCGGCCCGTGTTTTCAGGCTGGCAAGATCGAACCCCGCCCCCGGTTCGGAATACCCCTGCGCCCACCAGTCCTCGCCGGACAGGATCCTCGGCAGGATTTCGTTCTTCTGCTGATCGGAGCCGAATTTCAGCAGGACCGGCCCCAGCATGTGTGGACCGAAGGCAACGATGCGCGGCGCGTAGTGGCGGTTGCATTCCACATCAAAAATATAGCGCTCGACCGGAGTCCAGCCGGAACCGCCGTATTCTTTCGGTCATGTGGTTCCAAACCAGCCCCTGCGGCCCAGAATTTCGTGCCATTCCTGGTAAATCTCGTGCGAAAGCTCGCAACCCGAGCGCACGGCGGAAGAGATGTGCTCGGGCAATTCCCGGGCGAGAAAATCGCGCACCTCGGTGCGGAAGGCTTCCTCTTCGGACGAATAAGAAAGATCCATCTGGAACCCCTTGTTATTCTGTAAGAAACGACGTTCCGCCCATTACGGCTAAAGAACCTCGAACAGCCCGGCCACGCCCATGCCGCCGCCCACGCCCATGCCGCCGCCCACGCACATGATCAAGACCACGTGCTTCACGCCCTGCCGTTTGCCCTCGATCAGCGCATGGCCGACCATCCGCGCGCCCGACATGCCATAGGGGTGCCCGATGGAAATCGCCCAGCCGCTCACATTGAGCCGCTCATCCGGAATGCCGAGCGTCTTGGCGCTGTAGAGCACCTGACAGGCAAAGGCCTCGTTCAGCTCCCAAAGCCCGATATCGTCGATTGTCAGACCGTTGGTCTTCAGCAGTTTCGGAACCGCGTAGACGGGGCCGATGCCCATCTCGTCCGGATCGAGCCCGGCCACAGCCATGCCGACATAGCGCCCGAGCGGCTGTAATCCACGCCATTCCGCTTCCGCCGCCTCCATGACCACGCAGGCAGATGCGCCGTCCGACAGCTGCGAGGCATTGCCGGCGGTAATGAACTTGCCCTCGCCGACAGTAAGACCGTCCTTGAAGACCAACTTCAACCCCGAGAGATCGGCGAGCGTCGTCTGCGGGCGATTGCCCTCGTTCTTTGTGAGCGTGACCTCGTGATAGGAGAGCTCCTTGGTCTCCTTGTCGGTGACAGCCTTGGTCGTGATCAGCGGAACGATCTCGGCATCGAAGCGACCTACCTCCTGTGCTGCCGCCGTGCGCTGCTGCGAGCGCAGCACATATTCGTCCTGCTCCTCACGGCTGACGCCATAGCGCTCCGCGACGATCTCGGCGGTTTCCAGCATGGACATGTAGAGGTCCGGTCGATGCTCGGTGATCCAGGGATCGGCGCGATGATCGGTCCGGTAATTCTGGTTCTGGACGAGAGAGATAGACTCCACGCCGTCGCCGACCGCGATCTGCATGCCGTCATGCACCACCTGTTTCGCCGCCGTCGCGATCGCCATCAGCCCGCTTGCGCATTGCCGGTCGAGAGACATGCCGGAGACGGTCGTGGGCAGGCCTGCTCGAATGGCGGCCTGCCGCCCGATATTGCCGCCGGTCGAGCCCTGCTGGATCGCGCAGCCGATCACGCAATCCTCGATCTCAGCCCCGTCCACCCCGGCGCGCTGAACTGCATGGCTGACGGCATGACCGATCAGCGCCTGTGCCTGGGTAATGTTGAACACACCACGATAAGCCTTGCCGATCGGCGTTCGCGCCGTCGATACGATTACTGCATCGCACAATTTCGTCTTTCCTCCTTGAAAGAAACTGCTCGGACGTTTTGTGTTCTTCAGTTGTCCGCGTTTGCGTTGTAGGTCCGGTTCAACCGGCGCATTCCTCCAATCCAGCGATCCATGTCATCCGCCCGGCGGCGCATGTAATCGCATACCTCGGCGTGCGGCAGCACGAGGAAACGCCCCTCCTCGACAGCGTCGATCCCGGCAGCGGCAACAACCTCCGGTTCCATCAATCCGTTGACGTTGGCGACGCCATCTTCCTTGCCCGCGATCATGTCCGTGCGCACCGCCTGCGGGCAGAGCACGCTGACGCCGATCCCGTCGTCGCCGTGGGTGAGCGCCAGTCATTCGGCAGCCGCCACCGCCCCGTGTTTCGTCACCGCATAGGGCGCCGAGCCCACCTGGCTCAGGAGCCCGGCGGCCGATGCCGTGATCAGCACATGGCCGCCGCCGCGCGCCGCCATGCGCGGAAAGAGATGTCGAGCGGTCCAGATATGGGCCATCACGTTGATCTTCCAGATCCTCTCCCAGTCCGCATCCGGCACGTCGACCCCGCCGGGGACGAAGATCCCGGCATTCCCGCAGAAGAGCCCGATCGGACCGACTGCATACCCCGTCTCGCCGATCAGAGCGGCGATGTCCTCTTCGCGGCTGACATCGACGGCGCGCACCGTGCCGCCGATCTCGTTTGCCGTGCGTTGCGCGCCGACCTCATCGATATCGGCGACAACGACATGACGCGCCTTCGCCGCTGCATGGGCGAGAGCGCGGCCGATACCGCCTGCCCCTCCCGTCACGACGACGATGCTTCCCTCCACCTTCATGCGCTCAACTCCACATCGCCGTGCCACCGCAAATGGTGAGGGCTTGTCCGGTCATGTAGCGGCTCGCATCGGAGGCCAGAAAGGTCACGACCCCGGCGAAATCCTCCGGCTCGCCCAGATGGCGCAACGGTATCTGGCTTTTCGCGCGTTCCTCCGCTTCCGGCGTATCCCACAGGACCCGGGCGAAATCGGTTCGCACGACCCCGGGACAGATCGCATTGGCCCGAATGCCCGATGGGCCCGTATTACAGTGCGAGATTGCGCACCAGTCCCAGAAGCGTCAGCTTCGAAGTACCGTACGCTCCGAGCGCCCGGTTTGAACGCACCGATCGACGACGTGAAGACCAGCGCCCCGCGTCCTTTCTCGATCATGTCCGGCACGACGAGACGCGTGAACCAGAGGTTCGCCTGAACGTTCGTCGTCATGATCTTCTCGAACGCATCGTCCGGGATTTCCGAGATCGGACCGTAATGCGGATTGACCCCCGCATTGCCGATCGCGATGTCGATAGGCCCGGCCAGCTCGCGAGCTTGAGCGATCAGAGCTTCGAGATCCCCCTTTCGCCCGGCATTGGCCGCGACCGCATGAACGCGATCGGCCCCGATTTCGGAATTGATTTCCGCCGCCGCATCGAGTCGATCCTGCTTGCACGAGGAGATGACGACCGTCGCACCACGTGCCGCGAGCGCGTGCACCATCACCTTGCCCATGCCCTTGGACGCGCCGGTCAGAACAGCGACGCGCCCGGTCAGATCGAACAGGTCCCGCATGGATCAGGGCCCCTCGAAAACATGGCTCTGACCGCGGTGCGCGGCAGCCTTTCGACGTGCGTTGGAGGCTTCGAACGCCTTCCTCTCCGCCCGCGCGACGACGGCGTGATGCACCTCATCAGGTCCATCAGCCAAGCGGATCGTGCGCTGCTTCATGTACATCGGGCAGATCGGTCCATTGGCTCAGGCCAGTCGCGCCGTGCACCTGCATCGCATCGTCGATGATCTTGCAGGCCTTTTCCGGCACCATCGCCTTGATCATCGAGACCCAGACACGCGCCTCCTTCTTGCGGCCGAAGTCTTCGCGGTCCAGCCCACGGGCGATCAGCATGTCGAGCGCCTTTTCGGCCGCCCCGATGGACCGCATGCAATGGTGGATCCGCCCTGGCCCCAACCGGAGCTGGCTGATTTCGAAGCCGCGGCCTTCCCCCCAGAGGATGTTTTCCTCCGGCACGCGGACATTGTTGAACCGGATATGCATATGCCCGTGCGGCACGTGATCCTGACCGAAGACATGCATCGACCCGACGATCTCGACCCCCGGCGTATTGGTCGGAACAAGGATCTGGCTCTGCTGGCGGAAGGCCTCGGCATCCGAGGACGTGCGAACCATGACGATCATGATCTTGCAGCGCGGATCGCCCGCTCCGGAGATGTAATACTTCTCGCCGTTGACGACCCATTCGCCGTTTTCAAGAACGGCCGAGGTCTGGATGTTGCGCGCATCCGAAGACGCGACGTCCGGCTCCGTCATGGCAAAGGCAGACCGTATTTCGCCTTCGAGCAGAGGCTTCAACCAGCGTTCTTTCTGAGCGGGCGTCCCGACGCGCTCCAGAACCTCCATGTTGCCCGTATCGGGAGCCGAGCAGTTCAGGGTTTCCGGCGCGATGGGGTTCTTGCCGAGTTCAAACGCGATATAGGCGTAATCGAGGTTCGACAGCCCCTCGCCCGTCCCCGCATTCGGCAGGAAGAAGTTCCACAGGCCCTCGCTTTTCGCGCGCGCCTTCAGATCCGCCAGAATTTCCAATTGCCCCGGCGCATAGGAAAAGCGCTCCTATCTCCCCCTGCCCAACCGCTCGAATTCCTCGTAGGCCGGATCGCAATGGTCGCGAACATGGGTGATCACCTTTTCCAGAAGTGGATGGGACGCTTCCGACATGGCGAGATCGTTCAGTTCCGGGGGCATTTCTGCCGGATTCATGTGGTCGCTCCTCCCTGAGCTTCGCTCCCTACCGGTTTTTCCATTCCGGTGCGCGTTTCTCCACGAAGGCGTTGACGCCCGCGCTGAAATCCTCTGTTTCGCGAAGATCCATCAACACCTGCCGACTGTAGAGAAGGTTGGTGCGCAGATTCTCCATGTCGTCCATATGACGCAAGACCCGCAACGCAGCGCGGATCGATGAGGGCGAGACAGATGCGATTTCACGGGCCTCGTCGAGCGCACGCTCCAACACGGTCCCGGGATCTGTGACCTCGTTGACGAAACCGAGGCGCTGGCCTTCCTTCGCCGAGACGCGCCGCCCGGTCAGGAGCATCTCGACCGCAGGCTTGCGACCGATCTGGCGGGTCAGCAGCTGAACGCCCCCGGTAGCGGCAAAGAAGCCGACCTTGGGCTCGGGCAGCGCGAAGGTCGCCTTCGCATCGGCCAGAATGATGTCACAGGCAAGCGCGGTTTCGAACCCGCCCCCCCATCGCCACGCCGTTGACCGCCGCGATGACCGGCTTTTCCAGATCGAACCGAGAGATCATACCCGCAAAACCCGTCGTGGGCGGCTTCATCTTGCCGCCCTGCGCGGTGTATTTCAGGTCGTTGCCTGCGGAAAACACCCGCTCCCCCGCCCCGGTAAGAACCGCCACCCATAGATCGGAATCTGCGGCAAAGTCATCCCAGATCCGCGACATCTCATGGTGCATGGGCGCGTGAACCACGTTCATCACATCCGGCCGCTTCATGGTGACGAGAAGCACGCGATCCTGCTGTTCCACCTTGCAGAATTCGGTCTCCGTCATGCCGCCCGCCCTCGTGCACGCGCCGTCTTCAGGCCACCGAAATCAAGGTCCAGGAACGATCCGCCCGTTTCCACCAGTCGGCGCAGACGATCTGCCGGTTCAAGCCCGGGATCCGCCATCGCAAGAGCTTCGATTTTGTCGAGGACTTCAGCCGCACCGATCCTGTCCGCCCAGTAGATCGGCCCGCCCGTATCCGCAGGCCAGCCGTAGCCGTTGAGCCAGATGACATCGATATCGGAAGGTCGCTGCGCCTTGTTTTCCTCAAGGATCTTCACAACCTCGTTGATCATCGGATAGAGACACGCGATCACGATCTTCTCCGGCAGCATGGAACGCGACTCCGCGCCCGTGATCTCGCGAATGATCCCGGCCGTTACATCCGAGGGCACGCCCTGACGTCCCTCGTAATCGTACCAGCCGGCCCCGGTCTTCTGGCCTCGCCGTCCCATTTCGCACAGTGCGTCGCGAACCGGATAGTCGGTCTTTGCCCCCGGCGCCCAACCAATATCGAGCCCGGCGAAATCCGCCATCTGGAACGGCCCCATCCGGAAACCGAAATCGTTGATCACCTTGTCGATATCCCAGGGCAGAACGCCGGAAAACATCAACCGGTCGGCCTGCTGGCGACGCGCACGCAACATGCGGTTGCCGACAAATCCCCAGCAAACACCGACCAACACGGCCACCTTGCCGATGGTGCGCGCCAGATCCATGCTCGTTGCCACCACGTCATCGGCAGTGTGCTCGGCGCGCACAATCTCCAGCAGCTTAATGACATTGGCGGGCGAGAAGAAATGCAGCCCGATCACGTCCTGAGGACGGGAGGTGACGGCCGCGATTTCATCGATATCGAGCGCCGAAGTGTTTGTCGCCAGGATCGCGCCGGGCTTTGCCGTTTTGTCCAGATCCGTGAAGATCTTCTTCTTGAGATCGATATCCTCGAAAATCGCCTCGATGATCAGATCGCAATCGGCGAAGGCGGCCATGTCGAGAACGCCCTCGATCCGCCCCATCCGGGCTTCCAACTCATCTTGAGTGAACCGGCCCTTGTCCGCGCTTCGCTGGTAGTTTCCGTGAATGACCCCGAGCTCGCGATCCAGCGCTTCGCGCGTCGTGTCGAGGATCTTCACCGGGATCCCGACGGTGGCGAAATTAATCGCGATGCCACCGCCCATGGTACCCGCACCGATGATCCCCACGGTCTCGACCGGGCGACGCGGTGAATTCGCGTCGATACCGAGAACCTCCCAGGCGCGTCTACCTAATAGTCCTGATGTTTGTCAAGTTCAGTCCGTTTTGCTGCGTTGAAACGGGCCGTGAGAGAGGGAACCGATGACCGACTATCAGGAAATCCGCGTGGAAAACGCGGACCGGATCGCCACGATCACGCTCAATCGTCCGGACAGGTTGAACGCTTGGACGCCACGCATGGCCGACGAGGTTCGACACGCCGTCGGCATCGCGGGACAGGATCCAGATATCCGCTGTATCGCGATAACCGGCACCGGGCGGGGTTTCTGTGCAGGCGCGGAGGTGAAGAACCTCGAAATCACCGTCGAACGCGGCAAGAGCCGTGGCGAAGAGACCCTCCACCCTGACGACATCGCTTTCGAGGACGCACCCGGACCGGATCTCGCAGGGATCTATCCCGACCACTTCGGCTATCTCTACGATTGCCCCAAGCCGGTCATAGCGACCATCAACGGGCCTTGCGTGTGGATCGACCTCGTCTTCACGCTCTACTGCGATTTCCGCTATGCGGCCGAGGATGCCGTCTTCACCACGGCCTTTGCCGCCCGTGGCCTGATCGCGGAACACGGCAGCGCCTGGGTGCTCCCCCGTCTCATCGGGGAACAGGCCGCTCTCGACCTTCTGCTGAGCGCCCGCAAATTCCGAGGAACGGAAGCCGCCGCCCTCGAGCTGGTCAATGCGGCCCTGCCCGGTACCAGCTTGATGGAAACCGTCCGTGAGACCGCCGCGCATCTCGCGGTGATATCCTCGCCGCGTTCTATGGCCGTCATGAAACGCCAGATCCAGGCCACGCGCTCGCAAGACTTCGCTAAGGCACTCGCAGTCGCGGACACCGAAATGCATGCGAGCTTCGCGACCCCCGATTTTCGCGAGGGCGTCGAGAGCCTCGTCGAGCAGCGCACGCCCGCCTTCCCCGACCTTTGATCGCAGCCCAAGCTTCAGGAACGCCAAGCCCCGTGCCTTCCACGCTCCTTTCCCCACGCACCATTCACCATTTTGACGATCAAGCGGTCCGTTACTGGCTCGCCCGCGAACCCGGCGAGGACCCCGGTGCGCTTCATGTGCTTCAGTTCGAAGGCGGCATGTCGAACCCGACCTTTCTGATCGAGACGGCAAGCGGGGCGCGGTACGTCCTGCGCAAGAAACCGCCGGGAGAGCTTCTCCCCAAGGCCCATGCCGTCAATCGCGAATACCGGATCATGGCCGCACTTGCGGACACACCAGTCCGAGTCCCGAAGATGATCGCCTATGGCGACGACCCGGCCGTCATCGGCGTGTAATTCTTCGTGATGGAACACGTCGAAGGCCGAGTCGTATCCGATCCGGGGATGGGCCCTATTGCCCGCGACCAGTGTCGCCCGCTAGCCTTCGCGCTTGTCGATACGCTCGCCGCGCTTCACCGGGTCGACTGGCGCAGGCAGAGCCTTGGCGATTACGGCCGACCGGAAGGATTCATGGCGCGCCAGGTGCGCCGCTGGTCAGGGAAATACTCGGCCGCAAAAAGCACCCTTCCGACAGAGCTCGACCATTCGGACATGGACTAGCTTCGCGACTGGCTTGAAGAACACGGGGCCGTGCCAGACGAGGCAAGCATCGTCCACGGCGATTATCGGCTGGGCAACGTGATCCTGCACCCGCAAGAACCGCTCCCGGTCGCGGTGCTCGACTGGGAGTTGTCCACCATCGGGCATCTCCTGTCCGATCTCGCCTACCTGATGCTGCCCTACCACCTGCCCCGCCAATTGCCCGAATTGCCGGATCTGGTCGCATGCGGGCTACCCACCGAGAACGAATTGCTCGACCACTACCGGATTGCGAGCGGACGAGAGCATCTCGACGACTGGCCGCTTTTCCTGGCCTTCTCGTGTTTTCGCTATGCCGCCATCGTGCATGGGGTCGCAGCTCGAGCCGTTCTGGGGAATATCTCCAGCAACCGCGCCGATCCGGTACGCGACGCCCGGCGCGCGATGGCCGTTGCAGCCCTTGGACGCGAGATCGCGACAAACAGCGAGATAGATTGACAGTCGACCGGCTTGCTTTGATCCTGTCACTTGTCAGGCAACTTGAAAGATTACGCCTCGCAAAGAGGCTGCGGGTATTGCGACCCGCGATGCAGATTTCGGCCACAGAAGCGGGAACCGCGCGACGAGCGAGATGACGTCAATCGACCCTAGGGAGGAAGTCGATATTTACCACCCGCATTCTTGCGTTAAGCCTTGCCGCATTCGGCCTCCATGCCGCGCCCGTTGCGGCGCAGGACGCATACAAATGGCCGCGCCTTCTGGTGATCGGAACACCGGGCAACCACCACCGGCAGCTTCGCATCCACAAATGACTGGGCACCCGTCATGCAGGCGGAAACGGGCGTGACGGTGCGCATCGTGCCGGAAGGCAACTAAATGGCGCGCTATCAGCGCCTCACGACTAAGAAAACGATCCACATCGCCTCCACCTCGGAAATCCGCAGCCAGATTGAAGGGATCGGCGCCTATTCGGCAAGTCCCGGCCCGGCCGATGCGGATCCTCTGGCATCACAACGATACGCCGTGGGGATATGTGGCCTCAGGCAACCCCGATCTGACCAGTCTCAAGGACCTCGCCAAGGGTGGATACCGTGTGGCGACGAGCCTGTTTTCTCCCACCCTTGTCACATCGGTTCAAATGGGCCTGCCCGCGCTGACCGGCCTAACACCGCAGGAAGCGATGGAGAAGTTCACCTTCGTTCCGGCCTCGAGCTATGCCGAGAATTGTCGATTCGTTACCGACGGCAAAGCTGACGTGGCCCTGTGTTCACCGGTCAGCTCGCTCCTGTCGGAAATGGAAGCAGCCCCCGGCGGCATCAAATGGCTGCCCATGTCGATCGACGACAAGGAGGGATGGAACGGATATCTGAAGGCGCGTCCCATGCTGATCCTCACCAAGATTGCCATGGGCGTTCAAAGCGCACACGGGATCGACGGATCCACCTCGAATTTCATCTATGTCGTGCCAGCCGCAGCCGATGCTGATTTCGCCTATCACATGGCGAAATGGCTCGCTGAATCCTACGACGACTACAAGGCGACGCACCCCCTAGCGACACGCATGTCCGGCGAGATTTTCCGCGCCTATCTCGATCGCACCCCGCTTCCCGTCCATGAGGGCACGGTTCGCTATCTGCGCGAGGCCGGGCTTTGGAGCGAGGAGGACGACGCGCGCAACGAGGCGGCGATCGCCCAGATGGATGCATGGGTGAAGGTGCGCAACGCCGCGCTTGAGGATGCACGCGAGCAGGGCATCCGCCCCTCTCCCGACGACGAAACCTTCGCCGAAATCCTGAAGACGCACACCGAAGGGCTAGAAGGTTTCCGGTCACGCTTGTGATCCGAGTGCCTCCGTCCATGGGACGTCAACGCGAAATCAGGAACATCGGTCATGGCTCAGTTTGAGACTGCCGCAGCCGCCGGAGCAGGCAAGATCTGCTCCAGGGGCTAGGACGCGCACCTGCCCCCGTCCGAGATCACGCGGCTCGGGGCGACCTACTCGCTGCGGAGCATCCTCTTCACCCTCACCTGCACGACGGGCCTCGCGCTGGGCGTGATCTATATCTTCGGCATCCAGATCGGCGGCACGGTCATGCTGGAGGGCCGCTATTACTGGTTGTTCATCGGCCTCTTTACCGTGGCCGCGTTCATTGCCATCCCCGCCCACAGAGGTGCGGCGAGGATCCCTGTCTACGATATCGCCGCCGCGCTGATCGCGCTTTCCGTCTCCGTCTGGATCTCGCTCAACACCTGGAATATCGCGCTCTACAGCTGGTCGAACCTGACGGCCCGGGTCACGATGTGGCTTCTCATGATGGAGGTCGCACGGCGCACCCGTGGCCTGCCCTTCTTTCTCGTGGTTCTGGTGTTCGGAACATTTCCGCTGGTCGCCGACCGGATGCCCGGCCTTCTGATGGGCATCCCCTACGACTTTCCCTCCATGATCGAGTCCCACGTCTTCCGACCGGAGGGCATGATGGGCATCACGACCAAGATCGTGGCGGAAATCGTCCTCAGCCTTCTCGTCTTCGCCGGAGTGCTCATCGCAGCAGGAGCCGGAGAATTCTTCATCGATCTAGCCAATGCCAGGTTCGGCCGCTATCGCGGGGGATCGGCAAAGGTGTCGGTCGCAACTTCGGCCTTCTTCGGCTCCCTGTCGGGCTCCGTCTTCTCCAATATCGCGGGCACCGGCACGATCACTATCCGCACCATAAAGCGGGTCGGCTATCCCGCCCACTATGCGGCGGCAATCGAGGCCTGCGCCTCCATGGGCGGTGTCGTCATGCCGCCTATCATGGGCGCCATCGCCTTCGTCGTGGCGGTGATGATCGACGTCTCCTATTCGACCGTGCTGCTCGCCGCCATCCTGCCCTCGCTTCTGTTCTATTTCGATCTTCTCCTCCAGGTCGACGCCTATGACGCGCACAACGGCCTGAAGGGTCAGGAAGGTCACGGTGAACCCGTCCGCGCCATCGTCAAGCGCGGATGGCCGTTTCTCTTCGTGCCAGGTTTCCTGACCTGGGGCCTCCTGATCATGCGCTGGGAATATTATGCGCCGTGGTATGCCTCCGTCCTGCTGCTGGCGCTGGCCACCTTCAACCGGGAAACGCGACCGACCCCGGACAGGCTGTTCCGCATGGCGCGTCAGATCGGCGTTCTCGTCACGCAGACGGCGGCCATCATCCTGCCCATCGCCTATGTCGTCAGCGGCCTGACGATCACCGGGGTGACAGGATCGCTGACATCCGGGCTCGTTGCGCTCGGCGGCAACAATCTCTTCCTCGTCATCGCTCTCGGCGTTCTGGCCTGTTTCATCATGGGCCTCGCCGGGCTCGCGATCATCGCCTACATCTTTCTGACGGTGACGCTCGCCCCCGCAATCGTCAAGTTGGGCGAACTGAACGAAGTCGCCGTTCATTTCTTCATCGTCTATTACGCGATGCTGTCGGCGATCACCCTGCCGGTCGGAGCTGCCGCGTTTCTGGCGGCGACCATCGCAGGCGCCCGTCCGATGCTGACCTCATGGACAGCCATGCGGCTCGGCGTGGTGATCTATTTCGTGTCGCTGTTCTTCCTGTTCCAACCATCGCTGGCCCTGCAGAGAGACCTCTGGCCCCTGATCCATATCCTGCCGTTGATCCTAATCGGCATCGTGCTGATATCGGCGGGGCTAGAACGCTATCTGATCGGCGTCGGCCGGATTCGCAACCTTTGGCGGCTTCCCATTGTCGCCGCAGACTTCGCCTCCAGCTTTCCCGGTCTCTGGACAACATTGATCGGCGACGCGGTCTCCGCACTTCTGGTTGCCCTGATATGGCTGGACAAGCGCAAGGCCACCGCGGCGGCCTGAGCGTCACCGGGAGAAAGCCTCAGTCCTCGGACGCACCAACCGCCTGACGGATCATCGCGGCGGCCGCATCGGCGGCCGTCTTGATCATTTCCTCGCGGGGCAGATCCTGCTGCAACCAGCTTCTCATCGGGGCAAAGGTCGCGAGATAGACGAGAAGGTTCGACAAGGTCTCAAGCCGCGTGTCGCCCTCTTCCCGCCCGAACCGCTTGCGCAGCTCTTCCGAGGCATCCTCGATCAGCTTGCTCTCGCGCTCCCGCATGGCCTTGCGGTCGTCTTTCTGCATGTGCGGGACCGAGCGGTAGACAAGTAGCGCGCCCTTGCCCTTCTTTTCCCACGTCTCACGGAAATACTCGGCCAGAACATCTCCCAACCGCCGGTCGGTCTGCGCCAAAAGCGAGGACAGCGTCTGCACGTCGTCGCGAAACCAGAGCTGGTTCAACAGACGGCGCAGAATGTCGTTCTTGTTCGCGATGTAATCGTAGATGCTCGCCTGGTTCACGCCAGAGCGGGCGCAGATATCGCGGATCGTGGTCGAGGCGAAGCCCTTCTCGAGGAACAACTCCAGCGCCGCATCGCAGATCTGCTCGCGCCGCGTCTGTTTCAGCTCTTCGTTCTGAACGACCCGAATATCGGCCTGGCTCAGCGCCATGCTTTCCTCACCGACCTCGCCGTCGGACTTGTCGATGCCTGCCACGTCCATGCTCCAAAAGCTTCCGATCGTTCGGGGTTGAATAGACTGTCGCCGTAAGACTGGCAATGTGGCTATCGCGGTCGCGAAAGGCTTGGGCGGCGTCCGGTTCGAACAGCCTGCCGGTTCTCTCCAAGGCAAGCATTCTGCTCCACCGTACAATCTGCAATATTACCGTCCGGTGAGGGAAAGAATACCGGCTTGCCAAAATGACGGGGAAGAGACGATTTGGACAAGCTATCGGTGATGAACGCTTTCTGTCGCATCGTGGAACGCGGCAGTTTCGCGCGGGCGGCGGAGGATCTCGGCGTATCTCCGGCATTCCTCAGCCGGGACATCAAGCTTCTGGAGGAAAGCCTCGGCTGCAGCCTTCTGACCCGTACCACGCGCACCATGTCGCTGACCGATTACGGCCGCCAGTATTACGATCAGGTGCAGGCGATCCTCGATGCGGTCGGACAGGTGGAGGATCGTATCCGCCGACAATCGGGCGAGGTGCGCGGTCACCTCAAGATCAACGCCCCGAGTTCCTTCGGCCAGATCGTGCTCACCCCGCTCCTGCCCGCCTTCCTCGCCCGTCATCCAGATCTCGAGGTCACGCTCTCCTTCGACGATCGCATCGTCGACATGGTCGAGGGAGGCTTTGGCCTCTCCATCCGTGTCCGGCCGGACCTTCCCGATTCAGCACTCGTCACCCGGCGCCTCGCCCCCGTTCACCAGTGCCTGTTCGCAAGCCCGGATTATCTCGCACGCGCAGGCACGCCGAAGACACCAAACGCCTTGAACAAGCATGAGATCGCCGTCTTCACGCTAGCCGACGATACCACGTACTGGGCCCTTTCCGGACCCGATGGCGGTCATGTCCTCACGCCGACACCGCACCTGCGGGTCGGGTCCAGTCCGGTTCTGCGGGATCTTCTGATCGCGGGCTTCGGCATCGGGCCCCTTCCCGATTTCATTTCCGATGCGCCGGAAGCTGGCGGACAACTCGTCCGGGTTCTGCCCGATTACGAGCTGCCGATGCGACATGTCTATGCGATCGCCCCGATGCGCCTGGGGCTCGATACGAAAACGACCGCCTTCCTCGACCACCTGCGCGCCGCCCTCATGGGGAATGGCTAGCGCGGTGCCTATTTTCAACCCACGTAAAGCCCATTCTTCAACTCACGTAAAGAATGAGTTGTCCCGCAACGGATTAATCCCGCGCGGCAACAAGCATCCTCCCGGCATCACCAACGACGCCCCGTGAGGATAAAGATGACTCGCGTTCTCGTTTTCTACCATTCCAGCTAAGGCCATGTCCGCGCGCTTGCCGCCTCCGTCGCAGACGGCGCGCGGTCCATGCCCGGCGCCCATGTCGACATCCGCCGCATTCCCGAAACCGTGCCCGCCGAGGTGCGCAAATCGGCCGGTTTCACCGAAGAAGACACACCGCAGGCCACCCCCGCCGACATGGCGGATTACGACGCAATCATTTTCGGCACGCCGACCCGGTTCGGCATGATGGCGAGCCAGATGAAACAGTTCCTCGACATGGCCGGCGGACTCTGGGCGAAGAACGCGCTCGTCGGCAAAGTGGGGGCGGTCTTTGCCTCCACCGGATCGCAGCACGGCGGCCATGAGGCGACGATGCTATCCTCGCATATCCCGCTTCTGCATTTCGGCATGGTGGTGACGGGCATGCCTTACACTTTCACCGGTCAAACACAGCGCGAAGGCGTTATCGGCGGGGCTCCGTACGGTGCGGACACGATCGCCGGGGCCGACGGATCTCTGAGCCCGACGGAAACCGACCACGCCGGGGCACACTTCCTGGGCGCCCACGTCGCCCGTCTGGCCTCCGCGCTATCGGCAGCCCGACCCATCGCGGAGATTGCCTGGTGATCGTCGCATTCTCCCCCGGCCCTGACCATCGACTTCTTTCACGATGTCGTCTGCTGCTGGTGTTTCAACATCTCGTCCCGAATGCGGCGGATTGCCGACGAATTCGATCTCGACATCCGCCACAGAACCTTCGTTCTGCAGGCAAGCCCGGCGGAAATGCGGGAGCGTTGGGGCGCGCCCGAAGAAACGCGCAAGACGATCCTCGACCATTGGCTCGGCTGCCGCGCTTTAAGCGACAGGCCGGAGATGATCGATATCGACGCGATGCGCGAGGCGTCCTTCGACTATCCGCACGGCCACACCGCAGCGCTTGCCTGCAAGGCGGCCGAAAGGTTGGGGGGACAGGATGCGCACTGGACCATGTTTGACCGGATCCAGCGCGCACACCTGTCGCTCGCCCTCAATGTCGCCGATCCCGGCATTCTGCTTCGCATCGGCGGTGAAATCGGGCTCGGTCCCTCCGCTCTTGCCGCCGCAATGGGCGATCCGGAAACCGAACGGGCCGTTGAAGCCGACCGGCACCGCGCCCGCGCCTTTCAGATCTGCACCATCCCCCCCGCTCATCGTCCATGAGACCGGCACCCGACTGGTGAACGGCCCGATCGATGATCTTCGCGCGCAGATTCGCGCCGCCATTCACCTCGCCGCTGTGGCCTGAGCCTCGGCACAGCGCGCGCCCACGCCCATTTCAGGAACCCGATAACATGACCCGCGCGAGAAACACTCTCCTGACCGTGCTCGCCCCCGCAATCTGGGGCAGCACCTATCTGGTCACCACCGAAGCCCTTCCAGTCGGTTATCCGATCACCCTCGCCGTGCTGCGAGTGCTCCCCGCCGGACTGCTCCTGCTACTGGTGACGCGCAATCTGCCACCCGTTGAATGGCTCGGCCGCACCTTCATTCTCGGTGCGCTCAATTTCGCACTGTTCTGGTCGCTTCTGTTTATCTCCGCCTACCGGCTGCCCGGTGGCGTTACCGCAACACTCAGCGCGACGCAGGCCCTGATCGTCCTGGGCCTGTCGCGTGCCCTTCTGGGTTCTGCGATCCACCTCACCTCAATGATCGCGGCGATTGCGGGTGTTAGCGGCGTGGCGATGCTCGTTCTCGGCCCCGATGCCGCGCTTGACCCGATCGACATTGCCGCCGGGCTCGGCGGTGCAGCCTCCATGGCGGCAGGAACGGTGCTGTCGCGTAAATGGCAACCGCCGGTCTCCGCCCTCACCTTCACCGCCTGGCAACTGACGGCGGGCGGGATCCTGCTCGTGCCCGTGGCCCTCATTCTGGAACCGGCCTCGCCGTCCCTCAGCATGGCGAATGTCGCCGGTCTCACCTGGCTCGGGCTGATCGGGGCCGCGGCAACCTACTGGCTGTGGTTTCGCGGCGTTGCCCGCATCGAGCCGCCCGCCATTTCCATGCTCGGCATGATGAGCCCGCTGACCGCGGTCGCGCTCGGCTGGCTCTGGCTGAACCAGACGCTGACGCCCGTCCAGATCGTGGGTTCAATCGTGGTGCTGGGATCGGTCTGGCTCGGACAGGCCGCTGCCCGCAGCAAGGGCCAAACCCCGCCACGTTGCCACGGACAAAGGGAGCTGAAGCCGATGACGGCATAGGACGCCCCCTCAAGGAGCACTCCATCCCCCTCCGCCTGATCCCTGATCAAAACACGAAAGCCCTGGGCGAAGATAACGCCCAAGGCCAACCGGAAGGCGTCGTCAAGCGTGCATCAACAGGACTTTCTGCTGCTTCTCCTGAAGCTTCGCGTTGAAGCGATCCCACGCGACCACGGCGAGTGAAATCTGACCTCTGCCGATTTCATCGAGATCCTCCCACGCCACCACATCCCAGGTGATCTTCCGTCCTTCGATGACCGAAATCGTCGCCTGAACCTTGACGACACAGCCGGGAGGCGTCGCGGCCGAATGGGTCGATTGCACAAAGACGCCGAGATTGCCTTCGCCGCCCTCGATGGCCGGTTCAAGCGCCTGGATGCAGCACCATTCCATCAAGCCGATCATGTAGCACGTGGCGAAGATTTCCGGTATTTCCTGAAATTCCGGAGATTCCGGAGATTCCGGATAGAGAAAAGGCATCGTCTTCTCGCGCAGCACATCGAACTTGAGTTCGTGTTGCATACCGACTCCCAGAACATCACACATATCAGGTAACCCCGCGTTCCATTTCGACCTGGCGTTCTGCGCGCACGCTGGGCACGTATCTCCCCATGGCGATTTCCGACAGACGTTTCCGGTGAACATCGGATGTGCCTGCCGGCGGGAAGACCATCAGGAGATCGCGCAAGAAGCGCTCAACGCGCATCTCCCGTGATGTGCCGCGCGCCGCGTAGAGATCCATCGCGGCCTTGGCGGACGTGAACGCATTTTCCACCCCGGTGAGTTTCGCCAGGATGATCTCCTCGTCGGCCTGGTTCTGATGATCGAGAAGGTACATCGCCCAGTAGGCCGATTGCTGCGCGAGCTTCAGGCGGGAATAGATGTCGCCGATCTTCAGCCGCGCGGATTCCAGCTCCGTGAGAGGCTTACCGTACATGCTGCGCTGGCTTGCATATTTCAGCGTGGCATCGAAAATGGCCTGATGGACGCCCAGAGCCACCGCCGTAAGGTTCGGCTTACCGTAATTGGTGATCGACTGGTGAACGATCTCCAGCCCCATCCCGATTTCCCCGATCAGATTGGAGGCCGAGATACGGCACTCCTCGAAAATCACCTCGCTGATATTGAACCCCCGCAACCCCGTATTGTCGTTCGCCTTCCCCGGGCGCACGCCGTCCCGATCGGCTTCGATGAGAAATGCGCTGAGGCCGGAGGAGCCTTCGCCGGTCCGAGCGATAACGCCATGCACATTCGCGATATGGGAGTTGTCGATCCAGCACTTGGTACCGTTGAGCACATACTCGTCCCCCTCCTGCCGGGCCGTCGTCTGCATTCCGAGCACATGGGAGCCGGAGCCGGGCTCCGTGACACAGATGGAGATGGCGCGGCTTCCGTCCACAAAATGCGGCAGCCACCTCTGCTTCTGCATCTGCGAACCGTAGAATTGAACCATCGCGGTCCCGAGGATCGCGGATTGCAGCGCCCCGCCGATCGCACCGCAGGCGCGCGATGCTTCCTCGATGGCGAGGAAGCGGGAAAGGTGGCCCAGATCCCGGCCTCCATATTCGCGCGGGATCGAAATGCCGTACTAGCCCGCCTCGGCCATGTAGCGGTAGATCTCGTCGAGGATCGTTTCCGTGCTTTCGATCTCATCCAGGTGCGGCAGAACAATTTTCTGCATTGCGTCCCGGAGCTCTGCAACAAGGTCGTGATGATGCTGTTTGAAAAGAGCTTTCATGTTCAATTCTCCAGTTAATATGACCGTTGCTTCAACTCCCCAATTTCGTTGTTTTCTTTGATGCTGTGACCGACATGACCAGTCCCAGGCCAATCAGCACGAGCAGAGCCCCGAGAAGATCCGTCCCCTCGATCACGCTGCCGATGAGAAGCCAGGACAGAACGATGCCGAATACCGGGTTCAGCAGATGAAAACTGGCAGCGATCCCGGCTTCAATCCGCCGCAACAAAGCGAGCCAGATAAGAAAATCGATGACCGACACCCCGATGACCAGATGCAGGAAGGTGCCGGCGAAAACCGGGTACCCGAGACTTGTTTCCAGGCCTCCGAGTTGGTCGGCGAAGGGGACCAGCATGATGCCAGCTGAAAGATTCTGACCCCCGTTCAAGGCGATCGCGTCGTGATGCATCGAGGTGCGCTGATACCACAGCATTCCGACGGAAAACGAAACCATCGCCAGCGCAACCAGAACCATCCCCCAGATGTCTTCCCCGCCATGGAGGCGAAGCGACAGAACGACGTACACGCTGAGGAACCCGACTGCCATTCCGGCGAAATGCCGTATCGAGCTCGCACCGCCGAGCATTATCGAAATTCCCGATGTCACGAACGGAGCCAATGAAACGATCAGGATCGTTGCCTCCGGAGAAATCGTCCGCAATCCGAGAAACGAGAGGCCGAGATAGAGCACATTGTTCAGGAGCCCCAGCACAATGCCGCTCGCGACAAGCCCTCTCGAACGAAGGACTACCGGTCCCTTCCAGATCCCGACTCAGGCAATTATCAGGACGCCGGCAACCAGAAAACGCGCGCAAAGCAGGCTCATCGGGTCGGTGTAGAGAAGCGCGATCTTGCCCACGACGAAGGCCGATGCCCACAACAGGCTGAATACGGTTCCCGTGAGGATGATCCCGATACGCGTCATCTTGCCTCCCGCGTTCGCACGTGCAGCAAGATTGTCGAATACGCCAATATGAGTAAAATGAATTATTGCGGGATTTAAATGAGGATTTTTTATTATGAATGAGATCGACCGTCGACTTTCTATCGAGCATTGCCGCGTATTCACCGCCATATGCGATGCGAAGAGTTTCAGCCTTGCCGCTGAACGCCTTTTACGCACGCAAAGTGCCGTCATCCACCAGATCCGCACGCTTGAAGAGATACTTGGGGAGATGCTTTTTCTGCATTCGCGGGGCCGTTTTCACGGCCTGACCCGCGCCGGGGAGGAATTCGAACCCTATGCCCGCCGCATTCTCGCCCCGCTCGATGATTTGTGCAGTGCCCGCGCTGACCGCACATGCTCCGACACCGTGCGTCTCGGCGTGATGGACGACTTCGATCTGGAGGGGCTGATCGAAACGATCGTGAGATCCGAGGCAATCCACCCGGATGCCCATGTCTCCACGATCCCGGATCTGTCGGCCAACCTCAAAAAGCGGCTGCGAGAGGGCGAACTGGACCTGGCGCTGATCAAATCCCTTCACGATGCCGACCGCGCACCGGATTCGTCCGCTCTGATGGTCGAAAAACTGCACTGGGTCGCCTCGCAGAACTTCGACTGGAGAAAGATTCCGGCAGACCTGCCGGTTGTCGTGTTCCACGAAGGATGCGTCTATCGGCACCTGTTGCTCCGGCATTTCCAGGAATTGGGGCTGAGCTGCCGCATTGCATATGTCGGCCACAGCTATGCCAACGTGCGCGCCGCGATCAGCGCCAGTCTTGGAATTTCGATCCTGCCGAAAGGCCAGATCGCGCCCGATCACGTCATCTGCGATGAAAGCAGGCTTAGCTTCCTGCAAGGGAGGCTGGGTTTCAGCGCCCTGAAACTGGAGGGCGACAACAAGGCCGAAACGGAGGTCACGAGCGTGTTCCGCCAGATGTTGCAAAAGACAATCCGCCGACAGACAGCTCCACTATTTGCAGCAGAGTGATCCGCATCGACGGTTCCTTCCAGATCCGGCTTCCGCTAGAACTTACCTTTACCTTGCGGAAGTTTCATGAAAACCTTCACGCTCGGAATCGCCCGCCTTGCCGGATTGCTTTACCTCGTCATCATCGGCTGCGATATCGGGGCAAAACTCGGCTTGCGCGGCCCCCTGATCGATCTCGCGGATGCGCAGGCGACCCGAGCCGCAATTCTCGATGCCCCGATCCGGTTTCGTGCAGCCCTTACCGCCGACATGGTGATGGTCGCAGCCGATATCGGTCTTGCGGTTCTGCTCTACACGCTGTTTCGCCCGGTCGGATCCGGGCTCGCGCTGGCGGCCATGGTATTTCGTCTCATGCAGACCGCCCTTATTGGCGCCAGCCTTCTCTTCATGCAGGCCGTCTGGCTCATAGTTTCACAAAGCGCGAATGTCGCCTCGCCTGTCATCGGAGATCCGGCCGCATTCGCGACCTTTCTCCTAGACATGCACGCCCACGGCTACGACCTTGGCCTCGCATTCTTTTCCGTCAATTGTATGCTGACCGGCATCCTGATCCGGCGTTCCGGCTTTTTCCCCAAACTGCTGGGGACCACGATCGCATTGGCCGGAGGCGTCTATCTGATCGGCAGTGCCTTGCGCTTCTTCACGCCGCAAGCGCTCAATACCTTCGGCGCATTTTACGTTGTGTCGCTGATAGCAGAGACCGCCTTCTGCCTTTGGCTGCTGTTTGCCCGCAATTCCGCCCGACTCGCGAACCAGGTTGAACGCACTCCCTCCTGACTATTGCGCTGCAAAGGCCCAAACAACGAAGCGATCCGCGATCGCTCTAGTCTCGGTCTATTGTGGCGACAACACTCATCGGAAGCCAAGCGCGCAAAGGTCACAACCCGCAACGATGGTATCGGCAGCATACTTATCAGATTTATATGTATAATGTCAAGTGCGAGAACCTCTGCGCCTTCCCGCCGCTTGTCGTTTCCCGCCTTAAAACGCCGACACCTGAAGAAAGAAAAGCCATGTTCGAGTACAGCTTTGTTCACTGGGCAGCGTTCCTTTCGGCCGCCATCCTTCTGAACCTCGCTCCGGGACCGGACATGGTGTTCATCGTCGGCCACACGGTCCGAAGCGGCAAACGCGCCGGGTTCGTCGCAATGGGAGGCATCTGGACGGGCGCCTTCGGGCATGTCCTGTTCGCCGCTGCGGGTTTTTCCGCAATCGTTGCGACCTCCGCGCTCGCCTTTTCGATCGTGAAGTGGGGCGGGGCCGCCTATCTGCTTTGGCTCGGCATCACCGCGCTGAGATCCTCCGGCAGCACGTTGAACGCCGATCGCACCGCCCTTCAGGCACCGTCGCTCGAGGTTTTCAGGCAAGGCTTCTGGGTGGCCCTGCTCAATCCGAAGGTCGCGGTGTTCTTTCTGGCGTTCCTGCCGCAGTTCGTCGTCCCCGGAGCCGGCCCGTCATGGGCACAGCTCTTCCTGCACGGTCTGCTGATCATCGTCGTCGCCGGACTGATCGAGCCTCCTCTCATTCTCGCCGGCGGTTACCTGACCGACCGGCTGAGAAAGAACCCCGGGATCGGCCGTTGGCTCGACCAGATCCTGAGAAGCGTGCTGATCGCGCTCGGACTGCGTCTGGCGCTTGAAAGGCAATGAACCCGAGCGCTGCTCAGAACGCCTTTCAGATTCCCACCCGGGAAATCCTGCCGACGAAGTCGCAGGCCCGATCGCTTTGCGGATGATCGAAGATCTGTTCCGACGCGCCGATCTCCTGAACGCGTCCATCGGCCATAAAGGCGACGCGGTGGGAGACATCACGCACAAAGCTCATTTCGTGCGACACGATCAGCATTGCGATGTTGTCATTCGCGAGCAGGCAGATGGTATCGAGCACCTCGCTGACCCGTTCGGGATCGAGTGCGGAGGTCACTTCGTCGAGCAGAAGGATCTCCGGTTCCAGACAAAGCGCGCGCGCAATCGCAACGCGTTGCTGCTGCCCGCCTGACAACTGATCGGGATAGACGTGTAGCTTGTCGCCGAGCCCGACGCGGTCGAGCAGTTCCTTCGCCTTTTCCTCCACCGCCTTGCGATCGCGTTTCTTGATCGTTGTCGGCGCCACAGTGACATTGCGCAGAACCGTCATGTTGCCGAAGAGATTGTACTGCTGGAAGACAATCGCCAATCGGTCGCGGGCAACCTTCAGCGACTTCCGATTGCCGTAATCGACCGACGCCCCCGCAAAAGCGTGACATGCCCCCGATCGGGCTTCATCAGGCCGGCGATCACCTTGAGAAGCGTGTTCTTACCGGAACCGAAGGGGCCGATCAGGCTGACGACCTCGCCCTTTTCCACCGACAGGTCGATACCGTCGAGGACGCGAAGCGAGCTGTAGCACGCCCCAAGATCATGAATATCGAGAAAGGACAAAGCGGTTCTCCAGATAGCCCCCGAGACGGGAAAGCGGATAGGAAACGATGAAATAGAGCACCAGCACCACGGCATAGACCAGAAGCGCCGAATGGCCCTTCGTCGTCATGATCTTGCCGGCCTGGGTCAGTTCCAGAACGCCGACCTGCGAGGCTAGCGCGGTGTCCTTGATGAACAGCACGAAGTAGCCAAAGATCGGCGGAATGACGATCGGCAACGCCTGCGGAATCGAGACAAGGCGAAGGGTCTGAAGCGGCGTGAAGTTCATCACCGCCGCAGCTTCGAGTTGGGCGGGTTTGAGAGATTCCAGTCCCCCGCGGATAATCTCCGAAACGAAGGCGGTGGAGATGACCGAGGTGGAAATCAGCGCGATCGTCAACGGCGCCAGATCGAAACCCAGCACCTGAGCACCAAAGAAGAAGAGCATCAACGTGATCAGAAAGAGCACCCGCCGCACGATCTCCACGTAGAGATCGGAGAGGATGCGCGCCGGGATCAGGGTCGGGTGGCGACTCTGTCGCGCAAGCGCGAGGACAAAGCCGACGATCATGCCGATGATGCAGCCCACGGCGGACAGCAGAAGCGTCGTCAACGCGGCCTCCACCTACAACAAGATGTTTTAGAAGGTGAAGAGCTTGGGAAGATCCGAGAGAAAATGACCGCTCATAGGATACGAACCCTTGCACGGAAGGCGTAACGACCGACGAGGGCAAGAAGCGAAGTCGCAGCCAGGGTGACGAACACATAGATACCGTCGGTGAGCAGGAAGATCTCGATCGAACGGAATGTCGTGGAGTTGATGTTGAAGGCCCGGCCGGTCAGTTCCTCCACCCCGAAGATGGCCGCCATGGACGTGCGGAGTGTCATCAGGATGTACTGGTTCGTCATGGCCGGCATCACGACCTTGAAGATGTGAGGCAGGATCACGTAGCGCAGCGTTTGCAGATGGCTCATGCCCAGCGTTTCGGCCGCGTCGAGTTCCTACTGATGGACGGAGGCGAGCCCTGCCCTGAGGATCTCGATCAGATAGGCGCCTGCATTCAGCGTCATGCCGAACAGCACCGCCGGGAACGGATCAAGCAGAATGCCGATCTCGGGTAGGCCGAAGAAGATGAAATAGATCTGCACGAGCTGCGGCGTGTTGGTGAAGAACACCACGTACCAGCGCGCAAGCCGCGACAGCCAGCCGCCGCCGCGCAGTCGCATGATGGCGCCGAGCATGCCGATGACCATGCCGCCGGTAAGCGCCATGAACGCTCAGTTCAAGGCTGATCAACGCACCCCACAGAAGGTAGGGTATCTGCGGCGTGACCTAGCCGAAATGCAAGGTGTAGTGCATTAGAGCTGCTTCTCTCTGGACGATGGACCGAACGAACGGCCCCGGTCCCGGCTCCCGGCAGACGGCTTCTTGCGTCCGTTCTTACTCGGGGCGGGGTATGCGGCCGGCACAAACCGGCCAGCCGTCCCACTTTGTGAAAAGGCGGGACGGTTCGTGCCGATGTGCTCAGAATTAGGGCTGAGTCGGGATCTTGTAGACCATGTCCATGTCGAACCACTTCTTGTAGGTATCGCCAAGGAAACCGCTGGTCTGCATGCTTTAGGTGGCGGTGTTCAGCCAGGACTTGAGGGCATTGTTGCCCTGCGCGATACCGATGCAGTCATAGTCGACGCTGGCGCTCGGATCCGACAGAGCCTTCGTCTTTTGATCATAGGAATTCGTCTTCTGATCATAGGAAACGGTATACTTGCCGATGTAATCGACCACGTCGACGATCGCGTCGCCACGCCCCTGGAACAGGGCCTTCACTGCATCCGGATAATTATCGAACAGGGTGATCTTCGCCTTCGGCAGGTGCGTCTTGGCGAACTCGACCGGGGTGGTGCCACGCACTTCGATCAGCTTCACATCTTCCGAATTGAGGTCCGTCAGCGACTTGAAGGGTTTGTCGGCGAGCGTCAGGGCGCTCAACGCCTCGGTCTGGGTCGGCAGTGTGAAGTCGATGACCTTTACTCGGGCGGGCGGGCGCGTCAGCGCGCCCAGAACGATATCGGCCTTTCCGGTGGCCAGGAAGGGCACGCGATCGGCGGAGGAGACTTCGACGAACTTCACGTCGACGCCCAGAAGCTCACCGAGCTTGTGCGCCACGTCGACGTCAAAGCCCTCGATTTCATTCTTGTCGTTGTATTGGCCGAGCGGCGGCAGATTCGGATTGATGCCGACGGCAATCGAGCCGGCGGAGAGGTCGCAGGCGTCGTCGATCTCGCCTCGCGAGGCGAATGGCTGGCGACACTTCCCGCCACCATCTCGCGGCCGGACCTGCTGGCACGTGGCATGAGCTGGACGGCGCGTTTGACGCTTGCCGGCGTGCCCATGTGCTGTCGACGGGCAATCCGCCGGATAGAACCGGCTGACAACGGCCAGTTGCGCGCCTTCGTTGGATCGGTCGATGCCTCCGGCGCGCCGGTTTCCGGCCCGTCCCGGGAATTCGTGGTCGATGCGGTTACCGTTGGCAACGGTCTTGCTCCCGCAACCGAAGTCACCCGCTTGCTGCGCGCCGACCATGCCTACGACAAGCTGCAAAAAGCCTGGGTGCCCAAGCTCAGCGAAGATTTCGAGATCTCCCTTCCCGGTCTCTTCGTCGTAGGTGACGGCGTAGGTATCAGCGGAGCCGCTGCGGTTGCTCTCGACGGACGCCGTGTCGACCTTCGCGTCGCGCTGAATGCCGGACGCATTTCCTCCGATACATATCGCAAACAGACGCAGGCACTTTCTGGCCATGCGGAAAAGACCAGACGTTTCGGTCAGGCGATGGCAAAGCTGATGGCGCCGCGCCTCGGCCAGATAAAGGCCGTTCCGACCGATGCGATCGTCTGCCGGTGCGAAGACGTCAAGCGCGCGGACCTCGACGCCGCTGTCAACGACGGGGCGACATCTCCCAACCAGGTCAAGGCGTGGACCCGATGCGGCATGGGGCCATGCCAGGGGCGCACATGCGGCGATATTGCTTCGGCCTTGGCCGCAATCGCGCTCGGCGAGGAGGCCCCGCCCGCTCCGCTGACCGGCGACATCGAATACACCGACCTCGAACTCCCGCCGCCGGCACCGCTATGACCCGCCAGATGATAGTGCCAGCCACAAGCCTGATGTCGTGAACCACGTGTCGAAATCTCTCCCCCTTGATGCTGCTATCATCGGCGTGGGTGCGATGGACGCCACTGTGGCACTACATCTTGCGCGCGGTGGCATGCGGGTCGCCCTGATCGACCGCGGTGAGATCTGCCGCGAGGCATCCGGCGTCAATGCCGGCACGCTCACCCTGCACATGACGCGCGCAGCTCTTATTCCCTACGCCATGAAGGGGCGCGAGCTGTAGCTCGATGCCCCCAACTGGCTGGGCATCGACGCCGGCGCCCGCTCCGCACCCAACTTTTCGCTCGCATTCACGCCTGAAGAACAGGAAATGGTGGAAAAGCGCGCCGAAAAGCGCCTGTGAAATCAATTCCGGCCTCAACCCGTCGATGATCGCGGCCGCCTATTGCGAACTCGACGACCACGTCACGTCCTACATGACCGGCCGGGCCTACCGACGCGCACTCCTCGCCGCAGATGCCACGATCATGAAACGCCATCCCCTCCCGCGATCGACCAAGAGGAGGGAACGTACGTCATCCGCATCGACGGCGCCGAGCCGGTTCGGGCGAAACGTCTGGTTCTGGCCGGAGGCGTCTGGCTGGAGCCGATGCTCGCTTGGCTGGGTCTCAAGGTGCCCGTCAAGACGCTGATCAACCAGCTCGTCGTGACAGAGCGCATGCGTCCCGTGATGCGGTCTGTCGTCGATATCGCCAACGGCCTCCTGTCACTCAAGCAGTTCGAGAACGGCACTATGCTGATCGGTGGTGGCTGGCAGGGCAAGGGAGACCGGATCCGGAGCGGCGTGGAGACGATCCCGAAGAACCTGATCGGCAACGTACAGCTGGCCCGCCATGCCATCCCGGCCCTCGGCGAAACGCGGATCAACCGCGTCTGGCTCGGGTTGGAATCGGAAACTTCCGACGCCTTGCCGATGATCGGAGCCATTCCGGACCACGATGAGGCTTACGTGATCGGCTGCGTCCATTCCGGCTACACAAGCGTTCCTTACATGGGCTAGCTTCTTGCCGAGAGAATTATCGGCCACGACCCGGAACTCCCGTTGTTCGACCCGGCGCGCCTTGTTGAAGAAAGCAAGAACATGGAGATAAGCTTGTGATCCCTGCAGGTGAGCATCCCTTTCGCGGCATATATGCGGCCACGCTGACGCCGTTCCTCCCTGACGGGAGCATCGATGAGGATACGCTGCATGCGCATTTTCTGAGCGTCACGGCAGAACCCAGCATCGTCGGGATCCCCTGCAACGGCCATGCGGGTGAATGTTTTCTCCTGAGCCACGAGGAACGGCGTCGGGTAACGGAACTCGCCAGGCAAACCATTGGTGACACGCACATCATCGTCTGCGGCATCCTTGCGGAATCAACGGAAGAAGCCACCGCTCACGCCGTCGACGCGGCTGAAGCCGGTGCCGATGTCGCGCTTGTCTTTCCACCGTTCTCCTGGGCCCTGTCGCAAGACGACACCATGGCCGTGACACACCACAGACGGGTCGACGAAGCGTCCGGCCTGCCGATGATGCTGTATCAGGCCGGAGTTTCCTCGAAACTGGCCTATACGCAGGATGTTCTGGCCAGCCTTTCCGTCTTGCCCGGTGTCGTCGGCATCAAGGAGGGAAGCTGGGAGAGCAATGCCTACTAGCACAACCGTCGGTTGGTGGCACAGGTCGCCCCTCATGTGGAGGTCATGGCCTCGGGCGACGAGCATTTTCTGTCCTGCTTCGTTCAAGGTAGCACAGGCAGCATCGTGAGCCTCGCTGCCATCATGCCTGCCGATATCGTTGCGCTCGACAGGACCGTGCAGGCATTGGACCTGAAGACGGCCGTCGAGATCCATCTGCGGATCCAGCTCCTTGCCAACGCAATTTACTGCCTGGCGCCTTCAGGACATGCAACGGCGCGCCTGAAGGCTGAGATGGAATTGCTCGGCCGGTGGAAGAGCGGAACCCCGCGTCCACCCATAACGTAATTGAAAGAGGAGGAAATCGAGATGTTGCGCAATGCTCTGGCCGGAGCCGGCCTCCTATCCCCCCATTCGTTTTCGGCAGCATGATCATGGAAGAGCAGACGCCAATGGGGGCTGGCGGTCTTCCGGCCATTGACCTGCAGCCGGAGGTTTCTCTGGCAGAACGCGCCTACGAACAACTTGAACAGCTGATCCTGACGAAGGCGCTGCCCGGCGGCAGCACCGTCGTGGAAGGACGCCTGGCCAAGCAACTCGACATTTTGCGCACGCCCATGCGCGAGGCGATCCTGAGGCTTGCCGCTGAGGGGCTACTCATCAAGCAGGGCTCGCGATCCTTCGCGGTGCGCAAGGTGCAGCCCGTTGAGTTCTTCCAGGCATTGAAGCTGCGCGAGCTCATCGAAGCGGAAGCGGTTGAGCTTGCGATCGGCAAGATCCCGCACAAGGACATCGAAGCCTTGCGGCAGGAGATCATCCGCCTCGGCCAGCGCGACGTTCAGGAGACCGCGCACTGGGAAATCGACGACCGTCTGCACATGCTTTTTCCCGAAGCTCTCGGCAACGTCGTTATGGTCCGGGTGCTCAAGAACCTGCGTATCAGCACCCGCCTGTTCGAGCTGTCCAGCGCTGCCGGACGTGTCCAATCCGATGCGACCGAGCACCTGGCCATTCTGGATGCCTTTGAAAAGGGCGACGCCCGCAGAGCCCGGGCGGCGATGGTCACCCATCTGCGCAACGTGGCGGCGGAAACCCTCGATATCGTCAGCGGCCGCGATCCGGGTGGCCTGAAACGGAGAAATCTGAAATGAGTGAGTACGATCTGGTCATCAAGGGAGGTACCGTTGTCACCGGTGTCGACGTCATCAAGTGCAAAGTAGGCGTCAACGGCGAGCAAATCGCCGCGATCGGCACGAACCTGCCGGGCGCACGAACCATTGGTGCATCGGGTCTTCTTGTCATGCCGGACGGCGTGGACAGCCACTGCCATATCGAGCAGCTGGAGCCGGACGGCTTCATCCACGAATAAACCTTCGCCACTGCGGCGCAATCGGCCTTCGCGGGCGGAACGACGACGGTCATTCCCTTCGCCCCCCAGTTCAAGGGCGAGCCGATCGGCGCGCATCTGCCGGACTACCGCGCTCCCGCCGCGAAATCACAGATCGACTATTCGTTGCACCAGATGGTCACCGACCCAACAGACGCGGTCGTCTCCAACGAATTGCCCGCAATCGCGGAAGGTGGCGTCGGCAGCTTCAAGGTGTTCCTGACCTACGATCTGTTGCACGTCGACGACGGCCAGTTCATCTCCGTTCTGGAAGCGGCGAAACGCACCGGAGCCATCGTCTGTGTTCACTGCGAGAACTACGAGGCGATCCGCTGAAGTTCCGAGAAGCTTCTTAAGGAAGGCAAGACACGCAGCCCGCCGCCCATGCATGGTCGCGGCCGAGAGTGGTGGAACGCGAAGCGACCTATCGCGCCATTGCATTGGCGGAATTCGTCGATACGCCGATCCACATCTTCCACACCTACTGCGCCGAAGTGGCGGAGGAAGTCGCCCGCGCCCAGGCCCGCGGCGTGAAGGTGACTGCGGAAACCTGCCCCCAGTATCTCATTCTCTCTGCCGCCAACATGGATCGCCCCGGCAAGGAAGGGGCGAAGTACATGTGCAGCCCGAGCCCGCGCGATGCGGCCGACCATGCCGGATTGTGGGGCATGATCCGGCGCAGCGTGCTGGACGTGCTGTCCTCCGATCACTGCAGCTACAGCTTTGCAGGCAACAAGGGCAAATGGAGCTGAACGGCAACGACGTCGACTTCACGAAGATCCCAAACGGCATTCTCGGCCTTGCCGCCCGTCTGCCGCTGATCTTCAGCGAGGGTGTCGCAAAGGGCGAGATTGATCTCACGATCTTCGTCCGCCTGACCGCGACGAACCCGGCCAAACGCTTCGGCCTGCACCCGCGCAAGGGCACGATCGCACCGGGCGCCGATGCGGATCTCGCGCTTTGGGATCCCGAGCGCAAGGCCACGACCACCAACAAGTTCAACAAGCTGATGCAGCACACGATCGACTACACGCCTTATGAGAGGATCGAAGTGACTTGTTGGCCGGTTAAGACGATCGCGCGCGTGGTGATGGAAGACGACAAGGTGACCACCGAGGAAGGTCGCGACCTCTTCCTCAAGAGCAGCCGGACAAGCGCCGACTAATCGTGCTTCCTTACCCATCAACCTGCGCGGCGGTGACAACGCTCATCGCCGCGCAGTTTTCTTTCACAACTTTGTCTTTCGGTCGAGATCGACAGCAAGCTGCGTCGCTTCACCGGCGCAATGTCCGACACAAGAGCGAAAATCTCCCTGTTCCGGTCAGACGATACGGAGAACGCTGTCGCCCACAGAAACGACGGCCCCCAGCCGTAGGACACGCGGTGCCGTGTCATTCAGCCTTTGCTGATCGACGAACGTTCCGTTGGTCGAACGGGCACCTCCTCCGTCGCCATCGGCAACGGATGCCCCCCCCCTCGCGAAACGAGCACACAGTGTCGGGAAGAAACTTTCCCATCCCGACTCAAGACAAGGTCAGCCCAGGCCGGGTCTCGCCCGATCTTCAAGAGCCCGTCCTTTGAGCGGCCCGCAGCAAGATCGACGGCCATGCCCTTGTGGGGGCCGAAGATCATCTGAACCTTGCTCGACAAGCCGTTTCGCTGTCCACCTGCCGCATGCACCCCAGAAATCCGGCCTTTTGCACTTGATGAATGGAGCGGATGCGATCGGACTTTCGACCGTGTCGGTGCCTGATCGACGAGATCGGAGGCAAACACGAGGTCTTCGGCACAGTTATATGCGGGCAGACGGTTCGGATTGAGAGAGCCCAGACCGAACTTGGTCAAAATGGAGAAGGCCCGCTTCATCCTCCAGCCAACCGTCGACGATACAGGATTGCGATGCGCAACCCTCAACCCGCAGCAGAACCGCCCGAGGGACCACCAGCCCAATACGACCTCACAGAGTAAGAGGTGAAGCGCCAATCCGAGCGGAATACTCAACCAGAACCACGTCGCGATCAGCGAGAATACGCCACGCCCTGTGGGCAGAGCCCCGCGCGCGAGATTCCATATCGCAAGGACCAGAAGGAAATCGATCGCCAACGCAGCGATGGAAAGTTTGGCAAGTGCTTGTTCGCGGCTTTCTTCCACGCTACCCCCTACCCCATCATCAGGAAAACGATGATGGCCGAAACCGTGGCACTAAGCGTGAAGACCAGCAGGAACGTTGCGCACCTGTCGATGACAAGAAGATCCGCGTCAAACGTAAGTCTGTAGCTTGTCTTCATCAGCGCAACCGCGACAGCAAGTCCGGCTACCGTCAGCATGAACACCAGACCATCCGGAAGATTTCTGCCGCCGGATGTTTTCATGCCCATATCAACGAGAAGATGCAGGCTCAAGAACGTCAGGAACAATCCGAAGAGACAGCTCAAGACGAGTCCGACCAAACGCCAGCCCTCCTCCTTCGATCTGGAACCTCCTCCTTCGATCTGGAAAGCGAAGCGGTGATCAGCGAGATTGTCCAACCAATCGAGCAGGTCCCGATCACGAAGACCAGCAAGCGCCCCGACGGTTGTGCGGTCAAAGGCCCCAGAATACTGACGGTCTCGCTCGTCCCTGCGTCGTCGTCCTTTGTCGAAAAACATTTCCAAAAGCGAACTGGACGAACCCAAGAAGGCAAGAAGAGCACCAATCGACTGCAGCGGCGACTTGACAACCATGTTCCAGTAGTACGCGACATCGCCGCGAAATCCGTCCGGCAACTCCGTCCATTTCAGGAATTGAGCCTCCGATCCGGATTTCCCCGCCCCACCGCCGGAAGGACCTCCGCCCTGGCGGTTAACCGGCTCGCGTCGTCTCTTTTGTGCCATGGCTCGTCCCGTTTGGAGACCACGGTCTCACCCGATGTATCAGAAGCAGTTGAGCGTCGCCGATTTGGCCGGATCGTTCAGATCGATTTCGCACTGGCCCAGCAGGCTCGCGATCACGAAAGATCCCTCCTGTAGCGACGAACTCCAGGCTTTCCGCTTCTCGTCGTGATTGACGACGACACACTTGTAGCGATATCGGCCCTGCACGCACGCTCCCGTGAGATAGCCTGTGCCATCTCCGTTATCGGTCATGATCGCGCTATCCGGCGTGAAGATGTTGAAGTGATTGATCTTCGAATAGTCTTCCGGAAACTTGAAAGAGACGTAGAGGCTTTCGCCGCATTGATCCTCGCTTGGCGTGAACTCGGCAAGCTCAGGGGTGCTGCCGAAGTCAGTTGCGGGCTCCTCGGTCGAGGTTGCGGCAGGGATAACCTTGGGAGCATCCTGCAATGCCGCGGACTTCCGTTCAGCCTTCTGAAGAGCAGGTGAAGCCTGCGGCTCGGCCTTCTGACCGGGGAGAGCCTCTTTTCCCGCATCCGCCACGACGATCGCATCCTGTGCCGGGACATCCCGTTCTGTCAGCTTGGCGAGCAACTTGATCTGCTTTTCCGCGTCTTCACGCCAGTTCTCCACCTCTTCCTTGGAGGTGAAACTGTCGATCGTATTGAGCGCAACGGGTTCCTTCTTATTGCCGTCGGGCACCGACACACGCACCCATTCATCCGAGAGATCATGCGGCTCCACCGACACCGTCTCCACTCCACCTCGGATGCTCCGAGGCGGAGCCCTACCTCTCAACACGACCTCGATCAGACCGTTCGGCAGCAGCGTCGCGCTCTCCACCTCGCTGGGATCGCCTTTTTTCAGAACGTCGGCAGTGAATTTCTCCAGCTGCGACTGCGCCAACCGGAATTCCTTGATCGAGGGGACGGCCGCGGTTCGGTCATCACCGCCGGCACCGGCCACACACCCTGCGCAGGCGCCACGCGAACGTTCTCCAAGTCCATCAAGGCGGTTGCGGCGATATCCGATTGCGCAATTTAGCCCCTCTCGCTTGCCAGCCTGAACAGCTCGGCGCGTTGATAGGCACTCAAAATGCCCGTCGGCCGATAGCCTTGAGATTCCTGAAACTCCGCCGCAGCGCGACGGCTTCCCGGACCATAGTCGCCATCGATCCGCATCCTGTAGAAACCGAGAACTTTCAGGGCGCCCTGGATATCTCTGACATCCTCTTCGATGCGGGTCAGAATGGCTTTCTGATCAGCCTGGGTGACAGTTCTGCCGGGCTGAACGAGCACGCGCTTCTTGTTGCAGTTCAGACAGCCGGCCCACCGCTGATCGCGCCCATACTGCGGTTCTATTTCCTTGCGAAAAACGATCGGTGCGGCCACCAGGGCCGTGTCGATGATGATCGCTCCGGCATTGCCCTTGGCAAGCCCCATGACAACCACGCCGGCCCCGATGCCCTGAAGCACCTTGATCCCGAAATCCGAGTTTTTGCTTCGGCCCTTCTTCTTCGGTTTGTTCATTTTCTTGAAGAAATTGCCGATGCTGTCGGCCTGAGCCTCCCCGGACACATATCGGGCAACAAGCTTCGGAGCCGACAAGGGCGCAAGGACCATCCCTCCTACCAGGACTCCGACCATTCCCGTCCTGAGTACCGCGTTGATGGTCATTCCAATCTCCCGTCGTTCAAGGATTGCATCAATGTGCCCGCGACAAGGATGCTTTGACGTCACCGAATTGAAGTTCACGCACGCCGTCGATCACGACCAGCTGCAACCCAACGCGCTGCCTATCGGCCGAGGTCCCACTAGAAGAGCCGCGTGGCGCCGCGAAACAGACGAATGATTGAGAACACAATCTTTATTGGGCGCTCTGCTAAGGGTCGCGAGTTCGACATGGTCGCCCACCCCGGGATTGGCGCCATGCGAAGAAACCGGATATTGAAAAACTTTGCCGTCCTCATCGAAGCCCGAAAGTATCCAGACCGTCCCATCTGACGTCTCGGAGCGTTCCGCCCCGAGTTTGGCCATGAGAACGCAACTGCCGAGCACGATCTCCGATCTGTCATGCACGGGGCGGAATTGGCCCGCCTTCAGTTGCCCGCTATCGACGACGGTGCCGTTGGTGGATTCCAAATCGGTAATGGTCAAATCCCCCACCGGATGACGGTATGGCGGCGCGATATTGTGCCATCGTCAATGCCAATGTCCGCATCACCTCCCGCAAGCCCCAGAACGATCCCCGAAGTTTCAAGCTGATCAAGGTAGGGCCCAAGCGGGAAGACCATGCCATCCGCGCGTCGCACAAGATCGACGGCAAGGCCCGGTTCCGCTTGGTGAAAAGTCGTCACCTCCACGGGGCTCACGACTTCCGTGAAGCCATCGACAGGCTCGCTGTCCACGTCCCTTCCATATCCGATCGATGTTCTCCCCGCCCCCGGCACGCGATCGCGCATGACAACGGAAAGCCCCGCCAGCGACAGCAGCGCCAACGACAAGGTGGAAATCGTTCCCAGAGCCCACAGCTCGTCCATCGTGTTGCCCGAATGGCGGCGCCCGCTCGAGACTTGCGGCGTGACGTTCTCTTCCTTCAAGGCCGCCAGAACTTCGCGCACGCGCACGGAAGACTCCAACGCCCCCGGCGTCTGGAAGCGAACAACGCCGTCCCGCTTCATGGCGTTCGAGAGATCTCCCAGATTGAATTCGGCAACCTGGCTAAGCGTGTTGACGCCGATGACGCGTTGGCAGCGATCCAGAAGCGGGCCGCCGCTATTGCCTGCATTCACCTTCGCGCTGTGCTGAATGGTGAGGCGGGCAGTTCCCGACACCTGACGCTGAACGGTACCGGTCGAGATGGTTGCGTCCGTCATGACCACGGCCTTGTCCGCAACCGTCAGCTTGCCATGCGAGGACACCGTCGCCAGGTCATCGGCTGCGCCCGGAAAACCGATTGCCCCGACCTAGTCCCGCTTATGCAATTGGCTTTCGTCGATATCGGCGAGGGTCAGCACCTCCCCCGGCACATCGCTCAACCCCCGAAGAATTGCGAGATCCTGATCCCGGTCGTGCCACATGATCCGCATCGGCACCTGTTCGACCTTGTCGTTCTGCCGATAGAACACATAGAGATCATCCGCGTTTCGAATGACGTAATAGTTGGTTACGACGATCCCCGGCTCCGCCACCTTGAAGCCCGTACCAAACGACAAGACGCGGTGCTTGCCATTCTTCGAGATGTTGACGACCCGATAGACGCCGCTTTCAACGTCACTTCCACTGGTCGTCGTGACGAACAGGACGGCCGCGATAACGGCCAGGGCAATCCCTTTAAGGTAAGGAATAGAGCGGTTTTTTCAACAGTACCGAAAAATTCATTTCAAAAGTCCAACATGCCGCCACATTGTGCGATGAATTCAATTCCCGTTACGGTAGCATTGGGTATATTCCGGATAACTTCAAGATTATACGACAGATGCCGATATATAAATTTCGCAGATGATGGTTTGTAAATAGCCATTTATCGAACTAGGGGGTAGTTCGGAAGGAATGGACGCAAAAAATACGATATCTCCAGGAACGATACTGCGTCAGTAACGGCTGGAGAAAGTGATCGGCCAGGGCGGTTTCGGGATTACCTATCTCGCTTACGACACGGAGCTGCCGCGCGACGTCGCTATCAAGGAATGCTACCCGCATGATTTCGTATCGCGCGACGGAACGACCGTGGGTTCCCACCGGGTCCGACACGAAGGTGGACTACGACTGGGCCGTCGACAAGTTCATCGCCGAAGCGACGACCCTGGCGAAGTTTCGCCACCTCGGGATTGTTCAGGTCTTGCAGATCCTGAAAGGGGAAAACAACAGCGCCTACATGGTGCTGGAGTATGTCGACGGCCAATCCCTCGACCAATGGCTGAAATCACTCCCTACGGTACCGAGCCAGGTCCAGCTTGAAACCGCCATCGCGCCGATGCTCGACGCGCTCGCCGCCGTCCACAAGGCGGACTTCACACATCGCGACATTGCACCCGACAACATCTTCATCCGCAAGAACGGAGAGGCTGTCCTGCTGGATTTCGGAGCGGCAAAACTGACCGCCGCCCAACACAGCAAGACGATGCATCAGATCGTCAAGAACGGCTATTCGGCTCCCGAGCAGTATTACGAGGAAGGCCGACAAGGTCCGTGGACCGACATCTACGCCTTCTCCACCACCCTTTACCAATGCCTCTTCGGGAAAAAGCCGATCGACGCCATGGCGCGGCTCGATGCCCTTCACAACGAGGAGCCCGATCCCCTACCGCCCTTGGAGGCGTTGGGACTTGAAGGCTACGACCCTGCGTTTCTGGCAGCGATCAGCAGGGGCCTATCTCCTCAGGCCAAAAACCACCCGCAGGATGTCGAAACATGGCGCGCAGAACTCCTGGGGACGCAAGCCGGTGAGCCCCAATCGGCTCCTCCCGGACAGGTAAGCACGGAGCCCCGTTCTACGCCGCAAAAGGCAACTTCACCTCAGCCAAACACCGGCACCGAGCCTACTCCGCAAACCGGCAATAGATACCGACTGGTCGCAGCCGCAGCAGTCCTGGCCGTACTCGTCGCCGCAGAGGCGGCGGCGGTTTCTGGTTCTACAGACAGCAACAGGCACAGGCGGAAAACGCCGCCTGGAAGGCCGCCTCCGATCTTGATACGCGCAGTGCCTACGAGACGTTCACCCACGCTTTTCCCGGGGGCAAACATTCAGGCGACGCCAAGGCTGCCCCCTGAGCAAACTTTCCGCCCCGTGGGAGATCACGCTGGACAAGGGCCTTGGACTAGGGGTCGCAACGACGGATGACGCCATCATTCTTGCCGGTCAGATCGATACCGGGGGAGAGCTTGGAAAACAGGCGATCGTCTACAACCTCTCCCTTTCTGGGAAAGTGCGCTGGAGCACGACGTTCGGCGCAAAAGAGGATGACGGCTTTCATTCCGTTCAGGTCCTGCCGGATGGCAGCATCGTGGCCGTCGGGCAATCCAACCTCGACAGGAAAGAGCCGTCGCAGGGGATCGTCGCGGTATTCTCTGCGGATGGAAAGCTCTCCTGGTCGCGAAAGTTCGGCGGCCCCGGCACGTACAGACTGCTCGCCTCCACTCGATTATCCAACGGCAACATCGTTGCCGCCGGTTCCTCCATGCACATCGCAGGCAGCACTCCCCGCGGCTGAGTGCTGACATTGTCGCCGCGCGGAGAACTCATCAGCGAACGCACCTTCGATGCGCCGGGTAGCAGCGTCTTCCGGGCAATCGCAAGCACTCCGGACAACAGCCTTCTGCTCGCCGGAGAAGCTGGAGCAGTTCACGACCGGCAGAAAACGACAGGCTCATCCCAATTCTGAGTCATGAAACTGTATTCCGACGGAACCGCCCTCTTCAACCGATCATTCGGCGGACGGGCAGCGGACCGCATCAACGATCTTTCCGCCGGTGCCGACGGCAACTTCGTGATGGTGGGAGAAACGAGGAGCTTCGGCACACAGACCAATGACGGCATTCTCGTTCGCCTGACAGCCGGGAACAAGACGCCGCCGAAACCTCTCGTTCGCGACGGCGATGACACCTTGAACGGAGTTGCCGTGTGCAATGACGGAACGATCCTGGCCGTCGGATATACGAATTCCGAGACCGCCAAGGGAATATCCGCCTGGCTGCTCCAGCCTTCCGCCGACATGCGCACCGTCGAAAACGAAAAAATCCTGAACGCGCCAAGAGAGGCGAGCGCTCAAGATATTGCCCTTCTCGATGACGGGATTTTCGTCGTAGCCGGCACAACGAGAGCGGATAAAAACGCGGAAATGCTGATCTGGCTACGGCGTATGCCGCTGAGGTAATTGTAAAATAAAGAAAATAAACTACCTGTTAGCTATGCTTTACAGGCGTTTAGATCAGGTTTTATACTCAGCTCAAGGGCAATTCCATTTCGGATTAAACCTTCAGGGGGCATATGCGTTTCAAATTTATATTTTTGGCCGCAATGGTGGGACTCATCGGTAACGCCCACGGCGCCGAAACCCGGCTCGACGCCGATTGTCATCTGCGCGCGCAGGGTGAGAGCTCCTCTTTCGAATGCGGCTTCAGAAGTCGCGAGCCCAAGGCCGTAAAGCGGGTTGAACTTACCGCCAATGGTGATCCGCTCGACGGCGTTTCGTTTCAATCCTTTTCGGACGGTGACGGCAAGGCGGCCTGGCTGTTCCTGATCGACCGCTCGAACCCGCGCCGCGCAGCCACGGTCAGACGCAGCGTTGAACTTGTCGAAGATCTCTACGCACGCTCCAATGCCCGCAACATCATGGCGGTCGCGACCTTCGCCGGTGAGATGCAGGTTCTGATCTCGCCGGGCGATCCTTACGCTGATGTCGCGGAAAGGCTGAAGGACGTGCGCGCGGACGGCGCCGCGACCGCCTTCTACTTCACCGCACTTCAGGCGATCGACGTCCTGAAAGGCGTCGATGCCGAGCGGCGCGCCCTGGTAATCATCTCCGACGGCAAGGCGGAAGACACCGCCTACACCCATGCGGACGTCATCAAAAAGGTAAAGGAAACCGGCGTCGTCATCTATGGCATCGGCTTCGCGGAAAAGCCCTCTGAAACCGTCGATTTACAACAGGTGGAGCGGCTCGCTTCAGAAACCGGTGGCCCATTTGTCAGCGCGGTCGGAGACGCTCCCCTGCCCGCCAGTTTCCTGTACGACTTCACGAACTATCTGACCAATGGCGGTTCCGTATCGGCTCCCTCCGACGATATTTCGGGCGAAATCTCCCTCGCGCTCAAGATCGCCTATGATGACGGGGCATCGTCCACGAGTGAGGAATTCAGTCTCTACAAGGAGCCCTCGGCTCCCGTGGTCGTGACAACCGATCCCCCGCCCCCGGCGCCCCCTCTGCCGCTGATCGGAAAAATCTACAAGAACTTCGAGGACTTCTGGCCGCAAGCCTCGGATTGGGCCGCGCAGAATTCGGCGGTTGCCTGGGTGCTGCTGGCCGCCGTGCTCCTGTTCCTCCTGTCCCGTAGCAAATCGGGGTAAGAAGACCTCCCGATTGCAGATCCGGCACTCGAAGAGGACGAGGAAGAGGTTCAAACCGAAGTTCTCGCCGACGACGACATTCGCACGACCATCGTCCCCAATGGTCAGAATCTTGGCTATTTCGAACCTCTGGACGGCAGAGAGATCTTCGAGATCCGGGAGCAGAACGTGACCATCGGCCGTCATTCGGAAAACGACTTTCAACTGAACGACGATACGGTTCATCGGCACCACGCCGTCTTCCACATGTCACCCGACAAGCAGCCCGTTATCACCGATCTCGACACCGAGAACGGCGTCGTCGTCAACGGCCAGCGGATCTCCAAAACCGAGTTGCACTCCGGAGACGTCATCGAATTCGGTGAAGCGAAGTTCCGCTTCGTATCTCAGCAGTAGCGCTCCCTGACCGGCTTCAAACCGAAAGGTGCCAACCGAAAGACAATGTCATGAACGACGATGAACGCACCCGGGTGATCAAGCGCACGCCTGCCGCCAAGCCCGAAGGCTCCGATGACGCGACCTCGGTCCTCGAGCGCACCCAGACCAATCGGGACAGCGCTCGCGAACCGCAGACCCGCATCCTCGCAGGCGTAGACCAGCCGTCCTCCGGCACCGACAACGCAGCCGATGTCTATGAACTGACGGTGAGCTGGTTGGTGGTCATCGCAGGCCCCGGCCGAGGCGCGTCCCGCGAAATCTCCTTCGACATGGATAGCGTCGGCCGCAATCCCGATTAGCGCATTCCCATCGATTTCGGCGATGAAAGCATCTCGCGCGATAGCAACACCTACATGGTCTACGACGAAATGCAGCACGACTTTTACGTCCGGCACGGCGGCAAGGCCAATCTCGTGCGCCACAATGGAAAACCGGTGCTCGCGCCGACGCAGCTTTCGCACGGAGACATTCTCGATATCGGAGCAACGAAGCTGATGTTCGTCCCCTTGTGTTCGGAGACGTTCAACTGGTCGGATTCCGACCTGGCATGACGCTTCGCTGGGATATCTCCGACATCCAGATCATCGGCGATCACGCCAACCAGGAAAACTACTGCCGCTTTCATCGTGACGGAGACGCGGTGCTTGCCGTGCTCGCCGACGGCATGGGGGACATGCGGCCGGAGAGGTCGCCGCCAAGCTCGCAGTCGATACGTTTCTGGACGCTTGCGTGCAAGAAGGGCGACCCTGATCCAACAGCTTCATCCCCGCTCTGAACGCGGCCAACCAGGCGATTGCGCGAAGCGTCGCGGCCGATCCGGCTCTCGAGGGCATGGGGCTGTACCCTCGTCGCAGTCGAGATCGGCGAAGACATGCTACGCTGGATCAGCGTCGGAGATTCAAGCCTCTTTCATCTCGCAAGCGGCCCGCTTCTCAAGATTAACGCGGATCATTCCATGGCCGCCCAGCTGGCTGCTCTCGTGCGAAAAGGAGAGATTACCGCAGAGCAGGCTGGCAAGGATCCATCACGCCACATGCTGCTCTCCGCCCTCACCGGAGAGCACATCGCCCGCACCGATTTCAAACCCAAAGGCGTACCGATCGAGCTAGGCGATATCATCACACCCTGACCGCTGCGCAAATTGGCGCGACGCTCGAAAGCTGCCGAAGCTGGAGTGCGGCCGACATCGACAGGGCTTTGGCATCCGCGGTGATCAAAAGCGGCAAGAGTGGACAGGACAACACCACGATCATGACCTTATGCGCTCGCGCGTAGAAAGACGTCGCCAACGTCATGACCATCAGTGCGATCCAGAAGATCGTCATTGCCGGAATGAGCCCGAACCGGTCAGACAGAAATCCGCTGATTATCACCGGAATGGAAATGCCCACATACGCATAGACAAAGAGCCTGTCCGTTGCCCTGGCCCGGTTTTCAGGCGCACGCATCGAGAACTCGGAAAGGACTGAGAGATACGTGAAGCCGTAGCTCGCTGCGCTTGTAACCGCGGTTCCGAGCAGAACAAGCGCGCCGGCGCCAAAACCGAGTGAGGTGGCAGACGTTACGAGGAGTGCAGCACGGCGTGTATTCTTTTCTCCAAGTATCTTGGACATATAGGCTATGCCGGCTGCCATCACCCGCGCCGTGCCAATTCCCAACATCAAACGCGCCGATACGAGTGTGCTCCACCCTAGGAAAACCGCGATCAGGCCCGTCGCCAGAACCGATAAAACCAGCGTGCCGACCAGAGGAAGTCGCCGACAGCCCCTGTCGGACAGCCCGTCAACAAGCATCAAGGTCGACATCAACTCTACGACATAGAAAGCAAAAGCAATCGAGATCGCTGCGGCACCCACCCCGCTCGCTTCAGCGTATGCGTATGAATTGTAGAGGGCCACCTGCAATCGAACGATCCGGTGGAGAGGTCTATCCACGGCGACGCGGGGTTATCGCGAGCTCAGGGAACGCGGGCTCGTCGTCGGGGAGATCGGCAGAGGCGTATTCGCCAAAGATCAGGGCGTACCGCCGCCCCTCGGAGTTGAGCAAGTTGCTCCGAACGGCTTGATCGACCTTGTCTTCAACATGCCGAGTTCAGACGGAGATCCGGACCGAAATATAAAGAGAGAGCCGAGAGGTCTGACCTGCAATGGGCCTGCTATCCGCAGCGGTGCCCGCCCCCTCGCCCGCAGCACGACACCGGGAATCCGCTCCGTCGGCATACTATGACGCCAATCAAGCTGACGATAACGCACCGACCTCAGCAGAAAAGTTCAGGATGAACGCGTTAAACGCGCGTTCTCCCTCGTGTGAGAACGTCAGGATCCGCGTCCGCCGATCGCGCTTGGCCCAGCCGAGTTCCTCGATGCGCGTTAAGAATGCCCGCCCGAGATTGCCCACGAGATGTGCACACCGCTCGTTCCAATCAAGACATTCGCGGCAAAGAGGAGCTCGCGCAGCGCGGAGTTTTCCGACATCGATGCCGAAGCACATCATCACATCTGCGCCCTTCGGGGTCAGATGTGGCACATCATCTCCGACAATAACGTGGCGGTTTTCCAAGAGCGTCTCGTACCCGCCTCCGAGGCAAGTTCCGTCGCCATCAGCGCCTTCCCGGCCATGAGTGCCGTCAGAATATTGGCGCGCGCGGGTTCACCGATCAGGGCAGCGATTACCGCAATATCCGGGCCTTCCTTCATACTGTACCCTCCCATACTTCGATCTTTGCCGAAGCATTGGCCCGACGCAAGACGCTATGTGTGTCGGGCGAAGAAGATGAGACAGATATGCTGACCTGCATCATCCGCTATCACATCACCCCCACGAAGAAAGCCGCATTCGCGGAATATTCGCGCAATTGGGGCCAGGCCATTCCCCGTTGCGGCGCAGACCTCATCGGCGACTACGCGCCGCACGAAGGCTCGTCCACACTTGCTTACAGTATCTACAATATCGACAGCCTTGCGGCCTATGAAACCTACCGGGCGCGTCTCGCGGCCGATCCCTTAGGCCGGGAGAACTATGAATTTACCATGCGCGAGAAGTTCCTTCTCCGGGAAGATCGGACCTGGCTCAAATGCGTGTCAACGCCTCATGGAGCACCCGCATGATTGCCGTCATCTTCGAAGTCCATCGGCGGATGGTCGACACGACGAATATCTCGACATCGCCGCTGCCATGCTCTCCCAATTGAACAAGGTCGAAGGCTTCATCTCCGTCGAGCGCTTCGAGAGCCTGACAGAGCCGGGCAAGATCTTATCGCTGTCGTTTTTCGACGATGAAGCCTCGGTTCGACGCTGGCGAGAGCTTGCTGCACATCGCACCGCTCAGAAAAACGGCCGGGCGGGTCTCTTCGAGGATTACCGATTGAGGATCGCAGAAGTGGTTCGGGACTACGGACTGTTCAATCGGGCCGATGCCCCGGACGATAGCCGTGCGTTCCACGATCAAGTGCGCGAGTGAGGGAACGGAGCGCCGGCGCCCCTCGCCGCAGCATGGACAGGCGGCCCGGAGGATGACATCCGTGGAGGACGGTGGCGAAGAAGGTGGGATTCGAACCCACGAGACGGTTGCCCGCCTGCCGGTTTTCAAGACCGGTGCCTTCAACCACTCGGCCACTTCTCCGTGAAGGAGCCCTTCCTTTGGGGGGATGCAAGCGGCTTGTCAAGCGGTGCGGAGGGATAATGTGTGGCTTCGCGGCACCGCACGCGCCTCCTCTGCCCACGTGAGCGCATTCAAGGACATCGAGAGGAGAACGCCCCTACTCCGCGTCCTTCTTCAGCATGTATCCTAGTAAACGAATGGATTCGATCGGGTCGTAGCCAAGCTGCATCTTCAACTTCTTGCGAAGCTTGGAGATATGACTTTCCACGACGCTTTCATCGACGTCTTCGTTGGAAATACCATAGACCGCATTGTAGATCTGCGTCTTGGTCACCCGGCGACCGTGGTTACGGGCCATGAATTCAAGGATACGACGTTCGCGACGCGGCAAAGCGTATTCCTCACCCGCAACGAGCGGGTCCCGGCCGTCAAAAAACACGCGAATGCTGCCAACCTGCATGTCGTTGGTGCCTTCAACCGCACGCCGACGGATCGTGCTGACGCGGGCCATGATCTCACGCACGTGGATCGGCTTGCGCAGAACATCGTCGACCCCGGCAGCAAACAGCTCTAGCGTCTGCTCAAGACACGTCTTCTCGTTCAGTGCCAGAACAGGCACCTGGCGAACCCGGCTGCGGATGATACGCGGATAACTGTGCCGTTCCTTGCAGTCTCCAATGAGAAACGCATCCACCGCAGTCAATTCGTCCTGCGGCATCGTGGTCACCCAGTCACTAAACTCATCCGGCGGCAGTCCGAGCGAAGAACCCCCTTCTCGTTCGAAGCCGGAAGCATAGCCCGAGGTGACTATCTCTCTGTTGTCTACGATGATGAACACGGTGATCAACCCTTGAATACTCAGCCGAGATCATCCGTAAAAGAAAATATTAAGGGAGATCAAATAATAATGATATCACGCAAATTCCTATTATAATAAATTGTTAAAAATCGGTAACCGGTGCGTCAAAAAAATGAATAAAATCTAATATATTGCACTTTTCAAAGAAAATAACGCCAATTCTCTCCATCGGCAAGTTTTCATAAAATTTGAAGTTTCGCTTGGTTAAATCTTTTACTCGGCAAATCACAACCGTACAGTTGGACACGTGCAGAAACACGCGGAATTCTGAAGACAAATGCCACTGACAGGTTACGCAGACACACATTCGCTTCGCGATAAACATTAATCGGATGATGCGAAATGTAACTTGTCCGGCCGACAGTATCGTCAGCGTCCGCAAAACAGAAAAGGCCGGATACATTCATCCGGCCTTTCAAGGGCGCATCGCGGCACGTTTTATCGAAATGGGAAAAGTTGCCCCGGAGATTAGGTAGCGGGCTCGTTCATATCCGCGGAAAGCGATCGGGCCAGCGCGTCGAAGGGGGCGCCGGCGATTCTGTCGCGCCCGCCCTGGCACAGCGCATCGTAGATTCGCGGCACGATCTGGCAGGCATAATCGAGTTGCGGATCGTTGCCGGACTGATACCCGCCCATCAGCAGCAGATCGCACGTGTCTTCATAGCGAGCAATCAGACCTTTCAGTCGAAGCACGAGTTCACGCTGCTCCGCCGTCCAGGCATGCTGGGCCAGACGGGAAATCGACGCCAGCACGTCGACGGCCGGATAACGACCGGAATCCGCAATCGCTCGGCTCAGCACGATGTACCCATCGAGAATGCCGCGGATGCTGTCGGCCATCGGATCGTTGTGATCGTCGCCATCAACGAGGACGGAGAAGACGCCCGTGATCGCCCCGCCACTGTTGACGCCCAGCCCCACCCTTTCCAGAAGACGGGGAAGCTCGGAAAAGACGCTCGGCGTATAACCGCGCGCAACCGGCGGCTCGCCCGCCGCCATTGCCACGTCGCGCGCTGCATGGGCGAAGCGGGTAGTTGAATCGATGATCAGCAGGACGGATTCCCCGCAGTAGCTGAAATGCTCGGCGATCGTCATGGCCGTCTTCGGCGCCATTCGGCGCATCATCGGGCTTTCATCGCCGGTTGAGATGACCACGACCGATTTCTCGATCGCCTCACCCAACGCGTCCTCGATGAATTCGCGCACTTCGCGCGACCGCTCGCCGACGAGGCCGACCACGACCGTATCGAAATCGCCGGACCGCGCGAACATGGACAGGAGCGTCAACTTGCCGACGCCGGAACCAGCGAAGATGCCGACCCACTGACCAATGTACAGCGGTGTAAAGAGATCGACCACCCGCACCCCGGTTCGAACCAGCGTCGTCACGCGGGCACGCTTGAGCGTCGGCGGCGGATCGCGATCAAGGGAGACGGCGCGCGTTCCTGCTGGAATAAGCCCCTTGTCATCGACCGGCTGACCGAGCGCATTGACTACCCTTCCCTTCCACGACGGATCGGGATGGATCGTCAGCCCACTGACGCGATAGATCCGTGTATCGATGCCGACGGCCGTCTGCCGATTGTATGGCTTGACGATGGCCTCGTCCTCATCGAGACGGATGATCTCGCCGCGCTGGACCTTGTCCTTGGTTTCCAGAACGACCGTATCGCCGAGGCACACGAAGGACGACAGCCCGACGACCCAGTAAAAGTTCGGCGCGACCTCCTGAAGCGTGGAGGCCACCGTCCGCTCAAGCTTGTTCATCGCCCAGCATTCCTATATGGCGCTGGCGCAGCGCTTCCAGAACGCTCAACGGCAGATGATTGTTCGGATCGGACGTCAATCCCTCAACGCCTGCCGGCATTGCCGGGGGCAGGTCGCCCGCCTCCCCGCCATCCGCTGTCAGTGCGGCGGGCTGAACGGGAAATCTCGCGGCAGCTGCTTCGGGACATAACCATTGAAAGAGATCGGTCGGATCACCGGAAACCGCCTCGGCGACGGTCTGGGTCTCGATGGGCGCATCCGGGTCCTCAACCACATCAGAAGATCCGGAAGTCGCGACCTGTACGATGTCCGAATTGAAATGATCGGACACCGCATCCCCCACCATCGCCATGCAGAGAAAGGCGCCCATGCCCGCCGGGCCGTCGAGCGCCATGCCGTAAAGCGCACTGCCCGCATAGCGTGCCTCCTGGGAAATCTCGTCGCCCGTTACGGCGCGGTAGAGATCCCCGATCAGCGGCAACTGTTGAAGCGGGTTCAACGTGTCGACGAGATCCGCGAAACCGAACCCCTTGTCGTCGACCGTCATCGCAGACCACCCGCTCACGGCACTCGCGCTTTGCGAAATCCGCAGCGGATTGGGCTGCGGCAGAGAGACATCGGCGGGGTCCGTTGGTTTGCCGATAGGGGCCACGGTCAATTCGCTCATGATGTCTCGCCCAGCTCCTCGATCGCGCGTTGCTGATTTTCCGAACCGGAGTCGATCATCTTGGAGATGCTTTCGAAGGTTCGCGTGAGTTCGATCATCTTGGTCATCTCACGGATCGGATTGACGTTGGATCCTTCCGTGTAGCCCTGCGCAATCCCGTTCTCGGAGAATTCCAGAATGGGGTTTGCGGGCTTGTCGGGAACAACGGCC
>NZ_JASJAV010000027.1 GCF_030066895.1 Breoghania sp. | reverse complement strand
CGCTTCTCCCTCCCGGGAGGGAGAAGCGGCGTTTTCATATCCAACATCTCCGGAGAACTGACGGCTTCTCGACGGATCTCAGTTTTCGAGGTCGAGCCCCATTTTCCAGAAGCCGATTTCCAGCCGCATTGCCTGCGAGAAGATTCGCACCAGATCGGTGAAGCGTTCCGCACTGATGGCATCGCCGGCCAGCCGGTCGAGCCGTTCTTCCGCCTCTGCGGCGACTTGCTGGTATTCGTCGCTTGAATATTCGGCGATCCATTCGTGATAGGGGTTTGACGTATCGAGCGCGCCGGGCTGCGCCGCCAGGACCTTGCCGATCTCCCAATAGCCGATGACACAGGGCACCAGCGCCACGTGGAGGTCGAGAAGATCGCCGCGCATGCCCTCCTCCAGCACATAGCGCGTATAGGCCATGGTGGCGGAAGCTTCGGGCGTTGCCTCGAGGTCTTCGGCGCTCAAGCCCCACCGCGCGCAGAGCCGCACGTGCAGATCCATTTCCATGTCGAGCAATGCGAACATGGTCCGACCGGCCGAGCGCATGTCGTCCAGGGTGCGGGACTTGTAGACGGCGAGCGCGTAGGCACGCGCGAAATGGATCAGGAAAACGTAGTCCTGCGCGAGATAGTGCCGGAAACACTCCTCCGGCAAAGTGCCGTTACCGAGCCCGCGCACGAAATCATGGTCGATATAGGCGGCCCATTCATCGGCAGCGGCTGCCTTGAGCCGTTCGAACAGCCCCTTCGATGCCGCCGTCAACGGGTCAGCGCTTCCGGGTTGGCCGGTGTGATCTCGACGGATTCACCGCATCCGCAAGCCGACGTCTGATTAGGGTTGTTGAAGATGAAACCCGAGCGCAGCTTGGTTTCCTCGTAGTCCATCTCCGTTCCCAGCAGGAACAGCACGGCGAACGGGGCGACGTAGATCCGCACGCCCTTCGTCTCCACCACGTCATCGGCAGGATCCGACTCGCTGACATAGTCGAGCGTGTATTCCATGCCCGCGCATCCGCCCTTCTGCACGCCGATCTTGAGACCTTGAACATCCTTGTCGGAGTTCGCCATGATCGCGCGTACGCGCTCGGCTGCCGTGTCGGTCAGCGTGATGACCTGAAACTTGCCCATTGTGTTCAAGTCCCTTGTTTGCCCTACGAATTCGGGTGCCAATACGCGCCCCAGCGAAGTTGTCAGGCGGTTCTAGAAAAAGTTGAGCGCAACCCGCGCCTCGTCGGACATGCGGCTGGGATCCCAGGGTGGATCGAACACCATGTTGATGTCCACCGGCCCCACGCCCGGCACTGCCGAGACCGCATCCTGCACCCACCCCAGCATGTCTCCGGCCACCGGGCAGCTCGGCGCCGTCAGTGTCATGTCGATCGATACGGAGCGATCGTCCTCGATATCGACCTTGTAGATGAGGCCCAACTCAAAAATATCGACCGGAATTTCCGGATCGTAGACGGTCTTCAAGGCCGCCACGATGTCGTCGGTGATGCGCGAGATCTCTTCCGGCGGCAGGGTGGACTCCGTCAGAGCCGCCACACCGTCTGCCAACGCTTCCGCTTCAGGGGCCACAGCTTCAGGCGCTCTCGGCTCCGCCGATTCAGCGGACGCTTCCGCCAGTGTCGTATCTTCGGTCATAGCGTCTGTCCTCAAGCGAAGAATTTCTGGGCCTTTTTCAGAGCCGCCACCAGGAGGTCGACCTCTTCCAACGTGTTGTAGAGCCCGAACGAGGCTCGGCATGTGGACGTGACCCCGAACCGCGCCAGAAGCGGCTGCGCGCAATGGGCACCCACCCGCACGGCGACGCCCTCGCGGTCGATGATCGTCGAAATGTCGTGGGCATGCACCCCTTCCATCTCGAACGATACGATGGCTCCCTTGCCCGGCGCATTGCCGAAAATGCGAAGCGAGTTGATCTTCGACAGCTCTTGATGCGCATAGTCGCGCAAGGCATCTTCGTGAGCAGCGATCCTGTCGCGTCCCAAACCGTCCATATAGTCGAGCGCGGCGCCAAGTCCAATTGCCTGGACGATAGCGGGCGTGCCCGCCTCGAAGCGGTGCGGAGGATCGTTGTAGGTGACCATGTCCTCGGTCACGTCGAGGATCATCTCGCCGCCGCCGTTAAACGGCCGCATCGCCTCAAGCCGCTCCTTCTTGGCGTAGAGCACGCCGATTCCGGTCGGACCGTAGACCTTGTGGCCCGTGAAGACGAAGAAATCGCAGTCGAGATCCTGCACGTCAACAGGCATGTGCACGGCGGATTGGCTGCCGTCGACCAGCACCGGCACGCCGCGCACGTGCGCGATCCGGCAGATTTCCTTCACCGGCACCAACGTGCCTGTGACGTTCGACATCTGCGTGATCGCCACCAGCTTGGTGCGCGCAGTGATGAGCTTTTCGAATTCCTCGATCAGGAACGACCCGTCATCGGCGATGGGCGACCATTTCAGGACGGCTCCCTGGCGTTCGCGCAGGAAGTGCCAGGGCACGATGTTGGAATGATGTTCGAGGATGGAGATGAGGATCTCGTCCCCCTCCCCGATCGTCGGCATGGCATGCGAATAGGCGACGAGATTGATCGCCTCGGTCGTGTTGCGCGTGAAGACGATCTCATCGCACGACGGCGCGTTGAGGAAACGGCGCACGCTTTCGCGCGTCGCTTCGTAGGCTTCCGTCGCCGTGTTGGACAGGTAGTGCAGACCACGATGGACGTTGGCGTATCCCTCGGAATACGCCTTCATCATCCGATCGATCACCACCTGCGGCTTTTGCGCGGAAGCGCCGTTGTCGAGATAGACCAGAGGCTTGCCGTAGACCTCTCTGGAGAGGATCGGGAAATCCGCCCTCACCTTTTCGACATCGTATTCGGCCGTGTCCTGGATGGGGGCTGCCTCGTTCATCGTTCTCTTCCTCAGTAGCCGAGCCAGGTGCGGGTGCGTTCTTCCAACGTCTCTACTACCTGTTCATCGCCGATTTCCTCGATCACTTCCGACAGGAAGGCGAGGACCAGCAACGTTCGCGCTTCCGCTTCCGGAATGCCGCGCGCCCGCAGGTAGAACAGCAGGTCCTCGTCGATCTGACCCGACGTGGCGCCGTGGGCGCATTGCACGTCGTCGGCGAAGATTTCGAGTTCCGGCTTGTAGGCCATCTCGACGCTCTCGGAAAGGAACAGCGCCTGAGACACCATCCGTCCGTCCGTCTTCTGAGCATGCGGGAAGACGTTGATCCGGCCCTGGAAAACGCCCTTGGCCGCACCGTCGATGACGGATTTGCAGAATTCCCGGCTCTCGCAATTGGGCACGGCATGATCGACGACCAGGGTCACGTCGCAATGCTGTTCTTCAGTGATCAGCATCGCACTGCGCAGCTCTGCCCGCGAGCCTTCCCCGTCAAAACGCAGGAAGGTCTGCGTGCGGGAGAGATGGGCGCCGGAATTGAAGATGAAGTGGTCGAACCCAACCTCACCGTCCAGCCGCGAGAGTAACGTGGACAAGTGCTGAGCCTCACGAGATTCGTTCTGCAGCTTGATCCACGAGACTTCAGCGCCCTTGGCGGCCGAGAACTCGATCGCCGTGTTGGTCTGATAGTGTCCCTTGCCGGAATAGACCTCGCTGAAGCACACCTTGGCGCCCTCACCGACGCGCACCACGTGGCGCGTATAGGTGGCAGCCGGCTCACCGGCCGCGACATGCAGGATCTCCACCGGCTTCTCGATCTCGGCCCCGGCGGCGACGTCGATCAACGCGCCATCACGCATGAAGGCGGTGTTGAGATCGAGCGCGCTGTCGGTGAGCGATGCGGCTAGTTCTCCGAGTCCCTGCGGTCGGGATTTGGCGAGCGTCGCTGCCAAGGAGCGGATCGTCAGCCCCTCGACACCGGAGATCTCGGAAAGCTCCGGCGCATAGAGGCCGTTGACGAAGACGATCCGGGCGCCCGCCATGTCGCCGAAACCGGCGACCGTATCCACCGCCGCCTTTGCCTCGGCTGCGGCGGGCATCTCGGCAATCGGTAGCGCCTCGTTCATGCCGCGGCGAAGATCGGTGTATTTCCACTCCTCGACGCGCCGGTTCGGTAGGCCGCGCGAACGGAATCCCGCGATCGCCTTTTCGCGCATTAGCTTTACCGCATCGCCGGTCGATGCCGCCTCGTATTGTTCGATCAGCGCACGTTCAGCAGCCGTGCTCAGCGCTGTGTTATCCGCTGTCATCTTGCTTGACCCTCGTGCCTGATTACGCCGCTTCACCGATGTAGTCGGCGTAGCCGTTCTTCTCCAGCTCGAGCGCCAGATCCGGGCCGCCCGTCTTGACGATCTTGCCCGCAGACAGGACGTGGACGATATCCGGCACGATGTGATCCAGCAGGCGCTGGTAGTGGGTGATGACGATCATCGCACGCTCCGGCGAGCGCAGCGCGTTGACGCCGTTCGACACGACCTTCAGCGCATCAATGTCGAGGCCGGAATCCGTCTCGTCGAGCACGCAGAGCGTCGGCTCCAGCAGCGCCATCTGCAGGATTTCGGAGCGCTTCTTCTCACCGCCGGAAAAGCCCACGTTGAGCGGACGCTTCAGCATGTCGGAGGTGATGTTCATCTGCTTGGCCTTTTCGCGCACAAGCTTCATAAAATCTGGCGTCGGCAGTTCATCAAGCCCGCGCGCCTTGCGCTGGGAGTTGAGCGCCGCCTTCAGGAAGGTAATGGTCGCAACGCCCGGGATCTCGATCGGGTACTGGAATGCCAGGAACATGCCGGCCATCGCCCGCTCATCCGGACCCATCTCCAGAATGTTCTCGCCGTTGAACAGGACCTCGCCCTCGGTGACCTCGTAGTTTTCCTTGCCTGCGAGCACATAGGAGAGCGTGGACTTGCCCGAGCCGTTCGGCCCCATGATCGCATGGACCTCACCGGCATTCACGGTGAGATCGACCCCACGTAGGATTTCAGTGCCGTCTTCGGCAATGCGGGTATGCAGGTTCTTGATTTCGAGCAGTGCCATTTCCAGATTTCCCAACTTCCGGTCGCCTCTTGCGCGTCACCCTTGTGACGGGTTCGCCGCACGGCAACCTCAACGTTCACCTCGAGCCCATCGGACCCCGCTTGTCCTTTGAAAGTCGTGGCAGTTCGCGCTTGTGCCGAAAGGCTTCCGGCAATGATGAGCGTGGACACCGGGACGGCCTCAGCCGACCGAGCCTTCCAGCGAAATCGAAATCAGCTTCTGCGATTCCACCGCGAACTCCATGGGGAGCTGCTGGATGATGTCGCGAACAAAGCCGTTGACGACCAGCGCCACCGCTTCCTCTTCGCTCAGTCCCCGCTGCAGGCAGTAGAACATCTGGTCGTCGGAGATTTTCGAGGTCGTGGCCTCGTGCTCGAAGACGGCGCTGGCGTTCTTGCTCTCAATGTAGGGCACCGTATGCGCACCGCAGTCCTGCCCGATCAGCAGGTTGTCGCACTGGGTGAAGTTGCGCGCGTTCGACGCCTTTCGGTGGGCGGAGACGAGACCACGATAGGTGTTCTGCGACTTGCCCGCCGAGATACCCTTGGAAATGATCCGGCTGGACGTGTTCTTGCCCAGGTGGATCATCTTGGTGCCGCTGTCGATCTGCTGATGACAGTTGGAAATGGCGACCGAGTAGAATTCGCCCCGGCTGTCGTCCCCGCGCAGGATGCAGGAGGGATACTTCCACGTGATCGCGGAACCGGTCTCGACCTGCGTCCAGGAGATCTTGGAGCGCACACCGCGGCAATCACCGCGCTTGGTGACAAAGTTGTAGATGCCGCCACGCCCGTCCGCATCGCCAGGATACCAGTTCTGGACGGTGGAGTACTTGATCTCCGCGTCTTCCATGGCAACGAGCTCGACAACGGCCGCATGAAGCTGGCTTTCATCGCGCTGGGGGGCCGTACAGCCTTCCAGATAGGAGACGTAAGCCCCCTTCTCCGCCACGATCAGCGTGCGTTCGAACTGGCCGGTATTCTGCTCGTTGATGCGGAAGTAGGTCGACAGCTCCATCGGGCAGCGCACGCCCTCCGGCACATAGACGAACGAACCGTCGGAGAAGACCGCCGAATTGAGCGTCGCATAGAAGTTGTCGGAGATCGGCACGACCGAGCCCAGATACTTCTTCACCAGATCAGGATGCTCGCGCAACGCCTCGGAAATGGAACAGAAGATCACGCCGGCCTTTGCCAGTCCTTCCTTGAATGTGGTGATGACCGAGACGCTGTCGAACACCGCATCGACGGCGACGCGGTTCTTCGGCTCAACGCCCGCCAGGATTTCCTGTTCGCGGAGCGGGATGCCGAGCTTCTCGTAGGTTGCCAGGAGCTCCGGGTCGACCTCGTCCAGGCCCTTGAGACCATAGCCAGATTTCTTCGGCGCCGAGTAATAGTAGAGATCGTTGAAATCGATCTTGGGATAGCTCACCCGTGCCCAATCCGGCTCTTCCATCGTGAGCCAGCGTCGATAGGCATCAAGGCGGGTTTCCAGCATCCACTCAAGCTCGCCCTTCTTGGCGGAGATGAAGCGGATGATGTCTTCGTTCAGGCCCTTGGGGGCCTTGTCGGATTCGATATTGGTCACGAACCCGTATTTGTATTGTTCTACGTCGATCTCTCGAACCCGGTCGACCGTCTCTTGTACTGCAGGCATTGCCCTCTCCATCCAGCGCGGGTCAAGAACCGCGTGTTGTCGAAGTCTTATCTTCACTACCTCCGGCGACACGTCATGCACCCCCGAACCACACATTCACGGCCTTTCAGCCGCCGCCGCCGGAAAGATCCCCCTCCCCCGAAGACCTTCACGATAAGACGACTCTCAGGCCGCCTTTCCGGCTTGCGCCGGTTTCATTCTTTTCACAAGCCCCCGCCAGATCCCGGCGAAGCGCTCGACATCGTCTTGCGTACTCGTCCAGCCGAGACTGAGCCTCAGCGCGCCGCGGGCCAGATCACCCGGCACGCCCATGGCCTCGAGAACGTGCGAGGGAGCAACCTTGCCCGACGAACAGGCAGATCCGGAGGAGACAGCCACCCCTGCAAGATCACATCCGATCAAAGTCGTTTCCGCGACCATTCCCGGCACGGCGAAACTGACTGTATTCGGCAGGCGCCGGGCGTTCTGAGCGAAGATGACAGTACTCTCACATATATGGAGCAGTTTCGCTTCCAGCCAATCCCGCAACGCTTCCAGTCGCACCGCCTCATCCCCTTCCTCACGCAGGTTCTGGAGCGCAGCCCCAAAACCTGCGAGCGCGGCGACGTTCTCCGTCCCCGCACGGCCTCGCCCTTCCTGACCACCACCGGTCAGAAGCGGCGCCACCCTGAATTCCTCGCTTCCGTAGATCAGTGCGCCCACACCCTGGGGGCCGCCGATCTTGTGGGAGGAAACGGACACCATGTCGCATCCCCATTCGGCGATAGAGACGGGGATCCGCCCCAACGCCTGCACCGCATCGACATGGCAGTAACCGCCCGACTCATGTGCCAATTGCGCAATTTCCGCAACGGGTTGCAGGACGCCAGTCTCATTGTTGGCCGCCATGACGGAGACGAACGGCACACACCCGCTTTTCGCCTCCCCACGAATGAGCTCCTCCGCCTGCGACTTGTCAATGACACCATCCCCTGTGGTCGGCAAAAATGTAACCTGTTGGGGGTTAAAGCGTCCTCCGCCGAGCACCGAGGCATGTTCGACGGCACTCACGAAGGCGCGCGTCGCAGGGCGCTTCTTGCCGGAAAGGGTGATCTGAGGCGTCAGCGCGGTGACGTTTGCTTCCGTCCCGCCGCTGGTGAAGACGATATTCTTGGCTTGCGAACCCGTAAGCGCGGCCAGAGCGCGACGGGAAGATTCGATACGAGCGCGGGCAGAACGTCCCTCTCCGTGCACGGACGAGGCGTTCCCAACTTCCTCAAGCACATCGACCATGGCCTCTCGCGCCGACGGCCGCAGCGGCGTCGTCGCGTTGTGATCCAGATAAATGCGAGAGCTCACGCTCATTCCCTTGCCCTTAGATTCCGCCAATTTCCGAGACCTCACGCCAAAGATCTCATTGCCTTCGGACTCGCGGTCACTATTCTCTCTGGTAGCCTCCTAGCCCCATTGTGGCATTGAGGCCATACGGAAATCCTTGAAATTCGCGGCCGTCCTGACGATAACAGCACAGAGCTTCAAAGGAAGCACGTCGAACGCCGCCATGGTGGCTTTTGGTTGCGTGATTTTCGAATTATTCTAAATAAGACTTTAGGAAGACAGCCGCTCCAAGTCAAGAAACGGCACCCTAAAAAAGAGTCGACAACCCCGGTATCCGCTGCAAGGCGAGAAGGACGATTCGTATCTATGCCCGAAGTTATCTTCAACGGTCCGGCCGGCCGTATCGAGGGCCGGTTTCACCCGGCCAAGGAGCGCACGGCACCGATCGCGCTGATTCTTCATCTTCACCCGCAGTTCGGCGGGACGATGAACAATCAGATCGTGTACCAGATGTACTACATGTTCGCGAAGCGCGGCTTTGCGGTCCTGCGGTTCAATTTCCGAGGTGTCGGCCGGAGCCAGGGAAGCTTCGACCATGGACAGGGTGAATTGTCGGATGCGGCCTCCGCTCTGGACTGGGTCCAGAGCGTCCACCCGGATGCGCGGGCCTGCTGGATTGCCGGCTTCTCGTTCGGAGCCTGGATCGGCATGCAGCTTCTGATGCGCCGTCCGGAAGTTGAGGGCTTCATTTCCGTCGCCCCTCCGGCAAACCTCAACGACTTCTCGTTCCTGGCCCCCTGCCCGTCCTCCGGTCTCATTATCCACGGTGACTCCGACAAGGTCGTGCCGACCAAAGACGTTAAGACCCTGGTCGACAAGCTGAAGACGCAGAAGGGCATCATCATCGATCATCAGACGATCGAGGGAGCCAATCACTTCTTCGAAGGCCATATTGACGAGCTCATCACGTCGTGCGGCGACTATGTCGACCGTCGCCTGGCCGCGATCGACACCTCGGCCGCCTGACGCGACACCGTTTCGATCCAGATAGGCCCCTCCTTCGTTCGGCAGAACAAGGAGGGCTTTTTTGTTTCTCGGTGGCCCGGCCTTACCACCAGGATTCTTTTTCCGGCGGCAAGGCCCCTCGATAAAAAGAAGGGCCCGGGGCAGCAAATGCCCCAGGCCCGTATCGACTTTGCTTTCAAAGGTCGATTGAAGAGCGCGCCCATTCGCGGCGCCTCTTAATCCGCCACCCATTCATAGACGACCGCGCTCGGGCAGTTCTTGGCGCAACTGCAGGTCGTTCCGCCACCGCAACTGGAGGGACCGTGGCAAACCACCCGGCCCTTGCGTTCCAGGCGTTCCAGCATCGCTTCCACCGCGGAGGGGCTGAACCCGCTGCGCAGGGCGAGGGTTTCGAGAGAGAACTTCCTCTCGGCGCGCAACGTGTCCCTCAATTCCGTCAAACCGGACATTCTCATATCCTTGAGAGTTGCCCGGAGCCGGGCGCACTCCCTCGTTTTCAATTCACAGTCTGAACTATTCCGCGGCCATCGGCAGGCCGTCTCCGGGGGCTCGCGTCCCCTTTTGCCGCATCACGTAGATCGCGAGCGAGAAGGCCGCGACAACCGCCACGATCCAGGCCAGGGACGTTCCAGGCGTCGTGCCCAACCGCGAGATCTGGAAGACGATGACCGAAGTGCCGTAGGCCACGGCCATCGTCCAACCGACCGCAAACAGCGTCCAGGCCCGCCCCACTTCGCGGTAGATGGCGCCAACGGCCGCCACGCAGGGCATGTATAGCAACGTGAACAACAGGTAGGCCGGAGGCCCCGGCGATACCTGCGAAGCGCGCCTGCATCTCTCCGAACGTTCCCGTTGCCACTTCCTGCTCTTCCACCGCCGTGTCGATGTTGTCGACATCGCCGACGCTGAGCCCGAGCGGATCGGTCACCGTATCACCCAGTGCCGCGAGGTTGGCCGGGATGGTCGCGAAGGCTTCGGCAAGCTCGTCGCCGACGATCTGCCAGCTCGAACGGGTATCCGTTTCCTCTTCTTCCGCAGCCCTGTCATTGGCAAGCGCGCCATAGAGCGAGTCCAGCGTTCCGACGACGATTTCCTTGGCACGGACGCCGCTGACGATACCGACCACGGCTGGCCAGTTCTCTTGCTCCATCCCCATCGGCTCGAACACCGGCACCACCGCCTTGCTGACGCCCGCCAGAACCGAATTCTCCGGGGAGACCTCATCGAACGATCCGTCGGTGCCCACCAGATTGAGCACGGAGAGGATCACCACCATGATGACGATGACCTTACCCGCCCCCACGATGAAGGTCTTCAACCGCTCCCAGCTGCGCATCGCAACATTGCGCACCGTCGGCATGTGATAGAGCGGCAGTTTCATGACGAGGGGCGACGTCTCACCGCGCAAAAGCGTGGAGCGCAGCAGATAGCCGGTTCCGACCGCCGCGGCGATGCCGATCAGATAAAGCCCGAAGACAATGTTCTACCCGTTGGTGGGGAAGAAGGCCGCGGCAAACAGGGCATAGACCGGCAGCCGCGCGCCGCAGGACATGAACGGCGCCATCACCGCCGCCTTGCGGTCGTTCTCGTTCTCCAGCGTCCGCGTCGCCATGATGGCGGGAACGTTGCAGCCGAAACCGACGATCAGCGGCACGAACGCCTTGCCCGGCAGATCTGCGGACCGCATGAAGCGATCCATCACGAAGGCGGCGCGCGCCATGTAGCCGGAATCTTCCAGTACGGACAGGAAGATATACAGGAAACCTATGAAGGGAATGAAAGTCGCGACCGTCTGAACACCGCCGCCGATGCCATCGGCTACGACGATTACCAGCCAGGACGGAGCGCCCAGCGAGCGCATCAGATGGTCGAGCTCGTCGACCATCACCGAGCCGACGTCGATATCGAAGAAATCGATGAAGGCGCTGCCGACGTTGATGGTCCACATGAACATCAGGTACATCAACACCAGGAAGATCGGCATACCGAGCAGCCGGTGAAGCACGACGCGGTCGATGCGATTCGTCAGGTTGCGCGAGGCTTCCCGCGACCGCGTGACTGCAGCCTGCACCGCGCCCGAGGCGAACCTGTAGCGATGATCGGCCAGGAGAATATCGAGGTCCTCGCCCGTCTCCTCCTCTACGCTTTCCATGGCTTCGCGCACCGTGTCGGCAACGTCCTGCGGCAGGGTCGAGATGCGGCGCTCGTCACCGTCAAACATCTGCAGCACCTGCCAGCGTCCATCGAACTTCGATGCGGGCGGTCGGGCAAATGCCCTCGATCGCCGCTTCCACCTTGGCGTCATAGCGCGGAGTGACCTTGGGAAGCGCTCCCGCTTCGGCCATCGTCACCATGGCGCGCTTGAGTTCTTCCACGCCCTGCCCACTGCTGGCGACGATGGGCAGGACCGGACAGCCGATGCGCTTTTTGAGTTCCGCCAGATTGATCTCGACGTCGTTCTGGTGGGCCGTGTCCATCATGTTGAGGACGACGATCATCGGCACGCGCATCTCAAGGAGCTGCGCGGTCAGGTAGAGGTGGCGTTCGAGATTGGAGGCGTCGACGATGTTGACCAGAATATCAGCCTCGCCGGAGATCGCGTATTCGAGAGCAATGCGCTCGTCCATCGACGTTTCGGAAGGCCCCAACGAATAGGTGCCAGGCAGGTCAACCAGAGTGACGGCCGCATCGGAAAGCTGGAACGTTCCCGTCTTGCGCTCCACAGTCACGCCCGGCCTGTTGCCGACTCGTTGCCGCGTCCCTATCAGCGCGCTGAAAAGGGTCGTCTTGCTGCAATTGGGATTGCCGACGACGGTCACAGTGAGGTTCTTCATTTCTCGACCTTCCTTGCCGCGCGAAAGCAGCTGGGTTGTTTCCGTTAAACCAATTCGATGGAAACGATCCGGGCTTCGTCTTTGCGCACGCTGAGCGAGGTACCCCGCAGATCGAGTTCGATCGGATCCCCAAGCGGAGCCTTGCGCACCACCGTTACTTCCGCACCGGGGGTCAGCCCCATGGCCAGAAGTCGACGCCGATAGGAACTCGTACGGTCGGTAAATCCGGAAACCCGTACCCGTCCCCCCCCCACATCAATCTCATCCAGATTGCTCATTGTTACACTCTCGCCTCCGCGACCATCACCTTGTGAGCGAGCCCCTTGCCGAACCCGATACGGATCCCGCGAACCTCGATGATCATCGGATCGTAGGAATCGTTGCACATGACGTTCAAGGCGACGCCGACCGTCAGCCCTTGATCGATCAGCCTGCGTTGAACGTTACGGCCGCACGTGTAGGACGCCAGCCTGAGCGCCGTTCCCGGCTGCGCCATGGCGAGCGGATAGGAAGGAATGCACCTGACGTTTGACGTCATAGTGGGGGTGGAAACGGCAATCGGCTCCGACGCCGCCGTCCCATCCAAAACAAGAGTGGGATTGGAGCAAACGCTCATATCCATGGCAGAGGACCTGTGAAAGAAGATGATCGAGTGTTGTTACCGTCGACGCTATGTTATTGAAAATAAAAATCAAATTTGCAAAATGCCGCAGTGGACAAAGTACTTTAAATAATTGTTCCAAATACGTTATTTTTTCTTAGAATATGCATTCTAATCTATTTTCTTGCGTTCCAAGCGTAAAAATCGGACTGCTGACGTTGGGAAAGATTATCACGTAATCAGGGCCCCCATCCGCGATACGCCTCCTCTCCCAGAGCGCGGCAAGAGCGTGGCAAACCAGCTGCGGCACTCACTCATTTTCGGAAAGCGGGATCGAAAGTTTCGGGAGCCGGAATCAAAAAGCCCATGGCCTTGCGGGCGAGGGCTTTCAATGGGTCGCGGACCATAGACACGGCAAATTCTGCAAAAGATCCCGAGAACTTATCTCCTTCCTCTGAAGTCGTCTTTCAGCCTTCCGGCGTCCATGCGTCGTAGTCGGCGCTGACGCGCTCGCGGGTCTCCGGCGTCAGGATCGAGCCGTGCGGCCGGTAGGCGTAGGCCGTTCCGGTGCGGTTCGGCTGATGCCCCTTCTGCCAGGCCTTCGGCTGATACTCGGTCTCCGTCGGAGGCGTATCGACCCGATGGTGCATCCAGCCGTGCCAGCCGGCCGGTATCCTACTTGCCTCTGCGACACCGTTATAGATGACCCAGCGGCGAGAATTGTCCCGCGTGCGGAAATAGCGGTTCCCGAACTCATCGGTCCCCACGAACTCACCCTTTCGCCATGTGAAAAAGCGGGTTCCGAGCGTTTGCTCATTCCACCAGGTAAATATCTGAAACAGGAAGGTCTTCATTAGCGGATCCAACATGTATTGGAATTTGCGCGGACTGTGACGCGCCGGACCGCGCCTGTCCAGCCCCGCCTGCCCCTCGATGAGTCGTAGAGGCTCCGGTGCCACCTTGCGTTACCGGTCGGTCCGCCGTTGCAACGCCTTCTACGGCAGTTGGGAGATATTCGGAACAATCCGCCTTGATATGAGAGCGCGTCAAAGGCCGGAGGGACGGCGCTGGCGTACCGGCTGCGCCCCGCGCCCTTGTGCTCGGCGGTTTCTGCGGTGCCTGAGCGCCGCCAGCAGGGCGCTCGCCCGTCGGGGCCGGAGCCTTTCGTCGCACCGGGCGTTGCGGCCGCCTGTTTCGCGGTTCCGTTGCCGGAAGGAGCCTTGCCGGGAACAGCCTTCTGGAGACGCAAAGCCCCCTGCCCAGCCCCATGCTTCGCGGCGGCAGGATTTTGCGGACCCGATCCCTGCCCTACTCCCGGCGCGCCCGTGGGCCGGGCTTTCGCCGTGCTCGGCTTGACGAGATCGCCCATCCCGAGAGACGACTTTGGAGCCACCAGTTCCAGCGGCTCCACCTCGTCCTTGGCGTCGTACTTCTTGGCCAGCGCCGACACCCCGTTGTTACGGGCGTGATGCAGGCGGGCCTGATCGAGTGCCTGCCGCCGTTCGCTTTGTACTGCCAGAGCCGCGGCAATACCGTCGATGACAAAGAAGTTCTGTCCCGGCTCCAGATAAAACTTGCGGTCGTCACGGATGATCCACTCCATGCGCTGATGCAGGGAAGCCGGCGCCGGCGACTTGACGAGCACGTGGTGGACTCCGGCCTTCAGAGCCTTTTCCACCCACCAGCGACCGTATCCCGTGCGCGGTGATCATCAGGACGGGTACGAAGCAAAGCGGCGCCATCTGGCGATGACGAATCGAGCGAAGGAACTGATAGCCGGTGATCGGCTCCATGCGCCAATCGATAATGATGAGATGCGGCGGCTCGCTCAGCATCGCCTGGAGCGCCTTTTCAGCGGAATCGAACGTGCGCACGCGCTGGACGCGCATCGCGCCGAGGACCGAGCGGATGATCGTCTGCATCTGCTTGGAATCCTCGACAACCACCACATCGAGCGATTCGAGCGGCACCTGGTAGGCCGCGCTGTGCCGCATGAGCCGCGCTGTGCCGCATGATCTTTTTCATCGTGAAACAGCCAGTCCTTCGAAGTGGCCTTTATAGCACGCCTGCGCGCGCAAGGCCCCGGCAAACAACCGCGGACGCTCCTGTCCACAGGTTGCCCAATATGGGGCGCGAGCGTTAAGCGATGATCAAGAAAGGCGCTCAATTTGCGTTACAAACGGCAATTCGACGTGCTTCGGCTCGACGAATCTACCCCGAGCCCATACAACCGCACCGCACCGCGCCCGCCGGGCTCGGGCACTCCGTCCCCATGCCGGTACGGCCGGTTGCAGGGCCCGTACGGGTTAACCACAAGATATAGGGATAGGAGGTGCGGCGAAAATACTTAAGCGGCTCGTCAACATCGCGCTCTAATACCATGATATGTATTAGCTTTTTTCACTCTCCCCAACTTTCACAGCCTTTGCACAACATTTAGACGACTAGTTTTACACAACCACAATAGCTTGACGGCTCCGGACGAGTCGGACTAGCTTTCGGACATATCGCTGGACGGCGACGGGGATGGCTTTCGCGGCCTGCGTACTCCTCTTTCACCGGCTCTGCTTGGAGATTCACCCTGCGCGTGATGCGCGGTGCGGTTCCTTGCTTCCGGAAAGGGTGGCGTATGCGTGACTTGTGACGGCCGCCGCACTATGCCGCACTATATTTAGCGTCGGTCAACTCTCCCAATACCAGATGTCCTGGCAAAAACCGGGACGTCACGAACAGGCCAGGTGTCTATGAGAACCCGGGATGCGGCGGGGTATTACTTTTGTCGGCCTTGGATGTCGACGAGGGGGTCAAAGAATGCGCATCGAACGGCGATACGCGAGCGAGGGGCAGTCGCCCTACGCGACAATCGAGTTTCGCACCACCACGAGCGAAATCCGGAATCCGGACGGCTCGATCGTATTTCACCTGGAAGACATCGCCGTTCCGGCGCAGTTCTCCCAGGTTGCGAGTGACATCCTGGCACAGAAGTATTTCCGCAAGGCGGGCGTCCCGGCCCGTCTGAAGCGGGTTGAAGAGAATTCGGTTCCTTCCTGGCTGTGGCGCTCCGTTGCCGATGAGGCTGTGTTGAAGGAGCTGCCCGAGGACGAGCGCTACGGGTCCGAGATGGACGCGCGCCAGGTCTTCGACCGTCTGGCCGGCACCTGGACCTACTGGGGTTGGAAGGGCGGCTATTTCAAGGGCGAGACCGACGCCCAGGCGTTCTACGACGAACTGCGCTTCATGCTCGCGACCCAAAAGGTCGCACCAAACTCCCCGCAGTGGTTCAACACCGGCCTGTTCTGGGCCTACGGCATCGACGGTCCCGGCCAGGGCCACTACTACGTCGATCCGGAGACCGGCAAGCTGACCAAGTCCAAGTCGGCCTACGAGCATCCGCAGCCCCATGCTTGCTTCATCCAGTCCGTCGATGACGATCTCGTCAACGACAACGGCATCATGGATCTGTGGGTGCGCGAGGCGCGGCTGTTCAAGTACGGTTCGGGCACCGGCTCCAACTTCTCGCGGCTTCGCGGCGAAGGCGAGCGGCTTTCGGGCGGCGGCAAGTCGTCGGGCCTGATGTCCTTCCTTAAGATCGGCGACCGGGCGGCCGGCGCCATCAAATCCGGTGGCACCACGCGTCGCGCGGCCAAGATGGTCGTGGTCGATATCGACCATCCCGATATCGAGAACTACATCAACTGGAAGGTGCACGAGGAAGAGAAGGTCGTGGCGCTCGTGACCGGCTCCAAGACGGTCGCCAAGCACCTCAAGCTGATCATGAAGGCCTGCGTGAACTGCCAGGGCCCGGACGGCGACTGCTTCGACCCACACAAGAACCCGGCGCTGAAGCGCGAGGTCCGTGCGGCCAAGAAGGAGCAGGTGCCTGAGAACTATATCAAGCGCGTCATCCAGTTCGCGCACCAAGGCTATCACGACATCGAGTTCAAGATCTACGACACGGATTGGGATTCTGAAGCCTATCTCACCGTTTCGGGCCAGAACTCCAACAACTCCGTGTCCATCCGCGAGGAATTCCTTCGCGCGGTCGAAGCCGACGGCGATTGGAACCTGGTCCGCCGTATCGATGGCAAGGTGCACAAGACGCTGAAGGCCCGCGAGCTGTGGAACCAGATCGGATACGCCGCCTGGGCGTCGGCCGATCCCGGCCTGCACTTCAACACGACCATGAACGACTGGCACACGTGCCCGGCCGGCGGTCGCATCAACGCGTCCAACCCGTGCTCGGAATACATGTTCCTAGACGACACGGCATGTAACCTGGCCTCGCTCAATCTGCTGCAGTTCATGAACAAGGACACGCAGCAGATCGAGACGGAGAATTACGAGCATGCGGTCCGGCTTTGGACCGTCGTGCTGGAAATCTCCGTCATGATGGCGCAGTTCCCGTCCAAGCAGATCGCCAAGCTGTCCTACGACTACCGCACGCTTGGTCTCGGCTTCGCCAATATCGGCGGCCTGCTGATGACCAAGAGCATTCCCTACGACAGTGAGGAAGGCCGCGCGCTTTGCGGTGCGCTGACCGCGATCATGACCGGTGTGTGCTACGCGACATCGGCCGAAATGGCGAAGAAGCTCGGCCCCTTCCCGCAGTTTGCGCCGAACCGCGAGAACATGCTGCGCGTCATCCGCAACCACCGTCGCGCTGCCTACGGCGAGGCCGGTGGCTACGAGGGTCTGTCGGTCAACCCGGTGCCGCTCAACCATGCCGAATGCCCGGATGCGACCCTTATCGAGCGTGCGAAGGTCGCCTGGGATCGGGCGCTTGAGCTCGGCGAGGCGAACGGCTACCGCAACGCACAGGTCACCGTGGTCGCGCCGACCGGCACGATCGGCCTCGTCATGGATTGCGACACGACCGGCATCGAGCCCGATTTCGCGCTGGTGAAGTTCAAGAAGCTGGCCGGCGGCGGCTACTTCAAGATCATCAACAACGCGGTTCCCTCCGCCCTGCGCACGCTTGGCTATTCGGAAGCCGAAATCGCTGAGATCGAGACTTACGCGGTCGGTCACGGCTCCATCGATCAGGCGCCTGCGATCAACACGGCGACGCTGAAGGCCAAGGGCTTCTCCGATGCCACGATCGAGACGATCCACGGCGCGCTGAAGCAGGCTTTCGACATCAAGTTCGTCTTCAACCGGTGGACCATCGGCGACGAGCAGATGGCGAAGCTCGAGGTTCCGCAGGAAAAGCTCGAGGATGACGAGTTCGACCTCCTCACCCATCTCGGGTTCACCAAGAAGGAGATCGAGGCCGCGAACATCCACGTTTGCGGAGCGATGACGCTGGAAGGTGCCCCACACCTGAAGGAAGAGCACCTCACCGTCTTCGACTGCGCCAACCCGTGCGGCAAGATCGGCAAGCGCTATCTGTCGGTGGAAAGCCACATCCGCATGATGGCGGCGGCCCAGCCGTTCATCTCCGGCGCGATCTCCAAGACGATCAACATGCCGAACGACGCGACGGTGGAGGACTGCAAGCAGGCCTACATGCTGTCCTGGCGTTTGGCGCTGAAGGCCAACGCGCTTTACCGCGACGGCTCCAAGCTCTCGCAGCCGCTCAACGCCTCGCTCATCGCCGATGACGACGATGAAGAGGATGCGGTCGAAGAACTGGCGACCCTGCCCGTCTCCGCTCAGGCGGCGAAAGTTGCGGAGAAGATCGTGGAGCGCATCGTCTACGAGCGCGAGCGTGAACGCGAGAAGCTGCCCAGCCGGCGCAAGGGCTACACCCAGAAGGCCGTCGTCGGCGGACACAAGGTGTATCTGCGCACCGGCGAATACGATGACGGCCGTCTCGGCGAGATCTTCATCGACATGCACAAGGAAGGCGCCGCCTTCCGTGCGATGATGAACAACTTCGCCATCGCGATCTCTCTCGGCCTGCAGTACGGCGTGCCACTGGAAGAATACGTGGAGGCCTTCACCTTCACGCGCTTCGAGCCGGCAGGCATGGTGCAGGGCAACGAGGCGATCAAGAACGCGACCTCGATCCTCGACTACGTCTTCCGCGAGCTGGCGGTCTCCTATCTCGTCCGCAGCGATCTTGCCCACGTCAACCCGGACACCATCGGCAACACGGTGATGGGCGACGGCGAGAGCGAAGGACGCGGCGAGATGATTGTCTCCAAGGGTCTCGTTCGCGGCCACACCGACCGCTTCCGTCTGATCGGCGGGTCGGGCGAGCCGGCAGGCGCCGCCAAGCAGGCGACGCCGAAGGCCACGACCCCGGTCACCTCGATTACCCGCAGCGGCGCGGCGACCGCCTTCAAGCGCGACGTCGATACGGAAGAGGCGCCCCAGGCGGCCCCGACCGGCGAGACGGAAGCCAAGAGCGCTCCGCAGAACGCGGTCCGCGCGGCTCACAAGTCCGTGGCCAGTCAGGTCGCCCAGGCCCGCATGAAGGGCTACGAAGGCGAAGCCTGCTCGGAGTGCGGCAACTTCACGATGGTGCGCAATGGCACCTGCCTGAAGTGCGACACCTGCGGCAGCACCAGCGGTTGCAGCTGAGGACGCCCGGCACTGATTGTCGCCGTCTCGGCTCTCAAGGAAAGCCCTGAGACCTGACTACGACGCTACAAAGAAAACAAACTCGCCGGTCGGATACGATCGGCGGGTTTTTCTTATTTGGCGACGGCCGCGCGTCGTGCTGCCGCTCCCATCTGGTTGGACCAGTGCGTATGGTTTGTTGACAGATAGGGTCCCCAATCCAAAATTGGAATAGTGCCTGACTCAGGTGGACTCGACATGGACAAGCCTTCGCATATCAACGACTCCACTTTCGACTTCCTGCTCCAGAGCTTTTCCTCGGAAGGCGACACGCCCTTGCCGGCGGTGATCTGGCGTGCCGATCTCGTCGAGAACAAGATAGATTTCCTCAACAATCACGTCATTTGGGGACTGGATGACGACGTCGGCCAGCTTCTTCAGGATCCCACCGTTGCCGAGAAGATGCTCGCGGCCGACGACCACTCCGTGTTTGAGCGCTTTCAGAAGCGGTTGCACCAGAACCAGCCCGTTTCGGAAGTGTTGCGTGCCCGCGGGCGCGACGGGGTCATGCGCTGGCTCTACATTCTCGGCTCACCGGATCCGGAACGCAGCTTTTGCTATGTCGGATTGCTTGCCGACTGCACATCGCTTGCGAATGCCATTCTCAGGCGCGGTTCGCATGCGGGACTGGCGGAACATCTCGAACTGTTCTCCAATCCCGTTTTCATGGTGCATGTCGGTACCGGCGAGGTGGTGGCGACCAACGGCGCCACCCGCAGGCGCTTCGGCATCGATCTCAGAAGCCGGCAGATCCTGCTGGACGATCTTCTCGGCGACAATGCGGAAGCGTATCTGCGCGATATCTACGAGCAGCTGTTGTTCGACCTGAGCTGGAACGGGCTGCTCGAGATCCGTACCGCAACCGGCGACACACTGGCCTGCACGGCCCGGGTGCGTGCCTATGACCGGGACGGACGGCATCTGTTGTGGTTCTCGCTAACGCCCCGGGTGCATGCGCCGCCCGAAGACATGTTCCGCCGCCCTGCCCTCCCGAAGGATTGCGAGCGCCGCCTCGCCGCGGCAACGAGCCTCGACGATCTGCTGAACGTCATTGTCGACTACCAGCCGGAACCCGGCCGGGTCGATGCGGCCCTGATGTCACAGATCTTCATATCGCGCGGCCAGGTGGTGGTGACCGGCGTCGGCGAGCCTTTCAACGACCTGCACGAGAACCACACGCACTCCTATGCCGGGTCGATCGCCGAGAACATCGTTCTCTACAATCTCGATCACCTGATCGTCTCCGACACCTCGAAAAACATCAAGCCGATCGACTGGGCGCTGTTCATTCCGCGCGGTATCCGCTCCTATTTCGCGGTTCCCTTCTTCTACAAGCAGGTTCTGCGCGATGTGGTGATCCTCTGCTCGACGGCGCCGAGCGCCTTCGCGCCCGATGACGTCGTGCCCTAATCTGGGGCTTGCCGAAAGCATCTGGCCCCACCTGTCGCGCATTGTCGGCGACCTTGCAAAGCAGAAGACTCCACACTGATTGGCTTTCCTCGCTGCGCGCGCGTCGGGGCCTGGATCCGGCTCCTTTGCCAGATGACAGCCTGCAAAGGTGTACCGCACACGCGATAGAGGCGATGCGACAATCTGGTCCAACAAGCCCCTCCCGACCTGCTCTCAGATTATCCGATAATTATCAATTACTTACAGGAAATTTACAGCCAAAGTTGAGTTTTACGTTTGAATTGGCCCGACCAGTTGGCAATTCAACGTTGCGGCATGCGCAATCGGTGGTCTAGCCGTTAATCAACAAGCCCCGTACTGTCCCAATCATCGGGATTTTGGTTGGACCAGAAGGGCAATAAGAATGGCGCATCCGTGTCTCGACAGTCTGCTGACGGTAATCGACACCCTGCACCTGAAGGAAGGCGACAGACTGCCAAGCGAACGCAGTCTCGCCGAACGACTTTCCGTTCGCCGCAATACGGTTCGCGAGATACTCATTTTCCTTGCTGCTGCAGGTCATATCGAGATCCGGGGACGCAACGGCTGCTATCTCCGGACAGCCTCGGCCGTCACCTGGGAATCCTTGCGCAAGAACGACTCGCCGAACCACGCGCTTGAAGCGCTCGGCTTCATCGTCCCGCAATTGGCGACCTGTGCCGCGGAACGCTGTACGCCGGAGAAGGCACAAGCCCTGTAGAACTTGGCCGCCCGACTTGGACGCGCCCTCGTTCACCGCGACCGAGCGCTGGCCGCCCAGATCTTCCCCTTCTTCATCAACATCCTCGTCGAACTGGCCAGTAATCCGTACGTGACGCTCCTGCTGCGCGAGGTCGACTGCAACGACCGGCTGCGCACGACGCTCGGCAGGCTGGACCAAGCCCTGTATTGACCGCCTTCTTCCCGATCCATGTCGGGCTCCTGCAGGCCGTTCAGAGCCACGATTGCGAGCGCGCCCGCGTGCTGGCCACGAACTATCTGGAAGCGTTTGCCGATCTGCTCGGCTTTTCCCCCAAGGCATCGCCGAATGTCCGGAGCAAGAGCCAATGAACCGACACGAATTCCTCTTCGGATGCCATACCGCCGATAGCGGCGTGCCGTCCGTCGCAAGAACCCAGGATGAACGAGAAAGTCGCGACCGCCTGTTTCGCGCGGCGATGGCTGCGGGAATGGATTCGGCCACGATCGACCCTGAGCGGCTGTACGAGTTGTTCAACCACGAAAAAGGAAGCGTCCCGGACTCTGACAGGCTGAAAATCTGAAAGGAAAAGAAAGGTGCGGGGACCGGACCGGCAAGTCGTCTCCCCGCATCAGACCATCCACAACAAAGGAGGGTTGATCCATGAAAGTGGACAACCACGCGGTAAGCTACCTTGAGAGCCGCAAGCTCGTCAAACGCTGGTTAGGCTCCGTGTCAAACTTTATCAAAATATTGATTTTATTAGAGTTTTTCTATACAACCTGATGGATCTTCCAAGACCCCCGCGGCATCATGCGGATGTACACTCCGTATGTGGGCTACATAGTCTGCCGCTGGCTGCTGATCCTGTTCATCTGGCTGGCCTACATCTTCGACTTCTGGCCCTTCCGGCGCTCCTGGCTCAACAAGGCCCATCCGGTTGTCAAAGGCGCCGTGCTAACGCTGGTCAGCGTCGCGGCCATGGTGCTGCTCATCAAGGGGTTCTTTATCGAGATCCTCGGCAATCTGGGCATCGCCTACTTCAATTCCGAAAGCCTGATGGCAATGGGGCTCACCGACTTCTACTCGATTGAGTATTCGTCGGAGGCGATCATGATGTTTGCCGCGATCGCCTCGTGGCTGTCGCCAAGCTGGGTCGTCGCATGTGAAAACGCTCCCTAGCAGAACCTGTCGCAGCCGACACGCGGCATCACCATCGCGATCGTCACCTTCTTCCTGTCGATGATCGTCTACCTGGTGACCATGCATTCGCACATGGCGATCCTGTTCTATCCCTGGCAGCAATACACCGCGATCACCCCGCCCTATTGGGAGAACTTCGCCAACACCGTTTCGGGCAACTTCCACATCGCCTGGATCATGTGCTGCACCGTGGTGGTCTGGGTCTACGAGAGTATCTGGCAGCGTTATCCCTTCAACCTGATCCAGAACGACGCGCTGCATCGCACGACGTCCTTCTTCGGCATCATCCTCGTCGCGCTGTGCATGTGCTTCTTCATCTGCTATGCGCAGGACCTGATCTGGGGCTAGACGATCCGCGGCACGCGGCGTGAAATAGCTCCCGACTGGCGCTGGCTCCATGTGGGCGATACCGCGATCTTCTGGCTCGTGGGCGTTCTGTTCCTGGCGTTCTACTGCGACAACTGGCCGACCAAGTTCAGCCGCTCGGTGAACGTGTTCCTGCGCACGGTCATCAACCTGGCGATTGGCGCCGCCGTCTACATCGTCTACTACAAGACGGCCCATCTCTTCCTGGGCACCCAGAAGTGCTTCTCCCATCCCCAGCAGTTTCCGATGATCCCGACCATCTGGCTGATCAATATCTTCCTGATCAACATGTAGTTCATTGACGGCTGGCCGGGTTGGAAGGCCGCTCCCAAGACCGCCGAGGAACTTGAGGAAACGCGTAACGAGGTCGTTGCTCGCGACGTCCGCTGGACCCCGACTTTCGGCAAGGGCCTCATCGCAGGCACTGCCGCAGGCGTCGCCGCCTATGTCGCGGTCATCACCATCCTTCCCTGGATCGGTCAGGTCGTGACGATCGTCAAATAGGGCACGCGAGGAGCAACATCATGACCGAACAACAAACTCCGAACCGGCGCGATTTCGTCAAGGGCGCCGCCACCGGTGCGATCGGCGGTGCTCTGCTGAGCATGGGCGTCTATTCCTATTCGCCCACCGCCTACAGCCGGATGCCCAAAGTGGCCTGCAAGCAAGCGGATTTCAGCGCATGCCGGAGTGTCAAGGTAACGTCGATTTCCGAAACGAGATGGTTCAACAACGCCCATCTGGTGGGCGACATCCACGCCGCGGGCGGACTTCTGGTCGACCAGTACTCGATCAACTGGCCGCCCTTCGGCAACGGCAAGGGCGTCGCTCAGGGGTCCTATGAGGATGGCATCAACTCCATCCGTAAGATGATCCCCGGCGATCTCGAAGAGGCCTGAGCCGTCCAGCAGAAGCTGTCGCTTCATCCGGAAAATCCGGGCGACTATTCGTGCCTCATCGAGGTGGAGGATCTGGACGGCAGCAAGCACAAGTATCTGCTGGATGCCGGCTGGTTCTACGACTGGATGGAGCAGAGCTTCAAGCGCGAGGCCATCGACCAGATGCTGGCCGCGAACGAGATCGAAGCCCTAATCCTGACGCACGAGCATTTCGACCACTTCTGGGGCTTCCCGGTGGTGATTAAATACAACGACCGCATTCCGACCTATGCCCATGACGGCTTCTACAAGGAGAGAATGCAGTACATCAAGGACAGCGGCTACAAGGGCGATCTCAAGATCGTCGACAAGGAACTGACCCCGATCCGGCCCGGAATGATGGCGATCAAGTTCAACGTCCCCATCATCACCCGCGTCTACGGCGAGGTCTCGCTGGCCTTAAATGTGAAGGACAAGGGCCTTGTTCTGATCTCGAGATGCAATCACCAGGGCATCCTGCAGATGACCAGCACCGCCTACGAGAAGCTGAAATACGACAATGACCGCTTCTACGGCATCTATGGTGGACTGCACATCTCGCCGTTCGAGGAGTGGGATCCGAAATACGACGACCTCGTCTTCTCGCTCGGCAAGTGGAACTTCGAGAAGGTCGGCTGCAACCATTGCACCGGCCATCTGACGGCGAAGAAGTTCGTCGAGGCGGGCTATCCCGTGGTCAAGGGCACCGCCCGCTTCAGAACCTCCTCGCCCGACTATCTCGGCAACGGCGACACCATAACCTTCTAGACACCTTCCAGGTGTCTGCCTTTGCCGATCAGAGTCGCGCCCTTGCGGTGCGGCCCTCCAACCGTTCCCTCCTGCGGACGTTTGCCATGACCGCCATGTCGCCCTTCTCACGCCTTTTCGGCCCCTCCGACCCCCGTGGCCCCACGCCGGACGCCCTCGCGGGCCTACCGTGGACCTGGATGACCACAGCCTGCATGAACGCACGATTTCGACGCGCCGAAGGTTGGCTCGGCCTTTGCCAATGCGACAGCGGTCCGCGCGCCTTCACATGTCGCATGGAAAGGCACCCGGACGTTTACGGCCTGATCCCGACATCACCGATGCCGAAGGTTCGCCGCGCATCGTCGACTATGCGATCTGCTATTTCCCCTCAACCAACGATCCGTTGATGGACAGCTTCGCGCTCCATTCCGCGATCCTGGCAGGCAGCGCCGACATGCAGGCGCGGTTGCGCGACTTCCCCGCCCATGATGATCTCTATGCTGCCTTCACCATCACAACGTTGCGGGTCGTCGTTGCGACCGACGGCGCAGACATCGGGCTTGCCCTGACCGGCGAACGTCGCCGCCGCGTCCTGATCGAAGCAGGCATTCCCGCACTCGACGGCGGCTGGCTGATCACGCCGGACAGCCCGGACGAGGATCTTCCCGCCTTCGCAATGGCGCGCGATCTCTTTGCGCCCCTTGCCGCGGGACTGAGGATCGCGACTGCGGTTCCGCCCGCTCTCACGGCAGGCTTTGAGGCCCCATCGAATTTCCTGCAGCTCGGTCTCGACGACATGCTCAAGGCCGTGCCGTCCCCGGAGGCCTCATGCGATACCGATTGCCTCATATGGGGTGCGGTCTCGGCCCTTTCGCCGGCCCTAATCCCGGATGATGCGGTCGCACGCTCCGACGATACGGATCTGGATATCTACCGGCGCGATCCCATTTCCACGGCGCCGGTTCGAGAGCGGCCTGAAAACCCGAACGATCGGCCGGGATTGATCCTGCTGATGGGCTTCCTCGGTTCGGGCAAGATGACCTTCCTCAACCAGTTCATCGAATATCACACCGGGCACAACGAGCTCGTCACCGTGATCCAGAACGAGCTCGGGGAGACGGGCGTCGATGGGATGCTGCTGGAGGGCGACGACTCGGTGATCGCTGTCGATGCCGGTTGCGTGTGCTGCACGCTGTCCGGCGCGCTCGAGCCCACAATCCGCACGCTTCGCGAGCGCTTTCGCCCGGACATCATCGTGCTGGAGACAACGGGGCTCGCCAATCCCCTCAACATGGTCGAGGAACTGAAGGAACTCGATGATCTCATTCGCCTCCATGCGGTCGTCACCATCATCGATGCGAGCCGGTTCCGCGAAACGCTTTCCACCTCCGACATCGCCGCCAGTCAGATCGAAGCCGCAGACACGCTGATCCTCAACAAATGCGATCTGGCCGACGAAGAGGCGCTTTCAGAAATCCATGATGACATTGCGCGCCTGAACCCACGCGCCCAGGTCATTGAGGCCAGCCAGGGCCGGGTCAATCCCACGCTACTGGAGACCGGGTTCGTACGACTTCTTGCCGAGCCGGAAGAAGCAGCGCCTAATGAGGACCATTGTTGCTGCGGTCACGGCGGCGGCCATGCCTGTCATTCTCACAGCGAGCACCATCACCATGATGACGATCACTGCTGCGGCCGTTGCGGCGTGCATCATGAGGAGGACCATCACCACCATCATCATTCCGCCCACCCCGACCATCCCTCCCATCTCGGCGAGGGATTCGGATATCTGAAGCTCTCGCTGCCCGAAGAGGTCGACGGCGACATGCTGACCCGCCTTCTGGTCGATTGCCCGAAATCGGTGGAACGCATCAAGGGCGTCGTGCGGCTTGAGGGCGATCCCGATCTCAGGATCCTGCAATTCGTCCCGGGACACGCCGAATTCGTCATGCCCGAGCGCGCAATCACCGAGCCGCCCTTCCTGATCGTCATCGGCAAGGGCGTGGACAGCCCGGAGCAAAGCGCCCACTGGGCTCAACTGACAGAGAAGCGGCCCCATGCAACTCATTGAAGAGGGCGGCTTTGTCATGTGGCCGCTGATCGCGATTTCCGTTCTGGTCGTCGCGGTCATTCTCGACCGGTTTCTGGTCTTCACCACCCTGCCGCTGGTCGATCCGGATCTTGAAGGGCGGCTCATCGCGGCCGGTCGCGGCGAGGCCACGGACGAGAGGCTTGCAGCCGCGCTTGACCTCAGATTGAGCCTGCGCCCCCTGTTCGGCGATGGGGCTAAGGCAACGCGCGAGGGGCTGGCGGCCATTGCAATCGAGGAGATCATTCGAGGGCTCGACCGGCGGATCGGCTTTTCTCGACATGGCGGCGCGGGTGGCGCCGCTGCTCGGTCTCCTCGGCACGGTGATCGGCATGATCCAAACCTTCTCGCGGCTTTCCGCCGCGAACGGCGCCATCGACATGACCATGCTTGCCGACGGCATCTGGCAGGCCTTGCTGACGACGGCAGCCGGGCTGCTAATCGCCATTCCCGCAGTGATCGCCCAGAGCGGCTTTCTGCGGCGGGAGAAACACGTGAACTTCGTCCTCTCGCGGCTCGCCAATCGCGTGCTGATGGTCGATGCCCAGCCACGGGACAGATCGGCATGATCGAACTGAAACGCACGGTTCGGCAGGCCGGTCTTCCCGACGTCACGCCGATCCTCGACGTCGTCTTCATCCTGCTGATCTTCTTCGTCATTGCCGCCGCCTTCACCACGCACGGTGTGGAGATAAACCTGCCGAAATCCGAACAGTCGTGCACCTTCGCCGGCCGCTCGCTGGAAGTCGTTCTTAATGCCGACATGCCGACGGACAGGTCCTTGTGGACAACGAAACAGTCGACTTGCGCGAACTCGGCTTCAAGGTGTGCGCCGCGAAGGAGACGCCGGGCGGCATGCAGATCGTCCTCAAGGCGGATGGACAAGCTTCAGTCAGCATGTTCCTTACCGCCATCGGCACGATCCGCGACAATAGCGGCGATCACCTCGTCATCGCAACCCGCCCCGCCCATGCCGCGACCACGCTGCCGGATCCACAGCCATGACGGACAGCGAACGCATCGCCGCGCCGCTGACGCTTGAAGAGGCAGGCCCGCCGCAGGAAAGCCGCGAGGCTCGGGCAAACCGTCGGCGCAAGGCGCTCGCGGCTTATCTCGAAGCCGTCTCCGACGCCATCCACGCCCGGCGCATGACCGCCGTCGGTGACTCCGCCATCGGCAATGCACACTTTGGCCTGACGATTGACGGCACCGGCGGGTTCAGCAATGTCCGCCTGCTGCAGAGTTCGGGCACTGCGGCGCTGGACCGGGACGCGCTTCATGCGGTGGAGGCCGCAAGCGGCACCGTTCTCCGCCCGGCGATCCTCGGCACCAGGCCGCTGGAACTCAATCTTCGGGTGAAATATTAGTTCGGGCTTTAGGTGTGGGGGTCGAATGCGTGGCCCATCCTTCGAGACGCCCGCTGTCGCGGGTTCCTCAGGATGACGTTGTGTGTGTTGATGATTTCATCGTCATAACCACACGATAACGTCATCCTGAGGAGGCGCGCAGCGCCGTCTCGAATGATCGGCCACCCGACAGCCTCGAGGCCCCGGATCACGCTGAGGCGCGCAGGATCAAATCGCCGCGTAGGAGCCGTCGCAACGGTTCCTCGTCGCCGGTTTCATCAAAACGCGCGATGCCCTCGTAGTTCTGGGCGACGGTGGTCAGCGGCGGGCAGGTGTAGCGCGCGCGGATGGTCGTCATGGCCCGCGATGCGGATATCCCGATCCCTCCACACGTGGCCGACGCGCAAGCCCGCCTCGCATGCCGCCAGAAGCGCCCCGAAGGCTATTCGGTCATTGGCGCACAGCACTGTGCGTGGTGTCTTGCCGGCTGCGATCGTGTCCGCCATCACCGCATGGCCGACCTTTTCGAAATCCCAAGTCTTCTCCTCGGGCATCTAGAGGAAGACTGGATCGGCGCCCACCGCCTGCATCCCGGCGGCGTAGGCACGGCGGCGCGCACCGGCGTTGCGGTTGATCTCCGGCATTCCGAGAAAGATCGGAGGCTCGCCGGAACGGCACAGATAGTCGACGATCAGGTTGAAGCTCTGGGCATTGTCCGTCCCCACGAAGGGAGCATCTTGATCGGGACGACTATCGACGTAAACGAGCGGGATACGGGCCTCGAGCCGCACCAGTTCGGCATTCGTCTCTTTCGTGCCCATCGGCACGATGATGGCGCCGGCCGCGTTCAGCGACTGAAGCCGTCCGATCGCCTCGGTTTCGATGTCCAGTTGTCCGTTGGAGGACAGGACAAAGGAGAAATACTCGGCATCCTCGGCGATCGCCTCGATGCAGCGGGTCAGCTCCATGTAGAAGGGATCGGTCTGTTGGGAATGATGACACCCAGCACGCGGGTGCGGCTTCGCTTGAGGTTCGAGGCGAGCAGGTTCGGCCGGAAGCCGGACTGCTCCACCGCCGCCTCGATCCGTGCGCGCGTTTTGGCGCGCACGGTGTCCGGATCGTTGAAGAATTTTGAAACGGTTGGTCGGGACAGGCCGACAAAGGCAGCGAATTCCTCCATCGTCCGGATTTCGGCGAGGGTTTCGTCTCGCTCGGCAGTCGCGTCGTCACCGTTCAACCGTCCCAACGTCACTCAGTCCTTGCTGGCAAAGATGTAACCCTGCACCAGATCCTCGACCACAGCCAGCGCCAGCGCCTTCGCCTTTGGTGGTAGGCGGCCCGCCCGCACATCCTCATAGTGCGCACCTCAATACGATCGATGTTGTCGACGATCAGGTTGCTGAAATCGTACTCGCCGGTCGACAGCTCGCCGGCTTCGACCTCGTCGATCATGACGAGCAGATGATTGGCCTCAGTGCGGCGCACGCGAATCTGGGTCGGGCCGCCGTAGGAACCGGTGCGCGAGACCGCGAAGCCCGGCACCATGCGCAACGCATCGGCCACGTAGCGCACGTCGTGTTCTTCGAGTTCCTTGCCGGTTATGACCGTATAGGCGTGGCCGGACTTGTCCTTTTCGATCGGCGTCAGCCCTGCGGTGACGAGGATGGTGTCGAGTTGGACGGGCTCATCCTCGATGTAGTCCTCCGCGTTTGCGAGAGACGTGCTCGCAAGAGCGAAAGCCCCTGCGATTGCAGTGAGTTTGTACATACCTGCCCCCCAAGCCGATATCGGGACGATTGCCGAACGTCCCGGTTGGTTTCGTTGAACCGCTGGAGATCTCGATTTGGGGAAGAAATGCGCATTCTCTGGAGCAAAGGACACCCCGGTCGATCCACACGCGGCGACATTTTTCGGATGTCACCGCTACGGACGACCGTACCTGAACACACCCCGTATTCGGGCAAGGGTGACCGGAAACGACAGGTCTCCTAACTTCCGGGTCGCCGCTCACCTCCCGCCTTCCCGACCCTTGCGGTCAGTGGCTGAATGGAAGGAAGCTCGCCGGTTACAGTTGCGGGGGCAGCAGCGGACTTGATCGCAAGCGATCGCACCGCGTCCCCTTTTCATCCGCCATCAATGTGGGACCGCACCTGCCCCCAAGCGTATTCACCGTAGGGAAGCCGGTCAATCGCTTTACGACAATGCTGTGGACGAGGCGGCGCTCAGTGCGTCGCCTGCCCTTTGTCAAAGACCGCCACCACAAAGAGATCGAGCCCTGAAGGCGAGGTCGCGATCACCTCTCCTTCCCCGACATCGAGCACGACTGCATTGAGACGGCCAAGCGAAACGCTGCTTCCCGCACCCAACACCTCGCATTGCGACAAGGCCACCAGAAGCGTGACATGGCTCTGCGTATGGAAACCCGCGCGCTCGTCTCCGCGCACCCGGTCTATCCGTCCGACATACTGGCCGCGCCGGGTCATCAGGTTGAAATCGGCGACCGGACCGCCGAGAAGGTCGGAGGCCACCGTCACGTCGCCGGGAAAGGCGACCGCCGGGCTTTTGCTCGTGACAGTCCGGATCTCTCCCTCGATGAAGAGCCTGAGCCCCTCACCTTCGACGATGCCGAGCACGCGGTCGATGCCGGGAAAGGCCGAGAACGGTCCCGGTTCGCTCACCGTCGCCATGGACAGTCGCCAGCCGAACTCATCGAGCCCGGCCCCTGGGGAAAGACGGCGATTTCCACCGTCTCCCCCTTGCCGTTCTTCCACGGCATGCGGCGGTGATCCGCCGCCTTCAGATGTCGTATCTCAGTTTCCCAGAATGCCCGGCAGCCGGAGCTGATGCTCCTTGGCGCATTCGATGGTGCTCTCGTAGCCCGCATCGGCGTGGCGCATGACGCCGGTCGCAGGATCGTTCCACAATACGCGCTCCAGACGGCGGGCAGCATCCTCGCTGCCGTCGCAACAGATCACCATGCCTGCGTGCTGGGAAAAGCCCATCCCGACGCCGCCGCCGTGATGGATCGATACCCAGGTCGCGCCCGAGGTCACGTTCAGCATGGCGTTGAGCAGCGGCCAGTCCGACACCGCGTCCGACCCGTCACGCATGGATTCGATCTCGCGGTTGGGAGATGCGACGGAGCCGGAATCGAGGTGGTCGCAGCCGATCACGATCGGCGCCTTGACCTCGCCCTTGGCCACCAGTTCGTTGAAGGCGAGCCCCAGCCGGTGCCCGGTCGCCCACCCCCACCCAGCAGATGCGCGAGGGCAGTCCCTGTAAGGCGATGCGCTCGCGCGCCATGTCGAGCCCGTTGTGAAGGTGCGTGTCGTTGGGCAGAAGCTCCTTCACCTTCTCGTTGGTGCGGTAGATATCCTCCGGATCGCCGGAGAGCGCCGCCCAACCGAACGGGTCAATGCCTTTGCAGAACTGCGGACGGATATAAGTGGGCAAGAAACCGGGGAAGATAAACGCGTCCTTCAAGCCTTCATCGAAGGCGATCTGGCGGATATTGTTGCCGTAATCGACGGTCGGAATGCCGTCTTTGGCAAAGGCGACCATCACTTCCACGTGCTTGCGGATGGAGGCGCGGGCTTCCTTGTTGACTACGTCGGGCTCGGTCTCCTGACGCTCGCGCCATTCGGCGATCGACCAGCCGAGCGGCAGATAACAACTGTGGACGGGGTCGTGCGAAGAGGTCTGGTCGGTGACAATGTCCGGCTTAACGCCGCGCCGGTGAAGCTCAGGAAAGATTTCCGCCGCATTGCCGATCAGCGCGACGGATTTGGCCGCGCCCGCCTTGGTCCAGCGGTCGATCATGGCGAGCGCTTCTTCAAGGCTGTGGATCTTCTCGTCGACGTAGCGGGTGCGTATGCGGAAATCGACGCGGGTCTCATCACATTCCACCGCAAGACAGCAGGCACCCGCCACCACGGCCGCAAGCGGCGGCGCGCCGCCCATGCCGCCGAGCCCGTCGGTCAGGATCCAGCGGCTCTTCAGGTCGCCGTTATAGTGCTGCGCCCGGCCTCCGCGAAGGTCTCGTAGGTGCCCTGCACGATGCCCTGCGCGCCGATATAGATCCACGAGCCCGCCGTCATCTGACCGTACATCATCAGGCCCTTGCGATCGAGCTCGTTGAAGTGCTCCCAGGTGGCCCAGCGCGGCACCAAATTGGAATTGGCGATGAGAACGCGCGGCGCGTCCTTGTGGGTGCGGAAGACGCCGACCGGCTTGCTCAACTGCACGGGCATGGTCTTGTCTTCGCCAAGCGTCTTCAGCGTCTCGACGATCTTGTCGAAGTCGTTCCAGGTGCGCGCGGCACGGCCGATCCCGCCGTAGACGACGAGTTCGTTGGGACGTTCGGCGACATCCGGATTGAGGTTGTTCATCAGCATACGCAAGGGGGCTTCGGTCGCCCACGATTTCGCATTCAGCTCCGTTCCGCACGGTGCACGCACTTCGCGGGTGTTGTGACGGGGATTGCTTATTTCGTCTTTCCTGCTTCCGCAGCCTTAAGCGCGAAGGCCTCGATGCGCTGAAGGGCTTTTCTCAGATGGGCGCGAAGGCTCGCCGCCTTTTCCGCGTCGTATTCGAAGGGAGTCGTTTCGCTCACCAGGTGCGTCGACTGGGCCAGTTCGAGCTCGATCGCGTGAACATTGTCCTCAGGATGGCCGTAATGGCACGTAGTCCAGCCCGCCGCAAAAGCGTCCGTTCAGGACATGGGTTTAACCATATGAATTTGCGAATTTTTTTTCTGTCACCTGGGCAATTTCAGGGGCACAGGCCACACCGCTGTTGGTGCCGATATTGCAGTCGGTCGCCAGCGCCATGGCGACACCATGCTTGCAGAAGAGATCGACCGGCGGCTTCTGCGTCTCGCGCAGGAAGTAGAAGGCGCCGGGCAGCCGAACCGCCACCGTTCCCGCCTTCCCAATCGCGCGCACCGCCGCCTCGTCGGCATATTCCACATGATCGGCCAAAAGCGCCTTGAAGCGGGCGGCAAGGTCGCCGCCGTGACCGTTGGTGCGCTGATCGGCATGGAGCTTGACCGGCAGACCGAGCACGTGTGCCGCCTCGAAAAGAGGGGCGACCTCGTCGGGCGAGAAGGCGATCTCCTCAAAAAAGGCATCGACCGCATCCGCTAGCCCGGCCTCGGCCACTTCGGGCAGGATCTCCTCGATCAGCAGCCGCAGATAGGCCTCGCGGTTATCGGCACATTCCAACGGTACCGCGTGGGCGCCCAGGAAACTCGTTGCAACCGAGAGCTCACGCAGATCCGCCATCCGGCGCGCGGCCTTCAGCATCTTGATCTCATCGACCGCCCGCGTGTCGCGCACCGTGGAGGCAATGCCGCCGCCTGCCCGCGTAATCTCCTCGTAGGACGCGCCGTCCAGCCGCATGGCGAATTCCTTCGCCCGATTGCCCGCATGAACGAGATGGGTATGGCAGTCGATCAGCCCGGGCGTGATCCATCGGTCCTCACAATCGACCGCCTGAAAGCCAGAGAAATCCGGCGCATCCCAAGCTACTCCGGCATAGACGATGCGGGCGTTTTTCCATACACGCTCTCTCGGCGGAGCGGAAACATCTCCGCCGAGACGTACCGGTCACGGGCTGATCGGTTGGAGACGGATCGGAAATGGGATTGGTGTTTTGCATGCGCTACGTATAGGCATATTTCCGTTCCGGTTGTCCAGCGTGCTTTTTTTTTCGAAAGAGAAGGATTCCATGCACAGCCTGTGGTTCGAGCAAGCGTTTCTGCCCGGTGTCTGGGCAAAAAATGTGCGTGTGGATATTTCAGGCGACCGTATCGAAGCCATTCTCAGTGACGTCGGCGCCCCCGCCGGTGCCGAGCGCCATGCGATCGCCATTCCCGGGCTTGCCAATGTCCACAGCCACGCCTTTCAGCGCGCCATCGCGGGACTGACGGAAACGCGCGGATCGGGCGCAGACAGCTTCTGGACCTGGCGGGCGATGATGTACCGTTTCGTTGACCGGATGACCCCGGAAGACGTGGAAACCGTCGCCGCCTATCTCTATACAAACATGCTGGAGGTCGGGTTCACGCGGGTCGGCGAATTCCACTATCTCCATCACGGCCCCGACGGCACGCCCTACGACGATATCGGCGAGCTCTCGGCCCGCATCGCGGTGGGGGCCGAACAATCCGACATCACCATCACCCTGCTTCCCGTCTTCTATGCCCACGGCGATTTCGGCCCCGAGCCACCGTCGGAGGGCCAGCGGCGCTTTCTCAACAATGTGGAGAGCTATGCCCGCATCATGGAGCGCGCCCGTGCGGTCACGGTTCCCCTTCCCAACGGACGGGTCGGCATCGCACCGCACAACCTTCGCGCGGCAACGGTCGAAGAGATCCGGTAAATCCTTCCGCTGGCGCAAGACGGCCCCGTCCATATCCACATCGCGGAACAGATGCGGGAGGTCGAGGCCTGCCTTCAATGGTCGAACCGGCGGCCGGTGGAGATGTTTCTCCACGCCCTGCCCGTCGATGAGCGCTGGTGTCTCATCCATGCCACCCACGTGAACGACGCCGAGCGCGACGGCATCTTCCCCGCCCGCGCCTACAGGCGGGCGGGCGGATCGCGGTCGGCACGGATTCCAATACCGAGGTGACGGTTTCCGGCGAGCTGCGCCAGCTCGAATATTCGCAACACCTGTCCGAACGTGCGCGCAATGTGCTGGCTCAGGCGCCAGGCGGCTCGACCGAACGCACGCTCTTCGAACACGCCCATCACGGCAGCGCACAGGCGCTCGGCGTTCCCGTTTCAGGGATCGCGGTTGGCGCCCCGGTCGATCTGGTTTCCCTTGATGCGAATCATCCCGGCTTGACGGCGCACCGCGAGGATGGATTGTTTGACGCGTGGATCTTCCCCGCAAATCGAACAATGGTGAATTGTGTTTGGCGACGCAGAGTGAAGCTCGTGGAAAAAGGTCACCATCATTTGCGCGACGCTACGGAAGCGCACTACAAACAGTTTATAAAACGGATACTTCAGTGACTTATTCAAACGGCCAGACACCTTCCACTTCGGGCGACATGGCGTTGCACAAACGGATCCGCAGCGACCTGGAGGAGCATATCCTCTCCGGCGACTGGCCTCCCGGTCACCGCATCCCCTACGGGCACGAACTTATGGAGCAGTACGGCTGCGCCCGCATGACCGTGAACCGCGCGATTTCGACGTTGGTTCAGGCCGGTCTGGTGGAGCGCCGTCGCCGTGCGGGCACCTTCGTTGCTCAGCCCGCCATGGAATCCGCCATTCTGGCGATCCCCAACCTGCCGGAAGAGATCAAGAGCCAGGGCAAGAAGTACCGCTACGAGCGCCGCTCGCGCGAAGAGCGCCTCCCCACCGCGGCCGACGCCAAGGCCTTTCAGGTTGAGACGGGTTTCCCGATCATCGAGGTCACCTCGCGCCATTTCGCCGACGAGATCCCGTTCGTGTCGGAGATCCGTATCATCAACATCGCCGCCGTGCCGAAGGCCGAGCACAACATTTCGGCGATCACGCCGAACCGGCAGGTCGCGCGCGAACTCGAGATCCCGCGGTCCATGGCCTGCCTGTGTCTGGAGCGCCGCACATGGCGCAACGGCGTGAGACCGTCACCTTCGTGCACCAGACCTGTCGCGGCGACGTTTACCACCTCTCCGCCCGCTTTGCGCCGGGCAACTGAGGCTGGGTGGAAGGGGCTATACCCCTCCACGTCCCAGCTCGAGGTCTTCGCTCGCAGTCTCCGTTCTCTCGATTGTCATCCCCGCGAAGGCGAAGATCCAACATTCCAGAGGCGGTGCGATCCAGCTCAGCAACCAGATCCTGTGGTTACTGGATTCCCGTCTTCACGGGAATGACAGCGGTGGACTCGGTTCCGCCACCGGCCCCTCGCCATCCCCCACATGAAAAAGGTCGCCCT
>NZ_JASJAV010000026.1 GCF_030066895.1 Breoghania sp. | reverse complement strand
GCAGAGGCGGCGCGATCGCCCCCTGGTAGCCCCCCCCCCCCCCCGCCGAGGTGAACTTCACCGCAGAGGAACTCTCCGAGTTCAACGCGGCGCTCGACCGGATCACGATCCATGGTGCGCGCGGTCCGGCAAACGTGGTCGCCATGTCCGGTCAGGAAGCGCTGATTTCGTCACAGTTTCGGCCGGCAAAGTGAAAATGGCGGGCTCCGGAAGAGATCGCCATTCTTGTATCCTGGTTGTGTCCGTCGGCCGCGTTCTCATAGGGACCGGACGAGAGCGCGCCCTTACAATCGCGTCGTGTCACGCCGCAGCAGCAACGTGGAGGTGAGGCATCTGATGCCGGTCACGCCTATGACAACGCCCATCGGCCAGGGCGTGCCGTTGGCAAGAAGGCCGACCAGCCCCGACCCAGCAATGCCGCTGCCATATTGCAGCGCACCGACCAGAGCGGACACCGCCCCGGCCTCGTCGGGAAAATCGTTCAGCGTACCCGCGAGCGAATTCGCGACGACGAAGCCCGTACAAGGAGGCGAAGATGACCAGAGGGATGATAAGCCCCCATACGCCGCCAAATTCTGTATAGGACACGACCGCAAGTGCGATCGTCACCACGGCCACGGCAAGGGCGCCGCCTCAGAGCGTCTTGTCGATGCCCAGCCGGTTTACGATCCGCATGTTGATCGTGTTCGCGACCGTGATCCCGAGGATGCCGGATCCGAAGATGAAGCCGTAGTAGTGCGCGGGAACGTGGTGATAGGTGATGAAGGCGAAGGGCGATCCGGCGATGTAGGCATACATGCCCACATAGTAGAAGCCGCCTGCTCCCACATAGCCGAGGATACGACGGTAGGTCAGAAGCTGACCGTAGCGCGCGACAGCACGACGCTGGCAGAGGCGCCTAACGCCTGCACGATGCGACAGACGATCACGGCCTCGGTACTTTGCGAGACCGCACATCCGGCGGAGCCTATGACGAAGAGGACGAGTCCGCCGGCGATCGGAACGCGGCGGCCATAGTGGTCGCTGACCGGTCCCCACACCAGCTGCCCGAAACTGAAGCCGATCAGATAGCCGGAGATGGTGTAGGAAATCATACCCTCCGATGCGCCCAGCGCAGAGGTCATGGCGGGGAGATAGAAATCGGTCGAAATGGACGCGAACGCCATCAAGGCGCTGAGGACGGCTATAACATGCAGCTGAGTAACACTGTCGGATGACACCTCTTGCTCGCTCCTGATTTCTTCGACGGCGACATCGTCTTTCTCGGCAGTGATGACTGCCGCTTCTTTTTCACGAAACATTTTCGGGGTGTTCGGCTTGTTGTCCTGGCAATGGCAGGCACGATCTGCGACGACGTCGGCATGTCCGAAGGAGCTGGATGCAAATGGAACATCCGTCCGCGCTTCCTGAAGTCGCCTTCAGACGCCTTACAGATCGCAGGACGCAGGTATCGTTTTCTTGATGACCGCAATTTAGGACACGCGGGAGGGAAGGATTAGCCGATAAATCGCTCTTGAGCTTATGTCGTCGGCTCATCAATCGACACGTGTCTCCGCGTTAGCTTCGTTCTGCGTCATGCCATAAGGGAGGTTTGAGACCGCGTGCATCCTGACTGATGTGTCATTTCTGAACTCTCCCCATAAGACTTATCAGCCCTGCCTGGCTAATTGCCTGGCGATACCGGCACTAATTGCGAATGGTCAGAACGTCTGAAGCCCGAACGGAAAATCCGAAGCCGAAGGCACGCGGATCGGGTCCATACCCCGCCTCGACAACGGCGAGGCGCACCAAAAGGAGAGGAATAGATGACCACTTTTCTCCACCTCGGCGTGATCATCGCTGGCTTGTTCGCCAGCAGCACCGCCGCATGGGCGCAGGATTTCAACGCCGCTCCCCCAATGCTTCAGGGCAAGTTCCCACCTTCGAAGACCAGACCTGTGCCCCCGTCATGACGGATGATCCGGCACTGGTCGGTGAGACCATCGTCGATGGATTGGAGCATCCCTGGGGCATGGATCAGTTGCCTGACGGCTGCTGGATCGTCACCGAGCGGCCGGGCCGCATGTGCATTGTCTCTCTTGACGGCACCCTTTCGGGCCCCATCGAGGGCCTGCCCGACGTCGCCGCTCGGGGGCAGGGAGCTTGTTGGATGTTGTCATCAAGGATGACTTCGCCGAGACCCGACGTCTCTGGTGGAGCTTTTCCCGGCCCATGGAAGGCGGGAAGAACGCCACCGCCGTCGCGACCAGCGTTCTCTCCGATGACAAGAGCCGCCTGACCTCGGTCGACGTGATCTTTACCCAGCAACCAGCCTGGCGGTCCAGTTCTCATTTCGGGTCGCGGCTCGCCCAGGATGTGGGTACCCATCTGGGCAAGGTGTTGCGGATCGATCCGGTGGGCGGGCCTGCGGTGGGAAACATAGAAATCGCCGGCGGTCTCCCGGAAGTTTGGTCCTACGGACACAGAAACATTCAGTCCGCAGGAATCGGACCTGACGGAGCGCTGTGGACTGTTGAACATGGGCTGCGTGGTGGCGACGAACTGAACCGTCCAAAACCAGGCGCCAATTATGGTTGACCGGAGGTCACCTACGGCGAAAATTACTCGGGCGCCCCGATGAGAGAGATGGCATCACGGCACGCGGTGACGTCGAACAGCCCGTCTACTACTGGGACCCGATCATCGCGCCGTCAGGGTTGGTCTTTTATGAAGGCGAGATGTTCCCGGCCTGGCGTGGCGACGCATTCATCGGGGGTCTTGCAAGCCGCGCCCTTGTCCGGTTGCCGATCAGGGATGGCCGTGTGGTGGGGGGAGCCCGCTATCTCCAGGGCGAGAACCGCATCCGGGACGTCGACGTCTCGCAGGGTGACGGAGCCTTGATGATCCTCACCGACGCCGACAATGGTGCATTGGTTCGGCTTACGCCGAAGCCCTGAGGGCGAGACGAGGGATGAGTGAGCCGGATCTGCATTTCGTGGCAACTCATCCCCTCGTGACTAATGCGCGGTCCGCGAGGGGGCTGGCTGTCGATCTGCCCACAGGGAGGCGTTGTCGATCACGGCAATGAATGCACAGGGCATCATTACCGAAGCTGACGGTAGAGGTTGCAGGGGCACCAGTTCAGACGCCGCCTCTGTACATCCTTCGGATGCCAAGACTAGCCGAAGAGCCGACGCCACCGGAGCCTACCTCGGGTCTTGAGCGAGATACACGTCGCAAGTCATGCCTGTCGCCGCAGCCCGCCAGTGCACCTTATCTTGCCGAGAACTCTCCGAACGCCGCACGCACCTCGTCGAACACCGGGGCAATCGTCGATCTTACGGTATACACGCGGAAATTCGGAACGTCCGCAACGGCTGACTGGCGTTTGATGAGTTGCCGGATCTCCGTTGCTCGGCACCGAGGTGGATGCATGGCATCGGCGGGGTGGGGCTCGAATATGCGGCGAGTGGGGCGAGGATTGGGCGCGCGCGGCGACAAGGTCACTTCACCACGAGCCTGTCGACCAGATCGATCAGGGTGTGTCGAACATCCGCGATCTCGTTCCACCGAATATCCCAGAAATTGGCATCAATCATGACCGGTCCCTGGTATCGGATTCTGAACACGCAATGATGGCAGACGAGATCGCCCTCGGTGCGTGACTTGAACGTGCTGTTCGGAAGGAGCGGAGTGGTGCTCAGCGGACGACGGTGTCAGCATCGGTCAGCGACCGGTCCTGCGGAAAATAAAAATAGTCGGTATAGCTTTTGGGACGATGGGACAGCTTGATGATTGATGTTCCGGATCCTGCAGGATTTCCGTCGATGGCGTTATGTTTCCTGTCCAACCACCCTTCGCAAGCTTAATAAAATTTTCCAGGTTTTTTCGATCGGTCTGAGCGTATACCTCGACAATACTGGCGAACTTTCTCGTGCTTTTTTGATTTCTGTTTCTATCGAGTCGAAGAAAGTTATGGATAAGACGCCGTTCTCTTCGAGTAGCCGTCTGGCCGCGGAATTAGTTCCGAAGCCCTCGCAGTAATTGATCCGCAAGGGGCCGATTGTGGCAATCTTGCCCCTTATCCCCTCCGCGAACGGACAGACGGACGCGTCTGCGGCGGCAGCCTGTGCAAACGACCATGCTGCGGCGCCCGCCAAGGCAAATCCTGAAATAAAAATCTTCCATTTCATATCAATCTCATGTTGATCTATGCGGCACGAAGAGTGATATTCTGTAGATTACAATATAGAGAAATGCGCTTTTAAATTCACGCAATATTAAATTTACGGAAATTATCCGTATTTCTGGGATGCTCATGTATGGTTTTTCGACGATCAGCTTAATGAACTCGATGCGCGTATCGATGGGGCGGCGGGATCGTCTACCTGCTAGCGTTGCCTCTTTCTATGCGCGCGGTCTCGAAATTCTGAATAAAGCTGCAGCGGCCGGTGAGGATATCTGAGGCGTGTGATGGGCTGGAAGAAAAGTGAGAAATAAACGCCAATAAAATAAATTAGATAAAGTATAAAATGGCGGAGAGAGAGGGATTCGAACCCTCGAGACGGTTGCCCGCCTACACGCGTTCCAGGCGTGCGCCTTCGACCACTCGGCCACCTCTCCGTTCGTAGGCGTCAAACCCTGATTTGTCGACGGAAAAGCGGTGTCTTCCCTGCGCCGAAAAAGTGATCAAGCCCGTGCGAAACGCCAGATGAAGGAGATCGCCTGAGCAAGTGCCCACAGGAGGCATAATGTAGCGATCGCGGGCGCGAGCGCAAGGGGCCCTGCGGCGGCTTTTTCGCTTTATCCGCAATTGGCCTATTTCCAGGTCTGCCGAGCCTCTCCGTGCCGCCCCGGGCTAAGCTTCGGCGGGCCCTTCGTCATTGCTCCGCGACGCACCATTGCCCAAAGGGGGCGAACGGACTATTTCAAGGGCGAAGCGGTGACACCGACGCGTTGATCTGGGCGGGGGTTTACCGGAAATCGGAGTGTGCGGCTGGGGCCTGTTCCGGGGCGATTTCTCTCAAGGTAAATCTGTCCGAGCGATGAACGTCCCGGTCGAGCCTTTGGTGCTTTGGGAGCAATCGATGCTGTCGTTCTTCTCGCGTCTTATCGGAATTCTCTTCGTGGCCGTCGCGCTTGTTGCGGCCGTCATCGACGGGACGAAATCGATTGCCGCCTCGCACTTCGTGTCGACGCCGCTCGGGGTCCATTGGGTCGAATTCTTTCCCGATAGCCTCGAAGCCGCGCGCCTGAGCGTGCAAAGTCAGGTGCCGTGGCTTTGGGATCCCGTCATTCAGTGGATCCTGATGCTGCCGACCTGGGCTGTCGCCGGGGTGCTTGGCGCCCTGTTTGTCTGGTTGGGAACCCGGCGCTCGCGTCGTTATGCCGGCGTGATCTGATCGTCGCCCGCCTGCCGTCACTTCGCGCGATCGTGACTTCGCCCGGCCGTTGCCGAACCGTACAGCGAACCTATCTCATATCAACCGGTTCTTCTTTCCGCAGCCCTCTTCTATCTCTCAGAAGGACGCACAGGATGAGCCTTTTTGATTTCATGATCATGAGCCGCAAAACCCGGTTGCCCGGCGACCATGAGGCCTTGCCCGGTCGTGAGACCTCGATTGCGACTGCAGAAACGCACCACGTCAATCATCGGCCGCTTGCCGGTCCCTATCCGGAAGGCAGCGTCAGTCTGCTCGTCGGCATGGGCTGCTTCTGGGGAGCGGAGCGCACCTTCTGGCAGCTTGACGGGGTCTGGGTGACCGCCGTGGGATATGCGGGTGGCGCGACGCCCAATCCGATCTATGAGGAGGTGTGCAGTGGCGGCACCGGACATGCGGACGTGGTGAAGGTCGTCTTCGATCCGGCGGCAATATCACTGGATCAGGTGCTGGCGCAGTTCTGGGAGGGACATGATCCCACGCAGGGCATGCGACAGGGCAACGATATCGGCACGCAATACCGCTCCACCCTGTTCATGCCGGACAATGGTTCGCTGGTTGCGGCACGTGCCTCGCGCGATTCCTATCAGGGGGCGCTTGACGCGGGAGGGCTCGATTTCGTCAGAGCTCCGAAAGGCCGCTGTCGCGCATTGCCAAGGTGGGCAAGGTCGGCCGAATGCGCGTAGTCGATCGCCTTGGCGCGATAGGCGCTGAAGGAGGCGTAGACCTCCTTGGCGAGCGGGCTGGCAGACGCAATGTCCTCCAGCACCTTCTCCGCTTCCGCCGCCAGCGCGGTGACGATCTTGGGCGAGAAGGTGCGCAGTTTCACATCCGGTTTCTCAAGCTGCGGACGGAAGCTTTCCGCATTGTGGAACGTGAAGTCGGCAAGCGATTCCATCGCCGAGGCCATGGCCGCGCGCTTGACGATTTCGCGCAGGTTGTCGGGCAGGGTGTCGAGCGCGGCCTGGTTGACCATCAGCTCAAGTGCCGGGCCAAGCTTCTGGAAGGCGGGCATGTAGTAGTAATGGGCGACCTTGTAGAGCCCGAAGGCGAGGTCGTTCCACGGTCCCACCCACTCCGCGGCATCGATCGTGCTCGCCTGAAGCGCGGCGAAGATCTCGCCCGGTGGCAGCAGCACAACGTTGACGCCCAGCCACCGCAGGATCGTTCCGCCCAGTCCGGCGATCCGCATCTTGAGGTCCTTCAGGTTATCGAGCGTATTGATTTCCTTTGCAAACCAGCCGTCCGCCTGCGGACCGGAAGACCCGGCCAGGAAGGGCACGACGCCGAAGGGCGCATAGGCCTGGTTCCACAGTTCTTGGTCGCCGCCGAAATAGAGCAAGCCGGCATGTTCCTGCGCGGTCAGGCCGAAGGGCACGCCGGTGAAGAAGTGGAACGCCTGATCCTTGCCCTGCCAGTAATAGGGCGTCGCGTGGCCGCATTCCGCCGCGCCTGAGGTCACCGCGTCAAAGACCTCGAACGGCGTTACCAGTTCTCCGGCGCCGAAAAGCTGCACGGTCAGTCTCCCACCGGACATGGCGGTGATCATGTCGGCCAACCGCTGGGTGTTGATCCCCGGCCCGGGTGAACCCTTGGGCCAGCTCGTCGCCATTTTCCAGGTGATTTGCGTTTGCGCACGTACGACGGCAGGGGCGGCGACAATCGCAGCGGCACCGCCGCCGACACCGGCCGATCAGAGATCGGCGGCTTACTTCCTCGGGGCGTTTTTCACTCCCTGCTTTTTCGTGATTATTCGCGCGATTGGTTTCGTCCCATTTGTCTTGCGTCATTGAAATATCGCTGTCGAACAACTCTGGCGCATCTTCCTCCACCATCGCCGGCAAGACCTTTCACAAGGCAGACAAGGCAGCGAAGAGCCCGCAGAATTCTCGTTCCGTTCAATACTGTCAACCAGCGGATACGGGAAGTTTCGCATCGGAAGATTCAATGCCGTGCGCGGCTCTGCGGCGGAGTCATGCATCGGTGCTACGTGAAGTATCTAATCACTTGGTAGAAAAAAGTAACGACAGATAAATGTACTACAATAAAAATATTATAAGTGTTTATGATTATTAGGGAAATTTTAATATTATAAATATAAAAGGTTACAACGAACGTAGTAACGCAAGGAGAAGCGTCTTGGCGTGGCGTGATTGGATGCTGTTTTCGCTGTTCAGCGTTGCGGTTGCCACCGGAATCGTCGCGATCGGGCTCGCGCCGCGATCAGGAGATCAGGTGGCGGTCATCGTTTCGCCGTGGCAATCGGCCTCCGCCGCGCTCGTTGTCGTGGCTGCGGCGGACGGTCGCTTCGTGCGATCGGGCTTTGCCGATTGGGTCGTCGTGGCCTCGTCTTCCCGACCGGACTTCGTTTCCCGTCTTTATTCCGCCGGAGCGTGGACCGTCGCCGATCCGACGGCTGCCGGTGCGTGCCTTGTGGAACAGAGAGTCTTTTGACGTCCGAAGAGTGCAGTCTGCCTCCCATCCCAATTCCCTGGATGCTCTTCGAGAGCAATTTGCCAAGGCGTTCGTCGGATTGGCCTAGTGTAACGCCGCGCTTGTGGCCGGCGTCGCCTTTTATCATGAAGGCGGTCCGGATCTGGCCATATCGGTCATGGCGATCGCGTTGGCCGGATGGGTCGATCAGCGCGCTCTCGTGGCCTATTCCGGGGTCGTCGCTGTCCATCACCTTTCGTTGAACTTCCTGTACCCCTATGCGGTTTTTCCTGATGGCGGCAGTTTCTTTCGGGTGATCATGCACGCGCTGGTCGTCGTCATCGAACTCGCGGTGCTCGTCTGGCTCGTCGACCGGTTGACCAAGGCGTTTGCGCATTCCGAGCACGCCGTCGAAGTGGCCAATGATGCCCGTTCGCAATCGACGGCGCTGTTGGAGGCGGAAGAGGCGCGCGGGGCGAAGGAACGCGACAAATAGGCCCTGATCACCGCGCGTATCGAAACATTCCGCGGAGAGATAAGATAAGCGAACGCCTTGCTGCGATTGCGGTTGCGACACAGATCATGAGCGGCGCGGCGCAGACCCTGTCCGGGGTCGCCGACAACACCTCGCAGCGCGTGGACGAGATGGTCTCGGTCTCCGGCCAGGCATCGTCCAACGTGCAGACGGTGGCCAGCGCGGCGGAGGAGCTGTCGGCGTCAATCGGTGAGATCCGCAGGCAGATCAAGCGCACCACCGGCGTCGTCACCAAGGCGACGGACGGCGCGCGCGCATCCAACGAAAAGGTGGAAGGCCTTGCGGCTGCCTCCAGCAAGATCGGCGAGGTCATCGGCTTGATCCAGGCGATCGCGGAACAGACCAACCTGCTGGCGCTGAATGCTACCATCGAGGCGACGCGGGCGGGCGAGGCCGGTAAGGGCTTCGCGGTCGTGGCCGCTGAAGTGAAGGATCTCGCGACCCAGACCTCCAAGGCGACGGAGGAGATCAGCGCCCAGATTTCCGCAATCCAGGAATCGACGGTGGATGCGGTCAAGACGATCGGCGCGATCAGCGAAACCATGGAAGAGGTCAACAGCTACACGGCTGCCATTTCCGCTTCGATGGACGAGCAGGGGGCTGCAACGGGTGAAATCTCCGCCAATGTCGCTCAGGCTGCCGAGGGGACGCGCCATGTGGCCGATACGATCTCAGCCTTCAAAACGATGCCGGTGCCACCACTTGTTCGGCCGCCGACGTGAAGGACGCGGCATAGGAGGTGGCCAGTCAGACCGCCGCGCTCAATGAGGCGGTCGATGCCTTCCTGAAGGACGTGGCCACCTGATCTTGTTGCAAGGGTATGAAACCGAACGGAGAGGCTCGGCGTTTCACGCCGGGCCTCTCCTGCTTTCCGGCCCCCTGATGGGGGAGGCCATCGGCCAGATCTCGCCCGCAGACGGGATGCAAGTTCACGTTCGCGCCCTATATGATGACAATGACAGAACCTCTTCGTCTCAGTCCGGCCGTTCGTCGTCGGCACAAGCTCCTCAACATGGTCCATACCTGGCTGCTCGCAGGCGGCAGCCTCGCATTGCTCGCGCTTTGCGCCTGGGCTCTGGCGGGGTTGGAAGGGGTGGTGTGGATCAGATCGGCGGGGCGATCTCGCTGTTCTTCGCCTCCAACGTCTCGCCGCAGATCGTTCTGAAACTCTACCGCGCGCGACGGCTTCCCGAGCACATTCTGCTCAAAGGTCACGCGATCATCCGCGAATTGTCGGCGCGGGCTGATCTGCCTTCGGTCCCGGAACTCTATTTCGTGCCGAGCCGCATGCTCAACGCCTTCACCGTGGGCGGACGCGACGACGCAGTCATATGCGTTACCGGCGGTCTGTTGCGTGAGCTCTCTTTACGCGAATTCGCGGGCGTCATGGCGCTGGCCGATGTCGTCTCACGCCTGACCGGTTCGATGTCGCTGATCGATCTGATGATCCTGCTGTTCAATCTGCCGATCTTCATGATGAACGGAGCCGGGGTGTCGTGGTTGGGCATCCTGTTGCTGCTGGCGGTGCCCACCATCGGTGGCCTGATGCAGCTCGCCCTGTCGCGCACGCGCGAATACGACGCCGATCTGGATGCGGTTTCGCTCTCCGGCGATCCGGCGGGGCTCGCGTCCGCTCTTGCCAAGCTTGAGAAGGTGCGGGACGTCTTTGGGAAGTGATGGCCTTGCGGGCGGCCCGCGCATTCCCGAGCCCTCGCAGCTGCGCACCCATCCAACGATGGAAGAGCGCATACGCCGGATCATGGAGCTGGCACCGGCGGCCGGTGCTCCGCGTTATCCGGAAGATCGGCCGAAGGTCGGCCGGTCGCTGGTTCCCTCAGTGGGGAAGCCGCGCAGATGGGTGCGCAGCCTCGGCCATTGGTATTGAGGAGCCGGAATGCCGAGAGGGATCAACCACGCAGCGTGCCGCCCGTGGCCTTTTCCACGCCCGCAATGATCTGGGCGGCGACCGCCTCGATATCCTCTTCGGTGAGCGTCTTCTGCACCGGCTGGAGCGTGACGTCGATGGCGATCGACTTCTTGCCCTCAGCGACGCCCGTGCCGCGATAGACGTCGAAGACGTTGACGTCCTTTACCAGCGCCTTGTCGGCCGAGCGGGCTGCGCGCACGAGCTTGTCGGCGTCCACGTCGTCATCCACCACGAAGGTGAAATCGCGCCGGACCGGCGTCAGACCGGAAATCGCGAGAGCGCCCTTGCTGTGGCTGGTCTTGCCCTTGTGCTTGGGCTCGGGTACTGCATCGAGATGGACCTCGAAGGCCACGATCGGCCCTTCCACGTCGAGCTGCTTCAGCACCTTGGGATGCATCTCGCCGAAGGAGGCCAGCACGTTATTCGGGCCAAGCCGAAGGGTGCCGGAGCGGCCCGGATGATACCAGTCGGGCGCCTCGGCGAAGACCTGAAGGTTGCCGGTAGGGGCCCCGATCGCTTCAAGCGCGGCGATCGCGTCGGCCTTGGCGTCATAGACGGAGACGCTCGGCGCGGAGCCGGACCAGTGCCGTCCCGCACCGGTCATCACCGCGGTGCCCCGGCGCACGCCGGTTGCCACCGTCTTCTGGTCCTCGGGACGATCGCCGTGAAAGACCTGCCCAACCTCGAACAGGGCCACGTCGCCGTTGCCGCGATCGGCATTGCGCTGGGCTGCGGTCAGAAGACCGGGGATCAGGCTCGGCCGCATGTCCGACATGTCGGTGGAGATCGGGTTGGCGAGTTCGATCTCGGGCTGGCCGCCACCGAAGGTCTTGGCCTGTTCCTGCGGGATGAACGACCAGGTGACCGCCTCGTTCATGCCGCGTGCGGCCAGCATGCGCCGCGCCTTGTTGCGCTGCACCTGTCCGACGGTCAGAACCTGGCGGCCGACGGTATCGAGCCGCGGCAGCGCGGTCGTCGGCACCTTGTCGACGCCAACGATGCGCATGACCTCTTCCACCAGATCGGCCTTGCCTTCCACATCCGGATGCCAGCTCGGCACCGCAACCTTCCACTGGCTGCCCGTGCCCGAAACCCAGAAGCCGAGCCGCGTCAGCACGACCTTAATCTCTGCCGCGGAGACTTCCAGACCGGAGAGCCGCTTCACCTCGGAGAGCGGGAATTCGACGATGTGATTGTGATCGGGAACTTCGCCGGCGATCGTCATCTTGCTGGCGGTTCCGCCGCACATGTCGACCACGAGGCGGGTGGCTTCCTCAAGCCCCTGGATCATGAAGGCCGGATCGACGCCGCGCTCGAACCGGAAGCGGGCATCGGAGTTGAGCCCTAGCTTGCGGCCCGTCTGGGCGATGTTGATCGGCTCCCACAGGGCCGACTCGATCAGCACGTCCGTGGTCTCTTCCGAGCAGTCCGACAGTTCGCCGCCCATCACGCCGGCAATCGATTCAAGCCCGTTGTCGTCGGAGATGACGCACATGGTCTGATCGACAGCGTATTCTTTACCGTCGAGAGCGAGGATCTTCTCGCCCGCCCGGCCACGCCGCACGACGAGATCGCCCGTGACCTTGGCCGCATCGAACACATGCAGCGGACGGCCGCGGTCGTAGGTCATGTAGTTGGTGATATCGACCAGCGCGTTGATCGGACGAAGCCCGATGGCGATGAGGCGCTGCTGCATCCATTTCGGGCTCGCCACGTTCTTCACGCCGGTGACGAGCCGCAGCCCGAAGGCCGGGCACAGCGAGGGCGTGTCGCCGAAAGCGAGCTGGACGGAAACTGGGCAATCGCCGACGCCGTGAATCTGCTCGCGGCGCGGCTCGATCAACTTGCCCATGCCCGTCGCCGCCAGATCGCGGGCGACGCCGTGGACACCCAGGCAGTCGGAGCGGTTCGGCGTGATCGCGATGTCGATGACCGGATCGTCGAGCCCCGCCCATTCGGCGTAGTTCGCGCCGACCGGCGCATACTCGGGCAGGTCGATGATGCCGGAATGCTCGTCGGAGAGCTCAAGCTCGCGCTCCGAGCACATCATGCCGAAGCTCTCCACGTCGCGGATCTTGCCGACGGACAGCGTTACGTCGATGCCGGGCACGTAGTCGCCGGGTCGTGCCAGCACGCCGACGAGACCGGCGCGTGCATTCGGTGCGCCGCACACGATCTTCAGCGGATCGCCGGAGCCCGCATCGACGGTGAGGACCTGCAACCGGTCCGCATTGGGGTGGGGTTTGGCGTCGAGCACCTTCGCGATGTGGAACGGCGCCAGCTTCTTGGACGGGTCGATGATCTCCTCGACCTCAAGGCCGATCATCGTCAGCGTCTCGACGATCTCGTCGAGCGTGGCATCCGTCTCCAGGTGGTCCTTGAGCCAGGAAAGGGTGAATTTCATTGGATCGCTCTATTGGCGCAAAAAATGGCGCAAAAAAGGATCGTCAACGGGCTGCCCCGTCACGCGCTCAAACCCCCGAACAGAGTCGGCAGGTCGAGCGGGCGGAAGCCGTAGTGCTTGATCCACTTGAGATCGGCGTCGAAGAAGGCGCGCAGGTCCGGCATGCCGTATTTCAGCATGGCGATACGGTCGATGCCCATGCCCCAGGCAAAGCCCTGGTAGACGTCCGGATCGAGACCGCAATTCCGCAGAACGTTGGGATGCACCATGCCGCAGCCCAGGATCTCCAGCCAGTCGTCGCCCTCGCCGATGCGGATCTCGTCGCCGGCGAACTCGCACCCGATATCAACCTCCATCGACGGTTCGGTGAAGGGGAAGAAGGACGGGCGGAAGCGCATCTTGATGTCGTCGACTTCGAAGAACGATTTGCAGAATTCCTGCAGCACCCACTTCAGGTGGCCGATATGGCTGCCCTTGTCGATGACGAGCCCTTCCACTTGATGGAACATCGGAGTGTGGGTCTGGTCCGAATCGCAGCGATAGGTGCGCCCGGGAATGATCACCCGCAGCGGCGGCTCTCCGTTGCGCATGGTGTGGATCTGCACCGTGGAGGTGTGCGTGCGCAAGAGCAGCCGATCGCCGTCTTCCTTCTCGGGAAAGAAGAACGTGTCGTGCATCTCGCGAGCGGGATGGCCCTCGGGAAAGTTGAGCGCGGTGAAGTTATGCTCGTTCGTCTCGATGTCCGGCCCTTCGGCGATGGAAAAGCCCATATCGGCGAAGATCGCGGTCAGTTCATCGACGACGTGAGAGACGGGATGAATGCGCCCTTCGGTCGCCGGGCCGGGCCGAACCGGGAGGGTGACGTCGACGCGCTCGCCCGCCAGCCGCGTCTCGAGTGTGGCGTCTTCCAGCGCTTCCTTGCGCGCGGCGATCGCGTCGCCGATCCGCGCCTTGAGGCCGTTCAGCGCCGGGCCCATGGTTTGACGCTCTTCCGGGCTCACCTTGCCCAGCGTCTTCATTTGTTCCGAAACGACGCCTTTCTTGCCGAGCGCGCGGATGCGCACGGCTTCCAGCGCCGCCTCGTCCCCGGCCGCTTCGATAGCGGCCGTCAGTTCGGATTCCAGAGATTTCAGGTCAGACATGGTCACTCGATATTTTCGCGCCGCGCGAGGTCGCGCGGGCTGCGGCGGAATGTCGACGGATCTTGTAGCAGAAACGCCGGGACAATCCACAGGATGCCGGCCACAAGGCGTGTTGCCAAATGGCGCGGTTCGTAAGGAGAGGAATTGCGGTGACCGGTCGGCAGACCTCGCACCGCGTCCGGCATCGGTCAGTCGGCGCGGCTAAATCAGCCGCAGGCGGGACTCTGGTGAGCAGGCAGGAACGGACTGCGCACGCCCGCGAAGCCCGCGGTTCCGCGTGTCTTGGTTCCGACTTCGCACTGTCCAGTTTCGAAATTCATCACGACGCCTCTTGGCAAAGCCCAGCGATCATACCCGGTGCCGGGCCGAGCGCAAGGACTATCGAATGCCGTAACGGCGCCCTGTATTGGTGTCCGACCGATCGATAAAGAACCTGAAGAAAAAGTGACGTCGGAGATATCGATCAAAGCTATCGCTGCGCGTTGGCGCTGATATTCTGGTCTTGTTTCAAATCAAACTGTTTCATCGCTGGGAGGTATTCATGTCGGAATATGTGCTGCTCCATGACGATCCGATCGAGGAAGGGCGTCTGGCCATGCTGTCGGCGTTGCTCGACCCCTATATGTGTTTTCGCCTTGATTTGCTGGGAGTGGACGCGGGTTGGAGCTACCTGGAAGTCGGAGCGGGTAACGGATCAATCTCGCGCTGGCTGGCCGGGCGCGTGGGGACGTCCGGCCGTGTGGTGTGCACGGATCTGGAGACGAGCTTCATCGACCGGTTGGCCAGCGAGGGGATTTCGGTGCGCCAGCTCGACATCGTCCTCGATCCGATTCTCCAGCCCGTGAACGGCGAGGGCTTCGATCTGATCGTGGCGCGCAACGTGCTGCACCATCTGCCCGAGCACAACGATGTCATCGAGCGCCTGGCCGCGGCCCTGAAACCCGGCGGACTACTGGTGACCATGGAGCCGGACACCGCAACCCTGTGGTCCACCACAAGCCCGGAATGGCTCGCCTACTGGCAGGCATTCTGCGCCTGGAGCGAAAGTCGCGACATCGACTACAAGCTCGGCTGCTCGCTTGCGCTGCGCCTGTCGCGGGTCGGGCTCGATCGGGTGGAGAGTTTCAGCGAGACGTCGATGCTGCAGGGCGGGCGCGATACCCCGACCCCCGTCGTCACCGGCTTTTACCGCGATACGGCGATCGCCATCGGACCGAGGATGATCGCCGACGGGTTCCTGTCGCCGAGCTAGCTCGATGCGTTTCTCAAGCTGCTCGACCGCTCGAACTCCCGCACGACCGACTACGATTTCACCATCGCCTGGGGGCGACGTCCCGCAACCTCATGATCGCGGCAGCGGCGGTCAGCACAGACCGCCTCTCACCCGTCGCTGGATGCGGTCTTCAGCGCCGCATCCTCTATGGCCAGCTGGGAAAAGGCCGACCAGTCAAGCTCGTGCCCGCCATTTGCCATCAGCCGCAGGAACCGATCGCGCAGGAGACTGGCAATCGGGAGCGGTACTTCGAGTTTCTCTGCCGCCGCAAGAGCCAGCCGAATATCCTTCTCGCCGAGAGGGGCGACAAAGCCTGCAGGCTCGAATTTCTGCTCTGCGACGAGGGTGCCGTAGGTCTTGTAGACCGGGGCTCCGAACAGGGTGGAGGTTAGGATTTCGAGATACTTGTTTGGATCGATCCTGTCCTTGCTCACAAGCGCCACCGCCTCGCCGAGGCTTTCGATCACCGTCGCGATTAGGAAGTTGCCACTGAGCTTGACCAGGTTGGCGGCATGGGGCGTCTCGGAGACCCGGAAGGTCTGTCGTTCGATCGCCTCGAAGACGGGGGAGGGTCGTGTCGAGCGCCGCCTCGGAACCGGCTGCGACCACCGACAGATTGCCTTCGGCCGCAATATCCGGGCGTCCGAAGACCGGCGCGGAGACGAAGGCCTGTCCGGCATCCGCATGAGCCTTGGCCAGCGTATCGGCGAGGTCGACGCTGATCGTGCTCGATGAAATGTGGATCGCCGATTTGGGCAGCAGCGCGGCCAGAATGCCGTCCTCGCCGAAAACGACATCGCGAACGGCTTCGTCATTGGCCAGCATCGTGACCACGACTTCCCCGCCGCAAGCAAGCGCCGGGGTCTTCGCGACGGTCGCGCCGATCTTTGCAAGCGGAGCCGTTTTCTCCGCCGTCCGGTTGTAGACGGTGACCTTGTGCCCCGCCTGACAAAGTTTTCCGCCATGCCCGCGCCCATCCGGCCCAGGCCGATAACGTCGATATCCATGCGTGGCTCCTGCACTAACTCATTAAATCCATAAGGTATTTATGTTTGCAGGAGAAGAAGGATAAGGGGAACGAGAGCCGGGCCGTCAGCTCATCCAGCGCAGGGTTTTTGCCTTGACGGGGTTCTCGAAGGCGCGGCCGGCCTCTGCCGAGGCGGTCCATTCGCGCTTGAGCTGCATCCACCAGCGGCCCTGTGTGTCCGCGTCGTTGATCAGCATCAGCTTGGGATTGTAGACGAGCCCTTCGCGCTGCTGGATGACGACGCGGCGATCCTGGCCGAGGAAGACGTTCATCAGATGCCGGAAGAGCGGTTTCAGCGGCGCGATCCAGCCCATGCTGGCCCAGAAGATCTGCCGGACTTCCGTGTGATCCTCATCGATCGGCGTGATCGTGGTCAGCCCCAGCACCTGATGCTTGTCGCCCTCGATATGCTCGATCCTGAGGCCCGGCAGCCGGTAGGAAATTTCCGTCGTCACGTTGTCGCCCAGCAGATAGCGGTAGGCGATGTTCTGCGTCGGGATCTTGTGGCGCACCATCGCCCAGCCCAGTTCCGAAGGCGCGAATTCCTTCACCTTCGAACGAAGCTTGGTCCCGTTCTTCTTGAACCACCACGAGGTGTGCACGAAGGCGGCGTGGGTCGGATCCATCAGGCCCAGCGCCGCGTGATCGACCGAGCAGTCGAACGGCTGCGTGATGGCGAGCTTCGGCGGATCGTTAGGTCCGAAACCCGGCAACATCGGCGGTTCCGGCTGGCGGCCTTCCTCCGGCGTCTCTCTCTTTTCGGGGAAATAGATCCAGATCAGCCCCTGACGTTCGATGCAGGCAAAGGCGCCGCAGGTGATCCGGGAAAGATCGATGGTCTGGTATTCGTGGGTGGAGGGGATCTCGGTGCAGGTGCCTTCGGTGTCGAACCGCCATCCGTGATAGCAGCACTGCACGGTCTCGCCGTCGAAGCGGCCGTAGGACAACGGGATGCCGCGATGGGGGCAGATGTCGCGCAGCGCGAAGACCCGGCCCTCGGCGTCACGGCCGATCAGAACCGGCTCGCCCAACAGTTTCCTGGTGATCATCTTGCCCGGAGCGACGTCGGACCCAACCGTCGCCACGTACCACAATCTGCGCAAGAGCTCCGCCTTGAGATTGTCCATCTGTCCGCCCCTTGACCTAACGCGAGCCTGCTAGAGGTGTAACGGTTTGTCCGCATCCCCTCAAGATCACATTTGGCTTCTCGGTCGCAGTGCGAAAAACGGCGGCGTGATGATCCACCCCGGTTGTTTTCTCTGGTTTTTGAGCGAAATCTCCGCCTTGATAGCGTGTCAGATTGTTCAAACGGTCTTTTCGCTCCAATCCGGGAGATGCTCGTGATCCTTATCGGCCAGTTCGATTCCCCTTACGTGCGGCGTGTCGCCATTGCCATGCGGCTTTACGGTCTCGGTTTCGAACATCGCCCGTGGTCGGTTTTCGGCGATAAGGACAAGCTGACCTCGGTCAATCCGTTGTGCCGCGTGCCCACGCTTGTGCTCAATGACGGGGAAGTGCTGGTCGAGAGCTTCGCCATTCTGGATGCGCTCGACGAGATGGCGGGCCGGTCCCGGGCCCTGATCGCCGAATGCGGCGTCAAGCGTCGCCAGGCGCTGAAGATCGCGGCCCTCGGCACGGGGCTTGCGGACAAGGCCGTGGCGCTTGTTTACGAAGGCGTGCTGCACGAGGAGACGTCGCAAGACTGGATCGATCGTTGCGGCGGCCAGATCACCCGCGTGCTGGCGGCTCTGGAAAAGGATCGCGCGACGCGGGCCGTGGTGGTTCGGGCCCAGCATCGGCCATGCGGATATCGCGATCGCCTGCACTCTGCGCTTCCTCAGAGAAGCCCATCCACATCTCTTCGATGCGGAGTGCTATCCGGCCCTTGCCGCCCACGGGGATGTCTGCGAGGCCTTGCCGGAATTCATCGAGATTTCGCAGTCCTTCGTGCCGCCCAATTGAGGCCGGGCGGCACGAAGGGCGCGTCTCGTCAGGCCGCCGCTTCTTTCCCTATCCGCTTTCTGACATCGGCCAGGATCTCATAGGATTTCAGCCGTGCCGCATGGTCGTAGATGCCCGAGGAGACAATGAACTCGTCGGCCTGAACGGTGCTGCGAACTCGGAAAGCTGACGTTTCAGCGTGTCGTGGCTGCCGATAAAGGTACAGCGCAGCATCTCCTGCACGCGCGCCTTTTCTATCGGCGTCCAGTCGGTCTCGATATCGTCGATGGGCAGTTGGGTCAGGCCGCGATCGCCGCGCAGCATGCCGGTGAAACGCATTTGCAGGGAGGTGGCGAGCCGTTTTGCTTCTCTCTCCGTATCGGCGGCAAAGACGTTGACCCCGACCATGGCGTAAGGCGCATCGATTATTCCGGAGGGCTGGAACTCGGCCCGGTAGACCGCCAGCGCCTGTTCCATCGCCTGCGGCGCGAAGTGGGAGGCGAAGGCGTAGTGGAGCCCCAGCATGGCGGCGAGCTTTGCGCCGAATAGGCTGGAGCCGAGGATCCACAAGGGAACGTTGGTGCCGGCTCCCGGCACGGCGCACACGAGCTGGTTTTCTCCGGCCGGGGCCAAACAATGCCTGAAGTTCCAGCACGCCGCGGGGAAAGGTATCGCCGCTGTCGGGCGTGCGCCTGAGGGCGCGCAAGGTCGTCTGGTCGGTGCCGGGCGCGGGCCCGAGCCCCAGATCGATGCGGCCCGGAAACAGTGTTTCCAGCGTACCGAACTGTTCCGCGATCACCAGCGGTGAATGGTTGGGCAGCATGATCCCACCAGCCCCCACCCGGATCGTCGATGTGCCGGCCGCGATATGGCCGATGACGACGGAAGTCGCCGTACTGGCAATGCCGACCATGTTGTGATGCTCGGCGAGCCAGAAGAGCTCGTAGCCGAGCTTTTCGACGTGTCGCGCCCGATCGAGCGCCTCGCGCGGACCTTCGCCTTCGCCGACAAAAGCGAGATCGAGGACGGAAAGTTTCATGGGAGAACCTTCCGAGGGATCAAACACGGGTTTCATGCGAAAATAGGAAGGCGCCCGCGAAGGTTCACCCGCAGGGCGGCTTTCGCGTCATCCGAGCGAGGTCCGCGCGCAAACAAAAAGGGCGCGCCCGGCGGGCACGCCCTTTTCGAAAATGATCGGAATTGTCTCGCCTTATGCGAGGGTCGACTGCGCCTTGTCCACCAGGGCCTTGAAAGCTTCCGGCTGATGGATGGCGAGATCGGACAAAACCTTGCGGTCGATTTCCACGCCGGCCTTGTTCAGGCCGTCGATGAAGCGGCCATAGGTCAGGCCGTGCTCGCGGGCGGCAGCATTGATGCGCTGGATCCACAGCGAGCGGAAATTCCGCTTGCGGACCTTACGGTCGCGATAGGCGTACTGGCCCGCCTTCTCCACCGCCTGCTTGGCAATGCGGATGGTGTTCTTGCGGCGGCCATAGTAGCCCTTGGCGGCCTTGATGACTTTCTTGTGGCGGGCATGGGCGGTAACGCCCCGTTTGACGCGTGCCATTGGCTGATCTCCTGGTCGTCTCTTGGACCACTACCCTCAGAGGTAGGGCATGTACTTCTTGACGATCTTCGCGTCCTGGTCGGCGAGGACCATGGTGCCGCGTGCGTTGCGGATGAACTTCTTCGTCCGCTTGATCATGCCGTGCCGCTTGCCAGCAGCCGCCACCTTGATGCGGCCGGAGGCCGTCACCTTGAAGCGCTTCTTGGCGCCTGCTTTCGTCTTCATCTTGATCTTGGGCATTTTGCGTCCTTTCCTTGGCGCGGCTTGAAGTGACCCCGGTGAAGAGGTCGGCCAAGCCACTGATCTTTGGATGCATTCATGAGCCACCGCGGCATGCCCTATTCAGCCGGGTCGCTCGGAGCCGGCCGGTTATAGGGGGGAAGGGACGCGGAATGCAAGCGCAGGGATTCCACGTTTGCGGAGTCTTTCAGACGAAAATCCCCGCTAGGAGCGGGTGCTCCCCAAGCCCCATCAAAAAGGCTCGGCGCGAGGTCGGGCCCCATCCCCAACAAAAATGCCCGGCGCGTGGCCGGGCATTGAAACCTTTTGGACGGGCTGAACCCCTGTCGCCTTAACGCGGCGCCAGGACCATGATCATCTGGCGGCCTTCGACCTTGGGCTCGAATTCCACCTTGGCGATCTCGGCCGTCTCTTCCTTGACCTTCTGCATCAGCTTGTAGCCAAGGTCCTGGTGCGTCATTTCGCGGCCGCGGAAGCGCAAGGTGACCTTTACCTTGTCACCGCCGTCAAAGAAACGCAGCATGCTCTTCATCTTCACCTCATAATCATGGGTGTCGATGTTCGGACGCATCTTCACTTCCTTGAGCTCGACGGTCTTCTGCTTCTTGCGGGCCTCGGCGGCCTTCTTCTGCGCCTGGTACTTGTAACGTCCGTAGTCGAGAATCTTGCAGACCGGGGGATTAGCGCTCGGTTGAATCTCCACGAGGTCGAGCCCGGCATCCCCGGCTATGTGCCTGGCCTCTTCCACCGGGATGACACCCCGGTTGTTGCCTTCGTGATCGATCAAATGGACTTCGCGTACGCGAATGTCTTCGTTAATGCGCGGCCCCTCCTTTTGGGGTGGCGGTGCGCGGAATGGACGGCGAATGGTCGGTAACTCCTCTGTAATTGCCGATCGTTGTTCTTAAGAGATGCAAACCCAGCCAAGCCCTTCAGAAACAGTCGCTAAGGACGTTTCATACAACTCTACCCCGCCCGGTATGCGCACGAGCAGGGGAATAGGATCAGCGCGCTTGCGTTGCAATGGCCAGAGTTGCGCGAAAGTGCGGAAAAGTCAACCAATCCCCTGAAAGTCGATGGGGAGGACCATGCTCTTTTGTCCGCATCCATATGGGGCGTCGGTCCCGAATTTCCAATGGGTTAGCGAAGAAGACGGCTATAGACGTCCAGCGTCTGTCCGCACATGGCTTCAAGCGAGAACCGGGCGGCATTGGCGCGAGCCCGCGCACTCAGGGCGTTCAGAGCCTGCGGGGCGAGCGTCAGGGCCTCGGTGAGCGTCGCACTCAGCGCGTGTGCATCGCCGGCCGGAATGCGCCAGCCGGTGCGCTCCTCGGTCGCAACCCGGGGAGGGGCCAGCACCGTCTCGGGAACCGCGCCGAGATCAGAAACGATGACGGGGCGCCCCGCGGCCTGCGCCTCCACCGCCGCCCGGCCGAAGGCTTCCGGTTCCACGGAGGAGACGGCAACCACGTCGGCCGCATTCATGGCGGCCGGGACGTCCGCGCAATGGCCGACGAGGCGGATGCGTCCGTTCAGCCTGTGCCGCGCGATACTGGCCTCAAGCTCCGCGACATAATCCTCGCGCCCCTGCGCATCCCCGACAAGGATCAGCACGATGTCTTCGCGCAAGGCGGGATCGAGCCCGGCGAAGGCGTCGATGGTCACGCCCTGGCCCTTCCAGTGGGTGAGGCGGGCGAGCTGCAGAACCACTCGGGTCTTGTCGTCAACGCCCCAGGTCGCGCGCATGGCGGCAACGCGCTCCGGCGGGACGTTCGCGATCGCCTCGATATCGCTGCCGCGGTGAATGACCGTGACGCGCTCGCCGGAAACGCCGTACCGGTCGCGGATGAGCCCAGCGGTATAGTGGGAATTGGCGATCACCGCATCGCCGCGCGCCATCACCGAATTGTAGAAGCCCTTCAGAGCGTTTTTCTGCCCGTAGGCGCCGTGATAGGTGGTCACGAAAGGAACGTCGATCTTGCGTGCGGCATAAAGCGCCGACCATGCGGGAGCCCGGCTTCGCGCATGGAGAATGGAGACTTCTTCCCGGCGCACGATCTCCGCCAGCCGCCCGGCATTGGCGGCCATCACGAACGGGTTCTTGGAGGCGAGCGGCATGGCGATGTGTTCGCCGCCGACTTGCGCCAGCTCCGCTTCCAGCCGTCCGCCCGCGCTTGCCACCAGCGCGCGCCATCCGCGTGCCTTGCAGGCCTGCGCCATATCGACCGCGGTGCGTTCTACGCCGCCGGTTTCCAATTCGGGTACGACCTGCAGGATCGTCGTCACGGGGTTTTCTTCTCCTGTCGCCTGTGCCACACCTCGAATCCGAGGCGAGGCATTTGACGGGGAACCTATTAGATGAGTGAGCGTGATCCGCAATTCCTTTCCGTGGGCGAGGGCTCCAGTCAGCGGCAGATTGCCGTGCGGCACGTGCCCGGCAAGGCGCCCGGCGTGATCTGGCTGTCGGGCTTCAAGTCCGATATGCTGGGCTCCAAGGCCGTGGAAGTGGCCTGTGTTGCGCGCGAGGCCGGCCATGCCGTCACACGGTTCGATTATTCCGGCCACGGCGAGTCGGGTGGCGCCTTCGTCGACGGCACCATCTCGCGCTGGCTGGAGGAGACGCAAGCCGTCTTCGATACGTTCTGCACCCAGCCGACCGTGATCATCGGTTCTTCGATGGGCGGCTGGATCGCATTGCTGCTGGCGTTGTCGCGAAAGCAAACCGGCAATGTCGCGGGCCTGATCCTGGTTGCCCCGGCCCCCGATTTTACCGAGGAACTCCTGTGGAAGGAATTCCCCGAGGACGTGAAGCACCAGATCGAGACGACGGGGCGCTACGAACGGCCATCCGAATATGCCGACGAGCCGTATTTTTATACCCGCGAACTGATCGAGGACGGGCGCAAGAACCTGGTGCTCGGCGGATCCGTCGATCCGGGCTGCCCGGTGCGTATCTTTCAGGGCATGCAGGATACGGACGTGCCGTGGCAGCATGCGCTGGAACTGGTTTCGCGCCTGCCGCTCAGCGACGTCACGCTGACGTTGATCCGCGACGGTGACCACCGGCTTTCGCGTCCGCAGGATATCGAGGGACGCCTGCTGCCCGCGCTGGGCGATTTCGGGATCGGATCCATAAGCAGCGGTGGCTGATCAGACCGGGCGCATGGGCTGGAATGAGCGCTGAAGGTGAGGCTCGGGCAAGGACACAATGTTCTCATGATTGCTGTCCTCAATGCCGCGAACGAATCGTCGGGCTGCGATTTCGGCTGTGCGCGGCCGACTGAGGCCGGTTTTGAAGAAGGGGAGCGAGGGGTGATACGCCCTCCCGCATTGCCGTCAGCTACCGTCTGCATCGGGAGCGCGCTCGCCCTCGCCCTTGCGATCAGTCTCTCTCCGGTTGCTGCGGAAAACCTGCCGCCGCCGCCCAAGCCCTGCATGGCTCCCGTTTCGACAGAAGTGTGTGCCGTGCCGCAGGTCAAGGTGGTGCCGCCTGCGCCCGCGCCGCTCAAGCTGCGCATGGATGCGCCCGCGCGCGACTACTTCGGCAAGATGACGCGACCGGCGGCCATGAGACCGCAGGCCATCGGCTCCTATGCCAAGGGCTGTCAGGCCGGTGCGGTGGCCTTGCCTCCCAACGGGCGGGGCTTTCAGGTCATGCGGCTGTCGCGCAACCGCTTCTGGGGGCAGCCCGAGCTGATCGACTATCTCGAGGATCTCGGTCGCGATGCGCCGAAACTCGGTTGGCGCGGACTGATGGTCGGCGACATGGCGCAGCCGCGCGGCGGGCCGATGACCTCCGGCCATGCCAGCCATCAGATCGGGCTCAATGCTGATATCTGGCTGAAGCAGATGCCGGATCACATCATGAGCGCATCGGAGCGCGAGAATGTTTCCGCCGTCTCCATGTTGCGCGGGCGTCTTGATGTGAAGGGCGCGGATCGCTCCGTCGATCCGAAGAAATTCACCGCCGCCCACGCCCGTCTCATCCGTCGTGCGGCCCTGGTGGGGGCACCACTATCATTTCCATGTCAGGCTGAAGTGTCCGGCAGGCGATAGCGCCTGCAAGAACCAGGCGACCCCGCCTCCGGGCGACGGTTGCGGCAAGTCGCTTGCCTGGTGGATGTCGGACGAGCCGTGGGTGCCGAAACCCGATGCCAAGCCGCACAAGCCGAAGCCGCCCATGGCGCTTGCGGCATTGCCGAACGCGTGCGTCGCGGTTCTAGAGGCGCGCTGAGACTGTCGTGTCCTTTTTTTCGGATCTTGAACGACGCATTCGGCGCATTACGTCAGTCGTGTCGTCAACAACCGAAAGGAGGTGAGCCCATGTCGATTAAGACCCTGAATGTGGCCCTGATGTCTGGGCGGAAGGTGTCGGTGCAAGAGCAGCCTCCGGCAACGTACGGTTTCGCCGGGATTTGATCCGGACACGAGGTCACATCGATCTCACGGAGGGCCGCCATGTGCGGCCCTCTTTGTTTTTGTGCCTGCAGCGCCAAAGGATGCCAATTCCGCTTTGCGGCTTTCGCGGGTGATGCTATCTCAGCGTCCATGACGACGCAGAAACTCGACCACATCCGCAATTTCTCCATCGTTGCCCACATCGACCACGGCAAGTCGACGCTGGCGGACCGGCTTATCCAGTCGACCGGCACGGTGTTGGAGCGTGAGATGAAGGAGCAGGTGCTCGACTCGATGGATATCGAGCGCGAGCGCGGCATCACGATCAAGGCGCAGACCGTCCGGCTGATCTACAACGCCAATGACGGCAAGCAGTATTTCCTGAATCTGATCGACACTCCGGGCCACGTGGATTTCGCATACGAGGTCTCGCGCTCGCTGGCGGCCTGCGAGGGCTCGCTTCTCGTCGTCGATGCGAGCCAGGGCGTCGAGGCCCAGACGCTCGCCAACGTCTACCAGGCGCTCGACAACGATCACGAGATCGTCCCCGTCCTCAACAAGATCGATCTGCCCGCGGCCGAACCGGAGCGCATCAAGCAGCAGATCGAGAACGTGATCGGGCTGGATGCTTCCGATGCGGTTATGGTTTCCGCCAAGACCGGTCTCGGCATCGAGGACGTGCTGGAAGCCATCGTCCATCGTCTGCCGGCCCCCGACGGGGATCCGGGCGCGACCTTGAAGACCATGCTGGTCGATAGCTGGTACGACGCCTATCTCGGCGTGATGGTGCTGGTGCGCGTCATCGACGGCAAGCTGAAGAAGGGCCAGCGCATCCGCATGATGAGATCCGGCGCCGTCTACGACGTTGACCGCGTCGGCGTCATGACCCCGAAGCTGCTGGTCAAGGACGAGTTACTGGCCGGCGAGATCGGCGTCTTCACCGCCTCCATCAAGGAAGTGGCCGATACCCGCGTCGGCGATACGATCACCGACGATTGCAAGCCGTGCAAGCACGCTCTGCCGGGCTTCAAGCCCGCGCAGCCGGTGGTCTTCTGCGGCTTATTCCCGGTCGATGCCGCCGATTTCGAGGATCTGCGCTCCGCCATGGGCAAGCTGCGCCTCAATGATGCCAGCTTCTCCTACGAGATGGAGACCTCGGCAGCGCTCGGCTTCGGTTTCCGCTGTGGCTTCCTCGGGCTTCTGCATCTGGAAATCATCCAGGAGCGGCTGGAGCGCGAGTTCGATCTCGACCTCATCGCCACCGCCCCGTCCGTCGTCTACGAGATCAGCCTGACCGACGGCACCGAGATCGAGCTGCATAACCCGGCCGACATGCCGGACGTGGTTAAGATCGCGGAAATCCGCGAGCCGTGGATCCGCGCCACCATCATGACGCCGGACGAATATCTGGGCGGCATCCTCAAGTTGTGCCAGGAGCGTCGCGGCCTGCAGATCGACCTGTCCTATGTCGGCAGCCGTGCCATGGTCGTCTACGACCTGCCGCTCAACGAGGTGGTGTTCGATTTCTACGATCGGCTGAAATCCATCTCCAAGGGCTATGCCTCCTTCGACTATCACCTCTCCGACTACCGCGCCGGAGATCTGGTGAAGATGTCGATCCTGGTGAACGAGGAGCCGGTGGATGCGCTCTCCGTGCTGGTTCACCGCTCGCAGTCCGAGCGACGCGGTCGCGCCATGTGCGAGAAGCTGAAGGAACTGATCCCTCGGCACATGTTCAAGATCCCCATTCAGGCGGCCATCGGTGCGAAGGTTATCGCGCGCGAGACGCTTTCGGCCTTGCGCAAGGACGTGACCGCGAAGTGCTACGGCGGTGACGCCACCCGCAAGCGCAAGCTCCTCGACAAACAGAAAGAGGGCAAGAAGCGCATGCGTCAGTTCGGCAAGGTGGAAATCCCGCAGGAAGCCTTCATCCAGGCGCTGAAAATGGACGACTGATACCGTTCTGAAGGAGCGGCCGGTTTCAAAAGGTCGGATCGCAACCGTCTACCGACGGTGTGCGATCCGACCTTTTGTTTTGCACTGCCGTTAAGTTATATTCCGACTGTTCAAAATAAGGGGGTTTTCATGTCCGCGCTTCTTCTCGGCGACATTGCCTCCGACTTCGAGGTCGAGATCACCGACGGTCATTGGGCGATCCTGTTCTCCCATCCTGCGGATTTCACGCCCGTCTGCACCACCGAACTCGGCATGACTGCCAAGCTCAAGGACGAGTTCGAGAAGCGCGAAGTGAAGGTCTTCGGCCTGTCGGTTGATCCGATCGAGGATCACCGCGCCTGGATCGGCGACATCGAGGAGACACAGGGCGTGGCGCTGAACTTCCCGCTCATCGCCGATCCCTCCAAGGAGGTCGCCACCGCCTATGGCATGATCTATCCGAACGTCGACAATACCGCCACGGTGCGCTCGCTTTTCGTCATTGGCCCGGACAAGAAGATCAAGCTGAAGATCGAATATCCGGCCTCCACCGGGCGCAACTTCAATGAGGTTCTGCGCGTGGTGGATTCGCTGCAACTCACTGCACAGCACAAGGTCGCGACCCCAGCCAACTGGGCGCACGGCAAAGACGTGATCATCGTGCCGACTGTGTCGGACGAGGACGCGAAAAAGGCCTTCCCGGACGGCTTCCGGACCCTGAAGCCCTACCTGCGCATGGTCGCCCAGCCGGCCGGGTGAGGTCCGCGACCTCACGAAACACAACTCTTTCCATCGTCATTGCCCGGCTTCGTCTGGGCAATCCACCGGGTCGCGTCATATGCGGAGAGCGCTGGATCCCCCGGACGAAGCCGGGGGATGACGGTGGAGGGATCGAGGCATCTAACCGCACCGGCTTTTCTCTCCCCCTGTTTCATGATGAATTGTGCCGGGCTGCTGCCATTGCGGCTTGTGCGCTGCCGTAACGTCGCTACCCTTTCCCCGTTCGGGTGAGGGAGCAACGCCGTGTCGACGCCGCGCTTTGCCAAACGTGGCCTGCTGAGCTCAAGGTTCCGTCTTGCAACGGGCCTGTCGGTGTTTGCTCTCGCCCTCCTCGGCGCCCTGATTTCCTCACAGCCAGCCCGTGCCGCAGGGCCTTTCGCCGTGTCTCCGTCGAACGGCGCCTGTCGCCGCACGAAGTCGGCATCACATTCGTCGGCCATTCCACCTTCCTAATCGAGAGCGCAGCAGGTGTCACCATCGCCACGGACTACAACGGCTATGCGGGCGGTATCGTGCCGCGCGTGGTGACCATGAACCACGCCCATTCCAGCCACTACACGGAATTGCTCGATTCGGCGATCGAGCAATTCCGTGTAGTGGCTGGGATACGGGCGAGGGACCGGCGGACTATCATCTGCAGGTCGAGGACGTGTTGATCCGCAATGTCACCACCGACATCCGCTCCGGGGTCGCAACGATGGAGGCGGACGGCAATTCGATCTTCATTTTCGAGGTGGCGGGCCTGTGCATCGGTCATATCGGGCATCTGCACCATCGTCTCTCCGATGAACACTACGCCCGGATCGGGAGGATCGACGTGCTGATGGTGCCCGTCGACGGCAGCTACACGATGAGCAGCGAGGGCATGCTGGAAGTGGTGCGCCGCCTGCGTTCCTCGATCATCCTGCCGATGCACTATTTCGGTCAGATCAGCTTCAACAGGTTCCTGAGACGGATGGGTGAGGACATTCCGGTGGAGATGAACGCCGGTCCCTCGGTGGTCTTGTCGCTGAATGCATTGCCGGAGCGGCCGAAGGTGCTGGTTCTGCCGGGGTATTGAATGAGGGAGTGAGGAACGAGGCGCAAGAAAATGAGCGCTTCAGATTTACCTCAGGCTCCTTTCAGTCCGGTCGAAAACGGGCACGTTTTGCCCCGAAGTGTCATCCCCGCGCAGGCGGGGATCCAGTATCCCGTGAGGCAAGTTATTCAATTCAAAGAGGGGTTGGTGGTTACTGGTTCCCCGCCTGCGCGGGGATGACAACCGTACAAGGGCGAGTGACGCGTGGCTCACGCAGATATCGGGATGAGCACCCCGGAATGGGCCACGTGTCCCACTCTTCCCAAAACGCGCGTGCTACTTCCAGCCGTCCGCCAGCATGTGCTGGAGCGCATCGCGGTAGGTCGGGTGGCGGAAACGGTAGCCCAGTTCCTCCTTTACGCGGGCGTTCGAAGCTCGCTTGTTTTCCGCATAGAATGAGCGCGCCATCGGCGAGAGGTCGGCCGTCTCGAAATCGATATCCGGCGGGCAGGGCAGGCCGATGAGGTCGGCCGTGTATTCCACCACGTCCTGCGCCGGGCAGGGCTCGTCGTCGGTCACGTTGTAGATGCGGGTCGCAGGCGCCGTGGCAGCCGCCTCCAGCACCCCCGCAATGTCCTCCACGTGGATACGATTGAAGACCTGCCCCGGCTTGACGAGACGCCGTGCCGTGCCCTTTTCCAGATTGACGAAGGCGTTCTTGCCGGGACCGTAAATGCCGGAAAGCCGGAAGATACCGACCGGAATATCCGTCTCGCGCGCCAGATCCAGCCAGGCGTTTTCTGCGACGAGCCGTTGCTTGGAGCGCTCGGAGCGCGGCACCGTCTCCGTCTCCTCATCGATCCACGCCCCGTCGTGATCGCCGTAGACGCCGATGGTGGAGAGATAACCGATCCACTCGGGCCGGGCGGCGGCGATATCGGCGCGATGGTGCGCGAGAACCGGATCGCCCGCCTCGCCCGGTGCGATGGAGACGAGAACGTGCGCCGCCTTTGAGAGCGCCTCGGCAATGCCGTCGCCCGGAGCTTCGCCGTCAAACAGGAACGGCTCGATCCCGGCCGCACACAGGCTTTCCGCCTTTTCGCTCGAGCGCGTGGTGCCCCCGACCCAGTCAAGCCGGTCGCGCATCTTCTCGACGAAAGCGCGGGCGGAATAGCCGAGGCCGAAGACGAACAGGCGCATTGATCAGAGCTCCAATGTCTCGCGTTTGATTTCGAACAGCATGACGGCGGTCGCCACCGCAAGGTTGAGGCTGTCGGCCTTGCCCGCTTGCGGAATACGAACCAGTTGCGAACAGGCCTCGGCCATCTCGTCGGGCAGGCCGGATTGCTCCGTGCCCATCAACAACATAACCGGACCTTTATACTCAATTTTACGATAGTCGATTGTGCCCTTCAGGTGTGTTCTGATTAAGCTGCCGGTCCATTTGTCGCGCCATTTTAGGAAATCCGCGCGGCTCATGCGCACCGGCGGCACGTAGAAGATTGAGCCCATCGTCGCGCGCACCGCTTCCACAGCGAAGGGATCGGTCGTGTCGCCGATCAGCACCACGCCGCTGGCGCGATCGCATCCGCCGTACGCACGATCGTGCCGAGATTGCCGGGATCGCGCACCTGGTCGAGCCCGATCCACAAGGCGTCGGGCTTGGCCGCGATACTCTCCGGCTCCGCCCATTGCTGCTCGAAGACGCCGACCACCATCTGCGGGTTGTCGCGTCTGGTGATCGAGGTGAGAACGGCGCGCGAAACGTCGAGCACCAGCGCGCCGCGGGCCCGCGCTGTGGCGGCCGCCTTGGCCACCATCTCGTGGTCGCGGAGCTCGCCGCCGAACACGAGCGTGCGGATCGGCCATCCGGCTTCCATCGCGTCAGTGACGAGCTTCAGCCCCTCGGCGACGAACAACACCGCCTCCTTGCGTCGTTTGCGTTGGAAAACGAGGGCGCGGATGTCCTTGATGACCGGGTTGGAAACGCTGGTCACGGTTTTCACCTGGCCGGGGCGTTGGCTGTGGTGGCCGTCGGGTCTCTCAAAGCTCATTTGGCACTCCAGCGCGAAAAGAGCGAGGTGGAAAGCGCCCGTTCGGCGGGACCCGTCTCACGGATCACCAGTTCGCCGGATTCCACGGTGCCGGGAAGGTCGTGCATCACGTACATCATCAATTCGTGGTTGGAAAGGCAAAGAGGCGCGGATCGCATAGATCGACAGGATGATGAAGCTTGCATCTTTCGCCATCACCGCGCGCACAAGATCGAGCATGGCCGGAAGGTCGGTGAAGAGATCTCACACTTCGCCCTTCGGCCCGCGCCCGTATTTCGGCGGATCGAGAATGATGCCGTCATTAGGTGTTGCCGCGCCGTTCCTCGCGCGCGAGGAACTTCATCGCGTCGTCGCAGATCCAGCGGATCGGCAGATACTCCATGCCGGACAGCGCCTGGTTCTCCCGCGCCCAGCCGATCGCCTTCTTGGAGGCGTCCACATGGGTAACCTCCGCTCCCGCATGGGCGGCGAGCAGCGAGGCGAGACCCGTATAACCGAAAAGGTTCAGAACCTTCAGCGGCCGTCCGGCCTCTGCGGTCTCCCGTCCATTCCCAATGGGCGATCTGTTCGGGAAACACGCCCACATGGCGAAACGACATGAAGCGGCCGTTGAAGCGCGCTGCTTCAACCTGCATTTGCCAGGTCTCGGGCAACTCGCGCTTGAACCGCCAGCGGCCGGGGCTTTCTTCCTCCACATCGCCGGTAAACGTCGCATCCGTCCCCTCCCAACGGGAGACGGGAAGGCGGCGGGTGCCCATCGCCTGCGCCTCGGGACGGCGGATCGTGTAGGGGCCGTAGCGCTCCAGCTTTTCGCCGTCGCCCATGTCGAGAAGTTCGTAATCCTCCCAGCCGGTCGTTTCCAGCACCACGGGCCAGCGTCCGGTGACATGCTGGGCGCCCTTCGGCGCACGCGTATCGCGCGCCTTTGCGGGCCGTATCGCCGGCTTGGCGTCGGAACGGGATCGGGAAGGACGGGGCGGCTTGCGGGCCAAGGCATCCTCGTTCTCGTTTCGGAAAAACGAGCTTCGCTCCAGCTTAGGGCCGGTCCGGCCCGCGGTCAACCGTCGGCAAGAGGAACTTTTTTTGTTTTACGCAGCTTGTCAATGAAGTGTCGAGCCGACAAGCTATGATCCGTGATCCGTGATCCGTGATCCGTGATCCGTGATCCGTGATCCGTGATCCGTGATCCGTGATCCGTGATCCGTGATCCGTGATCCGTGATCCGTGATCCGTGATCCGTGATCCGT